>NZ_JAGINM010000017.1 GCF_017876095.1 Azospirillum agricola
TCCCGTGGACTCCCTGGACAACGGGCTTCTGCAACTGGAAGCGTGGCTGGAAATTGGACGCCGATGATGGCTGGTTTTTCGAGGCCGATTGACAGATCGACAACCCCAGACCGACACCCCGCTTCTGATCGTGATCCGGATTGTCGAGCTGCTGGAACTCCTCGAAGATCCGCCGCTGGCTTTCCTTGGGAATGCCGGGACCGCTGTCCCACACCTCGATTCGCAGGCGGTCGCCGGACTGGCGCCGGCAACCGACGACCAGCCCACCGCGCTCGGTGTATTTCAGGGCGTTGGCGATCAGGTTGCGCAGGATTCGCTCCAGAAGCTGAGAATCGCTGTGCACCTGCAAGGAACAGGGAACGATCCGGAAGCGCAACCCGCGCATCTCCGCCTGGAGCACGAACTCGTGGCGGATACCGTCGAGCATCGCGTTCATCGACACCGGCCCGAAATCCGGCTGCAGCACCCCGGCGTCGAGCCGGGCGGCGTCCAGCATCCCGTCCAGCAGGGTGCGGATGGTCAGGTGGGCGGCCATGACGCCGCCCATGATCTTGTTCTCTCCCGGCCCGACCCGGTGGCGCAGGACGTCGAGGAACAAGCCCAGCGACATCACCGGCTGGCGCAGGTCGTGGCTGGCGGTGGCGAGCAGCCGCAGCTTGTCGGCGTTGGAGGCCTGGGAGGCGCGCAGTTCCGCGTTCGAGCGTTCGAGCGCGAGGTTGGCGTGCTCAAGCTCCGCCAGGGTCACGCGCACCTCCTCGTCCATGGCGCGCATCTCCTCCAGCGTGGCGCGGAGTTCCTGGGTGGAGCGGCCGTGCTCCGCCGAATGATGGTCGAGCGCGCGCTCGCGCAGAACCAGCATCTCGGACAGCAGGTCGACCCGCTGCAAGGCGGCCTCGTAACGGCCGTTCAGGAGCGCCAGTTCGGCGCGCTGTCGCTCGATCGTCGCGTCGGCCTCCCCCTGCCGGATTTCCAGATCCTCGACCAAGGTCAGGGTTTGCTCGTGCTCGCCGGACAGCCGGCGGGACTCCCGATGCCGCCGCTCCTGCTCGTCATGGGCGATGCAGACGAAATGATCGGTGCCGCCATGCCGCCCGATCAGCGGCGTGATCAGGAGCGAGCAGGCATAGCGCTCCCCGTTCTTCCGGCGGTTCAGCAGCGTGGCGCGCGCCGGTCCGCCGGCCATCAGGTCCCGCCTCAACGCCGCCACGGCGTCCCGGTCGGTGTCCGGTCCTTGCAGGAAACGGGGGGAACGGCCGACGACCTCTTCCGGCGCGTAGCCGGTCAGAGCGGTGAAGGCGGGGTTGACGTAGCGGATGACCGGTCCGGGCGCGTCCAGATTGACATCGGTCACGATGATCGCACGGTCCATCGCGTCCCACAGAGGCTGGATCACGAGGGGACAGGATTTGCGCTCCGGTCCAATCTCGGTCAATGGCGCGTCCGACATCGTTCCGCTCCCTCCCGTGGCGCGGGTCGGCCCCGTCGTTCGGAACAGCGCCCGCATCGTCGGTCTTCCCAACAGGAACCGCGCATGTCCTGCGTGGTTCCTGTCTTGCACAGCGGAGGTCCGCCGCCATCCCTCGCCTTCCTCCTATGAACCCCGCCACCCCACCGGAAGGCGTAGCGCGAAAGGTCAGGCCCCCGTCACTCTCCGGCCTCCTCGCCGTCGGCAGGCACCGTCATGCCGATGCGCTGCCGCTCCGAGATGCCGTGGACCAACGCCACCAGGATCGGCGGCTGCTCGTTCCCGAAGAACTGCATGCACATCTCCACCGGGTGCCGGTTCCCCCCCGCTTTCCATGACCGTCTCGAAGACGATTTCAGTCTTGGCGCCGGACAAAAGCGGGCTGACCAGCTGGCCAAGCGTCTCGGCGTCGGTTTCCGGCATCAGCTCGTGCAGGGCGATCTGCTTCAGCGCGTCCAGGGAATGGCCGAGCTTGGTTTCCGCGCCGCGGTTGACCAGCAGGAAGCGGAAGCTCAGCGGGTCGAGGAAATAGACCTCGTTCAGGGATTCGCCGATGATCCGGCCGAGGTAGCGGATGTAGGTCTCCGCCCGCGCCCGTTCGGTGATGTCCTCGATGATCAGGACGACGCCGCGGGTGTCGCGGTCGAACAGCAGCGGCGACAGCCGGATCCGGCAGTCGATCCGCCGCCCCCGCCGGTCCATCGCCTCCAGCTCCATGGTTTCGGCGGCGCTGCCCTCGTCGAGGATGGTCTGCAACGAACGGCGCAGGCGCTGCACCGGCAGGCCGATGTCGAGGGCGGGGAAACTCTCGCCGGCGACCTCCTCGCTGCGCAGGCCCCAGACATTCTCGCTCCAGCGGTTCCAGGACCGCACCCGCAGGTCGCGGTCGAGCACGATGATGCCGACGTCCATGCTGCGCAGCACCGATTCGGAGTAGCGGCGGTACTCGCCGGCCTCCTCGCTCTGGCGGCGCATCTCCTCGTTGGCGACCTCCAGCTCCTCGTTGGCGACCTCCAGCTCCTCGTTGGCGGAGCGGAGCTCCTCGTTCATCGTCTCCAGCTCCTCGTTGGTGGACTGGAGTTCCTCGTTGGTCGTCTCCAGTTCCTCGTTGGTGGACTGGAGTTCCTCGTTGGTCGTCTCCAGCTCCTCGTTGGAGGACTGGAGTTCCTCGATGGTGGTTTCCAGGCTCTCCTGGGCCGCCTCGATCTCCTGCTGGAGCAGGAAGATGCGGCTGGTGTCGGTGAAGCTCAGCAGGGTGGCGAAGGTCCGGCCGTCGCGGCCGTAGAGGGGGGCCGCCTCTATGGTCAGCCGCACCGGGTCGGCCGGCGGGCGGGAGAACTCCTGGTGCTCGATGCGGACCGTGCGGCCGGTGTTCTGCACCTCCTCGATCTTGCTGCGCAGCTCCGCCGGACGGTAGGAGATGGTCAAATCCTGGAAGGGGCGGCCGATGTCGGTCTCGGCCAGTTCGAACAGGCGGCGGGCCTGGACGTTGGCGAAGATCAGCTGGCCGTCGCCGTTGACCGCGATGTAGGCGGTGGCGCTGCCGTCGATGATGCTTTCCAGCAGGCGTGTCTGCTGGTTGGTCCGGCTGTTGTAGGCCTCGGTCGCCAGCGACAGGCTGCCGCCCGCCGTCCGCCGCCATTCCTGCGGCACCTTGGCGAAGATGCGGCTCTTCAGGTCGACCGGCTCGAACATCTTGGAGCGGGCGAGCTGGGTTTCCGCCTTGCCCAGGAACAGGAAGCCCTCGTTGACCAGCGCGTAGTGCAAACGCGGCAGGACGATGTTCTGGGTGTCGCTTTCCAGATAGATCAGCAGGTTGCGGCAGATCAGCAGATCGATCCGCGAGATCGGCGCGTCGTGCACGATGTTGTGCCGGCCGAAGATCACGCATTTGCGCAGCTCGCGCTGAAACACGTAATGATTGTTGGTGCGCTCGAAGTACTTGTCCAGCAGAGCCCCAGGCACCGTCTCGACGTCGCGCGGCGCGTAGACCGCGTGCCGCGCGATGTTCAGGGCGGCCTCGTCCAGGTCGGTGGCGTAGATTTTCACGCGCCGGCAGAAGTCGGCGCTGCCCATCGCCTCGGCGAACAGCATCGCCAGCGAATAGGGCTCCTCCCCCGACGCGCAGCCGACGCTCCAGATGCGGATCTGGCTGCGGTCGCCCTTCCGCGCCAGGATGCGGGGCACCACATCGCGCTTGAGGATCTCCCAGGCCTCGGTGTCCCGGAAGAAGGACGTGACGTTGATCAGCACCGTGTTCAGGAGATCGATGAATTCCTGCGGATGGGCCTCGAGGAAGGCGTGGTATTCGGTGAAGTCGTCGCAGCCGACCTCCTCCATCCGCCGGCGGATGCGGCGTTCCAGACTGGTCCGCTTGTAGCCGCGGAAATCGATGCCGCGCCTCTCCTGGATGTGCTGGATCAGATTGGAGAATTCGGGGTCGGTCGTTTCTTTGCGGGTCATAACGGTACAATTGCCTTGGATCGGCGAAGGATAGCCATGGCGGCGCGCGCCTGACAAGCGGCCCGACGGTTCGGCTGCGCAATGAAGCGGACGGGAGAAAAGGGGGTCTGCCGGGATTGTTTCCCGAACGG
Organism: Azospirillum agricola; assembly: GCF_017876095.1. Taxonomy (GTDB): domain Bacteria; phylum Pseudomonadota; class Alphaproteobacteria; order Azospirillales; family Azospirillaceae; genus Azospirillum; species Azospirillum agricola. The sequence continues at coordinate 4,060 of NZ_JAGINM010000017.1, forward strand.
CGCAACGACCGTTCCGAGCGGATGTTGATGTCCCATGAACACGCGCGACATCCTTGTCATCGGGGCTTCGGCCGGCGGACTACAGGCCCTGACCCGGCTGTTTTCCGACATGCCGGCCGGTTTCGGGCCGACGGTCTTCCTGGTGCAGCACGTCACCCCGGCGGGACCGAGCCAGTTGCCGCAGTTGCTGGAGCGCTGCCGCTGGCTGCCCGCCTTCCATCCCGAGGACGGCGAGCCGATCCGGCCCGCGCACATCCATGTGGCGCCGCCCGACCGCCATCTGCTGGTCCGCGACGGCCGGGTGCTGGTCCGGCGCGGCCCGCAGGAGAACCGGACGCGGCCGGCGATCGACCCGCTGTTCCGTTCGGCCGCCGCCGCCTTCGCCACGCGGGTCGTCGGCGTCGTGCTGACCGGCATGCTCGACGACGGCGCGTCGGGTCTGCACGCCATCCACCGCTGCGGCGGCCTGACGGTGGTTCAGGATCCCGAGGACGCGGATTGGCCGAGCATGCCGCGAAACGCCATCGCCCACACCCCGGTCGATCACGTCGTCGCCATCGACGCGATGGCGGCCCTGCTGGTTCGGCTGGGCCGCGAACCCGCCCCGGAACGCCCGGACATCCCGCCGGACATCGCCATCGAGGCCCGGATCGCCGAAAAGGAGCTGACGACCACGGCGGCGGACACCAAGAAGGTCGGACGGCCGACCACACTGGTCTGCCCGGATTGCGGCGGCGGCCTGTCGGAGATCGCCAACAGCCCGGTCATCCATTTCCGCTGCCAGGTGGGGCACACCTACAGCGCGGAAACCATGGTGCAGGCGCAGGGGGAGGCGATGGAGAAGGCGCTGTGGGTGGCCCTGCGCACCCATGAGGAACGGATCGAGCTGTTCACCCGCCTCGCCGACCATGCCCGTTCTCGCGGCCACGACCGGGTCGCCGCCAGTTGGGGGCATCAGCTTGCCGAGGCCCGATCGAACGTCGACGTGCTGCGTCGGGTGCTGTCACAACCGGAGGTGAAGGACGCCCTGCCGACGGCGCAGCCGGACGGACCGCCGGCCTGACCCGCGATCCTGACCGGTGATCCTGCCCGGCGATCCTGGCCGGGTCTCCGACCCAAGTCCGCCGGACCTCAGGGCGCCGCCAGCCCCGCCTTCATCGCGGCCAGCGCGAGCTGGGTCCGGTTGCGCGCGCCGAGCCGCTGCATGATCGCGCGCAGGTGCACCTTGACGGTGCCCTCCAGCACGCCGAGCTCACGGGCGATCTCCTTGTTCGAGCAACCCTCCAGCAACAGCCCGAGCACCTGCCGCTGCCGGTCCGTCAGTTCCGCCACCGGACCGCCGCCCGTTCGCGCCGGCTGCCGGATCGGCGTGGCGGACATGCTGGGCATCGGGCGCCCGGCCAGCGAGCGTGGCGGAGCCGGCGCGTAGATTCCGCCGCCGAGCACGATGGGCAGGGCTTGGTCCAAGACGACGCCGTCGCATCCCTTCGACACGAAGCCGCGGGCACCGGCCTGGATGCACCCCGCGACGATACCGCTGCCGCTGGCCCCCGAAACGACGATCACCGGGACGTCGCCCGCCGCCTCCAGCATGGTCGCCAGCCCGCCCAGCTCGTCCTCCGCCTCCATGTGCAGATCGTAGAGCACGGCCGTGAGGTCCGGAAGCGCACGGACCTTGTCCAGCCCCTGCGCCAGCGACCCCGCCTCGGCGACGGCCGCGTCGGGGTAGCGCTGCCGGATCGCCAGCGACAAGCCGTAGCGCACCAGCGCGTGGTCGTCGACGATCAGGAAGCCGTGGCGGGGCTCCCCGTCTCCGTCGGCGTTCCCCTTGAAGGGCGCCGTGGACTCCAGCTTGCCGGCGTCGATCCTGTAATGGGCCTGATGAGCCAAATCCTCTCCTCCCATGTACCGCGTCCGGTCAGTCGATGCGGCAGGGCCTGCCGCGCCCCGTACTGTAGGGGGGCGGCAAACACAGCATGAACCTTCCATCGGATGGTGCGGCGGGCTCATTCGGGGTATGGCGGCGGGCATCGCCTGCCCCGGCGGCCCTTCCCCCCTCACGGCTTGAGCACGACCTTGATGCAGCCGTCCTGCTTGTCGCGGAAGGTCTTGTACATGCCCGGCCCGTCCTCAAGCTTCACGGTGTGGGTGATGACGAAGGAGGGGTCGATCTGGCCTTCCTGGATGCGCTCCAGCAGGTCGTCGGTCCAGCGGTTGACGTGGGTCTGGCCCATGCGCCAGGTCAGTCCCTTGTTCATCGCCATGCCGAAGGGGACCTTGTCGATCAGCCCGCCATAGACACCGGGGATCGACAGCGTGCCGGCCGGACGGCAGACATACATCATCTCGCGCAGCACATGCGCCCGGTCGCTCTCCAGCATCAGCGCCTGCTTGGCGCGGTCCATGATGCTGTCCAGCGTGGCGGTGGCGTGCGCCTCCATGCCGACCGCGTCGATGCATTTTTCCGGCCCCTTGCCGCCGGTCAACTCGTTCAACCGCTCGACGACGCTCTCGTTCGCGAAGTCGATGGTGACGGCGCCGCCGGCCCTGGCCATCGCCAGGCGCTCGGGCACCTGGTCGATGGCGATGACCTGCCTGGCGCCGAGCAGGATGGCGCTGCGGATCGTCATCTGCCCGACCGGGCCGCAGCCCCAGATCGCCACCGTGTCGGTCGGCTCGATGTCGCACTGCGCCGCCGCCTGCCAGCCGGTCGGAAAGATGTCGCCGAGGAACAGCACCTGCTCGTCGCTCAGTCCCTCGGGGATCTTCACGTGGGTCTTGTCGGCGAAGGGCACCCGGACATACTCGGCCTGCCCGCCGGCGTAGCCGCCGGTCAGGTGGGTGTAGCCGAACAGTCCGGCGGTGGCGTGGCCGAACAGCTTGTCGGCGGCGGCCTTGTTGCGGTTGGAACGCTCGCAGACCGAATAGTTGCCACGCCGGCACTGGTCGCACTCGCCGCACCAGATGGTGAAGGGAACGACGACGCGCTCGCCGACCTTGAGCGCGCCCTTGGCCTCGGCGCCGACCTCGACGACCTCGCCCATGAACTCGTGGCCCATGATGTCGCCCTTCTCCATGCCGGGCATGAAGTGGTCGTAAAGATGCAGGTCGGACCCGCAGATGGCGCAGGAGGTGACCTTGACGATGGCGTCGCGCGGATGCTCGATGCCGGGATCGGGAACCGTGTCGCAACGGATGTCGGCGGTGCCGTGCCAGACCAGGGCTTTCATGCTGTGCTCCGGGACTCGTGGGGAAGGAGGTGCGCGCGGCCGGTCAGTGCTTGCCCGATCCCGGCTCGGCCATCTTGCGGTGCTGCTCGGCCAGGATGCCCGAGGGGGTTACGGCAGCCATGGCGGTCTGCAACTTGTTCTTCCAGCCGCTGACCACGTCGCCGTCGCCGTTCATCATCGCCTCGAAGCCGGTCTTGGCGACGTCGGCGGGGTCGTCCTTGGTGTCCTGCCCGACCTTGGTGTCCAACATGTCGGCGCGCTCGAAGAACTCCGTGTCGGTCGCCCCCGGCATCAGGCAGGTGACCGTGACCCCGCTGTCCTTCAGTTCGCTGCGCAACGCGAAGGAAAAGGAATCGATGAAGGCCTTGGTGCCGTTGTAGACCGCTTGGTAGGTGCCCGGCATGAAGCCGGCGATCGACCCGGTGATCAGGATGCGGCCCTGACCGCGCGCCCGCATGGTGCGGCCGACGGCGTGGATCAGGCGGAGGGTGCCGGTGACGTTGGTGTCGATGACGTGCTGGGCTTCGCCGAAATCCTGGTCGAGAAAGCCGTGCCCCAGGCCATGGCCGGCGTTGGCGAGCAGGGCATCGACCGGCCGACCCTTCACCGCCGCGCACAGCTTGTCCACCCCTTCCGGGGTGGCGAGGTCGGCGGTGACCGTTTCGACCGCGGCGCCGAGGCCGCGCAACTCCTGCGCCGCCTGTTCGATGGCGGGATCGTCGGCGGCGATCAACAGGTCGAAGCCGTTCTGCGCGCACTGCCGGGCCAGTTGGCGGCCGATGCCGCTCGACGCGCCGGTGACGATGGCGAAGGATCGCTGCGCTGCGTGGGCCATGGGAATGTCCTTGCTCTGAGCAGGAAGAGAAAATCCGTGGAATCCGGATCCTACGGCAGGAAGGCCGCCCGTCCGGGCGGCCTTCCCTCATCCATTCAGGTCCATTTCGGAAGACGGGAGCTCAACGGTTGCCGCCCTGGTTTCCACCACCCTGGTTCCCGCCGCCCTGGTTCCCGCCGCCGTGGCTGTGTTCGCCGCCCTTGCGGCCCGCTTCGGCGGCGCGTTCCGGATCGTTCTTGAAGTTGCCACCGGAAACCTGACCACCCTTGTGGCCGGCCTCGGCCGCCCGCTCCGGATCGTTCTTGAAGTTGCCGCCGGACTGCTGACCGCCGGCACCCTGTCCCTGGTTCGGATTGGCCATGACGTTTCTCCTGTGTTGGGTCACGCAACCAACCTCAACATCCCGGCGGAGCGGCCATCACGGTACTACGCCATCCAGGCAAGGCCGGGCACATCTCACCCTGGGCCTCCTTGGGAGAAGAGGTATGCCTTCCGATGAGCGGCCAACATTCGCGGAGCATCGGATTGCTAAACCATCGATCACCCCATCGCCTGCCAGGAAATTCACGACCTCCTTCATGATCGAAGACCGGGATAAAAGCCTTCGGCAACTTCAGCATCCTTCGATGCGCGGCTGGCCAACTTCCCGCATGAAGGAGGCCGGCAAAAAATCCATTCCCTCCGGTTTTCCCCAAGGATGCACGATCAGGAGGAAACGATGAACGGAGAGGGGAACAGCACGCCGCCGCTCCGCAGCCCCGGCGATGCGGCGGCATCCGGTCCGCGGGATCCCGGACGAAACACCCGCAGCCGCCCTACAAGAGCCAGTCGCAGCCCTGGCCGGCACAAGCCGCCTCGACGGCCGGCAGCCCGTCGCTCAGCACGGCCCCGAGAATGTCCACCATCTGCCCGGTCGATAGCGTCCACGAATTTCCACCACCTTCGTGGACGCTATCGGGATGACGAGTCGAGAGACGACTCAAGCTTCTGTCAGGCGCTCTTAGCGCTTCAGCGCTCGACCGGGCCGCCAGCGCCGATCCAGGCTGTCATGCCGCCTTGCAGGCGGTGTACCGTTCCCTGAAAATCCGCCGCCATCAGCCGTTCCGCCGCCGGGCCGCAGCGCCGCCCGCTCTGGCAATGGAACAGCAGCCGCCTGTCCGGATCGCGCGGGACCGCCGCCGGATCGAAGGACGACAGCGGATTCAGGATGGCGCCCGGTATGCGCCCGGCCCGATGCTCCTGCGGCTCGCGAACATCGACGACGACCAGCTTGCCCTCCGCCAGCCAGCCGATGGCGGTCGCCGGGTCGACCTGCCGGATTCGCTCGTCGGCGCCGCTTTGGTCGGCCGGGGCGGATGACAGGAAGCGGCGGAACAGCGTGCACAGAGGCATGACGGTCAACTCCTTGGAAATGGTCGGATCATTCTGATCGCCTGACGGCAGGGCTCGGATCCCGGCGGTCGTTGCCGCAGCGTCCGTTCCTGGCCTTGACCATTAAATAAGAAAAATCTAATATTCAGTCAACGCCGGTTCGGCCCTTGCCGCCCCGCCCGCGTCCCACATCCGTCCCGGAGACCCCGCATGACCATCGACCGCATCGTCTTCGCCTTCGCCGGCACCGTCGTCCTCGTCAGCCTCGCCCTGTCGCAATGGCACGACCCCGCCTGGCTGTGGCTGACCGCCTTCGTCGGCGCGAACCTGCTTCAGGCCGCCTTCACCAACCTGTGTCCACTGGCGATGGCGTTGAATCGTTTCGGCGCCCGCCTCGGCCTGCGCGCCCACTGATACCCCCGAACCGGAAGGAGCAAACCATGCACAAGGACTGGCCGCGCATGGCGGACGAGCTGTCGGGAGCGCTGCGCGACCTGCGCGGCGGCGCGCCGGAGGTGATGAAGGCCTTTTCGGGAATCGCCCAGGCCGCGCTGAAGGCCGACGCGCTGGACACCAGGACCAAGGAGCTGGTCGCGCTCGGCATCGCCGTCGCCATACGCTGCGACGGCTGCGTCGCCTTCCACGCGGAGGCGGCGGTCCGGCAGGGCGCCAGCCGGGCGGAGGTGCTGGAAACGATGGGAATGGCGGTCTATATGGGCGCCGGACCGTCGGTGATGTACGCCGCCCAGGCCCTGGAGGCGTTCGACCAGTTCACGGCCCAGGCCCGCTGAACACACCGTGGAAGGCGACCGCCGCCGGCAACGGCGTCAAACGGCGGGGGGGGCGCCAAACGGCGAAGGGGCGCCGGGGCGCCCCTTATTCCGCGATGGCGGCGAGCGGGTTGCCGAGCGCCTTGTCGAGATAGTCGTCGACCTGCACCGCCAGATCGTCGGTGCGGTTCAGGAAGAAATGGTTCGCGCCCGGAACGACCCGGTGGTCGATGCGGATGTCCTTCTGGTGCGACAGCTTGGTCACCAGCTTGTTCACCGCCGCCTGGGGAACCAGCTCGTCCTTGTCGCCATGGACGATCAGACCCGAGGACGGGCACGGCGCCAGGAAGGAGAAGTCGAACAGGTTGGCCGGCGGCGACACCGACACGAAACCGTCGATCTCCGGCCGCCGCATCAGCAGCTGCATGCCGATCCACGCCCCGAACGACACGCCGCCGATCCAGCAGACCGGAGCGTTGGGGTTGTAGGTCTGCAACCAGTCCAGCGCCGCCGCCGCGTCGGCCAGCTCGCCCTCCCCCTTGTCGTAGGTGCCCTGGCTGCGCCCGACCCCGCGGAAGTTGAAGCGCAGGGCCGAATAGCCGCGCTTGGTGAAGGACTGGAACAGGGTGAAGACCACCTTGTTGTTCATCGTCCCGTTGTGCTGCGGATGCGGGTGCAGCAGCAGCGCGACCGGCGCGTTCGGCTGCTTGCCGTGGGTGTAACGGCCTTCCAGGCGACCGGCGGGGCCGTTGATGAGCACTTCGGGCATGGGAGCGACGATCCTGACGCGAACAAAGGGTTGTCGGAACCACCACGGCGCCGGAGACCGGACGCCCCGGCGTGCTGACGGGGTCTCCCGTCATGGAGTGGGGTTTTCGCACACAATTCTTGACCATTTTGCTTGGTCATCATATATGCGTCGGTACGTCCTCCGGGGCAACCCGCCAGTCCGCACCCATGGCCCGTCCGCTGCGGCCGGACAACGGGTGCGCCTCGATGGGACTTGCGAAAGATCGCTCCTCCAACAAGAGCGGCGGACTATACCACGGCGGGTGATGGCGTGTTCAAGCATCTTCGCGAAGAGATCGACGGGATCATGGCGCGCGACCCTGCCGCGCGGTCCCGGCTGGAGGTGGCCCTGTGCTACCCCGGTCTCCACGCGCTGCTGCTGCACCGGGTGGCGCGGCGCTGCCGCGACGCCGGCTGGCATCTCGCCGCGCGGCTGGTTTCCCAGGTCGCCCGCGCGCTGACCGGCATCGAGATCCACCCCGGCGCCACCATCGGCCGCCGCTTCTTCATCGACCACGGCATGGGCGTCGTCATCGGCGAGACGGCGGAGATCGGCGACGACGTGATGCTCTATCACGGCGTCACGCTGGGCGGCACCTCGCTCGCCCCCGGCAAGCGCCACCCGACGCTGGGCAACGGCGTCATCGTCGGGGCCGGCGCCAAGATCCTGGGCGCCATCACCGTCGGCGAGGGCGCGCGCATCGGGGCCAACGCGGTGGTGGTCGCCGACGTGGCGTCCGGCACCGCCATGGTCGGCATCCCGGCCCGGCCGGTGACGCCGCGCGACCGCACCGACAGCGGAGCTTTCCTGCCCTACGGCACGCCCTGCGGCGACACCCCCGACCCCGTGGCCCGCGCGCTGTCCGGTCTGCTCGACCGGATCACCGCGTTGCAGGCCCGCGTCGCGGAGCTGGAGGCCGGACGGCTTTCCCCCTCACCCCCCTCTTCACCAGACATCGTCATGGCCCGCAACGGCGGGATTCGGGAAGCGCAAGGAGACACGCGATGAGACTGAGCACCAAGGGCCGCTACGCCGTGATGGCGATGGTCGATCTGGCCGCGACCAGCCAGGGCAGCCCGGTCGCGCTCGCCGACATCGCCGAACGGCAGGAGATCTCCCTGTCCTACCTGGAACAGCTCTTCGCCAAGCTGCGCAAGGGCGGTCTGGTCAAAAGCGTGCGCGGTCCCGGCGGCGGCTATCTGCTGGCCCATCCGGCCGACGCCACCCGCGTGTCGGACATCATCCTGGCGGTGGACGAGCCGATCCGCACCACCCGCTGCGCCAACGGCACGCCGCAGGGCTGCCGCACCAACCGCTCGCGCTGCCTGACCCACGATCTGTGGGAAGAGCTGGGCAACCAGATCCACATGTATCTCAGCTCGGTCACCGTCGCCGACGTGGTGGAGCGCCGGATCATCGGCACCAGCGGCCTGATCCTCGGCCGCCCGGTCCTGGCCGAGGCCGACAGCGCGGCCGTCGCCGCCGAGTGAGCGCCGTGTCCGGAAACGGCCCGGCCCCCGCCGGCCGCCTCTATCTGGACCACAACGCCACCACCCCGCTGAAGCCGGCGGTGAAGGCGGCGATGGTCCAGGCGATGGATCTGGTCGGCAACCCGTCGTCGGTGCACGCCTTCGGGCGGAGCGCGCGGCGCGCGGTGGACGAGGCGCGGGCGGCCGTGGCCGCGCTGGCCGGCGTCAGGCCGGCGCAGGTGCTGTTCACCGGCAGCGGGACCGAGGCCAACAACCTCGCCCTGCGCGGTTTCGCCACGCGGACGGTCCTGGTCTCGGCCATCGAGCATGAGTCCGTGCTGGCGGCGGCGCCCGACGCGCCCCGCCTTCCGGCCTGTTGCGACGGCGCGATCGACCTCGCGGCGCTGGAGCGGGCGCTGGGCGCCGCCGCCTCCGCCCCTCTCGTCTCGCTGATGCTCGCCAACAACGAGACCGGCGTGATCCAGCCGGTCGCCGAGGCCGCCCGCATCGCCCACGCGCACGGCGCGCTGCTCCATTGCGACGCGGTCCAAGCCGCCGGACGGGTTCCCCTCTCCTTCCCGGCTCTCGGGGCCGATCTGATGACCCTGTCGGCCCACAAGCTGGGCGGGCCGGCGGGCGTCGGCGCCCTGATCCTCGCCGAGGGGCTGGAACCCGAAGCGCTGATCCGCGGCGGCGGGCAGGAACGGCGCAAGCGCGCCGGCACCGAGAACCTGCTCGGCATCGTCGGCTTCGGCGCGGCGGCCCGGCTGGCGCTCGACACGCTTCCCGACGCCGCCGCCCTCGCCCCCCTGCGCGACCGGCTGGAACGCGAGGCCCTGGCCGCCGTCCCCCAGGCCCGCGTGATGGGAGGCCTCGCGGCGCGGGTGCCCAACACGAGCTGCCTCGTCCTGCCCGGCGTCCCCGGCGAGACGCAGGTCATGGGGCTGGATCTGGCCGGCGTCGCGGTCAGCGCCGGGTCGGCCTGCTCCAGCGGCAAGGTCAAACCATCGCATGTGCTGGCGGCGATGGGGGAGGATGCGGCGGCGGCGGCCTCGGCCATCCGCGTCAGCCTGGGCTGGACCAGCGACGACGAGGCGGTGGACCGCTTCCTGGCCGCCTGGATCGCCATGGCCCGGCGAAGCGCCCGGGCGTGACCCGCGACGTTTCCGGCCGCGCCCTGCCGAATTCGCGCATTGCGCCGGGCCGCGGTTCTGGGTATGACGCGGCTGGAGCACCGACGAGCGGCCTGTCGTGTGGCCGACCGTCTTGGCGTTTCGATGGACAGCACGCATGACACGTTCCGACTCCGGCCCGCCCGGCTCCCGCAACGGCGGCATTTCCGGCAGCCTCGCCGGCGACCTGGAACCCTGCGCGCTGTGCGGCGGCCCGGTGGCGCCGCGCGCCCTGTTCTGCCACGCCTGCGGCGCGGTCCAGCCGCCCCGCCCGCTCGATCCCTTCGCCCGGCTGGGGCTGGAGCGCCGTTTCGACCTCGACCCCGCGCAGCTGGCGCGCCAGCACGCCGGCTTCGCCCGCGCCCTGGCCCCGGAGCGCTTCGCCGCCCGCAGCCCGCGCGAGCAGGCCGACGCGAAGGCGCAGATCCAGGCGCTCGACGCCGCGCACGAGGCGCTGCGCGACCCGGTCCGCCGCGCCCACGCCCTGCTGGCGCTGCTGGACCTCCCGACAGGCGCCGCCGACCCCGATGACACCGACGAGGAGACCGCGGCGTTGGTGACGGCCGTCGCCGTCGCCGCCGACGCGGCGGCGCTCGACCGCGCCGCGCTGGACGTCGGCCGCCGGATCGAAGCCTGCATCAAGTATCTGACGCCGGCCTTCCGCAAGGCCCAGGCCGATCCGTCGAAGGCGGACGCCGCCGCGCGCATCCTGGCCCGGCTGGAACGGCTGGAGTCCCTGGCCGGCGAGGCCGCCGCCCGCCGCGCGGCGCTGAGCCCGCCTCCGGCATCCTCCTGAATCCCGACCCGCGCACCCTCACCAACGAAAAGAGGACCTTCATGCCCAAGATGACCTTCATCGAGACCGACGGCACCCGCCGCGAGGTCGACGCCCCGCTCGGCCTGTCCGTGCTGGAGATCGCGCACAAGAACAGCCTGGATCTGGAAGGCGCCTGCGAGGGGTCGCTGGCCTGCTCGACCTGCCACGTCGTGATCGAGCCGGAATGGTACGACGTCCTGCCGGAAGCGGCGGAGGACGAGGAGGACATGCTGGATCTGGCCTTCGGCCTGACCAAGACCTCGCGCCTCGGCTGCCAGATCATCATGACCGAGGAACTCGACGGTCTGACGGTCCGCCTGCCGGGCGGCAGCAACAACGCGATGTCGTAAGGACGGGACGGGGCGCGGGTCGGCGGCCCTTCCGGGGCTCGGGCTTTCGCGGCCCGGGCGCCCCGTCGAAGGACCGCCCCTTTCCTTGCCCGCCGTTTCTCCCATATTGGGCGCCATGAACTCCCTCGGTCTTTCCAAGCGCCCCCAGGACACCCGCGTCGTCGTCGCGATGTCCGGCGGGGTGGATTCCTCCGTCACCGCGGCCATGCTGCGGGAAGAGGGCTACGATGTCGTCGGCATCACCCTTCAGCTCTACGACCACGGGCTGGCCTTGCAGAAGGCCGGAGCCTGCTGCGCCGGGCAGGACATCTACGACGCCCGCCAGGTCGCCGAGCGCATCGGCATCCCGCATTACGTGCTGGATTACGAGGGCCGCTTCTCCCAGGACGTCATGGACGATTTCGCCGACAGCTACCTGCGCGGCGAGACCCCGATCCCCTGCGTGCGCTGCAACCAGCGCGTCAAGTTCCGCGATCTGCTGAACACCGCCCGCGACCTCGGCGCCGAGGCGCTGGCCACCGGCCATTACGTGCGCCGCGTCGAGGGCACGCACGGCGCCGAACTGCACCGCGCCGCCGACCCCGGCAAGGACCAGAGCTATTTCCTGTTCGCCACCACGCGCGACCAGCTCGGCTTCCTGCGCTTCCCGCTGGGCGGCCTGACCAAGCCGGAGACCCGCGCCCTGGCCGAGCGCCACGGGCTGGAGGTGGCGGCCAAGCCCGACAGCCAGGACATCTGCTTCGTGCCCAACGGCGACTACGCCGAGGTGGTGGCGAAGCTGCGCCCCGGCTCGGTCGAACCGGGCGAGATCGTCCACATCGACGGCCGCGTGCTGGGCCGGCACCGCGGTGTCGTGCATTACACGGTCGGCCAGCGCAAGGGGCTGGGCATCGGCGGCATCCGCGGCGGCGAGGAGGAGGCGCTCTACGTCGTCCGGCTGGAGCCGGCGCAGCGCCGCGTCGTCGTCGGCCCGCGCCGCGATCTGGCGCGCTCCGTCGTGACGGTGCGCGAGATCAACTGGCTCGGTTCCGCCCTTCCCGAGGGCGACGGGCTTGAGGTGTCGGTCAAGCTGCGCTCCGCCCAGGCGCCGGCCGCCGCGACCTGGCGCTTCGCCGCGGACGGCACCGCGCGGGTGGACCTGCACGAGCCACAGCACGGCATCGCGCCCGGCCAGGCCTGCGTCGTGTACCAGGGCGACCGGGTTCTGGGGGGGGGCTGGATCGCCGCGACGGCGTCTTAGAAAAAATAACGGGAGGGGATGTTTTCGCCGCTTGACACCCCACACCCCCCTATCCTATAGAAGCGGCCCCGGCGGAAACGACCGGGCAGGATGGTAGACACGATGGCAGCGTAGCTCAGTGGTAGAGCAGGGGAATCATAATCCCTTGGTCGGGGGTTCAAATCCCTCCGCTGCTACCATCAAGAAAAGGCCGGTCGAACCGCAAGGTTGGCCGGCCTTTTCCATTTCCAAACGGCAGGCTCCAAACGGCCCGCGCCAAGGCGGGCACGCCCAGATCAGAGCCGGACGGTCAGGAACCGAGATTCGCCAGCGTCCGGCGGATTGCTTCGCGGAAGGCGTCGAGGGACGCGATGTCGAGCAGAAACAGCGCGTGCCCCTGCGCGTCGCCGGCGGCCAGCGCCATGTCGATGCGCACGGCCAGGACGGGATCCTCGGCCGCCCCGATCACCGCCTCCGGATCGCCGGTCCCATAGCCGGGAACCGCCCCGGCGATTTCGCCGCCGATCAGGTTGGACAGGCTGGCCAGACAGCCGTTCAGGATGATGTTGCCGATTTCCGTCAGCGCGTCCTGTTCCATCTCCCCCGGCCCCTCGGCGGCGGGATCGACCGGGACCAGACGGCCGACCAGGGCGAGCGTCCCCTGTTCGGGAAACAGCAGCATCGCCTCGCCGGTGAAAGGGCCGGCGAAGGCGCCGCGCACCGCGCAGACCGGCGGGACAATGGCAGGGGCGAGGTCGCGGGCGACGGCCAAGCGGGTCGACACCGCGAAGGACGGCACCGACAGACGGACCTCCTCCCCCAGCATGGAACTCAAGGCGGCGGCGGGTTCCCCCATGCCGATGTTGAACAGCTCGGCGATGGCGTCGGCCTCGTCGCCTTGCGAAAGCAGCGGTTCGTCGCCGGCCATCCGCGTCACTGCCCGGCGGCGGCGAGGAAGTCCCGGATCTTGTCCGAGGTGATCGGCTTGGCGATGAAGCGGATGTCGATCGCCGCCGCCTTGCTCTTCAACGAATCCTGGACGTTGGCGGTCAGCAAGCCGATCGGCAGGCTGTCGAAGCGCGCCTTCAGCTGCTCGGCCAGCGCGATCCCGTCCATGCCCGGCATGTTGTAGTCCACGATGGCGGCCACCGGCGTGGCGTCGGCGACGACCCCCAGCGCCTCCTCGCCGCTGGCGGCGGACAGGATGGTCCAGTCCGGCCGCAACGACGTGATGACGCTGGCGACCATGTTGCGCGCCAGCCGACTGTCGTCGACGATGAGGATCGTGGTCATGCCGGGGATTCCGCTCTTAATGATTCGTTGACGCCGTGCATCGTTCATACCGCAAAGCGCGAGGCCCCACAAGAAAGCCTCCCGGAAGACGGTTCCTTGGAAGAAAGACCGGATTTGACGAAATGAACATCGGGGAAAACCATGATACCCGGAACGAAGGGGCCGGGCTTCATTCGGTCAAGCCTGTCCGCGCCGTGCTGGATACCAACATACTGGTGGCCTTCGCCCTTCTGGACGAAACACAGGCTCCCCGCCGCCACGACGCCCTGCGCCGCTGCGTGGAGCGGGTGCGCGCCGACCGCGGCCTGCTCGGCAGCACGGCAACCCTGGCCGAGCTGCGCGCCGTGCTGATGCGCCCCGGTTTCGAACGCTACAGCCCGGCGGCGGCACGCCAGCGCTTCGTCGACGCCATCACCGCGGAGACCACCCTGGTCGCCCCCGCCCCCATCGGCCGGCTGTGCCGCGATCCCGAGGACGACATGTTCCTCGCCGCCGCCCTGGCCGGCGACGCCGACTGGCTGGTCACGGTGGACCGCCAGCTTCTGTCGGTGCGGTCGATCGGCCGGACCCCGATCCGCCGCCCGGAGCGCTTCCTGGAAGCCGTGGCCTGAGCGGACACGGATCCGAAGCACCGCGCCGCAACCACAGATTCCCCTCGACAATCAGACCCCTTCATAGAATAAAAAGGGAACACTTCGCAAACCGCGGGTGAACGGATGAGCGCCCAGCATCTTCTCTTCGACGATCTGCCCGAGACGGAGCGCGTGCGCAAGCCAGCCCGCCGGTCCCGCGCGACCAGCATCGCCGCCCCCGTCGCCGTCGACATGGTGAGGGAGGCGGTGCCCATGCCCGCGTCCGCCGCCCTCGCCGCGTCCTGTGCCGCGACGCTGCCGCTCGGCCCACCCGCTCCACCGGCCCCGCCGCCGCCCTTCGACCCGGGCGCGCTGTCGAATCCCGAACTGCGCGCTGTCGTCCAGGCCATTCCCGATGCCCGGTTGAGCTATCTGCTGATCGAGGCGGCGCGCGAGTTGAAGCGGCGCGCCCTGCCCGACCGCGCGGACGACGACGAGTCCGGCGAGACGGCGGAACCCAACCCTATGCTTCTGCGCGCCGCCCGGCAGGTGGTGGGCGAACTGGCGGGCGACGACGCCTGATCCCGTCCGTCACCGGCCGGCGGTCGCAGGAAGATTACGGGTGATCCCGGATTCCAGGGAAAGTTTACGGGACAAGCAGTGCAGACCTGTGCCATCATCATGGCTCGGCCGTCGTTTTCTTTCGCATCGCACAATAGAGCGGCGCATCGGCAGCGAATGGCAGGAACTGAACCGCGCACCGCCTCCCGGAGGGAGCTTTGGACTGGATCACCTGGTTGCAGGAATGGGGCAATGCCTTCTACCCACTGGCATTCTTCTGGGCTTTTTTCGAAGGTGAAACATTTGTCATCTTCGGCGGGATGGGTGCCCAGCTCGGTGTCTTCAATCTATACTGGCTGGTCGCCTCCGTGTGGATCGGCAGCTTCCTCGGCGACCAGCTCTGGTTCTGGATGGGGCGCCGCTGGGGCGCCAAGGCGCTGGCCCGCTTTCCGGCGGCCGAGGTTCACAGCGCCCGTGTGCTGCGCTGGCTCGAGATGTACGGGGTCGGCTTCATCCTGGTGTTCCGTTTCCTCTACGGCATCCGCAACATCGCGTCGGTCGCCGTCGGCACGTCCCGCATGCCATGGCGCCGCTTCATGGTGTGGAATTTCGTCGCCGCCGGCATCTGGGCCTGGAGCTTCGCCGGCGCCGGCTACCTGTTCGGCGAGGCCGCGGCGTCGATCGGCGAGAGCGGCACGAAGATCCTGCTGCTGATCGCCGCCGCCATCGCCGTGCTGTGGATCGCCTTCAAGAGCATCCGCTGGGTCCGCCGCCGGGCCACGTCGCAGGTGTGACCGCCGCGGCGGCGTGACCCGAACCGATCGCCGGACAACCCGCCGGACGGCTCAAGCCCGGCGGGCGATCCACACCGCCGTCAGGTCGTCACGCAGCGGCTGGCGGGTGCGGGCATAGAAACGATCCAGCATCGGCCGCAGCGGGTGCAGCCGGTTGACCGCCAGGGCGTCGCGCACGAAGGCGGGAACCGCCTCCTGGCCAAGCGGACCGTGCTCCTCCCCGCCGCATTCGATCAGCGCGTCGCTGTAGAGGAACAGGAAACCGCCGCGCGGCAGGCGGTGGCTCTGGTCGGCGTAGCGGGCCCGTCGCGATGCGCCCAGCACCAGCCCCGCCGAATCGAGCAGCCGCAAGTCGGCGCCCACCCCCAGCACCGGGTTCGGCGCCCCGGCGCCCGCGAAGGTCAGCGTGTCGGTCGCCAGATCGAGGATCCCGAAGAAGGCGGTGGCGAACTGCCCGGTCGGCAGCACGTCCTTCAGGGCGCCGTTGAGCCGCGACAGCCATTGCGACGGCGCCGCGTCCTCCATTGGAAAACGGTCGATCAGCGTGTGCAGGCGGAAGGTGTTGATCGCCGCCGTGATGCCGTGCCCGGCGAAGTCGATCAGCAGGAAGCCGACGCGCCGGTCGTCGAGCGGATAGACCCCCCAGAAATCGCCGCCAAGCTCCGACGACGTCTCGAAATGCGCGTCGAGGATCAGGCCGTAGCGCTCGGCGACCGCCGCGATCCGGCGGCTTTCCGGCAGCAGCGAATGCTGCATCGCGCGGGCGTGCGACAGTTCCCGCTGCACACGCTCGCGGTAGGCGGCGAGGTCGTTGAACAGCTTGCGCTTCTCGAGCTGGTGGCGGACCCGCGCCACGCATTCGCCGGGCCGGATCGGCTTGGAGATGAAGTCGCTGCCCCCGGCGTCGAAGCAGCGGACCTGCTCCTCGTCGCTGTCCAGCGCGGTCTGGAACAGCACCGGCAGTTCCTCGTGCGTCGCGTTGCGCCGCAGGGCCCGGCACATCTCCAGCCCGTTCATCACCGGCATGTCAACGTCGAGCAGAACGAGGTCGGGGCGGAAGCGGTCGACCGCCCGCAGCCCCTCCTCCCCATCCCCGGCGAAGGCGATCTCGCTGATGCCGGCGCGGCGGATGACCAGAGCCAGCGATTTCCGGTTGAACTCGTTGTCGTCGACGATGAGGACCCGACTGTCGGACAGCGACATCGCCATGGCGTGGAAGCCCGTCAGAGGTCGAAATGCAGGACGGTGCAGCGGCCGCCGTCGGTCACCGCGACACGGCTGGCGAGCGCCCGCATGAAGACGAAGCCACGCCCCGAGCGCGCCTTGCCGCCCACCGCGGCCGGAGCCGCGCCGCTGTCGAAGCCGCCGCCCTGGTCGACCACCGCGATGGCGACGGTCGCGGCGTTCCAGCGGCAGAAGATGTCGATGCGGCGCCGCTTGATCGCCGGATCCTCCAGACGGTCGCGCAGCATCTGCCCGAACAGCCGGTAGCCGTCCGGCTGGTTCTTGGTCGCGCTCGACAGGCCGAGGTTGCCGTGGACGATGGCGTTGGCGATGGCCTCGTGCAGGCACAGCTCGACGTTGGAGCGCTGGTCGGCCCGCAGGCCGCCGCGCCGCGCCAGCTCGTCGCAGACCAGCACCGCGCATTGCAGGCCGTAGGCGGTGCCGGTGGTCAGCGACAGGTAGAAGCCCGGCTCGACCGCCGGGGCGCCGGTCCAGTCCTCGCGCAGGGCGGCGGGCTCGTCGCCGCCCTCCCCCAGCTCGACCGTCAGGAAGGGGTTGCGGTCGAACGCCTCGCGCAGCCGGTCGCGGTCGGCCTGCTCCAGCAGCAGGGCGTCGGCCCAGGACGGCAGGGCCGCCGGGTCGGCCGGCTCGAAGCCGGACAGCTCGAAGCCGGGCATGGCGAAGCGGGCGGCGATCCGCGCCCGCGTCTCGTCGGGAACGCGGGTCCACATCACGCAGAAGGGGCGCAGATGCGGGGAGGCCGGCTCCACGGCGCGCCGCTTACGGTTCGATGGTGATGATCTCGCCGATCCGGGCGAGATCGATCGACCGCTTCACGTCGCCCTGGGGGCCGCGCACGGTCAGCTTGATGTTGCGCTGCTCGGCCTCCTCCTGGAGGATCAGCAGCATGCCGAGCCCGGCGGAATCGAGGAACTCCAGCCCCGACAGGTCGATGGTGAAGCGGCGCGCCCGCTGGCCGTCCAGCAGCCCGACGATGTCGGACAGCCGGTCGTGATCGGTGAACTCCAGCCGACCGTTCAGCCGCACCTCGACCTCGTCCGACGTGCTGCGCGTTTGGAACTGCATCGTACCCCCACATCTTCGGGACCGCTGGCGCGCCCGGCCCTACGGACGCGCGCGTATCCCACCGTCTTCGCCTATGCACAGTAGTGCAAGCGGCGCGGGCTTCTCAAGCGCCGTCGCCGCCGACCGGCGGGTTTCCCCCGGCGGGATGGACGATGCCGGCCGGAACGGGGTAGAACTTCCCCCCGGAGGCACCCGCTCTCCGTGCCGGCGACGGCATTCTCCAAGCCAGCGTCCGGACCGGCAGGGCATGAGCAGCCAAGGCATCGACAGTGTGGCGCGCGCGTGGCGCCGGGTGCCGACGGTGTCGGCCAAGTTTCTGATGATCCTGGTCCCCAGCCTGGTCCTCGCGGTCTCGGGCTTCTCCGCGATCTTCTTCCACAACCGCTACCAGGATCTGCGCGACGCGCTGCGCGACAAGGTCGCCACCATCGCCGACGTCAACGCGGCGGCGCTGTCGCACAATCTCTGGTCCTACGACGTCACCGCCATCCACAACGTCATGCAGTCCATCGCCGCCAACCGCGAGCTGGTCTGCGTCGAGGTCGGCGACAACCAGCCCGACGGCCTGTTCGCCTCGTCCGGCCCCGCCTGCTCCTCCGCCGGGCGGGCCGGCGGGGTCGAGCGCCGGACCGTCATGGCGCTGGGCTCCCCGGTCGGCACGCTGGCCCTGCACTACACGCAGGCCCCCGTCCGCGAACAGTTGCGGCAGGAGATTGCGAACACCGTCTTCCTGCTGCTGCTGATGCTGGCCGGAACCGTCGCGGCGGCGCTGGCCGCCCTGCGCCTGACCATCGGCCTGCCGCTGCGCCGGCTGGTCGATTCGATCCTCGATTTCGAGCGGGGGCACGGCCGACGCCCGGTCGATTGGGTGGCGGCGGACGAGATGGGCCGGGTGATCCTGGCCTACAACGGCATGCTGGCCCGGCTCGACGCCGAGGCGGCGGCCCTGCGCCAGAGCGAGCAGCGGCTCGCCCTGGCGATCACCGCGACCCGCTCGTCGGTCTGGGACTACGACCTGCGCAGCACGCAATATTGGTGGTCGAAGGAGTTCCCCGCCCTGCTCGGCTACGGCCCCGACGAGCTGCCGATGACCGCGGCGACCTGGGAATCGCTGCTGCACCCGGACGAGGCGGCCGGCATCGTCGCCGAATCCCGGCGCCGCGTGCGCGACAAGGCGATGGCCTACACCGCCGTCTACCGGATGCGGCGGCGCGACGGCCGATGGGCCTGGATCGAGGACCGCGCCACCGCCCAGCGCGACGCGGGCGGGGCCGCCCTGCGCCTGACCGGCACCATGTCCGACGTGACCGAACGGATCCAGGCCGAGCTGGATCTGGCGCGCGAGCGCAACATCCTCCAGGTCACGCTGGACAACACCGACCAGGGGATCATCAAGGTCGACCACGACCTGCGGGTGGTGATGTCCAACCGCCGCGCCGCCGAGCTTCTGGACGTCCCGCCGGAGGCGCTGGCCGGCGGTCCCGGCCTTCCCGGCCCCGCCTTTCCCGACATCGTCGCCCTCCAGCGCACCCGCGGCGCGTTCGACGCGATGGGCGACGATCCCGACCTCCACCTCGTCTCCGAGGATGGCGCCGGCCTGGACGGCCTGCTGGACCAGCCCTTCACCTTCAAGCGCCGCCGCCCCGACGGCCGGATCGTCGAGGTGCGCACCAACCCGCTGCCGGAGGGCGGCTTCGTCCGCACCTTCACCGACGTGACGGTCGAGGCGCGCTCCGCCGAGGAGATCTTCCACGCCATGCAGGCGCTGGAGGCCGCCTACGCCGACCTGAAGGAAACCCAGGCCAGCCTCGTGCAGGCGGAGAAGATGGCCTCGCTGGCGCTGCTGGTGGCCGGCGTCGCGCACGAGATCAACACCCCGGTCGGCATCGCCTTCGGCTGCTCCACCCATCTGTCCGCCCGCACCCGCGCGCTGTCGGACGCCTTCGCGGGCGGAACGATGAAGAAGTCCGATCTCACGGCCTATGTGGCGACCGCCGGCGAATCCACCCGCCTGATCCAGCAGAACCTGACCCGCGCGGCCGAGCTGATCCAGAGCTTCAAGCGCGTCGCCATCGACCAGACCAGCCAGGAACGCCGCCGCTTCGAGCTGCTGACCTATCTGGAGGAGGTGGTGACCTCCCTCGGCCCCGCCCTGCGCAAGGGACCGCACCGCGTCGCCATCGCCTGCTCCCCCGGCATCGTGCTGGACAGCTTCCCCGGCGCGCTGAGCCAGGTGGTGACCAATCTGGTGATGAACGCGCTGACCCACGCCTTCCCCCCCGACCCCGACGGCCATGCGACGGCCGGCCACATGGTGATCGACGCCGAGGAGTCGCCGGAGGGCGAGGTGGTCCTCCGCTTCGCCGACGACGGCGCCGGCATCCCGGCCGAGCACCAGTCCCGGGTTTTCGAACCCTTCTTCACCACCCGGCGCGGCACCGGCGGCAGCGGGCTCGGCCTGCACATCGTCTTCAATCTGGTGACGCAGACGCTGGGCGGGCGGATCTCGGTTGACAGCGCGCCCGGCGACGGCACTACGTTCACGCTTCGCATTCCCAAAACGGCGGGCGCCAGCCCCGGCCCCAGCGCCGGCCCCAGCGCCGGCCAGGGCCCCGGCGGGGGAGCCAGACGCGTGGAGACCGAGGCGGCATGAGCACGGGTGCGCTCGCTGAACCCACCTGCGACGACGACATCCTCTTCGCGGCGGAGGATCCGGGCGTCGGCGGAGCCGGCCCGGCCGGCGCCGAGCCTCCGCCCTGGACGATCCTGGTGGTGGACGACGAGGCCGACGTCCACGCGATGACCGGGCTGCTGCTCGCCGACGTCGTCTTCCAGGGGCGGCGGCTCGACCTCGTCGGCTGTTTCAGCGCGGCCGACGCCCGGCGCGCCCTGCAAAGCCGGCGCGACGTCGCGGTGATCCTGCTCGACGTGGTGATGGGGGACGACGAGGCCGGCCTGCGGCTGGTGCGCTGGATCCGCAACGAGCTCGGCAACCGCGACGTCCGCATCATCCTGCGCACCGGCCAGCCGGGGCAGGCGCCGCAGCGCGACGTGATCGTCGAGTACGACATCAATGACTACAAGCCCAAGGCCGACCTGTCGGCGGAAAGCCTGTTCACCGCCGTCATCGCCGCGCTGCGCGCCTTCGACCAGATCCAGTCGATCGAGACCCGCGTCGCCCAGCGCACCCGCGAGCTGCGCGAAAGCCGCGAGCAGGTCAACGCCATGCTGGAGGCGAGCCCCGTCGGCGTCTGCGCCTATGACGAGGACGGCACCGTCGTGCTGGCCAACCAGCGGCTGGTCACGCTGCTCGGCATTCCCAGGGAGCGGCTCGCCGGTTCGCCCATCGGCGCGCTGTTCGCCCCGGCGGACAACCGTCCGGAGCTGCGCGCGCTGCTCCAGCACCGTCCGATCCGCGACGCCGAGGTGACCTTGCGGCGCGCCGACGGCTCGACCTTCTGGGCGCTGCTGTCGGTCGATCCGGCCATGGTCGAGGGGCGGGGGGTTTATCTCGCCTGGATCTACGACATCACCGGCCGCAAGCTGGCCGAACAGCGGATGGAGGAGGCGAGGGAGCAGGCGGAGCAGGCGACCAAGGCCAAATCCGCCTTCCTCGCCACCATGAGCCACGAGATCCGCACGCCGATGAACGGGGTGCTGGGCATGCTGGGCATGCTGGAGCGCAGCGGGCTGGACGCCCACCAGCGCGACACCGTGGCGACGATGCGGGAATCGGCGATCTCGCTGCTGCGGATCATCGACGACATCCTCGACTTCTCGAAGATCGAGGCCGGCAAGATGGACGTCGAACGGGTGCCCGTCTCCATCCCCGCCCTGATCGAGGGGGTCGCGGAGACGCTGGCGCCGTCGGCCCGCGCCAAGGGGCTGCCGCTGCTGACCTACATCGACCCGGCGATTCCGCCGGCCCTGCTGGGCGATCCGGTGCGGCTGCGGCAGATCCTGTTCAATCTCGGCGGCAACGCCATCAAGTTCACCGAGACGGGCCGCATCGTCATGCGCGCCTCCCTGGCCGCCGGGTCCGGAAGCGGGCCGGCGACGGCGTTGCGGATCGAGGTGACCGACACCGGCATCGGCATTCCGGAGCCGGTGCGGCGCCGGCTGTTCCAGCCCTTCACCCAGGCGGAAAGCTCGACCGCCCGGCGCTTCGGCGGGACCGGGCTCGGCCTGTCGATCAGCCGGCGGCTGGCCGCGCTGATGGGTGGCGAGATCGGGGTGGAGAGCGTCCCCGGCGTCGGCTCGACCTTCTGGCTCGGCCTGTCGCTCGACCGCGCCGATTCCGCCGGCACGCCGGACGGCGACGCCCAGCCCCAGGCCGAGGCCGGTTCCGCCGTCGGGCTGGACGGTCTGACCGTGCTGCTGGGGGTGCCCGACGACACGGAACGCAGCTTCCTGTCCTGCTATCTGGAGGCCGCCGGCGCCCGCGTGCTGGGCGCCGCCTCGCCGTCCGATCTGGCCGCCCAGGCACGCCTCGCCCGCGAGGCCGGCCACGCCGCCGACGTCGTGGCGGTGGACGAGGCGCTGCACGTCCCCGCCGCCGCCTGCGCGCCTGAGGAGCTGGGCCGCCGCAGCGGCGAACGGCGACCGCCCGTCATCCTGCTGCTGCAAGGGTCCGGCGGCGAGCGGAGCGCGCACGGCGTGATACCGCTCGGCCGGCCGCTGCGGCGCCTGCCCCTGCTGCGCGCCGTGGCCGCCGCCGCCGGCCGCCTCGCCGCCACGGACGAATTCTCCCCGCTCCTCCCCCAGCCCGTGCCCGCACCGGAGGCGGCGCGGTCGGGCGTCCCGCCCGTTCCCGAAGCGCCGGATCCGGAGGACGCTCTGGCGCAGGGCCGCCTGATCCTGGTGGCCGAGGACAACGCGGTGAACCGCAAGGTGCTGCTGATGCAGTTGCACGCGCTGGGCTACGCGGCGGAGATGGCGAACGGCGGCGCCGCCGCGCTGGCCGCGTGGCGGGGGCCGCGCCGTTACGGCCTGCTGCTGACCGACGTGCAGATGCCGGAAACCGACGGGGTCGAGCTGACCCGCCGCATCCGGGCCGGCGAAGTGGCGGAGGGCCTGGCCCGGCTGCCGATCGTCGCCGTTACCGCCAACGCCGGGCCGGACGATATCGCCGGCTACCACGCCGCCGGGATGGACGACGTGCTGAGCAAGCCCCTCGACCTTCCGCAACTGGCGGCGGCCCTGGCGCGCTGGCTCCCCCCCACGCCGACGCCGACCGCTCCGGTGGAGGTCCAGACGCCGCCTGTCGAACGCGCCGGTCTGCGCGCCCTGTGCGGCGGAGACGACGGGATGGTCGCCGAACTGCTGAACGATTTCGTGTCGATCAGCCGGAAAATCCTCACCGATCTCGACCACGCCGTGTCGGCCGGCGACCGGGAGGCCGTGCGGGCCTGCGCCCACAATCTGCGCGGCTCCGCGCGCAACGCCGGGGCCGAGCCTCTCGCCGCCGCCGCGCTGGCGCTGGAACGCGCGGCGACGGACGATACCTCCTGGCTTCACCTCGCCGAGCGGGCGACCGCGCTGCGGGCTGCCTTCGCCGCCGTCGAACGCTTCGTGGCGGGCGCATGAGCGGCCGCCCCTCCATCACCCGCCGCGAGGCGCTGGCCCTGGCGCTGGGAACGATAGCCACGACCGCCGCCACCACCACCGCCGCCACCGTGGCGGGCGCGCAGGAGGCGGTGACGGCACCGACCGAGGCGCCCCCCGTGCCGAAGCTCGGCGAGGAGCTGACCCCCTTCGGCGCCATACGCGCCGGCAACCGCACCCGCGCCATCCCCGCCTGGACCGGCGGGCTGACCAGGGCTCCGAGGGGCTATGTCCCCGGCCGCCCCTCGCCCAACCCCTACATCGAGGACGGGCGCTGGTTCACCGTCGGTCCCAACGATGTCGAACGCTACAAGATCCGCCTGTCGGCCGGGCTCCAGGCCCTGCTGGCGAAGCATCCCGACAGCTTCGAGGTTCCGGTCTTTCCCTGCCGCCGCAGCGCCGCCGCCCCGCAGGCCGTCTATGACGCCAGCCTGGAGAACGCCGGCCGCGCCGCGCTCGGCAACAACGGGCTGGTGCTGACCGGAGCCCGTGTCGGCGTGCCCTTCCCCATCCCGGCCAACGGCGTGCAGGCGATGTGGAACCATCTGCTGCGCTGGCGCGGCACGTCGCTCACCCGCACCGGCCAGACGATCCTGCCCAGCGCCACCGGCGCCCTGGACAGCCGCCTGTACCGCGAGGATGTCGCCTTCCCCTACGCGGCCGGCGAGGAGAGCGGCCGTCCCCTGCTCTACCGCCGCACCACCCTGATGCCCAAGGAGCAGGAAGGCAGCGTGCTGCTGGCCCAGGCGACCCTGAACCCGATCCAGTCGGGCTTTCGTGCCTGGTTCCGCCAGGGGGAGCGGGGACGCGTCGTGCCCGCGCCCGATTTCCTCTACGACACGCCGGATCCGGCGACCGACGGCATCGCCACCGCCGACATGCTCGACATGTTCAGCGGCCCACTCGACCGCTTCGACTTCACGCTGGTGTCGCGGCGCGAGATGTACGTCCCCTACAACGCCTACCGCCTGAACACGGCCGGCCTCGCCCCGTCGGAATTCATGTGGTACGGCCACCCCAACCCGCAGTTCCTGCGCTACGAGCTGCACCGGGTGTGGATCGTCGACGCCCGGCTGAAGCCGAACTTCCAGCATGCCCTGCCCGACCGCACCTATTACCTGGACGAGGATTCCTGGCAGATCGTCATGGCCGAGCATTACAACGGCAAGGGCGAGCTGCTGCGCTACGCCGAGGCCCACAATGTGGCCCACTGGCAGGTGCCGGCCTTCCTGCCGGCGGTCGAGTTCGTCCATGACCTGACGACGGACCGCTACGTCGCGCGCGGCATCGACAATCTGCAACGCCCGCCCATCTTCGACAAGCCGCTGAAACCGGAGGAATTCACCCCGGAGTCGCTGGTCCGCCGCGGGCGCCGGGGCTGACGCCCCGGCCGGCGGCGCGCCCGATCAGGCGCCTTGCGCGATCAGCCGCTTGGTGCGGCGGTCCATCAGCCACCAGGCGCCGCGCGAGGCGACGCTGCACAGGCGGCTGTGCGGAGTCAGCCCGCAGGCCTTGAACACCATGGCGACGGCGCGGTCAATGTGCTTGGGCCGGAAGCGGCCGTAGGCGCGCCGCGAATAGGCGGCGTTGTAGCGCTTGTGGTCGTAGACGCTGTCGGCCGGCGCGTTGGCCGCGTAGTAGGCGTAGGCCAGCTCGTCGTCCTCGGATTCCCCGATGCGCGACAGCGCCACCTTCAGGCGCTGGAACCTGTTGAGCCCTTCCAGCTCCAGATACTTCTTGGTGTAGGTGTAGAAGAGCTTGAAATGACGCAGCTCGTCGGCGGCGATGCGCCGGCAGATCTCCTTCAGCACCGGCTCGTCGGTGGAATCGCCGATGGCGGTGTAGTAGGAGCTGGTGCCGGTCTCGACGATGCAGCGGGCGATCATCTCGCCGCTGCGCGAGCCGCGCACGGAGTCCTCCAGGTCGATCGGCACCTTGTAGCCGGCGCGGAAGCGGGCGACGGCCTCCTCGAATTGGAACTCCGGATCGACCAGCTCCGCCCAGCGGCCGAGCGCCTGGCCGTGCTGGACCTCCTCCACCGCCCAATCCTGGGCGACGGCCTTGAACTCGGCGTCATCGTGGAACACGTTGCAGAGATAGGCGGTGTAGTCGTGGGCGTTGAACTCCACCAGCGCCGCGGCCTTGATCAGCGGGATGATGTCCGGATCGATCTTGCTGCGATCGAACTGGTCCCAGGGAAGGTCGTCGATCCGCCAGTGGGTTCGGGCCATGGTCCGCCTCTGTTGTGCCGCGCCGTCGCGGCGAAAGCCTCATCGAAGCGCAGCCGTCGCCGCCCGCGCCCAACGTCTGAATGTAAGGAATGTTCACCGCGTTGCAACGGAAACGGGCGGCTCGGATGACCGAACCGCCCGTCGAACCAACGAGGTGTGTGCCGTGCGCTCAGTGAGCGGCGGACGACGCCCCCAGCGCTTCCAGCTTGGCGCGCGCGACGGCGAGCTTCGCCTCGACCGCGGCCCGCTCGGCGTCGGACTTGGAATCGTCCAGATCCTCGGACAGGTCCTTGATCGTCTTCTCGACCGACACGCGGTCGAGATCGGAGAGCGCCACCGCCTCCTCGGCCAGGACGGTGCAGCGCGTCTCGGTCACCTCGGCGAAACCGCCGGCGACGAAGACGCGGTCCACGATCCGCTCGCCCTCATAGACGTCGATGACGCCCGGACGCACGGTCGAGATCAGCGGCGCATGCCCGGCGAGCACGCCGAAATCGCCTTCCGTACCCGGCACCACGACCATGTCCACCGGCAGCGACTTCAGCAGCTTTTCCGGCGAGACCAGCTCGAATTCGACTTTATCGGCCATGGGTTTCCTGGTGCCTCTTCGTAAGAACCCTCTCCCCTCTTGCGAGGGGAGAGGGTGAACCATGCGTCAGCGAAGGTCGGAGGCCGATCAGGCCGCCAGCTTCTTGGCCTTGGCGATCGCCTCGTCGATGGTGCCGACCATGTAGAAGGCGGCCTCCGGCAGGTGGTCGTAGTCGCCGTTCACGATGCCCTTGAAGCCCTTGATGGTGTCTTCCAGGCTGACCAGCACGCCCGGCGTGCCGGTGAACACCTCGGCGACGTGGAAGGGCTGCGACAGGAAGCGCTGGATCTTGCGGGCGCGGGCCACGACCAGCTTGTCCTCTTCCGACAGCTCGTCCATGCCCAGGATGGCGATGATGTCCTGCAGCGACTTGTAGGTCTGCAGAACCTTCTGGACCGAACGGGCGACCGAATAGTGCTCGTCACCGACGACGCGCGGGTCGAGGATGCGGCTGGTCGAGTCGAGCGGGTCCACGGCCGGGAAGATGGCCATTTCGGCGATCGAGCGCGACAGCACCGTGGTGGCGTCGAGGTGGGCGAAGGAGGCGGCCGGGGCCGGGTCGGTCAGATCGTCGGCGGGCACGTAGATGGCCTGCACCGAGGTGATCGAACCCTTCTTCGTCGAGGTGATGCGCTCCTGGAGCGCGCCCATGTCGGTGCCCAGCGTCGGCTGGTAGCCCACCGCCGACGGGATGCGGCCGAGCAGGGCCGACACTTCCGAACCGGCCTGCGTGAAGCGGAAGATGTTGTCCACGAAGAACAGCACGTCCTGGCCTTCCTCGTCGCGGAAATACTCCGCCAGGGTCAGGCCGCTCAGCGCGACGCGGGCGCGGGCGCCCGGCGGCTCGTTCATCTGGCCGTACACCAGCGCCACCTTGGAACCCGGACCGTCGAGCTTGATGACGCCCGACTCGATCATCTCGTGGTAGAGATCGTTGCCCTCGCGGGTGCGCTCGCCGACGCCGGCGAACACCGACACGCCGCCGTGCGCCTTCGCGACGTTGTTGATCAGCTCCATGATGGTCACGGTCTTGCCGACGCCGGCGCCGCCGAACAGGCCGATCTTGCCGCCCTTGGCGTAGGGAGCGAGAAGGTCGATGACCTTGATGCCGGTGATCAGCACTTCGGCGTCCGTCGACTGGTCGACGAAGTCCGGGGCCGAGCGGTGGATCGGCAGGGTGCGGGCGGCGTTGACGGCGCCGCGCTCGTCGATCGGCTCGCCGATGACGTTGATGATGCGGCCGAGCGTCTCCGGGCCGACCGGCACGGCAATCGGGTTGCCGGTGTCCACCACCTCGGAACCACGCACCAGACCGTCGGTGCTGTCCATGGCGATGGTACGGACCGTGCTTTCGCCCAGATGCTGCGCCACTTCCAGGACGAGGGTCTTGCCGTCGTTCTGGGTGTGCAGCGCGTTCAGGATCGACGGCAGGACGCCGTCGAACTGCACGTCGACGACGGCGCCCGTAACCTGCGTGATCTTGCCGACGGAATTGGTGGTGGCCATGGAGTAAAGCTCCCTAGGAACTCGGTAAGTGTCGGTGTGCCGTCGCCGGCCGATTGCGTCTCGTCGCCGCCTTTACAGGGCTTCCGCACCGGAGATGATCTCGATCAGCTCCTTGGTGATGTAGGCCTGGCGCGTCCGGTTGTAGGTGATCGTCAACTTGTTGATCATGTCGCCGGCGTTGCGCGTCGCGTTGTCCATCGCGGTCATCCGGGCGCCCTGCTCGGACGCGGCGCTCTCCAGGAGCGCGCGGTAGATCTGGATCGACAGGTTGCGCGGCAGCAGCTCGGCGAGGATCTGCTCCTCGTCCGGCTCGAACTCGTAGACCGGCTTGGCTTCCTCCGTCGCGGCGGGAGCGGCGTCGGCCGCGACCGGAACCGCGAAGGGGATCAACTGCTGGACGGTCACGATCTGCGAGATCGCCGACTTGAACTTGTTGAAGACGACCGAGCAGACGTCGAACTCGCCGGCGTCGAACATCGCCAGCACCTTCTTCGCCACCATGTCGGCGTCGCTGAAGGACAGCCGGCGGCGGCCGACATCCTCGTAGCTCTCGACGATCAGCGAGGCGTACTCGCGACGCAGCTGGTCGCGGCCCTTGCGGCCGACGGTCAGCAGCTTCACGGTCTTGCCCTCGCCCTGGAGGCGGGCGATCTGGCGCTTGGCCTCGCGGACGATGGAGCCGTTGAAGGCGCCGCACAGACCGCGATCGGAGCTGACGACGACCAGCAGGTGCACCTTGTCGGCGCCCGTCCCGGTCATCAGCTTCGGCCCGTTGCCGCTGTCCTGCACGTTGGAGGCCAGCGAGGCCAGCATCCGGCCCATACGCTCCGCGTAGGGACCGCCGGCTTCCGCCTGCTCCTGCGCGCGGCGCAGCTTGGAGGCCGCGACCATCTTCATGGCCGAGGTGATCTTGCGCGTCGACTGGACGCTCGCGATCCGGTTTTTTAGGTCCTTGAGGTTAGGCATGCCGGCCCTTCAATTCCGCTCGGGGTCGTTCCGTGACCGTTCGTGACAGCGGGGGGCGGTTGCCCGCCCCCTGTTGCTCGTCGGATCAGACGAAGACCTTGGAGAAGCTGTCGAGGAAGGCCTTCAGCTTTTCCTCGGTCGCCGACGTGATCTGCTTGTCGGTGCGGATCGCCGCCAGGATGTCGGCGCCCTTGGCGCGGATTTCCGACAGGAACTTCGCCTCGAAGCGGTTGACGTCCTCGACCTTGATCGCGTCCAGATAGCCCTTCACGCCGGAGAAGATCGAGACGACCTGCTCCTCGACGGGCAGCGGCTGGAACTGGCCCTGCTTCAGCAGCTCGGTCAGACGGGCGCCACGGGCCAGCAGGCGCTGGGTCGAGGCGTCGAGGTCCGAGGCGAACTGCGCGAAGGCGGCCATCTCGCGGTACTGCGCGAGCTCCATCTTGATGGTGCCGGCGACCTGCTTCATCGCCTTGATCTGGGCGGCGGAGCCGACGCGGGACACCGACAGGCCGACGTTGATGGCCGGACGGATGCCGCGGTAGAACAGGCCGGTTTCCAGGAAGATCTGGCCGTCGGTGATCGAGATCACGTTCGTCGGGATGTAGGCCGACACGTCGCCGGCCTGCGTCTCGATGACCGGCAGGGCGGTCAGCGAGCCGTTGCCGTGGGCGTCGCCCATCTTGGCGGCGCGCTCGAGCAGGCGCGAGTGGAGGTAGAACACGTCGCCGGGGTAGGCTTCGCGGCCGGGCGGACGGCGGAGCAGCAGCGACATCTGGCGGTAGGCGACGGCCTGCTTGGACAGGTCATCGTACACGATCAGGGCGTGCATGCCGTTGTCGCGGAAATACTCGCCCATCGTGCAGCCGGTGTAGGGCGCCAGGAACTGCAGCGGGGCCGGTTCCGAGGCCGTGGCGGCGACGACGATGGAGTATTCCATGGCGCCGGCGTCTTCCAGGGTCTTGACGATCTGGGCGACGGTGGAGCGCTTCTGGCCGATGGCGACGTAGATGCAGTAGAGCTTCTTGCTCTCGTCGTCGCCCTGGTTGATCGGCTTCTGGTTCAGGAAGGTGTCGATGACGACGGCGGTCTTGCCGGTCTGGCGGTCACCGATGATCAGCTCGCGCTGGCCGCGCCCGATCGGAACCAGGCTGTCGACGGCCTTCAGGCCGGTCTGCATCGGCTCGTGCACCGACTTGCGCGGGATGATGCCGGGGGCCTTCACTTCCACGCGGGTGCGGGTCACGTCGACCAGCGGGCCCTTGCCGTCGATCGGGTTGCCCAGACCGTCGACCACGCGGCCCAGCAGGCCCTTGCCGACGGGGACGTCGACGATGGTGCCGGTGCGCTTGACGGTGTCGCCTTCCTTGATGCCGCGGTCGTCGCCGAAGATCACGATGCCGACATTGTCGGTCTCGAGGTTCAGCGCCATGCCTTGCAGGCCACCGGGGAACTCGACCATCTCGCCGGCGCGCACGTTGTCCAGGCCGTGCACGCGGGCGACGCCGTCGCCCACCGACAGAACCTGACCGACTTCGGCGACATCCGCCTCGGTACCGAAATTCGCGATCTGCTGCTTGAGGATCGCAGAGATTTCTGCGGCGCGGATATCCATCAGACTGACCCCCCTGAGGCCTTCATGGCGAGTTGCAACTTGTTCAGCTTCGTGCGCACCGAGGTATCGACCATGCGCGAGCCGAACTTGACGATCATGCCGCCGATCAGCTCGGGATCGACGGAGGTGCTCACCAGCACCTTGGAACCGATGGACGCCTTCAGCGCGTCGACCACGGCCGCGTGCTGGGCGTCGCTCAGCGGCTGGGCCGAGGTGACCTGGGCGGTCACCTCGCCGCGGCGCCGGGCCAGCTCGGCCAGGAAGCCCTCGATCATGCCGTCGATCGCGAAGAGGCGGCGGTTCGCCGCCACCAGCCCGATGAAGCGCTTGGTCAGATCGGACAGGCCGGCGCTGTCCAGGACAGCGGCCATCGCGCGGGCCTGGTCGGCACGGCTGATCACGGGGCTGCGGACGAGGCGACGCAGGTCAGCGCTCTCGGCCAGGATCTGCTTCAGCGTGGACAGATCGCTCGCGACCGTGTCCAACGCCTGGTTTTCGTCCGCAAGCTCGAACAGCGCGGTGGAGTAGCGCGCGGCGAGTTCGGAAACGCCTGTTCCTTCGGATGCCACCTGATCCCTCGAATTGAGTTCGGTAGACGGTGAATTCGGCGGCCCTAGAGGGTGTCAACCCGAGGCACAAACACCCCGGCCGCGAAAGCGAGCGGTCCAATATCACAGGATCCGCCACCGCGCAACGGAGTCTGGACAATTTGACTGCGGCGTTTTGAGCGGTTGCGGAATCTTCGGTCGGGCCACCGGTGAATCCGGTCCAGTGGTCGGACCGGCTGTGACCTCCGAGGTCACGCGGACTCAACTTAAGCGGCAATTAACCATTCGGGCGCAAGGTCGCCGCACCGCTTGTTTCAGAGCCGCTTCTTCGGTTCGCCTCATTTCGGGACACCGAAACGAAAGGCCCTCCACCATGACCGCCACCGCCGCCGCCAGCACCGCCACCGTCCTCGCCTTCTCGCGGGCCCGCTTCACGCCGGACGACCTCGCCACCTTCGAATCCATCGCCGAACCCAAGCTGCGGGACGGTCACTGGGTCGGCGTGGTGCGCGAGTCGGGGCGCGGGCACGACCGGCTGCTGGTGCTGCTGCCGGAGGTCGACAAGCCGGTGTTCCGGTTCGAGCGCGACGGCGAGGGGCGCTACAGCCTGTCCTTCCACGACCGATCCGGCTGGTACGGCATCGGCGCCGGCGGCAGCGCCGCCGAGTGCCTGGCGATCTGGCGCCCCCGCCCGGCCAAGCCGGCGGCGCGCTGAGCGTCCCTGGGACCGGCGGTTCAGCGGTAGACGCCGACCGCCAGCGTGTAGGATTCGCCGCCCAGCTCAAGGCGGCGCGCGTGCAGCGTCTTGCGGGTGATCTGGCCCGACAGCGGGTCGAGCCATTGATAGGTGACGTCGGCCCTGCCCTGCCGCCCGACGCCTTCCAGCGCCTCCTTCATGAACAGCTTGCCGTCCACGTCGCGCAGGTCGAGCAGGTTCGATCCGTTCAGCGCCGGCGTCCAGCCATGCGCCACCATCACCCCCTCGCGGTCCAGCAGCATCGGGTAGAGGTCACGGTCGATGAAGGCGCCCTCGCGGTCGGCGAAGGCGCCGACGGCGGCGTCCGCGCCATGGCGGCGCAGGAACTGCTCCGCCCGGTCCATCATCGCCCCGGCCTCGGCGTCGCTGCCGCGCGTGCGGGCGGGCGCCCCCGCGGCCAGCGCGATGACCAGCAGCAGCAGCAGAACCGGAAGAACCGTCAGCAGGGTGTGGCGGTGGACGCGGCCGCTCAGCCTGTGCATGAGTGATCTCGGGTAGAGGGCGGAGCCAAAAATGACCGCACCGTGGTAATACCATGATGAGGTCCATGGCAATGGACCAATCGTCACAGGTGCCATGCCGTGACGCCGACGCTGCCCGCCACGGGTCTTCCCCCTGTTTTGTTTCGGGTTCTACAGGAAGCTGTAGGGGTCGACATCGATCTGCACGCGGACCGCGGGCGGAATTTCGACGCGCTCCAGCCATTCCGCAATCAGGGGCTGCACCGGGGTGCTGCGCGGCGCCTTCAGCAGCAGCCGGCGGCGATGACGGCCGCGCAGCAGCGCCAGCGGCGCCGGGGCCGGCCCCAGCACATGCACCGTCTCGCTGCGCGGCGCCGCGCGGCCGAGCGCCATCGCCACCCGCTCCACCAGCGTCGGATCCTCGCCGGACACGATCAGCGCCGCCAGCCGGCCGAAGGGCGGCATCCCGGCCTCCAGCCGCATCTCCGCCTCCAGTTGATAGAAGCCGTCGCGGTCGCCGGCGGCCAACGCCTGCATCACCGGGTGCTCCGGCATGAAGGTTTGCAGCATGACCCGCCCCGGCCGCTCGCCGCGCCCGGCCCGCCCCGCCACCTGGTGGAGAAGCTGGTAGGTCCGCTCGGCCGCCCGCAGGTCGCCGCCGTTCAGCCCGAGGTCGGCGTCCACCACCCCGACCAGGGTCAGCATCGGGAAATGGTGGCCCTTGGCCATCACCTGGGTGCCGATGATGATGTCCAGCTCATGGTCGCCGACCTTGCGCACCATCTCCTGGATGGCGCGCGGGCCGAACAGCGTGTCCGACGCCATGATGGCGGCGCGGGCCTCGGGGAAGAGCTCGGCCACCTCCTCGGCGATGCGCTCGACCCCCGGCCCGCAGGCGGCCATGCTGCCCTCCTCGCCGCATTCCGGGCAGGCGTGCGGCAGCGGCTGCGACAGGCCGCAATGATGGCACTGGAGCTTGCGCGCGAGCCGGTGCTCGACCAGCCACGCCGTGCAGTTCGGGCATTGCATGCGGTGGCCGCAGGCACGGCACAGAGTCAACGGAGCGTAGCCGCGCCGGTTCAGGAACAGCATCGCCTGCTCGCCGCCGGCCAGCGTCTCGGTCAGCGCCCTGGTCAGGCTCGGCGCCAGCCAATGGCGGGCCGGCGGACGGTCGCGCCGCAGGTCGACCAGCTCGATGTCCGGCAGCACGGCGCCGCCATGGCGGCCCGGCAGCTCGATGCGGGCGTAGCGCCGGCTGTCGGCGTTGACCTTGGTCTCCAGCGACGGGGTGGCCGAGACCAGCACGATCGGCAGCCCGCCGAGATGGGCCCGCGCCACCGCCATGTCGCGGGCGTGGTAGATGGCGCCCTCCTCCTGCTTGTAGGCCGAATCGTGCTCCTCGTCGACGACGATGACGCCGAGGTCGGGATAGGGCAGGAACAGGGCGGAGCGGGCGCCGACCACCACCGGCACCTCGCCCTTGGCGACGGCGCGCCAGGTGTCGCGGCGCTGGGCGCCGGTCAGCTCGGAGTGCCATTCGGCGGGCGGCGCGCCGAAGCGGCGGGCGAAGCGGTCGAGCCACTGGGCCGACAGCGCGATCTCCGGCAGCAGGACCAGCGCCTGCTTACCCTGCTTCAGCGCGGCGGCGATCGCCTCGTAATAGACCTCGGTCTTGCCCGACCCGGTGACGCCGTCGAGCAGCACGGTCGAATAGCCGCCGGCCTCGACGCGGGTCCGCAGATCGTCGGCGGCGGCCTGCTGGGTCGCCGACAGGGCCGGGCCGGGCCGCAGCCAGTCGGGTTGCCGGCCGATCGTCGTCGGGTTCAGCATCACCGGCTCCAGCAGCCCGGCCTCGGCCAGCCCGCGCACCACGGTGACG
This sequence comes from Azospirillum agricola, assembly GCF_017876095.1. Lineage (GTDB taxonomy): Bacteria > Pseudomonadota > Alphaproteobacteria > Azospirillales > Azospirillaceae > Azospirillum > Azospirillum agricola. The sequence goes on from NZ_JAGINM010000017.1 coordinate 37,769, forward strand.
CCGCAGCCGGCCTCCTCCGCCAGTTCGGACGGCGTGCGCGGCGGACCGCCGGCCAGCGTGTCGTCGAGGAGCGCCAGCACCCTCTTGCGCGGGTCGGTCATCTTGAAGCCGGGCGGCGGCTCGGCGCCGGGCTTGCGCGTGTAGGCCAGCATCGGCCTGGGCGGCTCCAGCGCCGACGGCACGCTCATCGCCATGCGCAGCACGAAGCCGGGCAGCGTCATGGTGTAGGCGGCCACCCACTCGACGAAGCGGCGGGCGACCCCGGTCATCGCCGGCACGTCGAAGCGGCGGACCACCGGCTTCAGGCGCCCGCTCTCGACCTGCCCGCTCCCCGGCCCCCAGACGACGCCGACGACGCGGCGCGGCCCGAGCGGCACCTCCACGATATCGCCGGGGTTGAGCGTCATGCCGTCGGGCACGCGGTAGTCGTAGGGCTCGCGCAGCGGCAGGGGCAGCAGCACGGCGACGCGCGGCACCGCCCCCAGAAGATCCCATCCAAGATCCCCCTGGGTCGCGGGGCCGGAACTGGCGGAAGGCTCACGCATCGGCTACAGTGACCTCATGTCCCGGACACCGGGCGGGGCGGCGCGTCGGTAAGGTGCCGGTGCGGCCGGTCCCGGTCATCTTCTGCAAGCATGGACCCTTCGTCATGAAGTTCTTCGTCGACACCGCCGACATTGCCGAAATCCGCGATCTGGCCGATTCCGGTCTGCTGGACGGTGTTACCACCAACCCCACCCTGATCGCCAAGAGCGGCCGCAAGTTCCTCGACCTCGTCGCCGAGATCTGCGAAGTGGTGAACGGCCCGGTCAGCGCCGAGGTGGCCTCCACCGATTTCGAGACCATGCTGGCCGAAGGCCACAAGATCGCCAAGATCTCGCACCGCGTCGCGGTGAAGGTGCCGCTGACCCCGGCCGGGCTCAAGGTCTGCAAGATCCTGTCGTCGGAAGGGACGATGGTCAACGTCACGCTGTGCTTCTCCCCGGCGCAGGCCATCCTCGCCGCCAAGGCCGGCGCCACCTTCGTGTCGCCCTTCGTCGGCCGGCTGGACGACATCGGCCAGGACGGCATGGGCATCATCACCGACATCTGCGAGATCTACAGCAACTACGAACAGTTCAAGACCGAGGTGCTGGTCGCCTCGATCCGCAACCCGATGCACATCGTCAAGGCCGCCCGCCTGGGCGCCCATGTGGTGACCGCCCCGGCGTCGGTGCTCAAGCAGCTCTTCAACCACCCGCTGACCGACAAGGGCCTCGCCCAGTTCGTCGACGACTGGAAGAAGACCGGCCAGTCGATCCTCTAAGGGCGGGCCGACGCGCCATGGGCCGGGAACCGGGCCACACCCAACGACCGACGCACACCCTCTCCGCCGAGGATGTCTGCGCCTATCTGCGGGACCACCCGGACTTCCTGGTCCAGAACGCCGATCTGGTCCACCACCTGACCCCGCCGTCGCTCGACCGCGGGCGCGGGGTGGTGGACCTCCAGGCCTTCATGGTCGAGCGGCTGCGCGGCGAGGTGCGGCGCCTGAAGGCCGAGCAGCGCGAGCTGATCGTCACCAGCCGCGCCAACCTGAACAGCCAGAACCGCATCCACGCCGCCGTGCTGTTCCTGCTCGACGCCCAGAGCTTCGAGCAGCTGATCCAGACCATCACCACCGATCTGGCGGTTCTGCTCGACCTCGACGTCGCCTGTCTGGTCGTCGAATCGAACGGGGCCGACATCCCGCACGTCCACACGTCCGGCGTGCGCGTGGTCGAGCCGGGGGCCATCGCCGGGCGGCTGGGCCGCGCCGACGTGGTGCTGAACAAGGACATCCAGGGCGACCCCGACATCTACGGCCCCGGCGCCGGTCTGGTGCGGTCCGAGGCGCTGATCCGCATCCATGTGTCGAGCGAGACGCCCGAGGGGATGCTGGCCTTCGGCAGCCGCGAGCCCGACACCTTCCACGGCGGCCAGGGCACCGAGCTGGTCGGCTTCCTCGCCCGCGTGGTCGAGCGGGTCATCCGCGGCTGGCTGGAGCTGCCGGCGTGACCGAATGCGGATGACCAGACCCCGATGACCACATCCCGATGACCGAACCGAGCCTCGGCTTCGCCGCCAAGCCCGACGTGCAGGAGGCGCTGGAGCACTGGCGCCGCTGGATGGAGAGCGAGCGCACCCTCTCCCGCCACACCCTGTCGGCCTACATCGGCGACGTCGCCGAGTTCCTCCAGTTCCTCACCGAATACCGCGGCGGCGGCACGCCCTCGCTCAACGACCTCGGCGATTTGAAGGCCGGCGACTTCCGCGCCTGGCTGTCGCGGCTCGCCATGGCCGGGCTGGTCGGGGCGAGCCGGGCGCGCAAGCTCGCCGCCGTGCGCAACCTGTTCCGCTGGATGGACCGCAGCGGGCGCCTGCACAACCCGGCGGTGGCCTCGCTGGCCACGCCGAAGGTGCTGCGCCCGGCCCCCCGCCCGCTGACCGAGATCGACGCCGGCCGTTTCCTGGGCGAGGCCGAGCAGGACCGCGAGGAACCGTGGATCGGCAAGCGCGACCGCGCCCTGTTCACCCTGCTCTACGGCTGCGGCCTGCGCATCTCGGAAGCGCTGGGGCTGGCGCGCAAGGACGCGCCGCTCGGCGACACCCTGCGCGTCACCGGCAAGGGCCGCAAGGAGCGCATGATCCCGGTGCTGCCGGCGGTCAACGAGACGGTGCGCGCCTATCTCGACCTCTGCCCCTTCACGCTGGCGCCGGACGGGCCGCTGTTCGTGGGCGTGCGCGGCAAGCGGCTCAACCCCGGCATCGCCCAGCATCAGATGCAGCGCCTGCGCGGGCTGATGGACCTGCCGGACAGCGCCACCCCGCACGCCCTGCGCCACAGCTTCGCGACGCATCTGCTGGCCGGCGGCGGCGACCTGCGGGCGATCCAGGATCTGCTGGGCCACGCCTCGCTGTCGACGACCCAGCGCTACACCGACGTCGAGAACGAGCAGTTGATGAGCGTCTACCGCTCCGCCCATCCGCGGGCGCGGAAGACGTGACGCTGGACGAGCGGGCGATCGCGCGGGGAGTGGTTGGATTTCCCCGAGCCAGGGCTTACCTATCCGCCCTCCCCTTCCCGAACGGCGCCCTCCCTTGACCGACTCCCGCTTTCCCACCAAGGACGCCGTCCTCGCCTTCATCCGCTCCAGCACGGTGCCGGTCGGCAAGCGGGAGATCGCCCGCGCCTTCAAGCTGTCCGGCTCCGCGGACCGCGAGCGGCTGAAGGAGCTGCTGCGCGACCTGGAGGCCGGCGGCACCGTCGAGCGCGGCCGCAACAAGCGCATGGCTCCGCCGCAATCGCTGCCCGAGGTCGCCGTCCTGGAGGTGTCCGGCATCGACCCCGACGGCGAACTCCAGGCCCGCCCGCTGACCTGGACCGGCGAGGGCGCGCCGCCGCGCATCTTCCTGCTGCCGGAGTCCAAGGGTAGGCGCAAGGGCGACCGACCCGGCCTTCCCGCCCTGGCCGTCGGCGACAGGCTGCTCGCCAAGCTGGCCCGCATCAACGACCGGCTCTACGAGGGCCGCATCGTCCGCCGGGTTGACGCCGGAACCGACGGCCGCATCCTCGGCGTCTACCGGCCGGCGCCCGACGGCGGGCGCATCCTGCCGACCGACCGCCGCAACCGCACCGAGTTCGTCGTCCTGCCGCCCAACCGGGGCGACGCCGAGGACGGCGACCTCGTGCTGGCCGACATCCTGCCGGCCGGGCGGCTCGGCCTGCCGCAGGCCCGCGTGACCGAGCGCTTCGGCTCCACCGCCGAGCCGCGCGCCTTCAGCCTGATCGCCATCCACAGCCACGGCCTGCCGACCGACTTCCCCCACGCCGCCCTGCGCGAGGCCGAACTCGCCGCCGTGCCGCCGCTCGGGCAGCGCGAGGATCTGCGCGCCCTCCCGCTGGTCACCATCGACGGCTCCGACGCCCGCGACTTCGACGACGCGGTGTGGGCGGAGGCCGACCCCGACCCGGCCAACCCCGGCGGCTGGCACCTGCTGGTCGCCATCGCCGACGTCTCCTACTACGTCCGCCCCGGCTCGGCGCTCGACCGCGCCGCCTACGAGCGCGGCAACTCGGTCTATTTCCCCGACCGGGTCGTGCCGATGCTGCCGGAAGCCTTGTCGAACGGGCTGTGTTCCCTGCGGCCGGGCGAGGACCGCGCCTGCCTCGCCTTCCACCTGTGGCTCGACCGCAACGGTGCGCTGATCCGGCACCGGCTGGTGCGCGGGCTGATGCGCTCCGCCGCCCGGCTGACCTACGAACAGGTCCAGGCCTGCCGGGACGGGCGGCCGGACGACGACACCGGCCCGCTCGCCGAACCGGTGATCGCCCCGCTCTACGGCGCGTACGAGCGGCTTTGGCAGGCGCGTGCGCGGCGCGGCACGCTGGAGCTCGATCTGCCGGAACGGCGCGTGCGGGTCGACGAGCGCGGCCGGGTCCTCGGCATCGCCGTGCGCGAGCGGCTCGACAGCCACCGGCTGATCGAGGAGTTCATGATCGCCGCCAACGTCGCCGCCGCCGAGACGCTGGAGGCGCGGACCATGCCCGGCCTCTACCGCGTCCACGACCAGCCGGCGATGGAGAAGATGGAATCCCTGCGCGGCTTCCTGACCAGCCTCGGCCTGACCCTGCCCAAGCGGCAGGAGCTGACGCCCGACCATTTCACCCGAATCCTGCGCAAGGTGGAGGGCACGCCCGAGGCCCCGCTGGTCAGCGAGGTCGTGCTGCGCGCCCAGGCCCAGGCCGTCTACAGCCCGGAGAACATCGGGCATTTCGGCCTCGCCCTGCGGCGCTACGCGCATTTCACCTCGCCGATCCGCCGCTACGCCGATCTGATCGTCCACCGCGCGCTGATCCGCAGCCTCAACCTCGGCGTCGGCGGGCTCGACGACGGGGCGCTCGGGCGGCTGGAGGAGATCGGCGATCACATCTCCACCACCGAACGGCGGGCGGCGGCGGCGGAACGCGACGCGGTGGACCGCTTCACCGCCGCCCATCTCGCCGACCGGATCGGTGATCGCTTCGCCGGCCGCATCGCCGGGGTGACGCGCTTCGGCCTGTTCGTGCGGCTCGACGAAAGCGGCGCCGACGGGCTGGTCCCGGCCAGCACCCTGCCCGACGACCGTTACGAGCATGACGAGGCGAAGCACGCGCTGGTCGGCGAGCGCAGCGGCCGCGCCTACCGCCTCGGCGCGCCGGTGGCGGTGGTGCTGACCGAGGCCGATCCGCTGACCGGCAGCACCCTGTTCCGGCTCGCCGACCCCGGGTCCGACCCCCAGGTGTGACCGTCAAGCCACGCTTCCACTCACCAGCGAAAGCGTGGCGTTTCAGCGAGTCGGCCAGGCAAGCGTGGCCTTGACGCCACACTGGCATGGAATTCGCAAGATTGTGTTGGGACTCTCAATTTTGTCCCGCTCCGGCCACGAACGATGGTGCTATCTCTTACCCATCCGGGATCGGGATCATCCCCCCTCCGGTCCGGATTTGCTGGAAAGGGAGGCCGGGTTCGCCCCATGGCCAGTCGCGATCGCAACGCTCCGTCTCGCGTTTCGCCGTTCCGGGTTCTGTCGCATCGCCTGCGCGGAGCACGACGCATCGCCGCTCCCGCCGCCGCCGCCTTCCTTGCCCTCAACGCCCATGGCAACCCGGTCCACGCCGTGCCGAACGCCGATCCGGCGACGGTCAGCGAACAGGTCTTCGCCGTCGGCTTCGGCAAGATCGCCGAGGTCTACCTGAAGCCGGTCAGCTTCGACCAGCTCGGCGTCGACGGGCTGAAGGGCCTGACCGTCATCGACCCGACCGTCAAGGTCGAGCGCGCCAACAGCACCGTACGCCTGTACGTGTCCGGCGGCCTGGCCGGCGAGTACGGCGCCGCCGGGGCGGCCGACGCCGCCGGCTGGGCGACCTTGACCACGCGCGTCATCGACCGCGCCCGCCTCTATTCGCCGCCGATCGCCCAGGCGACGCCCGAGCGCATCTATCAGGTGGTGTTCGACGGCGTGACCGCCGACCTCGACGGCTATTCCCGCTACACCGGCGTCCAGCGCGCGACCAACGAACGGGCGCAGCGCGAGGGCTACGGCGGCATCGGCGTCTCGCTCGACCTCGCCAACGGACGGGTGACGGTGCGCGACGTGCTGCCGCGCAGCCCGGCCGACCGCTCCGGCGTGCGCGACGGCGACCAGCTGCTCGCCATCGACGGCGACCTGACCGGCCGCATGAGCGAGGCCGACATGCGCGACCGGCTGCGCGGCCCGACCGGCACCATCGTCATGGTGACGCTGGCCCGCGACGGCGGCACGCCGCGCCGCCTGCCGCTGCGCCGCGAGCGGGTGGTGCCCAACACCGTCAGCTATTCGATCACCGATCAGGTCGGCGTGATGAAGCTGGAGCGCTTCAACGCGACGACCGCCGCCAACCTGCGCGAGACGGTGGCGACCATCCGCCAGAGCGCCGGGCGGAACCTGCGCGGCCTCGTGCTCGACCTGCGCGGCAACCCCGGCGGGCTGCTCGACCAGGCGGTGTCGGTCGCCGACCTGTTCATCCGGCGCGGCCGCATCATCGCCACCGAGGGGCGCCACCCCGACAGCCGCCAGCGCTTCGACGCCGCGCCCGACGACATCGCCGACGGGCTGCCGCTGGTGGTGCTGGTCGACGGCCGCTCGGCCTCCTCGGCGGAGGTGGTGGCGGCGGCGCTCCAGGATTCGGGCCGCGCGGTGGTGGTCGGCGCCTCCTCCTACGGCAAGGGCAGCGTCCAGACGGTGACCCGCCTGCCCAACGACGGCGAGCTGTTCCTGACCTGGAGCCGCATCTACACCCCGGCCGGCTACACCCTGCACCGCCAGGGCGTCCAGCCCACCGTCTGCACCAGCCGGGCCGGCCAGGACGACCCCGACACCCTGCTGGGCGACCTGCGCGACGGGCGGCTGCGCCCGACCCAGATCGCCGGCTGGCGCGCCAAGGCGGCCGACGACGAGCAGGCGCTGGCCCGGCTCCGCGAGTCCTGCCCCTGGAAGGAGCACGAACCGGAACTGGACCTGAAAGTCGCGACGCGGCTGCTGTCCGAACCGGCGCTTTACCAGCGCGCGGCGGCTCTTGCCGTGGTCAACACGGTGGCGGAGCGTTAGACTCGGCGACTTGACCGAGCCGCCATTTTGTTCTTGGAAGCCGCCTCCCTTACCTCTTGACATCGTGGTGGCAGACGGTATCTTCCGCCGCTACGACGCCGCCCCCGCCGGGCCGGCGGGCACGGATTTTTTGTCGGGATCGAGATCATGGCCAAGCAGAACACCGTCCTCATCAAGCTGCTGAGCACGGCTGACACCGGTTTCTTCTACGTGAAGAAGAAGAACCCGAAGAAGACCACCGAGAAGCTGTCGTTCCGCAAGTACGACCCGGTGGCTCGCAAGCATGTCGAGTTCAAGGAAGCCAAGATCAAGTAAGGCTCCCGATCGACCGCTACACGAAAGGCCGCCCAATGGGCGGCCTTTTCGTTTTCAGGCCATTCCCAATTCCGTCTCACCCAAGCTCCGTCAGCAGCCACGCCTTGAACTGGCGGACTCGGCGCGCCCTCTCGGCGCCCGGCGCGTGGGCGATGAAGTAGCTGCCGCGCTGGCGCAGCGTCTCGGCAAAGGGCTGGACCAGCCGGCCCGAGGCCAGATCCTCCTGCACCAGGAAGACCGGCAACAGCGCCACCCCCATGCCGGCCGATGCCGCCTCGATGATCATGAAGAAATGCTCGAAGCCGAGCGACAGGGACGATTCCGGCAGGGTCAGGCCGAAGGCGCCGAGATAGCCGCGCCAGGAATCGGGCCGCGTCGTGTGCTGGAGCAGCCGGTGCTTGGGCAGGTCGGAGGGGTGGCGCAGCGGCGGTCCCTGCTCCAGCAGCGACGGGGCGCAGAAGACGCCGATCGTCTCGGCCATCAGCGGCGTGGTGACGGTGCCCGGCCAGCCGGCCACCCCGAAGCGGATGGCGACGTCCAGCGGCTCCTTGGCGAAATCGACGTTGTGCTCGCCGACGCTGACGTCCACCAGGATGTCGGGATTCTCGGCCTGGAAACGCTTCAGCCGCGGCACCAGCCAGCGCTGCGCCAGCGTCGGCAGCGCGCTGACCCGCAGCACGCCCCCCTCCTGCAACCGCGCCGCCCGCGCCGCCGCCGCGATGCGGTCGAGCGCCTGCGAGGCCTCGGCGTAGAACGCCTCGCCGGTCGGCGTCAGCTCGATGCCGCGCCCGACGCGGCGGAACAGCTCGACGCCGAGGTCCGCGTGCAGCGTCTGCATCATCCGGCTCACCGCCCCTTGCGTCACCGACAGGTCGGCCGCCGCCTTCGTGAAGCTGAGATGGCGCGCCACCGCGACGAAACTGCGGACGGCGTTCAGGGACGGCAGGGAGCGGTCGGACATGGGGTTGGGCCGATCTATGAGTTCAACTCATACAAATCCGACCAAGAACTCGTTTGTCAACCCCGCGACGATGCGGTCTGCTGGGAACCGCAACAGCCATCCGCCAGCGGGAAAGAGACCTCACCCATGAGCACACTGACGCCCTTCCACATCGCCTTCCCGGTCGACGATCTGGCCGAGGCCCGCCGCTTCTACGGCCATGTGCTCGGCTGTCCGGAGGGGCGGAGCAGCGACCAGTGGATCGACTTCGACCTGTTCGGCCACCAGATCGTCGCCCACCTGAAGCCGCGCGAGGCGGCGGCTCCCGGTGCCCACCACAACCCGGTGGACGGTCACGACGTGCCGGTGCCGCATTTCGGCGTCGTGCTGCAACCCGCCGACTGGGACGCCCTGGCCGAGCGCCTGAAGGCGGCCGGCGTGACATTCGTGATCGAGCCCTACACCCGCTTCAAGGGGCAGGTCGGCGAGCAGTCGACCATGTTCTTCCTCGACCCGGCCGGCAACGCGCTGGAGTTCAAGGCGTTCGCCGACATGGGGCAGCTGTTCGCGAAATAATGATCGTCCCTCTCCCGATGCGGGAGAGGGACCTCAATCCGCCGCGCCGGCCATCATCAGGCCCAGCCGCTTCTCGTCGGCCTCGTCGGGAGCGACCTCCCCCACCAGATGGCCGTCGAACATCACCAGGATGCGGTCGGACAGCGCGCGGATCTCGTCCAGCTCGACCGACACCAGCAGGATCGCCTTGCCCTGGTCGCGCAGGGCCACCAGCCGGCGGTGGATGAACTCGATGGCGCCGATGTCGACGCCGCGCGTCGGCTGGCCGACCAGCAGCAGGTCGGGGTTCCGCTCGATCTCGCGCGCCAGCACGATCTTCTGCTGGTTGCCGCCGGAAAAGTTGGCGGCGCTCAGGCCGCCGTCGCGCGGGCGCGTGTCGTAATCCTCCATCTGGCGGGCGCAGCGCTCGGCCACCGCGGCGCGGTCGAGCAGCAGGCCGCCGTTCCAGGCCGGGTCGTCCTGGAAGCCGAGGATCGAGCATTCCTCCGCCGAGAAGCTGGTGACCAGACCGACCCGCTGGCGGTCCTCCGGAATGTGGCCGACGCCGAGACGCCGCAGCGCCCGCGCGTTGAAGCGCTCGGGACGCCCGGCCATCTCCTCGCCGCGCAGCCGCACCGACCCGCCGGCGATGGGCCGCATGCCGGCCAGCGCCTCCAGCAGCTCCGACTGGCCGTTGCCGGAGACGCCGGCGATGCCGACGATCTCGCCCGCCCGCACCGACAGCCCGACGCCCTTGACCCGCTCCACCCCGGACGGGTCGCGCACGCGCAGCCCCTCCACCCGCAGCACCTCGGCGCCCGGCCGGGCCGGCGGCTTGTCGACCCGCAGCAGAACCTTGCGGCCGACCATCAGTTCGGCGAGCTGTTCGCGGCTGGTGTCGCGGGTGGCGACGTCGGCGACCACCTGGCCGCGCCGCATGACCGTCACGTTGTCGGTCAGCTCCATGATCTCGCGCAGCTTGTGGGTGATGATGACCACCGTCTTGCCCTGCGCCCGCAGCGCGCGGAGGATGCGGAAGAGATGGTCCGCCTCCTGCGGGGTCAACACCCCGGTCGGCTCGTCGAGGATCAGGATGTCGGCGCCGCGATAGAGCGCCTTCAGGATCTCCACCCGCTGCTGGGCCCCGACCGGCAGGTCGCCGACCGGACAATCCAGATCCACCTCCAGCCCGTAGTCGCGGGCCAGCCGGATCAGCTCGGCGCGGGCGCGGGCCAGCCCGGCCGACAGGGTGACGCCGCCCTCAGCCCCCAGCAGCACGTTCTCCAGCACGCTGAACGGGTCGACCAGCATGAAGTGCTGGTGGACCATGCCGATGCCGGCGTCCAGCGCGTGGCGCGGGCTGCGGATGGCGACCGGCCGGCCGTTCACCCGGATCTCCCCGCTGTCGGCGCGCAGATAGCCGTAGACGATGCTCATGATCGTCGACTTGCCGGCGCCATTCTCGCCGATCACCCCGTGGATGGTTCCGGCGGGGATGGCCAGCGACACGTCGCGGTTGGCGTGGTTGGCGCCGAACCATTTGTTGATCGCCACCGCCTCCAGCGCGGCCGGCGGCGGGGACGGGCCGGAGGAAGCGGGGGCGGGATTCGGGGGCGGGAGGGCGCCGTCCATGGCGGGGCCGTGGCGTCAGGGCTGGTAGGGCTTCACCGCCAGCTTGCCGTCGATGATGTCCTTCCTGGCGGCCTCCAGCTTCGCCTCGACCTCCGGGGAGATCAGCGCCCGGTTGTTGGCGTCGAGCGCATAGCCGACGCCCTCCTCCTTCAGCCCGACGACGCGGTGGCCGGGCTTCCAGCTCCCTTCCTTGGCGGTCTTCATGCAGTCGTAAACGACGACGTCGACGCGCTTGACCATCGAGGTCAGCACCTTGCCGGGATGGACGTGGTTCTGGTTGCTGTCGACGCCGATGCCGAGCTTGCCGGCGTCCGCCGCCGCCTGGAGCACGCCGAGGCCGGTCGCGCCCGCCGCCGCGAACACCACGTCGGCGCCGCGCCCGAACTGGCTCTTCGCGAGTTCGGCGCCGCGCGTCGGGTCGTTCCAGGCGGCTGGCGTGGTGCCGGTCATGTTGACGAACACCTCGTTTCCGGCCGCGACGTGCTTCACGCCCTGCTCGTAGCCGGTCAGGAAGTTGCGGATCAGCGGGATGTCCATGCCGCCGACGAAGCCGACCTTGCCGGTCTTCGACGCCAGCGCCGCCGCCATGCCGACCAGGAAGGAGCCCTCATGCTCCTTGAAGGTCACCGACTGGACGTTGGGCGCGTCGAGCTTGTCGTCGATCAGGCAGAACTTGGTGTTGGGCGAATCCTTGGCGACCTTCTCGACGGCGGCGGTCTGCGAGAAGCCGACGGCGACGATCACCGAGGCGCCGCGCCGCACCAGCGTGCGCATCGCCTGCTCGCGCTGGCCCTCGTTGGTGATCTCGAACTCGCGGTAGGCGGTGCCGGTGTCCTTCTTGAACCTTTCGGCGCCGTTGTAGGCCGCCTCGTTGAAGGACTTGTCGAACTTGCCGCCCTGGTCGAACACCACGGCCGGCACGAACTCCTGCGCCGCGGCCGGAGCGGTGGCGGCGACGATCGGCAGAGCCAGGGCCGAGCCCGTCAACAGCGCGGCAAGAAAACGCGTCTTCATGTCCCACCTTCTCCCGGACGTCGAAACCTGACCCAAAGGATATCCGTCCCATCATTCCACACAACAAAGAAACACTCGGCTCGAACAGCAGCGAATCCGGGTTCCCCCGGTTGAAGGATGGAAGATTGACGGATGCGGCCGGGCCGTTTATCACCCGCCGACGCGCCGGTGCGACGAATCGACACCGCGATGAATTCCTGGAATGGGGGCGACGCGCGGTGGCAGGCTTGTGGGTGCTGATTCAGGGGATCGTCCTCGGGTTCGCCATCGCCGCGCCCGTCGGGCCGATCGGCCTGCTGTGCATCCGCCGCACGCTCCAGCACGGCCCGCTGATGGGCTTCTTCACCGGCTTCGGCGCCGCCATCGCCGACACCATCTACGGCGCCATCGCCGCCTTCGGCGTGTCGGCGGCGCTCAGCTTCCTGCGCGGGCACGAGGTCGCCTTCCAGCTCGTCGGCGGCATCTTCCTGCTGGTGGTCGCCGTCCGCACCTTCCGCCAGAAGCCCGACGCGGAGGAGCGCGAGGCGGCCTCGGCCCCCGACAGCAAGACCTGGATCGGCGGCTTCATGACCGGCCTGTCGCTGACGCTGACCAACCCGGCGACGATCATGGCCTTCATCGCCATCTTCGCCGGATTCGGGCTGGGCGGCACGCTGGACCGGGTCGAGGCGTCGACGCTGGTTCTCGGGGTGTTCCTGGGCGCGTCGCTCTGGTGGTTCACCCTGTCGATGGGGGTGGCGGCCGTCCGGCACCGCATCTCCGACCGGGGACTGGTCATGCTGAACCATTGCACCGGGGTGGCCCTGGCCGCATTCGGCCTGTGGGCGCTGGGCATGGCCGCCACCGGCATCGCCGCCAACGCCGGCTGACCCTCAGCAGTTGGGCGACGGGGTGTAGGGCCGCGGGCCGGCGGTCCCCTTGCGCAGCAGGCGCAAATGGCCGACCAGCCGGAACAGGTAGAGACCGACCAGGACCACCAGCAGCCCGACCGTGGCATACCCGACCAGCCGGTGGGCGAAGGGCCAGGAGGACAGCGTGTAGCCGGTCCAGGCCAGCACCAGCGTCCACAGGACCGACCCGATACCGGCGGCCAGGCAATAGTTGAGGATCGGCATCCGGCAGGCCCCCGCCGGAATCGAGATGAGCGTGCGCACGCCCGGCACCGGCTGCGAGAACAGGACGGCGAGGCCGCCGCGCTTCTCGAACCAGTCGGTGCTGCGCCGCACCTTCTTGGGGTGGATGGTCAGCCAGGGACCATACGTCTTCAGGAAAGCCTCCAGCCGGTCGCGCCCCATCAGGCGGCTCGGCAGGAACCAGACCAGCTGCCCGGCCAGCGAGCCGAGCCCGCCGGCGATGGCGATGCCGAGCAGGCTGTATTCGCCGGTCGCCGCGCCGATGCCGGCCAGCGGGATCACCGACTCGGCGGGCACCGGCGGCACGACGCGCGCCAGCACCAGCAGCAGGAAAATCCCCAGGTAATCGAGCTGGTGCATCACCTGCACCAGCCAGTCCGTCAATCCGCCGCTCATCGGTCACCGCCTGCCGCCGGCCATGGACACCGGTCGATTGCCGCTGGTTGGAACGCCGCCATGGGACAAGCAACGCTCCGGCGGCGGCGGCGGTTCCCGAGTTTGGATTCCGGGTCAGGCGGGCGCGGAACCGGACCCACCGGCCAGCAGCGCCCGAACCTGCCCGTGGGTGGCGATGCCGCGCGCGTCCAGCCGGCGCAGCAGGACCGCCGCCAGCTCGGCTTGCCGCAGCGCCGGAGCGAAGGGCCCGGCGGCGGCCGGCGCCACGCCGAAGGCATCCGCCAGCCGGTCGAGCGCCGCACCGGCCAGCGACGGCTCCAGCGCCACCGCCAGGGCGCCGAGATCGAGCGACGGCGGCAGGGGCGGCACCGGCAGCCCCACCTGCGCGCAGGTCCGCGCCAGCGCCGCCAGCGCCATGTCCACCCCGACGCCGACCGCGAGGCAATGGTGCATCGCCTCGGCGACCGACGGCCAGACCTCGGCGAAGGGACGCTCGCCGGCAACGGTGCCGGTGGCGATGCCGTGGCGGGCGGTGGCCTCCGCCGCGATCGGGGTGGCGGGATCGACCAGCAGCGACAGCGACACGGTGCGGAACACCCGCGCCCCGGCCAGACGCACCGTGCCGACGGCGACGACCGGTCCTTCCTCCGGCCCCGGCCCGGCGGTGGCCACCCACAGCGCGACGAAGGGCAGGGAGGCCAGCGGCTGCTCGTCGCCCAGCGGCTCGGCCGGAGCGGCCGGACGCAGGGACAGGGTGCGGGTGCCGCTCAGCCCGGCCCCGCCGCGCACGAAGGACAGGGCCACCCCGGCGTTCAGCCCGAGATCGACGACCCGCGCCGACAGCTCGCTGTCGTCGGAACGGCGCAGCACGGCCGGCGTCGCCTCGCCGCTGCCCCGCGCGCGCTCGATCGCCCGCGCCAGGTCGGCGCGGACCAGCGCCTGGCCGATGTCGTCGCCCTCCCCGATGTCCAGCAGGCGGGCGGCGGCGGCGTTGAGCCGCTCGACCCGCCCACGGTCGTCGAGCAGCAGAAGCGGCGAATCCGCCAGGGCCAGCAGGGCCGACAGGCTGCGTTCCGGACGGCCGGGGAGCGTCCGCTCGGCCATCCGGTCGGGACGCGCCAACTGGGCGGCGGCCTGGGCAAGCCGGCCGACCTCGTCGCTGCGGCCGGACGCCCAGTCGTCGTCGCGGCTCCGCCCCCCACCCCCGGCCAGCCGGTCGCGCAGGCGCCCGAGATCGCGGAAATGGCGGTTGAGCTTGGCGAAGACGATCCACACGGCGATCAGACCGATCCCGGCCGCCGCCATGTCGCGGATTTGGACCTCCCGCATCGGCACGCCCAGATCGATGCCGGCCGTCCCGGCGATGTCCATGCCGAGAAAGACCAGCGCCGCGGCGGCGGTCACCAGCCCGGCCATCGCCACCCGCCATGCACCGCCCATCATCGGGCCGCCTCCCGTTGCGTCACCGTCATGACCCGACATTACCCACAGCGGCGGAAACGGTGAAGCGGCCCGCCGTTCCGCGCTCCGAAAGGGCTGCTCAGAGGAGCGGGCCGGGCAAGCCGGCGATCAGCGCGGCGAGCGACCCGCGCACCTCCCCCGACAGGCCCAGCAGGAGAAGGGCGACCACCGCCACCAGGAGCGCGTGGTCGCGGCCCGGCAGGCCAAGCCGGTTGCGGACGGGGAAGCGGAGGTCGGGCATGGGCGCTCGCGGGGACATGGATGAGAAATCCGCAAGATTCTGGCGCCGGATCGGGAAACAATGTCTGAACGGACCGGATATTGTTAAGATTTGTCGCAAACTTGCCCCATTCCCTTGCGGACCCGAGCGTGGACCCGAGGCATCGGTCAAGTCGAGCCGCCCACCTTCACCCTACCATGGCATGGCTTCGACAGGGATCCTCCAGCGTCATACCCGATTACTCGGACCGGAGCTGGTTAACGTATAAAATACGCCGAAACTCGTTGTGAACTTTTTGGTAAAATCCAGGTTCTCGCAGCCTTAAACCCATGTTAAGAGAAGGCCGCCTATCTTCATCACTGCATTTCACATTGGCGATTGCTTGGGAGGCCGGAATGACCTTGGTCTATCGTCCCCTGCCCTACGGCGGGCATGAGGGCCGGCGGACGGGTCGACGTTTCGTACTCGTCCTGGCGCTGGTCCTCACCGCGCCGGCGATCCTCGGGGCTGGCTGCACGGTGGACGCGCTGCGCGGCTACGCGGTGCGGGCCCGGCTGGCGCAGGCGGTCGACTCGGCGGCGCTGGCCGGCGGACGGGTGATGTTCGACACCCAGCGCGACGGGCACATCCGCAGCTTCTTCGACAAGGCCTTCCCGAACGGCTTCCTGGGCGCCCACGCCGCCCCGCTGACCATCGCCGAGGATGCGGCGGCCGGCACGCTGACGGTCAGCGGCCGCGCCTCGCTGAACGCGATGTTCCTGCGCCTGTTCGGCAACGGCGACGTGACGGTCGAGGCCCGCTCCATCGTGCGCCGCGCCGTGCAGCACGCCCGCAAGGCGCAGTGACGCTTCGGCAGCGGCGCCTCCCGTCATGCCCGGGCTTGTCCCGGTCATCCACGCGGAGCCCTAAAGCTTGCCCGTGGATGCCCGTGCCAAGCACGGGCATGACGCAAGGAAACGGCGGCCCCCTTCTCAGCTGTCCTTCGGCTTCTGCGTGTCGCTGATCGGCTGGACGCCGGCCGGCTGGTCCTGCTGCTGTTGTTGCTGCTGCTGGTCCTGCGGGCGCTGATCCTGCGGGGGCGGTTCCTCGCGGCGCGGCGGGCCGGCCTTGACGTCGCTGTAGACCGCCTTGGCGATCTGGAGCAGTTCCTCCTTCGACAGACGCCCGGCCAGCGCGTAGGCCAGCGGCCCCTCGACCCAGTAGAAGGTCAGGACGTCGCCGTTCTGGGTGAAGCTGAACTCCGAGGCGTTGCCGGAGCGCGGCGCGCCGACGAACAGCGTGATCCGCTTGTTGCCGTCGTTGACGTACATGTACTGAGCGCCGGCGCCGAGATCGGTCGGCAGCGAGCGCCCGCCGATCAGCCGGAAACCGACCCGGCCGAGATCCGGTCCGAACACGTCGCGCCCCATCCGCTTGGACAGCCAGCCGTTCAGCTCGTCCTGGTTGTCGGCGCCAAGCTCGACCTGGAAGCGTTCGTCGGCGGTGTAGAAGCGGTGGGCCTGCGTCGCCTCCTCGGCGAAGGTGGCGAGCGTCTGGCGCTGCTGCTGCTGTTGCTGGACCACCGGCGAGGGACCTTGCGCGCCGCGCCCGAACCAGCCGCCGCCGGCCCCCGCCACCACCAGCATGACCGCGGCGGCGAATCGCACCAGCGGCCGGGCGTGCCAGGGCGGCCGGTTGTCGTTGAAGGCCAGCCGGCCCTTCAGCCGGTCGGCCAGTTCCTGCTCCTCGTCGGTCGGCGGCTCGCGCAGCACGGTGTCGAACAGGTCGTGCAGCAGCGCCGTCTGCGTCCGGTAATCCTCGGCCCGCCGGGCGGCCTCCGGATCGTCGGCCAGCCAGCGTTCCACCGCGAGACGGCGGTTGCCGTCCAGTTGGCCGTCCACATAGGCGTGGAGTTCGGCCTCGCTCACCCGTTGCGCGCTCATCACTTCACCCGCCGGAGGGCAACGCCGCCCTCGTTCGCCAGTTTCGCCCTGACCGCCTCGCGCGCCCGCGAGAGGCGCGACATGACGGTCCCGATCGGCACGCCGAGCATCTCGGCGACCTCGTCGTATTTCAGGCCCTCCAGCGCCACCAGAAGCAGCACCTTGCGCTGCTCCTCGGGCAGTTCGTCGACCGCGCGCATCATCTCGCGCAGTTCGACCCGCTCCTCCTGCCGTGCCGGCGTGACCAGCTTCGATTCGACGTCCTCGACGTCGACCTCGACCGGGCGGGAGGCCTTGGACCGGACCTGATTGACGTGGACGTTGTGCAGGATCGTGAACAGCCACGCCCGCAGGTTCGTCCCCGCCTGGAAGCTGTCGGCGCGCGCCACCGCGCGCGTCAGCGCCTCCTGCACCAGATCCTCGGCGTCCGCGCGGTTGTTGCGCAGCAAAGCCCGCGCGTAGCGCCGCAAGGACGCAATGTGGACTTCCAGATCGACCCCGAATTTGCTCAACCGCGCACCCGATCGTTTCGGTCACGCCATGGCTCGCGCCATGGCTCCCCTTCTCGACGAAGGGGTCGAGAACAGGAACGCGGCGCCGCAATCCAGGGCCGGGCCTTTTTGACAAGGACCCGATGCATATGGGTGCGAACGCGCGTCCCGCATCCTTTATTCCAGACTTTTGTCGGCGTGCAGCAAAATTCCGGCGAAAAGGTGGCGATGACGCGGAAAGGCTTCAGCCGCAACCACCGCAGGCGACCGCCGCGACCCGCTGCGGCGGCTTGGGAAGCGGTTTGGGGACCGGCTTGGGCGCTGCCGGCACCGGCCGGGCTTGGGGCGGAATGTGGGTTTCCACCACCGGCCGCAGCCGCGACAACGCGCGTTCGGTCTCGTCGAGGACGGCGACGACGCTGCGCCACGGCCCGGTGTCGAGGATGCCGCGCCAGTCGCAGCCGAACAGGCCGGAGATCAGCCAGCCGCACAGCAGGACGACGACGATCTGTTCGGAAAAACCGCCGGTCTTGATGATCGGCAGCGCGAAGGTGCGCCGCCGCTTCAGCGGGTAGAGCAGCGGCAGCCCGGCCGGCGACAGCAGGTCGCCCGCCAGATGCATCATGTAGCCGACCAGGAATGGCGCGGTGAAGCGGGCGTAGGCGCCGCTTTCCAGGAACAGCCAGGTGCAGGCCCCCACCGCCAGCAGCGAATGGGTGATGCCGCGATGGCCGAAGACGACGGAGATGGGAATCGAGATCGGCTTCAGCCGGCTGCCCAGCGCCGATTTCGGATGGTCGATGTCGGGCGCCAGCGAGCCGAGCACCGCCATGCCCAGCGCCAGCGGGTCGAGCGCGGGCAGGCCGAAGCGCGCCGACAGCCATGTCCAGGTCGCGGCACCGACGATGATGTGCGAGGACGCCATCATTTCGCGCCGTCCTCCCCCGATGCCCGCACCCTCGGTTCCCCTCCACGGTCTCCGCGTCTGCCGTGGCACGGAAAACGGAGGGAAATCCTAGCATCGGAACGCAGTCGGAACAACCATGCGGTGCGTGTGGCGGAGAGGAAACGGGAGGGGAGACGCCCCCTCCGCCACCATCGCGATTCCTACGCCGCCCGCGTTACGCCGCCCCGCCGCCGGACTTGGCGTAGCCGAGCGACTGCAACGCCTCGGCGATCTCCGGCAGGATGCCGGGGTCGTCGATGGTCGCCGGCATCTTGTAGTCCTGGCTGTCGGCGATCTTCTGCATGGTGCCGCGCAGGATCTTGCCCGAGCGGGTCTTCGGCAGCCGCTCCACCACCAAGGCGCGCTTGAAGTCGGCGACCGGGCCGATCCGCTCGCGCACCAGGGCAACGATCTCCTTGACGATGTCGGCGTGCGGGCGGCTCACCCCCGCCTTGAGGCAGACGAAGCCGAGCGGCACCTGCCCCTTGAGGTCGTCGGCGACGCCGATCACCGCGCACTCCGCCACGTCGCGGTGGCTGGCCAGCACCTCCTCCATCGCGCCGGTCGACAGGCGGTGGCCGGCGACGTTGATGATGTCGTCGGTGCGCGCCATCACATAGACGTAGCCGTCGTCGTCGATGAAGCCGGCGTCGCCGGTCTGGTAATAGCCGGGATAGTCGGCGAGGTAGGATTTCTTGAAGCGCTCGTCGGCCTTCCACAGGGTCGGCAGCGTGCCCGGCGGCAGCGGCAGCTTCACGCAGATGGCGCCGATGTCGCCGCGCGGCACCTCCTGCAGCTCGGCGTTCAGCACCCGCACGTCCCAGCCCGGCATCGGCCGAGTCGCCGAGCCGTACTTGATCGGGAACAGATGGACGCCCAGCGGGTTGCCGGAGATCGCCCAGCCGGTCTCGGTCTGCCACCAATGGTCGATCACCGGGACCTTCAGATTGTCCTCGGCCCAATGCAGCGTGTCGGGGTCGGAGCGCTCGCCGGCCAGGAACAGGGCGCGGAAATGCGACAGGTCGTACTTCTTGAGGTAATTGGCGTCGGGATCCTCGCGCTTGATGGCGCGGAAGGCGGTGGGGGCGGTGAACAGCGTGCCGACCTTGTGCTGCTCGATCACCCGCCAGAAGGTGCCCGGATCGGGGGTGCCGACCGGCTTGCCCTCGAACACCAGGGTCGTCGCCCCGGTCAGCAGCGGCGCGTAGACGATGTAGGAATGGCCGACCACCCAGCCGACGTCCGACGCCGCCCAATACACCTCGCCGGGCTGGACGTTGTAGATGTTGGTCATCGTCCAGCGCAGCGCCACCGCGTGGCCGCCGTTGTCGCGCACCACGCCCTTGGGCTGGCCGGTCGTGCCCGAGGTGTAGAGGATGTAGAGCGGGTCGGTCGCCGCGACGGGCACGCAGTCCGCCGGCTCGGCCGCCGCCACCGCCTCGGCCCAGTCGACGTCGCGGCCCTCGACCAGGGTGGCGGTCTCCTGCGGGCGCTGGAAGACGATGACGCGCGACGGCTTGTGCGACGACTGCTCGATGGCGGCGTCGAGCATCGGCTTGTACTTGACGACCCGGTTCGGCTCGATGCCGCAGGAGGCCGAGACGATGGCCTTGGGCGTGCAGTCGTCGATCCGCGTCGCCAGTTCGTTGGGGGCGAAGCCGCCGAACACCACCGAATGCACCGCCCCCAGCCGCGCGCAGGCCAGCATGGCGACGACCGACTGCGGGATCATCGGCATGTAGAGCAGAACGCGGTCGCCCTTCCCGACGCCCTGGGCGCGCAGCGCGCCGGCGAATCGGGCGACCTGGTCCTGAAGCTCGGCGTAGGTGATGGTCTGGACGGTCTGCGTCACCGGGCTGTCGTAGATGATCGCCGCCTGCGCGCCGCGCCCGGCCGCGACGTGACGGTCCACGGCGTTGTGGCAGGTGTTCAGCTCGCCACCGACGAACCAGCGGTAGAAGGGCGCGCTGCTGTCGTCCAGGATCGTGTCGGCCGGCTTGTACCAGTCGATGTCCTTGGCGGCGTCGCCCCAGAATCCGGCGGGATCGGACAGGGAGCGGGCGTGCATCTCGTTGAAGCGTTCGGCTGTGCTCGGGCTCATCGGGGCGTCCCCTTTTGTTATATTTGGCTAGCATTTCCTCATGGGCGCGCAACGAATCGCCACGCTCCCCCGCCCCAATCTGCGCCGAGTCCATAAGCTTGTGCAAATGTCAGAAAGTCGGGGGTGCGACGGACCGTCACACTCCCTACTTTCGGGTTATCCCCCAATCCGTCTCAGAACCCGACGCAGGCGGGGCGCAGCACGGTGCCGACCGACTGCTGGTGGAACTGCTCCTTGTAGAGGTCGACGATCTCGCGGATCAGCGTGAGGGAGGCGGCGTCCTGCGGCGTCAGCAGGGTGAGGATCTTGCTCGGCTCGCGGATCAGCCGGCCGGTCCCGCTGTCGCGCCAATGGCCCGAGGCGTCATGGATCGTCAGCCCGTCGGGAAAGCGGGGCGTGATCTCGCGGTCGAGGAACTGCGTCCAATCCTTCTCGCTGACGCCCACCGCGTCGCCGACGTTGCGGCCGAAGTAGAGCGTCGCCTCGACCATCGGGCTGCCGGCCAGCGCGGCGCAGTCCATGACCGGCAGCGGCGCCGGTGCCGGCGCGAATTGGGCGAAGGCGCCGGCCGGACACAGCAGGGAGAGGGACAGCAGGGCCGCGCGGATCATGAGGGTCGCCTCCGTGGAACGGGCCTCCGTGGAACGGATGGGGCGATGATAGGCGATTTTCCGTTGCCGGCGAAGCGGTTGCACCGGATCGCCGGCCATGCCGCCCGCCCTAGTCTCTGGTCAGACGGTCGCCGGGCGGCTATGGATGAAGCATGTCGTCCGATCCGCCCATCACCGGGATCCGCCCCATCCTGACCGTCGTGCATGGCAACGGCGAGCGGCTGATCGTGGCCCGGCTGACCAACCTCGGCGGCGGCAGCCAGTCGAACCGCTTCGTGCTGCGCCAGCCGGACTTCCGCGCGCCGTGGGCGCAGCCGGACAAGGGCTATTTCGGTTACGCCGAGGTCGCCCGCGCGCTCGACGCCAACGGCTGGCGCGGCTGCCGGATCGAGGCGATGGCGACCACCGACCCGGAGGAGCGCCGCGCCCGCCTGCTGGCCCGCAAGAAGCTGCACCTGCAATGCGTCGAGGCGGCGATCCGCCGCGCGCAGGACGCCGATCCGGCCTGACCCTTTCACCGCGCGCGCAGGCTTTCATCGCTCACGCAAGGCTTTGAGCCGAACACGGGGGCGCTTATATCCATCGGACCAATCGTCAGGAGGGTTCGATGACCAGCAGCGCCGCCACGGCCGCAACCGACAGCCCGGATCTGGGCGCTCTTCCCGCCTGGAACCTCGACGACCTGTATCCCGGCATGGACTCGCCCGAGCTGAAGGCCGACCTCGACCGGATGGAGACGGAGTCCAAGGGCTTCCGCGACCGCTACGCCGGCAAGCTCGCCGATCTCGACGGCGACGGGCTGGCGGCGGCCATCCGCGCCTACGAGGACATCGACGAGACGCTGTCGCGCGCCATGTCCTACGCCGGGCTCGTCTACAACGGCAACATGGTCGATCCCGACATCGCCAAATTCTACCAGTCGGCGCAGGAGCGGGTGAACACCATCTCCGCCCACCTGATCTTCTTCACGCTGGAGATCAACCGGCTGGAGGAACAGGCGCTCGCCGCCAGGCTGAAGCAGTCGAAGGCGCTGGCGCGCTACGCCCCCTGGCTGCGCGACACCCGGCTCTACCGCGACCACCAGCTTTCCGACGAGGCCGAACGGCTGCTGCACGACAAGTACGTCGTCGGCCGCGCCGCCTGGAACCGGCTGTTCGACGAGACCATCGCCAGCCTGCGCTTCCCCATCGGCGGCAAGGAGCTGACCTGCGCCGAGGCGCTGAACCGCCTGTCCGACCGCGACCCGGCCGCCCGCCGCGAGGCCGGCGAGGTGGTGGGCCGCGTCATGGGCGACAACTCCCGCCTGTTCGCGCTGATCACCAACACGCTGGCCAAGGACAAGGAGATCGAGGACAACTGGCGCAACTACCCGACGCCGACCGCCGCCCGCAACCTGTCCAACCGGGTCGAGGACGAGGTGGTCGACGCGCTGGCCTCCGCCGTCAAGGGCGCCTACCCCGACCTGTCGCACCGTTATTACAAACTCAAGGCCAAGTGGTTCGGCCAGGAGCATCTCGACTACTGGGACCGCAACGCCCCGCTGCCCGACGACAGCGACCGCAGCATCCGCTGGGACGAGGCGCGCGACATCGTGCTCGGCGCCTACGGCCGCTTCTCGCCGGAGCTGGCGAGCATCGGCAAGCGCTTCTTCGACAACCCGTGGATCGACGCCCCGGTCCGCCCCGGCAAGGCGCCGGGCGCCTTCGCCCACCCGACGGTGCCCAGCGTCCACCCCTACCTGCTGGTCAACTACCAGGGCAAGACGCGCGACGTGATGACGCTCGCCCATGAGCTTGGGCACGGCGTCCACCAGATCCTGGCCGGCAAGCAGGGTCATTTCCTGTCCGACACGCCGCTGACGCTGGCCGAGACCGCCTCGGTCTTCGGCGAGATGCTGACCTTCCGCGCCCTGCTCGCCGCCGAGACCGACCCGAAGCGCCGCCGCATCATGCTGGCGAGCAAGGTCGAGGACATGCTGAACACGGTGGTCCGCCAGATCGCCTTCTTCGACTTCGAGCGCCGGGTCCACACCGAGCGCCGCGAGGGCGAACTGACCGCCGAGCGCATCGGCGAGATCTGGATGGCCGTGCAGACCGAGAGCCTCGGCCCGGCGCTGCGCTTCGACGAGGGGTACCGGAACTACTGGTCCTACATCCCGCACTTCATCCATTCGCCCTTCTACGTCTACGCCTACGCCTTCGGCGACTGCCTGGTGAACTCGCTCTACGCGGTCTACCAGGACGCCGAGCAGGGCTTCGCCGAGAAGTATCTGGCGATGCTGACGGCCGGCGGCACGCTGCGCCACCAGGAGCTGCTGGCCCCCTTCGGGCTCGACGCCTCCGACCCGGCCTTCTGGCAGAAGGGGCTGAACGTCATCCGCGGATTCGTCGACGAGTTGGAGGCGGCTTGACCGCGGTCAATCATCCCTGATTCGTGTGTGGGTATGATGGCCTCCGGAGCTTCGGTTCCGGAGGCCATTTCCTTTTCCCCATCCTTCCTTTCCAAGGACAGCACCCACCATGATCGCGTTCGACGACATCGCCCTGGGTTACGCGGTCATGGACCGCGACCACGCCGATTCCCTGGAACTGTGGGAGGCCGCCAAGGCGGCGCCGGCCGGCGCGCTGGCCGCCCCCTTCGCCGCCTTCGCCAATCATCTGCGCGAGCATTTCGCGCGGGAGGAGGCGCTGATGACCGAAAAGGGCTTCTTCGCCCTGCATTGCCACAGCGGCGAGCACGCCCGCGTGCTGGAGGGCATCGCGTCGGTCGAGGCCGAGCTGGCCGGCGGCGGGGAGGAGCGCGCCCGGCGCTATCTGCGTCACCAGTTCCCGGACTGGTTCCACAATCATCTGGCGACGATGGACCGGGTGACGGCCGCCTTCCTGGCGAACGCGCCCTGACCATGACCGGACCGGGCGGTTTCAGGCATCCGGATCGCCGGACCACGCCGCCTGGAACCGGCCCGGAAACGACGAAAGCCGGCTCCATGGGGAGGCCGGCTTTTCGTGGGTCGTCGTGTGGTCGTGTGGTCGTCTGTTGGGATGGTGGGCGCACAAGGACTCGAACCTTGGACCCGCTGATTAAGAGTCAGCTGCTCTACCAACTGAGCTATGCGCCCATCCGCAACGTCGTTCGCTTCAAGAGATGGTGGGCGCACAAGGACTCGAACCTTGGACCCGCTGATTAAGAGTCAGCTGCTCTACCAACTGAGCTATGCGCCCATCCCTTGACCGATGTCCTATCGGCGCTTGCGCAACCGACTGTCCATCGTTCCGGCCTTGCCGTGGGCCCGGCCGGTGTGGCGCGGTTTATAGCGAAGCCCCTCGGAGCTGTCGATAGCAAAATACCCGAATGCGTGCATTTTTTTGAAGCGGTGCCGGCCACCCGCCCGCTACACCACCGCGCAACGGATGATCGCAGGGGAGGACACGGCATGAACGGCTGGACGGAAGGGTATGTCGGCGGAATCGACTACATCCGCGCCTTCTACCGCGACTGGTCGCCGGCGCTGCTGTCCTTCGCGCTGACGCTGCGCGGCTGGCGCCCGCCCGAACCCCTGCGCAGCGGCGCCTTCACCCTGGCGGAGCTGGGTTGCGGCCACGGCCTGACCAGCGCCGTGCTGGCCGGCGCCAACCCGCGCGCGCGCTTCGAGGCGATGGACTTCAACCCCTCCCACATCGCCGGCGCCCGCCGGCTGGCGGCGGAGGGCGGCCTCGCCAACGCCGCCTTCCTGGAGGAGAGCTTCGCCGAGCACGCCCGGCGCGACGGGCCGCCGCTCGACGCGGTGGCGCTGCACGGCGTCTGGTCCTGGGTCAGCGCCGAAAACCGGGCCATCCTGGTGGAACTGCTGCGTCGCCGGCTGGCCCCCGGCGGGGTGGTCTTCGTCAGCTACAACGCGCTGCCCGGCACGCTCGCCCACATGCCGCTGCGCCGCCTCCTGGTCGAGCAGTGCGCCGCCGGAACCGGCCCCCTGCCCGACCGCATCGAGCGGGCGGTGGAGTTCGCCGCCCGCCTCGCGGCGTTGGGCGGCGGCTGGTTCGCCGGGGCGGACGGGGTGACGGAGCGCATCGAGTCCTTGCGCCACAAATCGCCCAACTACATCGCGCACGAGTATCTGAACAGCGACTGGACCGCCTTCTACCACGCCGACGTCGCGCGCGAACTGGCCGCCGCCAAGCTGGAGTTCGCCGGCGCCGCCGTGCCGATGGAGCAGCTCGACGACCTGACGCTCTCCCCCGCCGCCCAGGCGATGGCGGCCGAGGCCGCCGACCCGGCGGTGGCCGAGACCCTGCGCGACGTGCTGACCAACCGCAGCTTCCGCCGCGACCTGTTCGTCAAGGGCGGCGAGCGGCTGACGCCGGCCGAACGCTCCGCCCTGCTGCGCGCCACCCGCTTCGCCCTGCTGGTGTCGCCCGACGACCTGCCGGAGGTCGCCTCCACCCCGCTCGGCCGCCTGCCCTTCCCCCGCGCCGTGCATGGGCCGCTGGGCGAGGCGCTGGGCGCCGGTCCGCGCCGGCTGGGCGAACTGCTCGCCCTCCCCGCGCTCGCCGCGCGGGGGGAG
This sequence comes from Azospirillum agricola, assembly GCF_017876095.1. Lineage (GTDB taxonomy): Bacteria > Pseudomonadota > Alphaproteobacteria > Azospirillales > Azospirillaceae > Azospirillum > Azospirillum agricola. Next base: position 63,216 of record NZ_JAGINM010000017.1, read on the forward strand.
GACGCGGTGGTGCGCGCCCTGGTCCTGCTGACCAGCCTCGGCTTCGCCGCCCCACTGCCGGACGAGGAAGGATTGGCGGAACGGCAGGCCCAGGCCGACCGTTTCAACGGCGCCGTGCTGGAGCGCCACCGCAGCGGCGACACGCCCGGGCATGTCGCCTCGCCGCTTCTCGGATCGGGGGTCGCGCTGTCGCGGATCGAGGGGCTGTTCCTGCTGGCCGCCCGGCTGGCCGAGAATCCGGCGGAACTGGCGTGGCGCCACCTGTCGGCGGACGGCATCGCGCTGGGGCGGGACGGCCGCCGATTCGAGAGCGCGGAGGAAAACATCGCCGAGCTGGCGAGCCGTCACGCGGTCTTCGCCGCGCGGCGGCGGCCGCTGCTGGCGCGGCTGGGGGTGCGCTGAAGGGAAAGACCGAGCTCCCCCGTCCGCCCGGCGGGGGAGACGTGGGGGCAAGCGCCCGCCGCTCTACCGCCCCGGCGAGCCGCCCCCCGGCGGCTTCGGCAGCTTCTCGGCGATGCCGTACAGCGCCTCGCGGCGCCGGATCTCGGCGAACACGTCGTCGGGATGGATGCTCAGCGTCGCCCACAGGACCGACAGGTTGTAGAGCAGGTCGGCGCTTTCGTTGATGACGCCCTGGCGGTCCTCGTTCATGGCGTCGAGCGCCACCTCGACCGCCTCCTCCCCGACCTTCTTGGCGATCTTCTTCGGACCGGCGGCGAACAGGCGGGCGGTCTTCGACTCGGCCGGGTTCATGCCCCGCCGGGCGAGGATGGCCTCGTACAGACGGAGCAGGTCATCGGCGGCAGGGGCGGCGGCAGGGGCTGGTGGAGGCTGGTCGGAGCTGGTCATGGTCTCGGTCATTGCGGGATTCGGCGTTGATCGCACCAACAGCGTGAACCCTTCGCGCCGAACTTTCCATCCAACTCTCGGTTATCGCCCGATGTTCAGCCCCGCCCCGAAGCGGATAGGCCCGTCAGGCCCGCCCCCCGCACCGGGCGGTCACTGGGCCGGGTCGCAGGAGCGGTCGGCCTTGGGGCGCTCCTCCAGCAGCGGACGGCCGGTGCTGACGAAATGCACCACCTCGGCGATGTTGGTGGCGTGGTCGCCGATCCGCTCCAGGTTCTTGGCGATCATCATCAGGTGCATGTGGGCCATGAAGCCGTTGGGATGTTCCGCCGCCGAGCGCTCGATCTCGCCGCACAGGCTGGTGTAGAGCGCGTCGACCTCGTCGTCGGTGCGCCAGATGCGGAGGGCCGCCTCGCCGTCGGTGTCGACATAGGCGTCGATGACGGCGGTCAGCCGCTCGCGCACCAGACGGCCGAGCTTGGGCAGGCCGGCGAAGGGCGCCGTCTCCGGGAAGCTGGCGATGGCGGCGGTGCGCTTGGCCGAATTGGCGGCGTAGTCGCCGATGCGCTCCAGGTTGCCGGCGATCTTCAGGGCGGCGATCACCTCGCGCAGGTCGTCGGCGACCGGCTGGCGCAACACCAGCAGGCTGAGGCAATGCGCCTCGATGTCCTGCTCGAAGCTGTCGAGCCGGGCGTCGGACTGCACGATCTCGAGCGCCAGCTCCGGGTTGCGCTGGGCGAGACAGGTCATCGCCTGGTCGAGCTGCGTCTCCGCGGCGCCGGCCATCTGGACGATGGCGGACTTCAGCCGCTTCAGCGCGTCCTCGAACGCAGACACGATGTGCGGGGCGGAGTTGGTCATCGCGGGGGCCCTTTCGACACGGCATCATTGGTACGGCGGCACAATAGCGCGCCCACGTTACCGATGCATGACGGTCGCGGCCAGACGTCGCATCGCCCGTCGATTTTTACGCTGCGCCGCAACGCCGGACGGTTGATTTTGCAGTGCAACACTGTCACATGCGGGGCGCGCGGGACCTCCCCGCCGGCTCTCCGCCCTCCCCCCGACGACAACAGCCACGATGCCCGCCATGATCGAACGCCGCTTTGAACAGGTCATCTTCGCCAGCCGCTGGCTGCTCGCTCCCTTCTATCTCGGCCTGGTGATCGCGCTCGCCGCCCTGATGGTGAAGTTCGGCCAGGAGGTCTTCCACATCATCCCGCATGTGCTGGACATGCCGGAGAAGGACGTGCTGCTGGCGATCCTGACGCTGATCGACCTGTCGCTGGCCGGCAACCTGCTGGTGATGGTGATCTTCTCCGGCTACGAGAATTTCGTCTCGAAGATCGACGTCGCCAACCACGAGGACCGGCCCGACTGGATGGGCAAGGTCGATTTCGGCGGGCTGAAGCTGAAGCTGATCGCCTCGATCGTCGCCATATCCGGCATCCATCTGCTCAAGGCCTTCATGAATCTCCAGAACATCTCGCGCGACGAGCTGATGTGGCTGGTCATCATCCACATGACCTTCGTGGTGTCCGGCGTGCTGCTGGCCTGCATGGACCGGCTGGAGGGCCACCACGCCGCCAAGCCGGCCGCCGGCAAAACCGCCAAATCCGTTCCCGCGGACCACTGACCGCCCCGTTTCCTTTCGTCACAAGGCCGTTGCGGCGCAGCATGAATCGGCCTAGACAGGGCAACGGAAACGGGGCCGCCGGCCGCCGGAGTCGCGGGCGGCCGAGCGGCCCGGCGATCCGGAAGACCGGCCGGTTCCGTTGACGGAAAATTAACCCTGATCCGCCAGTGTGGCCGGCACCGGAGCCCTTCCGAACGGTTGGGATTTCGACGATCCGGCGTTCGTTTCCGCCGGGGCGCACTCTCCGCTTGAGGGTGCATCAGCATTCGTCTATGGAACCGCTGGCGGACGTGCTATGCCATTCCGCCGGATCGGCCGTCGCAACCGCTTTCGAAGAGTCCGTCAGCTCCATGCTTTCCAAACTGCTTGGCGTTCTGTCCGCCGACATGGCGATCGATCTTGGGACGGCCAATACCCTGGTCTATGTCAAGGGCCGCGGGATCGTCCTGAACGAACCGTCCGTCGTCGCCATCGCCAACGTGCGCGGCAAGAAGCAGGTTCTCGCCGTGGGCGACGAGGCCAAGATGATGCTGGGCCGCACGCCCGGCAACATCCAGGCCATCCGGCCGCTGCGCGACGGCGTGATCGCCGACTTCGAGGTCGCGGAGGAAATGATCAAGCATTTCATCCGCAAGGTTCACAACCGCCGCAGCTTCGCCAGCCCGCAGGTCATCATCTGCGTGCCGTCGGGCTCGACCGCCGTGGAACGCCGCGCCATCCAGGAATCGGCCGAGGCCGCCGGCGCCCGCCGGGTCTTCCTGATCGAGGAGCCGATGGCCGCCGCGATCGGCGCCGGGCTCCCGGTGACGGAGCCGACCGGCTCCATGGTCGTCGACATCGGCGGCGGCACCACCGAGGTGGCGGTCCTGTCGCTGGGCGGCATCGTCTATTCGCGCTCGGTCCGCGTCGGCGGCGACAAGATGGACGAGGCGATCATCGGCTACATCCGCCGCACCCACAATCTGCTGGTCGGCGAAGGCTCCGCCGAGCGGATCAAGAAGGAGATCGGGTCGGCCTGCCCGCCGGAAGACGGCGAGGGCCGCATCCTGGAGATCAAGGGCCGCGACCTGATGAACGGCGTGCCCAAGGAGCTGATCATCTCCGAGCGGCAGATCGCCGAGTCCCTGGCCGAGCCGGTCTCGGCCATCGTCGAGGCGGTCAAGGTGGCGCTGGAGCACACCGCGCCGGAACTGGCCGCCGACATCGTCGACAAGGGCATCGTGCTCACCGGCGGCGGCGCGCTGCTGGGGAACCTGGACTTCGTCCTGCGCCACGCCACCGGCCTGCCGGTGTCGATCGCCGACGACCCGCTCTCCTGTGTCGCGCTGGGCACAGGGCGCGCCCTGGAAGAGATGAAGACGCTGCGAAACGTCTTGGTCAGCGCCTACTGACTGGTGTATCTCTCGGGTGGAAGGCCTTCGGTTTTCACGCTCTCCGTAGCATGAAAACCGAAGACGGACCGCGTATCTGGACGGGAATTTCCTGTGAAGCCACGCTCATCCGGCTCCGTCATACGCCTTGCCGCCCCTTTGCGGGCTCTTGCGCATCGCTTCTCCTTTCTTTTGCTGGTGCTGGCCTCCATCGCCCTGATGATGGTCGGCAAGGTCGAGTCCGTGTCGGTCGATGCCGCGCGGGCGCGCGTCACCGACGCCTTCGCGCCGATCCTCGACGCCATCTCGCGCCCCGCCGCGACCGCCGCCCGCGTCATCGAATCCGCGGTCGAGCTTGAGAACGCCTTCGACGAGAACCGGCGGCTGAAGGCCGAGAACGCGCGCCTGCTGCAATGGAAGCAGGCGGCCCTGCGGCTGGAGACCGAGAACGCCAGCCTGCGCACCCTGCTGCACGCCACCGCCGAGCCGTCGGTGTCCTTCATCACCGCCCGCGTCATCGCCACGCCCGGCAGCTCCTTCGTCCGCACGCTGGTGGTCACCGCCGGCCGGCGCGACGGGGTGCGCAAGGGACAGGCGGCGCTGGCCGGCGCCGGCCTGGTCGGCCGGGTGATCGAAGTCGGCGAATGGTCGTCGCGCGTGCTGCTGCTGACCGACATCAACGCCCGCGTGCCCGTGGTGCTGGAAGGCTCGCGCCAGCGCGCGGTGCTGGCCGGCGACAACTCCGACCAGGCCCGGCTGCTCTATCTGCCGCCGGAATCGCCGGTGCAGGTCGGCGAGCGGGTCGTCACGTCGGGCCATGGCGGGCTGTTCCCGCCGGGCCTGCCGGTCGGCGTCGTGACCTCGGCCAGCGAGCGCGGCGTGCGCGTGCTGCCCAACGCCGACCTGTCGCGGGTCGAGCATCTGCGGCTGGTCGATTTCGGTTTGGCCGGCACCGAGCTGGATCTGACGGCCGAGTTGAAGTAGGCGTGGCACGATGACCGCGACCTTCTGGCAACGGCTGGACAAGGCCGGGCGGAATCTGGCGCCCTTCGCCGTCACGGTGATGCTGGTCCTGGTCGGCATGATCCCCATCCCGATCCCGTCCTACAGCTGGGTCGCGCCGCACCTGACGCTGATCTCGGTCTATTACTGGACGATCCACAGGCCTGACCTGATGCGGCCGGGGGTGGCCTTTCTGATCGGGCTGTTGCAGGATCTGCTGACCGGCGGGCCGCTGGGCGTCAACGCGCTGATGCTGGTCGTCGCCCAATGGGCGGTTCTGAACCAGCGCCGGGTGTTCCTGGCCAGCACCTTCGCGCTGCTGTGGATCGGCTTCGCCATGGTGATGACCGGCGCGGCCTTCCTGCAATGGCTGGCCTTCTCGGTGCTGAACGCCGGCATCCTGCCGGTCAAGCCGGCTCTGTTCCAGGGCCTGCTGACGGTGGCGATGTTCCCGGCGGTCGGCTGGCTGCTGATCCGGATGCACCGCGCCTTCCTGAACGGGTAACGGTTTTCATGAGTTCCATCGACCGCGACACCGACCGCTCCCGCCTGCTGACCCGCCGCGCGCTGGTGCTGGGCGGGATCAAGCTGGCCGGGTTGTCGACGCTGGTCGGGCGCCTCTACTATCTCCAAGTCTTGGAGTCGGCGCGCTACACCATGCTGGCCGAGGAGAACCGCATCAGCCTGCGGCTGATCGCGCCGTCGCGCGGCACCATCGTCGACCGCTTCGGCACGCCGCTGGCGATCAACCAGCAGAACTACCGCGTCGTCGTCGTGTCGGAGCGCACCCGCAACATCCAGGAGACGCTCGACAAGATTTCCCGCATCGTGCCGCTGACCGACAACGACCGGCGGCGGGTGATGCGCGAGCTGCACCGCAAGCGCCGCTTCGTCCCCGTCACCGTGCGCGAGAACCTGAGCTGGGAGCAGGTCGCCACCATCGAGATGAACACGCCCGACCTGCCCGGCGTGTCGATCGAGGTGGGCGAGATCCGCAACTACCCGCAGGCCGAGGCGACCGCCCACATCATGGGCTATGTCGGGGCCGTCTCCGAGGCCGAGCTGAGCGGCAACAGCGACCCGGTGCTCTCGCTGCCCGGCTTCCGCATCGGCAAGGCCGGCATCGAGAAGCACCACGAGAAGGTGCTGCGCGGCACCGCCGGCACCAGCCAGCTGGAGGTCAACGCGGTCGGCCGCGTCATCCGCGAGCTGTCGCGCGACGAGGGCCAGTCGGGCCGCGAGGTCCAGCTCACCATCGACATGGGGCTCCAGCGCTACGTCCAGGAACGGCTGTCGCAGGAGCAGAGCGCGTCGGCGGTGGTGATGGACATCCACACCGGCGGCATCTACGCGCTGTCCTCCCACCCCAGCTACGACCCCAACCAGTTCACCATGGGCATCAGCGCCGAGCTGTGGGAGGAGCTGCTGGCCAACCCGGCGACCCCGCTGAGCAACAAGGCGGTGGCCGGCCAGTACCCGCCGGGCTCGACCTACAAGATGGTGGTGGCGCTGGCCGGGCTGGAATCCGGCATCATCAACAGCCGCCACACGGTGTTCTGCCCCGGCCACATGGAGCTGGGCGACCACCGCTTCCACTGCTGGAAGCGGGGCGGCCACGGCACCGTGGACATGGTGGGGGCGCTGCGCCATTCCTGCGACGTGTTCTTCTACGACGTGTCGCGGCGGGTCGGCGTCGACCGCATCGCCGAGATGTCGCGACGCTTCGGGCTGGGCGAACGCACCGGGCTCGACCTGCCGCACGAGCGCGGCGGGCTGATCCCCTCGATCGCCTGGAAGAAGGCGACTCTCGGCAAGGGCTGGGACATGGGCGAGACGCTGGTGGCGTCGATCGGCCAGGGCTATGTGCTGGCGACGCCGCTCCAGCTGGCGGTGATGACCTGCCGGCTCGCCAACGGCGGCTACGCGGTCAAGCCGCACCTGACCAAGCAGATCAAGTCGGTCAGCGGCGAGCAGGTGACCTGGCCCAGCCTGGGGGTGAAGAAGGAGAATCTCGACGTCGTGCTGCGCGGCATGTACGAGGTCTCCAACGCGCCCAACGGCACCGCCTACAAGTCGCGCATCACCCAGCCCGGCTTCGAACTGGCCGGCAAGACCGGCTCGGCCCAGGTCCGCCGCATCACCATGGCCGAGCGCAGCACCGGCGTGAAGAAGAACGAGGACATCCCGTGGCGCGAGCGCGACCACGCGCTGTTCGTCGCCTTCGCGCCGGTCCACGCGCCGCGCTACGCCTGCTCGGTCTTCGTCGAGCATGGCGGCGGCGGCTCGACGGCGGCGGCGCCGATCGCCCGCGACATCCTGCTGGAATGCCAGAAGCGCGATCCGGGCCGGGCGGCGGTGGCGGAGAATCCGCCCTCGTCGATGAAGGACGGCCCGCGGGGGTGACTCCCCCTCCCACCGCGGGAGAGGGTGCACAAAAGAAAAGCGCGCCCCGAGGGACGCGCTTTCCGAACCGAACCGGCAGCAGAGGCCAGATCAGTTCTTCGACTTGTCGACCAGACGGCGCTCGGCGATCCACGGCATCATGGCGCGCAGCTTCTCTCCGACCTTCTCGATCTCGTGCTCGGCGTTGCGGCGGCGGATCGCCTTGAAGGAGGGCTGGCCGACCTTGCACTCCTGCATCCAGTCGCGCACGAAGCGGCCTTCCTGGATGTCGGTCAGCACGCGCTTCATCTCGGCCTTGGTCTCGGCGGTGATGATGCGCGGACCGGTGCGGTAGTCGCCGTACTCGGCGGTGTTGGAGATCGAGTAGCGCATGTTGGCCATGCCGCCCTCGTACATCAGGTCGACGATCAGCTTGACCTCGTGCAGGCACTCGAAATAGGCCATCTCCGGGGCGTAGCCGGCCTCGACCAGGGTCTCGTAGCCGCACTTGATCAGCTCGGTCAGACCGCCGCACAGCACGACCTGCTCGCCGAACAGGTCGGTCTCGCACTCTTCCTTGAAGGTGGTCTCGATGATGCCGGCGCGGCCGCCGCCGTTGGCCGAGGCGTAGGACAGCGCGATGTCCAGCGCGTTGCCCGAGGCGTTCTGGTGCACGGCGACCAGCGACGGCACGCCGCCGCCACGCTGGTACTCGCTGCGCACGGTGTGGCCGGGGCCCTTCGGCGCGATCATGAACACGTCGAGATCGGCGCGCGGCTCGATCAGGTTGAAGTGGACGTTCAGGCCGTGGGCGAAGGCCAGCGCGGCGCCCTGCTTCATGTTCTTGGCCAGATCGTCCTTGTACAGGTCGGCCTGGAGTTCGTCGGGGGTCAGAACCATCACGACGTCGGCCCAGGCGGCGGCCTCGCCGGGCGCCATCACCTGGAAGCCGGCGGCCTCGGCCTTCTTCGTGGTGGCCGAGCCGGGACGAAGAGCGATCCGCACGTCCTTGACGCCGCTGTCACGCAGGTTGTGGGCGTGAGCGTGGCCCTGGCTGCCGTAGCCGACGATGACGACCTTCTTGCCCTTGATCAGGTTGACGTCGGCATCACGATCGTAATAGACGCGCATGGTGATGGTTCCTTGAATTCGCAAACCAGAGAGATGAAGTGCGTTCCCTTGCCGGCGGATTACTCCATTGAGCAAAGCTGCGCGTCAAGCGAAACAATCGCATGATCGGGCGGCGAAACGCGGAGCTTCCTTGCGTTTTTCGCCACCCTGACCATCGGATAAGAACCCAGCCCCGGAAATCGGGGCCGGAACCGGCCTTAGAAGCCGGTGGCGCCCTTCGACATGGCGACGACGCCGGTGCGGCTGGCCTCGACCAGACCGAGCTGGCCCATCAGCCCGACGAAATCGTCGACCTGCGCGGTGGTGCCGGTCAGCTCGAAGACGAAGGAGGTCAGCGTCGCGTCGAGGACGGTGGCCTTGAAGATATCGGCCAGCCGCAGCGCCTCGATGCGCTTGTCGCCGGTGCCCGCCACCTTGACCAGAGCCAGCTCGCGCTCGACCGACGGCCCTTCGTCGGTCAGGTCGTGGACCCGGTGGACCGGGACCAGCCGGCTGAGCTGGGCCTTGATCTGCTCGATGATCATCCGGGTGCCCGACGTCACCAGCGTGATGCGCGACAGGTGGTCGGCGTTGTTGACCTCCGCCACCGTCAGGCTTTCGATGTTGTAGCCGCGGCCGGAGAACAGCCCGATGACGCGCGCCAGCACGCCCGGCTCGTTGTCCACCAGCACTGCGATGGTGTGCTTCTCGATCTTGTGCTCGTCCATGATTCCCATTCCCCCGAGGAGCCTTGCGTGGTCAGCAGCCGATCAGACCAGAACCATGCCGTCTTCCGGCGTGGCGTCCGACGGCTTGTCCTCCGGGCCGAGCAGGATCTCGTTGTGGGCCTTGCCGCCGGGGATCATCGGGAAGCAGTTCTCCTTGGGATCGACCGCGATGTCGACGATGCAGGGGCGGTCGGTGACGGCCAGCATCTTGGCGATGACGTCGTCCACCTCGGCCACCGTGGTGGCGCGCAGGCCGACGCAGCCCCAGGCCTCCGCCAGCTTCACGAAGTCGGGCAGCGCCTCCGAGTAGCTCTGCGAGAAGCGCGAGCCGTGCAGCAGTTCCTGCCACTGGCGGACCATGCCCATGTACTGGTTGTTCAGGATGAAGATCTTCACCGGGGCGCGGTACTGCACGGCGGTGCCGATCTCCTGCATGTTCATCAGGAAGCTGGCCTCGCCCGACACGTCGACGACGATGGCGTCGGGGTGGGCGATCTGCGCGCCGATGGCGGCCGGCAGGCCGTAGCCCATGGTCCCCAGCCCACCCGAGGTCATCCAGCGGTTCGGCTGGTCGAAGGGCAGGAACTGGGCGGCCCACATCTGGTGCTGGCCGACCTCGGTGGTGACGTAATGGTCCTTGCCGCGCAGCGCCTCGCGCAGCCGCTCCAGCGCGTATTGCGGCTTGATGACCGATTCCGTGCGGTTGTAGTTCAGGCAGTTGCGGGCGCGCCAGCCCTCGATCTGCCCCCACCAGCTCTTCAGCGCCGCCTGGTCGGGGCGCTTGGCCCGCGCCTTCCAGATGCGCAGCATGTCCTCCAGCACCGCGCCGCAGTCGCCGACGATCGGGATGTCGACCTCGACCGTCTTGTTGATCGAGCTGGGATCGATGTCGACGTGGATCTTCTTGGAGCCCGGCGCGAATTCCGACAGCTTGCCGGTCACGCGGTCGTCGAAGCGTGCGCCGATGTTGATCATGACGTCGCAGTTGTACATGGCGAGATTCGCCTCGTACGTGCCGTGCATGCCGAGCATGCCGAGCCACTGGCTGTCCGACGCCGGGAAGGCGCCCAGGCCCATCAGGGTCGAGGTGATCGGGAAGCCGGTGGCCTTGACGAACTGGGTCAGCAGCTTGGCGGCGAAGGGGCCGGCGTTGATGACGCCGCCGCCGGTGTAGAAGATCGGCCGCTTGGCGTTGGCGATCAGCTCGACCGCCTCCTCGATGCGGGCGATCTCCGGCTTGACCTGCGGGCGGTAGGTCTTGTGCTTGACCTCGGCCGGCGGGACATAGACGCCGTCGGCGAACTGCACGTCCTTCGGCACGTCGATCAGCACGGGACCCGGACGGCCGCTGCGCGCGACGTAGAAGGCCTCGTGCAGGGTGCGGGCCAGGCTGTTGACGTCCTTCACCAGGTAATTGTGCTTGGTGCAGGGCCGGGTGATGCCGGTGGTGTCGGCCTCCTGGAAGGCGTCGTTGCCGATCAGGTGGGTCGGCACCTGCCCCGACAGGCAGACGATGGGGATGCTGTCGCACAAGGCGTCCAGCAGGCCGGTCACCGCGTTGGTGGCGCCGGGGCCGGAGGTCACCAGCACGCAGCCGACCTTGCCGGTCGAGCGCGCGTAGCCCTCCGCCGCGTGGACCGCGGCCTGCTCGTGGCGTACGAGGATGTGGCGAAGATCGTTCTGCTGGAACAGCGCGTCGTAGATGGGAAGTACGGCGCCGCCGGGATAGCCGAAGATGGTGTCAACGCCCTGATCCTTCAGAGCCTTGATGATGATCTGGGCGCCGGTCAGCTTCTGTTCGGACATCGCTCGCGACCTTCTCGTAGGGGCGCCTCTCCTTCGGGCGCCCGTTTCCTCGGAACTGCCACGCCCCCCGATGAAGCCTTGCCGTCAAAACAACGGCTTAGCCCCGTGGATTTGGGGCGGGAGCCGCAAACTAGCCAAAGGGGGCATCGCAGGTCAACCCATTTTGCGAATGATCGAGAAGTTTTTTTGCCGCGATTTTTCCAATTGTTGCGCATTGCGTGTCGCGGGTGGAAAGCAGGACCGAGGGAGAGCGGCCAAACGAAAACGGCGGCCGCTCTGGAAGCGGCCGCCGTCGATCGGGCGTGTCGGTTGCGGAACGGCGCGGGTTACGCGTCCTTCAGCAGGTTGCACAGGCGGCGGATGCCCTCGCGGATGCGCTCCGGCTTGGTGACCGAGAAGGCCAGACGCAGCGTGTTCCTGCCCGAGCGGTCGGCGTGGAAGGCCGAGCCGGGGACGAAGGCGACGTTGGCCTCCTTGATGGCGCGGGCCAGCAGCGCGGTGCCGTCGACATCCTCCTGGGCCTCGATCCAGACGAACAGGCCGCCCTCGGGCTTGGTCCAGGTGACGCCGGGCGGAGCGAATTCCTCCAGCGCCGACAGCATGGCGTCGCGGCGCTCCTTGTACTGGACGCGCAGGTGCTTGATGTGGCTGTCGAAGAGCTGCGACACCACGTCGTGCATGACGATCTGGTTGATCGTGCTGGTGTGCAGGTCGGCCGCCTGCTTCATCAGCACCAGACGGTTGATGACCTCGGGCGCCGCGTTGACCCAGCCGACGCGCAGCGCCGGCACCATCGTCTTGGAGAAGGTGCCGCAATAGATGACGTTGGTCAGCTTGCCGCCATTGCGGGCGCAGTCGAGCGCCGCCATCAGCGGCAGCGGCTCGCCGTCGTAGCGCAGCTCGCAATAGGCGGTGTCCTCGATCACCGGCACGCCGGCGGCGGCGCAGAGGTCGAGGATGGCCTCGCGACGGGCGAGCGACACGGTGGTGCCGTTCGGGTTCTGGAAGTCGGGGACGAGGTAGAAGAACTTCGGCTTCTCGGCCAGCGCCGCCTCAAGCGCCGCCAGCTCCGGCCCCTCATCGTCCATCGGGATGGAGATGTAGACGGGCTCGTAGGGCGAGAAGGCCTGGAGCGCGCCGAGATAGGTCGGCCGTGTCACCACGATCTTGTCGCCGGCGCCGATCAGCAGCTTTCCGACGAACTCCAGCACCTGCTGCGAGCCGTTGGTGACCAGCACGCCGTCCAGCCCGACATTCACGCCGTTGCGGCCCATGTAGGCGGAAATCCACTCGCGCAGCGGCGTGTAGCCCTCGGTGATGGTGTATTGCAGGGCGCCGCCGGCGCCGCCGTTGGACTGGAAGATCTTCTCGTAGGCCCGCGCGATGGCGGCGGTGGGGAAGAAGTCCGGGTCGGGGATGCCGCCGGCGAAGGAGATGATCTCCGGACGGTCGATCAGCTTCAGCAGCTCCCGGATTTCGGACGCCGTCATGCCGCCCACGCGGCCCGCGAACACATGACCCCAATCAACCGACACGTCTATTCTCCCAAGGCAAAGATTTAACGGCCCAAGATGGTGCTTAGGTGAGCGAGAATTGCATTCCGCTGGGCCAATGAACAGAGCGAATCCGTCGCATGATGGCAGCCATGCGGTGCCGTATGCGGCGGGCGCTCCACGAGCTGGTGGCGGAACCACGTCACCTGCCGCTTGGCATAGCGCCGGGTCGATTGCTGGGCAAGCGCGATGGCGTCCTCCAGCGTGACCTCGCCGCGCAGGTGGCGGCGCAGCTCGGGCACGCCGAGCGCCTTGAGCACCGGCAGGTCGGGGGCGAGGCCCTGCTCCCGCGCGAGGCGGTCGAGGGCGCGGACCTCCTCCAGGGCGCCCTGCTCCATCATCAGGAGGAAGCGGCGGTCGCACAGCGCGTACAGCTCCTCGCGCGGAGGGTCGAGCACGACGACCGCGAAGCGCAGCCCCTCGGGCGCGCCCTGCCCGGTCCGCGTCTGCCAATGGGTCAGGCTGTGGCCGGTGGCCTCCAGCACCTCCCAGGCGCGGGTCAGGCGGGTGGTGTCGCCGGGGTTGAGCCTGGCCGAGTCCGGGTCGCGGGCGACGAGTTCCGCGCGGAAGGCCTCGCCGCCCAGCGCGGCCAGACGGGCATGGGCGGCGGCGCGCACCGCGTCGGGGATGGGCGGAACCTCGCTCAAGCCCTGCATCAGGGCGCGCAGATAAAGGCCGGTGCCGCCGACGACGACGGGCAGGCGCCCGGCGGCCCTGGCGGCGGCGATCTCCTCCAGCGCCAGGATGCGCCAGCGCGCCGCCGACCCGCGTTCAGAGGCGGGCAGCACGCCGTAGAGCCGATGGGGAGCGCGGGCGAGATCGTCCGCCGGCGGACGGGCGGTGACGACATCCAGTTCGGCGTAGAGCTGCATGCTGTCGGCGTTGATGACGGTGCCGCCGAACCGCTCGGCGACGGCCAGCGCCAGCCCCGATTTCCCCGACGCGGTCGGCCCGCCGATGACGACGACGTCCGTAAGCTCGCTCATGTCCCCGGCCCTCGTTTCCATGGCGGAGATTCACCACCGAGACGCCGGAAGGCCAAGAAAAATCGGAGCTGATGGACGGCCGGAATTTCACACGGATAAACACGGATGGGATCGGATGAACACGGATAGGGGGCGCATGGGCTTTGCCGAACCTCATCCGTGGGCGGGCGCGGCCCGCATCCGTGTTCATCCGTGTCAAAAAACCTTCGGCCTGGCCGCAGCCCCCATGCCACGCGCCCCCGTTTCGCCGAAGCTTCGTTGGACCAGCTCCCCCCGGCTGTGGTAGGCAGCGGCCCGAAGGCCCTTCGCTCTGCCGGAACACACGCCATGAACGCCGTCGCCACGCTGATCGCCCCCCGCTCCGCCGTCCTCGACGAGAGCGCCGTCCTGTCCGCCCGCGCGGCGCTGGTGGCGCTGGGCGCCGACGCCGGTCAACCGGACTGGCTGGCCCCCGGCACCGCCTGCGACCTGCCCTTCGGCAACTTGGCCCCCGAGCAGGCCGAGGCGGCGATCCGCCACGCCCTGTCCGGTGCCGCGCTCGACATCGTCGCTCAGCCCGCCGTCACCCGGCGCAAGCGGCTGCTGGTCGCCGACATGGAATCCACCATCATCGAGCAGGAGCTGCTTGACGAGCTGGGCGACTGCGTCGGGCTGAAGGACCACATCGCGGCGATCACCGCCCGCGCCATGAACGGCGAGATCGACTTCAAGGACGCGGTGCGCGAGCGCGTCGCCCTGCTGAAGGGCCTCGACGAGAGCGTCATCGACACGGTGTGGAAGCGCGCCACCCTGATGCCGGGCGCCGCCAAGCTCGTCGCCACCATGCGGGCGAACGGCGCGGTCTGCGCGCTGGTGTCGGGCGGCTTCCGCTGCTTCACCAGCCGGGTGCGCGCCTGGATCGGCTTCGACGACGACCAGGGCAACGGGCTGGAGATCGCCGGCGGCGTCCTCACCGGGCGGGTGATCGAGCCGATCCTCGACAAGGACAGCAAGCTGGAGGCCCTGCTGGCCTACGCCGGCGAGCACCGGGTGCCGGTGGCCGAGACGATGGCGGTCGGCGACGGCGCCAACGACCTGCCGATGCTGCTGGCCGCCGGGCTCGGCGTCGCCTACCACGCCAAGCCGGCGGTGGCCGCCGAGGCGCGGGCGCGCGTCGATCACGGCGACCTGACGGCGCTGCTGTTCGCCCAGGGCTACCGGATCGACCAGTTCGTCGGGTGAGGGCGGCGATGATCCCGCCGGCCGGACGGCCGGCGCCTCAGGTCCAGACGCCCTTCACGTAGGGCGTCAGCTGGGTGTCCTGAAGGATGATGTGGCGGACCAGCCAGTCGGCGGTGAACTTGTACAGCTTCGCGGCGTTCTCGTGCGTCGGCTCCATGGAGAAGCTGTGCGACAGCTCGCTCACGGCGCGGACCGCCTCGCGGTGCTGCTCGGCGTGCTCCCTGTAGTGCGGGTAGCGCACGGCCTGCATCATCCGCTCCTCGCGGGCGAAATGCTCCTTGGTGTATTCCAGCAGCTTGACCAGGATCTTGGCGACGCGGGCCGGCTGGAAGCGTTCGGCGTTCAGGGCCGCGTCGAGTTCGTTCAGATACGCGATCAAGTGCTTGTGGTCGTCGTCGATGGTCGGCTGGCCGACGCTCAATTGCCGACGCCACAGAATGACGCTCATGCTTTCTCAGCCTCCTCCCTGCCGGGTCCCGCCGGGTTCTCCGCGGCGGCTTCCGGCCCGCTCGTCCGGCGATTATGGTGGTCCGGCCGGAGGAACCAAACGGTTGGCGGAGTCACACGTCAATTTGACGCACCCGTGATAGCCGGATGAGGGCTGGGAGACCGGAACGCGAAACGGGCGGGAGCGTCGCCGCCCCCGCCCGCCCGTCAGCCCGGAAACCGCCGACGGAAAAAACGCGTCAGCCGATGATCGAGTAGCCGCAGTCGACGTAGGTCGTGCTGCCGGTGATGCCCTTGGCGCCGTCGGTGGCGAGGAAGGCGGTGGTGTAGCCGACCTCCTCGATGGTCACCAGACGGTGTTCCGGCGTGCGCTCCGCCGCCTTGTCCATCAGCTCGTCGAAATGGGCGATGCCGGACGCGGCGCGGGTCTTGATCGGGCCCGGCGAGATGGCGTGGACGCGGATGCCCTTGGGGCCCAGCTCGGCGGCGACGTAGCGCACGCTGGCCTCCAGCGCCGCCTTGACCGGCCCCATCACGCCGTAATTGTCGATGACGCGGTTGGCGCCGAAATAGGACATGGTGAACAGCGAACCGCCGTTGGTCATCAGCGGCTCGGCGTATTTCGCCATGCGGATGAAGGAGTGGCAGGAGACGTCCATCGCCTGCTGGAAGCCCTCGCGCGAGCAGTCGGTGACGCGGCCGTGCAGGTCGTCCTTCGGGGCGAAGGCGATGCTGTGCAGCGCGAAGTCGAGACGGCCCCACTTGTCGGCGACCTTGTCGAAGATGGCCTTGAGCTGGCCTTCGCTGGTGACGTCCACCGGCTCGAAGATCTCGGCCTCGACCTGCTGGGCCAGCGGCTCGACGTGCTTCCTGGCCTTCTCGTTCAGGTAGCTGATCGCCAGATCGGCGCCCAGCGCGCGGAAGGCGCGGGCGCAGCCCCACGCGATCGACTGGTCGTTGGCGATGCCGAGGACGAGTCCCTTCTTGCCTTCGAGCGTGGCGGCGGCGGGAATGATCGTGGTCATGCGAGCAGTCCTGGAGTCAGGGTGGGAGGAACAAGGGAACCGCGAGGCCTCGCCCCCGTCGCACCCCGCGGGTCGTGACCGGTGCCGGACTTTCGCGTCCCGTCCCTTGTGCAGCGCACCATAAACCAGGACCCAAAGGCGATCAAGTCATTCGTGTTGAAACAAAAACGACATTCGAAATAACGGGAGAAAACCCTTCGCATTCGAACAATAAAACAGGCCAGATGCGGCGTCCGCCTTCATTGATCCATATCAAGGAAACGGCCTCCCGATCGGATGCCGGGAGGCCGTTTCTTGGAATTTCCCAGGATCAGCGGGCGACGCCCGGATTGAAGGAGGGTGGATCGCTGGCCGGGAAGGATTGCTGCGACGCTTCGTCCACCGTCTCGCATTCGGGATCGGTGTCGTAGATGTCGCCGGGATGGCGTGAGAACTGGTTGCGCCCCTCCTCGACGTCCTGGGCGGGAAAGGCGCGGTGGTCGTGCCCCCAGCCGGCCATCATGCCCTTGACCGGGCAGTAGCCGGTGAGGCCGCGCGCCACCAGGGCGCCGCCGGCCAGCGCCAGCGCCGCCCCCGCCGTGTCGGCGCGGCGCAGCCCCAGCACCGCCAGAAGCCCCCCGCCGACCAGGGACACCAGCCGTTCGGTGTGGCCGACGTTGATGCTGTGGCCGCTGTTGACGCCGTGGTCGAAATTGTCCGTGATGGTCGAGAGTGCCATGGCTGGTCCTCCTGCTTTGCTCAAGCTCGTCGGGTCACTGGTTGGCGGTCGGCGGCTGCGGGGATGACGGCTGTGCTGCGCCGCTCTGCCCGCCCGCCGTGTCGGACGCGGCGCTGCCCCCGGAGGCGGCGCGCGCCTGGGTCAGTTCGGCGTTCAGGCGCGCGACCTCCTGCGACAGCCGCTGCACCTCCTGCTGGAGCGGGGCCGGCTGCGCCATCGGCCCGCCGGCCGCCGCCAGCGCGGCGGAATCGCGCATCCAATAGGGCGGCACGCCGTAATAGGTGTGGACCGCCATCGCCCATTGCCGATCGCCCATGTCCGGCCGGCTGGAGCCGCTGAAGCGCGGCGCCCCGGCCAGCCGGTCCTTCGGCACGTTCAGGACATAGCCGTCCTTGTTGGGGCCATCGTTGTTGGCGGCCGGCTGGAACAGCGCCCACGGCACCGGCACATGGGCGTCGCCGATGCCGAGGAAACCACCCATCTCGACGACGGCGTAGGCGACGCGGCCGCTGTTGGGATCGATCACCAGTTCGGAGATCTTGCCCAGTTCGGCACCGTCGGCGCCGCGCAGCCTGGCCTTCGCCAGATCGTCTGCGGCGACGGCGCGCGGGTGCTCGATGGAGCCTTGCAGGGCGTCGGCCTCGCCGAGAATGGCGAGGCAGGCCGGCGCGTTGCCGGTCTGCGCCACGCGCTGCGCGGTCTGCTGGAGCGCCCGGAGCTGGGCGGTTTCCTGCGGGGTGACGGGGGCGGGGGTTCCCGGCCCGGCGGCCTCCAGCGCGGCGACCCGCTGGCCGAGCCGGTCGAGTCCCTCGGTGCAGCCATCGGCGGCCAGCGCCGGCGTCGCGGCGGACAATACCCCCAGCGCGGCCATCGTCAGGGCAGCGCCAAGCAGCGGGCGTTTCATCAAGGGACTCCTCCGGCTCGGAACATCGCGTGCTGAATGAACAGCACGGTCAAGCCGGAGGTTCCGTGTTTACCCGGAGGCCGCCCGGTTTTGTCGGCCGGGGGTTTTGTCGGGCGGCCGGGCTCCGGTCAGCCGGGAAGCGGCAGGCCGCCGCGCTGGACGATGAAGGACTGCACCGCGTCCAGCCCCTGCCCGGTCTTGATGTTGGTGAAGACGAAGGGGCGGTCGCCGCGCATCTTGCGGGCGTCGCGGTCCATCACCTCCAGGCTGGCGCCGACCAGCGGGGCGAGGTCGATCTTGTTGATGACCAGCAGGTCGGAGCGGGTGATGCCCGGCCCGCCCTTGCGCGGGATCTTGTCGCCGGCCGACACGTCGATGACGTAGATGGTGATGTCGGCCAGCTCCGGCGAGAAGGTCGCCGCGAGGTTGTCGCCGCCCGATTCGATGAAGATCAGGTCGAGCTCGGGGAACGTCGCGTTCATCGTGTCGACGGCGGCGAGGTTGATCGAGGCGTCCTCGCGGATCGCCGTGTGCGGGCAGCCGCCGGTCTCCACCCCCATGATGCGCTCGGGCTTCAGCGCGCCGGAGCGGGTGAGGAACTCGGCGTCCTCCTTGGTGTAGATGTCGTTGGTGATGGCGGCGACTTCCCAATCGTCGCGCATGCGCTTGCACAGCGCGTCGGTCAGCGCCGTCTTGCCGGAGCCGACCGGGCCGCCGATGCCGACGCGCAAGGGTCCGGCGTGGCTCTTCTCGATAGCGGGAAGCGTGCTCATGAGCGGAAAAGCCTCGTGTATTGGGTTTCGTGGATCATCGAGGTCCAGTCGACGGCCATCGCCCGGCCGCCGAGATCGTCGAGCGGTGTCGCGAGGACGGCCCCGGCCGCCGCGTGGGTGATCGGGTCGAGCCCCGCCAGCGCCCGCTGCCCGTCGGTCTGGCCGAGCGGCACCAGCCGCACCCCGGCGGAGACGAGGTTGGCGGCGAAGGCGTGCAGATAGGCGGCGAGCGCCGGCCCCTCGGCGACGCCGATGAGCGCGGAGACCAGGGCGACGGCGACGGCGTAGGCCGGCGGCCGTCCGATGGCGGTCAGGACGCCGTCCCAGCGGGCGAGCCCGTCGAGCGGCCAGGCGGCGCGGATGGCGATCAGGAAGGCCTGCCCCTGGGCGCGCGATTCCAGCGCGGTCTCCGACGAGGCGCGCAGGATGTCGGCGCGCTCCACAGCCCAGACGAAGGCGGCTTCGTCGCCGGCGCGCACCGCGCGGTGGACGGCGGCGAACAGCATGCCGTCGGTGCGCCCGGCGCCGTGGCGCAGAATGCCGTCGAGCCAGACGGTCAGCGAGGCGCGGTCCCGCACCAGCCCCTGCTCGACCGCCGCCTCGATGCCGTGGCTGTAGGAGAAGCCGCCGACCGGAAAGGACGGCGACAACCAGGCGAGCAGGCGGGTCAGCGCGTGGGCGTTGATTCCCTCTCCCGGGACGGGAGAGGGCATAACGTCAATGCTCATGCGAATGCCCATGGGCATGCCCGTGATCATGTCCGTGCCCATGATCGTGCCCATGCCCGCCACCATGCGCGTGCCCGCCATAAGCCCCGCCCTCCGGCATGAAGGGCAGATGCACGTCGCGCACCTCGGCGCCGAGCCCGCGCAGCATGTCCGCGATCACATGGTCACGGCGCAGGCGGATGGTGTCGCCGACGATCTGCACCGGCAGATGCCGGTTGCCGAGATGCCAGGCGATCCGCGCGAAGGACTCGGCCGGACCGGCGACGCGGACCTCCATCAACTCCTCGGGCGCCGCGACGACGCGCAGGATGCCGCCGTCGCCAAGCTCCAGCCCGTCGCCGTCGTCCAGCGCCACCGCGCGCGGCAGGTCGAGCAGGAAGCCGCCGCCGGCATCGTCGGTCATCGCCATGCGCCGCCGGTGGCGGTCGTCGAAGGCCAGCGTCACGGTGCCGGACGCGCGCTCCAGCGGCCAGTGGCCGCGGGCGTGGACGCGGGTGGCGCGGCGGGAAAGATCGTTCATGGTGAGAGCCGTTCGAAAGGAGTCGGGTGGCCGAAGAAGCGCCCGGCCAGTTCGCTGACCAGCGGCGCCGATCCGGTGGTGAAGAAACGCACGCCATGCTCGCCGGCGGCCGGGCGGTATTCGGGGTGGCGCTCCAGATACTGCTCCAGCGAGCGGGCGGTCAGCGTCGGCTGGCACAGCACCTCGACCCCCGGCGGCAGCGCCCGCAGGAACAGGCGCTCCACCAGCGGGTAATGGGTGCAGCCGAGCACCACGGTGTCGAGCGGCTGGCCGCCCAGCCGCTCCAGCAGCGCCGCGACGTAGCCGGCCACGACCGGCGCGAGGACCTCGTCGGGCGCCCCGCGCTCGATCAGCGGGACCAGATCGGGGCAGGCCTGCTGCACGACGCGGACCGAGGGCGCCCGCTTGCCGATCTCGCGCGGGAAGGAGCCGGAGTTGACCGTCGCCTGCGTCGCGAAGACGCCGACGGTGCGCGGCTCGCCCAGATGGTCGGGCGGCACGGTGTCGATCATCCAGGGCACGCGGGTGATCGCCTCGACCATCGGCACCAGCACGCCCAGCACGTTGCGGCCGGGATGGGCCGTCGGCAGCCACTCCTGCTGCAACCGCCGCAGCGCCACGGCGGCGGCGGTGTTGCAGGCGATGACCACCAGCCGGCAGCCCTGGGCGAAGAGATGCTCCATCCCCCGGATGGTGAGGCGGTGGATGTCCCCGTCGTCGCGCGGCCCATAGGGAGCGGCGGCGTGGTCGCCGAGATAGACGAAGGGCCGTCCGGGAGCCGCATCCACCAGCGCGCGCAGCACCGTCAACCCGCCATGGCCCGAATCAAAGACACCGATCACGAATGGAAACCTCTTGCCGTCCATGCCCTCTCCCGCCCCGGGAGAGGGAGACCAACCTCAGAACAGGAAATAGCGCTGCGCCATCGGCAGGACCGCCGCCGGCTCGCAGGTCAGCAGTTGCCCGTCGGCCCGCACCTCGTAGGTTTCCGGATCCACCTCGATGCGCGGCATCTCGGCGTTGTGGATCATGTCCTTCTTGCCGACGGTGCGCGTGCCCTGCACGGCGATCAGCTCGCGGTGCAGGCCGAGCTGGCGGCCGACCTCCAGCTCCAGCGCCTTGCCGCTGACGAAGGTCACGCTGCTCGCCTGCAACGACCGCCCGAAGGAGCCGAACATGCGGCGGTAATGCACCGGCTGCGGCGTCGGGATCGAGGCGTTGGGGTCGCCCATCAGCGCCGCCGCGATGGTGCCGCACTTCAGCACCATGTCCGGCTTGACCCCGAAGAAGGCCGGCGACCACACCACCAGATCGGCGAGCTTGCCGACCTCGACCGAGCCCACCGCATGGCCGATGCCGTGCGACAGCGCCGGGTTGATGGTGTATTTGGCGATGTAGCGCTTGACCCGGAAATTGTCGTTGTCGCCGGTCTCCTGCGGCAGCCGGCCGCGCTGGACCTTCATCTTGTGCGCGGTCTGCCAGGTCCGCAGCACCACCTCGCCCAGCCGGCCCATCGCCTGGCTGTCCGAGCTGATCATCGAGAAGACGCCGAGATCGTGCAGGATGTCCTCCGCCGCGATGGTCTCGCGGCGGATGCGGCTCTCGGCGAAGGCGACGTCCTCGGGGATGCGCGGGCTGAGATGGTGGCAGACCATCAGCATGTCGAGATGCTCGTCCACCGTGTTGACGGTGAAGGGCCGCGTCGGGTTGGTCGAGCTGGGCAGCACGTTGGGCAGCCCGGCCACCTTGATGATGTCCGGCGCGTGGCCGCCGCCCGCCCCTTCCGTGTGGAAGGCGTGGATGGTGCGGCCGGCGAAGGCGGCGATGGTGTCCTCGACGAAGCCCGACTCGTTCAGCGTGTCGGTGTGGATCGCCACCTGGACGTCGAGCTGGTCGGCCACCGACAGGCAGGTGTCGATGGCGTCCGGCGTGGTGCCCCAATCCTCGTGCAGCTTCAGGCCGCAGGCGCCGGCGGCGACCTGCTCGATCAGCGCGTCGGGCCGGCTGGCGTTGCCCTTGCCGAAGAAGCCGAGGTTGATCGGCAGCCCTTCCGCCGCCTGGAGCATGCGCTCCATGTGCCAGGGCCCCGGCGTGCAGGTGGTGGCCGAGGTGCCGGCCGCCGGCCCGGTGCCGCCGCCCAGCATGGTGGTGACGCCGCTGTTCAGCGCCTCGTCGACCTGCTGCGGGCAGATGAAGTGGATGTGGGCGTCGATGCCGCCTGCGGTGACGATCTTGCCCTCGCCGGCGATCACCTCGGTGCCGGGGCCGACGACGATGGTCACGCCGGGCTGGACGTCGGGGTTGCCGGCCTTGCCGATGGCGGCGATGCGCCCGCCGGTGATGCCGATGTCTGCCTTGACGATGCCCCAATGGTCGATGATCAGCGCGTTGGTGATCACCGTGTCGACGGCGCCCTGCTGGCGCGAGCGCTGCGACTGGCCCATGCCGTCGCGGATCACCTTGCCGCCGCCGAACTTGACCTCCTCGCCGTAGACGGTGTGGTCGCGCTCGACCTCGACGATCAGGTCGGTGTCGGCCAGCCGGACGCGGTCGCCGGTGGTGGGACCGTAGAGGGCCGCGTATTCGGCCCGGTCGATGCGGTACGCCATGTCTGGTTCGCCCCTTGCTGGACAGGCCCGTCAGAGGGCGCCGTTGACCTTGCGGTTGAAGCCGATCACCACCCGGTCGCCGTCGTAGGCGACCAGCGTGACGCGGCGGGTCTGCCCCGGCTCGAAGCGCACCGCCGTGCCGGCGGGGATGTCCAGCCGGAAGCCGCGCGCCCGCTCGCGGTCGAAGGTCAGCGCCGCGTTGGTCTCGTGGAAATGGTAGTGCGAACCGACCTGGATCGGCCGGTCGCCGGCGTTGGCGACGTCGAGCTCGACCGTCGCGCGGCCGGCGTTCAGCACGATCTCGCCGGACGCCGGGAGGATCTCACCGGGTTTCATGGGTTGGAACTCCCCTCAACGGATCGGCTGGTGGACGGTGACGAGCTTGGTCCCGTCGGGGAAGGTCGCCTCGACCTGGATGTCGTGGATCATCTCGGGGATGCCCTCCATCACCTGCTCGCGCGTCAGCACGGTGGCGCCGTCGCGCATCAGCTCGGCGACGGTCCGGCCGTCGCGCGCGCCCTCGACCACGAAGTCGGTGATGAGGGCGACCGCCTCGGGATGGTTCAGCTTCACGCCGCGCTCCAGCCGCCGCCGGGCCACCATCGCGGCCATCGCGACGAGCAGCTTGTCCTTCTCGCGCCCTGTCAGGTTCATCGGGGAATTGCCTTTTGCCGCCCTGTTCGTTGCCGGGGATTATGCCACGTTGCCGCGTCGCGCCAAGTGCGTCGTATGACGTATCAGGGACTTGGCCGGGGATGGGCCGCGAGCGGGAGCGGAGGCGGGGCTGTCACAGGACCGTAACTTGCCGCTCCGCGCCGCCGCGCGTACAGGAACGGCCGAACGCAGTCGCGCAAGTGGGGTTCATGAGATGACGCAGGCGGCAGGGTCTTCCGGCGAACGGCCGCGCTACAGGGCCGGCGGCGGGCGGCGGCCCGTGGTGGCGCTCGCCGGCGCGCTGGTCGCCGTGTTCATCGTCAACAGCCTCGTCGGCCTCTTCGCCATCGACTACGCCCGCAAGGCCGACGAGGCCGGGCACGCCACCCAGTCCAGCCTGATCGAGGCGCTCGACACCGCGCGCGAGGCGCAGGTCGCCTTCAAGATCCAGGTGCAGGAGTGGAAGAACCTGCTGCTGCGCGGCAGCGACCCGGAGGAGAACCGCCGCTACCTCGACCGTTTCGCCGGGCAGGAGCGCCGGGTCGGCGAGGCGCTGGCCCGCCTCCAGGCCATCGCCCCCGCCCTGGGACTCGACCATGGAGCCGTGGAGGCGGTGATCCGCGACCACGCGGCGCTGGGCGAGCGCTACCGGCAGGCGCTGACCCGCTTCGACCCGACCGCACCCGGCGGCGACGCGGCGGCGGCCGACCGCGCGGTGCGCGGCATCGACCGGCCGCTGGACAGCGCCATCGACGCCATCGCCGAATCGACCCGCGCCCACGCCAAGGCCCGGCAAGGCGACCTCGCGGCGGCGGCGGCCGAGCGCTACACCGGCACGCGGGTGGTCGCCATCGCCAGCGCGCTGCTCGGCCTGCTGCTGATCGCGGTGGCGCTGGGCCGCGCGGTCGGGCGGCGCGGCTGACGGACGGGGAGCGGAGCGATCATGGACATCGTCGCCACGCTGTTCGGCGGGCTCGGGCTGTTCTTCACCGGGGTGAAGCTGATCGGCCGCAACCTCCAACACATGGCCGGACGCCGCTTCCGCGCCGTGCTGGCGAAGGCCACCGCCAACCCGCTGAGCGCCGCCGTCGCCGGCACTCTGCTCGGCGTCCTGACCCAGAGCACCAACGCCGCCACCTTCATCGTCATCAACCTGATCACGGCGGGCGCCGTCACCATGCGGCAGGCGATGCCGCTGGTCGGCTGGGCCAACCTCGGCACCGCCGTGCTGGTGGCGCTGACGGCGGTCGACCTGCGGCTGGCGGTGCTCCATGTGCTGGGCGTCACCGGGCTGTGCTTCTACCTCGACCTCGACCGCTCGGCGCGCTACCGCCATCTGGTCGGCGCGCTGCTGGGGCTGGGGATCCTGTTCCTGGGGTTGCAGCTGATGAAGGCCGGGGCCGGGCCGCTGCGCGACGTCCCGGCGATGCGCGCCGCCCTGCTGTTCGCCGCCTCGTCGGACTTCCTGCTGCTGCTGATCGGGGCGGCGATCACGCTGGTGGCGCAATCCTCGGCGACGGTGGCGGTGCTGGCCGTCACCATGGCCGGCGCCGGCCTGTTCGGCGAGCGCGAGACCATCCTGCTGGTGCTGGGGGCGAGCCTCGGCTCCGGCCTGACGACGCTGCTGCTCGGCGGCAACCTCGACGGGCGGGCCGGGCAGCTCGCCATCTTCCAGGCGCTGTTCAAGGCGCTGGGGGTCGCGATCCTGCTGCCGTTGTTCCTGCTGGAGGACGGCACCGGCCTGCCGATGCTGCGCCACGCCATCGATTCGGTGGCCGACGGCCTGCCGGAGCGCGTCGCCTGGGTCTTCGTGCTGTGCCAGGTGGTGCCGGCGCTGGTCCTGCTGCCGGTCTTCGGCGTGGCGGAGCGGCTGCTCGCCCGCTGGTCGCCGCCGACCGAGACGGAGGAGCTGTCGCGCCCGCGCTACCTGTCCGACGAGGCGCTGATCGATCCCGAGAGCGCCCTGCCGCTGGCCGGGAAGGAGCAGCTCCGCCTGCTGCGCCACCTGCCGGACTATCTGGACTGCGTGCGGGCCGAGCCGGACACCCCCGACCCGATCCCCTTCGGCGCGCTGCACGAGAGCATGACCGCCGTCGCCCGCGCCGTCGAGGCCTTCCAGACCGAGCTGATCGGCGGCGACCTGCCGCGCGGCACGCTGGTGCGCGCCATCGCCCAGCAGAACCGGCTGGAAATCCTGGTGTCGCTCCACGACAGCGTGCACGAGCTGGTCCGCCAGATCCACGACGCGCCGGAGGCGCTGCACCATCACCCGCTTCCCTCCCAAATGGCGGAGAGCCTGCACGCGCTGCTCTCCAGCCTCGCCGACACCGCCGCCGACCCGGACCACGACGGCGTGTCGCTGCTGGTCGGGCTGACCGGCGACCGCGGCGAGCTGATGGGGCGCATCCGCCGGTCCCTGCTGCGCGGCGACGACCCGCCGGCCCCGGCGGTCCAGCAGGCGCTGGTCGCCCAGACCGCCCTGTTCGAGCGCATCGTCTGGCTGACCCGCCGCTATGCCCTGCTGCTGCGCGAGGGGGCGGACCGGGTGGAAACGCCGGCGCCGGCCGCCATGGCGGCGGATTGAGGCCGGCTGTTACCCCTTACACCTCCCAGAGACGCGGCAGCCGCGTCGGCAGGCCGGCCGCCTCGGCGCGCAGGCCCGACCAGAGGACCATGTAGGCCCGGCGCACCGCGCGGGCGTCGCCGCCCAGGATGCGCACCACCAGCAACCCGTCGAAGGCCGTCGCCCCGACCCGCGCGTACCCGTCCTGCTGGGCGGCTCCGTCCGCCAGCGCGCGCACCGCGTCCAGCCGGTCCGCCGCGTCGGGCGCGGCGTGCAGCAGGGTCGCGCAGGCTCCCGCCCCACCGAAGCCGGCGGGATGGTTCAGGGTCTCGGCGATGTCGCCATCCAGATGCAGGGCGTCGGCCCAGACCGCCCGGCCGTCGCGGACCACCTCCCAGGCGTCGCGGATCAGGCCGCGCGTGACCGTCTCCCCGAAGGCGGCGCGGCCGAAGACCAGCATCTCGCCGGCGATCAGCCGGGAATCGCCCGCCAGTTCCAGCCGGGTCAGCCGGCGCAGGCGCGAGCCCTCGAAGACGATGGCCTCCTGCGGCATCCACTCCAGCCACGCCCCGGCCTCAACCGCCACGCGCGTGTCGATGCGGCAGTCGGCGCCGGTGGAGCGGTAGACCTTCTCCGCCGCCTGCGTCGTCACCAGCGCCCGCGCGCCCGGCCCGGCCGACAGGTCGATGTCCATGCGGTCGCCGCCGACCATCCCGCCGGAGGTCGTCGCCAGCACGGCGATGGGAACGTCGCCCCGGCGCGGTGTCGGCAGCAGCACCCGCAGCGGGTCGTGGTGGTAGAGGGTCGCCAACCGGGTCTCGCCGTGGCGGTGCTCGAAACGAACGGTCGCGGCGCCATGCACCGCGACCTTCTTTTGCTCGCCGGCCGGAACCGCCCGGCCCGTGGTCGTCACCCCGCCGGCCATCCCCTCGATCGTCTGAAGCACGCTGTCCCGCTCCCCTCCCCTGTGGCGACCGCAGTCTGCCGGAAGGGAACGGGGCGGCGCAACCCGCGGTGTCGGCGCGGGATCAGCCGAGGATCTCGGCGATGACCTCGCGGTCGTGGACCTCCCGCTCGAAGCGCGACAGCTCGACGCCCAGCGCGTCGCGGATCGACACCATCCCGGCGGGCATCCCCCGCTCGGCGACCGGCAGGTGGCGGAAACCGCCCTCATGCATCAGATGCAGCGCGTGCATCACGGACTGGTCGGGCGACACCGTGGTCGGATCGGCGGTCATCACCTCGCCGACCCGCGTCCGGTCGGGATCGAGCCCGCCGGCCAGCACGCGGAACAGGGCGTCGCGCTCGGTGAAGATGCCGATCAGCCGCTCCCCCTCCACCACCATCAGGGCGCCAATGCGGTGTTCCTTCATCACATGCGCGGCGGTGCGCACCGTCGCGGAGGCCGGAACCGTGTGGATGCGCTGGTTGCGCGTGACGGCGCGGACGGGCCGGGTGGGCATGCGCGGAACCTCCTCTGGGTTGCGTGGCGATGATGGCGCCGAGGGTCGGCAGCCGAATGGATTCTTGTTGCGAACCTTCCTCTTTCCCGTTCCGAAAGTTACCTTTTGGTGGCGCGACGGACAATATGCGGAACGTCCTGTCGTCGTCCTACGCCTCGCCGGAGAAGCAGCCGCTGCGTGCGGCCACCACCGCGACCTGGGTGCGGTTGCGCACGCCGAGCTTCTGCATGATGGCGCGGACATGCACCTTCACCGTGCCCTCCAGCACGCCGAGCCCGCGGGCGATCTCCTTGTTGGAGTGGCCGGCCAGCAGGAGTTGGAAGACGTCGCGCTGGCGGTCGGTCAGGCGGTCGAGGATGCCGGAGGCCGGCCGCACCGGATCGCTCACCACGGCGCTGCTCAGCACCGCGCGCGGCAGGGGAAGGAAGATGTCCCCGCTCAGCGCCAGCGAGATGGCGTGCTCCAGCACCTCGGCCGAGCTGGTCTTCAGGATGTAGCCACGCGCGCCCAGGCGGACGCTGTCGACGATGTCCGACACCTCGTCGGACCCGGAGATCACCAGCAGAGGCACGCTGCCCAGCGCGTCGATCATCCGGCGGACACCGGGATGGCCCCCGTCCCCGGCCGCCTCCGAACGATCATCCGCTTCATCGCCCGCCCCGCCCAGACCGAGGTCGAACAGCACCAGGGTCAGGTCCGGCGTGCGCCGGGCCAGCGCGATCGCCTCGTCGAGGGACCCCGCCTCCAGGACACGGGCGTGGGGATGGATTTCGCCAACGGAGAGCGCGAAGCCATGCCGCACGAGAGGATGATCGTCGACCACCAGGAAGGTCGGTGCCGCTTCGGTCGCGACACGCTCAAAGCCGCGGGTTTGCAGCGTTATCTCCATTGTATCCCCACATGGCATCCGGTCGTTCTCCAGATCGGCCAAAGACAACGATTGGCCAAAAACCGGAAGACCTTCTTTCGAAGCGCCAAGACCCCCGACTACTCCGAAAGATTGGACAGTTCAACTGGCACGGATTTCCGACAAAATCGAAATCATTATCGTCGATTTCACCGTCGCGCCTTGCGTCTGTCAACGGACATCCGTATAAATCATCGGGTCATCAAGCGTAAAGCCCGCTTTTTCCGGACAATATTGATTGTATTTTTCCTTTCCGGAAATTCGAACGCGGGGCGGGCATTCACGAAGCGCCGGACCGGGTACGGGACTGGGGACGGCGCGGCGGAGGAGAGTCTATGAAGACGTGGAACGTCATGCTGGTGGATCACGACCGGCTGTTCTCGGCGGCGCTCGCGACGCTGATCGCCGGCGGCCCATTCCATGTGGGCACCCATGCGTTGAGCGCCGACGACGCGTTGGAGGACATCGCGGCCGGCGCCGCCCCGGACGTGATCGTGCTGGCCCTCCAGGACGGGCTGGCGGAGGAGATCGCCGGCATCAAGCGCCTGCGCGCCGCCACCCAGGCCCGCATCGTCGTGCTGGCCGACACCATCGCCGACCGCTCCCTGTCGCTGTCGCTGAAGGCCGGGGCGGACGCCTATCTGAACAAGAGCATGTCCAGCGAGTCGCTGCTGCGGTCCCTGCAACTGGTCATGCTGGGCGAGGTGGTCTACCCGACCCATGTGGCGAGCCTGCTGATGGCCGCCAGCAACGAGCGCCCCACCCCGCAGCCGGTCGCGGCGGCCGTCTCCAACGGCGACCTGTCGAAGCGCGAGGTGCAGATCCTGCGCTGCCTGCTGGCCGGCCAGTCGAACAAGGCCATCGCCCGCAACCTGCACATCACCGAATCGACGGTGAAGATGCATTTCAAGAACGTGATGCGGAAGATCAACGCCCAGAACCGCACCCAGGCGGCGGTGTGGGCGATCCAGAACGGGCTGTCGCCGCTCATCACCGCCTGAGCGCGGCGCTCCGATGCAAGGAGAAAGGGCGCCGGGATTGCCGGCGCCCTTTCCGCTCCACGATCACTCCGCCGCGTGGCGTTGGCGGTCGTGCCGGCCCTCGGCGAACTCCTCGATCATCTTGGGGCAGAAGGCGGCCAGATCGTCCGGCTTGCGCGAGGTGACGAGGCCGCGGTCGGTGACCACCGTCTCGTCAACCCAGGTCGCCCCGGCGTTGGTCAGGTCGGTCTTCAGCGACGGCCAGGACGTCAGCCGCCGGCCCTTCACGGCGCCGGCATCGATCAGCGTCCAGGGGCCGTGACAAATCGCGGCGATGGGCTTGCCCGCCTGGGCGAAGCTCTTGATGAAGTCGATGGCCTTCGGCTCCAGCCGCAGGGCGTCGGGGTTGATGACGCCGCCCGGCAGCATCAGCGCGTCGTAGCGGCCGGCGTCGGCTTGGTCGAGCACCGTGTCGACCGCAACCATGTCGCCCTTGTCGTGATGGTTCCAGCCCTGGATTTGGCCGGGTTTCGGGGCGACGACGTGAACCGTGGCGCCCGCGTCGCGCAGGGCCTTCACCGGTTCGGTCAGTTCCACCTGTTCGAAGCCGTCGGTGGCGAGCACGGCCACGGTCTTGCCGGTCAGGTTCTGAGCCATGGGGGCCTCCTCGCTGTTGGTCTCAAGCCTCCAGCAACCGGCTTACCCCTGGATCGTTCCCTTGGAACCCGCCGGCAATTCCCATGTTGATCGTTGCATAAGGATCACACTCACAGACGGGAGCGCCCAACCATGCGACTCCGCAACGCTTTCGCGACCCTTGTCGTGGCCGCAACCCTGCCATTCGCCTGGCCCGAGTCGGCCCTTGCCGGGGAATCGCTGCACGCGCGCGACCTGACCGGCCTGGAGGTCACCGGCCTGCTCGGCGAGGAGCTGGGACAGATCGCCTCGGTCTCGGAAACCACGGACCACAAGGACGCCGTCGTGCTGGTCGAGGCCAGCGGCATGCTGGACGTCGGCCACCGCTATTTCACGCTGCGCCGCTCGCAGCTCAGCCCGGGCGAGGACGAGGACACGGTGACGGTCAAGGTGACCGCCACGGAGGTGGTGCGCCGGATGCGCGACGACACCCAGGTGGCGGAGCGGTAGGGAGAGTTCTTGAACCACCCCCCACCCCCGCCCAGCGGGGGTGGGCAATCGAATCTCGCCCCCTACCCCTCCAACACATGGCTGGGCTTGCAGCCGGTCGGCCAGGGTTCGCCCAGATCCTCGACCAGCAGGCGCCAGCCGGCGCCGTCGAGCCGGACGCAGCCGCCGCCGGCGAAATGCAGGGCGACCCCGCCCTCCACCGTCTCCAGCGACAGCAGCTCCAGGATCTGCCCGCGATCCTTCACGTCGATGCCGCGCAGCTTGACGCCGGTGATCCCCTCGACCCGAACCCCGCAATGGACCCGCTCGAAGGGCGCCAGATCGTCGTCGTCGGCCGTGGGGCCGGGACGCGGCCGGGCGGCGCTCTCCCAGCGGAAACGGTTCACCACCATGACGAAACGCTTCTCGTCCGGCAGGAATCCCATGTCGCCGATGGGCAGGATGGCGTCCTGGAGGCAGGCGGAGACGACCTTCAGATCCTCGTCGTCCTCCGCGCGCAGGCGGATCGGGGCAGCGGGGGCAGCGGTCATGGCACCTCTCGGTTGGGCGGGAGGGCTCAGTCCTCGCCGCCGTGAATGCGTTCGATGTCGGCCCCGCAGGCGGCGAGCTTCTCCTCCACCCGCTCGTAGCCGCGGTCGAGGTGGTAGACGCGGTTGACCACCGTCTCCCCCTCCGCCGCCAGGCCGGCGAGCACCAGCGAGACCGAGGCCCGCAGGTCCGTCGCCATGACGGGCGCGCCGGTCAGCCGCTCCACCCCGCGCACCAGCGCCGACGAGCCGTGCACGGTGATCCGCGCGCCCATGCGGGTCAGTTCCGGCGCGTGCATGAAGCGGTTCTCGAAGATGGTCTCCGTGATCATCGCCGCCCCCGACGCCACGCACATCAGGGCCATCATCTGGGCCTGGAGGTCGGTGGGGAAGCCGGGATAGGGCTCGGTCATCACGTCGACGCCGTGCAGCTCGCCATTGGCGCGGGACACGCGGATTCCGTTCTCGATCTCCTCGAAGGCGACACCGGCGGGGGCCAGAGCCTTGACCGCCGCCTTGATCAGATCGAGACGCGTGTTCATGATGTCAAGACGCCCGCCGGTCATCGCCGCCGCCATCGCGTAGGTGCCGGTCTCGATGCGGTCGGCCACCACCATGTGGCGGGCGCCGTGCAGCCGGTCGACGCCCTCGATCACCAGACGGTCGGTGCCGATGCCGCTGATCCGCGCGCCCATCTTGACCAGGCATTCGGCGAGGTCGGTGACTTCCGGCTCGCGCGCCGCGTTGACCAGGATGGTGGTCCCCTTCGCCAGGGTCGCCGCCATCAGCAGATTCTCGGTGGCGCCCACCGACACCTTGGGGAAGACGTATTCCGCGCCGCGCAGGCCGCCGGCCGGAGCCTTGGCGACGATGTAGCCGCCCTCGATCCGGATCTCGGCGCCCATCGCCTCCAGGCCCTTGATGTGCAGGTCCACCGGACGCGCGCCGATGGCGCAGCCGCCGGGCAGCGACACCTTGGCCTCGCCGCAGCGGGCGAGCAGCGGCCCCAGCACCAGCACGCTGGCGCGCATCTTGCGCACCAGATCATAGGGCGCCGTGGTGTTGGTGACGTCGCGCGCGGTGAAGTCCACCGCCCGCCCGGCGCAGTCGCCCCCCGCCCCCGCCATGTGGATCGCGACGCCGTGCTGGAGCAGCAGGTTGCACAGCGTGTTGATGTCCGCGAGGATCGGCAGGTTGGTGAGCGTCAGCGTCTCGTCGCTCAGCAGCGAGGCGGTCATCAGCGGCAGCGCCGCGTTCTTGGCGCCGCCGACGGTGATGGAGCCGTTGAGCGGGCGACCGCCGCGAATGCGGATCTTGTCCATGGGGACCTGTGCCTTGCGGGAGATGGGGAAACCGGACGCGGAGGATCAGAGACGCGGCAGCGTCACGCCCTTCTGGCCCATGTATTTGCCGGACTTGTCGGCGTAGGACACCTCGCAGACGCTGTCCCCCTTGAGGAACAGGAACTGGCAGAGGCCCTCGTTGGCGTAGACCTTCGCGGGCAGCGGCGTGGTGTTGGAGATCTCCAGCGTGACGTGGCCTTCCCACTCCGGCTCCAGCGGGGTCACGTTGACGATCAGGCCGCAGCGGGCGTAGGTGCTCTTGCCCAGGCAGATCACCAGCACGTCGCGCGGGATGCGGAAATACTCCACCGTGCGGGCCAGCGCGAAGCTGTTGGGCGGGATGATGCAGACGTCGGTCTTGCGGTCGACGAAGCTGCTGTCATCGAAGCGCTTGGGATCGACCAGCGCGTTGTCGACGTTGGTGAAGATCTTGAACTCGTCGGCCACCCGCGCGTCGTAGCCGTAGGACGACACGCCGTAGGAGATGACGCCCTCGCGCTTCTGCGTCTCGACGAAGGGCTCGATCATGCCCTTGGTCTCGGCCATCTCGCGGATCCAGCTGTCCGGCATGATGCCCATCGGGGAACTCCTTGACGTATCGAAAGTGTGGGGTCGAGGGCCGTTTGTAGCGGAGCCGGCCCGGCCGCTCAAGGACAGGAAATGGGGCAGGCGCGCATGGCGGGAATATCGCGGGGGCCGGGGGCAAGGGTCTTTGCCCTTGGCCGGCGAGCCGCTAGGATCGCGGCCATGACCGACGATTCCATCACGCTGTCCCTCACGAACGCCTCCGATTCCGCCGATGCCGCAAGCATCCTCAATGGGCTGAAGCGCTACAACGAAGCCGCCTCCGGACGCGCGCCCGACCGGCGCGACGTGACCATCGTCGCCCACGACGCCGACGGGACGCTGCTCGGCGGTCTGGCCGGCTACACCCAGTGGGACTGGCTCTACGTCGATCAGCTGTGGATCGCCGAGGGGGGACGGCGCGGCGGCGTCGGCTCCCGCCTGCTGGCGGCGGCCGAGGCGGAGGGGCTGGCGCGCGGCTGCCGCTGGTCGCGACTCTACACCTACGATTTCCAGGCGCCGGACTTCTACCCCAGGCACGGCTACGAGGTCTGGGCCGAGCTGGACGGCTACCCCGAGGGGCACAAGCAGATCTGGTTCCGCAAGACGCTGGGGTAAGGAAACACCCCAGGAACGGCCGCGACGCCTTCCTCTTCGTCACGCCCGGCCTTGTGCCGGGCATCCACGGCCGCAAATCCTCCTGTGACGGTTGCCCGTGGATGACCGGGACAAGCCCGGCCAGGACGCGGACGAACGAATGACGTCTTGCCGTCACCGAAAGGCGGACGCCTACTCCGCCTTGTCCCTTTGCCGTGCCTGCTCCTTGCGCTTGCGCAGATTCTCGCGCAGCCGCGCGGCCAGACGGTCGTCGCGGCTGTTGGCGGCGGGCTTGCCCTTCGGCGGGGCGGGGGTTTCGGTCTCGTCGGTCATCGGAGGATCGTCAGGGCATCAGGCGGCGAGCGGGGCGGCGGCGGCGGAGCGCGCCCAATGGCGGGTCCAGGCCTGGAACATCAGCACGTTCCAGAGCCTGTGCTGGTTGTTCCGGGTTCCGGACAGATGCTCGGTCCAGCAGGCGCGGATCGTTGCGGGATCGAACCAGCCCTCCGAGCGCAGAGCGGACTCGCTCAGCAGATCCTCCGCCCAGTCCCGCAGGGGGCCGCGCAGCCACGCGTCGATCGGCACGGCGAAGCCGGATTTCGGCCGTTCGATCAGTTCCTTCGGAACATGGCGGTACAGCAGCTGGCGCAGCAGCCATTTGCCCTGCCCGCCCCGGATCTTCTGGGACAGCGGCACCCGCCACGCGAACTCCACCACCCGGTGGTCGAGCAGCGGCACCCGCGCCTCCAGCCCGACGCCCATGCTGGCGCGGTCCACCTTGGCGAGGATGTCGTCCGGCAGATAGGTGGCGCTGTCGAGCAGTTGCATGCGCGGAACGAAGCCTGGAATCCGCCGGGCAAGCTCCGCATCCCAGACCAGTCCCTTGGGCTCGCGCCCGCCACGGACCAGCGCGTCGGGATCGTCCCACTGCGACACCAATCGGCGGTAGAGCGCGTCCGGTTCCGGAGAGGCCAAGACACCCGCCAGCTTGTGCAGCTTGTCGCCGGGCTGGCGCGGGCGGCGGCCCTCCGGCAGCAGCCCGAACAGGGCATCCCAGCCACCGGGCCGTACCGCCTGGATCATTCCGGCCGCGGTCCGACGCAGCCCCGGCGGCAGCGGCGCCATGCGGCGCCACACCGAATCGCCCCAGAGGTAACGGTTGTAGCCGGCGAACAGCTCGTCCCCCCCATCGCCGGACAAGGCGACGGTGACGGATTTCCGGGTCAGTTGCGACACCAGAACGGTCGGGATCTGCGAGCTGTCGGCGAAGGGCTCGTCGTACCACTCCGGCAGGTTCGGGATGGTGTCGAGCGCGTGGCGCGGCTCGACCACCAGCTCGGTGTGGTCGGTGCCGAGATGGCGGGCGACGGCGCGGGCGGCCTCGGCCTCGTCGTAGCCGCCCTCGCGGAAGCCGATGGTGAAGCTGCGCACCGGCCGGTCGCTGCGCCGGGCCATCAGCGCCACCACGGCGGAGCTGTCCACCCCGCCCGACAGAAAGGCGCCGAGCGGCACGTCGGCCATCATCTGCCGCCCGACCGCGTCGGACAGCAGCTCCTCCAGCGCGTCGATCGCCTCGGCGTCGGACAGGGCCAGCGGGTTCGCCAGACCGTCGCACGCCGCCGTGGCGACGTCCCAATAGACCGTCTCCTCCGGCTCGCGGCCGGGACGGACGGTGAGGATGCGGCCGGGCTCCAGCTTGCGCACACCCTCGAAGATGCTGTGCGGCGCCGGGACGTAGCTGAAGCGCAGATAGGCGGCCAGCGCGTCGCGGTCGAGGCCGGCGGTGAAGGCCGGATGCGCGCGCAGCGCCTTGGGCTGCGAGCCGAACAGCAACGCGCCGTTCTGCCGCGTCCAATAGAGCGGCTTCACCCCGAGCGGGTCGCGGACCAGCGTCAGCGCGCGCTCATGGCGGTCCCACAGGGCGAAGGCGAAGATGCCGACCAGCCGGCGCACCGCCCGCCCGATGCCCCAGGCGGCGCAGGCCTCGACCAGCACCTCGGTGTCGGACTGGCCTCGGAAGCGGTGGCCGGCGGACTCCAGCTCGGCGCGCAGCTCCAGAAAATTGTAGATTTCGCCGTTGTAGGCGATGACGTAGCGCCCGTCGGCCGAGTCCATCGGCTGCCGCCCGAGCGGCGACAGCTCGACGATGGCGAGGCGCCGGTGCCCCAGCGCCACTCCGGCGGCCTCGTCGGCCCACAGGCCGTCGCCGTCGGGGCCGCGATGGGCGATGCGGTCGTTCATGCGGCCGACCACCGCCGCGAAGCCGCCGGCGGCGGTCACGGCGGAGGCGGCGCGCCCGTCCGCGTCGAGCAGGAAGCCGCAGAAGCCGCACACGGACGCTACCCCCGCCTTGTCAGTGGTCGGAGTGGTGCAGGATCTCGTCGCGCAGGCCGGTGTCGTAGCCGACGCCGACGGCGGTCAGCACGGCGCGGCCCGGCTCGCGCTTCACGATGCCCTTGCGCTCCAGGATGGTCCAGACGGCGTCGTTCTGGAGGCCGGTGGCATCCTTGGCGGCGACGACGGCGTGGCCGAGGTGGAAGTGGTTGCCATGCGCGTGCGGCAGGCCGGTGATGAGGAAGGCGCCCTCCTCACCCTCGGCGGGCTTGTCCTCCAGCCGGGCGATCTCCTGCAACAGGGTCAGGGTGCGGAGTTGCAGCGGGTTCAGGTTCAGCGGGTTCTTCTTGGGGGGCATGGTCGCGTCCCATCGGTCCTTGGTATCGGGTGTCGGCGCAGTAGACCGGGATGGCAAAGGCGCTGTCAAGCCGTGCGACCAGCCTTTGAAGGCTGGCGCGGCGGAAGGCGGTCGGGCATAAGACGCGTGCGGGACGCGAAGGCGCACCCACAGCTTCGGTTGCCGCAAGAGGCCAGCAGACCATGACCATCCTCGTCACCGGCGCCGCCGGCTTCATCGGTTCGCACGTCGCGGCGGCCCTGCTGGACCGAGGGCAGAGCGTGCTCGGCCTCGACAACCTCAACGACTATTATTCGGTGGCGCTGAAGGAGGCGCGGCTGGCCCGGCTCCAGGCCCGGCCCGGCTTCCGCTTCGTCAAGGCCGACGTCGCCGACCGCGCGACGGTCGAGGGGCTGTGGCCGCAGTTCCAGGACGTGACCGGGGTGGTGCATCTGGCGGCCCAGGCCGGGGTGCGCTACTCGCTGGAGAACCCCTACGCCTATGTCGACGCCAACGTCACCGGGCAGGTCGCCCTGCTGGAGGCGGCGCGGCGGATGCCGAAGCTCGAGCATCTCGTCTACGCCTCGACCTCCTCGGTGTACGGCGCCAACAAGAAGATGCCCTTCTCGGTCGAGGACCGGGTCGACAGCCCGATGTCGATCTACGCCGCGACCAAGAAGGCGGCGGAGATGATGGCCTTCTCCTACAGCCACCTCTACCGGATCCCGGCGACGGGGCTGCGCTTCTTCACCGTCTACGGCCCCTGGGGGCGCCCGGACATGGCGGCCTACCTGTTCGCCGACGCGATCGTCGCCGGGCGGCCGATCCGTGTCTTCAACGGCGGCAGGATGAAGCGCGACTTCACCTTCGTCGAGGACATCGCCGCCGGCGTGCTGGCCGCCCTCGACCGCCCGGCACCGCCGGATGCGGAGACCGGCGCGCCGCACCGGGTCTACAACCTCGGCAACAACCGCTGCGAGAATCTGATGCGCTTCATCGGCATCCTGGAGGAGTCGCTGGGGCGCGAGGCGGTGAAGATCATGGAGCCGCTCCAGGCCGGCGACGTGCCGGAGACCGCCGCCGACATCGAGGCCAGCCGCCGCGACCTCGGCTTCGAGCCCAGGACCCCGATCGAGGTCGGGCTGCCCCGCTTCGTCGAATGGTACAAGGAATATCACGGCGTCAAGCCCGTGGGGTGACGCACGCAAGCCACGGGCCGCAAGACGAGCCGGCGCCCAGCACGATCGCTTTTTGAGTTCGCGTGACGCCGACCGCTCTCGATGATAGAAAGTCCTCCCATCGGTTAAAGCGAACCAATGCGGAGATGCCCGGGCATGTGCGGTCGGCTTGTCGCCTGTATCCTCGCCATCGCGCTTTTCACCGGCGCGTCGCCGGCGCGGGCCACCGACAAGGTGGCGCTGGTGATCGGCAACAACGCCTATCGCCATGGCGGGGCGTTGGCCAACCCGATCAACGACGCCCGCGCCGTCGCGGCGGCCTTGCAGCGGCGCGGTTTCGACCTTGGTCCGGGCGACGAGGGCCTGGTGCTGGACACCGACAAGGGCGCGCTGGAACGGGCCTTGAGGAATTTCCGCATCCGTTCCCAGGGGGCGCGGCTGGCGGTGATCTACTATTCGGGCCATGGGGTCCAGATCGACGGCATCAACCTGCTGGTCCCGGTGGATGCGCGGCTGGAGGATTTGAGCGACGCCGATCTCGAAACCGTGCGACTCGAGGCGGCGCTGTCGCAGATGCGCGGCACCGTCAACGCGGTGATCCTCGACGCCTGCCGCAACAATCCGTTCGGCGACAGGCTGGCGCGTTCCGCCGGGCAACTGGGCCGCTCCCTGGGCGCCTCGCGCGGCATGGCGCGGATCGACAGCCGTGCTCTTTCGGGAGGATCGGTGGTTGCGCTGGCGGCGATGCCGGGGGAGGTCGCGTTCGACGGCACCGGCAGAAACAGCCCCTACGCCGCGGCGTTGATCGACGTGCTCGACCACCCGCCGGCCGAAAACCCGCAACTCGATCTGCGCAAGCTGTTCGCGGCGGTGCGGGAGGAAGTGGAAAGGACCACGGACGGAAAGCAGCGGCCCGAAGTGGTCGACCGGCTGCCGTCGCGCGACGTTTTCCTCTTGCCGCCCCCGGCGACGGCGACGGCGACGGCGACGCAAAAAATCTCCAACCCTCGCCTGGCCAACGATCGCTGGGTGTCGCTGGAGCCTGGAAAATCCTACCGCCTGCCCGTGCTGGACAATGACAGCGGGACGAACGGCGGCCGGCTGCGGGTGGTTTCCGTGGGCGGGGTGCAGCGCGGCCGGGCGGAGATCGGCGAAGGCGGCCAAAGCCTCACCTATACGGCCCCCCTGGACGGCGGGGGCGGTGAGGTGTCGTTCGAATACAGCGCCCAGGAGGACGGCGGCGGCGTCTCGAACGCGCGGGTGACGCTGGTGCTGGCTTCACCACCGGCGCCGAACCGCCAGGATCGGCCTGGGGAGCCTGAAAAGCCGATCGCATCAACGATTGTGACGGACAAGGCTTCGAAGGCGAAGATCATGGGCAATCATGGCCTGACGCTGCAATGGCTTGACAAAAGCCCCATCGGCCGAGTGTCCGTAACGGAAAAGAACGGCATCATCACGTTAAAAGGGCGCCAGGGAGGATACAAAGGGCACGAAGACGATTTCGTTTCCTTGGATGGCGTTATTACAGAAATAAATAATAAGGAATTTTTCTTTAATGGGGAAATAAATATGAGAATTTATTTTCTTAATGGAGGCAACACATGCACAAGAAACCATAAAGTCAGATTTGCCATAACAGAAAACAGAAAATATTGGAGAATGAGAGAGCCAGATATGGGAAACCCATGCAGCCAAGTCACCGACTATATAGATATATATTTTTAACTACGGCGCTCTCAAGAAAATCACGGCCCAGATGATGCCACCCCCTAATCCGCCACACTCCCAACATGGGAGCTGCAACAACGGAATTTGCCTCAATTACGCCGATCAGGAGTGTGCCAGCGGCAACTCTTGGCCAGCAGCGAGGCCGGAAAGCCGCCCTTGTCGTCGAGGATGAGCAGGCGGCTCCGCACCCTCGCCTACTGCCCTTCGGCGATCGCCTGAAGCTCGTCCGCCCGCTCCGCCGTCATGTTCAGGATGCAGGAGGCGCCGAGAATGCCGGCGATGGTCCCCTCGCCGCCGCCCGCGAAACCGCAGTTGAGATCCCGGAACTTCAGCCAGGCGCGCTGGACCTCCTTGAGGTCCTGCGCCCGCTTGCCCTCGACGGTCTTCATGGCGGCCTTGTAGGCGGCGTTCAGCCGCTTGTCCTGCTTCTCGTGCTCCGCCCCGATGCAGCCGTGCATCTCGGCCGTGACGCCGCCGGCGTTGTCCATGCAGTTCGTGTAGGTGATCGACAGGTTCTTCGACTCCGCATGGGCGGAGGACGCCGTTGCCGCGCAGCCCCCCAGGACAGCGACGATGACAGCAGCGATCATCCCGGCCTTCGACATTCCCGTTCCTCCATCCCCGCACCGGCCTCCCCTTGGACCCGCGGGACCGGATCATGACCATGCAATCGGCGCAAGTCGACAACCGACGAATGGAGGATCGCAATCCGGCACGGTCCATGCTGTTGTCGCACAGGATGCATCCTGCGGAGGAAAGACCATGGAGCTGAAGCGCGGACGCCTGATCGACCATATCCATCTGCGCGCCACGGATCTCCCGGCGACCAAGCGGTTCTACAAGGCGGTGCTGGCAACGTTGGAGATCCCGGTTGTCGAGGCCGACTCGTACCTGTGGGCGGACGAGCTGTGGATCGACGCCGGCGAACAGGCGAGCCACGTCCATCTGGCGTTCCAGGCGCGGGACCACGAGGCGGTCCGCCGCTTCCACGAGGCGGGACTCGCCGCCGGGGGCCGGGACAACGGCGGTCCGGGCGAGCGGGCCTATCATCCCGGCTACTTCGCCGCCTTCCTGCTCGACCCCGACGGCAACAACATCGAGGCGGTGTATCACGGCCCCGCCGAGCGCTCCGCCGACGCCGTCACCCTGACCTTCGATGCGCCGGGCTGACCGGACCGGCGACGGCCCGAGGGCCGGCCGCCCGCGATCGGCCCGCGATCCGTTGTCAGAGCGGGCGGCATGATATAAACCTTCGCCGCGTTCCGGCATGCGCGCATGACGATTTCAAGGAACCACACGGTGTCTCCTGGTCTTCGCGTCGACGAGCGTGGTGCAAGGACCATCCCGAGATTGCCCGACCCGATCATGACCGTGCCCACCACTGCGCCTACGGCCGGGCGGCCCCGCCCGAAGCTGCTCTATCTCGTGACGGAGGACTGGTATTTCTGGTCCCACCGCCTGCCCATGGCGCGCGCCGCGCGCGACGCCGGCTTCGACGTGACGGTCGCCACGCGGGTGGACCGGCATGGGGAGCGCATCGCGGCGGAAGGGTTCCGGGTGCTGCCGCTGTCCTGGCGGCGGCGCAGCGTCAACCCGCTGGGCGCCCTGGCCGCCGTCCGCGAGATCGCCGCGCTGTACCGGCGGGAAAGGCCCGACGTCGTTCACCACGTCGCCATGAAGCCGGTGCTGCTCGGCGGGCTGGCGGCGTTGGCGGCGGGCGTGCCGGCGGTGGTCAACGCGCTGGCCGGACTGGGAACGGTCTTCACCCATGCCGGAAAGCTGAAGCCGCGCCTGGTGGCGCTGGCCGTGCACCCGCTGCTGCGCCGGCTGCTGAACCGGCGGAACAGCGTCCTTCTCCTGCAAAATCCGGACGACCGCAGGACGCTGGAGCGGCACGGCCTGATCGACGGCGCGCAGGTCCGCATCATCCGGGGGTCGGGGATCGACACCGGCCATTATCAGGCGCTTCCCGCCCCGCCGGCCCCACCGCTGGTGATCGGCTGCGCCGCCCGCCTGCTCGCCAACAAGGGCATTGCCGAACTGGTGGAGGCTCACGGGCGGCTGCGCGCCAGGGGGCTGGACGTCGAGCTTCTGCTGGCCGGCCAGCCCGACCCGGCCAGCCCGACCTCCATCCCGCAATCCCTGCTGGACCGCTGGGCCGCCCTGCCGGGCGTGACCCTGCTGGGACAGGTGGAGGATGTCCGCAAGCTGTGGGCCCGCTGCCACGTCGCCGTGCTGGCCTCGCGCGGCGGCGAGGGGTTGCCGAAAAGCCTGCTGGAGGCCGCCGCCTGCGGCCGGGCCATCGTCGCGACCGACGTGCCGGGCTGCCGGGAGGTCGCCCAGGCGGACGTCAACGCCCTGCTGGTGCCGGAGAGCGACCCGGCGGCGCTGGCGGAGGCCATCGAGCGCCTGGCGCGGGATCCCGGCCTGCGCGCCCGCTTCGGCGAGGCGAGCCGCCGTCTGGTCGAGTCCGACATGTCCGCCGAGCATGTCGGCGCGAAGACCGTCGAGCTGTATCGCGGCCTGCTGGACCGCGCCGCCCCCTCCACCGTGCCGGCGGAAGCGTCGGGAGCGTCATGACCATGAGTCCGATCGCCGCATTCGCCGTGCTGGGGCTGTCCTGGCTGCTGTCCTGGGCACTGACCGGCCGGGTTCTCGCCTATCTGCGGCGCAAGGCGATCCTCGACCACCCGAACGACCGGTCGAGCCACTCCATCCCGACGCCACGCGGCGGCGGTTGGGGAGTCATGCTGACCCTGCTTCCGGCCTGGGTGGCGGTCGGGGCCGCCACCGGCGACCTTCCGCGCGCCCTGCCGGTCCTGGCCGGGATCGCGGCGCTGATGGCGGTGTCCTGGATGGACGACCGGCGCGGCCTCGGCCCGGCGCCGCGCTTCCTGATCCAGATCGCCGCCGTCGCCGGCGGACTCGCCGCGCTGCCGGGAGACGGGCTGGTCTTCCAGGGATTGCTGCCCGCCTGGGCCGACCGGCTGGTCGCCGCCGTCGGCTGGCTGTGGTTCGTCAATCTGTTCAACTTCATGGACGGCATCGACGGGCTGGCCGGCGGCGAGGCCGCGACCATCGGCGGCGGGCTGGCGCTGGTCGCGGCGCTGGCCGGCCCGGCGGCGCTCACCCCGGCGCTGGGCCTTTACGGGCTGGCGGCGGCGGGGGCGGCGCTGGGGTTCCTGATGTGGAACTGGCACCCGGCCAAGCTGTTCATGGGCGACGTCGGCAGCGTGCCGCTGGGCTTCGCGCTGGGCTGGCTGCTGCTGGGCGCGGCGGCGGCCGGATTCTGGCCGGCGGCCCTGCTGATCCCCGCCTATTTCCTGACCGACGCCACCGTCACCCTGCTGCGCCGGCTGGCCGAGGGCAAGAAGGTCTGGCAGGCCCACCGCGAGCATTTCTACCAGAAGGCCACCCAGCGGGGACGCAACCACGCGCAGGTCGTCCGGCTGGTGCTGGTCCTGAACGGCGTGCTGGTCGCGCTTGCCGCGGCCTCGCTGACGCTGGGCTGGATGGTGGTGCTTCCGGGCGCCGTGGCGGTGATTCTGCTGCTGGCCACGCTGGCCCGCCCGGCACGGGTCGCCGCGTGATGCGCGTCCTCGTCACAGGGGCCAACGGCTTCGTCGGCCGCGCGCTGGTGCCGCTTCTGGCCGAACGCGGCCATCATGTGCGCGCCGCCGTCCGCAAGGCCGGCACCGTGGTCCCCGACGCCGCCGAGACGGTGGCCGTCGGCGACATCGGCCCGAACACCGACTGGAGCCGCGCGCTCGACGGCATCGACGCGGTGGCGCATCTGGCCGCCCGCGTCCATGTCATGAAGGACACCGCCGCCGACCCGCTCGCCGCCTTCCGCGCGGTGAACACGGACGGAACCCGGCGGCTGGCCGAGCAGGCGGCGGCGTCCGGCGTCCGGCGCTTCGTCTATCTCAGCAGCGTCAAGGCGCTGGTCGACGAGAGCCAGCCCCGGCCGCTCGACGAGGCCACACCCGCCGACCCGCACTCCCCTTACGGCGTCTCCAAGCTGGAGGCCGAGCGAGCGCTGGCCGGAATCGCCGCCGACAGCGGCCTGGAGGTCGCGGTGATCCGCCCGCCGCTGGTCTACGGCCCCGGCGTCGCCGGCAATTTCCGCAGCCTCCTGAAACTCGTGGCGTCCGGCCTGCCACTGCCGTTGGGCGGGCTCGACAACCGGCGCAGCCTGGTCTTCGTCGGCAACCTCGCCGACGCGACGGCGCTCTGCCTGACCCACCCGCGGGCCTCCGGCGGCCATTTTCTGGTGCATGACGGACAGCCGCTCTCCACGGCGGAGCTGGTGCGGGCGATCGGCACGGCGCTCGGCCGGCCGGCCCGGCTGGTGCCGCTTCCCACCGGATTGCTGGCGCTTGGCGCCCGGCTGGCCGGCCGCCAGGCGGTGTACGACCGCATCGCCGGATCGCTGACAATCGACGACCGCGCCATCCGCGACGGGCTCGGCTGGCGTCCGCCCCACGACCCCGCGTCCGGGTTGCGCGCCACGGCGGAATGGTTCAAAGCTTCACGCGGCTGACCGGGCAGAAGCCCCGGCCACGGCCGAACGACAGCAGGGCAAGCGGCATGCGCATCCCGTCCACGCGGGCGTTTCTCGTCTTTCTTCACGACCTGACCATGACCGGCGTGGCGCTGGCGGTCGCACTCTATCTGCGGGTCGGCGGCTTCGCCTTCCCGTACTACGCCGACGCGCTGGCCACCGCGCTGCCGATGCTGGTCGGCATCTCGGCCGTGGTCTTCGTTCTGTTCGGGCTGTACCGCGGCATCTGGCGCTACGCCTCCGTGCCCGATCTGGTGCAGGTGATCCGCGCCGTCACGGTGGCGGTGCTGTGCTTCGTGCTGGCGATGTTCCTGCTGACCCGGCTGGAATCCCTGCCCCGCTCGCTGCCGCCGATCCTCTGGCTGGTGCAGATCGTGCTGCTCGGCGGCCCGCGCTTCGCCTACCGCCTGTTCAAGGACCGCCGCCTCAGCTTCGGCGAGGAGGCCCCTGGGGTGCCGCGCATCCCCGTGCTGCTGCTCGGCGTCGGCGACGCGGCGGAGCTGTTCATCCGCTCGCTCGACCAGTCGGGGCAGGCCGCCTACCGCGTCGTCGGCATCCTCGACGAGAAGGGCCGCCGCGTCGGCCACGCCGTGCGCGGCGTCAAGGTGCTGGGCGGCCCCGACGACCTCGCCCGCGTCGTCGAGAGCCTCGACCGCAAGGGCGACCGCCCGCAGCGGCTGATCATCGCCAAGGGATCCAACGAAATTCCCGGTGCCCTGCTGCGCGGCCTGCTCGACCAGGCCGAGGCGCTCGGCCTGATCCTGTCGCGCCTGCCCAGCCTGACCGAGTTCAAGTCGGCGCTCGGCGAGGGCAAGAGCATCGAGGTCCGCCCGATCGCGCTGGAGGATCTGCTGGGCCGCCCGCAGGCGGTGCTCGACCGCGGCGCCATCGCCGGGCTGGTCGGCGGCCGGCGCGTCGTGGTGACCGGGGCCGGCGGCACCATCGGCAGCGAGCTGGTGCGCCAGATCGCCGCGCTGGCGCCGGAGCGGCTGATCCTGGTCGATGCCGGCGAGTTCAACCTCTACAGCATCGAGATGGAGGTGCGGGAGCGCTTCCCCGCCCTCGACACCCGCGCCGTCATCGCCGACGTGCGCGACCGCGACCGCGTCATGCGGCTGTTCCAGGAGGAACGCCCGGCGATGGTCTTCCACGCCGCCGCGCTGAAGCATGTGCCGCTGGTCGAGGCCAACCCGTGCGAGGGCGCGCTGACCAACGTCGTCGGCACCCGCAACGTCGCCGACGCGGCGCGGGCGGCCGGCTGCCTCGCCATGGTGCTGATCTCCACGGACAAGGCGATCCGCCCGACCAGCATCATGGGCGCCGCCAAGCGCTTCGCCGAAACCTACTGCCAGGCGCTCGACGTGCTGCCGCCGCGCGACGGGGCGGACCACGCCACCCGCTACATGACCGTG
Organism: Azospirillum agricola; assembly: GCF_017876095.1. Taxonomy (GTDB): domain Bacteria; phylum Pseudomonadota; class Alphaproteobacteria; order Azospirillales; family Azospirillaceae; genus Azospirillum; species Azospirillum agricola. The sequence continues at coordinate 107,880 of NZ_JAGINM010000017.1, forward strand.
CGCTTCGGCAACGTGCTGGGCTCGTCCGGCTCGGTGGTGCCGCTGTTCACCCGGCAGCTCGCCAAGGGCGGGCCGCTGACCGTCACGCACCCCGACATGCGCCGCTATTTCATGACCGTGCGCGAGGCGGTGGAACTGGTGCTCCAGGCCTCGGCCCACGGGGTGGCGCGCGGCGAGGACCGTGGCAAGGTGCTGGTGCTCGACATGGGCGAGCCGGTGAAGATCGCCGACCTCGCCCGCCAGATGATCCGGCTGGCCGGCTACCGGCCCGGAATCGACATCGAGATCGCCTACACCGGCCTGCGCCCCGGCGAGAAGCTGTTCGAGGAGATCCTGACCGCCGCCGAGGCGCCGTCGCGCACCGAGGCCGATGGGGTGTTCCTGGCCTCGCCCCGGCTGATCGACTACGCGCTGGTCAACCGCGCGCTGGGCGAGCTGGAGGCGGCGGCGAAGGCCGGCGACGGCGAGCGGGTGCTGACCATCCTCGGCAACATCGTGCCGGATTTCCGCGCCGAGGCGGTGCTTCCCCCCACCGGGACCCAGGCTTGACGGGGGCTTGACGCGGGCCTGAAAAAAAGCGGGACGCGAGCGGGTTTCCGCGCTTGCATCCCCCCGAGGGCTGTGGCATAACCCGCGCCACCTCAGGGGGCGGACAGCCTGGACGCCCCTCGCGAGTGCATCTTCGGATGATCCGGTTCTCGGGGCTGCCGTAGCTCAGTGGTAGAGCACTCCCTTGGTAAGGGAGAGGTCGAGAGTTCAATCCTCTCTGGCAGCACCATTCCCCCGGCCTTCGAAGGCGATGCGCATCGCCCGGCGCTGCCGTAGCTCAGTGGTAGAGCACTCCCTTGGTAAGGGAGAGGTCGAGAGTTCAATCCTCTCTGGCAGCACCATCCCCCTCCTTCCTTCTCCCTTCCCCGACGGCGCATCGCTTCCTTGACGGCGCGCGCGAAAGGCCGCAAAACGCGGCGTTCGTTTCGGGGAGGATCCAAACATGGCCGGCAACAGCTTCGGCACGCTTTTCCGCTTCACCACCTGGGGCGAGAGCCACGGCCCGGCCATCGGCGTGGTGGTGGACGGCTGCCCGTCGCTCCTCGATTTGAGCGAGGCCGACATCCAGCCCTGGATGGACAAGCGCCGCCCCGGCCAGTCGCGCTACACCACCCAGCGCCAGGAACCCGATCAGGTCAGGATCCTGTCCGGCGTCTTCGAGGGCAGGACCACCGGCACGCCGATCTCGCTGATGATCGAGAACACCGACCAGCGTTCCAAGGACTACAGCGAGATCGCCGGCAAGTTCCGCCCAGGCCACGCCGACTTCACCTATTGGGAAAAATACGGCATCCGCGACTATCGCGGCGGCGGCCGTTCCTCGGCGCGCGAGACCGCCTGCCGGGTCGCGGCGGGTGCCGTGGCGCGCAAGGTGCTGGGAACCGGCATCACCGTGCGCGGCGCGCTGGTGCAGATCGGCCCGCACAAGGTCGACCGCAGCCGCTGGGACTGGGCGGAGACCGACAACAACCCCTTCTTCTGCCCCGACCCGGTGGCGGCGGCGCAATGGGCCGAGTATCTCGACGGCATCCGCAAGAGCGGCTCGTCGGTCGGCGCGGTGGTGGAGCTGGTGGCGTCCGGCGTGCCGGTCGGCCTGGGCGACCCGCTCTACGACAAGCTCGACAGCGACCTCGCCCGCGCGATGATGACGATCAACGCGGTGAAGGGCGTCGAGATCGGCAACGGCTTCGAGGCGGCCGAGCTGACCGGCGAGACGAACGCCGACGAGATGCGCATGGGTCCCGACGGCAAGCCGGTCTTCCGGTCCAACAATGCCGGCGGCATCCTGGGCGGGATTTCCACGGGGCAGGACGTGGTGGTGCGCTTCGCGGTGAAGCCGACCAGTTCGATCCTGACGCCGCGCCAGACGGTGGACGTCCACGGGCAGGAAACGGACATCCTGACCAAGGGCCGCCACGACCCCTGCGTCGGCATCCGCGCCGTCCCGGTCGGCGAGGCGATGATGGCCTGCGTGCTGGCCGACCACCTGTTGCGCCGCCGCGCCGAAAGGCGCGATTGAAAAGCCGCCGAAAGGCGCGATTGAAGGGCCGCCGAAAAGCGCGATTGAAGCGCGCGGAGAGGCGCGGCCCGGAGGGGACTCCGGCCGCCCCATCGGATTGCCCCGTTCGGGAAAATTCCATAACCTGCCGGGGTTTGCGGAACGGAAACGGAGCCGGGGGCGATGACGGGAACGGCACGGTGGTGGCGCGGAACGCTTCTGGGGCTGGTGGCGCTGGCGGCGGCGGGCCTCGCCCCGTCGGGTCGGGCCGCCGAGCCCCCGCCCGCCCTCCTGCCCTCCCCGCCGGACGGCCGCGCCTTCCTGGAGCATGAGGAAAGCGTCAAGGGCTGGAAGCTCTATTGCCGGACCTGGACCGCCACCCGCCGCGTCGAATGCGAACTGTCGGCGCGCGGGATCAACGACCGGACCGCCCGGCTGGTCTGGCTGCGCTCGACCGAGCGCTGGTTGGACGGCCTGCGCTTCCGCGTCGAGGCCGAGGCGCTTGAGCTTGGCAGGCCGGTGCGCGTCTGGGTGGACCGGGGGCTGTTCCGCCCCGAATTTCCCTGCAAGCCCTTCCCCTTCGAGACCAACACCTGCGCCGTCGCCGATCCGGACACCAACCGCAAGCTGGTGGACCGCCTGTCCGCCGCCCAGGAGGTGTCGGTGGTCGGCCAGTCGCCGTCCGGCGCCAAGGCCGAGGTCCGTTTTCCGCTGGCCGGCTTCAAGGCGGCGTTGGAGCGCAGCGAGGAAATCCGCGCGGCGGCCGGCACGCCCTGGATGACGGCGGCCCCGCCCAACGGCGGATGATCCCGCCAAGAGAATCCTCCCGCCATCCCCGCCGCATCCCGCGCCCGCAAGGCGTCCGGTGGTGACGATGCCGGCTTCCGTTTCGCGAAGCCCTTGCCGGAACGATTGCTTCTCTTGAAAGAGAAAATATTTCCAGGAACCTGACGTTGCGTTTCAACATCAGGATTTGCGATTCAGTATATCCAATCAGAAAAAACAGCGATGCCGCGCCACTTTATGGCGAGGCGACGAAACTCGCGCCAATTTCATGCTTATATCCCAGTTCAGCGCTGAGGTACTCTTTCCGCATCGTCGGGAGGCTCTGTGTATGCGGCGGCAGTGGATCGTGGCGGCATTGCTGCCATTGGTAATTTTTGCAGCGTTGCTCTTGGTGATTGTTTCGCAGATGCATCGGTCAATGCTTCGCGAGCAGCTTCAGGGCGAGATGGAGGCGCTGTCCCAATCCGTGCAGAGAACCCTGTCCCAGGAGATCGCCTATCTGTCGGGCGTCGCCATTTCCAAGACGCTGGACTCCGACAATCTCGACGACTTCCGCGCCGAGGCCGAGCTTGCCCGCCGCATGCGGCCGACCGTCTCCAACATCATCCTGAACGACGAGCGCCGCCAGATCTTCAACCTCCGGCTCACGCCGGACCAGCCGCGCCCCTCCCTGCTGGATCCGGAGAGCCTGAGCGCGGTCTGGACGACCAGGCAGCCGGTCATCGGCAATCTGGTGAACGGGAAGATCGCCCTGCGCGTCCCGGTGCTGCGGCAGGGCCAGGTCCGCTACGTGCTGTCGGAAATCATCACCCACCAGACCTTCGACGAACTGCTGAGCCGGAACGTCGCCGCCAAGGGCTGGATCGCGGCGCTGATCGACGGCAACATGACCATTCTCGCCCGCAGCGAGCAGGGCGAGGCGTTCGTCGGCGCCTCCCCGACCCCCTCCACCATCGCGGCGATCCAGAACGGACGCACCGAGCTGGGGCGCACCACGATGAAGAGCGGCGCCCCGGCCTATGGCGCCGTCGTTCCGATTCCGGGAACCGGCTGGTATCTGGCCATGTCCATCCCGGACAGCGTGGCCGAGCGGAGCTACCGGCCGGTCCGCCTGTTGCTGGTCGCCGGCGGCGGGCTGGCGCTGCTGGCGGCCATCGCGCTGGCCCTGTCCGCCGTCTGGAACCGGGTCGGCCGGCTGGAGAGCCAGACCCGGGCGCTGTCCACCGACCTCGACGACGCCCACCGGCAGAGCGACGAGATGTCCGCCTTCCTCGCCATGATGAGCCACGAGCTGCGCACCCCGTTGACCGGCATCCTCGGCTTCTCGGATCTGCTCGCCAAATCGCCCCTCGACGACCAGCAGAGAGAATGGGTGACCTTCCAGCGCGCCACCGGCCAGACGCTGATGTCGATCATCAACGACATCCTGGATTACTCGAAGATCGAGGCCGGCCGCGTGGAGCTGGAGATCATCGACTTCGACGTCCGCCGCATGCTCCGGCAATGCATCGCGCTGGTCAAACCGATGGCGGCGATCAAGGCCCTGTCGATCCGGGTCGAGGTGGCGCCCGACATGCCGCGCTGGCTGCGCGGCGACCCGACCCGCCTGCAACAGGTGATCGGCAACCTGCTGAACAACGCCGTCAAGTTCACCGAGCATGGCGAAATCCGGCTGTTCGTCGGCCAGGTCCCGGAGGGGGAGGGGCGCTCGCTGCTGCGGGTCGCCGTGCAGGACACCGGCATCGGCATCCCGGCCGACCGCTGCGACCGGCTGTTCCAGCGCTTCAGCCAGGCGAACTCCTCGACCACGCGGGAGTATGGCGGCACCGGCCTGGGGCTGGCCATCTGCAAGTCGCTGGTCGAGCTGATGGGCGGCCGCATCGGCGTCGACAGCATCGAGGGCCGGGGCAGCTCCTTCTGGTTCGAGGTGTCGCTGCCGCTGGCTTCCGCCCCGGCGGCGGACGCGGCGGCGGCCGAACCGGCGCGCGGGCTGGCGGGCGCCCGAATCCTGCTGGTGGAGGACAACCGGATCAACCAGATCCTGGCCCGGACGGTCCTGGAACGGGCCGGCTGCGACGTGACGGCCGCCGGGGACGGCGCGGAGGCGGTCGAGGCGGTGCGCCGGGCTCCCGTCGATCTCGTGCTGATGGATCTCCATCTGCCGGTCCTCGACGGCGCCGGGGCGACCCGCGCCATCCGGGCGCTCGACGGGCCGGCGGGCCGCGTGCCGATCCTGGCTTTGACCGCCGACGCCTTCCACGACACCGTCGCCGCCTGCCGCGAGGCCGGCATGGACGGGCATGTGGCCAAGCCCTTCTTTCCCAACGACCTGCTAGCGGCGGTGGACGAGGCGCTGCGCCGCGCCCGTCCGGCCGGACCAGCGGACACGCCGGCTCCCACCGCACCGCCCCCGCCCGTGCCCGTGCCCGTGCCCGTGCCGGAATCGGCGATGCGGGAGGCCATGGCCTCGGCGATCGGCGAAAAACACCTAATGGCCTTGCAAGATGCCTTCCTCAGGCGCGCCGCCGCCGCCCGCACGGAACTGATCTTCGCCCGCGCCGACCGCGACGCCCTGTGCGGAACCGCGCACCGGCTGATCGGTGCGGCCGGGATGCTCGGCTATTCCGCCATCGTCAACGCCGCCCGCGCCCTGTGCGAGGCCTGCCGGTCCGGCGACGAGGGTGCGGTCGTCCAGGGCGTCGCCGCCCTGGTCGCGGAGCTGAACCGGCTTCCAGCGTCCGGCATGCCGCCGGAACCGGAGGACGGGGAGCCCGCGCCCGGCGGCCGTTCGCGGATGGCGCCCCCCCTGGGACCGGAGCGGGCCGGCGGGTTCGGCCCCCCTACCCCGCCGCGCAGCGCTCCGCCGGGAAGCGCAGGGTGACGGTGGTGCCGTGGCCGGGCGCGCTGTCCAGCCACGCGGTGCCGCCATGGGCCTCGACAAGCGCCTTGGTGATGGCGAGCCCCAGCCCGACGCCGCCGGCCCCGCTGACATGGGCGTTGCCGGCCTGCCCGAACGGCTCCCACACCTTCTGAAGGTCCGACGCCGCGATGCCGCTTCCGGTGTCCCGGACGGCAAGGAGCAGGCCGCCTTCCGCCTCCTCCGCCGCACTGGCGGGACGGGCCTCCAGCCGGACGCAGCCGCCCGGCGGGGTGAACTTGATCGCGTTGACGCCGAGATTCACCAGGATCTGCACCACCCGCCGCGCGTCGCAGCGCAGCGGCGGCAGGCCGGGCGCCGCCTCCAGCGTCAGCGCGACCCCGGCCTCGGCCGCGCGGGTCGCCAGCAGCCGGACGGAACGGTCGAGCAGATCGGCAACCGTGACGATCTCCTCCACCAGATCGACGACGCCCAGCTCGATCCGCGAGATCTCCAGGATGTCGTCGATGATGTCGAGAAGATGCCGGCCCGCGCTGTGGATGGCGTCCACATAGCCGGCGTAGCGCTCGTTGCCGACCGGCCCGAACAGGCCGCGCTGCATCACCTCCGAATAGCCCAGGACGGCGTTCAGCGGGGTGCGCAGCTCGTGGCTCATCACCGCCAGGAACTGGGTCTTGGAGCGGTTCGCGGCCTCGGCGAGCCGGCGGGCGGCGACCAGCTCCGCCTCCGTCATCTTGAAGCGGGTGATCTCCCGCCCCTCGACGACCAGGAAGGCGATGGCGTCCGCCGCGTCGCGCATCGGGCGCAGGCTGCAATCGAGATGGATGACCACGCCGTCCGGGCTGGCGTGGGTGGTTTCGAACCGCAGGCTATCGCCGGACGCCGCCCGGACGATGCCCTCGCGCAGCAGCGGCTGCTCGGGGCAGCCGATCCACCAGGGGGTTTCCCAGAAAGGCCGGCCGCAGACCGCCGTGGCGTCGGCCTGGATGAAGCGGAGGGCCGCTTCGTTGGCCTCGATCAGAACGCCGTCGGGGGTCAGGAGCCCGACGAAATCCGCGGCGCTGTTGATGATGGCCTGGAAGCGCCGCTCGCGCTCGCGCAGCGCCAGCGCCGCGTCGCGCCGTTCGGTGATGTCGAGCAGCACGCCCTCCATCCGGCCGGGGCCGGCGCACCAGCCGTTCAGCGTCAGCCAGCGCTCGCCCCCCGCGCCCGGCAGGCGGAAGCTCAGCGACGGGAACGGCGCGGCGTCGCCGGCTTGCGCCGGCGGGCAGGCGGCGGCCCAGCCGCGCAGGGCCGCCGCATCCTCGGGGTGGACGAGGTCGAGCAGCCCGGCGCCGCTGTCCAGCAAGGCCCGGCGGTCGAGCCCCAGCCGGGAGATGTTCTCGGTCGCATGGTCGATCGCCATCCGCCCGCCGCTGCGCCAGCCGAGTCCGATCACCGGGCTGCGCGCGATCATCGCCTCCAGCCGCCGCCGCTCCTGCTCGGCCAGCCGGCGGCGGGTGGTGTCGCGGCCGACCGCCTGCACCGCGGTCAGCCGCCCGGCGCCGTCGAACACCGCGTAGCGGCGCCAGCTGAACCAGCGCTCACGCCCGTCGCGGCAGGGCCAGGATTCCTCGGCGGCCGAGGCCGGCTCGTCGGGGGTGGCGCGGGCGGCCAGCGCCGCCGTCGCCGTCGCCGAATCCGGAGGCATCAGATCGTGCAGCCCGCGACCGATCAGGGCGCGCGGCGGCACCCCGAACAGGGCGGCGAACTCGCGGTTCACCAGCGTCACCGACAGGTCGGGGGCGACGCGGACGATCACCTCCGACTGGTCGTCGATGGCGGTGCGGAACTTGTCGCGGCTGGAGAAGACCTTGCAGATGAAGCAATGCTCGTCGGCGGCGTCGCTCAGCGACAAAAGGCCGCCGCCGGCCGGCAGCGCGGTCAGGCTGTAGGGGATCGCCCGCCCCTCCCCCGCCGCGAGAAAGGCGACGCCGCGCCGCTCCTCCGCCGGACCGCCCATGGGAGGCTCCGGGGCTCCGACGGCCCAACGGCTGCCGTCCAGGGTCAGCCACGCGTCCAGGGGCTGGCCGGACAGCATGGCGGCCTCGGCACCGGCCAGGGCGGCGAACGCCGGATTGGCGGCCAGAATGACACCGCCAGCGCCGACGACGCAGGCCGGGGCGGGGCTGGCGGCGAACACCGCGCGCCAATCGATGGTTTCGGGATGCACCACCCCCGTCTCCCTTGCACAACGCCCTCCTGGTGCGGATCGGTGGGCCGTCCCACCCCAATGATGTGCCCAATCCGGCGGCAACTCCACCGAAATTGCAGATTGGAAAAAGCCGGAAGAAGACTATTCCCAAAATAGTCTTCTCTCTTCCAAGGACGGATTTTCCCGTTGAAATCCACCATCTCCTGGCGTCTCATGGCTGCCTCCCGCAGGTTCCCGTATTCGCCGGCAGGAGCGGCGCGTTAAGCTGCCGGGCCGCAAAACCAATCAATAGAGCCAATCAATACGGGAGGATGCCCAGCATGAGCGCGATTTCCACACCCCACGACGCCGGCGCGCCTCTGGTGCTGCGCGACGACCGCGAGGGGGTCGCCACGCTGACGCTGAACCGGCCGAAGGCACGCAACGCGCTCTCGGTCGGGCTGATGGCGGCGCTCCAGGACGCGCTGGAGGCGATCCACGACGACCGTTCCGTCCGCGCCGTGATCCTGACCGGGGCCGGGCCGGCCTTCTGCGCCGGACACGACCTGAAGGAGATGCGGGCGACGCCGACGCGCGACTCCTACGAGGCGCTGTTCGCCCAGTGCGCCAAGCTGATGCTGACGGTCAACCGCGTCCGCCAGCCGGTGATCGCCAAGGTCGCCGGCATCGCGACGGCCGCCGGCTGCCAGCTCGTCGCCACCTGCGACCTCGCCTATTGCGCCGACACCGCCCGCTTCGCGACGCCGGGGGTGAACATCGGGCTGTTCTGCTCGACCCCGATGGTGGCGCTGACCCGCGCGGTCGGCCGCAAGGCGGCGATGGAGATGCTGCTGCTGGGCGACCTGATCGACGCCGACGAGGCCGAGCGCATCGGGCTGGTCAACCAGGCCGTGCCCGCCCACCAGCTCGACGAGGTGGTGGCCGCCGTCGCCGGCAAGATCGCGTCGAAGTCGCCGCTGACGCTCGCCGTCGGCAAGGAGGCCTTCTACCGCCAGATCGACCTCGACGTCGAGGCCGCCTACGCCCACGCCGCCAAGGTGATGACCGAGAACATGATGGCCGAGGACGCCGCCGAGGGCATCGACGCCTTCATCGGCAAGCGCGAGCCGGTGTGGTGCGGCCGATGAGCGGGCCGATGAGCGGAACCACGGGCGACCACGGCCATTACTCCGACGCCTTCCTGCGCGGCGTGCTGGACCGGGTGAAGAGCATCGCCATCGTCGGGGCCAGCGCCGACCCGGTGAAGGCCAGCTACTTCGTGACGAAGTACCTGCGCGACGCCGGCTACCGCGTCATCCCGATCAACCCGAAGATGGCCGGCCAGAGCATCCTTGGCCTGCCCGTCCACGGCAGCCTCGCCGATCTGCCGGAGCCGCCGGACATGGTCGACATCTTCCGCAACTCCACCGCCGCCGGGGGCGTCACCGACGAGGCCATCGCCGCCGGGGCCAAGGTGGTGTGGATGCAGCTTGGCGTCGTCAACGACGAGGCCGCCGCGCGCGCCGAGGCCGCCGGCCTGACCGTGGTGATGAACCGCTGCCCGAAGATGGAGATCCAGCGCCTGTACGGGGAGATCGGCCGCATCGGCGTGAATTCCGGCGTGCTGGTGACGAAGAAGCAGCCGCTGAAGAAATCCTTCAAGAAACTGATCTGAGGAAACCGCCATGAGCGAACGCAAGAGCTTCGGCTTCGAGACCCGCGCCATCCACGCGGGCGCGGCACCCGACCCGGCGACGGGCGCCCGGCAGACGCCGATCTACCAGACCACCAGCTTCGTCTTCGAGGATGTCGACGACGCCGCCTCGCTGTTCAACCTCCAGAAGGTCGGCTTCATCTACTCCCGCCTGACCAACCCGACGGTGGCGGTGCTGGAGGAGCGGCTGGCCAACCTGGAGGGCGGGGCCGGGGCGACCGCCACCGCGTCGGGCCACGCGGCGCAGCTGCTGGCGCTGTTCCCGCTGATGGCGCCGGGCGACGGGGTCGTCGCCTCGCAGAAGCTCTATGGCGGTTCGATCAACCAGATCGGCACCAGCTTCCCGCGCGCCTTCGGCTGGCAGCCGACCTTCGTCGACACCGACAACCCCGACAACGTCCGCGCCGCGATCACCGAGAAGACCAAGGCGGTCTTCGTCGAGAGCCTCGCCAACCCGGGCGGCGTCGTCACCGACATCGAGGCGATCGCCAGGATCGCCGACGAGGCCGGCATCCCGCTGATCGTCGACAACACGCTGGCCACCCCCTACCTGATCAACCCGATCCAGTGGGGCGCCACCCTGGTCGTCCATTCGACCACCAAGTTCCTGTCGGGCAACGGCACCGCCGTCGGCGGCGTGGTGATCGACAGCGGGACCTTCGACTGGTCGAAGTCGGGCAAGTACCCGGCGCTCAGCGAGCCGGACGCCGGCTATCACGGCCTGCGCTTCCACGAGACCTTCGGGCATCTCGCCTTCACCATCCACGGCCACGCCGTCGGCCTGCGCGACCTCGGCCCGAGCCAGGCGCCGCAGAACGCCTTCCTCACCCTGAACGGCATCGAGACGCTGCCGCTGCGCATGCAGCGCCACGTCGAGAACGCCCGCAAGGTCGCGGAATTCCTGGAGGACCATCCGGCGGTCGGCTGGGTCAGCTACGCCGGGCTGCCCTCCTCCAAGTACCACGCGCTGGCCAAGAAGTACCTGCCCAAGGGGGCCGGGGCCGTGCTGACCTTCGGCGTCAAGGGCGGCTATGAGGCCGGCGTCAAGCTGGTCGAGAGCGTCGAGCTGTTCAGCCACCTCGCCAACATCGGCGACAGCCGGTCGCTGATCATCCACCCCTCCTCCACCACCCACCGCCAGCTCTCGGCCGAGGGGCAGGCGACGGCCGGCGCCGGTCCGGACGTCATCCGCCTGTCGATCGGGCTGGAGAGCGTCGAGGACATCATCGCCGACCTCGACCAGGCGCTGACCAAGACGCTCGGGTAATCGGCCGGGATACCCGACCGGGGAACTGGGGCGGCACCATCGCGCGACGGTGGTGCCGCCTCGCCATCCGGGTCTTTCGGACCGCCCATATAACCGACCGTCTAAGTCGGATTCCGGCTTCGCTTTCCGGAATTATCGGGAATAGCCTGTTGTCCTGCCGGATCGGGGGATCCGGACCGGAGAGAGGGGCTTCCCATGACCGCGCCGTCCATCACCGCATCGTCCATCACCGCGTCGTCCGCCAGCTTCAGGACCGCCTGCCTGTTCGCCATCGCCGGACTCGGCATGGGCATCGGCATGGCCGCCTCGCACGACCACACGCTGATGCCCGTCCACGCCCACATCAACCTGATGGGCTGGGTCTCGCTGTTCCTGTTCGGGATCTATTACCGCCTCCACCCCGCGCTGGAGACGAAGCGGCTGGCGCTCGCCCAGGTCGGGCTGTGGTCGCTGGGGACGGTGGCGCTGGTGGTCGCGGTGGCGGGCCTGCATCTCGGTTATCCGGCGTTCGAGCCGGTGGCGGCGCTCGCCTCGCTGGTGGTGCTGGCGGCCTTCGGCCTCTTCGCCGTTCTCGTCTTCCGGTCGGGCGGCCCGGCGCGCGCGCCGTCCCCGCTGATGACGCCGGCCGAATGAGGAACCGGCGTCACTCCGCCGCCGGCAACGGGGCCGGGACGGCGGCCTTCTCCTTGCGATCGTCGGGCAGCAGCAGGGCGGCGGCGAAGGCAAGCGCCGCCAGCAGCGACAGCGTCAGGTAGAGCATGGTGAACTCGCCCGTCCATTCATAGACATAGGCGACGAGCTGCACCGCCAGCGGGCCGGCGCCGAAGGACAGGATGTACTTCGCGCCGAAGGCCAGCCCACGGTGCTTGTCCGGCGTGTAGCGGGCCAGCAGCATGTTCTCGGCCGGAATCTGGGTCTGCGAGGCGATCACCGTCAGCGCGGCGGCGGCGACCAGCGGCAGGTCGGCCAGCACCGCCACCGCCGCCATCATCGGGATCTGCACCAGCAGGCACAGGGTGTAGACCCATTTCAGCGAATGGCGGTCGGCCAGCACGCCGCCGACCATCTGGGGCAGCGCCGCCACCAGATAGACCAGCGTCACCAGCCCGCCGACGCCCAGCGTGCCGCCGCCCAGCCAGTGGCCGAGCCGCGCCTCGAACAGCTTGGGCAGCACGACCTGCATGGCGTTGAAGATCAGCCCGGCGCAGACCATCGTCAGCGACAGCACGAAGAAGGCTCGCACCACGTCGCCGCGCGACGGCTTGGGCTGCGGCTTCACGTCGGCGTGGCGGTCCTTGACGACGCCCAGCGCCATCAGCGCGGCCAGCGCCACGCCGAAAGCGACGCAGACCGCCCCCGGCACCAGGAAGGCGGCGCGCCAACCGAAGGCCTGGGTCAGGCCGCCGGCGACCAGCGCCGCGGTGGCGACGCCGAAGGTGCCGAACAGGCCGAGCCAGCCCATCGCCTTGCCGCGATTCTCGGCGTTGGAGGTGATCCAGGCCATGCCGACCGGGTGGTAGATCGACGCCCCCAGCCCGAGCAGGGCCAGCGACCACAGCAGCATGGTCGGCCCGTCCGACAGGCCGCAGGCGATCGAGCCGGCGCCGGTCATCAGGAAGAAGACCGCCATCATTCCGGCGGAACTCCAGCGGTCGCCCAGCCAGCCGGCGAGCGGCGCCCCGACCCCGATCAGGAAGGCGCCCAGCGTCCACAGCCGGATCAACTCGTCGTAGGAGAGGTTCCACTCGGTCTCCAGCGCCAGCACCACGGTCAGGTACAGCGCCGCGACGATGTGCATCAGCGAATGGCCCACCCAGGCGAAGCCGACGGACAGCCGAGAGGAGGCGTCCATGGACGGCCTCGGGGATGGGTTGCTCATTGATCTCTCCGAGGATGGAAGTGTTCTATCGGCAAACTATTCGTGGGAAAAGCTCGCACGCGCCGGTGGTCCCGGTCCAATGCGCGGCAATCATGGCCGACATGCGGCCCATGGCTCCAGCGTCCCCGTCAGGCCGTCTCCTGGCCCAGCCACGCCAGGAAGGCCGGGTTTCCGCGCCCCAGCCTCACCTCGACGACGCAAGGCGTGTCGTAGCTGTGCAGGGCGCGCACCCGCTCGGCCAAGGCCTCGAACAGCTCGGCGCGGGTCTTGGCGATCAGCACCGCCTCGGCGGCCTCCTCGATGGCGCCGTTCCAGCGGTAGACCGAGGTCATGCCGTCCAGCACGTTGGCGCAGGCGGCCAGGCGCTCCCCGACCAGGGCGCGGCCGATGCGCAGCGCCTCCTCCCGGGAGCCGGCGGTGACGTAGGCGAGAACGAACTCCATGGTGTGGCGGCTCCCTTCCCTGTCCCTACCCGTTTCGCGTAGGATGCCCCGACTTTGCCACAGGCCCCCCGGTGGCACGACCCCTGCCCATCCATCCTCACAAGGTTTCGAGGCGATCATGGCCGTGCCGCGCCGTTCCGGTTCCCACCGCAGCCCCAGCGACGTCCAGGCGGCGTGGCTCCGGCGGGGGCTCGCCCAGCCCGGCGGCAAGCTGCCGCTGTTCGACGAGCGCGGCCAGCGCGTCAAGAAGCCGACGGTGGACGCCTGCCTGAAGGCCGGCTGGGCCGAGCGCTGGTTCGACAACCCGCTGAAGCCCGACTGGCTGGTCTGCCGCCTGACCGACGCCGGGCGGACCGCCCTGGCCGGCGAAACCGAGGCCAAGGCCGACGCGGCAGTGGAGCGGGACGAGGAGGCGCGGCAGGGCGCGCTGATCTGACGCGCCGAAGGTCCGTGCCGCCGGGCCTCTCTCCCTAAGCCCGTGCCGCCATCGGCCGTGCGGAGTCGCGCGCGCCGTCCCCCGCATCGAACAGGCGCTCGACCTCGGCCCAGAGCTGGCGCGGCGTCACCGGCTTGTGGATCACCGGCACCTGATGGGCGGCGGCGTCGAGCAGGGCGTCCGCCCCGGTCTCCCCGGTCAGGATCACCGCCGGCAGGTCGGCGCCGTAGCGCTCGCGCACCCGGCGCACCACCTCGGTCCCCACCCGCCCCTCGCGCAGACGGTAATCGGCGATGAGGATGTCGGGCCGCTCGTTCTGCGCCGCCAGCCGTTCCATCGCCTGATCGGCGCTGTCGGCGGCCAACACCCGGTAGCCCCACTCCGTCAGCACCGTCCGCAGGCCGAGCAGCACCACCGCGTCGTCATCGACCAGCACCGCCAGCCGCCCCCGCCCGTCCGGCGCCGCGACCGGCGTCTCGGCGACCGCCGGCTTCGGTTCGGCCAGCGGCACCAGCACGCGGAAGGCGGAACCCCGGCCATGCACCGAGCGCACCTCCACCGGATGGTCGAGCAGGTGCGACAGCCGCCGCACGATGGCGAGCCCGAGCCCGAGCCCCTGGGTGCGGTCGCGCTCCGGGTTGCCGACCTGGTGGAACTCCTCGAAGATGCGCTCCAGATGCTCGTCGGGGATGCCGATGCCGGTGTCCTGCACCTCGATGGCGAGACGGTCGCCCTCGACCCGGCAGCGGACCCGGATCATGCCGGCCTGGGTGTAGCGCAGCGCGTTGTCCACCAGATTGCGCACCAGCCGGGTCAGCAGGGTGCGGTCGCTGCGCACCGCGCGCTCGCCGCAGCCCTCGACCCGCCAGCCCAGCGCCTTCTCGGCGGCGAGCGGTGCGTAGGCGGCGTCGATGACGTCCATGATCTCCGACGATGGGAAACTCTCCAGCTCCGGCACGATCACCCCGGAATCGAGCCGCGACACGTCGAGCAGGCTGTCCAGCAACCCCTTCAGCGCGTCGAGTCCCTGGTCCATCCGGTGCAGCAGCTCGCGCGCCCGGTCGTCGGCGATGTGGCGGGCCAGCGCGGCGGAGAAGAAGAACAGCGATTGCAGCGGCTGGCGCAGGTCATGGCTGGCCGCCGCCAGGAACTTCGACTTGCCGAGGTTGGCCCGCTCGGCCTCCTCCTTGGCGGCGTGCAGCTCGGCCTCGATCACCTTGCGCTCGGAAATGTCCTCGACGATGGAGATGCGGTCGGGCTCCTCGCCGTCGGCGTTGGGCGACAGCGAGGAGGTCACCCGCACCCACACCGGCTCCCCGCTGGGGCGGAGATAGCGCTTCTCGATGGCGTAGCTGGGGATGACGCCGCTGGTCAGGTGGGTCAGCAGCACCTCCTCCCTTGCCCGGTCGGCCGGATCGGTGACGGCGGCGTCGGTCAGCTCCAGTAGTTCCTCGCGCTTGCAGCCGAGGATCGAGCAGAGCGTCGCGTTGACGTCGAGGTAGCGGCCGTCGCGGTCGAGCCGCTCGATGCCGACGGCGGCCAGCTCGAACACGGCGCGGAAACGGGCCTCGCTGCGCCGCCGCGCGGCCTCGGCCCGGCGCAGGTCGGTGACGTCCTGGAAGAAGACCGCCAGCCCCTTGCGCGAGGGAAAGGCGCGCACCGCGTACCACGCCTGCTTGGGCGGGTAGAAGGCCTCGAAGGACACCACCTCGGTGCCGGCCAGCGCCCGGCGGAAATTCATCGCGAAGACCGAATGGATCGAATCGGCGAAGGCGTCGCGCATGCGCCGCCCGGTCAGATCCTCGACGGCGCCGACCAGATCGCGGGCGCGGTCGTTCATGAAGGTGATGCGCCAGGCGCGGTCGATCTCGAACACGCCGTCGGTCGTGCTGGACAGCACCGAGGCCGCCTTGTGGGCGAGCGCGTTGGCCTCCTTCTGGTCGCGGGCCTGCCGTTCCAGTGCCTCGGCCATCGAATCGAAGGCGCGGCCGAGCATGCCGACCTCCGAGCGCCCGTCGGCCAGGCCGGTGCGGGCCGACAGGTCGCCCTCGCTCCAGCGCCGCGCCGCCGCGATCAGGGCGTAGGCCGGCCGGCGCAGGAAGCGGTCGGCGCTCCACCAGGCGGCCAGCAGCGTCAGCAGCATCACCCCGCCGATCACCCCCAGCGCGCGCAGCATCGCCCGCTCGATGGGGGCGAGCACCGCCTGCCGGTCGACCGAGACGGCGACGCCCAGCCCGTCCAGCCCCTCGCCGAGCGGCACCGCGCCGACGATGCGCGGATGGCCGTCGAAACCCCGCAGATCCAGGATCGCCGGCGCGCGCAGGTTCAGCAGCGCGTCATAGCCGTTGGGCGGCAGATGGCGGCCGACCAGCCCCGGACGCTCCGGGAATCGGGCGAGGATGGTGCCGTCGCGGTGGAACAGCAGCAGCGCGAAATTCTGCTCCAGCGGCCGGCCGGCCAAGGTGCGGGCCAGCCAGCCGAGATCGATCATGGCGCCGACCGCCCCGATGACGGTCCCCCCCGTCTCGCGGATCGGCTCCGCCACCGGCAGCGCGCCCGGTGCCACCGAACTCGACGTGGCGCGCTCGCCGGCCGGCGGCGGCACCAGTTCGCCGATGCTGAAGCGGTCGTGCCGGATGGCGCCGTCGATGTCGGAGCGGCCGGCCACCGGCAGACCGACCGCCGACGCCTCGGTGGCGCAGCGCACGACACGCTCGGGACCGGAAATCTGGAGGCGCAGGTAGGGAGGAAGGCCGGGCCGCAGCTCCTCCAGGTAATCCTGGCAATCGCGCGGAGCGCCGTCGCGGACGACCGGGGTGTGGGCGATGGCGACCAGGAGCTGGCGCACCCCCGCCATCATCCGCTCCTGCTCGGCGGCGAAGAGATGGGCCAGACGCAGGACGGTCTGGCGCGCCTCATCCTCGCGCGAGGCGCGGAGTTGCAGCTCGTTGTCGATCTCGATCACCGCCGCCGGGATCAGCGCGAGAAAGACGAGCAGCAGCAATCGATGGAGCAGGCTCATGCGGTGGAAACCTTCGCGACGGTGCCGGCCTCCGGCTTGGCCGTCGGTCATGACAGCGGCGGTCCGTTTCAATCCTTAAACGGAACCACCGTTAATATTAATGTTCTTTAACCATAACGCCGCATGCCGGTGCAAGCCTTTGAACCGGGTCTGTGCCGGTTGGACAGGCGTCGCCGAACATCACGGAATATCCGCCCGCAAAACAATGGGACCACCAAAACGCGAAAGCCCCGGCGGTCGACCGCCGGGGCTTTCGGGTGCCCGCTTGAACAAGTGGGCCAATCGCGGGACCGCTGGTCATCCGGCCGGGGCGCAGGCGCCTCCGGGCCGGATGTCGGTGCGGTCACGGCCGGTCATCAGGCGATACGGCCATGGCGAACGGCGTTGTGGATGTCGCCACGGGTCAGGCCGACGTCGGCCAGTTCCATGTCGCTCATATGGTTCAGCTCATATTCGGCGCGGTAAAGATCAGCGCGTTCCTTGACCCAATGAACAACCCGCTGAAAGAGCGAGGAACGATTTGTTTCAGCGCCGAACAATTCGCCATGCGATGAAGGAAGCGAAGAATAGCTCATGATGGTCTCCTGTACGCGGTGCCTCGTTACAGGTGAATATTTGCATGCTGCGGGTGCGAAATCAATGAGCGGGCCTTTGCATGCTTCAGGCTCCAGCCCTGCGGAAATTCGATAGAACATTCGTGGGCAAATCAACGCGGCGCTTACCAAGCCGGAAAGCGGGCATGAAAAAGGGGCGCGCGGCTGTCGCCGCGCGCCCCTGTTCCGGTGGGCTCGACGCCCCGGCGGAGACCGCCGGAGGGTCAGTTCACGCCCGGCTTGCGGTGCAGGTTGTGGTGCGCCTCGATGTAGCGCACGGTGCCCGACTTGGAGCGCATGATCACCGAGTGGGTGTAGGCGCCGCCGGGGAAGCGGCGGACGCCCTTCAGCATGGCGCCGTCGGTGACGCCGGTGGCGGCGAACATGACGTTGCCGCGCGCCAGCTCGTTCAGGCTGTACTTCTTGTTGAGATCGGTCACGCCCCACTTGGCGGCGCGGGCCTTCTCGTCGTCGTTGCGGAACAGCAGACGGCCCTGGAACTGGCCGCCGATGCAGCGCAGCGCGGCGGCCGCCAGCACGCCCTCCGGCGCGCCGCCGGAGCCGACATACATGTCGACGCCGGTGCCGGCCTGGCTGGTGGCGATGACGCCCGAGACGTCGCCGTCGTTGATCAGCATGATGCGGGCGCCGGCCTCGCGGACGCGGGCGATCAGCTCGGCGTGGCGCGGACGGTTCAGGATGCAGACCAGCAGCTCGGCGATCTCGGTGCCCTTGGCCTTGGCCAGGGCCTTGAGGTTGGTCGCCGGGGTCTCGTCGAGGTCGACGAGATTCTCCGGCAGGCCGGCGCCGACGGCGATCTTGTCCATGTAGACGTCGGGGGCGTTCAGGAAGCCGCCCTCCTCGGCCATGGCGATGACGGCCAGCGAGTTCGGGCCGCCGGTGGCGCAGATGGTGGTGCCTTCCAGCGGATCGAGCGCGATGTCCACCTTGGGACCGCGGCCGATGCCGGCGCCGACCTTCTCGCCGATGTAGAGCATCGGGGCCTCGTCGCGCTCGCCCTCGCCGATCACCACGGTGCCGTCGATGTAGAGCGTGTTCAAGGCCTGACGCATCGCGTCCACGGCGGCCTGGTCGGCGAGCTTCTCGTCGCCCCGGCCCATCAGCAGCGAGGCCGACAGGGCCGCCGCCTCGGTGACGCGGACGGCTTCGAGCGCCAGGTTCCGGTCCATGTTGGACAGATCGACATGCGTGGACATGGTGTGCTCCCCCCGACTCTTCGGTCGTATTCAGGCGGTCGTGTGGTTGTGCGAAACGGCTGCTTTTTTGATCAGAACTGTTCGATGCGGATCATGCGCGGCGGCTCGACCACGCTGTCCTGCGCGGCGATGGTGGCGAGAGCCTTCTGCATGGACGCCTCGTCGGTGTCGTGGGTGGTCAGGACCACCGGGACGGCTTCGCCCGGCGAGCGGCCGCGTTGCAGGAACTGCTCCATGGAGACGTTCTGGTCGCGCATCGCCGCGGCGATATCCGCTATCACACCGGGGCGGTCCACCACCATCAGGCGGACGTAGTACGACCCCCGACGGGCCTCCATCGGCGACGGCGCGGCGGCACCCAGCGCTTCGGCCGGAACGCCGAAGGTCGGGGTGGAGCGGCCGCGCGCGATGTCGATCAGGTCGGCGACGACGGCCGAGGCCGTCGGGCCGGCGCCGGCGCCACGGCCGACGAACAGCACGCGGTCGGCGAAGTCGGCCTGCGCCACCACGGCGTTGAACACCCCGTCGACCGAGGCGATCGGCGCCGATTTCGGCACCATGCAGGGGTGGACGCGCTGCTCGACGCCCTTGTCGGTGCGCCGGGCGATGCCGAGCAGCTTGATGCGGAAGCCGAGCTGGTCGGCGTAGTCGAAATCGACCGCCGAGACGTGGCGGATGCCCTCGATGTGGACCGAGGCGAAATCGACCGGCGTGCCGAAGGCGACCGAGGCCAGCACCGCCAGCTTGTGCGCGGCGTCGACCCCGTCGATGTCGAAGCTGGGGTCGGCCTCGGCGTAGCCCAGCGCCTGCGCGTCGGCCAGCACGTCCGCGAAGTCGCGGCCGGTGGTGCGCATCTCGGTCAGGATGTAGTTGCAGGTGCCGTTGAGGATGCCGTGGATCTCGGTCACCCGGTTGGCGGCCAGCCCCTCGCGCAGCCCCTTGATGATGGGGATGCCGCCGGCGACTGCCGCCTCGAAGGCGACGGTCAGGCCCTTGCCCTCGGCCTTCAGCGCGATCCCGGTGCCGTGGACGGCGAGCAGCGCCTTGTTGGCGGTGACGACGTGCTTGCCGGTCTCCAGCGCGGTGGCGACGGTGTCGCGCGCCGGGCCTTCCGAGCCGCCGATCAGCTCGACGACCAGCTCGGCCTCGGGATCGGCGGCGAGCGCCACCGGGTCGTCGTACCAGCGCAGCGCCGACAGGTCGACGCCGCGGTCCTTGCCCTTCGAGCGGGCGCTGACCGCGACCACCTCGATGCGGCGGCCGCAGCGCTGTTCGATCAGGTCGGCCTGGGTCTCCAGGAGCTTCAGGACACCGGCGCCGACCGTGCCCAGGCCGGCGACCGCGATTTTGAGGGGAGCGGCTTTCGACATCAGGCTTTCGCTTTCTCGGATTCCAGAAGGGCGGCGCGGGCCGCCGGGTCCTTGCTCGCCGCCACGCCACCGGCGTTGGAACGGAAGAACTCCTTGATGTTGCGGGTCGCCTGGCGGATGCGGTGGACGTTCTCCACCATCGCCAGACGGACATGGCCGTCGCCGTACTCGCCGAAGCCGATGCCGGGTGCGACCGCGACCTCGGCCTGCTGGAGCAGCAGCTTGGAGAATTCCAGCGAGCCCAGATGCGCGAACTGCGGCGGGATCGGCGCCCAGGCGAACATCGAGGCGGCCGGGACCGGCACCTCCCAGCCGGCGGCGGCCAGCCCCTCGATCATCACGTCGCGGCGCTGCTTGTACATGTCGCGCACCTGCTGCACGCAGTCCTGCGGACCGTTGAGCGCGGCCGTCGCGGCGACCTGGATCGGCGTGAAGGCGCCGTAGTCGAGGTAGGACTTGATGCGGGCGAGCGCGGTGATCAGCGTCTTGTTGCCGGTCGCGAAGCCGATGCGCCAGCCGGCCATCGAATAGGTCTTCGACATCGAGGTGAATTCGACGGCGATCTCGCGGGCCTCGGGGATCTCCAGGATCGACGGCGGCGGGTTGCCGTCGAAGAAGATCTCGGCGTAGGCGAGGTCGGACAGGATGTAGATGCCGTGCTTGCGGCAGAACTCGACGATCGGCCGGTAGAAGTCGAGCCCGACCACCTCGGCCGTCGGGTTCGACGGGTAGTTCAGGACCAGCGCCAGCGGCTTGGGCACGCTGTGGCGCACGGCGCGCTCCAGCATGACCATGAAGCTGTCGATGTCGGTCGAGGCGCCGTTCTCCATGCCCACCGGCAGGTGGCGCACCGAGGCGCCGGCCAGGATGAAGCCGAAGGGATGGATCGGGTAGCTCGGGTTCGGCACCAGGATGATGTCGCCCGGGCTGGTGATCGCCTGGGCGAGGTTGGCCAGCCCCTCCTTCGACCCGATGGTGACGATGGTCTCGGTCTCGGGGTCGATGTCGACGTTGAAGCGGCGCTTGTAGTAGGCCGCGTGCGCCTTGCGCAGGCCGGGGATGCCGCGCGAGTTCGAGTAGCGGTGCGTCTTGGGATCGCGCACGGCCTCGACCAGCTTGTCGACGATGTGCTGCGGGGTCGCCTGGTCGGGGTTGCCCATGCCGAGGTCGATGATATCAGCGCCGTTAGCTCGGGCTCGGGCCTTCATGGCGTTCACTTCGGCGAACACGTAGGGCGGGAGGCGCTTGATGCGATGAAATTCGGCGTTGGACATGGGACGCTCCGGAAAATCGATCCGGTCGCGCCGTCAACCCTATGGATCCTGCGGACCGGGACACACCTTCTACCGCCGGGGCGCGGCGGATGCGAGGCAAATCTCGCGCGGCGGACGGCCTTGCCCGCCCCCGCTCCACCGAGCCCCCGCTTTGCGCGGGGAAGGGGCCGCCGCCGGCCGCCGCGCGGCCGCCGACGGGGCTCCGGCCCCCTCCCCGTCCCCCTCGTTCCGCCGGCCGCCCTCACTCCGCCGGCTGGTAGATCTCCCCGCCCGAGGCGCGGAACCTCTCCGACATCTCGGTCATGCCCGACTCCGCCGCGTCGCGGATCTCCTGGGTGATCTTCATCGAGCAGAATTTCGGCCCGCACATCGAGCAGAAATGCGCGGTCTTCGCCCCCTCCGCCGGCAGGGTCTCGTCGTGGTAGGCCATCGCCGTGTCGGGATCGAGCGCCAGCGCGAACTGGTCGCGCCAGCGGAAGGAGAAGCGCGCCCGCGACATGGCGTCGTCGCGCAAGCGCGCCGCCGGGTGGCCCTTCGCCAGATCGGCGGCGTGGGCGGCGATCTTGTAGGCGATCACCCCGGCCTTCACGTCGTCGCGGTCGGGCAGGCCCAGATGCTCCTTCGGCGTGACGTAGCAGAGCATCGCCGTGCCGAACCAGCCGATCATCGCCGCCCCGATGGCGCTGGTGATGTGGTCGTAGCCGGGCGCGACGTCCGTCACCAGCGGCCCCAGCGTGTAGAAGGGCGCCTCGCCGCACAGCGCCAGCTGCTTGTCGACGTTGTGCTTGATCTTGTGCAGCGGCACATGGCCCGGCCCCTCGATCATCACCTGGACGTCGCGCGCCCAGGCGATCTTCGTCAGCTCGCCCAGCGTCTCCAGCTCGGCGAACTGGGCGGCGTCGTTGGCGTCGGCCTGACAGCCCGGCCGCAGGCCGTCGCCCAGCGACAGCGCCACGTCGTAGGTCCGGCAGATCTCGACGATGTCGGCGAACCGCTCGTGGAGGAAATTCTCGCGGTGGTGCGACAGGCACCATTTCGCGATGATCGAGCCGCCGCGCGAGACGATTCCCGTCACCCGCTTCGCCGTCAGCGGGATGTGGGCGAGGCGCAGGCCGGCGTGGATGGTGAAATAGTCCACCCCCTGCTCCGCCTGCTCGATCAGCGTGTCGCGGAACAGCTCCCAGGTCAGATCCTCGGCCTTGCCGCGCACCTTCTCCAGCGCCTGATAGATCGGCACCGTGCCGATGGGCACCGGGGCGTTGCGCAGGATCCATTCGCGGGTGCGGTGGATGTCGTCGCCGGTGGACAGATCCATCACCGTGTCGGCGCCCCAGCGGATCGCCCAGACCATCTTCTCCACCTCCTCCTCGATCGAGGAGGTCACCGCCGAGTTGCCGATGTTGGCGTTGATCTTGGTGAGGAAGTTGCGGCCGATGATCATCGGCTCCGATTCGGGGTGGTTGATGTTGGACGGGATGATGGCCCGGCCGCGCGCCACCTCGTCGCGCACGAATTCCGGCGTCACCAGATCGGGGATCGACGCGCCGAAATCCTCGCCGTCGCGCGCCGTTTCGGACGCTTGCGTGCGGCCGAGATTCTCGCGGATGGCGATGTACTCCATTTCCGGCGTGACGAGGCCGGCGCGGGCGTAGGCCATCTGCGTCACCGCGACGCCGGGCTTGCCGCGCAAGGGCCCGCCCTCGGCCGGCTCGACGTCCCGGCGGGCGAGGATCCAGTCGCGGCGCAGCTTGGCCAGCCCGTCGCGCACGTCGATGGACGCCGCCTCGTCGGTGTAGGGGCCGGACGCGTCGTAGACGGTCAACGGCGGCTCGCCGCCGCCCAGGCAGATCTCGCGCAGGGCGACGCGCAGGTCGGGAAAGCGGCTTCCGGCGACGAACCGCTTGCGCGAGGCGGGCAAGGGGCCGGTCGAGAGGCGGACGGCGCCCTGGTCGAAGCCCTTGGGCTCGGGGGGCTGGGTGTCGAGGTCTTTTGGCACGGGGTTTCTCCGTCTTGGCGTTGGGCGGCGGACAAACCCGGGACAAGACGGAGGCGATGGATCGCGGACGGACCGACAAATCGGCCGGATGGGACCTTGGACGGTCCGGTCGCGTGTTCCCTCCCTTCGCCGGCATGACCCGGATCAGGTTCGAAGGGTCACCACGCTGCCGGATGCGCTGACGCGCCCGGCCGTTGGTATCTCAGCCCCCTGTCGGGACCCCCCTGGAATGCGCGGGATGATGCACGGATGCACGGCTGCCGTCAAAGGAAAGCAGGGCTGATTGTCAGCCTGCGGAATTAGCATGCTCCGCAACCTGGGGAGAGCGACCGGTCATGACGGACGAAGCGGTGAAGGGCGGACGCTCCGCGGTCTCCCGACAGGAGGCGGTCCGCGCCGGCCCGAATCCCACGGTCTACGCGCAGCTTGCCGGCATCGTCCTGTTCTGGGGCGCCAACTGGCCGCTGATGAAGCTGGCGCTGGTGGACATCGGCCCGCTCGCCTTCTGCGCCGTGCGGCTGGTCGGGACCGCGCTCAGCGTCGCGGCGCTGGCGCCGGTCCTGCGCTTTCCCCTGCTGCCCCGGCGCGGCGAGCGGCTGATGATCGCGGTCATCGGCCTGTTGCAGGTCGGCGGCATGATGGGGCTGAGCAACATCGGGCTTCAGTTCGTCTCGCCGGGCCGCGCCTCGGTGCTGGCCTACACCATGCAGATGTGGGCGCTGCCGCTCGGCCTGCTGCTGCTGGGCGAGCGGATCACCCGGCGCCGCGCCGCGGCGGCGCTGCTGACCTTCGCCGGGGTGGTCGTCTTCTTCAACCCGGCGCTGGTGAACTGGAGCGACCCCAACGCGCTGATCGGCAACGGCCTGCTGATCGGCTGCGCGGTCAGCTGGGCGCTCGGCGCCACGCTCTACCGCCGCCGGGTGTGGCGGACACCCTTCTGGACCCAGACCTTCTGGCAGATCGCCGCCAGCGCGGTCGTCATGGTGCCGCTGGCGCTGCTCACCGAATCGGGCCATCCGGTCCACTGGTCGGGCTCGCTGCTGGCGGTCATCGCCTACAACTGCCTGATCGCCACCGGACTCTGCTACTGGTGGTGGGGCAAGGCGCTGTCGGTCATGCCGGCCAGCCAGGCCGGGCAGATCGTCTGCCTCGTGCCGGTCACCGCGCTTCTGCTGAGCGCCGCCTTCTACAACGAGCCGCTGAACCTGGGCGTGCTGCTGAGCGTGGCGCTGATCGGCGGCGGCATCGTGCTGTCGGCCCGGGTGCGCTGATGGCCCGGGTGCGCTGATCCGGTCTTGCCGGCGGCGGCGCTACAGCCAGCGGCGCAGCCGGACGAAGATCATCGGCAGCAGCGCCGACAGCAGCATCAGCAGCAGCGCCGACGGGTAGGCCGCCGGTTCGTCCATGTCCGGCATCGCCGTGAAGTTCATGCCGCAGATGCTCGCGACCAGGGTCGGCGGGAACAGCAGCACGGTGATGATCGAGACGATCTTCACGATCTCGTTCTGCTCGACGTTGATGCGGCCGAGCGCGGTGTCGAGCAGCAGCGCCACCTTGCCGGCCAGGAAGCCGGCGTACTCGTCCAGCCCGGCGACGTCCTGGCGGGCGGTGCGCGCCCAGCGCCGGGTCGCCTTGCCGGCGTTCCAGCCCTCGTCGCGGCCCAGGAAGTCCATCATGCGGGTCAGGCTGGCGAGGCTGACGCGGGCCTTGCCGATCAGGTGGCCGGCGTGGCCGATGCGCTTGAGCGTCTGGGTGTCGTCCAGCGTCTCGCCGCGCGAGCGCAGCTTGCGCCCGCGGAAGGCGCGGCGGTTGATGGCGTCCAGCTCGATCCCGGTGCGGCGCAGGACGCCGGCGGTGCGGTCCACCATGCCCTCGACCAGCGCCGCCAGCACCGCCTCGCCCTTGGTGATGGGAAGCTCGGCGTGGCTGGCGCGGCGGCGGAAGGCCAGGAAGGGCTGCGGGTCGATGTGGTGGATGGTGACCAGCCGCCGACCGGCCAGCACGAAGGTGACGACGGCGATGCGCGGCTCGTCGGTGTCGGCCCAGACCAGGGCGGTGACCGTCATCGACAGAATGCCGTTCGCCACGCGCAGGCGGCTCGACTCCTCGATCTCGGCCATCTGCTCGCGGGTCGGCAGAGGCGCGCCGATGAGCGCCTCGGCGCGGACCAACTCGTCCGGGGTCGGGTTCAGCAGGTCGAGCCAGACCGTGTTGCGGGGCACGGGACCGGGGGCGCCGTCGGCCTCCTTGGCCCAGCGCAGGAGGCCGCCGTCGTTGACGAAGACGTGCAGCACGGGGCGGCTCCTTCCGGCATGGCGGCTGTGGGGAGGTTGGGGTCGGGGGCGGAGGTGGCTCTACGTCACCCGCCCGCCGCGCCGGGGCTTCGCCGGAACGGCCGGCGTCTCAGCCTTGGGCACCTCGAGGTCGAGCGCCCCGCCCTCCTCCTTCAGCGCCTGTTCCAGCTTGCGGCGGAAGGCGCCGCCGTCGTCGCGGCCGTCCAGGAAATGGCCGACCGCCTGCCGGGCGCTGTCGCTGTCGTAGGGGACCTTGCCGAACACCGCCAGCTTGGCGCGCTCCACCAGCTTGGGATCCATCTTTTCCCGGATGGCCCTGATCTGGCGGAGCAGTTCCTTGCGCGGATCGGACATGGCGGACCGTCTCCCTTTCCCGTCGAACGCCGTCCCCGCTATATGGGGCGTCAGGCCCGGCCGATCAGGGTGCCGGCGCCGCCCTCGGTGAAGATCTCCAGCAGCAGGGCGTGCGGCACCCGGCCGTCGAGGATCACCGCCGCGTCGACTCCCTGCTCGACGGCGCCGATGCAGGTCTCGATCTTCGGGATCATGCCGCCCGACGCGGTGCCGTCGGCGATCGCCGCCTGCGCCGTCTCCAGCGACATCCTCTCGATGAGGGTCTTGTTCTTGTCGAGCACCCCGGCGACGTCGGTCAGCAGGAAGAAGCGCGTCGCCTTCACCGCCGCGGCGACGGCGCCCGCCGCCGTGTCGGCGTTGATGTTGTAGGTGTCGCCCTTCTCGTCGAAGCCGACCGGCGCGATCACCGGGATGATGTCCGACTTCGCCAGCGCGTTCAGGATCTCCGGGTTGACCTTGTGCGGCTCGCCGACGAAGCCCAGGTCCAGCACGCTTTCGATGTTGCTGTCGGGGTCGCGCTGCACGCGCTCCAGCCGGCGGGCGGTGATCAGGTTGCTGTCCTTGCCCGACAGGCCGACGGCGCGGCCGCCGGCGCTGTTGATGGCGGCGACGATCTGCTTGTTGATCGAGCCGGCCAGCACCATCTCGACGACCTCGACCGTCTCCTTGTCGGTGACGCGCAGGCCGTCGATGAAGCTCGACTTGATCTTCAGCCGGTCCAGCATCTGGCCGATCTGCGGGCCGCCGCCATGGACGACCACCGGGTTGATGCCGACCTGCTTCATCAGCACGATGTCCTGGGCGAACAGCGCGGCGAGGCTGGCGTCACCCATGGCGTGGCCGCCGTACTTGATGACGAAGGTGCTTCCGGCGTAGCGGCGCATGTAGGGCAGCGCTTCGGACAGGGTGCGGGCCTTGGCGAGCCACTCGTCACGGGTCGTGTTCTGCACGGGATGTGCCCTTCGTCGGGATGGACTGTGGCGCTTCTTTAACGGAAAGCGGACGCCGTTGCCTAGGGGACTTTTGCGGGGCTTCCACGGCGGGGTTTCCATGGCCGTCCCGCATCCGGAACCTTACGGATGGACCGGCGGTTGAGGGCGCGCGACACGCCCGCCCCCGCCGAAAAGCCGCGGCCCAGCCAGGACCCGCTGACCGTTCAGAACATGCGCAAGCCGTTCTGACGGGCCTCGCCGCGCCGGCCCAGCCATTCGACCAGCCGCACCGACGGCTGGGTCAGCGCGGTGACCACCACCGCCATCAGCACCATCGCCGAGAAGCAGGCGGGCGACAGCAACCCGGCCTCCAGGAGGATTGTCAGGACGATGACCTCCATCAGCCCCTTGCAGGACATCAGGGCGCCGAGCCGCAGCGAATCGACCCAGCCCTCGGCGGTCAGCCGGGCGGGGATGGCGGTGCCCGCCAGCTTGCCGGCCAGCGTGGCGACGCTCGCCAGCCCGAACACCGTCCATTGCGCCGGATCGGCGAGGTCGAGCGTCACCTTCAGCCCGGTCAGGGTGAAGAAGAAGGGCAGCAGCACCAGGTTGGCGAACGGATCCAGCCGCTCCAGGATCGCGGCGGCGACACGCCGGGGCATCGCGGTGCCGGCGACGAAGGCGCCCAGGATGTAGTGCAGCCCGATCAGCTCGGTGACCGCCGCCGAGGCGATCAGCGCCGTGCAGGTGACGACCAGCGCCGTGTCGCCGATCTCGCCGTTCGGCGCCGCCCGCTCGAACAGCCGGGCCAGCAGCGGGCGGGCGACCAGCACGGTCACGCCGATGTAGGCGGCGCCGAGCAGCGTCACCCGGACGACGGCCCCGGCCCCGTCCGCCGAGGCCCAGGCCAGCGCGGCGGTGACGAACAGCCAAAGAAGCGCGTCGTTGACCGCGGCGTAGCCGAGCGCCAGCCGCCCCACCCTGTCGCCCAGAAGCCCCATCTCGCGCAGGATGGCGCCGAGCACCGGCAGGGCGGTGACGCCGATGCAGATGCCGAAGCCGGCGGCGAACAGGCCGGGGGTGGCGCGCGGCCCCGCCATGCCGGGGAAGGCGGTGGCCAGCCACCAGCCCAACCCGGCGCCCAGAAGGGTCGGCACCGCCATGCTCGACAGCGACACGGCGGCGAAGGCCCGCCCGCGCCCGCGGAATTCGGCGGGGTCGAGATGCAGCCCGGTCAGGAACGCGAAGAGGACGACCGCCAGCAGCGACAGGCCGGACAGCGAGGCCAGGGCGGACGGGGCGAACAGCGTGCCCCACAGCTCCGGCGCCAGACGCCCGAACAGCGAGGGGCCGAGCGCGATCCCGAACAGGATCTGGATCACCACCATCGGCGCGATGTGGCGCGCCCCGGCCAGCCGCCAGAGCAGAAAGGGCCCGGCGATCAGCAGCAGGGCCTGGAGGAGGAAGAGCAGCGCCGGGGTCAGGACGATGCTCACGACCTCACGCCGCCGCGAGCTGCGCCAGGCTGGCGCGCAGTTCGGCGATGCCGAGGCCCAGCTCCGAACTGGTGACGTGGATGTCGGGGAAGGCCGCCGGGTGCTTCTTCAGCCCCGCCTCGGTGGCGCGGCGGACGGCGTCGAGATGGCTCGCCTTGACCTTGTCGCTCTTGGTGAGCACGACGACGTAGGGCACGGCGGTCTTGTCGAGCATCTCCATGATCTCCTCGTCGTTGGGCTTCAGCCCGTGGCGCGAATCGACCAGCACCAGGGCGCGGCGCAGCGTGACGCGGCCGCGCAGGAAGCGGCGGACCATGTCGTTCCAGGCCTCGACCTTCTCCTTCGATTCCTTGGCGTAGCCGTAGCCCGGCATGTCGACCAGCTTCAGCCGGTTGCCCAGGTTGAAGAAGTTGAGCTGCTGCGTGCGGCCCGGCGTGTTGGAGGTGCGGGCCAGCGTCTTGCGTCCGGTCAGCGCGTTCACGAGGCTCGACTTGCCGACGTTGGAGCGGCCGGCGAAGGCGACCTCGGGCAGGTCGGCCTCGGGAAGCTGGTTCAGCGCGTCGGCGCCCCAGACGAAGTCGCACTCCTTGGCGAACAGCAGCCGCCCGGCCTCCAACGCGGCCTCGTCGAAGCCGGACACGATGCTGGGCTTGGGCGGGGCGGTCATGGTCGGAAACCCTTCTGAATAGGAACGCTGAAAAAGCACAACGCCGGCCGACGCCCGTCAAGGGAAACGTCGGCCGGCGGTCATGTCATCCGAAGATGGAACGGATCAGGCCTTCACGCCCATGCGCCGCATGATCGTCCATTGCTGGGCGACCGACAGCAGGTTGTTCCAGGCCCAGTAGATCACCAGGCCGGCCGGGAAGCCGGCGAGCATGAAGGTGAAGATGATGGGCAGGAACTGGAAGACCTTCTGCTGCACCGGGTCCGGCGGGGCCGGGTTCATCTTCTGCTGCAACCACATCGTCACGCCCATGATCAGCGGCCAGGCGCCGAGATGCAGCATGGCGGGCGGATCCCAGGGGATCAGGCCGAACAGGTTGAATATGGTCGTCGGATCGGGCGAGGACAGGTCGTGGATCCAGCCGAAGAAGGGCGCGTGCCGCATCTCGATGGTCACGAACAGCACCTTGTAGAGCGCGAAGAACACCGGAATCTGGATCAGGATCGGCAGGCAGCCCGACACCGGCGAGACCTTCTCGCGCTTGTACATGGCCATCAGTTCCTGGTTCATCCGGGCCTGATCGTCGCCGAACT
The DNA here is from genome assembly GCF_017876095.1 of Azospirillum agricola. Lineage (GTDB taxonomy): Bacteria > Pseudomonadota > Alphaproteobacteria > Azospirillales > Azospirillaceae > Azospirillum > Azospirillum agricola. The sequence goes on from NZ_JAGINM010000017.1 coordinate 137,311, forward strand.
TCTCCCGCAGCTCCTGCATCTTGGGCTGGAGCGCCTTCATCTTGCTCATCGCCTGGTAGGACTTGTTGGCGAGCGGGAAGAAGACGGCCTTGACGCAGATGGTCAGCATCAGGATGGCCAGACCGAAGTTGCCGATCACCCGCGCGAAGAAGTCCAGCGCGTAGAAGAACGGCTTGGTCAGGAAGTAGAACCAGCCGAAATCGATCGCGAGGTCGAAGTTCTTGATGCCCAGCGAGTCGGCGTAGCCGTCCAGCAGCTTCACCTGCTTGGCGCCGGCGAACAGGCGCGCGGTCTGCTCGATGGCGGCGCCCGGCGCGACCTCGACGGCGGCGCCCATGGTGTCGGTCTGGTAGCGGTCGGTGTTGCCCGTCGTGGTGTGGACGTAGCGGGCGGTGACCTTCTCCTTCTGGTCGGGGACCAGCGAGACCAGCCAGTACTTGTCGGTGATGCCGATCCAGCCGCCGGTGGTCTCCTTGGCGATGGTGCCGGCCTTGCGGACGCTGTCGTAGGACTCTTCCGAAAGCTTGCCGTCGAAGACGCCGAGCGGGCCCTCATGCAGGATGTAGTAGCCCGAGGTGTGCGGCGTGCCGCTGCGCGAGACGAGGCTGTAGGGCAGCAGGCGCACCGGCGCGCCGCCGGTGTTGCGCACCGTCTGCGTCACCGTGAACATGAAATCGTTGTCGACCGCGACCTTGCGCTCGAACACCAGACCCTGGCCGTTGTCCCAGGTCAGGACCAGCGGCTTGGCCGGAGTCAGGGCGGCGGCGTCGGCCTTCCAGACGGTCTTGTCGTTGGGCGTGGCGACCGCGCGGTCCTCCGGCACCCAGCCGAACTCGGCGTAATAGGCCTGCGGCGTGCCGGCCGGGGCGAGCAGCACGATCTCCGGGCTCTTGGGGTCCGGGGTCTCGCGGTAGGTCGCCAGCGTGAGGTCGTCGATGCGGCCGCCGACGAGGTTGACCGAGCCGTGCAGCGACGGGGTGTCGATCTTCACCCGCGACCCCGCCGCGACCTGCTCGGCCACCAGCGTGGCGCGGTCCTTGGCGACCTCGACGGCCGTGCCGGGGACTTGAGCGCCGGGCACGCCGGGCGCCGGCGCGTTGACCGTCTGCTCCGTCTGCGCGGCCTGCTGGGCGGCGAGTTGCCTCTGCTGCTCCACCCGGGGCTTCTCGTAGAAATACTGGAAGCCGAGCAGGATGGCGATCGACAGGGCAATCGCGATGATGAGGTTGCGTTGGTCGGTCATGGCGTCCCGGTTGCCGTGGGGCCTTCGAAAAACATCAGGCGGCGTTTGCGCGGACTAGTTACGGGTTTTCGCGGCGCGCGGCAACAGTCGCCTGCCCGCGGGATGCCCCGTGATGATGGTGGTGATGGCGATGCGCCGGGTCGGGAACCGGGTCGTAGCCCGATCCGCCCCAGGGATGGCAGCGCGCGATCCGCCGCAGCGTCAGCCAGCCGCCACGGATCGCTCCGTGCTTTTCGAGCGCTTCGATGGAATAGCGGGAGCAGGTCGGCTGGAAGCGGCAATGCATGCCGATGAAGGGCGACAGCGTCCAGCGGTAGAGATAGACCAGCGCGCGCAGCGCGTGGGCAAGCGGGCTCATGCGGGGCGGGCTCATGCGGGGCATCCGAGTCCCCTTTTCCTAACCCTCGCCCGTGCCGGCGGAAGCGTCGGCCGCCAGGGCGGCGGGAAGGGAGGACGGCGCGTCGCGCCACAGGCCGAGCCGCTTCAGCCCGGCGGTCAGATCGCCGAGAAGCTCAAGCCACGGCCGTCCGGCCGTGCCGCCGCGCGCCACCAGGACGAAGTCGTGTCCGGGAAGCGCGTGAACCGGGAGAATTTGCCGAGCCGCCTCGCGCAAACGGCGGCGGGCGCGATTGCGCACCACCGCGTTGCCGACCTTGCGGCTCGCCGTCAGCCCGAGACGGACCGTCACCCCGCCATCGGCGGGGCGCTGCCGGTCGTCGTGCCGACGCACCTGGAGGATCAGGCCGGGCGCCACATGCTTGCGCCGTGTCCCGGCCACGGCCAGAAACTCCGGCCGCCGCATCAGGCGCCCGACCGCGCGGCCCGGCGCCATCACCGGACTTAGGCGCTCAGGACCTTGCGGCCGCGGGCGCGGCGGCGGGCGATGACCTTGCGGCCGCCGACGGTGGCCATGCGGGCGCGGAAGCCGTGGCGATGCTTACGCACGATGTTGCTGGGCTGGAACGTGCGCTTCATGGCGCCTACTCCTCAAAAGAATGGTGGGTTTGGGGACGACAGCGCCCGGCCGGGGCCGGGCGCCGAACTCATGAACCTGCGAAAGGAACGCAGCCTTACTCGGCGGCGGCCTTCTTGACGATGCCGTGGCCGGTCGTGCGCTCGGTGATGCGGGCCGACTTGCCGCGACGATCGCGCAGATAGTACAGCTTGGCGCGGCGGACGGCGCCCTTGCGGACCAGCTCGATCGAGTCGATGCGCGGCGAGTAGAGCGGGAACACGCGCTCCACGCCTTCGCCGTAGCTGATCTTGCGGACGGTGAAGGACGAATTCACACCGGCGTTCTTGCGGGCGATCACGACGCCCTCATAGGCCTGGACGCGCTCGCGCGTGCCTTCGACGACCTTCACGTTCACGCGGACGGTGTCGCCCGACGAGAAAGCGGGAATCGTCTTGCCGCCGAGGGCCTTCTCGATCTGCTCCTGCTCGAGCTGCTGCAACAGGTTCATAGCACTATCCCTCTTTCATTCGGCGCGCCTCGCGGCGGACCGTCACTCCGGTTTCGGATCGCGCCGGCGAACCTGCCGTCGACCCTTGTTCATCTCAGCGTTCCTGGCCCGGCGTTCCGCCTCGTAGGGGGACCACAGGTCGGGCCGTCGGGCCTCCGTGATCCTCTCCGCCTCGGCGAGCCGCCAAGCCCGTACCTTCTCATGGTGCCCGGAAAGCAGAACCTCCGGCACCGCGCGCTCCACCCCCTGCCCGTCGGTCCAGACCGCCGGGCGGGTGTAGTGGGGGTATTCCAGCAGCCCCCGCTCGAAACTCTCCTCCCCCGCCGTCTCCGTGTTGCCCATGACGCCGGGGAGCAAGCGCACCACCGCGTCGATCAAACACAGAGCGGCGGGTTCGCCGCCGGACAGCACGAAATCCCCGAGGCTGACCTCCTCGAGGCCGTGCGCGTCCAGGACCCGCTCGTCCACCCCCTCGTACCGGCCGCAGAGCAGCGTCACCACCGGGGTGGCGGCCAGCTCCTTGACCAGCGCCTGGTCCAGCACCCGTCCGCGCGGCGACAGGTAGATCGCCTTGCCGCGTCCCGGCGCCCCCACAGGCCCGGCCGTCGCGGTCAAGGCCGCGTCCAGCACGTCGGGCCGCATGACCATGCCGGCCCCTCCGCCGAAAGGGGTGTCGTCGACGGAGCGGTGTTTATCGCGCGCGAACGAGCGAATGTCCACCGATTCCAGCGCCCAGACTCCATTTTCCAGCGCCTTGCCGGCCAGACTCTGGCCGAGCGGCCCCGGAAACATCTCCGGGAACAGCGTCAGAACCTTGGCGGTCCAGACCAGCGGGCCGTCGGCGCCGTGATTCACGGCTCCTCCTCCCCGCCTTCCCCTTCCGCGTCGTCATCCTGGCCCTCGCGGGCCTCGATCACGGCGGGCAGATCGACGACGATTCGGCCGCCGCGCACGTCCACCACCGGCACGCAGGCCTTGGAGAAGGGCAGCATCTCCAGGGCACCGGACGCGACCCGGATCTCCAGGACGTCGCCGCCCCCGAAATCATAGATCGCCTTCACCGTGCCGTAGAGGCCGCCCTCGGCGAGTTCCGCCCGCAAACCGATCAGGTCGGCGTGGTAGAACTCGTCCTCGTCCTCCGTCTCCGGCAGGGCGGCGCGGTCCACGTAGAGCCGCACCCCGGCCAGAGCCTGGGCCTGTTCACGGGTGGCGACGCCCTCGACCTTGGCCAGGAACAGATCCTTGGCCTTGCCCTGGAGCGCCAGCCGGAAGCTGCGGCCGCCCGTTTCGTCGGACAGCGCGCCGTAGGCCACCACGTCGGCGGGGTCCTGGGTGAAGCTGCGCAGCTTCACCAGCCCCCGCACGCCGTGCGATCCCGCGAACTGGCCGACGCAAAGCTTGCTGGTCATCGTGGGAGCGCCCGACACCGAACCTCAGCCCCGATCTCAGCCTTCGGCCGCGGCGCGGGCGGCGGCCTCGGCCTTCAGACGCTCCTGGGCCTTGGCCTTCGGGGCGGACTTCTTCGGGGTCTCGCTGACGGCGCGCTTCTCGATCAGGCCGGCGTTGGCGAAGAACAGGGCGACGCGGTCCGTCGGCTGGCCGCCGACCGACAGCCAATGCTTGGCGCGCTCGGCGTCCAGCACGATGCGCTGCTCGTGCTCGCGCGGCAGCATCGGGTTGTAGGTGCCGATCTTCTCGATGAAGCGGCCGTCGCGCGGGCTGCGGGCGTCGGCGACGACGATCGCGTAGAACGGACGCTTCTTGGCGCCACCGCGGGCCAGACGAATCTTGAGAGCCATGGGTCGAAACACTTTCCTGTTGGAACGTTGACAACAACCGCGCGAAACGCGCGCTTTCCCTTCGCGGGGGCCTACATCGGCCCCCGGAAATTCTTCGGCAGAAGCCCTTGCAGCCCTTGGCGCATCAGGCCCTTCTTGCCCAGCTTCTGCACCTGCTTCATCATCCCGCGCATGGTCTCGAACTGCTTGAGCAGCTTGTTGACCTCCTGCACCGAGGTGCCGGAGCCGGCGGCGATGCGCTTGCGGCGCGACGCCTTGATGATGTCGGGGTTCTTCCGCTCCGCCTTGGTCATCGAGGAGATGATCGCCTCCTGGCGCTTGATCATCCCATCGTCGATGTTGGCGTCCTTCATCTGGTTCTTGATCTTGCCGATGCCGGGCAGCATCCCCATCAGGCCGGACATGCCGCCCATCTTGCGGAGCTGCTTGAGCTGCATCGCCATGTCGTCGAGGTCGAAGCCCTGGCCCTTCTCCATCTTGCGGGCGAGCTTCTCGGCCTCGTCCTTGTCGATGGTCTCGACGGCCTTCTCGACCAGCGACACGACGTCGCCCATGCCGAGGATGCGGCCGGCGATGCGGTCGGGATGGAAGGGCTCCAGCGCGTCGATCTTCTCGCCGACGCCCAGCAGCTTGATCGGCTTGCCGGTGATCTGCCGCATCGACAGGGCGGCGCCGCCGCGCGCGTCGCCGTCGATGCGCGTCAGCATGATGCCGGTGATGCCGACCTTGTCGTTGAAGTTGGTGGCGACGGTGACGGCGTCCTGGCCGGTCATCGCGTCGGCGACCAGCAGCGTCTCCGCCGGCTTGGTCGCGTCGCGGACCGCCGCGACCTCGGCCATCAGCTCCTCGTCGATCGACAGCCGGCCGGCGGTGTCGAGCATGACGACGTCGTAGCCTTCCAGCCGGCCCGTCTCCAGGGCGCGCCTGGCGATGGCGATGGGGTCCTGGCCGGGGACGATCGGGAGCGTGGCGACGCCGACCTGCTCGCCCAGCACCTTGAGCTGCTCCTGCGCGGCCGGACGGCGGACGTCCAGCGAGGCCATCAGGACCTTCTTGCGGTCCCGGGTCTTCAGGCGCAGCGCGATCTTGGCGGTGCTGGTGGTCTTGCCCGAGCCCTGGAGGCCGACCATCAGGATCGGCACCGGGGCGGCGGCGTTCAGGTTGATGTCGACGCCCTCGCCCAGCATCTCCACGAGGTTGTCGTGGACGATCTTGATGACCTGCTGGCCGGGGGAGACGGAGCGCAGGACCTCCTGCCCGACGGCGCGTTCCTTGACCTGGGTCACGAACTGCTTGACGACCGGCAGGGCGACGTCGGCTTCGAGCAGGGCCACGCGCACTTCGCGCAGCGCGGCGGAGACATCCTCCTCGCTCAGCGCGCCGCGGCGGCGCAGCTTGTCGAAGATGTCGCCCAGACGTCCGGTCAGGCCTTCGAACATGGGGTTGCGGTTCCTATCGGTCTCGGGTCCGTCGTCCGCACAAGCACAAAAGCGCCAGTGCGCGACAACTCGCGGACTGGCGGAGATACCCGGCGTCGGGCCGGGGTACCCGGTCTATCGGCTTGGCGGAAGACAGGTCGGCGGACCATAGAGAAGCCGAAAGGCCGAGTCAACACCTCCAAGATCGGGCTTGCCGAGCACCCGTTATCGGTGGAAAAATTTTGTCACATCTTTTCGACCCTTAACGATTCTTTTGGCTCTTGACCGCACAGTGGGCAACCACACTGAGAAGGTTTTCCGGCGATGTCGTCCGCCCAGGGCTTCGGTTCCAGCACGCCGCGCACCAAGCTGACGCAGAGCCAGCTCAACGCCATCCTGTTGCGGCACCAGGCCTTCCGCAAGAGCCAGCCCGGCGGCGTGCGCGCCAACCTGAAGATGCGCGACCTGTCGCACCTCGACCTGTCGGGCATCGACCTGTCCGACGCCGACCTGTCCGGCGCCAAGCTGTTCAGCGCCCGGCTGACCGCCGCCAACCTGTCCAACGCCAATCTCTACGCCGCCGACCTGCGGCTCGCCAACCTGGAGAAGGCCGACCTGCGGCGCGCCGACCTGCGCGGCGCCTGCCTGCGCGGCGCCGTGCTGAGCGAGGCGACGCTGGTCGAGGTCGATCTGCGCGACGGCACGCTCCTTCATTACAGCGGCGGCGAGATGATCGCCCACCAGTACGACGATTCGGTGCTGACGTCCGAGCTGACGGCGGCGACCATCCGCGGCGCCGACCTGTCGCGGGCCAAGATCGCCAACGCCTTCGTCATGCAGACCGACCTGACCGACGCCATCCTGCGCGGCACCAAGTTCATGCGGGCCAACCTGACCGGTTCCAACATGACCGGCTGCGACCTGACCGACGCCGACCTGACCGAGGCCAACCTGTCGGGCGCCAAGCTGTCGGGCGCGGTGATGACCGGCTGCGCCATCAACCGCACCAACTTCACCGGCGCCACCCTGATCGGCGCGATCCTCGACGCCGCGCAGCTGCGCTCGCCCAACCTCCAGGCGGCGGTGCTGGCCAAGGCGCTGGAGAATCCCGACGACGACCTGCGCGAGATCCTGACCGAGCATCTGTCCTGGATCGACAGCGGCGGCAAGGCCGGCAAGCGCGCCGACCTGTCGGCGCTCGACCTGTCGGGGCGCAAGCTGGACGGCATCAACCTGTCCGCCGCCATCCTGCAATGCATCGCGCTGCGCGGCGCCAACCTGAGCGGCGTGGCGATGGCGATCGCCGACCTGTCGCTGGCCGACCTGCGCAAGGTCGACTTCACCGGCGCCGACCTGCGCGGCGCCAACCTGGAGCGGGCGACCCTGACCGGCGCCAACCTGACCGGGGCGCAGCTCGGTCCGGTCCACATCCAGACGATGAGCGGCCATGTCTGGCGCGCCAACCTCCAGCGCGCCCGGCTCGGCATGGCGATCCTCCAGAACGCCGACCTGCGCAAGGCGAACCTGGCCGGCGCCAATCTGGCCGGCGCCGACCTGCGCGGCGCCAACCTCAGCGAGGCCGACCTGACCGGGGCCGACCTGACCGGGGCGGTGCTGGACGGCGCCACGCTGGACAAGGCCAACACCATCGACGCCATCGGCTTCGCGGCGGCCATCTGAACTCCGCCGGGGATCACCGGGCCGGCTGGTGCTCCATCCAGGCGCCGGAGCCATAAACGGTGCGGACGTGCCGGACCAGCAGGTTCCGGGCGTCGATCAACTGCGCCATCCGCTCGCGGCAGGCGACGACGCCGGTGTCCGGGTGGTAGACCGGCGCCAGTTCGCGGAAGCGGCGGCGCACCTGCTCCTCGTCGAAGCACCATTCATTGACGAAGCCAAACATCTGCACCGCATCGCGCAGCTCGGTGACGCGCCCATCGAGCGGCTGGAAGGACAGCCGCTTCAGCGCGTGGGCCAGAGTCTTGTTGCGGTAGCCCAGCGTCTCGACCGCCGCCTCCAGCCGCCCGACGTCGGCGGCGGGAACGATGCGGAAGGCCGGGTCGGCGAGCGCCACCGCGGCGGCCAACGCCCGGCGGACGGCGGAATCGGTGGCGGTGACGACCGGGCGTAGAGGCAGGGTCACACGGCCGTCCACGTCGCACTCCCCCGGATCGCAGGCGCCGTCCGGCACCAGCAGCAGCGCCGCCAGGGCGAGGGCCGAGGGATCGGTCCGCTTCGCGGCGGCCAGCGCGCGCACCGCCCCGGCGAGGCGGGCGCCGCAGGGAAGGCCGCGGCCGGACGGCAACACCGTGTCCGGCTCATCCGGGGCGTCGCAGGAAAGGCCATCCGGAACGGTCATCGTCGACACCAGCGGCTTGGGTGGGCGCCGGGAGTCTACCCGGGGGCCGGATTCTCCGCAACCGCGCTGTACGGCGCCGTCGGCGTAACGCGGCTGGGTTGCAGCGCGGCATCGAGGGGACTGCTCCCGTCGCCAGATGCGCGCCCACAGGCATCCCTGCCCCACCCCGGCCCTCCCCGTCAGGCGGAGGAACCGACGCAGGAGCTTTGTCGGCGTTCGGCGGCGGCGGCTCTACCGCCTCATCACCCCCGGCTTGGCCGGCGGCAGCTTGTCGAGCAGGTCGTTGATGTAGGCCGTCTCGTCCTTGCCCGACATGACGGCCAGCCCCTTCAGCATCTGGCCGCCGAAAGCGAAGACGCTGGCGAGGTCGATGCGCCAGGCGCCGCCCTCGCGGACGAAGTCGGCGGGCACCATGGCCGGCCGGTTGTCGACCATCAGCAGACCGGACGCGTGGTCGCCCTTGACCCGCACCGAACCCAGCGAGCTGCGCGCGATGATGTTGGGGCCGAGCCAGCCCTGCTTCAGCGCGTGGTCGGCGATGTCGCCGACCGACATCCGCCGCAGCTCCGCCGGCCCGAGATAGCGGCGCAGCCCCATGGCGGCGAAGCGTTCCGCCGGCTCCAGACGCTCGACCGCCGCGTCGCCCGGCGCGCGGGCGGCCGTGCGCACCGACTCCAGCGCCCGCACCGAGGCGCGGGAGAGCAGCGGCACCACGGCGGCGCCGCGCTGCTGGGAAAGCGCCGCCTGCGCCGCCTCGAAGGCGGCGGCGACCTCGCGCTCCTCCACGGTGGCGCGCGGCGGGGCGGCGGCGAAGGCCGACACGGTCATCAGGACGATGAAGAAGGCGAGGAACAGCGAACGCATGACGGGAACCCGCGGGGGATGACAGGCTGGAGGGGACGGCCTTACGCCTTCTCCGTGACCCCGAAGAATTCGAGCTGCCAGCGCATCTCGTCGTCGGTCATCGGGTACTGCGTGCCGTCCCGAGCATTAAGCGCTGTTTTTGGCGGAATCTGGGCGAGCCTGAGTTGCACCTGCCGGGCGAAGCGCATGGTCAGTCCGGCGCGCCACACCAGCGCCGTCACCGCGCGCGCGGCGTGGGTGCCGACGATGCGGTCGACGATGGGAACCGGAATCTGCGAAAGCTCGGCCAGACCGGCGAGGACGAAGGCACGGTCGCCTTCCAGAAGAGCGCCCTCCACCACCTTCTCGGTGAGCTTGCCCTCCTTGTTCAGACGCTTGGCGCGGTCCTCCGGCTTCTCGGCCGTCTTCTCCGGGCCGGCCGACGCGCCGCCATGCGTGTCGGCCGCGAAGTCGTTGCGCCCCAGCCCGTTCCCGGCCGCCGCCTTGCCGACCCGCTGGCGCACCGCCTCCGCCAGATCGCGCGCCGCCGCCGGGTCGAGGTCGTCGCGGCTCTGGAGGACCTTCAGCAGATTGTCGGCGACGAAGCTGGCCAGCCGCGCCACCGCGCGGGCCGGCAGGCGCGGGCGCCGCACCAGCGGGGCGTGCCAGGGTTCATGCTGGGGCGCCTGGTCGAGGATGCGGTCGAGCGTGTCCTCGCGCACCTGCGCCGACGGGTTGCCGAGCAGCGCCGTCACCGCCGCCTCGTCGTTGGACCGCGCGATGGCGTCGGCGACCGGGGCCGAGACGTTGCGCCGGCTGGCGATGGCGGTCATCGCCCCGCTGACCGGCCCCTTGAGGATGAGGTCGGCCAGATCCTCGTCGGTGAGGATCGGCGAATGCTGGAGGATCGGGGCGCAGACCGACAGCTCGACGTCGCGGGCCAGCGTGTTGATCAGGCCCTGCGGGGCGTTGGGCAAATCCTTCAGCGCCTCGGCCAGGATGCCGCGCACCTCCGACGCCTGGTCGCGCGCCAGCGTCTCCAGGCACTCCACCGTCAGCTTCTCGATCTGCGCCGCCTGGTTGGCGGTCAGCTCCGGCAGCAGGCGGGCGATCTTCTTCGCCACCGCGCGGCGCACCATGACCTCGCGGTCCTTGGCGAGCATCAGGTCGGCCTGGCGCGGCGTGCCGGCGTTGGTGGCGATGGCGCGGCGCACCTCGGCCGCGGCGTCGGCGGCGAGGAAGTACAGCAGCTCCGGCCGGGTCTTCGGGTGCTCGGCGACCTTGCGGCGCACCGCCGGATCGTCGCTCTGCACCATGCGCTTGGCGGATTCGTAATCGGCCGGGTCGAGCTGCTGGTCGGTGCGCGTGCTCACGGCGCGGTCTCCACCAGGGTAATCGGCTGGGTGGCGGTCGGCTGGTTGGCCGGCTGGGTGGCCGGCTGGTGGGCGGGGGCCAGCGCGTAATGCCCCTTGCCGCTCTTCTTGGCGGCGTACATGGCCGCGTCGCTGCGGTCGGTCAGCTCGCGCACCGTCTCGCCGCGCCCCGGCACATGGACGGCGATGCCGATCGACAGGCCGAGCGGCTTCTCCGGACTGGCCGACAGGTGGGCGAGCCCGGCCATCCCCTTCAGCAGCCGTTCGGCGACCCGGCGCGCCTGCGCCTCGTCGGCGCGGCCGAGCCACAGGACGAACTCGTCGCCGCCCAGGCGCCCCGGCAGGTCGCCCGGCCGCACGCCGGAGGACAGCAGCGTGCCGATCGCCTTCAGCACGGTGTCGCCCTGCTGGTGGCCGTGCAGGTCGTTGACCGCCTTGAAATTGTCGAGATCGACGTAGAGCAGCGCCGACGGGCCGCTGTCGGTGCGCTCCAGCGCCTCCTCCAGCCGCTCGAAGAAGGTGCGGCGGTTGAACAGGCCGGTCAGCCCGTCGCGTTCCGACAGGCGGCGAAGCCGCTCCTGGTAGGCGAGATGGGCGTGGGCGATGCCGATGTGGTCGGCGACGCCGGACAGCAGGTGGCGGTCCTCCTCGTCCCACGGCTCGGAATCGTCGGCGCGCCAGACCAGGACGGTGCCGTTCAGCGCCTGCCGGTGCTCGGTGCGCGCGCCGACCAGCAGCAGCTCGCCGATCTGGTCCATGACGACCCCGTCGGACGCGGCGATGCGGTCGAGCATCGGGGCCAGCTGCGCCCCGCCCGCGCATTCGCTGTCGGGCAGAGCCGCCCCGAACTCGGCGACCAGAACCAGCCCGCCCTCCTCGCCGGCGCGGTAGATGCGGCAGCCGTCGGCGCTGAGCGCGCGGGCGGTCTCGGCGGCGGCGACGGTCAGCGCCTCCGCCGCGTCGAGCCGGTCGCGCAGCGTGTGGACGATGTGGGCGAGCAGCCGCTCCCGGTTGCGCACCCGCGCCAGCTCGGCCGAGCGCAGCACCTGGTCGGTGACGTCGCGGCAGACGCCGCGGGCGCCCAGCCACTCGCCCTGCGCCCCGAACAGCGGCAGGGCCGACGCGACGACGCAGGCCGGCGTGCCGTCGGCGCTCTTCAGCCACAGCTCGCTCTGGTCGACCGGGCGGTGCGTGTCGAAAGGCAGCGGCAAATCGCCCCACTCCTCCAGCGCGAGCCGGCGCGGGTCGAGTCCGATCAGCGAATCCGTGTCGTAGCCGAGCGCCCCCTTGTGGGTGACGAAGACGAAGGTGCCGTCCGGGCCGGTTTCCCAGGCGAAGTCGGAGGACACCTCGACCAGATCCTTGTAGCGCCGCCGCGACTCGGTCAGCGTGTGGCGGAGCTGCCGTTCCAGCGTGTCGTCGCGGCCGAGCAGCAGGAAGCCGCCGTCGGCCAGCGGCACGCCGGCCCATTCGACGATCATGATGCCGCGCGCCGACTCGATGGGGACCGACCGCAGGCCCGGCGCCACGCTGGAGGCCGACAGCCAGGATTGGAGGTCGGAAAACCAGCGCGGGTCGTTCTCCAGCATCTCCTCCGCCTCGGCGTTGGCCTCGGCGATCGACAGGCCGTCGGCCAGCCGCAGGGCCGGTCCCGGATAGGCGGCGACCAGGGCGGCCGGCCCGGCGGGATCGGCGCCGACGGGATCGGTGAAGGGAAGCGACGCTGCGGCCAAGGGATGGTCCACGGAGATCTCTGAAAAACGTGTCAGGCGAAAAATGGATCGCAGTCTATACTTACGGGTGCGGCCCAGGCGCCGGCCGGATCCATGCTACCGCCTCGGCGGTTAATCTTCAATCAAGCATCAGACGTGACGGGGCGCGGGGAAAACCCCAGCGAAGCGGCTTGCCGCGGACGCACGGGCGCCCCATTCTAAGCCGCATGACCGCTCCCGCCAAGCTGACAGCGCTGCGTGACACCGGGGTTTGGATTTTCGACCTCGACAACACGCTCTACCCCGCCTCCTGCAACCTGTTCGCCCAGGTGGACCGCCGCATCAGCGAATTCATCGCCGAGCATTTCGGCATCCCCTTCGCCGAGGCACGCGACCGCCAGAAGCGGTTCTTCCGCGACTACGGCACCACGCTGCGCGGCCTGATGACCGAGCATGACGTCGATCCCGTCGCCTACATGGACTATGTCCACGACATCGACGTGACCGGGGTCCAGCCGTCGGCGGTGCTGGCCGGGGCGCTCGACCGGCTGCCCGGCCGCAAGATCATCTTCACCAACGGCTCGGTCCGCCACGCCGAGAACGTCGCCGGCCGGCTCGGCATCCTCGGCCGCTTCGAGGCGGTGTTCGACATCGCCGCCGCCGGCTATCTGCCGAAGCCCGATCCCCGCCCCTACGCGACGCTGGTCGAGCGCCACGGCATCGACCCGACCCGCGCCTGCATGGTCGAGGACATCGCCCGCAACCTCGTGCCGGCCCACGCGCTGGGGATGAAAACGGTGTGGGTGCGCGGCGAACTCGAGTACGAGAAGGCCGGCGTCGGCACCGGGAGCCACATCGACCACAGCGTCGACGACCTGCCGGACTGGCTCGCCGCGGTGGCCGACGCGGTGGAGTGACCGGCGGACTAAAGGGGCGGCGCCTCCGGTTGACAGGCGGGCGGGCCGGCTCCATGGTGCGGTCCCCTGCCATTTTCGACAGCCGAACGACCGCGCCATGAGCCACGCCAGCCTGCAAGCCACCATCGACGCCGCCTGGGACAACCGGGACGGCCTGAACACCGCCACCACCGGCGCCGTCCGCGAGGCGGTGGACGCGGCGCTGGGCGCCCTCGATTCCGGCGACCTGCGCGTCGCCGAGAAGACGGATGCCGGCTGGACCGTGAACCAGTGGCTGAAGAAGGCGGTGCTGCTGTCCTTCCGCCTGAACGCCAACGAGATGATCCCCGGCGGCCCCGGCGGTTCCTCCTGGTACGACAAGGTGCCGCCGAAGTTCGACGGCTGGACCGAGGGGCAGTTCCAGGCCGCCGGCTTCCGCGCGCTGCCGGGCGCCATCGCCCGCAAGTCCTCCTATGTCGCGCCGGGCGTCATCCTGATGCCGAGCTTCGTCAACGTCGGCGCCTACGTCGACAGCGGCACCATGGTCGACACTTGGGTCACCGTCGGCTCCTGCGCCCAGATCGGCAAGAACGTCCACCTGTCGGGCGGCGTCGGCATCGGCGGCGTGCTGGAGCCGTTGCAGGCCGATCCGGTCATCATCGAGGACAACTGCTTCATCGGCGCCCGGTCGGAGATCGTCGAGGGCGTGATCGTCGAGACCGGCGCGGTGGTGTCGATGGGCTGCTACATCGGCGCCTCGACCAAGATCATCGACCGCCACACCGGCGAGGTCTTCGTCGGCCGCGTCCCGGCCTATTCGGTGGTGGTCCCCGGCAACCTGCCCGGCAAGCCGCTGCCCGACGGCACCCCCGGCCCGAGCCTGTACTGCTGCGTCATCATCAAGCGCGTCGATGAGAAGACCCGCGCCAAGACCGCGATCAACGACCTGCTGCGCGACTGACGCGGCGCGTTTCCCGATCCACTCAGCACCGTCACCCCCGCGAAGGCGGGGGCCCAGGCTCCGCATCTCAGCGTTTCGGCCCCCACGCCTGGCTCCCCGCCTTCGCGGGGATGGCGAAAACGGGGCGTCGAGCCGGTTGGAAAGATCGCCATGACCATCGACGCCGTCGCCCTTGCCCAGGATCTCATCCGTTGCCCCAGCGTCACCCCGCGCGACGACGGCGCGCTGGGCGTGCTGGAGGCGGCGCTGACGCCGCTGGGCTTCACCTGCCACCGCCTGCGCTTCGAGCAGGAGGGCACGGCCCCGGTCGAGAACCTCTACGCCCGGCTCGGTACCGAGGGGCCGAACTTCTGCTTCGCCGGCCACACCGACGTGGTGCCGCCGGGCGAGCTGAAGGGCTGGTCGATCGATCCCTTCGCCGCCGAGATCCACAACGGCAGGCTCTACGGCCGCGGCGCCGTGGACATGAAGGGCGCCATCGCCGCCTTCGTCGCCGCCGTCTCCCGCCATCTGGAGACGGAGGGCCGCCCCGCCGGCTCGATCAGCCTGCTGATCACCGGCGACGAGGAGGGGGTCGCCATCAACGGCACGAAGAAGGTGCTGGACTGGCTGGCGGCGCGCGGCGAGACGCTGGACGCCTGCGTGGTCGGCGAGCCGACCAACCCCAGGGCGCTCGGCGACATGATCAAGATCGGCCGGCGCGGCAGCCTGACCGGCCATCTGACGGTGCTCGGCGCCCAGGGCCACACCGCCTACCCGCATCTGGCCGACAACCCGCTGCCGCGTCTGGTGCGGATGCTGGCCGCCATCACCGAGAAGCCGATGGACGAGGGGACGGAGCATTTCCAGCCCTCCACGCTGGCGCTGACCACCATCGACGTCGGCAACCCGGCCAACAACGTCATCCCGGCGCAAGGGCGGGCGACCTTCAACATCCGATTCAACGACGCCCACACCCCCGCCGGCATCGAGGCGTGGCTGCGCGGCTGTTTCGACGCGGTGGGCGGCGCCTACGAGCTGGACATCCACTGCTCCGGCGAATCCTTCCTGACCGCGCCCGGCCCGCTGACCGAGCTGGTCGCCGACGCCATCGAGGGCGCGACCGGCCGCCGCCCGGAATATTCGACCACCGGCGGCACCTCGGACGCGCGCTTCATCAAGAATTTCTGCCCGGTGGTGGAGTTCGGGCTGGTCGGCCAGACCATGCACAAGGTGGACGAGCACACCGCCGTCGCCGACCTGACCGGCCTGACCGCCGTCTACGAGGCGATCCTCAAGGACGTGTTCGGCCGGCTGCCGACCTCCCGGCCCCCGGTCGGTTGAGCCGGCCGATGCCGCTGACCGCCGCCGCCATCCTCACGGCGCTGACCGGCGCCTACCGGCTCGCCCGCTTCGACCGCAGCGGGATGGACGTCATCGACCGCACGCCGGAGGGGGCGCTCGCCTCCTTCTACGCGGCGGTGGTGGTGCTGCCCGGCTACGCGCTGCTGCTGGCGATCCGGCTGTGGGATCAGGTCGGGGACACGCCGCTGCTCCAGGTGCTGACGGTCGAATCCATCGCCTATGTGGTGAGCTGGACCGCCTTCCCGCTGGCGCTGCACCGGATCGCGCTTCTGATGGGCAAGGCCGAGCGCTATCCGGGCGCGGTCGCCGCCTACAACTGGTCGTCGGTCATCCAGATGACGGTCTATCTGCCGGTGATGGTGCTGTCCGCCACCGGCCTGCTGCCGGCCTTCCTGGCCGAGGGGCTGGTCTTCGGCGTGATGATGGCGATGCTGACCTACCAGTGGTTCGTGCTGCGGACGGCGCTGGACCTCTCCGGCCTCGCCGCCGCCGCGCTGGTGATGGTCGACCTGTTCCTGTCGGCGACGATCACCGACTTCGCCGACGGGTTGCTGTAGAGGGGCCCGGGTTGGCCAGGGCCGGTCACACCGGCGCCGTGCCGCTCTTCATCAGGGTGTAGGCGTAGCTGTCGACCAGCGCCTCGGTGGACGCCTCGATGATGTTGGTGGAGACGCCCAGCGTCGACCATTCCGCCCCGTCCAGCCCGGCCGAGCGGATCAGCACGCGCGGCATCGCCCCGGTGCCGTCCTTGGCCGCCAGGATGCGCACCCGGTAGTCGGACAGGCTGACCGTCCTCAGCACCGGATAGGCCGGCTCCAGCGCCTTGCGCATGGCCATGTCGAGCGCGTGGACCGGGCCGTTGCCCTCCGCCACCTCCAGCCGGATCCCGCTGCCGACCCTGACGCGGACCACCGCCTCCGATTCCACCACCAGCTTGCCGACCGCGTTGTAGCGGCGCTCGTCGGTGACGTGGAAGCGCAGAAGCTCGAAATAGCGCGACATGTCCCCGGCGCCAAGCTCCCGGCGGACCAGCAGCTCGAAGCTGGCCTCGGCGGTGTCGTAGGCGTAGCCGTCGCTGTCGCGCTGCTTGACCAGATCGAGCAGGCGGGCCAGCCGCTCGTCCCTCGGGTCGATGTCGAGCCCGATGTCGCGCAGCCGCGCGATGATGTTCGACCGCCCGGCCTGGTCGGACATGACGATCTGCCGGCGGTTGCCGACCGCCTCGGGCGCCACATGCTCGTAGGAGGCGGGATCCTTCTCCACCGCCGAGACGTGCAGCCCGCCCTTGTGGGCGAAGGCGCTGGAGCCGACATAGGGCGCGTGGCGGTTGGGCGCGCGGTTCAGCCGCTCGTCGAAGGACCGGCTGAGCTGGGTCAGGAGGTGCAGATCCTCGCGGCGTATGCCGGTCTCGCAGCCCATCTTCAGCATCAGCGACGGGATCAGCGAGACGAGGTTGGCGTTGCCGCAGCGCTCGCCCAGCCCGTTGATGGTGCCCTGCACCATGCGCGCCCCGGCCCGCACCGCCGCCAGCGAGTTGGCGACCGCGTTCTCGGTGTCGTTGTGGCAGTGGATGCCGAGACGGTCGCCGGAAATGCCGTGCTCGGTGATCACCGCGCGGACGATGGCCTCGACCTCGTGCGGCAGGGTGCCGCCGTTGGTGTCGCACAGCACGATCCAGCGGGCGCCGGCCTCGAAGGCGGCCCTGACGCACTGGACGGCGTAGGCCGGGTTGCGCTTGTAGCCGTCGAAGAAATGCTCGGCGTCGAACAGCGCCTCGCCCTTGGCGGCGTGGAGGGCCGCGATGCTGTCGCGGATCAGCTCGAGGTTTTCCTCGCGCGGGATGCCGAGCGCCACGTCGACGTGGAAGTCCCAGGTCTTGCCGACCATGCAGACCGCCTTGGCGCGCGACTGCGCCAGCGCCGTCAGCTGCGGGTCGTTGGCGGCGCTGCGGCCGGGGCGGCGGGTCATGCCGAAGGCGGTGAAGGTGGCGCGGGCGAGGTCCGGCGCCACGGCGAAGAACTGGTCGTCGGTCGGGTTGGCGCCGGGCCAGCCGCCCTCGATGTAGTCGATGCCGAGACGGTCCAGCTCCTGGGCAATCGCGATCTTGTCGGCGACCGAGAAATCCACGTCCTGGGTCTGCGCGCCGTCGCGCAGGGTGGTGTCGTACAGATAGATGCGTTCGCCCGTCATGACCGCCTGACCTGATGCCGTGGGAGGCTCTTTCCACCCCCCGGAAAAGCCGGAGAATGGACGATGCGGCGCGCCGGCTCAACGATTTTGACAAGAAACTTGCGGGATGGATGGGGTTTTCGCAACGGAGTGGTCGGGGATGGGGCGTATGGCCTCACCCCTCCAGCCGCTCCCGCTCGGCCTCGAACACCGCCACGATCGTCTCCATCACCGCGCGGACGCGGGGAACGTCCTTGCGGTCGCGGTGGACCAGCAGCCACGCCTCGCGCACCAGCGGCGGCCCCGGCAGGGGGCGGCGCTCCAGCCCCGGCACGCCATCGGCCAGCAGGCAGGGCAGGAAGGCCATGCCGAAGCCGGCGACCGCCGCCGCCAACTGTCCCTGGACGCTGTTGGTGCGCAGCGCCACCCGCCGGCCGCCGCCATGGCGGGCGAGCCACCGTGCCTCCGGCAGGTCGGCCAGCGTCTCGTCGTAGGCGATCAGCGCGTCGGGCGCATCGGGAGCGGCGTAGAGCCCATAGCCCAGCGTGGCGAGCCGCCGGCCGATCAGCTCGCCCTGCTGCGGGCGGGCCAGCCGGATCGCCAGATCGGCCTCGCGCCGGGCGAGGCTGAGCACCCGGTTGTCGGTGATGACCTCCAGGTCGAGACCGGGGTGCGCCGCGCGCAGCGGACCCAGCCGGGGGATCAGGAATCGGTCGGCCAGCGCCTGGGTCATGGTCAGGCGCACCAGCCCGGTCAGCCCGCCGCCGCTCCCCTCCCCCAGGCCTTCCCGCCGCCGGATGGCCAGCGCCGCCTCGTCCATCGCCTCGGCCAGCGCCCGCGCCGCCTCGCCGTCGCCGGTCAGGACGTAGCCGTCGGGCCGCCGCTCCATCAGCGTGCGGCCGAGCGCCGCCTCCAGCGCGGCCAGCCGCCGCCCCACCGTCGCGTGGCTGAGCCGCAGGCTCCGCGCCGCCGCCGACAGGCTGCCGGCGCGGGCCAGTTCGAGGAAGACCCGCAGGTCGTCCCAATCCATGGCCCCACCCGCCGCCCGGTCGGGAGCCCCTGTTCGTTTCCGATCCGTCATCGGCCGAGAATAGCCGATGACGGTCCATCGATGAACCGGGCGGAACCGCCCGCGCTCCGCGGCGAAGCCAGCCCTCCCCTACTTCTTCACGGCCTTCCAGTAGGTGTTGGTGTCGAAGCTCGGCCCCCACACCATGCCGGAGACGTTGGTCCGCTCGGCGATGACCTCCGTCTGCTGGAACATGATGACGAAGGGCGACTCGGCCAGCACCCTGCGCTGGAGATCCTGGTAGATCGCCGCGCGCTTGGCCGCGTCGCTTTCGATCACCGCCGAGGCGGTGATCTTCGTCAGCTCCGGAATGTCCCAGGAATTGCGCCAGGCCAGCGGCTTGGACTTGGCGTTGTCGCCGTTGTCGGGGTTGGAGGCGAAGGTCTCGGCGTTGGTGTGCGGATCCTGGTAGTCGGCGCCCCATTGCTGGATCATCAGGTCGTGGTTGCGCGCCCGGTACTTGGTCAGCACCTGCTTGCCGTCGCCGGGGATGATGTCGATCCTGACCCCGGCGGCGGCGGCGCTCGCCTGGATCGCCTGGGCCATGTCCTGGGTGGGCGTGGTGTTGCGCATGTCCAGCGTCACGGTGAAGCCGTCCGGCAGCCCCGCCTTGGCCAGCAGCTCCTTCGCCCTGGCCGGGTCGTAGCGGTAGGGATTCTCGTCGAGCGCGCCGAGGAAGCCCTTGGGCAGGAAGGTCTGGTGGATGGTGCCCTGGCCGTTCATGATGGTCTTGGCCATCCCCTCATAGTCCACGAGGTGCTTCATCGCCTCGCGCACCTCGGGCTTGGCCAGCACCGGATTCTTCTGGTTCAGGCTGAGGTACCACAGCGTGCCCTTGGGCGACTGCACCAGCCGGACGGCGCTGTTTCCCTTCAGCGGTTCGAACTGCTCCGGCTTCAGGTTGCGGGCGATGTCGATGTCGCCCTTCTCAAGCAGCAGGCGCTGGGTCGCCGGCTCGGCGATCTGGCGGATCAGCACGCGCTTCAGCACCGGGGCGCCGCGCCAGTAGTTCGCGTTGGCGTCGAGCATCAGCAGCTCGCTCGCCTTCCACTGCCGCAGCGAGAAGGGGCCGGAGCCGGCCGAGTTGTTCCTCAGCCAGGCGGAGCCGAAATCGCCGTCCTTCTCCTTGCTCCGCAGCAGCTTGGAATCGACCACCGAGGCGACGTCGGCGGTCAGGCAGTAGAGGACGAAGGTCGGCGCGTAGGTCTGGTCGGTGGTGAAGACCAGCGTGCGCGGGTCGGTCGCGCTGACCATCGCATCGACGTTGTCGGGCGTCAGGCCGAACTGGCCGAGGATGAAGGCCGGCCCCTTGTTCATCTTGACGGCGCGGCGGAAGGAGTAGGCGACGTCCTCGGCGGTCAGCGGGTTGCCGGAATGGAATTTGATGCCGTCGCGGATCTTGAAGGTGAAGGTCTTGCCGTCGGGGGAGACGGTCCAGCTCTCGGCGACCTCGCCCTCGATCCGGCTGACGTCGTTGACGTCGAAATGGATCAGCCGGTCATAGACCTGGGCGCTGTATTCGGCGCCCGACAGCTCGAAGATCTCGGCGGGGTCGAGCCCGACGATGTCGTCGAACTGCCACGCCATCACCAGCGAATCCTTCGGCGTATCGGCAACGGCCGGCGCCGTCGGCAACGTCGTGAGCGCCGTGGCGGCGAGGACGAGAGCGGCGGCACCGAGCAGGCCGTGTTTGAAGCGGAGCATCCCTGACGTCTCCCGAGCGGGGTTTTCGTTGGCGCGCGGCAGTGCGCGCACCCGAAAGCATCCCGCGCGGTTCCCCGCCCGTCAAGCCGGCCAAGAAGCCTGTTTCCCGTCCGCGGCGGGCGGGAAACAGGGTGGCGCCGGTTCCGCTCAGACCAGTTCGGCGTCCTTCTCGGCGATGACCTTGTCGATGGCCGCGCGCTCGGCGGCGGTCATGCGCAGGCTGGCGCTCTTCAACTGGCCGCAGGCGGCCATGATGTCCTCGCCGCGCGGGGTGCGCACCGGGCTGGCGTAGCCGGCGTTGTTGACGATGTCGCCGAAGACCTGGATCGCCCGGTCGGTCGAACGCTCGTAGGGGGCGCCCGGCCAGGGGTTGAAGGGGATCAGGTTGATCTTGGCCGGCACGCCCTCCAGCAGCCTGACCAGCGCGCGGGCGTCGGCCGGGCTGTCGTTGATGCCCTTCAGCATCACGTATTCGAAGGTGATGCGACGGGCGTTGGACAGGCCGGGATAGTCGCGGCAGGCCGCCATCAGCTCGCTCAGCGGGTACTTCTTGTTGATCGGCATGATGACGTCGCGCAGCTCGTCGGTCACCGCGTGCAGGCTGACCGCGAGGTTGACGTTCAGCTCCTCGCCGCAGCGGCGCATCGCCGGGACGACGCCCGAGGTCGAGAGCGTGATGCGCCGCTTGGAGATCGAGATGCCGTCGCCGTCCATGACGATCTTCAGCGCCTTGGCGACGTTCTCGTAATTGAACAGCGGCTCGCCCATGCCCATCATGACGATGTTGGACAGCATGCGCCCGTCGGGCGGCGCCGGCCATTCGCCCAGCATGTCGCGGGCCAGCATGACCTGGGCCAGGATCTCCGACGAATCGAGGTTGCGCACCAGACGCTGCGTGCCGGTGTGGCAGAAGCGGCAGGTGAGCGTGCAGCCGACCTGCGAGGAGACGCAGAGCGTGCCGCGATCCTCCTCGGGGATGTGGACGCTCTCCACCTCCTGCCCGTCCGGCATGCGCAGCAGCCATTTGCGGGTGCCGTCGGCCGACTTCAGATCCTTGACGACCGTCGGACGCGCGATGAGGTGGCTGTCGGCCAGCCTCTCGCGCACCGGCTTGGCCAGCGTGGTCATCACCGCGAAGTCGGTGGCGCCACGGTGGTAGATCCAGTGCCAGAGCTGGCGGGCCCGGAATTTCTCCAGGCCGATGGACAGCATTTCGGCTTCCAGCTCTTCGCGGGACAGACCGACGAGGTTCTTCCGGCCGTCGGCGTCAGCGGCCGGCAGGGCGAAGGCGGTGGCATGATTGAGGGCGCTCATGGCCCCCTAAATAGGGCCATGAGGCGCAAGAGTCAAAAGACCAAGTGAGGAACTGCGGTTCCCCACCCTCGAAGCCTCGGAAGGCGCCGGTCAGCGCTTCACGTTGCAGGCCTGGTTGATCGCGTCGTAGGCCTGGGCGAGGCCGTCCAGGCTGTAGGTGTCGGTGGTCTTGGTGCCGCGCCCGGAGACGCCCTTGACGACCATCGGCTTGCCCTTGGCGTCGCGCATGGCGGCCGTCACCGCCTTGTCGGTGTCGGAGTCGCGCGCCCAGGCGGTCTCGCCGTCGGTGAACAGCTTGAAGGATTTGCCGGCGACGTCCAGCACCGTCTCGCTCTCCTTCTTGAAGGGATAGCCGGCGATGAAGCTCACGACGTCCAGCGTCTTCTCCGTCGGACGGTGGGTGACCAGCACATAGACGTCGCCACGCTTGGCCGCCGCCGGCTCCTTCTTCTTGGGCTGGCTGGAGATGTAGCAGACCTTGCTGCCCTTCTCCTCGAACGCGAAGGCGTTCCAATCCTTGAAGGTGCCGAGAAGCCGGGGGTCGGCGGCGCCGGCCGACGAGGCGGCGATCACCAGGAGGGGGGCGGCGAGGACCAGGGCGGCCCCGGCGGTGCGGCGGATGGCGCGGAAAGGCAGCATCGTTTTGCGACAGCTCGTTGGTGTTCCGTGGGTCGGGCGGACACTACCGCAAACCGGCGCGGCTTTCCAAGGGCGCCTCGCAGGTTCCGCCGCCGGCCCGCGCGATTGTGTCGCGGCTGTAACCAAGTCCTCAGGTTTTTTGTGTGATCCGGACGGCGGGGGGTTGCGTACCAACGCATGATGCGAGACACCGCCCGGCGCGGCGGGGAACGGACGAATTCGGTATAGGAGGGTGGATCATGGCGATCCCCATCTTGTGCGGCGGCGTCCGTTGCCCTTGAATGGAGGAATGCAGGACACGCATCCCCCCATGGCCGACACGGCCCCGAGTCTTGAGGATCTGCTCGTCGCCGTCGGGCGCGAGCAGGACCGTCTGGCGTTCGGGGCGCTGTTCGGCCATTTCGCGCCGCGGCTGAAGACGTATCTGCGCCGGCTGGGATGCGAATCCGGCGCAGCCGAGGAGCTTGTGCAGGAGGTCATGCTGTTGGTCTGGCGACGCGCCGAAACCTACGATCCGGCCCAGGCGTCGGCCAGCACCTGGGTGTTCACCATCGCCCGCAACAAGCGGGTCGATTCGCTGCGCCGCGAGCAGCGGCCGGAGATCGACCCCAGCGACCCCGCGCTCGTCCCGGAGGCGGACGAGCCGGCCGACCGGCGGGTGGAGGCACGCCAGAGCAACGACCGGCTGCGCGCCGCCTTGAAGGACTTGCCGCCCGAACAGGCGGAGCTGCTGCGGATGGCCTATTTCGAGGACAAGCCGCACAGCGTGATCTCCGCCGAGCACGGCATCCCGCTCGGCACCGTGAAGTCGCGCCTGCGTCTGGCGATGGACCGCCTGCGCAAGGCCCTGAGGGATGTCGCATGAGCCTGCCCAGCCACCATCCCGGCGATACCCTGCTGATCGATTACGCGGGCGGCGCCCTGTGCGAGGGCGCCTCGCTGGTCGTCGCCACCCACATGGCCTTCTGCCCCTGCTGCCGCCGCATGGTCGGCGAGATGGAGGCGGTGGGCGGCGCCCTGCTCGACGATCTGGAACCGGATTCCGTCTCGCCCGACTGCCTGGACGCGCTGCTCGCCCGCATCGACCGGGACGAGTCCCTGCGCCCACCCCCCTGCCGGCCGGCACTCCAGCCTCCGGCCCCCCAACGACCCGCCCATACCCCGACGACCGCCGCGCGGCCGATCATCCCCGAACCGTTGCGCGGCTATCTCGGCGGCGGGCTGGAAGGCAAGCGCTGGCGTTTCCTGCAACCCGGCATGGCCGTCATCGATCTGCGGACCGGCTCCAGCGCGGTCACCCGTCTGGTGCGCATGAAGGGCGGCGTCGCCGCTCCCCAGCACACCCATGGCGACATCGAGCTGACCGTGGTGCTGGAGGGTGGCTTCTCCGACGAGCTGGGATCCTTCCAGCCGGGCGACATCGCCATCGGCGACCCGTCCATCGAGCACCGGCCGGTGGCCGATCCGGAAGGCTGCCTGTGCCTGTCCGCGACGATCGGCGGCCTGCGCCTGACCGGGCCGATCGGGCGCATCCTCAACCGCTTCATGGATTTCTGAAACGGGACCGGTGGGATCGCTCACGCGCCCCACCCTGCCCATCCCCAACCTCCCTGCTTCGCGGGAAGGGGGACTCCGTCACGCCGTTGCGGGCAACCGGCCGTCGCGGGCGCGCATCAGCGCCCACACCACCGACACGCCCAGCAGCTTCGAGGCGAGGCTCGCGGCCCAGACGCCCGGATCCCAGATGTCCAGCATGCCGAAGAACAGCGCGGTGTCGACCGGCACCGACAGGGCGGCGCTCAGCCACAGCCGGTCGCGCAGGGGGCGCTTGGTGACGGTGAAGACCGCCCAGTCGATCAGTTCCGACACGGCGAAGGCGGCGACGCTGGCGGTGGCGACGAAGGGATCGGCCAGCAGGGTCGACAGCAGGGTGCCGACCAGCATGGCGGCGAGCGACCAGTGGCCGAAACGGACCTGCACCATGTCGCGCAGGACGAAGATCAGACCGGCCCAGCAGGACCAGACGAGGTCGAGATGCGGGAACAGGCTGAAGGCGAAATTGATGGCAAGGATGCTGCCAACATAGGCGGCGAGCCAGATCATGTCCAAGATCCTTCCGGAAGCGGCCCGCGGCAATACGGGCGCCGATGACCGGAGCAGACCCCGCGTGAATGCGAGCGCCCCGAAGCCGCCTGTCCTAACAGATCGAGGAGAAGGATTGAAGCGGGGGAAAGGGCTTAAAGACACGGATGAACACGGATTTCCACGGATGAACACGGATGCCGCCCGGCCGGCATCCATCCGTGAGCCGGCGCAGCCGGCATCCGTGTTCATCCGTGTCCTTCAGAACCTTTCCGCTCCGGACCCCGGCTACAGCGCCTGGGCGCGTCCGCCGAACAGGGCGCGCAGCTTGCGCCCGATCAGACCGCCCAGCATGCCCGGACCGCCGTCGCCCTTCGGGAACCAGCCGGGATCCTCGGCCTGGAAGCGCCGGATCACGATGACGAAGGCGTCGACCACGCGCGGGTCGAAATCACGCCCCGACCGTTCGACGACCCAGGCGATGGCCTGCTCCACCGTCCAGGCGCCGCGGTACTGCCGGCTGGTGATCAGCGCGTCGAACACGTCGGCCACCGCCATGATCCGGGCGCCGATCGGAATGGCGTCGCCCTTCAGCCCCTCCAGATAGCCCGACCCGTCGTAGCGCTCGTGGTGGTAGCGCGCGATCTCGGCCGCGATCGACAGCAGCGAGCGTCCGCGCAGGGGGAGCGCCGCCTCCGACAGGATGCGGTGGCCGATCTCGGTGTGGCGCTGGATCGCCTGCATGTCGTTGATGGCGAGTTCGCCCGGCATGCCCAGCGTCTGATCCGACACGCTCAGCATGCCGACGTCGTGCAGCAGGGCGGCCAGCCCGACCTTCTCGACATAGTCGGCGTCCAGCTCGCCGCCGAACTGGCCACGCCGCATCAGCTCGCGGGCGATCTCGCCGACCAGCCGCTCGATGCGCTGGAGATGACCCGACGCCGCGTTGTCCTTGTATTCGGCGAGCGAACCCATGGCGAGCACCGTCGCCTTCTGCGAGGTGTTCAGCTCCTCGAACAGCAGGGCGTTCTCGAAGGCGATCGAGCATTTGTTGCGGAACAGCTCCAGAAGCTGCCACTCGCGCGCCGTGCCGTCGTTGCGGCCCTCGACATAGATCATGCCGGTGATGCCGCCGTTGGCACGCAGGCGCAGCGCGCAGAAGTCCGGCTCGACGATGGTCTCGCTGCTCGGCGACAGCCGCTCCAGCGCCGCCTCGACCCGCGCCTCGCCAAGCGCCCCGACCTCGACATCCTTCCATTTGGCGAAGCGGCCGGTCGAGGCACGCACGCGGATCCTGCGGTCGCGCGGCAGCGTGTCGCCCTGGATGCACAGCAGCGCGTGGTGCCCGATGCCGAGCAGCCCGACGACGCGCGGCAGGATGTTGGGGAACAGGGTGTCCGGCGTGCGCAGCTCCAGCAGGCCGGTCGTCGCCACCAGCATGCGGGCCAGCCCCTTGCGGCCGGCCGCCAGCGCCTGGAGGCTGGCGAAGGTGCGCAACTGCCCGACCACGGCGGTGCGCAGCGCGCGGGCGGTCAGCCCCGCCTTGGCGCGGTAGTCGCCGACGTCGTTGTTGGCGATCACCTCCTCCTCGCCGACCGCGTCGGGGTGCGCCGTGCAGACGACGATGCGGGTGCGCTGGTTGCCGAGATCCTGGCGGATGTGGGCGACGAGATCGAGCCCGGCCCGCTCCGTTTCCAGCACGACCTCCAGCAGGATCAGCGCGATGTCGGGATGGTCGTACAGCGTCTCGCGCGCCTCGGCGGCCGTGGCGGCGCCGATCGCCTCGACGCCGGCCCCCTCGACGGTGACGCCCCGCACGGCCTCGCGCGCCATCGCCAGCAACGCGGGATCGCCGTCGACGACGAGGATCTTGAAGGGCGCCTTGGCGGGCGTGGGGGAATTGGCCTCTTCCGGCCGGGCGTCGTCGTGGAGCATGGGTTTTCCGAGGCTTTTGCGCGCGCCGGTCGCGCGCAAAACAAAAAATACCCGTGCCCGACAACTCATTCAACCGTTGTCGGTTCGCCCACGAAGCGTTGCCCGCGTTACGGCGCCGCAGTCCCCACTCTTTCGGGCGTGTCCGGCCCCTCTCCATCCACGGGCGCCCACGAAGCCCCTCTCCCTGAGGGAGAAGGGCTTCGTGGGCGGAAGGGCGTGCCGCCCCAACGAAAAAGGCCGCTCCCCGACGGGAAGCGGCCTTCTCCTTACTCTCACCCGGTCATCGGCGCCCCCGCCCCTTCCCCGCCGTGGCGGAGAAGGGCCGGAAGCCGTCCGATCACTCGTCGTTCTGCTGCTTGCGCTTCAGAGCGGCGCCCAGGATGTCGCCCAGCGAGGCGCCCGAGTCGGACGAACCGTACTCGGCCATCGCCTGCTTCTCCTCCTCCATCTCGCGGGCCTTGATGGACAGCGAGATGCGGCGGGAGCCGCGGTCGATCTGGGTGACCTTGGCGTCGACCTTCTCGCCGACGGCGAAACGGTCCGGGCGCTGTTCGGCGCGGTCGCGGGACAGGTCCGACTTGCGGATGAAGCCGGTGTAGCCCTCGCCGACGGTGACTTCGATGCCGCCGTCCGTCACCTGCGTCACGGTGCAGGTCACGACCTCGTTCTTCTTCAGGCCGGCCGTGGCCGACTCGAAGGGATCGCTGGCCAGCTGCTTGATGCCGAGGCTGATGCGCTCCTTCTCGACGTCGACGTCGAGAACCTTGACCTTGACGCGGTCGCCCTTCTTGAACTCGGCGATCGCCTCTTCACCCGACTTGTTCCAGTCGAGATCGGACATGTGCACCATGCCGTCGATGTCGCCCGGCAGGCCGACGAACAGACCGAACTCGGTGATGTTCTTGACTTCGCCTTCCAGCTCGGTGCCCGGACCGAACTTGTCGGTGAAGGTCTCCCACGGGTTGTCCAGGCACTGCTTCAGGCCGAGGCTGATGCGGCGCTTCTGCGGATCGACGTCCAGGACCATGACCTCGACTTCCTGCGAAGTCGACACGATCTTGCCCGGATGGACGTTCTTCTTGGTCCAGGACATTTCCGAGACGTGCACCAGGCCCTCGATCCCCGGCTCCAGCTCCACGAAGGCGCCGTAGTCGGTGATGTTGGTGACGCGGCCCTTGAACTTGGCGCTGACCGGGTACTTGGCTTCGACGCCTTCCCACGGATCGGCCTCCAGCTGCTTCATGCCGAGGCTGATGCGCTGGGTCTCGGGGTTGAAGCGGATGACCTGGACCGTGACGGTCTGGCCGATCTGCAAGGCCTCCGACGGGTGGTTGATGCGGCGCCACGCGATGTCGGTGACGTGCAGCAGGCCGTCGACACCACCCAGATCCACGAACGCGCCGTAGTCGGTGATGTTCTTGACGACACCCTGGAGGATCTGGCCTTCCTTGAGGTTGGCCACCAGCTCCGAACGGGCCTCCGCACGGCTCTCCTCGAGCACGGCGCGGCGCGACACGACGATGTTGCCGCGCGAGCGGTCCATCTTCAGGATCTGGAAGGGCTGCGGGGTGCCCAGCAGCGGCGAGATGTCGCGGACCGGACGGATGTCGACCTGCGAACCCGGCAGGAAGGCCACGGCGCCCGACAGGTCGACCGTGAAGCCGCCCTTGACGCGGCCGAAGATCACGCCGGTGACGCGGCTCTGGTCGGTGAAGGACTTCTCCAGCAGCGCCCAGGCTTCCTCGCGCTTCGCCTTCTCACGGCTCAGCATCGCCTCGCCGTTCTTGTCTTCCATCCGCTCGAGGTAGACCTCGACGGTGTCGCCCGCCTTCAGCTCGGGCGGCTGGCCGGCGACGGCGAATTCCTTCAGCGCGACGCGGCCTTCCGACTTCAGGCCGACGTCGATGGTGACCATGTCGTTCTCGACGGCGACGACGCGTCCCTTGACGACCGTGCCTTCGAGCGACTCGGCCGCGCCCAGCGACTCATCCAACAGAGCCGCGAAGCTTTCCTTTTCGACCGTGCGAGCCAGTGCTTGTGCCATTGAAACTCCTAAAGGTGGCGCAAAAGCGGCCCCGTTCCGGTCCCATCCGCGGCAATACGGGTGGGACCTCGACCGAACCGCCGCGCCGGGCACCACGCCCGGCGACTTGGTTGATGGTTTTCCGTGGAGGATGTCCGGCCTTTCCGCGCCCAACCGACCGCCCTCAGCCGACCGGTGCGGAGCCGTTCCGGCGGTTACGCCGTTGGCCGCAGTCCGGTCTTGGAGCCGATGTGCGCAACCGCCCGTGCGAACACCTCGTCGGCGTCGAGAGCGGAGGTATCAAGCACAAAAGCGTCGGCAGCCGGACGGAGCGGGGCCACCGCTCTCTGGCTGTCGCGCGCGTCACGAGCCTTCATGTCCTCCAGGACGTCGGACGGTATAGCGGGAATCCCCCGATTCCGCAACTCCTTGAGTCGGCGCTCGGCCCGGACCTCCACCGAAGCGGTAACGAACAGCTTGGCGTCGGCCTCGGGGCAGACCACCGTGCCGATGTCGCGCCCGTCGAGCACGGAGCCCGGCGCGCCGCCCGGCGGGTGCTGGGTGAAGCGGCGCTGGAAGTCGAGCAGCGCGGCGCGCACCTCCGGCACCGCGGCGACCTTGCTGGCCGCCTGCGCCGCCGCGTCGGTGCGCAGCTCGACCTCGCGCAGGATCGGGTGGTCGGGGTCGAGCGCGTAGGCGGCCTTGGCGGCGGCGGCGTTGTCGGCCGGGTCGCCGCCGGCGCGCAGCACCGAGACGCCGACCGCGCGGTACAGCACCCCGGTGTCGAGATGGGCCAGCCCGAAGGCGTCGGCGATGCGCTGGGACAGCGTGCCCTTGCCGCTGGCGGCCGGGCCGTCGATGGCGATGACCACCGGGTTCGTCGCGGCCATGGCCTCAGACCTCGTCGATCCGGGCGCCCAGCCCGTTCATCAGCGTGGAGAAGCCGGGGAAGCTGGTTTCGATGAAGGCGCCGTCGTCGACCTGGATCGGCTCGGCGGACGCCGTGCCGAGCACCAGGAAGCTCATGGCGATGCGGTGGTCCATCGCGGTGGCGACGGTCGCCCCGCCCTTCGGCGCGCTCCCCGTGCCATGAACCGTCAGGCTGTCGTCGGCGCCGACCTCGACCGAGACGCCGCAGCGGGTCAGCCCCTCGGCGACCATGGCGAGACGGTCGCTCTCCTTCACCCGCAGCTCCTTGAGGCCGAGCATCACCGTGTCCCCCTCCGCGCAGGCGGCGGCGGCGGCGAGCACCGGGTATTCGTCGATCATGCTGGGGGCGCGGTCGGCGGGCACCACGACGCCCTTCAGGCGGCTGTACCGCACCCGCAGGTCGGCGACCGGCTCGCCCGCCTGGTCGCGGCGGTTCTCGAAGGCGATGTCGGCGCCCATCTCGACCAGCGTGTCGAACAGGCCGGTGCGGCGCGGGTTCATGCCGACGTCGTTCAGCAGCACCTCCGAGCCCGGCCGCAGCAGGGCGGCGACCACCGGGAAGGCGGCGGAGCTGGGGTCGGACGGCACATGGATGGTGCGGCCGGTCAGCTCCGGCTGGCCGACGACGGTGACGGCGAGCGCGCCGTCCTCCAGCCGCTCGGTGGTGACGGTGGCGCCGAAATGGCGCAGCATCAGCTCGGTGTGGTCGCGGGTCGGCTCGGCCTCGATCACCGTGGTGGCGCCGGGGGTGTTGAGGCCGGCGAGGATGATCGCCGACTTCACCTGGGCCGAGGCGACCGGCAGCCGGTAGGTGATCGGGGTCATCGCGTCGCTGCCGACGACGGTCAGCGGCAGCCGCCCGCCGGAGCGCCCGACGAAGCGCGCGCCCATCTGCTCCAGCGGCGTGGTGACGCGGGCCATCGGCCGTTTGTTCAGCGAGGCGTCGCCGGTGAACACGCAGGTGATCGGGTGGGCGGCGACCAGCCCCATCAGCAGCCGCGCGGCGGTGCCGCTGTTGCCCATGTCGAGCACCTGCGCCGGCTCCGCCAGCGCGCCGAGCCCGACGCCGCGCACGCGCCAGACGCCGTCGGCGTCGCGCTCCGCCCAGGCGCCGAGCAGGCGCATCGCGGCGGCGGTGTGCAGCACGTCCTCGCCCTCCAGCAGGCCGTGGATCACGGTCTCGCCGACCGCGACGGCGCCCAGCATCAGCGACCGGTGCGAGATCGACTTGTCGCCCGGCACGCGGATGGTGCCCTTGAGCGCACCGGTGGACGACGAGCGCAGCGGCTTTGCCTGCGACATGGGAGTGGCCCTCGGACATGGAAACGGACTGGGTCGGAGGTACCTAGCACAGGGGCGTGCGCGATGCGAGGGGATGCGCCCGGCCGGTTCGGCGGCGCCAAGGGCGGCCGAAACGAAAAGGGCCGTCCGAAGACGGCCCCGAGTTCAAGGAGGAAACCAAATGGAGGAGTTGCACGGTGTGCGGCTTCTGTTTTAGCGGTTTATGGTTAACAATAAATAAACATGACCACTGTCTGGAGGGCATGCTCCATCGCCCTCCCCGGCGTCGGCGGAACCTTCCGGCGCCCCGTTTTCCCACCGCCTTGCCGCTACCCCGCGATCGGAGAACCGGCAAGGAAAACGGCGCTCTTGGGCTCATCATCTTTTTTTTGACAAGCGCTCGCCGTCATGGCAAAGGGCGCCACTTGAGAATCCCTGAAATGTGTGACGGAGGACGTGGCGTGGCCAAACCCGAATGGGGCGTCAAGCGCATCTGCCCGAGCTGTGGCGCTCGCTATTACGACATGCGCAAGGACCCGCCGGTCTGCCCAAGCTGCGGCGCGCAGTTCGATCCCGAGGCGCTGCTGAAGTCCCGCAAGGCCCGTCCGGCCCCGGCTGACGACACCAAGAAGGCCGCCGTCGTCGAGGACGAGGACGCCGAGAGCGAAACCGAGGACAGCGAGGCGGCGGAACTCGAAGGCTCCGACGACGACGTGTCGGTCGAGGACATCGAGGAGGCCGACGACGCCGAGGACGAGGACGACGTCCTGATCGAGGACACGTCCGAACTGGGCGAGGACGACATGGACGAGGTCGTCGACGTCGAGGGCGAGGACGAGGAGGAGCGGTAACACCGCTTTTTGCGGTGGTTGCGGGTGGCTGGAGAAAAAACGGCGACGCTTCGAATTTTTCGCTTGCATCGCATCGGCTCCTGGCTAATATCCCGCTCCACCGACGCCGGGCGGAAACGACCGGCTCCCAGAGTTCCGGGGCCATAGCTCAGCTGGGAGAGCGCTACAATGGCATTGTAGAGGTCAGGAGTTCGATCCTCCTTGGCTCCACCAAATCCGGTCAAGCGATTGACCCGACAGAAAAACCGGCTCCTTCGGGGGCCGGTTTTTCCGTTTGTGGCACACCCCTGTCGCACAGCACCGTCCCCGACTCGCCGGTCCCACCGTCGCAACCCTTGCCCCTGGGGCAGTCGCGGTGTCGCACATCCCTGCCGCACAGCCGGCGTCCGGCCGGGCTGTGGCTCCGGGGATCCGTCTGGCAATTCCGCACCCGCGTCCCTGTCGATCTCCAGCCGGTGCTGGGCCGGACCCACATCAGCCGGTCGCTCCACACCAGCCGCTACCCCGACGCCATCCGGGCAGCCCGCCGTCTCGCCTTCGAGATCGAGGACATGTTCGATGCGGCTCGCGGGGGCATCGGAGACGACCCGGCCCACGCCGCGTGCGACAGGGCCTGCCGACCGCCCCCCGCCCCCTCGGTGACGGCCAACACCGTCCTGCCCGAGCCCACCGGCCCCGCCATCCACATCGATCTCGATGCCCTGGCCAGCCGCATCGCCGAAAAGCTCCAGGCAACCCAACCGGCCGCCGCGGAGGCGGTAGTGCCCGCCGCTGAGCCCCCCAAGGCCAAGACCATCCAGCAGGTCTACGACGCCTACATGGCCGATCCCGGACGGATCCGGTCTGGAAAGACCATCTTGGCCTACGACACGGTCTTCAGCCTGCTGATCGTGTCAATCGGCCTCGAAAAACCAGCCATCATCGGCGTCCAATTTCCAGCCACGCTTCCAGTTGCAGAAGCCCGTTGTCCAGGGAGTCCACGGGAG
>NZ_JAGINM010000018.1 GCF_017876095.1 Azospirillum agricola
AAAACCCAAGCTCAAACCCGACGCAGATTGCTCTGCGTTCAAATCACTGCTTCAACTTCGGATGCGAACAGACGTCCGCGTGTGTGCCGATCCCATACAAGACCGGAACCCACGCTCTCAACGGCACTCAAAGCACCGCCGCCTGCGCATCCCTTCTCGACTTCACGATCAACAATGTCCAAGAACCATCCCCGACGACAGTGACGAGCCACCATCCGGTGATCCGGATGAATGATGCCCGTCGGTCTGGAAGATCGGAGGCGCGCAAACCGCTCGGTTTGCGCTGGCAGGCAATCTTTCTAGCCGTTTGGCCGGAGTGGGTCAAGCCCTTTTTTCCGCCCTCTCCACCGAAGCGCCGATGAAGCACCACCAGAAACACCCGCCGCCCCGATCCTGCTGGGGCTTTCAACCGCCACAGTCACCCTGTCGGGCACCGCCATCGGCTGAGGGCCGGGTGTATACGTGGGCCTTTTCCGGTCGTCCAGAGAAAAAGCATCTCCCTCGCCAAAATTCGCCAACCATCCCGGTTCCGCATCATGCCCCAGGCAATCCGCATCTTTTTCCATGCGCCACGCCGAGTTGCTTGATGCGCGGCCCTCTCGCGGACCATACAAGTGCGCCTCCTGCCCCCTCCCCTGCGCGCCGATCGATGCACGACACCACCATCCTTCTCGACATCCTGCTTCTGCTGCTGTCGGCCATCGTCGTCGTGCCGCTGTTCCAAGCCCTGCGGATTCCGGCGGTGCTGGGTTATCTCGTTGCCGGGGTGATGCTGGGGCCGCACGCCCCGGGGCCGGCGGTGGATTTGAAACTGCCCCAGCTGCTCTCGGAATTCGGCATCGTCTTCCTGCTGTTCGCCATCGGGCTGGAACTGCCGTTGTCGCGTCTCCAGGCGATGCGTCGCTACATCTTCGGTCTGGGGTTGATGCAGGTTCTGGCGACCAGCACCGTGCTTGGGCTTGCCGCCTACGCGCTGGGACTTCCCCCCGAGGCGGCGCTGGTGGTCGGCGGCATGCTGGCCTTCTCATCAACCGCCACGGTGCTGAAACTGCTGGTCGAGCGCGGTGAGACCGTCGCCCGTTTCGGAAGGATCTCCGTCGCCGTCCTGATCTTCCAGGATCTGGCGGTGGTGCCGCTGCTGACCTTGCTGCCGCTGCTGGCCGACCCGAACGCCAGCATCCCGCTTGCCCTGGCGCTCGCCGCGCTGAAGGCGGGTGCGGCGATCCTGTTCATCATGCTGCTCGGCCGCTTTGTCGTACGCCCGGTCTACCGTTTCATCGCCTCGGCGGGCAATCCGGAGCTGTTCACCGCCACCAACCTGTTCGTCGTGCTGGCCGTCGGCTGGCTGACCGCCGAGGCAGGAATGTCGATGGCGCTTGGCGCCTTCCTGGCTGGAATGCTGCTGGCCGACACCGCCTACCGCCACCAGGTCGAGGCGGACATCGAGCCGTTCCGCGGCCTGCTGCTCGGCCTGTTCTTCATGACGGTCGGCATGACCCTCGACCTGCCGGCGATGGAGCACGAGGCCGGGACCATCGCCGGCCTGACCGTCGCGCTGCTGTTCGGCAAGAGCCTGCTGCTGTTCCTGCTCTGCCGCCTGTCCGGCCTGGGGGTGGCGACCTCGCTGCGGATCGGGTTGCTGCTGTCCCAGGGCGGCGAGTTCGCCTTCGTGCTGATCGGGAAGGCGACGGCGCTGTCGGTTCTGGACGGGCGGACCGGGCTCCTCGTCTCCTCGTCGGTGGCGCTCAGCATGGCGGTGACTCCGGCCATCGGCGCGATCGCCCAGCGCCTCGCCCAGGCCATCGAAGCGCGGCGCGGCGCCGAGGCGTTCGGCATCGAGACCAGTGACCTGAAAAGCCATGTGCTGATCGCCGGCTACGGCCGGGTCGGCAAGGCGGTGGCGCGGCTGCTGACCGCGCATGGAATCCCCTACGTCGCCCTGGATCTGGAGCCGCAGCGGATCGCGACCGCAAGGGGCGAGGGGCTGCCGGTCTATTACGGCGACGCCAGCCACGCGAGCGTGCTGCGCGCCGCCGGAGTGGAGCGGGCTCGCGCCGCCGTCATCACGCTGAACCGGCCGGATCAGGCCCAGCGCGCGGTCGAGGCGATCCACGCCTCGGCCGCCGGTCTGCCGATCATCGCCCGCGCCCATGACATCGGGCAAATTCCGGCGCTGGCCAACGCCGGCGCCAGCGCCGTCGTTCCGGAAACCATGGAGGCCAGCCTGCAATTGGCCGGCATGGTGCTGCGCAGCGCCGGCATCGAGGCCGGCGCCGTGGACAGCAGCCTGAGGGAATTCCGCGAGGGGAACTACGGGGCCCTGGCCGAGCCGCGTGCCACGGAAGCCGACTGAGCGGTCCCGCCCGCCTTTCAGCGCGCGAACACGCGGGCGCGGTCGATATGAACCGCGCAGCGGTCGCCCAGCGCGATGCCGAGCGCACCGAAACGCTCGCGGTCCATCTCCGCCTCCAGCGACAGGCCGGCAAGCTCGATCTCGACGCGGGCGTCCGGCCCGACGACATGGACGCCCGAGATCCGCCCCGGCCCACCGGCGGCCGGGCTGACGCCGAGATCGTGCGGACGCACATAGGCGATGGCCGCTCCCCGCACCGCCGGGTCGGTCGGTATCGACAAGGCGCCGTTGCCGATCCGCGCCACCCCGTCCTCGACCGTGCAGTCGAAGCGGTTCACCTGCCCGAGGAACTCGTAGACGAAGGCCGATGAGGGATGGTCGTAGACGTCGGCCGGCGAACCGATCTGCTCGATCCGCCCCTGGCTCATCACCACCACGCGGTCGGCCAGTTCCAGCGCCTCCTCCTGGTCGTGGGTGACGAAGACCGAGGTGATGTGGATGTCGTCGTGCAGCTTGCGCAGCCAGCGCCGCAGCTCCTTGCGCACCTTGGCGTCGAGCGCGCCGAACGGTTCGTCGAGCAGAAGGACCTTCGGTTCGATCGCCAGCGCACGGGCGAGCGCCACGCGCTGGCGCTGGCCGCCGGAAAGCTGCGCCGGGTAGCGGTCGGCGAAATGGCCGAGCTGGACCAGCTCCAGCAGCTCGGTCACCCGGCGCTTGATCTCGGCGCTTCCGAAACGCTGGCCGCGCGGACGCACCTTCAGGCCGAAGGCGACGTTGTCGAAGACGGTCATGTGGCGGAACAGGGCGTAATGCTGGAACACGAAGCCGACCTGACGGTCGCGCGGCTTCAGCCCCAGCGCCTCCTCGCCGTTCAGTTGCAGGCTGCCGGCATCCGGGCTTTCCAGCCCGGCCATGATGCGCAGCAGCGTGGTCTTCCCCGACCCGGACGGCCCGAGCAGAGCCAGAAGCTCGCCCGACCGCACCTCCAGATCGACCGCATCGAGCGCCTTGTAGGACCCGAATTGCTTGGTGATTCCCGAAACCTGGATCGCCATCGACGCCGAACCCCTACTTGTGCCGTGTGGCCGCCAGCTCGGCCCCGAAGCGCCATTCCAACACCGTCTTCGCCACCAGCGTGACGAGAGCGAGCATGGCCAGCACCGAGGCCACCGCGAAGGCGGCGACGAAGTTGTATTCGTTGTACAGAATTTCGACGTGCAGCGGCATCGTGTTGGTGTAGCCGCGGACATGGCCGGACACCACCGACACGGCACCGAACTCGCCCATCGCGCGCGCGTTGCACAGCAGCACGCCGTAGAGCAGGCCCCACTTGATGTTGGGCAGCGTCACCCGCCAGAAGGTCTGCCAGCCGCTCGCCCCCAGCACCAGCGCCGCCTCCTCCTCCTCCGACCCCTGCTCCTGCATCAGCGGGATCAGCTCGCGCGCGACGAAGGGGAAGGTGACGAAGATGGTGGCGAGCACGAGGCCGGGCACGGCGAAGATGATCTGGATGCCCTGCGCCTTCAGGAACGGCCCCATCAGCCCGTTCAGGCCGAACAGCAGCACGTAGATCAGGCCGGAGATCACCGGCGAGACCGAGAAGGGCAGATCGATCAGCGTGATCAGCAGATTCTTGCCGCGGAAGTCGAACTTGGCGACGCACCAGGAGGCGGCGACGCCGAACACCAGGTTGGCCGGCACGGCGATGGCGGCGACGATCAGCGTCAGCTTGATGGCGGCGACCGCGTCCTCCTCGACCAGCGCGGCCCAGTAGGCGCCGAAGCCGCGCCGCAGCGCCTCGGCGAACACCGCGACCAGCGGCAGCAGCAGAAACAGCGCGAGGAAGGCGAGCGCGGTGCCGATCAGCAGCCAGCGCATCCAGGCCGGATCGCTGAGCGCCACGCCGGAACGGTTAGCGGGCATGGCGCGACCTCATCCAGGTTTGCAGCAGGTTGAGGACCAGCAGCATGACGAAGGACACCAGCAGCATCGCGGTGCCGACCGCCGCCGCGCCGGCGTAGTCGTACTGCTCCAGCTTGATGACGATCAGCAGCGGCAGGATCTCGGTCAGGCCGGGCATGTTGCCGGCGATGAAGATGACCGAGCCGTATTCGCCGACCCCGCGCGCGAAGGACAGGGCGAAGCCGGTCACCAGCGCCGGCAGGACGGCCGGAAAGACGACTCGGCGGAAGGTCTGGCCACGGGTGGCGCCGAGCGAGACGGCGGCCTCCTCCTCCTCGGGCGGCAGATCCTCCAGGATCGGCTGCACCGTGCGGACGACGAAGGGCAGGCCGATGAAGGTCAGCGCGATGGCGATGCCGACCGGCGTGAAGGCGACCTTCAACCCGAACAGCTCGTTCAACGGCTTCCCCACCCAGCCGTTCGGCGCGTAGAGCGCGCTGAGCGCGATGCCGGCCACCGCCGTCGGCAGGGCGAAGGGCAGATCGACCAGAGCGTCGACCAGCCGCTTGCCGGGAAAGCTGTAGCGCACCAGCACCCAGGCGACGATGAAGCCGAACACCGCGTTGACGGCGGCGGCGACCAGCGACAGCCCGAAGCTGACCTCGAAGGCGGCCCACACGCGCGGCGTCAGCACCGCGTTCCAGAATCCGCTCCAGCCCAGCCCGCCGGCCTTGGCGATCAGCGCGCCGAGCGGCAGCAGGACGAGGATGCTCAGATAGGTCAGCGTGAAGCCCAGCGTCAGGCCGAATCCGGGGATCACGCTGGGTTTCCGGAGGATGGACGTCACCGCGCCCCCCGCCCTGGGGAACGCGGTGTCGGTCGAAGAGGCTGCGACCACGGATCAGCGGCCCTTCTGGTAGATCTGGTCGAAGACACCGCCATCCGCGAAATGCTTCTCCTGCGTCGGACGCCAGCCGCCGAAGGTCTGGTCGATCGTGACCAGCTTAACATCGGCGAAGCGCCCCGCATACTGGGTTGCCAGTTCCGGCAGGCGCGGACGGTAGAAGTTCTTCGCGGCGATCTCCTGCCCCTCGCGGGTGTAGAGGAATTGCAGATACGCCTCGGCGACCTTGCGGCTTCCCTTGCGGTCGACCACCGCGTCGACCACCGCGACCGGCGGTTCGGCGAGGATCGACAGGCTGGGAACGACGATCTCGAACTTGTCGGCGCCGAACTCCTGGAGCGACAGGTAGGCCTCGTTCTCCCAGGCCAGCAGGACGTCGCCCAATTCGCGCTGCGTGAAGGTCACGGTCGAGCCGCGGGCGCCGCTGTCCAGCACCGGCACGTTCTTGAAGAGCTGGCCGACGAACTCCTTGGCCTTGGCCTCGTCGTTGCCGTTCTTCTCCAGGGCGTAGGCCCAGGCAGCCAGATAGTTCCAGCGGGCGCCGCCCGAGGTCTTCGGGTTCGGCGTGATCACCGACACGCCCGGCTTCACCAGATCGTTCCAGTCCTTGATGGCCTTGGGGTTGCCCTTGCGCACCAGGAACACGATGGTCGAGGTGTAGGGGGCGCTGTTGTTGGGAAGCCGGCTCTGCCAGTTCTTCGCCAGCTGCCCGGCGTCGGCGATGGCGTCGATGTCGTAGCCGAGCGCCAGCGTGACGACGTCGGCGTCGAGACCGTCGATCACCGAGCGGGCCTGCTTGCCGGAGCCGCCGTGCGACTGCTTGACGGTCAGCGTGTGGCCGGTCTCCGCCTGCCACTTCTTGGCGAAGGCCTTGTTGAAATCGACGTACAGCTCACGGGTGGGATCGTATGAGACGTTCAGGAGGTTATCCTGCGCGTCGGCAGCGGCAACGCCCAGCCAGGCCAGCGTAAGCCCTGCGGCCAGGAGGGACAGGCGGCGACGAAACGACATCGGAGTCTCCTTCGGTTGGTCCCAAGGCCGCAGAATTTCACACAGAAAACTGCGGATTCATTTCTATTTTCTGAATAGAGATTGCCAAACCGGTTCCACGCTGGAAAGCGCTTTTTTGTCCCAAAATCCGAAAATTCCCGAGATTTTCAATCAACATATTGAAAAACAATATAAAAATATCAACCTGGGGGCTCGGAAACCCGATCCCGCCGATTGATCATTTCGCACTGTCATTTAAAACTGAAAGCCATCGGACCGTTTGGTATCATTGGGCTCCCCCTCTTCTCCCGCAAGCCCGAATCCCGATGAGCCCACCCTCCCCCACTTTTTTGACGGCGCTGCTGGAGGCGGAACGGGCGCTGGGGCGCTTGGCGGAAGCCTGCCGGTCGCCGGAGCGGCGGCGCCGCCTGTGGGCCGATTCGGCGCGGCGGGAGGCGTGCGCGGCCGCGCGGCTCGATGGGGTGGCGGTCGACGCCACCGATTTCATGATCGCCACCGTCAACCCCGATCTGGTGCCCACGGCCGGCCGGCCGGACGCCCAATCGGTGCACGCCCTGTGGCGGGGGGCGCTGTTCGCGCAGGGCGTGATGCCGGCTCCGGCCAAGCGGGCCGGATCGGCGGCGCGGCGCCCCGTGGAGCATGGCGCGGCGGCCGAGGCGTGGCGGGCCGTGGCCGCGCTGGAGGCGGGGCTGGAAGCGGGGTCGGATGGCGAAGCGGACGACGACCGGGAAGCCGGCGACCCGGACTCCGCCGGGCGGGGCGAATCCCCGCCTCCCTGGACGCTCGGCTGGGTCGAGGCGTCCTGGCGGGTCATGCAGGCCGGCGTGTCGGGGCGCGACCCGGCCCGCCTGTCCCTGTCGCCGGAGCGCGAACTGGACGCCGTCGCCCTGCTCGGCCGGCTCGACGCCGCCGCTCAGGCGGCGGCCCTGCTGGGGGGCGTCGGGCTGCTGGCCGAACTGCTGCGCCCGCAACCCGACCTGCGCTCCCCCGCCTGGACGGTCCCTCCGGCCCGGCTGCTCGCGGCGCTGGCGGTGGGGCGCTGCTGCCGGTTGCCGGAACTGTGGCTGCCAATGTCCACGGCGCTGTGGACCGATCGCACGGCCTCGGCCATCGCCGCGCGGGGCGACGGCGAGGAATGGCGCGTCTGGCTGGCCGACGCGGTCGCGGAGACGGCGCGGCGCGAGCGCCACAGGCTGGCGGCGCTGGATCACGCCGCCGAATCCTGGCAGCGGCGCATCGGCCAGCGCCGCCGCAACTCACGCTTGCCCGAAGTCATGGACGGGCTGTTCGAGCAGCCCGCCTTCACGGTGCGCCGCGTCCAGAAACGGCTGGGGACCACCTTCCGCGGCGCCCAGCTTCTGGTCGACGAGTTGATCGAGGCGGGAATCCTGCGCGAAGTCACCAACCGGGCGCTCGACCGCGTGTTCGTCGCGGTCGATCTGATTCCGTGACGGAACCCGGCATCGGGAAACCTGGGTCAGATGTCGAAATTCGCGGCCAGATCACCGGTGGACTGGCGGTGGCGCAGCGCGTCGGACAGGGTGCGGTTGTCGAGCACGTTGGCGGTGGCGTCGCGCACCTGCACCATCAGCCAGCGCACCGAGCAGGTGCCGGGATCGATGCAGTCGTCGCACGGCTTGAAGGAGAATTTGCTGGCGCAGGGAATCGGCGCCAGATGGCCGTCGACCAGCCGGATCACCTCGCCGAAGGAGATGTCCGACGCCGGGCGGGCCAGACGGTAGCCGCCGCTCTTGCCGCGCTTGGCGAACAGCAGCCCGTGCTTGCGCAGCTCGACCAGGATGGCTTCCAGGAACTTGCGCGGGATGTTCTCCCGCTCGGCGATGTCGGCGATCAGGGTCAGGTCGTCGTCGGTCCGCTCAGCCAGCATGATCAAGGCACGAAGCGCGTATTTGGCTTTCTGCGACAGCATTCCGGCGGAATCCGTTCCTTAAGGCGACGATTGAAAAAGCGCACGCAAGACGTCCGAAAGGCCAAACCCGATCAGACGCCCGGACAGTAGCGGCTTTTCACACACAAGGCGAGTAAGAACGCCGGCTTGCCCCACCTTCCGCCGCCGCGTTAAGGTCCGCTCACGCCGAACGCCGTTTTTTCCATGAGGACAAGGCATGCAGTACGTCATCGTTCCGGTCACGCCGTTCCAGCAGAACTGCACGGTGTTCTGGTGCCCCGAAACGATGAAGGGGGCGGCGGTCGATCCCGGCGGCGATCTCCCCCTCATCCTGCGCGCGGCCGAATCGAAGGGCGTGACGCTGGAGAAGATCCTGGTCACCCACGGCCACATCGACCACGCCGGCGGCGTCGCCGACCTCGCCGACGACCTGTCGCTGCCCATCGAAGGACCGCATCCCGACGACCTCTTCTGGATCGAGGGCATGCCGCAGCAGAGCAAGATGTTCGGCTTCCCGCCGGTGCGCTCCTTCACCCCCGGCCGCTGGCTGGCGGACGGCGAGACGGTCACGGTCGGCACGCTGACGCTGGAGGTGCGCCATTGCCCCGGCCACACGCCCGGCCACGTCGTGTTCATCCACCGGCCGAGCAAGCTTGCCATCGTCGGCGACGTGCTGTTCCAGGGCTCGGTCGGCCGCACCGACTTCCCGCGCGGCAACCACGGCGACCTGATCGCGTCGATCAAGGAGAAGCTGCTTCCCTACGGCGACGACATCGCCTTCATCCCCGGCCACGGCCCGATGTCGACCTTTGGCGAGGAGCGTCTGTACAACCCGTTCCTGACCGACTGACCCGCCTCAATCCACCATCGGCTCCTCGTCGCCGAGCAGCAGGTCGATCCGCCGCCGCAGGCTGAGAAGCTCGCGGCGCTGGGCGTCGTCCAGATAGGCCCGGTGCTCGCGCGGGTCGCCAAGCCTGCGGGTCGCCCGCCGCAGCGCCTCCAGGAAGCGGCCCACCGCCGACATCGTGCGCAGGCTGGGTTCCTTGGCGTCGTCCTTGCGGCTTCGCGCCGCCTGGACGGTGCGGTCGCCGGCCTTCACCTGCTCCCATTGGGCCATCTGCTCCGCCAGATCCTTGATCCAGGCGATCTCGATCAGGGTGGAGCGCGACACGTCGCGGTGCTCCGCCGCGTACTGCCGCTTGATCTCCGGCGGCAGCGTGTTGAGGCGCAGGGTGTGGCTGACGTTGCTCTGGCTCTTGCCGATGATCCGGCCGAGCTGCTCCTGCGTGTAGCCGTAGCGGTCGATCAGCCGCTCCAGCGCCTCCGCCAGTTCCAGCGCGTCGAGGTCGACCCGCTGGACATTCTCCACCAGCGCCAGCTCGTCCGGGTTGCCGGAGGTCGCCAGCGCGTGGATGGTCGCCAGCCCCAGCATGCGGTGCGCCCGCAGCCGCCGCTCGCCGGCCACCAGCCGGTAGCCGCCGACCACCTCCTGCACCAGGATCGGCTGCTTCATCCCGTAGTCGGCGATCGAATCGGCGAGGCTGCGCATCTCGTCCGGGTCGAAATGGCGCCGCGGCTGGCTCGGATTCTCGCTGATCGACGCGACGTCCAGTTCGAGCAGCCGGGGCGGCTTGCCGCGGTCGTCGAACAGATCGGCGCTGTCCTGGTCCGGATTTGCGGGTGCGCGCGTCGGCATGCCTTTGTTTTCCCTCCCCGATCGGGTCGCGGCACCGGCAACCCTCCCGTGGAGCGCCGCCGGTGCCGAAGCCTGACCCAAAGCATAGCAGTGGGAAAGGATGACACAAGGCAGGATTGCGGTCTTACCGCAAACGTGCCTTGCGCGCCGGATCACGCCCAGATCACACGCGGATCACGCCGCCTTGATGTCGGCGAGGA
This sequence comes from Azospirillum agricola, assembly GCF_017876095.1. GTDB lineage: Bacteria > Pseudomonadota > Alphaproteobacteria > Azospirillales > Azospirillaceae > Azospirillum > Azospirillum agricola. The sequence continues at coordinate 9,976 of NZ_JAGINM010000018.1, forward strand.
ACCGCTCGATCTCGCTGCGCAGATGCCCGGCCTGCTTGGTCAGATCCTGCGAGGAGGTCAGCACCTCGTTCGCCGTCGTCTTGGTGGTGTCCGCCGCCCGCGCGACGCCGTCGATGATCGAGGTCACCGATTGCGTCGCCTTGGCCGCCTGCTCGGCGTTGGCGGCGATCTCCATGGTCGCCGTCCCCTGCTCGTCGATGGCGCTGGCGACGACGCCGGAGATGCGGCCCATGTCCTCGATGACGGTGACGATCTGGCCGATCGACGCCGCCGCCCCGTCGGTCACCGACTGCATGGTGGCGATCTGGCCGGAGATCTCCTCGGTCGCCTTGCCGGTCTGGTTGGCGAGGCTCTTGACCTCCGATGCCACCACGGCGAAGCCCTTGCCGGCCTCGCCGGCGCGCGCCGCCTCGATGGTGGCGTTGAGCGCCAGCAGGTTGGTCTGCGCGGCGATGTCATGGATGAGCTGCACCACCGCGCCGATGCGGTTGGCGGTCTCGACCACGACCCGCATCGTCTCGCCGGCCTGGGCCGCCGCCCCGACCGCCGCCTGGGTGATGCGGCCCGATTCCTCGATGTGGCGGCCGATGTCGCCGATCGAGGCGCGGAGCTGGTTCGCCGCCGAGGCCACCGTGCCGACGTTCGAGGCGGTCTGCTCGGCCGCCGCCGCGACGCTGGTCGCCTCGTGCAGGGTCTGGTCGGCGCCGTCGCTCATCGACCTGGCGGTCGTCTCCAGCCCGCCGGCCGCGACGCTCACCGCCCGGACGATGCCGCCGACCCGCGCGTCGAAGCTCTGGGTCACCCGCTCCAGCTGCTTGGTGCGCTCCTCGCGCAGGGCACGGACGCGATCCTGCTCCGCGTGCAGCTCGTCGGCGCGGATCAGCGCTTCCTTGAAGACCTGCATGGCGCCGGCCATCCGGCCGATCTCGTCGGTGCGCTCGCGGGCGGGAACCTCGAGCTGGCGCTCGCCGTCGGCGAGCCGCTGCATCGCGTCGCTCATCGCCGACAACGGGCGGGTGATGCCGCGGGCAAAGACCACGCCGACCAGGCAGACGACCAGCAGCAGGCCGGCGCCCGCCACGATCATCTGGTTGCGCATGGAATGGACCGGGGCGAGGATCTCGTCGACCGCCGCCTCGGCCAGCACCGTCCAGCGCAGCGTCGCATGCTTCAGCGGCCGGTAGGCGGTGAGCGCCGGGCCGGTTCCGCGGACGTTGCTGGCCTCGACGACGCCCATGCCGTCGCTGTCGGCGCCGATCGTCGCCGCCGCCCCGCCGACATAGGGCTTCAGGACCGCCATCTCGCTGGCGAAGCGCGGCGTGCTGCGCAGCTTGCCGTCGGTCCCCATCAGGAAGGTGTCGCCGCTGTCCCCCATGCCCTCGGTGGTGCGCATGATGCGGTCCAGCCCTTCGGACTGGATGCGGAAGGCCAGCACCGCGAGGGTCTGCACCCCGCCGTCGGGTTGCTGAAGCACGACCGGGCTGGCGAGGAAGGCCGAAGGCACCCCGCCAGCCGGGGTGTAGGGGGTGAAGTCGAGGATGCGGGCGGCGCCCGGCTTCGGGTCGCGCTTGACCTCCTCCAGGAAGGCACCGAGCGGGGTGGAGGCGACGGAGGTGGCGAAATCCGCCCCCTTGGCGGTGCTGTAGAGCACCGTGCCGTCCGGGTTCAGCACCAGCACGTCGGCCAGCCCGCGCCGCAGCATCAGGTCCATCATCCAGGAATGCAGCCGCAGATGCGCCATGTCGTACATGGTGCTGCCTTCCGGCTTCTCCAGCTTGTAGCGCTCGGCCGCCGGATGCGGGTTGCCGTCCACGTAGCGCTTGCGGAGCTGGGCCGACGGGTCGCCGCGATCGGCCTCGATCCGCCAGCCATTGTTCAGCGCCACCACGGCGTCGCGCATCGAACGCGTGTTGGCGGTCAGCACAACGTCGCCCTCCAGCCCCTCGATGTAGGACTGGACGCTGGCGCCGCGCGCGTTGGCCAGAGCCACAAGCTTGTCCTGGGCGGCGTCACGCAGGCGGTCGGTGGCCGCCGAATAGGCGAAGCTGCCGAGCAGGACCGCCGACAGAACCGCCGAGGCGACCAGCGCGCCAGGAATTTTGTGCCGCAGAAGCAGGCTGTTCAAGGTTGCACCCTCCCGGAGAGACCATGGCGCCGGTTGCCCCGGCTTTGTGAACAGAGTGTCATTGGATCAACGGATTGGAAAGAACCGAAACCATCTTGCCAGCAAACCATTAACAAAAAATGTCATACCCGCGTAACTGTATTGTTAAACGATCGTTCAAAATCCATTGCGCTGGCGCAACGAAACGCATCCCGGTAGAAAGGAGCGATGCAAGACCATATCGCGGTCAGGGCATTTGGGGCGGAGGTGGGCTGATGTCACTGGCGGAACGCAAGCTCTTCGTCGAGCGGTGGATTCGCTCTCCCTTGAAGGTTGCATCGGTGACGCCGAGCGGAACCGAGCTGTGCCGGGCGATGGCCCGGGCGGCGGCCAGCGGTCCCGGCCGGCGCGTGGTGGAGCTCGGCCCCGGCACCGGCCCGGTCACGGCGGCGCTGCGCGAGCACGGCACGGCCGCCCGCGACCTGCTGATGATCGAGCTGGACGCCGCCTTCGCCGACCACCTCTCCACGCTGCACCCCGGCGCCGGGGTGGTCCGGGGCGACGCCACGCGAATCCAGAAGATCGTCCACGAGCATGGCTGGGAAACCTGTGACAGCGTGGTGTCCGGCCTGCCGCTGATCGCCATGCCGCTCTCGGTGCAGGCGCGGGTCGTGCGCGGCGCTTTTTCCGTGCTGGCGCCCGACGGGGTTTTCGTGCAATTCACCTACGGCCCCTTCGCCCCGGTGAATCCGGAACTGATCCGCCGGCTGCGCCTGAAACCGCGCCGCCACGCCTGGATCGCCCGGAACCTGCCGCCGGCCTCCGTCTGGACGTTCCACCGCTTGCCGTGATGCCTTGCCCCTGACCGATCCCGTCCTCGCCGAGGCGCGCGCCCTGATCGACGCGCGCCGTTACCGAATTGCCCTGCGCCGGCTGAGGCAGGACGCCCCGGCGGGGCTGGAGCGTCACCGGCTGCTCGGGCTCGCCCATCTCGGCCACCGGGAGCCGGACAAGGCGCTGGCGCATTTCCGCCGCGTGGCCGCCGAGCGGCCCGACGACCCCGACGCGCTGCTGCATCTCGGTCAAGCCCATCAGACGGCCAACGCCCCCTTCCCCGCCGTGCGCTGGTTCGAGCGGCTGGCCCGCCTCGCCCCCGGCCTGCCCGGCATCCGCGCGCTGCTGGCCGGCGCCTACCGGCGCGACGCCCGCTACCACGACGCGCTCGCCACCGCCCGCGCGGCGCTGGCCGACGGCGAGCGAGACGTCGATCTGCTGTTCGAGGCGGCGACCAGCGAGGCCTGCCTCGGCCGCGATTCCAACGCTCTGACAAGCTTCGAGGCGCTGCTGGCCGAGGATCCGGAGCACGCCGCCGGCTGGTTCGGCAGCCACGCCCAGGCGATGCACGGGCTCGGCCCCGACGAGGCGCTGCGCCGTCTGCGCCGCGCCACCCGCTGCGGCGGGGCGAACGGCAAATACTGGGCCTATCTCTGCGCCACCCTGCTGCTGCTCGGCCGCACCGACGAGGCCCGCGCCGTCGAGGCGGCGCACATCGTCCCGGCGCCCAAGCACCGCCCGCTGGTCGACGGGGCGCTGGCCCTGCTGCCGAACCTCGCCGCCGACCCGCGCCTGTTCGGCAGCAGCGGCCGGCTGCTGCGCCACGCGCTGGCCGAAGCCCGCGTTCCGGGATTGGTGCTGGAGTTCGGCGTCCGCCGCGGCACCTCGCTCGACCATCTGGCCGAGGCCGCCGGGCAGGAGGTGCACGGCTTCGATTCCTTCGAGGGGCTGCCGGAGGGCTGGGTGAACGCCCCGCGCGGTGTGCTGACCACCGGGCGCCAGCTGCCGGCGGTGCGCGACAACGCCCGCCTGCATGTCGGCTGGTTCGAGGACAGCCTGCCGCCCTTCCTCGACGCGCATCCCGGACCGGTGCGCTTCGTCAACGTCGACAGCGACATCTACGCCTCGGCCCGCACCGTGCTGACCGCGCTCGCCGGCCGGCTCCGGCCGGGCAGCGTCGTCGTCTTCGACGAGTATATCGGGAACCGGAGCTGGCGCGAGGACGAGTACCGCGCCTTCCAGGAGTTCGCCGCCAAGCACGCGGTCGGCTACGAGTACTTCGCCGCCAGCCCCTTCACCAAACAGGTGGCTGTGCGCATCCTGTCGATCGGCGGGAAGACCGCAACAGCCTGATACGGCGAACTTTCCGGACGGTGGCGCCGGCTTTCCACGCCCTGCCCGATGCGCTAGCCTTTCCCGGACCGCGTTGAAGGAGTTCCGCCTTGCAGGCCGCCCTGATTTCCCACGACCGCTTGAAACCGTCCTTCGTCGACTGGGTGGTGCGCCACCGGGCCAAGCTCCAGCCCCACACCCTGTTCGCCACCGGCACCACCGGCGGGCTGATCAAGGAGGCCTGCCCGGAGCTGGACCTGACCCCGCTGAAGAGCGGCCCGCTCGGCGGCGACCAGCAGATCGGCGCGCTGATCGCCGAGGGGAGGATCGACGCCCTGTTCTTCTTCATCGACCCGCTGACGCCGCTGCCGCACGACGTCGACGTCAAGGCGCTGATCCGCCTGACCGCGCTCTACAACGTGCCGGCGGCGCTGAACGAGGCGACCGCCGACCGGGTCATCGCCGGCTTCTGAAACGGAAAAGCCCCCGCCCTTTGCGGGACGGGGGCTTTTCCCGGAAACGAACGTTCCGCTTACGCCGAGGCCGCCGCCTTCGCCTCGCGGCGACGCGCGTGCAGGACCGGCTCGGTGTAGCCGTTGGGCTGGACCCGGCCCTTGAACACGAGGTCGCAGGCCGCCTGGAAGGCGACGCTGCCGTCGAAGTTCCCGGCCATCGGACGGTACAGCGGATCGCCGGCGTTCTGCTTGTCGACCACGGCGGCCATGCGCTTCATGACCTCCATCACCTGCGGCTCGGTGCAGATTCCGTGATGCAGCCAGTTGGCGATGTGCTGGCTGGAGATGCGGAGCGTGGCGCGGTCCTCCATCAGCCCGACGTCGTGGATGTCCGGCACCTTGGAGCAGCCGACGCCCTGGTCGATCCAGCGGACGACGTAGCCGAGGATGCCCTGGGCGTTGTTCTCCAGCTCCTGGCGGATCTCCTCCTCCGACCAGTTCGGGCGGTCGGCGAGCGGCAGGGTCAGGATGTCGGACAGCGCGGCGGCCTGCCGGCTGGCGAGCTGCTCCTGCACCGAGGCGACGTTGACGGCGTGGTAGTGGGTGGCGTGCAGCACGGCGGCGGTCGGCGACGGCACCCAGGCGGTGTTGGCGCCGGCCTTCGGGTGGCCGATCTTGGCGACCAGCATGTCGGCCATCAGGTCGGGCATCGCCCACATGCCCTTGCCGATCTGGGCACGGCCCTTCAGCCCGGCCTTCAGGCCGACGTCGACGTTGTTGTCCTCATAGGCGGCGATCCACTTGGTGGCCTTCATCGCCGCCTTGCGGACGACCGGACCGGCCTCCATCGAGGTGTGGATCTCGTCGCCGGTGCGGTCGAGGAAGCCGGTGTTGATGAAGACCACCCGGTCCTTGGCGGCGCGGATGCACTCCTTGAGGTTGACGGTGGTCCGCCGCTCCTCGTCCATGATGCCGACCTTGAGGGTGTTGCGGGCCATGCCCAGCAGATCCTCGACGCGGGCGAACAGCTCGCTGGCGAAGGCGACCTCCTCGGGGCCGTGCATCTTCGGCTTGACGATGTAGACCGAGCCGGCGCGGCTGTTGCGCAGCGGGCCGGTGCCCTTCAGGTCGTGCAGCGCGATCAGCGACGTGAAGACGCCGTCGAGGATGCCTTCCGGCGCCTCGCTGCCGTCCGACAGCTTGACCGCGTCGTTGGTCATCAGATGGCCGACGTTGCGGACCAGCAGCAGGCTGCGGCCGTGCAGGGTCAGGGTGCCGGTCGGGGTGGTGTAGGTCCGGTCCGGGTTCAGCGTGCGGACGACGGTCCTGGAGCCCTTGGCGAAGCTCGCCTCCAGCGTGCCCTTCATCAGGCCCAGCCAGTTGCGGTAGGCGCCGACCTTGTCCTCGGCGTCCACGGCGGCGACGGAATCCTCGCAGTCCTGGATGGTGGAGAGCGCCGCCTCAAGCACCACGTCGGCGACGCCGGCGGCGTCGTCCTTGCCGATCAGGTGGCCGCGGTCGATGCGGATTTCGATGTGGGTGCCGTTCTGGACCAGCAGCACGGCGGTCGGCGCCGAGGCCTCGCCCTGCCAGCCGGCGAGCCCGGCGGCGTCCTTGAGGCCGACCTTGCGGCCGTCCTTCAGCGTCACGGCGAGCGCGCCGCCCTCGACGGCGTAGCCGGCGGCGTCGGCGTGGCTGGCGTCGGCCAGCGGCACGCTGTCGTCGAGGAACTTGCGGGCCCAGGCGATGACCTGCGCGCCGCGCGCCGGGTCGTAGCCGCCGGCGGCCGCCGTGCCGGGGATGGCGTCGGTGCCGTAGAGCGCGTCGTACAGGCTGCCCCAGCGGGCGTTCGCCGCGTTCAGCGCATAGCGGGCGTTGGTGATCGGCACGACGAGCTGCGGGCCGGCGAGCCGGGCGATCTCGTCGTCGACGTTGCCGGTGCCGATGGCGAAATCCTCGCCCTCCGGCACCAGATAGCCGATCTCGCGCAGGAAGGCCTCATACTCGGCGGCGTCGAAGATCTGGCCGCGGCGGGCGACGTGCCATGCGTCGATCTTGGCCTGGAGCGTGTCGCGGGTCTCCAGCAGCGCCTTGTTGCGCGGCGCCAGATCATGGAGAAGCGCGTCGAGCCCCGACCACAGGGCGTCGGCCTCGACACCGGTGCCCGGCAGGGCCTCCGTCTCGATGAAGTCGTACAGGGGCTGGGCGATTTGCAGGCCGCCGCGTCGGATCCAGTTGGTCATCTCGTTGCGTGTCCCATTCTCTTGCGCGCTCGGTTCGCAGGCCCCTCTGTGGAGGCCTTGCGCAAAGTTATTGCGTGAACCGCTTCTTCCGGTCAACAGAATGTCGCACTGCAAAAAGTATGAAACTGTTTGGCCGAATGGCCTCAGCTCTCCGATTCGCTGTAGAGCTGTTCGGAGAGCGCCCGCCAATAATGCGCGTCCATCTGCTCCACCGACAGATCGGCCAGCCCCGACTGGTCCTTCACCACCTGCCCCGGCGACGGCATGCCCTGCGGGACGATCCAGGATCCGGGCTGCCAAAGGTGCGAGCGGCGCAGCGCCTTGCCGCAATGGAAGAAGGCCTCGCGGACCGCCAGCCGGATGGCCGCCTTCGGACGCCGTCCTTCCTCGCCCAGCACGGCCAGCAGGTCGGGTGCCGTGGTGACGGTGGCGATGCCGTTGACGCGCAGGAAGATGTCCTGCTCCGGCACCAGGAACACCAGCCCGCAGGCGCCGTCCGATGTCAGGATGTTGACGATCGAGGACAGCTTGTTGTTGCCGGGCCAGTCGGGAATCGCCAGTTCGCGCCGGTCCACCGCGTGGACGAAGCCGGGCCGCCCGCCGCGCGGCGAGCAGTCCATGCCGGTCTCCGACGCGGTGGCGACGAACACCAGGGGCGATTCCGCGACGAAGCGCAGGCTGTGATCGTCCAGGAAGGGGAAGCTCAACTTCTGAATGCGCTCGCTCGGCAAATCATAGAGCCGGCGCAGCGCCGCGACCGTGTCGATCCGGTGGGGGTCCATGGTGTCGCTCCCGATGAAACTAACGTTGTTAGATTTCACCTAACGCCGTTAGTCTGTCAACGACGAAGAGGTGAATGGGTGGAGCGGGCATGAAGGTGCAGCGGCGGGACGTCATCGACACGGCGCTGGCGTTGCTGGACGAGGTGGGGCTGGAGGGGCTGACGATGCGGCGGCTCGCCCAGGCGCTCAAAATCCAGGCGCCGTCGCTCTACTGGCATTTCCCCAACAAGCAGGCTCTGCTCGACGCCATGGCGGACGCCATGCTGGATGGCGTCGCCCTGCCGGACGACACGCTGGCGTGGGACGCGTGGCTACAGGCGGCCTTGACCGAATTCCGGCACGCGCTGAAGGCCCGGCGCGACGGCGCGCGGGTGTTCGCCGGAACCTTCCTGGTGACGGAGAATGTGCTGCGGATCGGCGACCGCGCCGTCGGCCGGCTGCGGGCGGCCGGGGCGGACGAGAGGACGGCGGTCCGCGCCCTCTTCACCCTCCAGTACTTCGTGCTCGGATTCACCATCGAGGAGCAGGCGGCCGCTCCCGCGTCGGAGGGCGTCGATCTGTCCGGCCTCGCGCAACGGATCGCGGAGGATCAGGCCGCGCGCTACCCGAACGGCGCGGCGGTGGTGGGGATCCTCGCCGCGGACGATGACGGGGAGCGCTTCCGCTTCGGGCTCGACCGGCTGATCGACGGGTTGAGGTCCGTCATTCCGGCCGGCTGAGCCCGATCAGCAGGCGCTCAGTGCGCCTCTTCCCAGTTGTCGCCGATGCCGGCCTCGGCGACCAGCGGCACGCTGAGGCTCGCGGCCTCCTCCATCACCCTGCGCACCAGCGCCGCCGCCTGTTCGGCCTCGGCCTCCGGAACCTCGAACAGCAGTTCGTCGTGCACCTGGAGCAGCATCCTGGCGTTGCTGCCGGCCTTGGCCAGCGCGGCGGGCATCCGGTTCATCGCGCGCTTCATGATGTCGGCGGCGGTGCCCTGGATCGGCGCGTTGATCGCCTGACGCTCGGCGAAGGAACGGCGGGCGGCGTTCCTGTCCTGGATGCCCGGCATGTAGCAGCGCCGCCCGAACAGCGTCACCACATGGCCGTGCTGGCGGGCGAAGGCCTTGGTCGCCTCCATCCAGACCTTCAGCTCGTGGAAGTTCTCCAGGTAGGCCTTGATGAAGGCGTTCGCCTCGCCCGGCGCGATGCCGAGCTGGCGGCCGAGCCCGAAGCCGGAGATGCCGTAGATGATGCCGAAATTGATCGCCTTGGCCTTGCGGCGGATGTCGGAGGTCATCTGCTCCAGCGGAATGCCGAACACCTTGGCGGCGGTCGCCGCGTGAATGTCCAGCCCGTCGCGGAAGGCGTCCTTCAAGGCCTTGATGTCGGCCATCTCGGCGACCAGCCGCAGCTCGATCTGCGAATAATCGACGCTCAGCAGCTTGTGTCCCTCGGCCGCCACGAAGGCGCGGCGGATCTTGCGCCCCTCCTCGGTGCGGACCGGGATGTTCTGCAAATTGGGGTCGGTCGAGGACAGACGCCCGGTGTTGGTCGCCGCCAGCGCGAAGGCGGTGTGGACGCGGCCGGTGTCCTTCTCGATCTTCTGCTGGAGCGCGTCGGTGTAGGTGCTCTTCAGCTTGGCGAGCTGGCGCCAGTCCAGCACCCGCTGGGCGATGGCATGGCCCTGTTCGGCCAGTTCCTCCAGCACGCTGGAATCGGTGGAGTAGGCGCCGGTCTTGCCCTTCTTGCCGGTGCCGAGCTTCAGCGTGTCGAACAGCACCTCGCCGAGCTGCTTGGGCGAGCCGATGTTGAAGCCCTGCCCGGCCAGCGCGTGGACGTCCTTCTCGATCTCGACGAGGCGGACCGCCAGATCCTGCGACAGCCGCGCCAGCGCCGCCTGGTCCAGCCGGACGCCGCAGCGCTCCATGTCGGCGACGACCGGAACCAGCGGACGGTCGATCGTCTCGTAGACCGTGACCATGCGCGCCTCGACCAGCCGGGGCTTCAGCAGGGTCCACAGGCGCAGCGTGATGTCGGCGTCCTCCGCCGCGTAGTCCAGCGCCTTGTCGAGCGGCACCTTGTCGAAGGTGATCTGGTTCTTGCCGGTGCCGCAGACCTCCTTGAAGGGGATCGGCGTGTAGGCGAGGTGCAGCTCGGCCAGCTCGTCCATGCCATGGCCGTGGGCGCCGCCCTCCAGCGCGTAGGAGATCAGCATGCTGTCGTCGATCGGCCCGACCTTGATGCCGTGGCGGTCGAAGAGCTGGTAATCGAACTTGAAATTGTGCCCGACCTTGAGGATCGCCGGATCCTCCAGCACATCCTTCAGCGCGGCCATCGCCTCGGCGACGGGAATCTGCGCCGGCGGCGGTGCCGCGTCGAAATCGAGCTGGCCGGCCTCCACCGCGCCGGCGCCGTGGGCGAGCGGGACGTAGCAGGCCAGCCCCGGCTCGGTCGCCAGCGAGATGCCGACCAGAGTCGCCGTGGCCGGGGTCAGGCTGTCGGTCTCGGTGTCCACCGCGACGACGCCGGCCGTCCGCGCGCGCTCGACCCAGACATTCAGAGCGGCGAGGTCCTGGACCAGCTCGTACCGCTTCTCGACGCTGTGCAGGCCGTGCGCCCGCGTGGCTGGGGTGGCGGCCGGCGCTTCGGCGGTTTCCGGCGCTCCAACGGTCGCGGTGGCCGTCGAGGCGGACGTTGCGGCGGCGGGCGCCGAGCCGTCGGCGATGCGGCCGTCCTTCTGCATCTCCATCTCGACGCGGGCGACGATGCTGCGGAAGCCCTGCGCCTTCAGGAAGTCGATCAGCTTCTGATGATCCGGCTCGCGGACGCGCAGTTCCTCCAGCGGCTTGGGCGGCGGGGCGTGCGCGTCGAGCTGGACCAGCCGGCGCGAGACGCGGGCCTGCTCGGCGAAGTCGATCAGCTTCTGGCGGCGGGCCGGCTGCTTGATCTTCCCGGCGTTGGCCAGCAGCCCGTCGAGGTCGCCGTATTCGGTGATGAGCTGGGCCGCCGTCTTGATGCCGATGCCGGGGACGCCCGGCACGTTGTCGACGCTGTCGCCGGCCAGCGCCTGCACGTCCACCACCTTGTCGGGGGCGACGCCGAACTTCTCGAACACCTCGTCGGGCCCGATGCTCTTGTTCTTCATCGGGTCGAACATGCCGATTCCGGGACCGACGAGCTGCATCAGGTCCTTGTCCGACGACACGATGGTCACCGGCCGCCCGGCGTCGCGGGCCAGCCGCGCGTAGGTGGCGATCAGGTCGTCGGCTTCAAAGCCCTCCAGCTCCAGGCAAGGGAGGCAGAAGGCTTCGGTCGCCTCGCGGATCAGGGCGAACTGCGGCTTCAGCTCCTCCGGCGGCTCGGGGCGGTGGGCCTTGTAGTCGGGGTAGAACTCGTTGCGGAAGTTCAGCCGCTTGCTGTCGAAGACGACGGCCACCGCCTCGGCCTTGATGTCGGCCAGCAGCTTCAGCAGCATGTTGGAGAAGCCCATCACCGCGTTGACCGGCGTGCCGTCGGGCCGCGTCATCATCGGCAGCGCGTGGAAGGCCCGGAAGATGAAGCCCGAGCCGTCCACGAGATACAGGCCGCTGCGGTCGGGGGCAGCGGCGGCGTCCGGGGTTGCGGTGTCGGTCGTTCCGTCGGTCGTTCCGGTGGCGTCGGTCATGGGGCTGGTCTCGTGTGCGTCCTTGCGGGCGCTACCATCGCCGAAGGACGGACGGGAGTCGAGCGGCGATGACCGGGGAACGCCCAATCCCTGGCCGCCACCCCCTGGCCACCCCCCTGCCCCCCTGGCCGCCCCTTGCCCGTTCCCCTTCGCCGGTCCGGTTCAGCCGGCGAAGGCGCGGTCGGCCTCCAGCAGCGTCGACGCGGCGGCGCGGATCGCGGCGAGCTGCCCTTCGTCGGTGAGGTTGGAGAGCATGGGGAGCATCGGCCCCATGTCGGCGACGCCCGACAGCGTCACCGCCTCGTGCAGCACGCGGATCGGCGAGATTCCGTCGCGCAGATCCTCCAGCGGCAGGAAACGCTCGCGCAGCGCCGCCGCCTCGGCGACATCGCCGCGCGTGAGCGCGCGCAGGATCGCCATCGACAGGTTGGGCGCGACGCAGACCGAGCCGGAGGTGAAGCCGGTCAGGCCGAACCGTGGCAGATGGGCCAGCACCGGCCGCTCGCCGATGCCGCTGACGATGTACTGGGCGTCGACCGCGTCGAGGATGCGCTGGAGATACTCGTCCTTCGACGGATCGTCGCGCACCACCGCGTATTTGACCGAGCACACCGCCCCGTCGCGGACCAGCGCCGCCAGCGCCTTGGGCTCCAGGTAGTTGTCGGACTTGACGTAGGCGGTCAGCGGACGGCCGGCGCGCTCGGCGACGCGGGCGATGGCGGTGGCGACGCCGGCCGGGGTGGCACCGAACGCCATCGGCAGCATCATCGCGGTCGGGAAATCGAATTCGCGCAGGATGGCGGCCTGGTCCAGCGCCTTGCCGTAATCGGGACCGATCGACGGGATCACCCAGGTCTCGGGACCGGCGATGTCGCGCAGCAGCGACAGCAGTTCGGGGAACTCGCCGGTGCCGATGTTGTAGAGGTTGGCGTTGCCGCCATACAGCAGCGTGGAGACGCCGCCCCGCTCCAGATGCTGGACCAGCTTGCGGTTTTCCTCGCGGTTCAGCGACAGGTCGGCGTTGCGCGCCAGCGGCGGCACCGCGATGACCGACCGTTCGAGATCGGCGCGCGTGACGGGGGTCGTCTTCACGTAATCCTCCTAAAACGACGTTTCCGGGGCATGTCCGGGATGGCCCGGGCCTTTGGCGACGGGACGCGGCGGCGCAACGCCCGAGGCGTAAAGAGGTATGACAACATCCTTGTTGTCTGACAAGTGAAAACAGCAATCACGCCGACAGGCTGGTTTTCAGCCGTACCGATGATCAATCAACCACAAATTTGTTTGACAACATCGAGGACGCCGATCACTTTCTCAGCCCAACAAACCGTGACGCGCCGGCACGCGGGCGCGTGATCGGCGCAAGGGCGAAACGAGGGGAGGCGCACGGCCATGCTCGGCCCGATCCAATGTCTGGTGGACGCGCGGGCGCGCGTCGGGGAAAGCCCGGTCTGGGATGCCGGCGGCAACCGCCTGTTCTGGGTGGACATAGCGGGATGCAGCCTGTCCGCCGTCGATCTGGCGAGCGGCGCCGTGCGTTCCTGGCCCCTGCCCGCTCCCGTCGGCTCCATCGCCCTGTGCGCCAAGCCGAACGGAATGGCGTCCGACGACGTCGCCGTCGCCCTGCCCGACGGCGTCCACATCCTGTCGCTGGCGACCGGCGCCCTGCGCTTCCTGGTCGATCCGGAGCCCGGCATGACCACCAACCGGCTGAACGACGGCAAGGCCGGGCCGGACGGCGCCTTCTGGGTCGGCAGCATGGACGACCGGCCGGCGAAGGAGCCGGTCGCCGCCCTCCACCGCATCGCCCCCGACGGCACGGCGGAGCGCAAGGTGGAGGGGCTGCTGGTCTCCAACGGGCTGGCCTGGAGCGCCGACGGGCGCACCCTGTTCCATTCCGATTCGCGCGGCCCCTGGATCGACCGCTGGAGCTTCGACCCGGCGACCGGCGCGCTCGGCGACCGCACCCGCATCGCCACCCTGACCGCCGAGGAGGGCCGCCCCGACGGCGGCGCCACCGACGTCGAGGGCTGCTACTGGAGCTGCGGCGTGTCGGCCGGCTGCCTGAACCGCTTCGCCCCCGACGGCACGCTGCTGCAACGCATCCCGGTGCCGGTGCCGGCCCCCACCATGTGCGCCTTCGGCGGCCCGGACATGCGGACCCTGTTCATCACCAGCCTGCGCGACGGCCTGTCCGACGATGCCCTGCTCCGCCACCCGCAATCGGGCGGCGTGTTCATGGCGCGCGCCGAGGTCGCGGGCGTTCCGGTCGGCCGTTTCCAGTTGGCCAGTTCCAGCAAGGGGCTTTGACAGATGCACATCCTGATGACCGGCGCCGGCGGCGCCGTCGCCACCGCCCTGACGCCGCGCCTGACCGCGCTGGGCCACAGCCTGCGCTTCAGCGACCGCGTCCGTCCGGCGGCCCTGCCGGCGGACGCCGAGTTCGTGCCCGCCGACCTGACCGACCGCGACGCGGTTCACGCCGCCTGCGACGGGGTGGACGCCGTGCTGCATCTCGGCGCCATCTCCGTCGAGGACGCCTTCGACGCGATCCTCGACGTCAACATCCGTGGCACCCAGCACGTCTTCGAGGGCGCGCGCCGCGCCGGCAACCGCCGCGTCGTCTTCGCCAGCTCCAACCACGCCGTCGGCATGCACCCGCGCAGCGCCCTGCTCGACGAGACCTCGCCCTACCGGCCCGACAGCTTCTACGGGCTGAGCAAGGCCTATGGCGAGTTGCTGGCACGATTCTACTGGGACAAGCACGGGCTGGAGAGCGCATCCTTGCGCATCGGCTCCTGCGAGGCGGCGCCCAGCCAGAAGCGGCATCTCAGCACCTGGCTCAGCCACGACGATCTGGCGCAGCTCGTCGACCGCAGCTTGCGCGCCGAACGGCTGGGGGCGGCCATCTTCTACGGCGTGTCGGCCAACGACCGCCGCTGGTGGCGCGACCGCTCGGCCGAGACCATCGGCTACCGGCCCAAGGACAACGCCGAGGCCCACGCCGGCAAGCCCGGCATGCTCGACCCGATGCCCAACCCGCTCGACGAGACGCACCAGGGCGGCACCTTCGTCAGCGCCAACTACACGCGCACCCTGCCCCCCTCCGACCTTTGGGAGGCGATGGGCGCCGAACAGAAGCAAGGGAGCCTGTGATGGCCGACATCCACGCCAACCTCATCGGCGGCGAGTGGACGACCTCCACCAACGCCAGCCGCAACATCAACCCGTCGGACCTGTCCGACGTCGTCGGCGACTACGCCCAGGCCGACGACGCCCAGACCGAAGCCGCCATCGACGCGGCGGCGGCGGCCTTCCCCGGCTGGGCCGCCGCCTCGCCGCAGCGGCGCGGCGACATCCTGGACGCCGCCGGCAGCGCCATCCTCGCCCGCAAGGACGAGCTGGGCCGCCTGCTGTCGCGCGAGGAGGGCAAGACTCTGGCCGAGGGCATCGGCGAGGCGACGCGCGCCGGCCAGATCTTCAAGTATTTCGCCGGCGAGGCGCTGCGCCTGTCGGGCGAGCGGCTCAATTCCACCCGCCCCGGCGTCGACGTCGAGATCACCCGCGAGCCGCTGGGCGTCGTCGGGCTGATCACCCCGTGGAACTTCCCCATCGCCATCCCGGCCTGGAAGATCGCCCCGGCGCTCGCCTACGGCAACACGGTCGTCATGAAGCCGGCCGACGCGGTGCCGGGCTCCTCCTGGGCGCTGGCCGAGATCCTGGTGCAGGCCGGGCTGCCGGCCGGCGTCTTCAACCTCGTGATGGGGCGCGGCTCGGTGGTCGGCGAGGCCATCGTCGCGTCGCCGAAGGTCGCCGCCATCAGCTTCACCGGCTCGGTCTCCACCGGGCGGCGCATCGGCGCCCGCGCCTTCGAGACGGGCAAGAAGTTCCAGTTGGAGATGGGCGGCAAGAACCCGCTGGTCGTGCTGGACGACGCCGACCTCGGCACCGCCGTGGGCGCCGCGTTGAACGGCGCCTTCTTCTCCACCGGACAGCGCTGCACCGCCTCGTCGCGGCTGGTGGTGGCCGATGGCATCCACGACCGCTTCGTCGCCGCGCTGGCCGAGAAGATGCGGGCGCTCAAGATCGATCACGCCCTGAAGCCCGGCACCGACATCGGCCCGGTGGTCTCGTCCGACCAGTTGGAGCAGGATCTGCGCTACATCGCCATCGCCAGGGAGGAAGGCGGCCGCCTCGTCACCGGCGGCGAGCGGCTGTCGCGCGAGACCGAGGGCTATTACCTCGCCCCGGCGCTGTTCACCGAGACCGACAACGCCATGCGGATCAACCGGGAGGAGGTGTTCGGCCCGGTCGCCTCGGTGGTCCGCGTCCGCGACTACGAAGAGGCCCTGGCCGTCGCCAACGACACCGAGTTCGGGCTGTCGGCCGGCATCTGCACGACCTCGCTGAAGCACGCGACCCATTTCAAGCGCCACGCCCAGGCCGGCATGGTGATGGTCAATTTGCCGACCGCCGGGGTCGATCCGCACGCCCCCTTCGGCGGTCGCAAGGGATCGAGCTACGGCGCCCGCGAGCAGGGCTCCTACGCGCGGGAGTTCTACACGACGGTCAAGACCGCCTACGTCTTCGGCGGTTGACCAACCGGCGCCATGGCCCCTTTCCCCTCCGGGAAAGGGGCTCCCGCCATCACCCCATCCCGTCCTCGGATGCCGTCGTGACCACCGCGCCGACAAAGGCGTAGCCGACGCCGTGCACCGCCTGCACCGGCAGCGCGCAGCCGGTCCGTTCCTCCACCTTGATGCGCAGGCGGCGGACCAGCGAATCGATGGAACGGCTGTAGGGATCCCAGTCCCGCCCGGTCAACGCGATGGAGATGTCCTGGCGGCTGACCGGCTCGCCGGGGGCGACGACCAGCAGCGCCAGGAACTTGTATTCGGTGGCCGTCAGCGGCACCGCCGGCCCCTCGGGCGGCTGGATGCGCCACTCGACGTCGTCGAACTGCCAGCTTTTCTTGGTTTCCGCCACGGACGCCAGCCCCGGCGCGGAGGCCGACACGGCCACCGGCGCGGCGCCCTTCTGGATGCGGCGGACCAGCGCCTTGATCTGGGCCTCGATCTCGCGGAAATCGACCGGCTTGACCAGATAGACGTCGGCACCCAGTTCCAGCCCGATCACCCGGTCGATCAGGCTCGACCGTGCCGTCAGCATGATGATCGCCGCCTGCGACGCCGCCCGCACACGCCGGGCGACGGAAAAGCCGTCCTCGTCCGGCAGATTGATGTCGAGCACGATCACGTCGGCGCCGTGGCTTTCCAGAAGCCCGTCCAGCTCGACTCCGCTCGACGCGCCACGCACCTCGAAGCCGCACCGATCCAGATATTCGACAAGATCATCCCGAAGGTCGGCTTCGTCTTCGACCACGATGATGCGAGGCACGGGGTTCCCAATCCTCAGTTCCAGACCGTATGCGGCGATATTAACCACCGTCCGCCGCCACGCCAACCCCAACCGCCAGACCTCGCAACCTAAATTATCCTCGCTTCAACGATTCGGCAGATACTGGTCACCAACGGTTGAGGAATAGCGTGCGATGGCGTCGCGATCGATGGCGTCGGCGCGGCCGCTCTTTACCAAATCCCCATAACAGCGGTCAAACTCCCCGCGCAAAGCGTCATCCCGGAACATAATCGCGTATGGAGTCGGCGGGAAGATCGCGGTGAACACCACATCCTGGGCGGGATCGAACGGCAACCCGCCGCCGCTCCTCGCCTTCTCCTGAAGCTGCCGGTTGTATTCCGCGAAGATCAGCCCGTCGGCCAGCACCGCGTCGACGCGCCCGGCGAACAGCAGGTTGGAATGCACGAGCTGGTCGGCGCGCTCGCGGAAATCGGCGAAGCTGGGGATCGCCTCGCGCAAGCCCGGCAGCACGTCGGGCGCGCCGGAAAAGGTGACGACCCGCTTGCCGGCGAGGTCGGCCAGCGAGGCGACCTTCAGCCCGCCCGCCTTCAGCACCGACGCGCCGTTCTGGTAGCGGATGTAGGGCACCGACCGGGCACCGGGCATCGCCATGCCCGCCGGCACGGTGGAAACCGCGTCCACGGCGGCGCCGTCGCGGAAATCGATCCAGTGCCGGCCGAAGGGCACGATCTTGAAGACGGCCGTGTGGCCGCAGGCAGCCAGGGTCTCGGCGATGATCGACACCTCGCGCCCGGTGCCGTCGGCGGCGACCATCGGCGGCAGTTCCGGTGCGAGGATGGTCAAGGTCCGCGCCATCGCGACCGGCGCATGGCCCGCAACGGCCAGCACCGCCAGCCCCAGGATTCCGAACGTCCGACCGACGCGCGACGCCATCGCCCACCTCCGCTTCGTTGCAGTGCCGCAGACGTTAGCATGCGGGACCGGGCCCCTGACCATAGGATTTGACGCTTCGGACGGTCGGTACGCCACGAAATCGTTACTTTTCGTCACAAACCGACAATGTTCGTTTCGCCGCGTCGTGGATCATGGGGAATCCAGGCGGAATCTCACAGTCAAGTCACGCAACGCCGCAGGTTCTTGAGGGAAACTTCGCGGTCCCCGTGGTACGAACACAAAAGGGGGACAGAAGGTCACAGGCCCGTTGCGGACATGGCGATTGACACTATGCTGCCTGCTCGGATGGGATTGTTGACCGGATGGCGGGCGTCGAAGACTCTGAACCGGGACGGAGCACGCGTGGAACGGATCGGCCGGACGGTGCCGCCGCTGGACGTGCCATGCACCGGATGAGCATCTTGCGGTGGATCAGGAGAAGCTGGATGAGCGTCACGGGCTGGGACGACACCGAATCCTACGAATCGCTCCGCTCCGGGTCGGACCGTGAGCTGGACGATCCGGTTGCTCCCGGCCCCGGCGGCACCGGAACGGCGGCCCGGCCCAAACGGTCGGCTTCGCTGCTGACCCGCGTCATCGTGATGATCGTCGGCTGCACGCTGCTGGTCGGCATGGTGTCGATGGCCGTGTCCGCGATCCTCGTCGGGCAGCAGCAGCGCGAGGCGCTGGTCCACCGGGCGGAGCTGATCGGCACGCTCCAGGCCGGCGCGCTGGGGCAGGCGGTGTGGGAGTTCGACACCCGCGCGGTGGAGGAGATGTTCCGCGGCCTGATGGCGCAGGACCCGGCCGTGCGCTCGGTGAGGGTCTGGGCGTCCAGCGGGCGCCAGGGCGCACCGCTGGCCTCGCTCGAACGGCCGGCCGACCGCGCCGGCTTCACCACCGTCGAACGCACCGTGTCGATCACCGGCGCCGACGGCCAGCGCAGCTCGGTCGGGCTGCTGCGGCTGGACTATTCGTTGCAGGAGGCGGACAACGCCACCCTGACGGCGCTGGCGCCGATGGCCGGGCTGGTGTTCTTCTCGCTGCTGGCGGTCATCGGGATGATCAGCATCCTGCTGAACCGGCTGGTGCTGGCGCCGCTGGCGCGGCTGACCCGGTCGGCCGGCGCCATCGCGACCGGCGACTACCGGATCCGCCTGCGCAACACCCGCAGCGACGAGATCGGCCAGTTGACCAGCGCCTTCAACCACATGGCCAGCACGGTGCACGACTACACCATGACGCTCGAACAGCGCGTCACCGAACGCACCGAGGAGCTGCGCCAGTCCAACGAGCAATTGGGCGTGGTCAACCGGCAGGTGATGGACAGCATCCAGTACGCCAGCCTGTTGCAGGCGGCGATCCTGCCCGACGAGCGCGCCATGGCGCGCCGGCTCGACGAGGTGTTCGCACTGTGGCGGCCGCGCGACGTGGTCGGCGGCGACTTCTACATCTTCCGCGAGTTGGGCGACGGGCCGGACAGCGATTTCCTGATCGGCGTCGCCGATTGCTCCGGCCACGGGGTGCCGGGAGCCTTCATGACCATGATGGTCAACGCGGTGCTCGACCATGTGGTGTCGGAGACGCCGGACGGCGATCCGGCGGCCATCCTCGGCGGGCTGAACCGCATGGTGCGCGCGGCGCTGGCGCGCGGCCGGGAGAACCCGCGCTTCGACAACGGGCTGGACATCGGCCTCTGCCTCGTCCGTCCGCGGTCCGGCGACCTGCGCTTCGCCGGCGGGCGCATCGGCCTGCACGTCGTCGATCCGGCGGCGGGCACGGTCGCCGAGATCAAGGGCGATCCGCAGAGCCTCGGCTACCGCCGCTCGCGCATCGACCACGTCTTCACCGTCCACACGGTTCCGCTGGCGCCGGGCGTCAGCTTCTACCTGACCACGGACGGCTTCCTCGACCAGGCCGGCGGGCCGCGCGGTTTCGGTTTCGGCAACCGGCGCTTCGACGCGATGCTGCTGGAACAGGCCGGACAACCGATGGCCGACCGCAAGACGGCCTTCGCCCGCGCCCTCGCCAATCACCAGGGCGACCGGCCGCAGCGTGACGACATCACCCTTCTCGGTTTCGCCGTCACGCCCGCCTCCACCACCAATCCCCAGTCAAGTCAGGCCATGGCGGTACAATGAAAGGCACCGACCTCTTCAACCTTCAAGAGCTTCTGTCACGGCAGAAGCTCCTGATCTGTTTCAGCGGCCCCTTCAGCCACAGCGTCATCGAGGAGCTGGGCAAGGCCGTCCGCAACCATCTGGAAACCGAGCAGATCGGAAAGTCGGCCATCATGGACGTCTTCTCCGTCTATGTGGAGCAGGCCCAGAACGTCCGCAACTACACCGCCTCCTGCGAGGCGGCGGGACGGCCGATCCCGGCCAACAGCGGCATCGTGGTGATCGGCAAGGACGGCGACCATTACGTCGTCAGTTCCGGCAACCTGGTCGAGGCCGACGCCGTGCCCGTCCTGTCGGCGTCGCTCGACCGGCTGCGCGGCCTGGACAAGGCCGGGCTGAAGGCCGCCTACAAGGAGCAGTCCCGCAAGCCGCGCGAGGCCGCCGCCAGCGGCGCCGGGCTGGGACTGATCGACATGGCCCGCAAGGCCAGCCGTCCGCTCGACTACGCGGTGCGCCCCGTCGACAGCCGGTATTTCTTCTTCAGCCTTGAAGTCCAGATTTAAGGACGCGGAAGCACGACGATGGACAGTTTGCGAATCGAGGCGACCTCCTGCTCGCCTCTCATCGATTTCGACGCCGAGGCCGGAACCCTGCGGATCGAGGGGGAATCCTATCCGGAGAACTCCTTCGACTTCTACGCTCCCGTCTTTTCCTGGCTGGAGGATTTCCTGAAGGAACCGGCCCCCGCCGTGGTGCTCGACATCGGCCTCAGCTACCTCAACACCAGCAGCATCAAGTGCCTGATCGACGTGCTGGAGATGCTCGACACCGCCAACGCCCAGGGCCGGCCGGCGTCGGTGCGCTGGCACTACGACCGCGACAACGACCGCGCGCTCGACATGGCGGAGGAGTTCAAGGAAGACGTGACCCTGCCCTTCGACATCCTGGCCCGCTGAAGGAATGCCCGTCATGCGGTCGCAGGAAGAGGACCTCCATCTCTGGGTCCGGCGTCTGGCCGAGGACCCGGCCAACGCCGGCAATCCCCTGCTGACGGAGTTCCAGACGCTGGCCGACCGCCATGGAAAGCTGCTGCGCCAGTTCCGCAAGATCGCCAAGATCAGCGACCGGTTGCAGACCGAAACCAAGGAGATGGCCCAGCAGCAGCGCCAGTTCGTGCTGATGGTCAGCCACGAGTTCCGCACCCCCCTGGCCATCGTCGACAGCGCCTCGCAGATGCTGGAGATCGAACCCAACCTGCCGGCGTCGGCGGGACCGCGCGTGCGCAAGATCCGCAACGCGGTGCGGCGCATGCTGCATCTGATCGACCGCTGCCTCGCCGACGACCGGCTGGACAGCGTCGCCCGCACGGTGACCGGCCGCTTCGACCTCGCCGCCCTGCTGATGGAGATGATGGCGGAACGCGGAAGCGCCAGTCCCAACCATCATTTCGAGATCCGGGGCTGTAGCCGGCCGCTGGTCATTCCCGGCGACCGCGACCTGCTGGCCGTGGTCTTCTCCAACCTCCTGGAGAACGCCGTCAAATACTCCCCGGGAGGCGGCCACATCCGGCTCAGCCTCGCGCAGGAGGACGTCCAGGCGGTCGTGCGTGTCGAGGACGAGGGAATCGGCGTGAACGCGGCCGACAGCCCGCGCATCTTCGACAAGTATTTCCGCGCCTCCAACGCCGCCGGCACGACCGGGGCCGGCCTCGGCCTGCATCTTGCCCGCCGCATCCTCGGGGCGCATGGCGGCGCCGTCGCGGTGGCGAGCGAACCCGAACTGGGGTCGACCTTCACCGTCCGCCTGCCGCTGGAAGCCACGCCATGAGCCGATGGACCGTGCCGCGCGGAACGACGGAGATGAGCGCCCAGGAGCGCCGGCTCCTGGATTGGGTGCAGCGTCTGGAGGAGACGGGCGACAACGCCGGGCATCCCCTGATGGAGGAGTTCCGGACCCTCGCCGCCGAGCACCGCAAGCTGATGCGGCAGTTGACCAAGATCGCCACGATCAGCGACCGCATGCACACCGACTCGCGCCAGATGGCCCAGGTCCTCCACGCCGCGGCGCAGACCGACCCGCTGACCCAGCTGCCGAACCGCCGCCACATGATCGAGCGGCTCGAATCGGAACTGGGCCGCATCGCCCGCCATGGCGGCAGCTTCACGCTGGTCATGGTGGACATCGATCATTTCAAGGCGATCAACGACGCCTTCGGCCACGCCGTGGGCGACACGGCGCTGGTGGAGACGGCCCGGATCCTGCGGCAGAATCTGCGCGGCCACGATCTGTGCGCCCGCTGGGGCGGCGAGGAATTCCTGATCCTGCTGACCGAGACCGACCAGGAGCAGGCGAAGACCGTCGCGGAAAAGCTGCGGCGGCTGGTCGACGACCACCGGATGCGCGTCGAGGGACGGGACATCCACATCACCCTCAGCCTCGGCATCGCGGCGCATCGTCCGGACTGGACCGCCGATGCCTGCATCCAGGCCGCCGACGACGCGCTCTACGCCGCCAAGCGCGCCGGGCGCAACCGCTGGGCGGCGTAACGCGGTGGCGTAACACGGTGGCGTAACGCCGCCCGTGGCGACCCCGATCAGTTCGTCGGGGCATCCCCGGCAGGCCCGGCGGCCCGCCGCAGTTCCTCCAGCACGCGCCGCAACTCGCCCGGATGCAGAGGCTTGTGCAGGAAGGCGCAGCCGCGCCGCTGGCCTTCCAGCAGCGCGTCCGGCGCCGTTTCCCCGGTCAGCACCACCGCCGGGATGGTGGAGCGGAACAGCTTGCGGACCCGGTCGATCACGTCGAAGCCCGACACCTTCCCCGGCAGACGCAGGTCGGTCAGGATCGCGTCCGGCGGGCCTTCCAGCCCGTCGACCGCCGCGAAGACCTCGCGCATGTCCGACGCCGACACCGAGGCGCAGCCCCAGGATTCCAGCGTCAGCAGCAGGCCGGACAAGACCATGCTGTCGTCGTCCACCACCAGGATCCGCATGCCGTCCAGCAGCGTCCCGCCGGCCTCGGCGCCCTGGAGGGGAGGCGGCACGACCTCGGCGGGCGCCTCCTCCTCCAGCCGCTCCACCGTCACCGCGAAGACGGAGCCCCGGCCGGAGCGCGACTGCACGTCGATGGGCGCGTTCAGCAGGACCGACAGGCGGCGCACGATGGCGAGCCCGAGACCGAGCCCGCGGGTCGGGTCGCGGCTTGGGTTGGTGAGCTGGTGGAACTCGTCGAAGATGACGTCCTGCTTGTCCGGTGGAATGCCGAAGCCGGTGTCCCACACCTCGATCCGCCAGCGGTCGCCGCGCCGGCGCACGCTCAGCAGGATGCCCCCCTGCTGGGTGTAGCGGATGGCGTTGGCCAGCAGGTTGCGGACGATCCGCCCGAGCAGCACCGGGTCGCTGCGGGTCGTGCCCTTCGGCACGCGCACGCGCAGCCGCAGGCCCTTCTCCTCCGCCTGCGGGCGGAATTCGTCGGCCAGCGAGTTCAGCATCGTGTCGAGCGCCACCACCTGCATCTCGGGCTCGACCGTTCCGGCGTCCAGCGTCGAGATGTCGAGCAGCGCGTTGAGCAGCCGCTCGCCCGCCGTCATGGCGTTGCCCAGCATGCCGGTGGTCCGCATCGCGCGCGAATTGCCCACCACCTGCCGGGTCAGCGCGTCGAGGAACAGCCGCATCGCCTGGAAGGGTTGGCGCAGGTCGTGGCTGGCCGAGGCCAGGAAGCGCGAGCGGGCCGCGGTGGTGCGCTCGACCTCCGCCCGCATCGTCGTGGTCATGTGCTCGACCGCGTCGTCCAGCGTGGCGGTCGCCAGCGCGCCGACCACCGTCCCGTCCACCGTCAGCGGCACCGCGCGCAGGGTCAGCGGCGGCGTCAGCGGCAGGCGCAGCGTGGCGACCTCCGGCCGCTGCGCCGCGTCGCCGTAGAGCGGGCGCAGTTCGGCCAGCAGCGACGGCCAGACGCCCGCCAGCAGGGTCGGGCCGGTTTCGTCCCGCGCCGCCGCGCGCGGCTTTCCGAGCAGCAGAGCCAGCGCCTCGTTGCAGCGCAGAGCCGCCATGTCCGGAGCGCCGACGATCAGCAGCGACGGGATGGCGCTCGCCGCGCACAGGCGCCGGGCGTTGTCGAGGCAATCGCGATACCGCAGGTCGGTCGCGGAGATGGGGGTGGCCGAGGAACGGAGCATCGCGTCACGGGCTCTTGAGATCGAAGTCTCGGGATGGGTCAGGCTGATCGCCATGCGGGAACGACGTCCGTCATCGGAACAATTTGAAACGCCTCCCGATAATAAACGGCCGCACCGCATCGCGAAATCACACGTTGGCGCTATCCCCTCCTATGCTGAAGGTCCAGGTCTCGGCAGGCGCAGCAGATGATCCTCGACGAAGTACTTGCGGCGCAGCAGCGCCATCAGCCGAACCTTCAGCACATCCATCGTCTGCGCCTTGCCGACGAAATCGTCGGCGCCGGCGTTCAGGCTGATGGCGAGCTGCTCCTCGTCGTCCTGGCTGGTCAGGATGACGATCTGGAAGAACAGCCCACGGCGGCGGCGGAAGCGGTCGAAGCGCTGGCAGAGCTGTGTGCCGCTGGTCCCCGGCATGACGAGGTCGAGGATCACGCAGTCGAGCCCGCCGCCGGACAGCGCCGCGACCGCCTCGTCGGCGTTGCGGGCGGCCGTCACGATGCAGCCCTCCTGCTCCAGCTCGGCGCGCAGGAACTCGCGGTAGGTGGCGCTGTCGTCAACGATCAGGATGCGCGCCCGGCGGAAGATGTCCGGCGCGGTCGGGGCGGCGTTGCGCTGCTCCAGCAGGGCGACCGCCTCGCCGACCGTCCCCTGCGGGTCGGCGGGATCATGCTCCCCCTCGCCGTGCCCCAGCACGATGACCGACGTCGGTCCGCTGGCCTGCAAGGCCGCCAGCCCGGCCCGCCCCACCGTTTCGGCCTCGACGATCAGCAGGTCGGTCGACTGGCGGGCCAGCTCGTCCCACGCGCGCTCGATCCCCTCGACGCAGGTGGTTTCGAATCCACGCTCCTCCAGCAGAAGCTTCAGCAGCAGCCCCTGCGTCTGCGAGGCCATGACAACGAGGGTACGGGGTCCGTTCATGACGCCATCTTATCATCGGAGGTCAGTTGCACGAGCCGGGATGCGATCTGGTCGAGCGGCAGTTCCTCCACGGCGCCGCCCAGGCGTACCGCCGTTCCCGGCATGCTGTGGATGACGGCGGTGGAGGCATGCTCGGCGATGGTGTAGGCGCCGGCCCGCCGCATGTCGACCAGCCCGCGGGCGCCATCCTCGCCCATGCCGGTCAGCAGGACGCCGATCCCGGCGGCGCCGTAGGCGGTCGCCATCGACCGGAACAGCAACTCGCCCGCCGGCCGCTGCCCGCAGACCGGCTCCCCGGCGGTCAGGCGGACCACGCCGTTCTCGATCGTCAGGTGGCGGTCTCCGGGAGCGACATGGACATGGCCGGGGCGCGGGATCGCGCCATGCTCGGCCAGCAGAACCGGCAGCGGAACCACCGTGTCGAGCCAGGAGGCGAAGCCCGCCATGAAGGGCGCCCCCATGTGCTGGACCACGAAGACCGGCGTCGGATAGTCGGGCGGCAGCTCCTTCAGCAGCCGCGCCAGCGCCGCCGGCCCGCCGGTGGAGGTCACCAGCCCGAGCGCGCGGAAGCGCCGCCGCCGGCCGTCCGCCGCCGCCGCCTCGCCGGGCAGCGCCCCCGGCCCGGAGCCGGCGTCGCCGCCGTCCGCCGCCCGGCCGGGCCGCAGGGCGGCGCGGGCGCTGATGCGGTGGCGGATGACCTTCACCTGGCTCATGATGACGAGCTGGGTGCAGAGATGGTGGGCAACCGTCTGGTAATCGGCCCGCGCGACGCTCCCCGGCTTCTCCACCACCGCCAGCGCCCCGGCCTGGAGCGCCCGCATGGGGATGTCGAGGTCGCCCACGTCGGAGGCGACGACGACGATGGGCAGCGGGTGCTGCCGCATGATGCGGCTGGTCACCTCGAAGCCGTCGATGCCGGGCAGGCGGATGTCGAGCGACACCACGTCCGGCGCCGCCCGCTCGATCATGCGCAACGCCTGCTCGCCGGAGGACGCGACGCCGGCCACCTCCAGGCGCGGGTCGGTCCCGATGATGTGGGCGAGCAGCTGCTGGACGACCGGCGAGTCCTCCACCACCAGCACCCGGATGCGGCGCGGCGCGCTCACAGCAGCCGCCGGATGCCGGCCAGAAGCTCGTTCTGGTCGAAACGTGTCTTGACGATGTAGGCGTCGGCGCCGAGCCGCAGGCCGCGCTCGCGGTCCTCGTCGCTGGCGCGCGAGGTCACCAGGATGACGGGAATCTCCGCCATCCGCTTGTCCGCCTTGACGGCCTGCAACAGGGCGAAGCCATCCATGCGCGGCATTTCGACGTCGCTGACGATCAGCCCGACCTCCATCCCCTCGGCGAGACGCTCCAGCGCCTCGCGCCCGTCGACGCACTGCGTCACCCGATAACCATGGGCCTCCAGGATGCTCTTTTCCAGCGTGCGCGTGGTGATGCTGTCGTCAACCACCAGGATGTGGGCGCGGGCGGGCGGCGCCTCCTCCGCCGGGCGGGCGGCGGCGGGCAGCGCGCTGCCGGGCAACGGCATCAGGCCGGGCACGTTCAGCACCAGGCAGGGGCCGCCGTCGTCGAGCAGCACGGTGCCGAGGTAGCGCGCCGGGTCCAGCCCGGTCTCCTCCGCCGCCGTCACCACCGCCTCGCGCGTCGCGGCGAAGCCGTCCACCGCCAGAGCCAGCCGGCGCTCGCCCGCCCGCACCACGATCAGCGCCAGCCGCTTTCCGGTGGCGGGCAGCACCGGCGCCTCCAGCCCCAGCAGGGCGGCGAGCGAGGTGACGGCGATGTCCTCCTCCCCGACCCGGATCATCGGGGTGCCGACTCCGGAGAACAGGGTGTCGGACAGGGTATGGTTCAGCCGGACCACGTCGGCCGACGGCAGGGCGAAGGTCTGGTCCTGCACCGCGACGAAGACGAGGCGCTGGCTCAGCAGGCTGAGCGGCACCTCGATGGTGACGACGGCGCCGCCCTCCGGCCTTCCGGCGATGGTCAGGTTGCCCTGGAGCCGCTCGACCTCGGCCCGCGCGATGGCGAGCCCCATGCCACGCCCGGCCAGTTCGGTCGTCCTGGCCGCGGTGGAGAAGCCGGGATGGAACAGGAAATCGACCAGCCGTTCCAGCGGCGCCTCGCCGGCCTCCTCGGGGGGCAGCAGGCCGCGGTCGACCGCGCGGCGGGCGATGGCGGCGCGGTCGAGCCCGCGCCCGTCATCCTCGATGCGCAGGCGCAGACGGGCCCCCTCCACCGACGCGGCGATCGCCACGCGTGCGGCCGGGCGCTTGCCCATGGCCTGCCGTTCGGCCGGCGGCTCGATGCCGTGGCTGATGGCGTTGCGGGCGATGTGCAGGATCGGATCCTTGAGCCGTTGCAGGACGGCGCGGTCGGCCTCGACCTCCAGGCCGCGGACATCGACCTCGACCTCCTTGCCCTCGCTGCGGCTGATGTCGCGGATCATGCGGCCAAGGCCGCCGAGCTGGTTTTCCGCCGGCAGCATGCGCAGCCGCCGCATGTCCTCCTGGAAGCCGCCGCCCCAGCGCCGCATCGACCACAGCAGCCGGTCGTGGGTGCGGTGCGCCTGGTCGAGCGCGCCGCCCAGTTCGCGGAAACGCTGCTCGAAGGCCGCCGCCGGGCCGGAACCACGCGCCGCCTCGCCCTGCTCGCCCGCCAGCACCGCGGCCTGGTTCAACTGGGCGCGCAGGTGCCGCCACGAGCGCTCCAGAGCCAGCCATTCCCGCCGCATCATCTGGATCTGCTCGCCCAGCCCCGCCTGCGCCTCGACCTCCGGCAACAGGGCCGACGCGGTGTCGGACAGGCGCTCCAGCCCCCGCGCGGCGATGCGGACGAGGGCGGACGTGTCGCCCTCCCCCGCCCGGTCGGGCGCGCGCTCCGGGCCAGGGCCATGCGCGGGCCGGCGGGCCGGCGGAGGTGGCGGGGCGGCGATGGCGACGCGCTCGCCGGCGATGCGGTCGAGATCGGCCGACACGCCGGCCAGCTCGACCTCCGCGCCTCCCTGGGTCGACCAGGCGACGACGTCCTCGATGGCGTCGAGCGCGCGGCGCACCACCGCCATCGTGGAGGCGTCGAGCGGCGCCTCGCCGCGCTGCACGGCGATGAAGGCCGCCTCCAGCCGGTGCGAGAGATTCTCCACCTCCGGCAGGTCGACGGCGCGGGCCGCGCCCTTGAGGCTGTGGGCCCGGCGGTGGATCTCGACGAGGTCGGGCGCCTCGCCGCTCGCCTCGGCCGCGCGCAAGGCGGCGCGGATCACCGTCAGGTGATCCTTGTGCTCCAGCTCGAAGGCGGCCAGCAGCCGTTGACGGATGTCCATCAGGCGGGCGTCCCCATCACACCCGGTAGTTCCGCACCGCCTCGACCAGCCCCTGGCCGAGGTTGTTCAGGTTGGCCGCCGCCCCTTCGAGCTGCCGGGTGCCGGCCGCCGTCTGGCTGCTCGCCTCGCGGATGTTCTGGAGCGCCTGGATGACCTGCTCCAGGCCGATCTGCTGCTGGTTGGTGCCGGCGACGATCTGCTGGAAGGCCAGCACGCTCTCCTGGATGTTGTCCGCCATGCTGCGGATGGTCGTCTGGGTGGAATCGGTCTGGCGCTTGCCGGCGGCGACGCGCTTGACCGCCTCCTCCGTCAGCATCACCGAGGCGTTGATCCCGTGCTGGATCTCGCTGAGGTTGGAGCGCACCTGCGCCGTCGCCTCCTTCGACTGGTCGGCGAGGCTCTTGATCTCGCCGGCGACGATGGTGAAGGTCCGGCCATGCTCGCCGGCGGCGGCGGCCTCGATGGCGGCGTTCAGCGCCAGCAGGTGGCAGCGCTCGGCGATGTCGTTGACGGTGACGATGATCTCGCCGATCGCCTGGGTGCGTTCGGACAGCATGACGATGTTCTCGGCCACCGCCTCCGCCTGCTCGCGGATGGCGTCCATCGCCTGGATGGTGTCGTCCACCGCCTTCAGCCCGGAATGGCTCGACGCCGCGACCGACTGCGCGCCGTGCGCCACGTCCTGGGCGCGGCGGTTGATCTGGGCGCCGGATTCGGTGATCTCCGACAGGGTCGCCGTGGTCTGCTCGACCGCCGCGAGCTGCTCGGCGACGCTGGCCGACTGCTGCTGGGTGGAGGCGCGGATCTGGGCGGTGGCGGCGTGGACGCTCTCGGCGGTCTGGCGCGTCGTGCCGGCCATGGATTTCAGCCGACCGGCCATCTCGTTCAGATGGTCGCCGAGGACCGCCAGCTCGTCGCGGCCGGCGATGACCACCGACTGGGTCAGGTCGCCGTGCCCGACCTTGGTGACGAACTCGATCGCCTTGCCCAGCCGCCGGGTGATCGATCCGCCGATCAGGTAGGCGACCAGCACCGCGATCAGGAACACCACGACCAGCGCGATGATCGACGCCTGGAGGGCCGAGTTGTAGATCGAGCGGATCTCCTCGCGCCCGGCCTGGGTCAGCCGGTCGATCACCTCCTGCGACTTGGCGATGCTGGCTTCCATGGTCTTGCGCAGATCCTCGACGCGCGCGCGGTGCTGAAGCGCCTCGTTCACCTGGTTGCGCTCCAGCAGGCCGTAGATGAGGCGGGCCTCGTCGCTGACCATGGCGACGGCGCGGCCCATCTCGTTGGACGCGTTGTCCAGCTCGATCCAGCCGCGGCGGCGGCCGTCGATGGGGGACAGGGAGGCGCGCTCGGCCGCCATCGTCCTGAGCTTGCCGAGCGTGCCGCGCAGCCGCGCCCCGACCTCCTCGTAGCGCTGCCGGATCGGCGGTATCAGGGCCGGGATCTCGGCGGCCCGCCCCTCGGCGTTGGCGACGGAGACGGCGTTCAGCGCCGATTCGCGGATGCTGCGCAGCTCCGCCTGGAGGGTGCCGACCTCGTTCACCTGCTCGGCGGCGTCGGTGTCGTAGCTCGACACCGCCATGATCACGCTCAGCGCGTCGGAGAAGCGGGCCATCTGGAACAGGGCCAGCATGGCCGACAGCACGCAGATCACCCCGAAACCGAGGACCAGCTTGTGCGCGACTTTGATGTTCATTCCTGGTCTCCGGCCTTAGGCTTTCACGAAATCGAGAAGTGCGGTCATGTCGAGGACCGCCGTGCGGTCCGCCGTGATGCTCCGGACGAATCCGCCGGCCTCCGGCGGGGCGGCGGCGCGCGGCGGATCGATGTCGGCCACCCGTTCCACCGCCGCCACCCGCAGGGCGGCGGGGCGGCCGCTCCCGGTGCGCAGGACGATGGCGTAGCCGGCTTCGCCCCTTTCCCCGCCGGGCAGCGGCAGCGCCGCGCCGCCGCACAGCCGGTCGAGATCGAACAGCCGCATCACCCGGCCGCCCACCGCGATGACGCCCAGCATCGCCGGCGCCCCCCCCGGCACAGGGGCCAGGCGCGGCATCGGCACGATGTGCGCCAGATGGCGCAGGTCCAGCCCGTACAGGGTCGCAGCGCCGCGCGCCAGGAGCAGGGGCACCAGCGGGCGGTCGTCGCCCGTCTCCGGGCGTTCCGCGAGCGCTTCGGCGCGGCGGCGCAGGACGGCGTCGGCCCAGGGGCCGTGCCCGGCGAAGGCCTCGTCCATCGCCGCGTTGCGGCGCGCCACGCTGTCGCGCACCAGCCCCCAGTCGATGGAGGAGCCGGCCGTCGGGGTGTCATCGGCCATCACGCCTCCTCGCCCGACAGCCAGAGATCCAGCATCCCGCGCAGTTCACGCACGGTCAGTCCCCCGCCCTCGGCGATGGGCTCGTCGTCCGCGCGTCCGGCCAGGGCGTCGCAGGCGTTGCGGAAATGGCGCTGCGCCGGCCCGAGACGGCCGCGCCGCCAGTAGGCCAGCGCCAGATGGTAGTCGGCCAGCACGAAGCCCGAATCGAGATACAGCGCCCGCTTGAAGGCGGCCACCGGATCGCCGACCCCCAGCTCCTCCTCGACCAGCCCGAGCTGGTAATGGGCCGTGGGGTCGAGCCGGTTGGCCTCGATCCGGGCGAGGCAGGATTCCAGCGCGGTGGAGCGCTCGCCGGCCGCCTCGTCCAACGGGGCCGGCGGCGGAACGGCCGGGGCGGCGGCGGCGGGGCGGACGGACGGCTTGGCCGCCGCCGGGCGCGGCGTCCCGACGGGCGCCGGCGCCCATCGTCCCGGCGGAGGCGGCGGAGGCGGGGCCGCCGGCTCCATCTGCTTGCGGTAGAGCGTGGCCCCCGGAACCGAGACCGGGGTGAACAGCTCGTTCAACTGCGGTCCGGCCTCGGCGTGGCCGACCACCAGCCAGCCGCCGTCGGACAGCGCCTTGTGCAGGTCGCCGAGCAGCCGGTGCCGGGTCGCCTCGTCGAAATAGATCATGACGTTGCGGCACAGGATGATGTCGAACAGCCCGATCCCGTGCGGGTAGGACGGGATGGTGCCCTCCACCAGATTGAACGGCATGAAGCTCGTCCATTGCCGGAACTTCGGCTTCACCGACCACAGCCGGTCGAGCCGGTCGAAGCAGGCGTCCAGCGTCTCCGGCGACAGGCCGCGCACCGCCCAGTCGCCGTAGGCGCCGCGCCGTGCCTGTTCGAGGAAATTGGCGTTGATGTCGGTGCCGACGATGTGGACCTGCCAGCCGTCGAGCTGGTCGGCGAAATGCTGCTTCAGCAGGATTTCCAGCGTGTAGGCTTCCGGCCCGATCGAGCAGCCGGCGCTCCAGATGCGCAGCAGCCGGCTGTTGCGGTTGCGCCGCAGGCATTCGGGGATGGCGACCGCCCGCAGCGCGTCGAACTGCTCAATGTAGCGGAAGAAGAAGGTCTCGCCGACCGTCAGTTCGTTGATCAGCCCCTGATACTCGGCGCCGCCCGGCCCCTGCGCCTCCAGCGCCGCCAGATAGCCGCCGACGCTCGTCACCCGCCCGTAGGGCAGGCGGCGGTTGATGCGTTCGGCGAAGGCCGCGTCCTTGTCGGCGTAATAGGCCAGCCCGGTGGCGTTGATCACCATCGCCTTCAGCCGGGGGAAGGCCGGGTCGCGCAGGATCGTTTCGATGGGAGTCATTGCGCCGCCCCCTCGGCCGTTCCGTCCGTCCACAGCCCGAGCCGGCGCTCCTCGGCGGCACGGAAGGCTTCGAGCAGCCGCCCTTCCGCGCTGCTCAGCAGCCGGTCCGGATCGAGCAGGCTGACCGTCCCGCCCGGCCCGGCGGCCGGATCGGCGAATCCGGCCATGGCGCAGCCGTTGAAGGACAGCGACGGCTCGGCCGGCAGCAGAGCCTCCGCCGGCACCACGACGTCGCCGCGCACCTGGTCCACCAGCAGCGCCAGCGGACGCCCCTGCCATGTGACCAGGATCAGCGGGGCGTAGAGCCCCGCGTCGCCCGGCCCCAGATCGAGAAGGATCGACAGGCGGAGCACCGGAACGATCTCGCCGTGATAACGGAACACGCCCTCGACCGGCGGCGGGGCGGTCGGCAGCCGGTCGAGATGGGGCAAGGGCAGGAATCGCCGCACGGCCTCCACCGGCATCGCCAGCGGATGGCCGGCAACCAGGAAAACGACGCAGCGCGACACCGGAGGTGAAGAGGCCGAAAGCGTGGCGAGTGGCGACATCCGTCCGTCAGCGTGTTGGAAACCGGCCCGGAACATGCCCCATCGGGACCGGAATGCGAACTACGCCAAAGGTTTGCACCAGAGGTTCTATGCCTTCCAAGCGAACGGAGCGCCCGCCACGTCGAAGGGGTATGGCCAAGGTGACGTTCACAGGCACCAAAGACCCAATCCGCCCACGCCCGCCCGCGCGGAGGGTGCCGGCAATCCCGCCCTTGGCCAAATCGAGTAAAATTCTATTCAATTGCCTCGTTCATGAATCCCCTTGGTGACTCGACGTAATCTTCACTCATCGGATTTCGCTAACGATTTGGAAAGAAAGTCCGCTTCACAGTTGCTGCATCGCAACATCGTCATGCTCTTCTCCGGAGGCGGCGATGATGGACCAAGACCAAACGGCATCGGACAGGGGCACGCCGCCTGTTCGCCCGACACACCAATCAATCGCCGGAACGGCATGGGCCATGCCGGAAAAACCTGGGCCGGGCACACGCGCCGCCTGTTCCGGCGCGAAGGGGGATGGGGCCGTCCGGCGCAGGATTGCTGGCGGCAGAAGGTTTCTCTTGTTTTCGAGCGGTGGGAGACGCCCATGACCAACCCAGGCAACAGCCTGTTCGACCTGTCGCGCGGCGTCCTCGACGTGGCGTCACAGAAGGTGGCCCGGATCGAGGACATCACCCGGCGCATGAAGATGCTGGCGATGAACGCGCTGATCGAGGCGGCACGGGCCGGCGACCGCGGCCGCGGTTTCGCCGTGGTGGCCAACGAGGTCTCGGAGATCTCGACCCAGGTGAACGGCATCACCAAGGAACTGCGCTCGGAGATCGTCGCCCGCGTCGATCACCTGACCACCACCGGCAGCGCCATGGTGCGGGAGATGCACGGCAAGCGGCTGGCCGACCTGTCCTTGAACATGATCGAGATCATCGACCGCAACCTGTACGAACGCTCCTGCGACGTGCGCTGGTGGGCGACCGACAGCGCCGTGGTCGATTGCGTCGCCGCCCCATCCGACGAGGCGCGCCGCCACGCCGCGCACCGGCTGGGCGTCATCCTGGAATCCTACACCGTCTACCTCGACCTGTGGATCGCCGACCGCAACGGCACCGTCATCGCCAACGGCCGCCCCGACCGCTACCGCAACGCCGTCGGCGCCAACGTGTCGGACGAGCCGTGGTTCCGGCAGGCGCTGGCGACGCGCGACGGCGGCGAGTTCACGGTGGGCGACGTCGCCCGCAACCGGACGCTGGACGACCGGGTGGTGGCGACCTACGCGACGGCGATCCGCCGTGGCGGCGAGGGCAGCGGGGAGCCGGTCGGCGTGCTCGGCATCTTCTTCGACTGGGAGCCGCAGGCGGCGGCGGTGGTCCAGGGGGTGCGGCTGGAGGAGACCGAGCGGGAGCGCTCGCGCTGCCTGCTGCTCGACGCCCGCCACCGGGTCATCGCCTCCTCGGACGGGCGCGGCATCCTGGCGGAGACGGTGCCGCTGAAGCGCGGCGCCGGCACCATGGGCCACTACGTCGACGCCCAGGGCAAGCTGGTCGGCTACGCCCTGACGCCGGGCTACGAGACCTACAAGGGCCTCGGCTGGTACGGGGTCATCGTCCAGAAGCCGTGATCACCCGGACGCGTCAGTGCGCCGCCGCCATTCCATGGCAGTCGAAGGCGCCGGACAGGGCATGGGCGTTGCGGAGCTGGAGCGCCTCGACCAGATCGCGAACCTCGTCGGCCAACTCGTCGGCGGCCCAGTCATGCCGGTCGGCACCGGCGACGGCGAGGAGGCGCAGGGTGGTGCGCAGCAGGTCGCCAGGCTCCCAACCGTTTGCCCGTTCGGCGTCGCTGGCGACCTGAAGCAGCGAGGTCGCGAAAGCCAGCACATCCGGTTCGACGTTCATGAGGCATGCCTCCACGAATTCGTTGGCCTTACGGACTATACTTCCTTTCGGATGATCCGCTGTCAAACGAAAGTTTGCGGCGCTGCGAAACAAGCCCTTAGGTCTTGCCCGGCCGATCCTCCTCCGGCTCGTCCAAAGGCGGCATACGGGCAACGAAACGACCCTTGACACCCTGCGGCCATTGCTTGAACGGAACGATTCCGTCCGGAGTGTCGGCGTAGGCCCGCAGATAAGCCGTCAGCGTTTCCACCGACGCCTCGTCGGCCGGCAGGTCGCCCAGCACATAACTCATCCGGCCGGCGGCGCGCACGGCGACGGCGCAGGGGCGGCGGCAGCTCATCAGGCAGCGCAACGGGCGCAGCCGGACCCTGCCCGCCAGGTCCGGATCCGCCGCCAGCGCCCGTTCCATCAGGCCGGCCAGTTGGGCGCCGGCGCGCGGCGTGGCCTCCGGCGGATCCTCGGGATGACGGCAGGTTTCGCAGACGACAAGTTCGACAGGCATCGGACCGTTTCCGGAATGGGATCGGCGACGGGCGGGTGCCGCCTTTGCCCGACCAGTGCTAACGGCCGGCGGACGGCGCTGTCAACCGGCGCCGGCCCCGCGCGGTTGCGGCTTGCCAACGACAGGCAAACTCCCGACCATGCGGTGCGGCGGCGAATGGCCGGGGACGGGTGGAACGGGCGGGCATGAGCGCAAGGCAGAGAATCGTTCGTGAACGCCGGCAATACAACCAGCTCGCCGCCGACCAGACGCTTGAAGACTACGCGCTGCGCTACACCGCCGAACGCGCGCGCCACTGGACCGCCTCGCGGGTCGCCAACACGGCCCTCGGCGCCATCTCCTTCCTCGCCTGCGAGGCCATCGGCGCGGCGGTGACGCTGACCTACGGCTTCGCCAACGCCATGGCCGCGATCCTGGCGGTCGGCGTGCTGACCTTCCTGGTCGGGCTGCCGATCACCCGCCACGCCGCCCGCGCCGGGGTCGACATCGACCTGCTGGCGCGGGGCGCCGGCTTCGGCTATCTCGGCTCGACCATCACCTCGCTGGTCTACGCCTCCTTCACCTTCATCCTCTTCTCCATCGAGGCCAGCATCATGTCGGCCGGCTTGCAGATGGTGCTGGGGATCCCGGCCTCGGTCGCCCACGTCATCAGCTCGCTGGCGGTGATCCCCATCGCGGTCTACGGCATCCGCTTCATCAGCCGGATGCAGGTGGCGACGCAGCCGGTCTGGATCGCCCTGCAATGCGTGCCGCTGGCCTACATCGCCCTGCTCGACCGTTCGACGGTGGCGGAGTGGATGGCGATGCCCGGCACCCTGGGGGCGCCCGACGGCGGGCTGGCGCTGCTGCCCTTCGGCATGGCGGCGTCGGTTCTGCTGTCGCTGCTGCCGCAGATCGGCGAGCAGGTCGATTATCTGCGCTTCCTGCCGCCGCAGGCGAAGATCGGCCGGCTGCGCTGGTGGACGGCGATGCTGGCCGGCGGTCCCGGCTGGGTGCTGATCGGCGGCCTGAAGCTGGTCGCGGGTTCCCTGCTGGCCTTCCTCGCCGTGCGGCACGGGCTGTCGGCGGAGGAGGCGGCGCAGCCGACGCAGATGTATCATCTGGCCTTCCTCGACGTCTTCGGCTCGCCCGGCGTGGCGCTCGCGCTGACCGGGCTGTTCGTCGTCGTCTGCCAGATCAAGATCAACGTCACCAACGCCTACGCCGGCTCCATCGCCTGGTCGAACTTCTTCTCCCGCCTGACCCGCAGCCATCCCGGCCGCGTCGTCTGGCTGGTGTTCAACGTGCTGCTGGCGCTGCTGCTGATGGAGATCGGCATCCTCGGCGTCATCGAAAGCATCCTCGGCCTCTACGCCAACGTCGCGGTCGGCTGGCTCGGCGCCGTCGCCGCCGACCTCGCGATCAACAAGCGGCTGGGATTCAGCCCGCCCCACATCGAGTTCAAGCGCGCCCACCTCTACGACATCAACCCGGTCGGGGTCGGCGCCATGGGGTTGTCGGTGCTGTGCTCCACCACCGCCTTCTTCGGCGTCCTCGGGCCGGTGGCTCAGGCGTTGGCCCCCTTCATCGGCCTGGCCGTCGCCTTCATCGCCGCCCCGCTGATCGCCTGGCGGACCGGGGGGCGCTATTACCTCGCCCGCCCCCCCGCCGGATTGCCGGAGGGCAAGGCCGAAATCCGCTGCTGCATCTGCGAGAACCTGTTCGAGCGGCCCGACATGGCCCACTGCCCGGCCTACGACGCGCCGATCTGCTCGCTCTGCTGCACGCTGGAGGCGCGCTGCCACGACCTGTGCAAGACCGACAGCCGCTTCGCCGACCAGATCGCCCGCTTCCTCAAGGGCGTCCTGCCCGGCCGGATGGGCGCCGGGGTGCACACCCGCACCGGCCATTTCATCGGGGTGATGGCGCTCTTCACGCTGGTGCTGGGCGGCGTGCTGCTGGTCATCGACTTCCAGTACGCCAACGCCGAGGAGGCCCAGCGCGCCGCCATCCACACCGCCCTGTTCGCGGTCTTCGTCTGCCTGTTCATCCTGTCCGGCGTCGCCGCCTGGCTGCTGGTGCTGGCGCACGAGAGCCGCCGCAAGGCCGAGGAGGAGACCGGCCGCCAGACCGCCATGCTGATGGACGAGATCGCCGCCCACGAGCGCACCGACGCCGCCCTCCAGAAGGCCAAGGAGGTCGCCGAGGCCGCCAACGCCGCCAAGAGCCGCTACATCATCGGCGTCAGCCACGAGATCCGCGCGCCGCTGAACGCCATCTCCGGCTACGCCCAGCTCATGGAGCGCAACGCCACCGAGCGCCCGCAGGACGCCGTCCGCGTCATCCGCCGCAGCGCCGAGCATCTGTCGAACCTGATCGACGGGCTGCTCGACATCTCCAAGATCGAATCGGGCCTGCGCCGGCTCAGCCGCGAGAAGATCAACCTGATCGAGTTTCTCGACCAGCTCGCCGACATGTTCCGCATCCAGGCCGCCGCCAAGGGGCTGGAGTTCCGCTACGCCCGCGTGGCGCACCTGCCGGCCTACGTCCACACCGACAGCAAGATCCTGCGGCAGATCCTGATCAACCTGCTGTCCAACGCGGTGAAATACACCGAGCGCGGCCACGTCACCCTGTCCGTGCGCTACCGCAGCCAGATCGCCGAGTTCGAGATCGCCGACACCGGCATCGGCATCCGGCCGGAGGATCTCGACCGCGTCTTCGAGCCGTTCGAGCGCGGCCACGGCGCCGCCGTGCGGACGGTGGCCGGCACCGGGCTGGGTCTGACCATCACCCGGCTGCTGACCCGCATCATGGGCGGCGACATCGCGCTGCGCAGCCGGCTGGGCGAGGGGAGCGCCTTCACCGTGCGGCTGCTGCTGTCGGAGGCGATGCACAGGCCGGGCGAGATCGCCGAGCGCCGCGCCGTCAGCGGCTACGCCGGTCCGCCGATCACCGTCCTGCTGGCCGACGACGACCGCGACCATCTGGCGCTGATGACCGACATCCTGCGCCCGCTGGGTTTCGTGCTGTTTACCGCGTCCGACGCCGGCAGCTGTCTGGCGACGGCGGCGCAGTGCAAGCCGGACATCGCCATGCTCGACATCTCGATGCCCGGCGAGAGCGGCTGGGACGTCGCCGAGGGGCTGCGGCGGCTGTTCGGGGACCGCATCCGCATCATCATGGTCTCGGCCAACGCCTACGAGTCGCAGGGCCCCGGCGACGGCCGCGCTCCGCACGACGCCTTCGTCGCCAAGCCGATCGAGATCCACGCCCTGCTCGACCGCGTGCAGGAGCTGACCGGGCTGGAATGGATCCACGCCGCCGACCCCTTGCCGGACAAGGCCGCGGCCCCATCCGCGCCCCCGACCACGGCCCCGCCGGCCGCCGCTCCGGTGCCCTCCGGCCCGTCGAAATCGGCGTTGCGGCACATCGACGACCTGCGCCAACTGGGCCGTATCGGTTACATTCGCGGGATCGAAGCCAAGCTGCGCGAGATCGAGGCGGAGGACGCAAGCGCCCTCCCCTTCGTCGAGCGGCTGCGCGCGCTGGTGCGCGCCTTCGACCTGAAGGGCTACATGAGGGCGCTGGACGAGGCGGCCAGCACCGCCGACGCGAGCGATGGGACCTGACACGATGAAACGCCGCGACATGATCCTGGTGGTGGACGACACGCCCGAGACGCTGGGATTCCTGACGGAGGCCATCGAGCAGGCCGACCTGACCGTGCTGGTCGCCGTCGACGGCGAGAGCGCGCTGGAGCTGCTGGGCCAGATCACCCCCGACCTGATCCTGATGGACGCGGTGATGCCGGGGCTGGACGGTTTCGAGACCTGCCGGCGGCTGAAGCAGGTCCCCCACCTGTCGCACCTGCCGGTCGTCTTCATGACCGGGCTCAGCGACACCGGGCATGTGGTCAAGGGGCTGGAGGCAGGCGGCGTCGATTACGTCACCAAGCCGATCGTGGTGGACGAGCTGATCGCCCGCATCCGCGTCCACCTGAACAACGCGCGGGTGTCCCACGCCGCCCGCGCGGCGCTGGACGCCACCGGCCGCTTCCTGCTGGCCACCGACGGCGCGGGCAAGCTCCTGTGGTGCACCCCGCAGGCCGAGCGGCTGCTGGCCGGCCTGCTGCCGGGGACCGATGGCCAAATCCCCGGCCGGAGCCCCGCCCTGGCGGCCGCGCTGGCCGAGGGGCTGATCCGGCTGCGCCAGACCCCGGCGGTGGCCGCCACCGGGGTCGGCGAGGTGTTCTCGCTGGAGATCCCGGACGGCGGATCGACCCGGCGGCTGGATTTCTCCTACCTCAGCCCGGCCAACCCGGACGAGTTCCTCTACCGCCTGAGCGAGCCCGCCGCCGGCCGGCAGGAGGCGATCCTGCGCGACGCGCTCGGCCTGACCGCGCGCGAGGCCGAGGTCCTGCTGTGGATCGCCAACGGCAAGCCCAACCGCGACATCGGCGAGATCCTGGGGATCAGCCCGCGCACGGTCAACAAGCACCTGGAGCAGGTCTTCGCCAAGCTGGGCGTCGAGAACCGCGCCTCGGCGACCGCCCTGGCGATCCGCACCCTCGCCGCGCGGGGGTGAGGGAAGGCCGGCGCTCCCCTCCCCCCGTCACCCCGCCAGATCGCGCAGGATCGGGCATTCCGGCCGCTCGTCGCCATGGCAGGCGTCGGCCAGTTCGCGCAGCGTGTCGCGCATCGCCGCCAGCTCGGCGATCTTCGCCTCAAGCTCGTCGATGTGCTCCAGAGCCACCCGCTTGACCTCGGAACTGCAACGCGAGCGGTCCTGCCACAACCCGACCAGCCGCTGGATGCGCTCGATCCCGAAGCCCAGCGTGCGGGCGCGCTTGACGAAGCGCAGGACGTTCACCTCGCTCGGGCCGTAGACCCGGTAGCCGGACGCCGTCCGCCCGGCCTCCGGGATCAGGCCGATGGATTCGTAATAACGGATCAGCTTCGCGTTGACCCCCGACGCCTTGGCCGCGTCGCCGATGGTCATGCCCATGCCAACGCCCGTGTCCACGTTCATCCCTCTCCTCCCGTCCTTGGCGCCCAGCCGCGCAGGGTCAGCGCGTTGAGCACGACGCTGACCGAGCTGAGCGCCATCGCCGCCCCCGCCAGCACCGGGCTGAGGTGCCCGGACGCCGCCAGCGGGATGCCGACCACGTTGTAGGCGAAGGCCCAGAACAGCCCCTGGCGGATCTTGGCGTAGGTCCGCCGCGACACGTCGATGGCGCCCGCCACCAGGGCCGGATCGCCGCGCATCAGGGTGACGCCGGCGCTGTGCATCGCGACGTCGGTGCCGGTCGCCATCGCGATGCCGACATCGGCCGCCGCCAGGGCGGGCGCGTCGTTCACGCCGTCGCCGACCATGCCGACGGTCCCGCCCTCGCCCTTCAGCGTCGCCACCACGGCGGCCTTGTCGCCGGGCAGCACCTCGGCGAAGACACGCCCGATCCCCAGCGCGGCGGCGACCGAGCGGGCGGCACCCCAGCCGTCGCCGGTCACCATCACCGGCTCGACCCCCTGGTCCTTGAGCGCCCGCAAGGCCGAGACCGCCGTCTCCTTCACGGTGTCGCCGAAGGCGATCAGGCCGAGCAGGCGGGCAGCACCGCTCCCTTCCCCCGTCCCTCCGGTCTCGATCAGCCAGGACAGGGTGCGCCCGTCCCCTTCCAGCGTCGCCGCGCGCCCGGCCAGCTCCCCGCCGTCCAGACCGGCCTCCTTGAGCGCGCGCGCGTTGCCCAGCAGCAGTTCCCGCCCCTCCACCCGGCCGGACACGCCGCGCCCGGCCAGCGCCCGGAAATCGGCCGGCCGTTCCGGCGTCAGCCCGGTTTCCGCGGCGCGGTCACGCACGGCGTGGGCGAGCGGATGCTCGCTGCCCGCCTGCAAGCCGGCGGCGAGGCGCAGCAGGGTCGCGGCGTCGGTGCCCTCCGCCGGGATCAGGTCGGTGACGCGCGGCTTGCCTTCGGTCAGCGTGCCGGTCTTGTCGAAGGCGACGGCGGTCAGGGCGTGCGCCTGCTCCAGCGCCTCGGCGTCCTTGATGAGGATGCCGTGGCGCGCCGCCGCGCCGGTTCCGACCATGATCGCCGTCGGCGTCGCCAGCCCGAGCGCGCAGGGGCAGGCGATGACCAGCACGGAGACGGCGGTGACGATGGCGTGCTCCAGGTCGCCGGTGGCGAACCACCAGCCGGCCAGCGTCAGCGCCGCGA
Source organism: Azospirillum agricola (assembly GCF_017876095.1). GTDB lineage: Bacteria > Pseudomonadota > Alphaproteobacteria > Azospirillales > Azospirillaceae > Azospirillum > Azospirillum agricola. The sequence goes on from NZ_JAGINM010000018.1 coordinate 51,025, forward strand.
CCGCCAGCACCACCGGCACGAAGACCGCGCTGACCTTGTCGACCAGCCGCTGGATCGGCGCCTTCGACGCCTGCGCCCCCTCCACCATGCGGACGATCCGCGCCAGCATCGTCTCGGTGCCGACCGCCGTGGTCTCCACCACCAGCAACCCGTCGACGCCGATCGATCCGCCGGTGACGCGGGCGCCGGGCTCCTTGTCGACCGGCAGGCTCTCGCCGGTCAGCATGGATTCATCGACGCTGCCGGCGCCCTCGACGAGGCGGCCATCGACCGGAATGCGCTCGCCGGGGCGGACGACGACGAGGTCGCCGACGCGGACCCGCTCGACCGGCACCTCGGTCTCGACGCCGTCGCGGCGCAGCCGGGCGGTGGCCGGACGCAGATCCATCAGGGCGCGGATCGCCGCCGCCGTCTGGCCCTTGGCGCGGGCCTCCAGCCATTTGCCGAACAGCACGAAGGTGATGAGGACCGCCGACGCCTCGAAATAGAGATGCGGCGCGTGCCCCGGATGGGCGGTCGCCAGCAGGTAGACGCTGAGCCCCCAGGCCGCCGAGGTGCCGAGCGCCACCAGCAGATCCATGTTCCCGGCGCCCGCCCGCACGGCGTTCCAGCCGGCCCGGTAGAAGCGCGCGCCCAGCCAGAACTGCACCACGCTGGCCAGCGCCATCTGCGCCCAGCCGGGCAGCATCCAGTCGAGCCCCACGAGGTCGCCGGCCATGCCCGCCAGCAGCGGCGCCGACAGGGCCGCCGCGATCAGGACATGGTTGCGGTCGCGCCGCCCGCGATCCTCGCGCGCCTCGGCCTCCGCCCGCTCGCCACCGGCCTCGACCGGGGCGGCGTCGTAACCGGCCCGCTCGACCGCCGCGACCAGCGCGGCGGCGTCGGTGCTGCCGGCGAGGGCGACGACATGGGCACGCTCGGTCGCCAGATTGACGGAGGCCGTTTCCACGCCGGGAACCCGCCCCAGCGCCTTCTCGACCCGGCCGGCGCAGGAGGCGCAGGTCATGCCGGACACCGACAGGTCGAACGCACGCCGCTCCGCCTGGAAGCCGGCGGCCTCGATGGCGGCGGCGGCGGCCCTGGCGTCCGGGGGGCCGGCGAAGGCCAGCCGCGCCCGCTCGGTCGCGAGATTCACCGAGACGGACGTCACGCCCGGCACCCGGCCCAGCGCCTTCTCGACCCGCCGCACGCAGGAGGCGCAGGTCATGCCGGACACGCCGATGTCGAGACCGGTGGTGTTCGCGATGGTGTCGTCGGACGTGGTGGTCATGCCGGCTCTCCTTCCGTCTGGTGCGGCATGTCCTGATATGGAGCTTCCAGCCATTGGAAGGTCAAGGGGGGAAACGACGCCTGAACAAAGCGCCGCGGCAACCGTTCCACCCCCACCCCATCCACGATGCCGAGCCGCCCGCATGACCCGCCTGACCATCGACGAGGCCCAGGCCCGCGTCTTCCGCTTCCTGACACGGGACATGGTGGAGGAGTTGCGCGCCGTGGAGTACGAGACACCGCCGCTGTCCGACGCCCCCTCGCCCACGCCGCTGCACGGGTTGCGGCGCGCGGCGGTGGAATTCAGCCACGCCCCCGGCGCGCCCGACTGCATATACCGCATCCGCGCCTTCGGCGATTCGCTGCTGATGCGGCTGCAACTGAACGTCCGCCGCTTCGTCGCGATCTATCAGGTGCCCGTGTCCGACCCCATCGACAGCAACACCATCGCCCCGCATTTCGAGCGCTGGGCGATCGGCGCCGGGCATGCCGGCTGGATGATCGGCTTGCGCGACGGCACCGACCCCTGGGCTCCCGAGCGGCGGACGGTGGAAACCTACTGCTACGCCATGCTGCCCGAGGATTTCCTCGACGATCCGCTGGCCCAGCTCTATTGGCGCACCGACCTGTTGCAGATGACGCGGGCCTTCATGCTGGAATCGCGGCGCATGGGCATCCGGCTGTCGGCGCCCGACCCGGCCTGAGCGGTTCGCCGGCGGCCACGGTTTCGCTTGGCGGCGGGCGCCGGCTGTGCTCAGTCTTTGGGCATCCCACGGACCGAGACCAGCGACGACCCGACCATGCACGCCGACCTGACCACCCTGCTCTACGCCATGGATCTGACCGGCGTCTTCGTCTTCGGCCTCAGCGGCGGAACCCTGGCGGTCCGCAAGAAGCTCGACATCTTCGGGGTGATGGTGCTGTCGCTGGCGGCGGCGCTGGCCGGCGGCGTGTGCCGCGACCTGCTGATCGGCGCGGTGCCGCCGGCCTCGCTGCACGACGACCGCTATCTGTGGGCGGCGCTGGCGGCCGGGCTGGTGGCCTTCTTCTTCTACCCGCAGATCAACCGGCTGGGCAAGCCGGTGATGGTGCTGGACGCCGCCGGGCTCGGGCTGTTCGCGGTGGCCGGCTGCGGCAAGGCGCTGGCCTACGGCTTGAGCCCGCTGCCGGCGGCGCTGCTCGGCGTGATGACCGCCTGCGGCGGCGGGGTGGCGCGCGACCTGCTGGTCGCCGAGGTGCCGCGCGTGCTCCGCGAGGAGATCTACGCCATGGCGGCGCTGGTCGGCGCCCTGGTGGTGATCGCCGGCCAGTGGCTCGCGCTGCCGCCGGTGCCGGTGGCGGTGTCCGGGGCGGTGGCGGTGTTCGGCCTGCGCGTGGTCAGCGTGCTGCGCGGCTGGAGCGCGCCCCGCGCGCCGGGAAGCTAGCCTCCCTCTCCTGCGAACGAGCCCCCGCGCACGGGAACCATTCCCTTTCCCACCGCGCGGAGGTCAGGGCAATCGCCCGCGGAACACGGGATCCTTTTCGCGGAGAACCGTCATCCCCGCCGTCGCGGGGATGACGCTCCTTCCTGGAGAAGCCTTCCTGAACAGGGAATGATGTCCAAAGGCGACCGCACCGGCGCGGAGAGAGACGCCGTGGGCCGGGATTTTGCCGAAACCTCCGCGCCCCAATGGCTTTTTCCCTATCATGGAGCCCCCTTCCGTCGCCCACGGAGCCCCGTCATGCTCCCCGACACCCCCGTCACCCCAATCCCGGCCCGCCGGACGAACCGCGCGACCAAGCGCGCGCACGCCCCGTGCTGCGACGGGGGAGGCGATGGAACATGGAACAGGGCCGGGAAAACGTTCCACGGTGTTTCAAACGTTCCAAACGTTCCATTCCCCGCCCCGCGCGGGCCGGGCGGCCGCCTCCGCCGAAGGCGGCCGCCCAGCCTCCCGGAACGGGACAGGAAGAGGAAAAGCGCCTTACGCCCGCTTGCCCCAGCCCGGCGCCGGGAACACCGGGTCATGCTCGGCCGAGCCCTTCGGCAGCACCACCGTCGGGCGCTGGCCGTGATTCTGGATGCAGGCCGAGACGAGCTGGGTGTTCTGGCCCTTCGCGTCGAACTTGATCGCCGGACCGACCATCATCTTGTCGGTCAGGTTGGTCTCGCGCAGCGCCGCCAGCAGGCTGGCCGGATCGGCCGAGCCGGCGCGCTTGAAGGCGTCGGCGGCGATCAGGATCGCCTCGAAGGTGAAGGCGACGTTGAAGGCGTAGCCCTCGAAGCGGTCGTTGGGGAACTGCTTCTTGAAGGCGGCCTCGACCTTCTTCGTCATCGCCGCCTTGGGATCGTACCAGGGCAGGTTGGTCATGGCGAAGTCGGCGTACTTGCCGAGCACCTTGTAGAACTGCTCGTCGTACAGGCCGGGCGAACCGGGGGAGACGATGCCCTTGGGCTCCCAGCGCTGCTTGACCATCTCGCGCACCAGCATGATGGCGTCGTTGGCGCGCGTGGTGACGATGGCGAGTTCGGCGCCGGTCGCCTTGGCCTTGGCCACCTCGACCGCCAGATCCTGCGCCTTCGGGTCGTAGGAGATCGACTCGATCAGCGTGAAGGGCATGTTCAGCGTCGGGAACAGGGCGTCGAGCGCCTGCTTGTTCGCCATGCCGAAGGTGTCGTTGGCGTGCAGGAACACCGCCGACTTCGGCGTCGTGCCGGTCGCCGCGAACAGATCCTTCATCAGCGCCAGCCCGTTCGACACCAGCATCGTCGAGGTCGGGAAATTGCGGAAGACGGTCTTGAAGCCCTGCTCGGTCAGCCGGTCGGCGGCGGCGATGTTCATCACCAGCGGCACGCCGCGCTGCTCGCAGACCTGGGCGGCGGCGGCGGTCTGGCCGCTGTCGAAGGCGCCGACGATGACGTTGGCGCCGTCGTTGATCAGCTTCTCGGTGCGCGAGCGGGCGACGTCGACGTTCGATTCGGTGTCGGCCGACATCACCTCGACCTTGTAGCCCATCTCGGCGAGCACGGCGGGCGCGATCTCGGCGCCGCGCTGGCAGGCCTGCCCGGCCTGGGCCAGCAGACCGGAACGCGGCAGCAGCACGCCGACCTTCAGCGTCGTGTTCTGGGCGAAGGCCGGCGCCCGGCCGAAGGCGGCGAGCGCGCCGCCGGCGACGGCGGCCTGCCCGAGCTGGCGGCGGGTGAGCGTGATTCCTCCGGTGGAACGGTTCTTATGGTCGTTGGTCATGGGTGCCACGTTGCCTTTGGTGGGACGGTTCGATCCTGGGGCCGAAGAGTCCACCGGAGCGACCCGTTCTGTCAAAGCGGAATCACCGTTCCGGGCTTCGGCGCAACAAAATGGCGCTGCTTTCCGTCAGGCCCGGTGGACGGCGGCGAAGAAGCCGTCCACCTCGGCCGTCAGCGCCTTCGAGCGCTCGGCGACACCGACCGCCGCCGCCAGCACCTGGGAGGCCGCGGCCCCCGTCTCGGCGGCGGCGCCGCGGATGCCGCCCATGGTGTCGCTGACCTCGCAGGAGCCCTGCGCCGCCTGCTGGATGTTGCGGACGATCTCCTCGGTCGCCACCCCCTGCTCCTCGACGGCGGCGGCGATGGTGGCGGTGATGCGGTTGACCTGGGCGATGGTCTCGCCGATGCCCTGCATCGAGGTGACGGTGCGGCCGGTCACCGCGCGGATCTCGTCGACCTGGGCGACGATGTCCTCGGTGGCCTTCGCCGTCTGGTTGGCGAGATTCTTGACCTCCTGCGCCACGACGGCGAATCCCTTGCCGGCCTCGCCCGCCCGTGCCGCCTCGATCGTGGCGTTCAGCGCCAGCAGGTTGGTCTGCGCCGCGATCGACTGGATCAGCGTCACCACGTCGCCGATCCGCTGGGCGCCCTCGGCCAGCGCCGCGACCGTCTCGTTGGTGCGCTCGACGTCGGTGACGGCCGCCCCGGCGATGCGCGCCGATTCATCGACCTGCCGGCCGATGTCGCGGATCGAGGCGGAGAGCTGGTCGGTCGTCGCCGCCACGGTCTGCACGTTGCCCGACGATTGCTGCGCGGTGGACGCCACCGAGGCGGCCTGCCCGTTGGTGCGGTCGGCGATGGCGGCCAGCGCCTCGGCGGTCGCCTTCAACTGCACCGCCGAGGCGGCCAGTTCGCCGGACAGCCCGCCGGCCTTGTCCTCGAAGTTCCGTTGCAGGGCGGCCAGCGCCGCCGCGCGCTCCTCCCGCGCCCGCCACTCGGCCTTCTGCGCGAGATCGAGATCGCGGGCGCGGATCAGCCCGCCCTTGAAGACGTCGACCGCCCGCGCCATCGTTCCCGCCTCGTCCTCGCGGTCGAGGGCCGGGATCGGCGTCGCCAGATCGCCGTCGGCCAGCCGCTTCATCGCCTCGGTCATCGCCGCCAGCGGGCGGGCCAGCCCGCCGCCGATGGCCAGCGCGATCAGCGTGCCGGCGGCGACGCAGGCCAGCCCGACCAGCGCCGACAGCAGGGTCAGCCGGTTGGCGTCGGCCATGATGCTGGCCTGCGGCACCGCGACGACGAAGGACCAGACCGCGTCGGTGCGCCCGAAACGGATCGGCGACACCCGCAGGTAATGGCTGCGCCCGGCGAGCTCCGCCTCGCCCTCGTAGACGCGCCCCTCGGCGGCGGCGCGGCGGGCGGCGGGCGGCAGGTCGTCGCCCGGCTGCGACAGGCGCGCCGCCTCGGGGTGGGCGACGTACTGGCCGGACGCCGACAGAACCGCGACATACCCGTCGCCGTAGGGCTTGGCGGAGCGCACGATGTCGGTCAGCCCGGCCAGCGACAGGTCGATGCCGGCGACGCCGATCACCTTGCCGCCATCAACACCGTTTTCGAGCACCGGCATGGCGGCGCTGGTCATCAGCTGCTTGGTGAGATCGTCGAGATAGGGTTCGGTCACCACCGCCTTCCTCGCGGTGGCGGCGGCCTTGTAATACTCCTTCTCCTGGACCTCGGCGTAGCCGACGCCCTCGCTGTCGTCGGCGCGGGGGCCGTTGGCGGAGGGCAGCCACAGCAGGCTCATGCGCCCGGTCCTGGGCAGGCCGAGAATCTCCTCGCCATGGACCGTGAAGTCGGCGTCCCTGCCGTCGAAGCCATTGTCGGCCATGTCGACCCACACCCCGGCGTAGGCCGGGTTTCCGGCGGCGTGCCGCGCCAGATAGCGGTTCACCACGGCGCGGCGCGGACCGTCCAGGCTGCGCTCGGCGGCGACCAGATCGGCGATGCCGCGCGCCCCATCCACGGCGGCGGCGATGTCGGCGGCGACGCGGGCGGCCTGATGCTCGGCGATCTCGGAGGTCAGCGCGATGGCCGAGGCCTGCGCCGCCTCGCGGGAGAACCACAGCGACACGCCGGTGATCGCCGTCGCGCCCACCGTCAGCACCGCCACCATCCCGACGACGATCTTCGTCCGCAACCGAAGCTTCATCCAACCCGCCACGACACCGCACCCCGCTGCTTGCAACGACACTTTCATATTTGTGCGATAATCAGTCGCAGTAAATCACAGATCAAGCCTTTGCGTCGTGTTTCAAAAAACAAACGACAATCCCTGGTGGGTCGCCCATCCCGCGCACGGCGACGCCAAGACAGGGATGGAACATCTTTGCCACGATGCGGACTTCCGCTGCGCTTCAGCCACAAGACCCGCACATGGCCTCTTGAGTCTCCAGGCGCCGAACCCCAGTTCTGCACAGGGGGACACGGCAAACGCGGAGGAACACGGGTGTTGAGTTTCGCGCGACGGCTGTGGTCGGAGGCCGAGGCGGCGCCCGCCTCGGTGCCGCAGGGCATGCGGGTCTACGCCGTGGGGGACGTCCATGGCCGCCTCGACCTGCTCGACCAGTTGCTGGGCCAGATCGCCCGAGACGCCGACCAGGCACCCGACCGGATGAAATACCTCGTCTTCCTCGGCGACTACATCGACCGTGGGCCGCAGTCGGCGCATGTGATCGAGCGGTTGGCGAGCGGCCTGCCGCCGGTCTTCGGCACCGTCTTCCTGCGCGGCAACCACGAGGAGACGATGCTGGCCTTCCTGAGCGACATCGCGGCCGGGCCGGGCTGGCTGACCTACGGCGGCGACGCCACGCTGGCCAGCTACGGCCTGCAGGCCCCTGCGCCGGACGCTCCGCCGGAGCATCTGCTGGAGGCCCAGCGCCTGCTGAACGCCGCCCTGCCGCCGCACCACCGGAATTTCCTCGCCAGCCTGCGCAGCCACCTGACCATCGGCGACTATCACTTCGTCCATGCCGGCGTCCGCCCCGGCGTGCCGCTCGACCGCCAGGATGACGGGGACCGGCTGTGGATCCGCAACGAGTTCCTGTCCTCGCGCACCAACCATGGGAAGATGGTGGTCCACGGCCACACCATCGCGCCGGAACCGGAGCTGCGCGCCAACCGCATCGGCATCGACACCGGGGCCTACGCCACCAACCGCCTGACCGCGCTGGTGCTGGAGGGAACGGACCGGCGCTTCCTCTGCACGGTGTGAGGACTCAAGCGGCGGTGTTCTGGGTCAGCAGCGTGGTCAACCAACGGAAGTTGGAGCCGTCGCCGGCCTGGATGGCGCTCTCCACCACCTGAAGCGCGCCCTCGTCGGGGTTCGGCGGCTGGATGTCGGCGCCTTGGCCGGCGCCCTCGGCCCCCTCCGCCTGCTGGGCGAACAGGCTGACGGCGCCGACGCCGAGCCGCAGCGCCGGCTGCGCCACGGGCGCCACCGCCGGGCCGTTCGCACCGGCGGCCGACGCCTCGCCGACGCCGTTCAGCGTCTCCAGCATCGCCGCGAACTGGCCGGCCAGCGCTCCCGCCTGCCGGGGCGCGGACGCCCCTTTGCGCTCCAGGACCTCTTCGGCCCGGATTCGCATGGCTTGCGTGGCCTCACTGTTGGCCATCGTCGACATGGAAACGCCCTTGCGAGCCGCGACGAACCATTCGCCGCGAACCCAGGGGATCAAGCAATTTGCGCGCCATCGAACGGATGACGGGAGTCAGGCGGAGCAGCCGTCCTGCGGCAAATCGCCCGGCAGAAATTGCCCAGCGGCCCGGCACAATTTTCCCACACCCCGGCAAGCCCTGCCGGGGTGTGCCCGTCGCGAAGCGTCAGTCCCGGAAGTTCTGGTACTGCAACGGCTGCTCGATGCCCATGCGCTTGACCAGCGCGATGGCCTCCTGGAGGTCGTCGCGCTTCTTGCCGGTCACGCGCAGTTCGTCGCCCTGGATGGAGACCTGGACCTTCATCTTGGCGTCCTTGATCCCTTTGACGATGGTCTTCGCCAGATCCTGCGCGATCCCCTGCTTCACCGTCACCTTGTGGCGCAGCGCGTCGCCCGCCGCCCGCTCCGGGGTGGCCGAAAAGTCGAGCGCCGCGGCGTCGAGCTTGCGGCGGGTGACATGGACGCGCAGCAGCTCCTGCATCTGCGCCAGCTTCGGCGCATCGTCGGCCAGCAGGGTGATGTCGTTCTCCAGCCGCTCGACCGTGCATTTCGACCCCTTGAAGTCGAAGCGGGTCTCGATCTCGCGGCGGACGCCGGCGATGGCGTTGTCGATCTCGTGAATGTCGGTCTCGGACACGATGTCGAACGACGGCATGGCGGCTTTCTCCCTGATTTTTGAATGAGCGAATCCGGCGCACCGTAAAGAAGACGGCCGCCGCACTCAACAGCCGCCTTCCCCGGTCGTTCTCGCGGGATGCGCAGTCCTCAGTTCATCTGTTCGGCGTAGTGGCAAGCCACCAGCCGGTCGTCCACCGGGCGCAGGGCCGGAACCTCCGCCGCGCAGCGCTCGGTGGCGTGGGGGCAGCGCTTGTGGAAGGAGCAGCCCGGCGGCGGGTTCAGCGGCGAGGGAAGCTCGCCCTTCGGCAGCACCCGCTCCAGCCGCAGCGACGGGTTCACCCGCGGCGTCGCCGCCAGCAGGATGCGGGTGTAGGGGTGGCGGGGACGCGCGAAGACCACGTCCTTGGCGCCATGCTCCACCGGCTTGCCGAGATACATGACCATGATGGCGTCGGCGATGTGCCGCACCACGCTGAGGTCGTGCGAGATGAACAGGTAGGCGAGGTTCAGCTCCTCCTGCAAATCCATCATCAGATTGAGCACCTGCGCCTGGATCGACACGTCGAGCGCCGACACCGGCTCGTCCGCCACCACCACGCGGGGGTTCAGCATCAGGGCGCGGGCGATGGCGATGCGCTGGCGCTGCCCGCCGGAGAACATGTGCGGGTAGCGGTCCACCTGGTCGGGCCGCAGCCCGACCTTGCCCATCATGGCGACGGCGCGGGCGCGCCGCTCGTCCTTGCCCATGTCGGTGTTGATGACCAGCGGCTCGGTCAGGATCGAGCCGACCGTCTTGCGCGGGTTCAGCGAGCCGTAGGGATTCTGGAAGACCATCTGCACCGTCCGGCGCAGATCCTTCATCTCCGAGGCGCTGCGGCCGACGACGTCGCGGCCGTCGTAGCAGAGCACGCCGGCGCTCGGCGGCTCGATCATGGTGACCGAACGGGCGAGCGTCGACTTGCCGCAGCCGGATTCGCCGACCACCGCCAGCGTGCGCCCGGCCTGGAGCTGGAAGGAGACGCCATCCAGCGCCTTGACGGTCGCCATCGGCTTGAAGACGCCGCGCTTGACGGCGTAGTGCTTGCGCAGGTCCCGCGCCTCCAGGACGATGGAGCGGTCGGCGGCGCGATCGGGGGCGGCCCGCATGGTGTCGGTGTTCATCAGATCGCCCCCTCGGCGGCGGCGAGCCCGCCGGAGTAGGTGTCGGGCAAGGGGTAGAAACAACGGGCCTTGCCGTTGTCCACGTCGAACAGGGCCGGACGCTCGGCCCGGCAGCGGTCGTCGGCGAAGCGGCAGCGCGGGCTGAACAGGCAGCCCGACGGCCGGTCGGCGATGCCCGGCACCATGCCGGGGATGGTCGGCAGCCGCCGCTTGCCGAGCGCCCGCTCCGGCAGCGCGTCGAGCAGCGCCCCGGTGTAGGGGTGGCGCGGCCGCTCGAACAGGTCGGCGACCGGCCGCGTCTCCGCCACTTGGCCGGCGTACATCACGACGACGCGCTGGGCGGTCTCCGCCACCACGCCCATGTCGTGGGTGATCAGGATCAGGGCCATGCCCCGCTCCTTCTGCAACCGCACCAGCAAATCGAGGATCTGCTTCTGGATGGTGACGTCGAGCGCGGTCGTCGGTTCGTCCGCCACCAGCAGGCGCGGGTTGCAGGCGATGGCGATGGCGATCATCACGCGCTGGCTCATGCCGCCCGAGAGCTGGTGCGGGAAGGCCGACAGACGGGTCTCCGGCGCCGGGATGCCGACCTGCTCCAGGAGCGCGATGGCACGGTTGCGCAGCGCCTTGCCGGACAGCCCCTCATGCACGCGCAGCGTCTCCATGATCTGGAAGCCGACGGTGAAGCAGGGGTTGAGGCTGGTCATCGGTTCCTGGAAGACCATGGCGACGTCCTTGCCGGTGATCGCCCGGCGCTGGGCCGGCGGCATGGTCAGCAGGTCCTTGCCGCCGAACATCATCCGGTCGGCGACGACCTTGCCGTTGGAGCCGAGCAGGCCCATCACCGCCAGCGACGTCACCGATTTGCCGGAACCGGACTCGCCGACGATGCCGACGACCTCGCCCTCGTCCACGGTCAGGTCGATCCCGTCCACCGCGCGGAAGGTGCCGGCGCGGGTGGTGAACTCGACCGACAGGTTCTTGATGTCGAGAAGAGGCATGACGTCAACGTTTCAGCTTGGGGTCGAGCGCGTCGCGGAGACCGTCGCCCAACAGATTGAAGGCCAGCACCGTCACCAGGATCGCCACGCCGGGCCAGGTGACGACCCAGGGCGCGCGCTGGAGGAACTGGAGGGAAGAAGCCAGCATGGTGCCCCATTCCGGCGTCGGCGGCTGCGCGCCGAGGCCCAGGAAGCCGAGCGCGGCGGCATCCAGGATGGCGGTCGAGAAACCGAGAGTCGCCTGCACGATCAGCGGCGCCAGGCAGTTCGGCAGCACGACGATCAGCATCAATCGAAGCGGCCCGGCCCCGGCCACGCGCGAGGCGACGACGTAGTCCTTGCCGGTCTCCGCCATCACCGCCGCGCGGGTCAGGCGGGCGTAGTGCGGGATGACGACCACCGACACCGCGATCATCGCGTTGACCAGCCCCGGCCCGAGGATGGCGGCGACCACCACGGCGAGCAGCAGGCTGGGCAGCGCCAGCAGGATGTCCATGAAGCGCATGATCAGCACGTCGGTCATGCCGCCGAAGAAGCCGGCGACCAGACCCAGACCCAGCCCGATGGCCAGCGACAGGGTGACGACGATCAGGCCGATCATCATCGACAGCCGGGCGCCGAACATCAGGCGGGACAGCATGTCGCGGCCGATGTCGTCGGTGCCGAGGATGAAGCGCCACGTCCCGCCCTCGTACCAGACCGGCGCGGCGAGGATCGCGTCGCGGTACTGGATGTTGGGGTCGTGCGGAGCCAGCAGTTCGGCGAAGAGAGCGACGAAGGTGATGAGGAGGATCACCACGAGGCCGAGCAGCGCGCCCTTGTTCTGCTTGAAGTGATACCAGAACTCGACCAGCGGGTGCGGCGGTCGCGACACCGGGGTGGTGTCGATGGATGTCGCCGGAACCGGCGTGGCCGAATCCGGCGAGGAGGGGGTGGAGGACAGGTTCGTGGACATGGCTCGCCTCACCGCGCGTGACGGATGCGGGGGTTGAGGACGCCGTACAGCACGTCCACCAGCAGATTGACCAGGATGACCGAGGTGGCGATCAGCAGCACGCCGCCCTGGAGCGCCGGATAGTCGCGCCGGCCGATCGATTCAATCAGCCACTTGCCGACGCCGGGCCAGGAGAAGATCGTCTCGGTCAGGATGGCGCCGCCCAGCAGCGTGCCGACCTGGAGGCCGATGACCGTCACCACCGGGATCAGCGCGTTGCGCAGCGCGTGCATGCCGATGACGCGGCGGCCGGCCAGCCCCTTGGCACGGGCGGTGCGGATGTAGTCCTCGCCCAGCACCTCCAGCATCGCCGAACGCGTCATGCGCGCCACCACGGCCAGCGGCACGGTGCCGAGCACGATGGTCGGCAGGATCAGGTGCTGCAACGCCGAGCGGAAGGCGCCGTATTCGCCGGCCATCAGCGTGTCGATCAGCATGAAGCCGGTGGTCGGCTCCACGTAATAGAGCAGGTCGAGCCGGCCCGACACCGGGGTCCAGCCGAGGCCGACCGAGAAGAACAGGATCAGCAACAGGCCCCACCAGAAGATCGGCATCGAATAGCCGGTCAGGCTGAGTCCCATGACGCCATGGTCGAACATCGAGCCGCGCTTCACCGCCGCCAGGATGCCGGCCGGCAGACCCACCAGCGTCGCGAACAGCATGGCGGAGAAGGCCAGCTCCAGCGTCGCCGGGAACAGGGTGACGAACTCGTCCAGCACCGGGTTGCGGGTGATCAGCGACAGGCCGAAATCACCGCTCAGCACGTTTCCGACATAGTCGAGGAACTGCTGCCACAGCGGCAGGTCGAGCCCCATCTCGTGGCGAAGCTGGGCCAGCCGCTCGGGCGCGATGCCGCGTTCGCCGACGCGGACCTCGATGGGGTCGCCGGGAACCAGCCGGATCAGAATGAAGGTTAGAAAGGTGATGCCGAGAAAGGTCGGAATCACCAAGCTCACCCGCGTCAGGATGAAGCGCAGCATCGAAGGATCACTCTTTTAAAAGCGCGGTCGAAACATCAGGATCGGCCGGGAAACACCCAAAAAAATGGTGTCCGGCCTGTGCGAAATCCATCATCCCCGCATGGGCGGGGATGATGGTCGGAAAGCTGGAAAACGACCTTGCCTGAACGGCGGCTTTCCAGACCCGGTTTTAAAAACGCTACCGGGCCTGGACGGGAAACGCCGGCACCAACCTCACTGCTTCAGGTCGACGCCCTCGAAACGATGGATGCCGAAGGAATCCATCTTGTAATCGACGACGTTCTTGCTCAGCCCCATGTGCACCACCGAATGGGCGATGGTGTACCAGGGGGCGTCCTCCTTGAAGATCACCTGGGCCTGCTCGTACAGCTTGGTGCGGGCGGCGACGTCGGTGGTGCGCTTGGCCTGGACGACGAGATCGTCGAACTCCTTGTTGCACCACTTGGACAGGTTGCTGCCGCCCGGACGGGCCGCTTCGCAGCCCAGCAGGTTGTACAGGAAATTGTCCGGATCGCCGTTGTCGCCGGTCCAGCCGAGCATGCCCATCTGGTGCTCGCCCTGCTGCATGCGCTTGCGGTACTCGCCCCACTCATACTGGACGATCTTGGCCTTGACGCCGATCTTGGCAAGGTCGGCCTGCATCATCTCGGCGATGCGCTTGGCGTTGGGGTTGTAGGGGCGCTGCACCGGCATCGCCCACAGATCCGTCTCGAAGCCGTTCGGATAGCCCGCGTCGGCCAGCAGCTTCTTGGCGCGCTCCTGGTCGAAGGGGTAGTCCTCGATCGCCTTGTTGTAGGACCACATGGTGGGCGGAATCGGGTTCTTGGCCGGAACGCCGGCGCTCTGGTAGACGGCGTCGACCATCGCCTTCTTGTCCAGCGCCATGCTGATGGCGCGGCGGACGCGCACGTCGTCGAACGGCTTCTTCTGGACGTTGAAGGACAGGTAGCCGACGTTCAGCCCCTCCTGCTCCTGCAGGACGATGGAGGTGTCCTTCTTCATCGCGTCCAGATCGGCCGGGTTCGGGTACGGCATGATCTGGCATTCGTTCGCCTTCAGCTTGGCGTAACGGACGGCCGCGTCGGGCGTGATGGCGAAGACGAGGTTGTCGAGCGGCTGGCGCCCGCCCCAGTAATTCTCGAACGCCTTGTAGCGGATCACCGCGTCCTTCTGGTAGGCGACGAACTGGAAGGGGCCGGTCCCGATCGGGATCTGGTCCAGCTTCTCCGGCGTGCCCTTCTTCAGGAGCTGGTCGGCGTATTCGGCCGACATGATCGGCGCGAAGGGCATGGCGAGGTTGGCGAGGAAGGGCGCCTCGACCGCGTTCAGCGTGAACTTGACGGTCAGGTCGTCGACCTTTTCGATCGACTTCAGCAGCTTGGGCATCGCCATGTCGCCGAAGTAGTCGTACGCGCCGCCCGACACCTTGTGGAAGGGATGGTCCGCCTTCCACTGGCGATTGAACGAGAACAGCACGTCGTCGGCGTTGGCGTCGCGGGTCGGCTTGAAGTCGTTGCTGCTGTGCCACTTGGCGCCGGCGCGCAGCTTGAAGGTGTAGGTCAGACCGTCTTCGGAGACCGTCCAGGACTCGGCGAGACCGGGGACGACCTTGGTGCCGCCCCGCTCGAACTGGACGAGGTTGTTGTAGACCGGCAGCGACACGTCGAAGCTGGTGCCCGTCGTGTTCAGCATGGGGTTGAAGTTTTCGGGGCTACCCTCGGAGCAGTAGACAAGGGTCTTCGCGGCCTGGGCCGGCGCCGCGAGCGCCAGCGCCGCGGCCATACCAAGCCCGGCACCCAACAGGATGCGCTTCATTCTTCTAGCCTCCCGATTCCGGTTGAAGCGATCGAAATTCGCCAAATCGCCTTTGAGTTCCGGGGTATTTGGCTCGTGCCCGAGGCAACTGTCAACGTGAACATGCATACGTCGCTACTCTACCCTACGGCGCATTTTTCCGGGCTCCAGGACGATGTTTTCATACGCTTTTCGGGCAGCATTCGGCAACAGTTGCCAAGTTGAAAATTCCGTTTACCCAACGGACAGACGGTTGACGCGCCGAATCCGGTTTTCCGCTCCCTTGAAAGGGCCGCCGACAAGGGCGGCAGCCATGCGAACCCGCCCTACCCGGCCCCGTGGCGGACCATGCTAGGGTTGGTTGCAGCGGGCCGCGACGACGCGCCGCACCCCCTCCACCACGCTCCGCCCCGCTTCATGGCTTCCGCTCCGCGCTCGAACCCGCTGTCCATCTACGGCCTGTATCTGGTGGGTTCCGCCCTGCTGGCGTCGAATCCCGTGCTGGGGCGGGCGCTCGCCCATGTGGTGCCACCGGTCGGTCTGACCTTCTGGCGCTGGGCGCTGGCCTTCCTCATCATCCTGCCCTTCGCCCTGCCGGGGCTGCTGGCACACCGCCACCGGCTGCTCGCCGACTGGCGGCGCTTCCTCATGCTGGGGGTTCTCGGGCAGGGCATCTCGGGCGCCGTCGTCTATTACGGCCTTGCCCACACCAGCGCCACCAACGCCAGCCTGATCTACGCCACCAGCCCGGTGATGGTGCTGGCCATCGCCGCGGTCTGGCTGGGCGAGGCGATCCGCCCGCGGCAGGCCGCCGGCATCCTGGTGGCGATGGCCGGCGTGCTGGTGATCCTGACGCGCGGCGATCTCGACGCCCTGCTGCACCTGTCCTTCAACATCGGCGACCTCCAGGTGCTGGCCGGCGCCATTTCCTGGTCGGTCTTCACCATCCTGCTGCGCCAGAGCCGCGGCGGTCCGCTGCCGGTGATGACCAGCTTCGCCGCCAACGCCCTCGTCGGCGTCCTGGTGCTGACGCCCTTCTACGCGTGGGAGACGCTGGCGGTGCGGCCGGTGCCCTTCACCGTCCACACCATGCTGTCGATCGGCAGCGTCGCCCTGTTCGCCTCGGTCCTCGCCTTCATCGCCTACCAGCGGACCATCGCCCTGATGGGCGCGGCGCAGGCCTCCACGGCGCTCTACCTGTCGCCGCTGTGGGCCGCGCTGGGCTCCTGGCTGTTGCTGGGCGAGGGGCTGGAGCCCTTCCATCTGGCCGGTGTCGCGCTGGTGCTGCCGGGCGTGGCGCTGGCCACCCTGCCCGCGAGGCCGGGCGCCCCGGCGCCGGAGGCGACGGCCGACCGCGCCTGCACCGACCGGATCTAGACAAGCCGCGCTTGATCGGGCAGGACCGCCCGGCCATCTTGGCGGGGCATCCGCCATGCCTGACGAGCCGGACCCATGACCCTCCCGATCCTGCTGTGCGCCGACGATTACGGACTGGCGCCGGGCGTCAACGCCGCCATCCGCGAACTGATCGCCCTGGACCGGCTGACCGCCACCTCGGTCATGAGCCTCTGCCCCTTCTGGGCTCCGGGCGCCGCCCCCCTGCGCGAGTTGGCCGGGAAGGCCGATGTCGGGCTGCATTTCACGCTGACCGACCAGCCTCCGCTCGGCCCGATGCCGCGACTGGCCCGCGACGGCCGCCTGCCGCCGCTCGGCCGGCTGATGGCGCTCGCCTATGGCGGCCGGCTCGACGCTTCCGAAATCCATGACGAGCTTGCGCGCCAGCTCGACGCCTTCGCCACGGCCTGGGGCGGCCCGCCCGCCTACATCGACGGCCACCAGCACGTCCACCAGTTGCCGACGGTGCGCGAGGCGGTCGCCGACGCCCTGGCCGCCCTGCCCGGCGCCTATGTCCGGCTGTGCGGCGAGCCGGCCGGCGCCGTCCTGCGGCGCGGCGTGGCGGTGCCCAAGGCGCTGCTGATCGGGGGCCTGGGCGGCAGCCTCGCCCGGCTGGCGCGGGAACGCGGCATTCCAGCCAACAACCGCTTCTCCGGAGTCTACGACTTCGCCACCGCCACCCCCTTCGCCGAGCTGCTGCCACGCTTCCTCGACACGCCCGGACACCGGCCGGACGACCGCCCGCTGGTCATGGTGCATCCCGGCATTCCCGACGAGGATCTGCGCCGCGTCGACAGCCTCGTCGAGCCCCGACGTGCCGAACACGCCTATCTCAAAGGCCCGGCCTTTGCCGACCTGCTGGACCGGCGCGGCCTGCGGCTGGTCCGTTTCGCTGGATTCACAAACATTCCGGCTTGACGTCTTTCCGGTTTCCTTCCTACCCTTTCCCGGTGTTTCGTTGCGCGGCGGACCGGCACGTTTCGATGGCGCACCGCCGGCCGCGGACATCCACCATTCCGGGGAGGGGGCAGCGCACCGATGGACTCCGCTCGAACGGCCTCCCCGACCGCCCCACCCTCCACCGCCGATCGCTGGGTCGAGTTCTGGAACCGGCCACACAGCATCTACGCCAACCGGCGCCATCTCGAGGCTCATTTCGCCCGCATCGGACAGGATGTGGCGGAGCATCTGCCATCGGACGGCACCGTGCTGGATTTCGGTTGCGGCGACGCGCTGGCGGCCGACGCGATGGCCGAACGCTGCGGCAGCCTCCTTCTCTTCGACGCCTCGCCGGCTGTCCGCGCCCGACTGACCGGGCGGTTTTCCGGCAACCCGCGCGTCCGCGTCCTCGACGAGCGCGGCCTGGCCGCGCTGCCGCCGGGAAGCGTCGATCTGCTGCTGGTCGTCTCGGTTCTCCAGTACATTCCGGAAGCGGATCTGCCGACGCTGCTGGAGCGCTGGCGCAAGCTCCTGTCCCCCGGCGGCAGGGCGCTGATCGCCGACGTGGTCGATCCCGGCACCCCGATGCTGGCCGACGTCGCCAGCCAGTTGCGGATGGGCTGGGAGCATGGATTCCTGACCGCGTCGCTGGTGGCGCTGCTGCGGCTGACCCTTTCGGACTACCGGCAGGTCCGCCGCGAGGCCGGGTTCGCCACCTACACCCCCGACGAGGTTCTGGAGCGGCTGGAGAAGGCCGGCCTGCGCGGCATCCGCCTGCCCCGCAACATCGGCCCGACGCCGCACCGGCGCAGCTTCATCGCCCACCCACGAACCCGGACGCCTCAAGACGCCGAGGAGCCGGCTCCGGCGCTGAACGTCCAATAGCGGTTCGCGGCGAAGCTCCACAGCATCACCAACCCGGTCGCCGTCACCTGGGCCAGCAGGTAATGCAGGGACACGCCATGCACCAGCGCCCACATGATGGCGCTGTTCAGGCCCAGCCCGACGGCGGCGACCGCGACGAACTTCGCGGCTGTCGGACCATGCTCCTGCTCGCTGCGGAACACATGCCCGTAATTCAGGAGATAGCTGACCACCCCGCCGGCGAGGAAGCCGGCGGCCGAGGCCGGCACCGGCGCGACCGCGAACAGTTCGGCCAGCGCGACCAGCGTCCCGTAATGGACCACCGCCGCCGCGCCACCGACCAGGGCGAACAGCAGGAACTGGCGAAACGCTCCGTCAGCCATGAAGGCCGCCACCGGTCGCGCCCCGCTCAGTCGTCCTCACCATGCTCCCATTCGCGGCGGCGCAGCTTGAAGCGCTGGACCTTGCCGGTCTCCGTGCGCGGCAGCTCGTCGAGGAACTCGACCGCGCGCGGGTACTTGTAGGGGGCGATGTGGTCCTTGACGTAGGTCTGCAACAGTTCGGCCAGCCGGTCGTCCGGCCGCATTCCCTCGCGGATGACCACGAACGCCTTGGGGATGGTGCCGCGCACCGGGTCGGGAGCGGCGATGACCGCGCATTCCTGCACCGCCTCGTGCTCCATCAGGATGTTCTCGACCTCCAGCCCGGAGATCTTGTAGCCGGCCGACACGATCAGGTCGTCGGTGCGGGCGTGGTACCAGAAGAAGCCGTCCTCATCGACGTGGAAGGCGTCTCCGGTCAGGTTCCAGCCATGCTGGACGTAACTCTCCTGGCGCGGGTCGTCGAGATACAGGCAGCCCGTGGCGCCGCGCACCGCCAGCCGCCCGACCTGCCCCGTCGGCACCGGCTGGAACTGCTCGTCCACCACCATCGCCTCGTAGCCGGGCACCGGCTTTCCGGTGGAGCCGGGCCGGACGTTGCCCGGCACCGCGTGCAGCACGGCGTTCAGCAGTTCGGTCGTGCCGAGGCTGTCGAGGATCTCCCGCCCGGTCATCGCCCGCCAGCCCTCGAAGGTGGTCAGCGGCAGCGGCTCCCCGGCGGACACGCAGAGCCGCAGGCTGCGCAGCCCCTCGGCCAGCGCCGGCTCCTGCTCCAGATGGGCGATCATGCCGCGGTAGACGGTCGGCACGGTGAAGAGCACGGTCGCCTTGTGGCGGGTCGCCGCCTCCAGCAGCCGGTCGTGGGTTCCGCGCTCCAGCAGCACCACCGAGGCGCCGATGCGCAACGGGAACAGCAGAAGACCGCCGAGCCCGTAGGCGAAGGCCAGCGTCGGCGAGCCGCAGAAGACGTCGTCCGCCGTCGTGCCCAGCACCGAACGCGGCGACAGGTCGGCGATGGCCAGCAGATGCCGGTGCAGATGCGCCGCCGCCTTCGGCGTCCCGGTGGTGCCGGACGTGAAGGCGATCAACGCCACGTCGTCGTTGGCCGTGTCGGCTGCCTCGAAACCGGCCGGCTTGCCGGCGATGCGGTGCTCCAGCTCGCCGCCCTGGAGACCGTCGAGGAAGCCGACCACCCGCATCGACGGCGGGGCCGCCTCCTCCAGGTCGTGGAGGGCGCGGACGTCGCACAGCGCCATGTCGATGGAGGCGCGGGCCAGCACGTCGGCCAGCTCGGGCGCCCGCAACAGCGGCATGGTCGGCACCAGCACGGCGCCGGCCTTGATCACCGCCAGCCAGCAGGCCGCCAGCATCGGGCTGTTCGGCCCGCGCAGCAGCACGCGGTTGCCGGGCACGATGCCGTAATCCTCGGTCAGCACCCGCGCGATGCGGTCGACCGTATCGCGGACCCGGCCATAGCTCCACACCGTGCCCGCGCCGTCGATCAGGCAGGGACGCTCGTCCCATCCACGCGCGCGCCAGCCGTCGAGCAGGGCGGAGGCGGCGTTGAGCCGTTCAGGATAGGCCAGTTCGGGACGGTCGAGAAGGAAATCGGGGCGTTTCGAGGGCGCCGGCAGCCGGTCGCGGGTGAAGCTGTCGAGATGCCCGGTACGTCCCATGCGTCTACCGCCCTCCCCCGAATGCTCGACGGGTGCGGCGAGGTCGGCGTGATCGGTGGCGGGACAAGGCCGCCACGCGCCATCTTCCTGCGCAACCAGCTCCACGGCCGGTGCGAAGGCGCATGCCTTCATGGATTTGCTCCAACTCCCCCCGCGGTGGACGCGCGCACGCGGCCCCGTCTTTTCTTAGAGACCCCACTATAATGCAGGGCGGAGGCCAGGAGCCATGCAACGACCGAATGGTGGGTGCACCATCAATCGCCATTCGCGCCGGGCGTCTGCGGCCGGAGATTGGGCTTCCGGCGCGCGCGTCTCGTCGGCTCTCACAGCCCCCCTCGGGGGCCCTCAGCCGTTGCTGAGATAGAGGTCGATCTCGCCCTGCTCCATCACATGGGCGGTGCCGTGGATGATGCCGTTGGCGACCTGGATGATGCGATGGATCATCGCGACGGAAATCTGGCAGTCGGCCCGCAGCTTGTCCGGGTCGCCGCCCTGGATGTCGGTGGAGACCCGCTCCAGCGTGTGGGCGATCACCTGATGGGCCTGGGCGATGGTGTCCTCGAAAGGCCGGCGGAATTTCGACGGGACATGCCCATAGGCCTCGATGGCGAGGTCCCGGTCGGAAAAACCGCTGTCGCGGAAATGCTCGGCGTAGCTCTTGGGCTGCCAGATCAGGCATTCCTCCAGCATGTCCGGCATGTCCGGAACCATCTCGATCAGCATCACGATTTCGTTGAAGTGATTGAGGTAGTCGGTGGCGAGCAGCGTCTTGTCGGAAATGTTGGTGCCCCGCACACGATCGCGCCACAGGCTGTAATCGGCCAGCTCATCCGGCGGCACGCCGTCGGTCAGCGACCGGTCGAACTCTTGGTCTTCCATGCGTGAATCCGGACCCGCTGCGGCAACCGAAAGGGGGGCGGCACCCGACCGCAACCCCCATCCCTGAGATGACGTTGTGTCGATGTCATTAACTTCCGCTTAAGCGGCTTGCAAGCACCGCTGTGTGAAGGAACCGGCAAAAAAAGCGCCGCCCACGCGCTCCGGCGGGACGGGGGCGTGCGGCGGCGGGCAGGATGCGGCGGTTCGGGGAGGAATCACACCGTTGCATCGCTCAACACTCCCTTGCGCGGAGGGTTCCCGGCGCTCCCGGCCCGGCTGTCCCCGAGGGCATCAAAAGCGAGACAAGAAAAAACGCGCCGGCCCGGGGGAAGGTGCCGGCGCGTTCAAGGATCGGGAACACTCGCCTCGCCCTCTCACAGCCGGAGCCGGAGGGCAATGTCAGAGTATGGCGCTAAGTCTTTCCGAACGGTTAAAGTCGGATGGGCGTTTTCCCGAGGCGGGGAGAGCACTTATCCCTTTCGAGCTAAACGGCCGCATGTCCATTCGTCCGGCGGCCTAGCCATGAATGGGTAATTCTTTGCAGGTATCTCGAATAAATCTTTCGGGTTCACTCCCGTTTGGCCGTGGGCTGCGCCATATGAACTTGACCGCCGCGCTCCCGGACAGGGCACTCTCTTGTGAGCCGAGGGCTCGGCGGGCCGATTGGGGACCACCGCAAGACGCCCGGCAGAACGCGCCGCAAGTCAAGGCACGGGGAGAGAGATGGAGCAGTACACCGGCCACTTCATGCAGCATTTGCCTTACCTGCGTCGCTACGCCCGCGCGCTGACAGGCACCAGCGGCCGTGGCGACGCCTTGGTGACGCGGACCCTGGAATGGTACCTGGAAGCCCAGGGGGCTGCGGATCTGTCGCGCGGCGCCCTCTACCGTCACCTGAACCAGTTGCAGGACGAGGGTGCCGTTCCGCCGTCCGTCGCCCCCTACCACCCGGTGGAGTCGGCGCTGATGGCGTTGGACGAAACCGACCGGCGCCTGTATCTGCTGGTCAACCTGGAGGATCTGCCGGTCGCCGACGCCGCCGCCGTGCTGGGGCTGCCGCCGGAGGACGCGGTCCATCGCCTCACCCACGCCCGCGACCGGGTGCGCGCCCGCCTGACCGCGACGATCCTGATCGTCGAGGACGACGCCATCATCGCCTATGATCTGGCCGAGACGGTGCGCGGCATGGGCCACATCGTCTGCGGCAACGCCGCGACGATGGACGAGGCGCTGACGCTGGCGGCGGAGCACCGCCCGACGCTGGCGCTGATGGACATCCGGCTGGCCGACGGCGACAACGGGCTGGAGGTGGCGCGCGAGCTGCGCGCCCAGCGCTTCCTGCCGGTGATCTTCGTGACCGCCTTCCCGGACGACCTCGCCAAGCACGGGCTGGAGCATCTGGGGCCGGTAATTCCGAAGCCCTTCACCCGCGACCAGATCGAGCAGGCGATCACCCGCGCGGTCTTCATGCCGCAACCGGAGGACGCCCGCGAGACCGCCCAGCCGCATTGAGCCGGATGCGGAAAGAGGGCGGCGCGGGCATCGACCCGCACCGCCCTTCGCGCTTCAAAGGCGTCGGAGCGCCGCGGTCAGCGGAAGACCACCGTCTTGTTGCCGTTCAGCAGCACCCGGTGCTCGACATGGTAGCGGACGGCGCGCGCCAGCACGACGTTCTCGATGTCGCGCCCCATGGCCACGAGATCGTCGGGCGCCATCGTGTGGTCGACGCGCTCGGCTTCCTGCTCGATGATCGGTCCCTCGTCGAGGTTCGAGGTCACGTAATGCGCCGTCGCCCCGATCAGCTTCACGCCGCGCGCGTGCGCCTGGTGGTAGGGCTTGGCGCCCTTGAAGCTGGGCAGGAAGCTGTGGTGGATGTTGATGACCCGCCCGGCCATCCGCTCGCACAGCGCGCCGGACAGCACCTGCATGTAGCGGGCGAGCACGACCAGGTCGATCCGCTCCTCCTCGACGAGTTCCAGCAGCCGGGCCTCCTGCTGCGCCTTGTTCTCGGGGCCGACGGGGATGTGGTGGAACGGGATGTTGTGCCACGCCGCCAGTTGATAGAAGTCGCGGTGGTTGGAGACGATCGCCGGGATCTCGATCGGCAGGTAGCCGGTGCGGTAGCGGTACAGCAGGTCGTTCAGGCAGTGCCCGAACTTCGACACCATGATCAGCACGCGCTGGCGCCGGCCGGCGTCGTGCAGTTTCCACGTCATGGAAAAGCGGTCGGCGACATGGGCGGCGAAATCGGCATGGAGCGACGCCTGCGACGGGCCGCCGGCCCCGGCGGTGAAATGGATGCGCAGGAAGAATAGGCCCGACACCCGGTCGCCGAACTGGGCGCTGTCGACGATGTTGCAGCTCCGTTCCGCCAGGAAACCGGACACCGCGTAGACGATGCCGACCGCGTCGGGGCAGGAAATGGTCAGGATGTAATCGGAGCCGGTCTCGGACATCGCGCGTCTACCAGTGCGGGCAACGGAAAAGGGGAAGCCTGCGTATCATGAACCGCGCCGCGTTGCACCCGCTCGATTGCGGCGGCACCCTTGCAAGGATGCGGCAACGGAGTTCGGCCCTCTGGCGTCGCACGGGGCGCGGTGCCACAATCATTCGGACAGGCGGCCGCACCGGTCGCGCGCAACGGAGCGTCCCATGGCGTCGCGCGGAAAAGTCGTTGGAGAGTTCAACAAGGGCAAGGTGGACAAGCTTCTGCCGCCGGAAGCCGTCGACATCGGCGCCCGCCACCGCATCCGGCGCTTCCTGGAAAACATGGACGCCGCGATCCTGGAGGCCAACTGCGAGGTGATCGGGCGCGAGTTGCCGAACCTGAACCGCGACACCTTCCTGCGCATGGCGGTGCGGGTGGCAGAACTGCGCGCCGATTATCTCCGCGCCGGCATCAAGGCGGCGGACAGCCGCCATCCCGATGCGGCGGCGGTCGCCGAGCTTGCCCGGCTGCGCGCCGCCTACGAGGAAATGCAATCGGTCTACGAGGCGGCGGAGCGGGTCATCGAGCGCGGTTACGTCAAGCTCGGATGACGGTTCTGGCTCCCTCGCCGGTCTCCTTATTCGGCGCACCGCCGAGAAGGGGGTAAAAAAGGCCGCAAGCTTCGTGCATCCGGAGAGCGAACGGCTCCCTGGAAGCGGGGCTTGATGCTCCGGACCGGGCGCCCGGCTTCAGACGTCCCGGAAATGCTCCAGTTCGCGGCGCAGGCTGCTCACCTCCTGCCGCAGGCCGATCAGGCGCCCGACGTCGGGCGTGGAGCAGCGCTCCTCCTTCTCCAGCTCGTCCTCGACCTCGCGCTGCTCTTGCCGGATGATGTTGAACAAGGCTTTCCTCAACATCGTTACCTCCCGAGCTTGTCTCTAAAATTTTAGCGCTTTCCGACTCCATCTTCAAGCAACTGTTCACCTGTGTCGAATCATCATAGGGTCAACCCCGGAGGTATGACGAAGCGCACATCAATATTCGAAGGCGGTAACCTTGCGTCACTTGAAAACACTTTTTCGCACACCCACTGGTTAGCGGCTCGCCAGAACCGGCCAAGCTCACGGCAGGGGTCGCCCGCAACACGCAATGTTATGAAACCGGTGTGTGGAATCATGGATCGCAGACGGCTTTTGGGACTGGCCTTGACGCTGCCTCTGGCGGTTCCGTCCCCCTTCACCGCCCTGCCGGCGCTGGCCGCCCCCGATCCCGTCCCCCGCCCCGGCCGGAAGCCCTCCGCCCGGCCCGGCGGGCCCGGCCCGGCCCGGCGGCCGCGGCTGGTGATGCTCGACCCCGGCCATGGCGGCGCCGACCCCGGCGCCATCGGCACCCGCGGCACCCAGGAGAAGGAGGTCACGCTCGACATCGCCCGCGAGGTGGCCCGCCTGCTGGGCGAGCGCCACCGCGTCACCGCCCGCCTGACCCGCAGCGACGACCGCTTCCTGGCGTTGGAGGAGCGCGTGGCGATCACCCGCAAGGCCGACGCCGACCTGCTGGTGTCGATCCATGCCGACAGCGCCCCAAACCCGCAGGCGCGCGGCCTGTCGGCCTACACGCTGTCCGACAAGGCATCGGACGCCTTCGCCTCGCGGCTGGCGCAGCGCGAGAACCAGGCCGACCGCTTCGCCGGACCGGACTGGAAGGGGGCGACCAAGGTGGTGAAGGACATCCTGCTCGATCTGACCGCCCGCCACACCCGCAACGCCTCGCTGATCGCCCGCCAGACCCTGGTGCGGGGAGCCGGCAAGGACCTGCGCCTGCTCGACAACCCGATGCGCTCGGCCAACTTCGCGGTGCTGAAGGCGCCCGACGTCCCCTCCGTGCTGGTCGAGACCGGTTTCCTGTCGAACCCCCGCGACGAGGAGATCCTGCGCGACGCCAAGGCCCGCCGCGTCGTCGCCCATGTGCTGGCGCGCGAGATCGCCACCGTGCTGACGCTGCGCGGCTTCGCCTGATCCCGGCCCCACCCTGCCCCGCGCGTTCCTTCGCAAGCGCAGCGAGTGCAACATCCGTGCATCACTGACGGACAAATCGACGATGACCCGCAAGACTTCCAAGAATTCCCATTGCCAACCCTCGCCGGCCGTGACTTTTTCCGGCCGCCCGCCACGTCGGCGGCCCGGCGGACGCGCCGGAGAGGGGAGGCATGCTGTGACGGGTCCGAGCCGCCATTCGACGTTCCGGCCGGCGCTTGCGACGTTGACGCTGGTCGGCCTGACGCTGGCCGCCGCCATGGCGCTGCCCGGCTGCGCGCCGCTGGTGATCGGCGGGGCCGGCGCCACCGCCGCCGTGGCGTCGGAGCATCGCGGGCTGAAGGGCTTCGCCAGCGACACCCAGATCCGGGCCAGCATCAACCATCTCTGGCTCCAGCATTCGCTGGAGATGACCAACCGCATCGGCCTGTCCATCAACCAGGGCCGCGTGCTGCTGACCGGCCGCGCGACCGACGCGCAGATGCGGCTGGACGCCGTCCGGCTCGCCTGGCAGGCCGAGGGCGTGCGCGAGGTCATCAACGAGATCCAGATCGACAACGGCGCCGGCATCGTCGACAACGCCCGCGACACCTGGATTTCGACCCAGCTGCGCACCAGGATTACCTTCGATGGCGACGTTCATAGCCAGAACTACAGCATCGATACCGTCGACGGGGTTGTCTATCTGATGGGTGTCGCCACCACGCAGGCCGAGCTGGACACGGTGATCCAGCACGCCCGCTCGGTCGCCAATGTCCAGCGCGTCGTCAACTACGTCCGTCTTCTCGCCAGCCTCTAGATCGAAGCCGCATCGCCATGGCCCCCGCCTTTGCCCGTGTGACCGCGTACGCCCGCACCGCCAGCCTCCTCGCCGCCCTGTTCCTGGCGATGGCGGCGCTGGCCGGCCCCGCCCTGGCGCAGGATCCGGGGCCGGCGAACCGCCTGTTCGTGCAGGCGATGCAGCTCATCCGGCAGGCCGACAACACCTACGACGTCGCCGAGGAATCGCGCCTCCTGAAGGAGGCCGACAAGCTGTTCAACGAGATCGTCACCAAGTTCCCGGACAGCCCGCTGGCGGTGCAGCTCGTCACCAACCAGTTCGTCGGCGACTTCGATTTCTACGAGTTCCGCTCGCGCATCCGCGCCATGGTCTGCAACGAGCCGCTGACCAGCCTGTGCTCCCTGCACCGCATCGGCGAGATGCTGCCGCCGGTGGAGACCCCGATCTCCGCCGCGCGCTGGGACTGGCTGTCCCTGGCCGTCGCCTACCACCAGATCGGCGACCCCGGCCGCGCCAAGGAGATCGTCGCCCCCTTCGTCAGCGCCGTGCGGCGCGGCGGCATCACCGACAGCTCCGGCCAGGATCTGTTCGTCGCCCGCGCGCTGGCCCTGATGGGGCAGACCCAGCTCGCGCTCGACATCACCCGGCAGATCGCCGACTGCTCGACCCGCATCTACAACCTCGCCGACATCGCCAAGGCCGCCGCCTGGCGCGGCGACGCCGGGCTGGCCGGCGCGCTGGCCGAGGAGGCCAAGACCTACGCCACCACCCGCAACTGCTCGTGGGAGCTCGGGCTGGTCTCCCAGGCGCTGCTGCGCGCCGGCAAGGAGGCGCAGGCCCGCACCCTGTTCCTCAACACGGTCGAGACGCAGTTCTCCAAGTTCAAGGAGACGCGCGGCGACTGCTGCCCGCCGGAGCTGGCCGTCGCGGCGGCGGAGATGGGCGACGCCCCCCTGGCGCTCAACCTGCTGCGCACCGTGCAGGACGAGAATCCCTGGACCATTCCGGCGGTGCTGGGACGGCTGGCCCGCCGCGGCGAGACCGTTGCCGCGCTGTCCTACGCCGAGCAGGTTTCGGACATCGACACGCGCGGCGAGGCGCTGGCCGAGTTGATCGAGGCGGCGCACAAACGCAACGATTCCGCCGGCGCCAACGACCTGCTGCGCCGCCTGAACAAGCTGGTCGACGAGGCCGCCGGCCGCCGGCCCGGCCTGCTGGCCCAGCGCGCGAAGGCGGAGAAGATCGCCTACAACGACGACCGCTGGCGCCGTTCCTTCCAGCAGGCGATCAACGCGGCGGAGAAGTCGAGCAACTTCGTCCGGCGCGACATCGGCGCCCCGCTGCTGGCCGCCCTGGTCCGCATCGAAACCGGCCTGCCGATGCTGGACTGACTCCGCGGCCGGCTTGATGAGGCCGCATGGATGGATCGCCGGCGGTTGCTTGGACGCTCATGAGCGCTCGGCGGCCTCCGGTTCCGTCGCCGACCGGTACCACTCCGCATAGGGCGTCGTCCGCGCCATGTGCCGGTTGAGGTCGGGCGCCCCATCGGACCACCACACCGCCCCGCGTTCGCCGAGCGCACGCTTGGCATGGTCGACCACCATGTGCGCGGTCGCCTCGGCGTCGCGATCGGACGCCCGCCGCGCCGCCGCGACAGCCCGGCGCGCGTCCATCAGGCCGACGACCAGTCTCTCACGCTCCGCCTCGGGCAACGCAGGGTTGGCCGCCCGCCACAACCGCCCCCGGACCACGATGTAGCGGCCGTCCGGAGTGACGAGAGGCGGGCGCTTGGCTGGCACGGATCGGCTCACGCGGCGTGATGGTTCGGAAAACCCTCAGATAGATGGGGCCGCTGGTTTGTCGAGCCCTTCCCCTTCCCGTCACCGCCGGAGGGCGGCGCCATCGCGGGCGCCTTCCGGCGCTGGCCGGGCGAGATCCGAACGGTCCGGCCCCATCCGGAAGCCCGGCGGGATGCTATTGATTCCGTTGATCATCTCATCGTCGTCCGGCATCCCCCGAGCGGATGGAAATCACCATAAAGCGCTGATTTGCCGCAGAGAATACAGGCCGACAACGGATTAGAATCCAGCTATGGCCGTGGACGGAACGGCGCTGGCTCTGCGGAAAATCAATGACCGACCTTCCCAACATCCGCCACCTGCGCGCCTTCCGGGAGGTTGCGCGGCAGCGCAGCATCAGCCAGGCCGCCGAGCGGGTCCACCTGTCCCAGCCGGCCATCACCCAGGCCATCGCCAAGCTGGAGGCTCAACTCGGCACCGCGCTGTTCGAGCGCCGCTTCGACGGCATGCCGACCACCACGGCCGGAGCCCTGTTCCTCGACCGGGTGGAGCGCATGCTGGAGGGCCTGCGCAGTGGCGCCCGCGAGGCGGTCCGTGTCGGCGACCGCAAGGCGGCGCGCGGCTTCGCCGATTTCGACCAGCTCCTCACTGCCGCCCAACTCCGCGCCCTGGTCGCCATCGCCAACGCCGGAAACTTCAGCCTCGCCGCCCGCGCGGTGAACATCGCCCAGCCCTCCATCCACCGCGCCGCCCGCGACCTGGAGCGGCTGTCGGGGCTGTCGCTGTTCACCCGCTCGGCGGCTGGGATCACCCTGACCGCCGCCGCCAAGGCACTGGTCCAGCATGTGAAGCTCGCCATCGCCGAACTGGAGCAGGGCTTCGCCGAGCTGGCCGACCATCTCGGCACCGACCAGAGCCGCATCGTCGTCGGCAGCATGCCGCTGGCCCGCACCCACATCCTGCCGACGGCCATCAACGCGCTGGCCGCCGAACGGCCGGAGGTCCGCATCCAGGTCGTCGACGGTCCTTACGACGACCTGCTGCACGGGCTGCGGCACGGCGAGATCGACGTGCTGATCGGCGCGCTGCGCGACCCGGTGCCGATCGACGACGTGGTGCAGGAAACCCTGTTCACCGACCCCCTGGCCGTCGTCGTCCGCGCCTTCCACCCGCTGACCCGTCGGGCGGTGGCCCCCGACGATCTGGCCGCCGGCCGCTGGGTGGTGCCGCGTCCCGGCACGCCGACCCGCAAGCACTTCGACGCGCTGTTCGCCGAGCGGGGTCTTCCCCTGCCCGCCGGGATCGTCGAGGCCAGCTCGCTGCAACTGATCCGCGGTCTGCTGCTGGGCAGCGACGCGCTGACGCTGATCTCGCTGCACCAGATCCGGCACGAGCGCAACCTCGGCCTGCTGGTGCCGCTGCCGGTCGAGCTGCCCGGCGGCGAGCGGCCGATCGGCCTGACCCTGCGGCGCGGCTGGCGCCCGACGGCGACGCAGGACCGCTTCCTGTCCTGCCTGCGCGACGCCGGAAAGCAGGCCCGCTAGCGCAAGGCTCGAACACAAAATGAATAATGCTCCCTGTCATTCAATTTCAATGCGGGCTGATTGTTTGCTACCCGATGAGTCATGAGCAGCGGCGACGGAACAGGGCGGCCAGGGAAAGCTCCACCCAGCGGGAGCGGGCCGCCGGCCGAACGCCGGGTCTTTCATCTTCCGGGAGCATCAGCATGAAAATCTGCGTGGCCGGCGCCGCCGGCGCCTTCGGCGTCAAGCATCTCGACGCCATCGCCGCCATCGACGGGATCGAAGTGGTCTCGGTCGTCGGCGGCGGCCCGGACGACATCGAGGGCTTCGCCAAGCAGCGCGGCATCCCGCACTGGACCAAGGATCTGTCCGAGAGCCTGGAGCGGCCGGAGGTCGAGGCGGTCATCCTGGCGACCCCCACCCCGGTCCACGCCTCCCAGGCGATCCAGTGCCTGGAGGCCGGCAAGCATGTGCTGGTCGAAATCCCGATGGCCGACAGCCTCGCCGACGCCGAGCGGCTGGTCGAGGTCCAGAAGCGGAGCGGTCTGGTGGCGATGGCCGGCCACACCCGCCGCTTCAACCCGAGCCACCAGTGGATCCGCCAGCGCATCCAGGCCGGCGAGCTGACGATCCAGCAGATGGACGTGCAAACCTACTTCTTCCGCCGCACCAACATGAACGCGCTGGGCCAGCCGCGCACCTGGACCGACCATCTGCTGTGGCACCACGCCTGCCACACGGTCGACCTGTTCCAGTACCAGACCGGCGAGGTGGCGAGCCGCGCCCACGCGCTTCAGGGGCCGCCGCACCCCGAGCTGGGCATCGCCATGGACATGAGCATCGGCCTGAAGGTGCCGTCCGGCGCCCTCTGCACCCTGTCGCTGTCCTTCAACAACAAGGGACCGCTCGGCACCTTCTTCCGCTACATCTGCGACAACGGCACCTACATCGCCCGCTACGACGACCTCTACGACGGCAACGAGCAGAAGATCGACCTCAGCGGCGTCACCGTGTCGAACAACGGCATCGAGCTGATCGACCGCGAGTTCTTCGCCGCCATCCGCGAGGGACGCGAACCGAACGCCAGCGTCGCCCAATGCCTGCCGGCGATGCGCACGCTCGACCGGCTGGAGAAGGCGCTGGCCGACTGACGTCGCCTTTCGCCGGCGCGCCTTTGGAAGGAGCATCCCGCCCCACCCGTCATGCCCGGCCTTGTGCCGGGCATCCACGGCCGCAAGTCATGCGAGGCTGATTGGACGTTGACGACCGGGGCAAGCCCGATCGCGGCGAACAGAGAGACATGCCGCAGCGCGGGAAGACACTCGAAAATTTTGCGGGAAGCTTGCCGAACATTTTACGACGCCTGACGCGAACGCCATCGGGGCGCCGCTGCATCGACAGCAGCGGCGCCCCGATGGCGTTTCGGCGAAACGAAGAGCCGTCCCTCCCCCGCATGGATGCGAGGGAAAGGCGGCAGCCCATCGTCACGCGCTTTCCAGAACCAGCAAGCCGGCCCCGGTGTTGGAGATCGGAATGTGGTAGTTGCTGTGGACCTTCGACACCTTCTCCCCCAGCGCACCGCGCATGATCAGCCACAGGATCAGCTCGGCCCCCTGGGCTCCGGCGAGCCGCACCAGATCATGGATGGAGTAGCGCGCCAGAGCCTCCGGCTCGTCGACGATCTTCTCCAGGCACATCAGGTCGAACTCCTTGTTGATGAAGCCCGCCCGCTCGCCGTCGAGCTGGTGCGACAGGCCGCCGGTGCCGAGCACGACGACCTTCTTGTCCTTGCCGTAGGACTCCACCGCCCGGCCGATCGCCTGCCCCAGCTTGAAGCAGCGGGCCGGGCTCGGCAGCGGGTGCTGCACCGTGTTGACCGCCACCGGGATGGTCTTGACGGTCATCTTCGAGCGGTCCGGCCACAGCAGCGACATCGGCACGGTGAAGCCGTGGTCGACCGCCATCTCCTGGCAGGAGCAGATGTCGAACTCGTCGGCCACCAGCGATTCGATGAGGTGCCAGGACAGCTCCGGGTCGCCCTCGTAGGGCGGCAGCGGCTGCAACCCCCAGCCCTCGTCCTTGTTCGTGTACTCGAAGGCGGCGCCGACCGAGAAGGTCGGCATCTTGTCGAGGAAGAAGTTCAGCCCGTGGTCGTTGTAGACCACGATGGCGACGTCCGGCTTGACCTGGTCCAGCCATTCGCGGACCGCCGGATAACCGTCGAAGAACGGCTTCCAGTAAGGGTCCTCGAACAGTTCCTTGGCGATGGCGTTGCCGATCGCGGGGATGTGGGAGGTGGTGACGCCACCGACGATCTTCGCCATGTCAGTGCCCCGCCGCCTGAAGTTTCGCCTTGAATTCCTCGACCGTCAGGCCGGTCTGCTGGGCGCCGACGTCCTGGACGTTCAGCCCGAGCATGCCGACGAACTTGGCGAGGTAGTAGATGTTGCCGCCGGCCGCCAGCAGGTCGAGCGCGTTGCGCGCCTTGATCGCCGCCCGCTGCGCGTCGTTCAGCCCGTACTTGGTGCAGTAGGCGTCCTCGTCGGCGAGGAACTCGGCCCGGCTGGCCGCCTCGTTGAAGGAGTAGCACATCTTGTTCAGGGCATAGCCGCGCATCGCCATCGTGCCGTCGAAGATGGTGGTGCCGGGAATCGGGTCCCGTGTCGGGGAGGGTTGCATGGGCATGGGCGCTTCCTCTTTCGGACTTTTCTTGTGACCGTGGTTTTTGCGGTTGCGGGTCAGCTCCAGTAGAGCCGCATCGGGTTGTCCACCAGCAGCGCCTTCTGCTTGGCGGCGTCGGTGGCGATGTGGGGGATGACGTCGACCAGCGCGCCATCGTCGGGCATGTGGGTCGTCATGTTCGGGTGCGGCCAGTCGGTGCCCCACAGCACGCGGTCGGTGAAGCGGTCGACCAGCCGGCGGGCGAAGGGCACGACGTCGGCGTAGTTGGTCGCCGGGCCGTCGACGCTGAGGCGCTCGGGACAGCTCACCTTCGACCAGACGTTCGGGTTGTCCGCCATCAGGTCGACGAAGCGCTGGAAGTCCGGGTGGTCGACGCCCTTGGCGATGTCGGGGCGGCCCATGTGGTCGACCACGATGGTGGTCGGCAACTGGCGCAGGAAGGGGATCAGCCCCTCCAGGTCCGGCGCCTCGAAATAGACGACGATGTGCCAGCCGAGCGGCGCGATGCGGTCGGCGATGCCGAGATAGATCTCCTTCGGGGTGGCGTCGACCAGACGCTTGACGAAGTTGAAGCGGACGCCGCGCACCCCGGCCTCGTGCATGTCGTGCAGTTCGGCGTCGCTGACCGACGGGCCGACCGAGGCGACGCCGCGCGCCAGCCCGTTCGACGCCCGCAGCGCGTCGACCAGCGCCCGATTGTCCTTGCCGTGGCAGGTCGCCTGGACGATGACGTTGCGCTCGAATCCCAGGAAGTCGCGCAGCGCGAACAGTTTTTCCTTGGGCGCGTCGCAGGGGGTGTATTTGCGCTCCGGCGCGTAGGGGAAGACGTCGCCCGGCCCGAAGACGTGGCAATGGGCGTCCACCGCTCCCGGCGGCGGCGCGTAGGCCGGCTTGCGCGGGCTTGGATGGAAGGGCATGTAGTTGGCGTCCATCGGACAGACCTCTTCGAAAGCAATGCGCATCGCGCGGCACCGGGGCCCTGGCGCCGGCGGTGGACCCGCCATTGATGAGAGCACTCTCAATCACCGGCGGCGATGATTTGTGTCACCCCCATCATCGTCAAAGCCGCCCCCATTGCCATTTGGAAGCCCGACGCGGCTATTGGCTTTTGCTATAGACCGCCGCGCCGCCGGCCCCGGCCGCGTCCGGCGGTCGGTTTTTCTCGACGGCGGCACCGGAGCGGCCTACCAGTGGAGCGAAACAGGCGGGGATCCCGAAAGCCATGACCACGCAACCCTGGGACGGCAGCGACCGGCTGGTCGCCATCGACATCGAAACCACCGGCCGGCGGATGCCGAAGCTGGAAGACATCCGCAAGGCCCCCAAGGGGCTGCGCCAGCCCGGCCTGGTCATCGAGATCGGCTGCATCGAGCTGCTGCGCGACGGCAAGGGGGAGAATGGAGGCTGGACCAAGGGCCGGACCTGGGAAACCCGCGTCAACCCCGACGCGCCGATCCACCCCGACGCCATCAAGGTCCACAACATCCGCCCCAACGACCTGAAGACCGCCCCGCGCTTTCCGCAGGTGGTCGAGGAGATGATGGCGTTCCTCGGCGACGATCTCCTGATCGCCCACGCCTACAAGAACGAGATGGACTTCCTGAACTACGAGTTCGCCCGCATGGGCAAGGTGCCGTGGGGAACCGAGGTGTTCGGCAGCCCGCGCTTCCTGTGCACCAAGGAGATGTCGCACGAGCATTTCCCCGGCGCCTCGGGATCGCTGGACGCGCTGTGCGACCGGCTGTGGCTCGACCGCAGCGACCGCTTCGCCCACCACGGGGCGCTGCTCGACGCCGACCTGACCGCCGACGCCTTCCTGAAGATGGCCTACGGCGACCTCGGCCCGCGCGACGCAAGCTTCGGATAGGTGACGCAAGCTTCGAACATTAAGGATCCGCGGGCCGGACCGTCACGCCGTTGTCATGGACAAGGCGTAGACACGGGACGGCGCCGCGTGTTCCGCGCGGACCCAAGACGATGCGCATGGAGATTGCAGACATGAAGGCCACCCTCGCCACCCTCGCCTCGGCGGCAGTGCTGTTGTTCGGGCTGTCGGCGCAGGCCGCCTCCGGCAAGCTGGTGCTCTACACCTCGCAGCTGGAGGCCGACGCCAAGCAGACGGTCGAGGCGTTCAAGGCGCGGAATCCCGGCGTCGAGGTCGATTGGGTCCGAAGCGGGACCACCGAGCTGATGAACAAGCTGCGCGCCGAGATCGCCGCCGGCGCCCCCCAGGCCGACCTGCTGCTGATCGCCGACGCCGTCACCATGGAATCGCTGAAGGCCGAGACGCGCCTGCTGGCCTACAAGGACGCGCCGGTCCAGGGCTACCGCCCCGGCACCCACGACGCCGACGGCACCTGGTTCGCGACCAAGCTGATCACCACGGGCATCGTCTACAACACCGCCGCCCCGATGAAGCCGGCTTCCTGGACCGACCTGACCAGGCCGGAGGCCAAGGGCACCACGGTGATGCCGAGCCCGCTCTATTCCGGCGCCGCCGCCATCCACATGGCGGCGGTCAAGGAACAGCCGGCGCTCGGCATGGCCTATTACGAGGCGCTGGCCCGCAACGGCGTCACCGCCGCCAAGGGCAACGGCGGCATCCTGAAGGCGGTGGCCGGCGGCGAGAAGCTGTACGGCGTGATCGTCGATTACCTGCCGATCCGCGAGCAGGCCAAGGGCGCGCCCGTCGCCTTCGTCTTCCCCAAGGAGGGCGTCAGCGCGGTGAGCGAGCCGGTCGCCATCCTCAACACCACGAAGAACCCGGACGCCGCCAAGGCCTTCGTCTCCTTCCTGCTCGGCCGCGAGGGTCAGGAGCTGGCCTCGCGCCAGGGCTTCCTGCCGGCGCTGCCCGGCGTGAAGGCGCCGGACGGTTTCCCCGACCCGGCGACCATCACCCTGATGCCCTACGACCCGGCCAAGGCCCTGAGGGACGACGACGCCAACAAGAAGGCCTTCGCCGACCTGTTCGGCGGTTGAAGCGGGGTGCGTTGGGCATGAAGGGTTCGGCATGACGAGCGCGGCGCTGCCCGGCCGGCGGCGGGCGGAAACGTCCCGCCGCTTCGGCCTTCCCGGCGGTTCCTGGCTGTCGGTCCTGGTCTGCGCGGCCGTGCTGCTGCCGATCCTGCGCCTGCTGTGGGAGGTCGCCGGGCCGGCGCTGGGCGGCGACGTGACGGCGCTCGCCCGCGTGCTGGACTCGCCCATGACGTGGCGGGCCACCGGCAACAGCGTCGCCATCGCGCTGGGCGCCACCCTGGTCGCCGGGTTGCTCGGCGGCCCCTTCGCCCTGCTGGCCGGGACCACCGACCTGCGCGGCAAGACGGCGCTCGCCTTCTGCCTGATCCTGCCGCTGATGATCCCGCCGCAGATCATCGCCATGTCCTGGATCCACCTGACCGGCCCCGGCAGCCCGCTGCTGAAGCCGCTCGGGCTGGCGCCGCCCACCGGCACGCCCAACCCGGTGCATTCCTCGGCCGGACTGATCCTGGTGATGGGGATCGAGCACGCGCCGCTGGTCTTCCTCGCCTTCCGCGCGGCGCTGCGCGGGGTGCCGCGCGATC
The DNA here is from genome assembly GCF_017876095.1 of Azospirillum agricola. GTDB lineage: Bacteria > Pseudomonadota > Alphaproteobacteria > Azospirillales > Azospirillaceae > Azospirillum > Azospirillum agricola. The sequence continues at coordinate 86,717 of NZ_JAGINM010000018.1, forward strand.
TGGTCGAGGCGGCGCGGGCGACCGGCGCCGGGCCGTGGCGGGCGCTGGCCGGGGTGGCGCTGCCGCTCGGCGTCCCCGGCTTCGCCGCCGGGCTGGCGCTGGCCTTCGTGGCGGCGCTCGGCAATTTCGGCGTGCCGGCGCTGCTGGCCATCCCGGCCGGCATCCCGACCCTGCCGACGCTGATCTACCGCCGGATGTCCGGCTTCGGCCCGTCGGCGCTGCCGGAGGTCGCGGTGCTGGCCTTGCTGATCGGCGCCATCGCCTGCCTCGGCATCGCCGCCCAGATGATCTGCCAGCGACGCCTGCACGCGCGGGTCGCCGGACGGATCGGCACGACGGCGGTGCTGCCGCTCGGCCGCTGGCGGCTGCCGGTGGAGGTCGCCTGCTGGGTGGTCGTGGCGCTGGTGCTCGCCGCCCCGCTGGCCGCCCTGCTTTCCGCCAGCCTGATCCGTGTCTACGGCCTGCCGCTGGGCCCCGGCACGGCGACGCTCGCCCATTACGCCACCGTGCTCGGCCTCGACCAGGTCGGGCGGGCCTTCCGCAACTCGCTGCTGCTGTCCGGGGCGGCGGCGCTGCTGCTGGCGCTGGTCGCGGTCCCGCTGGCCCACGCCATGACCGGTCCGGGCCGCGCCGGGCGCATCGCGCGGGCCGTCGGCGTGCTGGTCGAGCTGCCGCACGCGGTGCCCGGCGTCGTGCTGGCGATCGGCTGCATCCTGGTTTTCCTCAAGCCGCTGCCGCTGCTGGGCGTCGGGCTGTACGGCACGCTGGGCATCATCCTGGCCGCCTACCTCGCCCGCTTCCTGTCGTTGGCGCTGCGTCCGGCGCAGGCGGCCTGCGCGGCGCTCGCCCCGACTCTGGAGGAGGCTGCGCGCTCCTGCGGCGCCGGCCCGCTGCGGCGCCTGCTGACCATCGTCACCCCGCTGGTGGCGCCCGCCGTGGCGGCCGGCGGCGTGCTGGTGTTCCTGACCACCTTCAACGAGCTGACCGTCTCCATCCTGCTGTGGTCGCAGGGGACCGAGACGCTGGGCGTCGTCCTCTACGCGCTGGAGGAGGGCGGCAGCCCGACGCTGGGCGCGGCGCTGAGCATCCTCACCATCGTCCTGATCGTCGCCGTCATGCTGGCGGTCGGCGCGCTCGGCCGCCGCCTGCCGTCGGGCATCATCCCCTGGCGGGACTGACCATTCCGCCCTACCGTCCGACGGTGGATTTGCGGGCCGACAGCAGGATGTTCGTCTCGGTCGAGGCGATGCCGGGGATCTGCCGCATGCGGCGCAGGGTGTCGTCGAAGCCCTCCAGCGTCTCCGTCTCGATCTCGGCGACGATGTCCCAGCGACCGTTGGTGGTGTAGAGCGTCCGCACCTCCGGAAAGCCGTTCAGCCGCGCGATGACCGCCTCCGCCGCGCGGCCCTCCACCTCGATCATGGTGATCGCGCGCAGCATCCGGCCCTGCGTGTCCGAACGGACCACCACGGTGAAGCCGACGATCACATGGTCGGCGACCAGCCGGTCGATGCGCGCGCGCACCGTCGCCCGCGCCAGCCCCAGCTCCTCGGCGAGGCTCGCCACCGAGCGGCGCGAATCCGCGCGCAGCAACCCGAGCAGGCGGTGATCGAGATCGTCCATGCCGAAATGGTAAATCAAGCTTGCCAAACTGTCAAAACGACCACGCGTTTCTAACGGTCTGCCGGCTTTTTACCGCCTCCTCCGTCCCCGATACTGTTGGCGGACCAAGCGCAAACGCAGCCACGGGGACAGGGAACGAGCATGACGGCGGCACGGCAACACCCACCCATCCACATCGTCGGCGTTCCGGTGGACGTCGGCGCCGGCCAGAAGGGCGCCTCGATGGGGCCGGCGGCGCTGCGCCTCGTCGGGCTGGTGGAGACGCTGGAGGGGCTGGGCCTGACGGTCCGCGACCTCGGCGATGTGGCGCCGAAGGGTGGGGAGCATCAGGACGACGACCGCCGCGCCCGCATCGCCGGCTGGTGCCACGCGCTGGCCGAACGCTCCTACGGGGTGATGCGGGAGGGCGCCTTCCCGGTCTTCCTCGGCGGCGACCACAGCCTGTCGATCGGCTCGGTGTCCGGGATCGCCCGCCATTGCGCCGAGGCCGGTCGCCCGCTGTTCGTGCTGTGGCTCGACGCGCACGGCGACTTCAACACGCCCGCCACCTCGCCGTCGGGCAACATCCACGGCATGCCGGCTGCCTTCCTGTGCGGCGAGGAGGGCTTCGACGGCTTCGTCCCGGCCGCTTACCGCGCGCCGGTCGATCCCTCCCACGTCCATCTCTTCGGCATCCGCTCGCTCGATCCCGGCGAGCGGGCGCTGCTGCGGACGCGCGGGGTGGAGGTCGCCGACATGCGGCTGATCGACGAGTACGGCGTCGCCGTGCTGCTGCGCCGGATCATCGAGCGGGTGCGGGCGGCGGACGGCCATCTGCACGTCAGCCTCGACATCGACTTCCTCGACCCCTCCTTCGCGCCGGCCGTCGGCACCGCCGTGCCGGGTGGCGCCACCTACCGCGAGGCGCACCTGATCATGGAGATGCTGCACGATTCCGGCATCGTCGGCTCGCTCGACATCGTCGAGCTGAACCCGATCCTCGACGAGCGGGGCCGCAGCGCCCAGGCGCTGGTCGATCTGGCGGCGAGCCTGCTCGGCCGCCGCATCCTGGACACCCCGGCGCATGCCTTGACACGGAGCCTCTGACCATGATCCCCAACCTGAACATCGTCCCCTTCGTCAGCGTCGACCACATGATGAAGCTGGTGCTGACCGTCGGCGTCGAGCGCTTCCTGTCCGAGCTGGCCGGCTATGTCGAGGAGGATTTCCGCCGTTGGGAGGCGTTCGACAAGACGCCGCGCGTCGCCTCGCACAGCGCCGAGGGCGTGATCGAGCTGATGCCGACCAGCGACGGCCGCAACTACGGCTTCAAATACGTCAACGGCCACCCGAAGAACACGCGCGAGGGCCGGCAGACCGTCACCGCCTTCGGCGTGCTAGCCGACGTCGCCACCGGCTATCCGGTGCTGATGTCGGAGATGACGATCCTGACGGCGCTGCGCACCGCCGCGACCTCGGCGGTGGCGGCCAAGCATCTGGCGCGGCCGGACTCGCGCCGCATGGCGATCATCGGCAACGGCGCCCAGTCGGAGTTCCAGGCACTGGCCTTCAAGGCGCTGCTGGGCGTCACCGAGCTGCGGCTTCACGACATCGACCCGGACGCCACGGAGAAATGCGCCCGCAACCTCGGCGGGCTCGGCTTCGCCATCACCGCCTGCCGCTCCGCCCAGGAGGCGGTGGAGGGCGCCGACGTCATCACCACGGTGACGGCGGACAAGCAGTGCGCCACCATCCTGACCGACAACATGGCCGGGGCCGGCGTGCACATCAACGCGGTCGGCGGCGACTGCCCCGGCAAGACCGAGCTGCACCGCGACATCCTGCTGCGCTCCGACATCTTCGTCGAGTACACGCCGCAGACCCGCGTCGAGGGCGAGATCCAGCAGCTCGCACCCGACCATCCGGTGACCGAGCTGTGGCGGGTGATGACCGGCGCCGCTCCCGGCCGGCGCGACGCCCGCCAGATCACCCTGTTCGACAGCGTCGGCTTCGCCACCGAGGATTTCTCGGCCCTGCGCTACGTCCGCGACCGGCTGGCCGGCACCCGGCTGTACCAGGAGCTGGACATGCTGGCCGACCCCGACGAGCCGCGCGACCTCTTCGGCATGCTGCTGCGCGCCGCCGCCCTCGGCGCAGTCCCCGCGTAAAGGGGGGCGAAGGTTCGGGCTCTCCCACTTCCGACATCCCTCTTTCTCCGTCAGCCCCACGCCCAACTTGACGCCCCCAAAGGCGGGTGGAAAGATCGCTGCCGGCCCGACCCGCCGGGCCATGGGTGAGAAGGGCCTTGATGGAAAAGAATATTTTTCATTACATCTGGAAACACAGCGCAAGACAGCAAATCTTCATCGCCTTTTTGACGATCGCGTCCTTCCCGGTCCTCTACGCCTCGCTCGAACTGCCGAAGATCATCATCAACCGGGCCATCTCGGAGCCGGAGGAGCATCGCTCCATCCTCGGCTTCGCGCTGGAGCCGGTGCCCTACCTGCTGGTGCTGTGCGTCGCCTTCCTGCTGCTGGTTCTGGCCAACGGCGCCTTCAAGATGCGGATCAACACGCTGAAGGGCGTGGTCGGCGAACGGCAGGTGCGGCGGCTGCGCTTCACCCTGCTCGACCGCATGCTGCGCTTCCCGCTGCCGCACTTCTCCAAGGTCAGCCAGGGCGAGCTGATCTCCACCGTGACGGCGGAGACCGAACCGCTGGCCGGCTTCATCGGCGACGCCTTCGCCCAGCCGCTCTACCAGGGCGGCACGATGCTGACCATCCTGCTGTTCCTGTTCATCCAGGAACCGCTGATCGGCGTCGTCTCGGTGGCGCTGATCCCGTTGCAGGCCTACATCATTCCCAAGCTTCAGATCAAAGTGAAGCTGCTCGGCAAGGAGCGCATCCGCAAGGTCCGCCAGATCTCCGAGCGCATCGGCGAGAGCGTCGACAACATCCGCGAGATCCGCACCAACGGCACCATCCGCTATGTCGAGGCCGATTTCGCCAAGTACCTCGGGCAGATTTTCGATATCCGTTTCGAAATCTACCAGAGAAAATACTTCATCAAGTTCCTGAACAATTTCATCAACCAGATCACACCCTTCTTCTTCTTCTCGATCGGCGGCTATTTCGTTCTGAAGGGCGACCTGTCGATCGGCTCGCTGGTGGCGGCGCTGTCGGCCTTCAAGGACCTGACGGCGCCGTGGAAGGAACTGCTCGACTATTACCAGAACGCCTACGACGCCCAGATCAAGTTCGAGCAGATCTCCGAGCAGTTCTCGCCGCCCTTCCTGTTCGAATGGCCGGCCCCCGCCCCCGGCCTGCCGACCAACCTCCAGGCGCCCTACCGCATGGATCAGGTGAGCTGGACCAACGAGTACGGCGACCGGGTGCTGCACCGGCTGTCGCTCGACATCCCGCCGGGCGCCTTCGTCGGCATCGCCGGAGCCAACGCCCTGGCCCTGCGCCGGCTGGCCGAGATGATGGTCCGCCTGTCGCCGCCGACCTCCGGCCGCATCCTGATCGGCGAGCATCCGCTCGACACGCTGCCGCTCGACCTGCTGGGGCGGCGCATGGCCTACGCCGGCCCCGAACCGCACATGTTCACCGGCAGCATCATGCAGAACATGACCTACGGCCTGCGCCACCGCCCGCCGGAGGAGGATCCGGCGACCATGACGCCCGAACGCCGCCGCCAGATCCGCGAGGCCAAGGCGTCGGGCAACCCGCACGAGAGCATGGAGGACATCTGGACCGACTTCGCCCAGATCGGCGTCACCGACTGGCGCAGCCTGCGCCCCTGGCTGGTGCAGTGCCTGGAGGCGACGGGCGGCGAGGAGCAGATCTACCGCCGCGGCCTGCGCGAGGTCTTCGACCCCGACGACTACCCCTTCATCGCCGAACCGCTGCTGCGCGCCCGCCACCGGCTGCGCGACACGCTGGCCGAGCGCGGCATGGACGGCGTGCTCGAACGCTTCGAGCCCGACCGCTTCAACCCCCACGCCAGCCTGGCGGAGAACATGCTGTTCGGCCTGCCGGACGGCAAGGGCCTGACCATCGCCCGGCTCGTCTGCCACGCCAGCCTGCGGGCGCTGATGGAGGAGCACGGGCTGTGGGAACCGGCGGTCCGCATCGGCCGCCGTTTCTCGATGCGGGTCGTCTCGGTCTATCAGGACAGTCCCGACGGCGAGGTCCTGATGATGCGCTACCCGCACCTCGACGATGCGCTGTTCGAGGAGCTGGTGGAGAGCGTCAACCGGCTGCGGCGGCGCGCCGACCGGCTGGAGCGCCGCCAGTCCGAAAGCGACAAGCTGCTGTTCGCCACCATGTTCCTGATGATCGTCCCGACCCGCGACGGCGGCGATCTGGTGCCGCAGCCGCAGCAGGACGCGATCATGGCGATCCGCCGCCGTCTGCTCGGCGACCCGCCGGAGGACCTGCGCGAGGCGATCCTCGTCTTCGACCAGAACCTCTACCACGGCCGCCTGAACGTGCTGGACAATCTGCTGTTCGGCCGCATCACCACCGAGGATCCCCAGGTCATCGCCGAACTGCGCGCCCTGGTCGACCAGACGCTGCTGGAGACCGACGCGCGCGGCTACGTGCTGGTGTTGGTGGCGCTGGACGAGGTCGGGATCGGCGGCTCCCTGCTGCCGGTCGGCGTGCGCCAACGCATCCAGCTCGTGCGCGGGCTGCTGAAGAAACCGGACATCTTCGTCATCCATCAGGCCATGAACAGCTACGACCCGGCGGAGCGGCTGGAGATTTTCCGCCGCATGAAGGCCGCGCTGCCGACCATGACGATGATCGTGCTGGAGGACCGCATCGCCGACGATGCGGCCTTCGACCGCGTCTACGACCTGGAGGACGGGCGTCTGGTCCCGCGCGGCCAGGACACCGACCAGGACGAGGACGAGGGCGCCCCGGCGGGCGACCGCGGCACCGACGAGGCGGCGCTGCGCCTGATGTCGCGCTCGCCTTTGTTCGCCGATCTGCCCGAGACGATCCTGCGCCGTCTGCTCGGTTCCTCGGAATGGCGGATGGTGAAGGCCGGCGATTTCATCTACCGCAGCGGCGACACCCCCGAGTTCGTCTTCGTCATCGCCGAGGGCGAGGCCGAGCTGGTCCGCCTCCAGCCTGGGCGCGAGCCGCTGCACATCGCCTACATCAAGCCGCCGGAAGTCTTCGGCGACATGGAACTGCTGGCGGGAACCCGGCGTTTCTCGACCATCCGCGCGCGCACCGACCTGCGGCTGCTGCGGCTGGACGGCACGACCCTGTTGCGTATCCTGCCGTCCGTGCCAAGCTTGCCGATGCGGGTCATCCAGCAGATCGGCCGGCGCCTGACCAGCGAGGCGCCACCATGACCCTCTTCCGGCGGGCAGCGAGGACGGTGCGATGCTGAGGGTGGAGACTCTGTCGATCCGGTTCCGCCGTTCGGCCTCTCCCCGCCCGGCGGTGAGCGGCGTGAGCTTCTCCGTCGGGGCCGGGCAGAGCGTGGCGCTGGTCGGCGAATCCGGGTCCGGCAAGACGCTGACCTGCCGCAGCATCCTCGGCATCCTGCCACGCGGGGCCGAGGTGTGCGGCGGCTCCGTCCGCTTCGGCTGCAAGAAGGCGGGCGAGGTCGACCTGCTGACGCTGTCGCGGTCGGGCCTGCGCGCCATCCGCGGCAGCCAGATCTCCATGATCTTCCAGGAGCCGATGAGCGCGCTCTCGCCGCTGCACACCATCGGTGCCCAGACGGCGGAGGTGCTGCGCCTGCACGGCAACGCCTCCCGCTCCCAGGCCCGCGCCGAGTGCTTGGCGATGTTCGAGCGGGTCGGCTTTCCCGATCCGGAGCGCGCCTACCGCTCCTACCCGTTCCAGCTCTCCGGCGGGCTGCGCCAGCGGGCGATGATCGCCATGGCGATGGTCGGTCGGCCGCGCCTGCTGATCGCCGACGAACCGACCACGGCGCTCGACGTCACGCTGCAAGCCCAGGTGCTGGCGCTCATCAAGACGCTCCAGGCGGAAACCGGCATGGCGGTGCTGATGGTCACCCACGATCTCGGCGTGGTCGCCAACATGGCCGACGCCGTGGTGGTGCTGCGCGCCGGGCGGGTGATGGAATCGGGGGCCTGCGCCGACGTGCTTGGCCGTCCCCTGCACGGCTACACCCGCAAGCTGATGGCGGCGGCCCCGATGATCCCCGACTACCCGGAGGTCGCCCCGGAGGCGGCGGTATCCCCCACCGACGCCGCCACCGCCACCGCCCCCGTCGACGCCATCCTGGAGTTCCACGGCGTCGCCAAGACCTTCGAGCGCGGCGCCAGCCGGGTGAGGGCGCTGGCCGGAATCGATCTCCGGGTCCGGCGCGGCGAGACGCTGGCCATCGTCGGCGAATCCGGCTCGGGCAAGACGACGCTGGCGCGGCTCGCCATGCTGGCCGACCGGCCGGACCCCGGCGCCCGCATCCTGTTCCGCCCGGCGGCCGGCGCCGAGGCCGTCGACCTGTCGGCCCAGCCGCCGGACGCGCTGCTCGACTACCGCCGCCGCGCCCAGATGGTGTTCCAGGACCCCTACGCCTCGCTCAGCCCGCGCATGACGGTCGGCTCGATCATCGGCGAGCCGCTGACCATCCACGGCGTCTGCGACGCCGACGAGCGGCACCGGCGGGTGCGGGCACTGATGGCGCGGGTCGGGCTGGACCCGGCCTGGGCGACCCGCTACCCGCACGCCTTCTCCGGCGGCCAGCGCCAGCGCATCGGCATCGCCCGCGCCCTGGCGCTCGACCCGATGCTGCTGATCTGCGACGAGCCGACCTCGGCGCTCGACGTCTCGGTGCAGGCGCAGGTTCTGGACCTTCTGGAATCGATCAAGGAACGGCTCGGCCTCAGCCTGATGTTCATCTCGCACGATCTGGCGGTGGTCGCCCGGCTGGCCGACCGGGTCGTCGTCATGCGCGCCGGACAGGTGGTGGAGCAGGCGCCGCCGGCCGTCCTGTTCTCCGCCCCGGTCCACCCCTACACCCAGGCGCTGATCGCCGCCTCGCCGGAACCGGACGTGAACCGCCCCATCGACATCCGCAAGGTGGCGCTCGGCGCCGGCGCGCCCGATCTGTGGCCGGCGGCCTTCCGCCCCACGCCGGACGGACCGCCCCCGCTGGTCGAGGTCGCCCCCGGCCATTTCGTGCGGCGGGCGGCATGAGCCCGGCGCTCCGCATCCTGCTGGCGGCCCTGCTGCTGCTGCCGGCGCTGGCCCGGACGGCGCCGGCCCAGACCAATCCCGGCTTCGTCCCGCGCGAGACCCCGCCGCTGGGCGACGTGGCCACCTACGGCCTGCTGCCCCCGGTGAGCGCGCGGATGCCCGAGGAGCCGCTGATCGTCGATCTTCCGGCCAAGGGCCGGGAGTACGGCCAGCGCGGCGGCTGGATCCGCAGCTTCATCACCCAGCGGCGCAACAGCCGCATCGCCGCGCTCTACGGCTACGCCCGTCTCGTCGGCTACAACGAGAAGCGCGAACTGGTCCCCGACATCCTGAAGGCGGTGACGGTCGAGGAGGGCCGCGACTTCACCCTGACGCTGCGGCGCGGCCACCGCTGGTCGGACGGCGCCCCCTTCACCAGCGACGACATCCGCTACTGGTGGGAGGACATCGTCAACAACCCGATGCTGTCGCCGTCGGGGCCGCCGCGCTTCATGCTGGTCGACGGCAAGCCGCCGGAGGTTGCGTTCCCCGACCCGGTGACCGTCCGCTTCCGCTGGGCCTCGCCCAACCCGCATTTCCTCCCCAACCTCGCCGCCGCCCGGCCGCCCTTCATCTACCGGCCGGCCCACTACCTGAAGCAGTTCCACGCCCGCTACACCGACGAGGCGACGCTGGCCCCGCAGATCGCCAAGGCCAAGGTGCGCAACTGGGCGGCGCTGCACAACGCGCGCGACGACATGTTCCGCATGGAGAATGCCGACGAGCCAACGCTCCAGCCCTGGATGGCGGTGGCGCGCGGCAGCGGCTCCCACCTGCTGTTCCAGCGCAACCCCTACTACCACCGCTTCGACGCCAACGGCGTGCAGTTGCCCTACGCCGACGGGCTCGACGTGACGGTGATGTCCGGCGGCCTGATCCCCGCCCAGGTCGCCACCGGCCACGCCGACCTCCAGGCCGAGGCGCTGACCTTCTCCCAGGTCCCCGTCCTGGTGTCGGGCGAGGCGTCCGGCAACTACCGGACCCGGCTGTGGCCGTCGGGGACCGCGGCCGACATCGCGCTCTACCCCAACCTGAACTACAACGACCCGGTGTGGCGCGGGCTGTTGCGCGACGTCCGCTTCCGCCGCGCCCTGTCGCTCGCCATCGATCGCCGCATCGTCAACCGCTCGCTCTATTTCGGGCTGGCGCGCGAGGGCGGCGTCGGCGTGCTGCCCTTCAGTTCCCTCTACAAGCCGGAGCGCCACGGGCTGTGGGCCGAGTACGACCCCGAGGCCGCCGCCGCCCTGCTCGACGAGATCGGGCTGCCGAGGAAGCGCGGCGAGGCCTACCGCAGCCTGCCGGACGGCCGCCCGCTGGAGGTCATCGTCGAGACCACCGGCGAGAAACCCGAGGTCGCCGACACCTTGCAGATCATCGCCGAGACCTGGCGCGACGTCGGGGTGCGGCTGCTGGTGCGCACCGCCGACCGCGACGTGCTGCGCAACCGGGTCTATGCCGGCCAGGTGATGATGGCGGTGTGGTCGGGCTGGGACAACGGCGTGCCGGAGCCCGACAGCAACCCGGAGGAGCTGGCGCCGATGACCCAGGAGAATTTCTCCTGGCCGAAATGGGGGCAGTATTACCAGACCTCCGGAGCCGCCGGGGAGCCGATCGGCATGCCGGTCGCCGAGACCCTGATGCGGCTCGCCCATGATTGGGCGCACGTCGCCACCACCGAGGAGCGGCGGCCGCTGTGGGAGCGGATGCTGGACATCCACGCCGAGAATGTCCTGGTCATCGGCATCGTCGGCGAGGCGCCGCAGCCGGTGGTCGCCAGCAACCGCCTGCGCAACGTTCCGGAGCGCGGGCTGTGGCTGTGGGATCCCGGCGCCTTCCTCGGCATCTACCGCCCCGACGAGTTCTTCTTCGCCGATCCCCCGCCGAGGAGCTGAGGACATGCGTTGCCCGACCGCGCTTTCCGCGCCGACCAGATCCCTCTCCCGACCCGGGAGAGGGAAGGGGCCCATGCGCAGCATGGGAAGGGTGAGGGGCTATCCGAACATGGATCAAGTCGTACACCCGATAGCCCCTCACCCTCCCCACGGCATACGCCGCGGGTCCCCTCCCTCTCCCGGGGCGGGAGAGGGATCCTCTGGCATCCGGAGGAGCTGACCCGCCATGCTGCGCTTCATCCTCCGGCGTCTGCTGATCATGATCCCGACGCTGATCGTCGTGTCGATGCTGATCTTCGTCGTCATCAACCTGCCGCCCGGCGATTTCCTGTCCAACCAGATCGCCGAGCTGCGCGCCACCGGGCAGGAGGCCGGGCTGGCCAAGGCCGAGTTCCTGCGCCACGAATACGCGCTCGACCGCCCGCTGGCCGAGCAATACCTGATCTGGATCGGCGTCTGGCCAGGGCCGAGCGGCTTCAACGGACTGCTCCAGGGAGACCTCGGCTGGTCCTTCGAGTTCGGCAAGCCGGTCGCCGAGGTGGTCGGCGAGACGCTGTGGTTCACCGTGATCCTCAATTTCGCCGCCGTGCTGTTCGTCTATCTGGTCTCCTTCCCGCTCGGCGCGCTGGCCGCCATCCGCGCCAACAGCTGGGTCGACTACCTCGCCGCCGCCGTCGGCTACATCGGGCTGGCGACGCCCAACTTCCTGCTGGCGCTGATCCTGCTCTATTACGGCCAGAAATGGCTGGGGCTGCCGATCGGCGGGCTGGTCGACCCGCGCTACGAGAACGAGCCGATGAGCCTCGCCAAGCTCGGCTCGATCCTGCACCACCTGATCATCCCGACCATCGTCATCGGCCTGTCGGGAACGGCGGCGATGGTGAGGCGGCTGCGCGCCAACCTGCTCGACGAGCTGGGCAAGCCCTACGTCGTCACCGCCAAGGCCAAGGGCGTGCCGCCGGTGCGGCGGCTGACCCGCTACCCGCTGCGCATGGCGCTGAATCCCTTCGTCTCCGACATCGGCTCGCTGCTGCCCTCGATGGTGTCGGGGTCGGTGCTGATCTCGGTGGTGCTCAGCCTGCCGACCATCGGGCCGGCGCTGCTGGAGGCGCTGCGCGCGCAGGACCAGTTCCTCGCCGGCTTCATCCTGATGTTCATCTCGCTGCTGGTGTTGGTCGGCATGCTGATCTCCGACATCCTGCTGGCGCTGCTCGATCCGCGCATCCGCCTGACCAAGAGGTCGCGCTCATGAGCGAGACCCGGCCGAAACCGCAGGGCCAGAGGCCGCAGGACTGGCCGCATTACGTCGATCCCGAGCCCTGGTCGCCCGACGACGACGCCCTGCCCGCCTCTCGGCTCGATCCGGGAGCGTCGGCGGCGCGGCTGATGCTGACGCGATTCCTGCGCCACCGGCTGGCGGTGCTGGCGGCCCTGTTCCTCGGCTTCTCCTACCTCAGCCTGCCCTTCGTCAACTTCCTGGTGCCGCACGGCGCCAACGAACGCGACGTCGAGCATCTCTACGCCCCGCCGCAGGCCATCCACCTGTTCCACGAGGGGCGGTTCCTTGGCCCCTTCGTCTACCCGACGACCGGCCGCGCCGACCTGCGCGAGTATCGCTGGCGCTACGAATCCGACACCACGCGCCCGCTGCCGCTGCGATTCCTCTGCCCCGGCGAGCCCTACCGCTTCCTCGGGCTGGTCGAGGCGCGGCTGCGGCTGGTCTGCCCGCCGCCGGGCGGCAGCCTGCACCTGCTGGGCACCGACCGGCTGGGGCGGGACGTGCTGTCCCGGCTCGCCATCGGGGCACAGCTCTCGCTGACCGTCGGGCTGCTCGGCATCGCCGTGTCCTTCACCATCGGCGTCACGCTGGGCGGGCTGGCGGGCTATCTCGGCGGCTGGGTCGATGCCGGGGTGCAGCGCCTGTCGGAGATCCTGAAATCCCTGCCGGAGCTGCCGCTGTGGCTGGCCCTGTCGGCCGCCGTCCCGGCGCACTGGAGCCCGGTGACGGTGTTCCTCTGCATCTCGGTGATCCTCGGGCTGCTCGACTGGCCGAGCCTGGCGCGCGCGGTGCGCTCGCGCTTCCTGGCGCTGCGGGAGGAGGATTTCATCATGGCGGCCGAGTTGATGGGCGCCTCGCCAGCGCGAATCATCCGCCGCCACCTGCTTCCCAACTTCGCCAGCCACCTGCTGGCCAGCGCCACCCTGTCGATTCCGGCGATGATCCTCGGCGAGACCGCGCTGTCCTTCCTCGGGCTCGGCCTGCGCCCGCCGGCGACGAGCTGGGGGGTGATGCTGAACGACGCGCAGAATTTGATGGCGGTGGAGACCTACCCCTGGATCTCGGCGCCGATGATTCCGGTGATCCTGGTGGTGCTTTCTTTCAATTTCCTCGGTGACGGGCTGCGCGACGCCCTCGACCCCTACCACGACCAGTGAGGGAGAAAACCGTTGGCAAACCGGCGACCCGTTCCGATATTGCAACGCAACGCTGGGACATCGCAGCCGGCTGCACATTGCGCTTGAAGCCGGACGAAAAGCGTGTGAGGGCTTTTGCCACGGGGCAGCCCGACACCGAAGGCGACAGGACCGACCGACGCTTGACATCCCGAGACCCAAGGCTGGCGCCACGGCTCCAACACACCGACTCGCAACGGTTTTCCCGCTTCCAACGCGCAGCTGATGCGGAGTTCCCAAGCATGTCCCTGCCCCAGGCCGCACCGCGTTCGGACCACGGCGACCGGACGGCGCCGCGCATCCTGCTCTACAGCCACGACACCTTCGGGCTGGGACATCTGCGGCGCTCGCGCACGATTGCCCAAGCCCTGGTCTCGGCCTTTCCCGACGCCTCGGCCCTGATCCTCACCGGCTCGCCGGTGGCCGGGCGCTTCGATTTCCCCGAGCGGGTCGACCATGTCCGCCTGCCCGGCGTGGTCAAGCTCCAGGACGGCAGCTACACCGCGCAGAATCTCGGCCTGCCGATCGAGGAGATGACGGCGATGCGGGCGGAGATCATCCGCGCCGCCGCGCAGTCCTTCCGCCCGACCCTGGCGGTGGTCGACAAGGAGCCGACCGGTCTGCATGGCGAGTTCGTCCCCGCCCTGGAGATGATGCGGGCCAGCGGCCGGACACGGGTGGTGCTGGGGCTGCGCGACGTGCTGGATTCGCCCGACGCCCTCCAGCCGGAATGGGAGCGCAAGGAGGCGCTGACCGCCATCCGCCGCTATTACGACGAGGTCTGGATCTACGGCCTGCGCGAGGTCTACCAGCCGCTGGCCGGGCTCGACCTGCCGGCCGACGTCGAGGCGCGGTTGCGCTACACCGGCTATCTGCGGCGCGGAACGCCGCTGGAGGCTCCGGCGGACGCCCCCCCCTACGTGCTGGTGACGCCCGGCGGCGGCGGCGACGGCGGCGCGCTGATCGACTGGACGCTGTCCGCCTACGAGCACGACCCGTCGCTGGCCCCGCGCGCGCTGATCGTCTACGGCCCCTTCCTCGACGGGGCGATGCGCAAGGGCTTCGCCAAGCGCATCCGCCGCCTGAAGGGCCGGGTCGAGGCGATGGATTTCCACTCCCGCATGGAGGATCTCTACGCCGGCGCCATCGGGGTGGTGGCGATGGGCGGCTACAACACCTTTTGCGAGATCCTGTCCTTCGACAAGCCGTCGGTCATCGCCCCGCGCACCCGGCCGCGCATGGAGCAGCACATCCGCGCCGCCGCCGCCGAGGCGCTGGGCTTGACGCGGATGCTCGATTGCGAGCGCGACGGCACCGGCCCCCAGGTGATGGCCGACGCCATCCGCGCGCTCTCCAGCCAGCCGCCACCCTCGGCCAACCCGTTGCCCAGCCTTCTGGGCGGTCTGGACAGCGTGGTGGAGTTGGCCCGCGGCGCCATGGCCGACCTTTTGGAACCGGCCCCCCTGTGGGCGGCGCGGTCGGCGTGAGGGATTCGGCATGAGGGATTGCGTCGCCCCGCCGTTGCGGCTGGCGGTGGTGGTGAAGGGTTATCCCCGCCTGTCGGAGACCTTCGTCGCCCAGGAGTTGCTGGCCCTTCAGGAACGCGGGGTGGAGCTGTCGATCTGGTCGCTGCGCCACCCGACCGACACGCGGCGCCACGCCCTGCACGAGCGCATCACGGCACCGGTGCATTACCTGCCGGAATACCTGCACCAGGAACCGTTGCGCGTGCTGCGCGCCCTTCGGCGCCTGCCGCGCGCCGGGCTGTGGACGGCGGCGCGGCTGTGGTGGCGCGACCTGCGGCGCGACCCCACCGCCAACCGAGGCCGCCGCTTCGGGCAGGCGCTGGTGCTGGCGGCGGAACTGCCGGCCGACACGCCCTTTCTCTACGTCCATTTCCTCCACACGCCGGCCTCGGTCGCCCGCTACGCGGCGGCAATCCGCGACGTCGGCTGGGGCTTCTCCGCGCACGCCAAGGACATCTGGACCACGCCGGACTGGGAAAAGCGCGAGAAGCTGGCCGAGGCGCGCTTCGGCGTGACCTGCACCGCCAGCGGCGCCGCGCATCTGCGGGCGCTCGCCGCCGAGGCGGAACGGATAGAGCTGGTCTATCACGGGCTCGATCTCGGCCGCTTCCCGGCCCCGCCCGACCGTGCGGCCGGCCCCGGCGCCGAGCGCGACGGCTCCAGCCCGGAACGGGCCGTGGAGATCCTGTCGGTCGGCCGCCTCGTCGAAAAGAAGGGCTACGACCGCCTGCTCGACGCGCTGGCGCGCCTGCCCGACGGGCTGCACTGGCGGCTGGTCCACATCGGCGGCGGGCCGCTGGGCGAAGGCCTGCGCGCCCAGGCCGGGCGGCTCGGCCTCGCCGGCCGCATCGACTGGCGCGGCGCCCAGGACCAGGCGACGGTGATCGAGGCGCTGCGCCGGGCCGACCTGTTCACGCTGACCAGCGTCATCGCCGGCGACGGCGACCGCGACGGGCTGCCCAACGTGCTGATGGAGGCGGCCAGCCAGCGATTGGCGATCCTTTCCACCGCCGTCGCCGCCATCCCCGAATTCATCACCGACGGGGAACAGGGCATCCTGGCCGAGCCGACCGCCGAGTCCATCGCCGCCGGCCTGTCCCGGCTGCTGCCCGACCCGGCCCTGCGCCTGCGCCTGGGCGAAGCGGCTTACGCGCGGCTGCGCGCCGAGTTCGGCATGACCGCCGGCATCGACCGGCTGCTGCACCGGCTGGCGCGAGCGTTGCGCGAAGACGCTCGCCCGTAGGAACCCGCCATGCGGATCGCCTTCCACGCCCCGCTGAAGCCGCCCGACCATCCGGTCCCCTCCGGCGACCGCCAGATGGCCCGCCTGCTGCTGCGCGCGCTTGCCGAGGGCGGCCACGCGGTGGAGGTCGCCAGCGCCTTGCGCAGCCGCGATGGCGCGGGCGACACGGCGGTCCAACGCCGCCTGCTCACCGAAGCCGAGGCGGAACGGGCGCGACTGCTGCGTCTCTACACCGCCGAACCGGAGCGGCGGCCCGACCTGTGGTTCAGCTACCACGTCTATTACAAGGCCCCCGACCTGATCGGCCCGGCGGTGGCCGGCGCGCTCGGCATCCCCTATGTGGTCGCCGAGGCGTCACGCGCCCGCAAGCGCCTGGACGGTCCCTGGACGGCCTTCGCGGCGGCGGCGGAATCGGCCATCGACAGGGCGGCGCTGGTGCTCTGCCTCAGCGACCGCGACCGGCAGGCCGTCGAGGCGCACCGCCCGCCGGGCCAGCGCGTCGCCACGCTGGCGCCCTTCCTCGACCCGCCGCCCGCCCCGCCCACCCGGAACGGTCCGGCGGGGGCCACCCCCCGCCTGCTGACCATCGCCATGATGCGGCCGGGCGACAAGCTGGCCTCCTACCGCCTGTTGGCCGAGGCGCTTGGACGGCTGGCGGACCGCCCCTGGACGCTGGATGTGATCGGCGACGGTCCGGCGGCGGACGCCGTCGCGGCGCTGCTCGCCCCCTTCGGCGAGCGCGTGCGCCGGCATGGCGCCTTGCCGCCCGAAACGCTGGCCCCCTGGTATGGACAAGCCGACCTGTTCCTGTGGCCCGGCCTGAACGAGGCGTTCGGCATGGTATATCTGGAGTCCCAGGCCCATGGGCTCCCTGTGGTCGCGGTCGACAACGCTGGAACCGGGACCGTCGTCCGCGACGGCGTCGGCGGCCGCCTGACCGCCCTGTCATCGGCCCACCAGACGGCAGCGGACTACGCGGCGGCGGTGGCGTCCCTGCTCGACGATCCAGTCCGATTGGCGGCCCTGCGCGACGGCGCCCGCCGCCACGTCGAGGAACGGCACAACCTGACCGTGGCGGCGCGGCGGCTTGACACCCTGTTGGAGGAGACCCGGCAATGACCGAACCGAAGCGGCTGGCCTTCCTGCGCCACGGCGTCACCGCCTGGAACCGCGAGGGCCTCATCCAGGGCCACACCGACATCCCGCTCGACGCGGAGGGGCGCGCGCATCTCGGCCGGCTGGCCCTGCCGCCGGGCTGGGGAGAGGCGACGCTGCATGCCAGCCCGCTGGACCGCGCGCGGGAGACCGCCGAGCTGCTGGGGCGCGACCGGCCCGTGCGCACCGACCCGCGCCTGATGGAGATGAACTGGGGTGATTGGGAAGGATGCCGGGGCGTCGACCTGCGCGCCGATCCGGCTTCGGGCTACCGCGACCTGGAGCATTGGGGCTGGGACTTCCGCCCGCCCGGTGGCGAGAGTCCGGCCGAGTTGCGCCAGCGTCTGCAAGGCTGGCTCGCCGACGTGGCGCGAAGCACCGGACCCGACCACCTCGCGGTGGTGCATGTCGGGGTGATCCGGGTGGTGCTGGCGCTCGGCTGGGGGTGGGACTTCCTCGGTCCGCCACCACTCGCCATCAAGCGCGACCGGCTCTACGCGGTGACGCTGGCGGCCGATGGTTCCATCCGGGCGGCCTGCGGGCCGGAAGGAATCCGCCTGTCATGCGCATGACCCCCGGACGCGTGGCCATCGCCGTCACCCATCTGCTCGGCAGCGGCCATCTCAGCCGCGCGCTGGCCCTGGCCGACGCCTTCGCCCGCGCGGGCTGGACCGCCGACGTCATCAGCGGCGGGTGCCCGGCCCCGCATTTGTCCCCCGGCCGCGCGACCCTGCACCAGCTGCCGCCGCTGGCGAGCGCCGGGACCGACTTCCGCACCCTGCTGGCCGCCGACGGCCGGGTCGCCGGCCCCGACGATCTCGCCGAACGCCGCCGGACGCTGGCCGGCCTCGTCGATTCCCTGCGCCCCGACGTCCTGATCACCGAACTGTTTCCTTTCGGCCGCCGCGCCCTGGCCTCCGAGTTCGAGTCCCTGCTGGAGCGAGCGCGCGCCGCCGCCGAGCCGCCGCTGGTCCTCGCCTCCGTCCGCGACATCCTGGCCCCGCCCTCGCGGCCGGAGCGGCTGCGCGAAACCGAGGAGCGTCTGGCCCGCTTCTACGACGGCGTGCTGGTCCATTCCGACCCGCGACTCATCCCGCTGGAAGCCAGCTGGCCGGTCACCCCGGCGATGCGCGGCCTGCTTCATTACACCGGCTTCGTCGCGCCGCCGCCACCCGACGCGGCGAACGGTCCGGAGGGGCATGGCGAGATCCTGGTGACCGCCGGCGGCGGGCCGGTCGGTCGCGTCCTGTTCGAGGCCGCCGCCCGCTGCGCCGCCTCCGGCGCCCTGCCGCAGCGCTGGCGCCTTCTCGCCCCGGCGGCCGAGGTGACGGCTCTCGCCGAGCACCTGCATCGCATTGCCGGGCCGGAGCGGCTGACGGTCGAGCCGCTGCGCCCCGATTTCCGCAGCCTGCTGGGCCGCGCCGCCGCCTCGGTCGGGCGCTGCGGCTACAACACCGCGCTGGATTGCCTCGCGCTGGGGGTGCCGAGCGTCTTCTGCCCCTTCGAGGACGGCCACGAGACCGAACAGGCGACGCGCGCGGCGCTCCTCGCCCGTCGCCCCGGCGTCGCCACGCTGCGCGAGGCCGACCTCACGCCGGACACTCTGGCGGCGGCGCTGGCCGGCGTGATCGGCGTCGCCGTGCCCCGGCTCGACCCGGCGGCGCTGGCCGGCGCCGCGCGCAGCGTGGAGATCGCCACCGCCCTTTGGAAGGATTTGCGGAAGGAGCGGACCCGATGACCGGATGGCGGGCGCTCGACGCCGAACTGGCGCGGTGGGCGGAGGCGGGCTGGCGCTGTCCGCTCTGGCTGCGCGACGACGATGCGGTGGCCGCCAGCCCGGAACTGGAACGGCTGCTGGCGCTGTGCGCGTCGGCTGGCATCCCGCTCGGCCTCGCCGCCATCCCCGCCGACGCGACGCCCTCGCTGGCCGAGCCTTTGGCCGACCATCCCGACGTGGCGATCCTGGTGCATGGCTGGGCGCACACAAACCACGCCGCCCCAGGCGAGAAGAAGGCCGAGTTCGGCGCCGGCCGCCCGGCCGAGGCACGGCGGGCCGACGCGGCGCGCGGCCTCGACCGCCTGCGCGGGCTGTTCGGCGACCGGGTCCTGCCGCTGTTCGTGCCGCCCTGGAACCGGCTGGGCAGGGACATGCCGGCTCTGCTGGTCGAGGCCGGCTACCGCGCGGTGTCGGGTTTCGGCCGCCGCCCGGCCGTCGAGGCGCCGCCGGGCTTGCGCTGGCTGAACACCCACATCGACCTGATCGACTGGCACGGCGGACGCTCGGCGGTGGACACCGAAGCGCTGCTCATCCAACTGTGCCGCGCCCTGGCCGAACGCCGCGAAGCCTCCGGCGACGATCCGCCGGAGGCCGAGCCCATCGGGCTGCTGACGCATCACCGCGTCCACGACCCGGCGATCTGGCGATTGCTGGAGGCGTTGCTCGACCGCCTCGCCGGCCATCCCGCCGTGACCTGGCCGGCACCGGGGAGCCTGATCGGCCTCGCCCCGGCATCCGGCCCAACCCGTTAACGGACGACCGTCACACGCGCTCGACGCACAGCGCGACGCCCATGCCGCCGCCGATGCAGAGCGTGGCGAGCCCCTTCTTCGCCTCGCGGCGGCGCAGTTCGAACAGCAGCGTGGTCAGCACGCGGGCACCCGAGGCGCCGATGGGATGGCCGAGCGCGATGGCGCCGCCGTTGACGTTCACCTTGGCGGCGTCCCAGCCCAGATCCCGGTTGACCGCCAGCGCCTGGGCCGCGAAGGCCTCGTTCGCCTCGACCAGATCGAGATCGCCGACATCCCAGCCGGCCTTTCTCAACGCCAGACGCGAGGCCGGGATCGGGCCGGTGCCCATGATGGTCGGGTCGACGCCGGCGGTCGCCCAGGAGGCGATGCGGGCGAGCGGCGTGACTCCGCGCCGGGCGGCGTTCTCCGCGGTCATCAACACCAGCGCGGCGGCACCGTCGTTGATGCCCGACGCGTTGCCGGCGGTCACCGTGCCGTCCTTGGCGAAGGCCGGGCGCAGCTTGGCCAGCGACTCCGCCGTCGTGCCGTGCTTCGGGTACTCGTCGGCGTCGACGGTGACGTCGCCCTTGCGGCCCTTCACCAGGACCGGAACGATCTCGTCCTTGAACAGGCCGGCCTTCTGGGCCGCCTCGGCCTTCTGCTGCGAGGCGGCGGCGAAGGCGTCCTGCTCCTCGCGGGAGAGCTGCCACTGGCGGGCGATGTTCTCGGCGGTGGTGCCCATGTGGTAGCCATGGAAGGCTTCCCACAGACCGTCCCTGATCATGCTGTCGACCATCTCCGCCGGGCCCATCTTGGTGCCGTTGCGCAGATGCATGAGATGGGGCGACAGGCTCATGCTCTCCTGGCCGCCGACGACCATCACCTCGGCGTCGCCGCTCTTGATCGCCTGATAGCCGAGCGCCACCGCGCGCAATCCCGAGCCGCAGACCTGATTGATGCCGAAGGCGGTCTTCTCGACCGGAACGCCGGCGGCGACGGCGGCCTGACGGGCCGGGTTCTGTCCCTGGCCGGCGGTCAGCACCTGGCCGAGGATCACCTCGTCGACCTCCGCCGCGTCGGTCGCGGCGCGGGCGAGCGCCTCGCGGATGACGGCGGCGCCCAGCAGATGGGCCGGAACCGCGCCGAGCGCGCCGTTGAAGCTGCCGATGGGGGTGCGCGCGGCGCCGGCGATGACGATGTCGGTCATGTGTCCCTCCGTTTGGATGGTCTTGGAGACGACACGAGGACCGGTTCGCCCGGCCCCCGTGCCTTGTTCGGTTGAAGCGTCAGAAGTAGAGCCCGATCACGAAGATCGGCATGGTGATGATGAGCGCGGTCACGCAGTAGCCCATGATGTCCCGCACCCCGAGCCCGGCGATGGCGAGCGCCGGCAGCGCCCAGAAGGGTTGCGCCATGTTCATCCACGCCTCGCCGTAGGCGATCGCCATCGCCGCCTTGCCGAGATCGACGCCGAGCGCCTGGGCGGCCGGCATGATGAAGGGACCCTGCACCACCCAATGGCCGCCGCCCGACGGCACCGCGAAGTTGATCAGGCCCGAGGAGAAGAAGGCGAGCACCGGGAAGCTGTCCTTGGTGGCGATCTCGACGAACCAGTTGGTGATCAGCCCGCCCAGCCCGGAATGCTCCATCATGATCTGGATGCCGGCGTAGAAGGGGAACTGGATCAGAACGCCCGCCGTGCCGCGCGCCGCGTTGGTGATGGCGCGGGCGTAGGCCATCGGCGTCTTGTGCAGGATGATGCCGGCGATCAGCATCATCAGGTTGACGGTGTTGATCGTGAGGTTGAAGCCGTTCTTCTGGAAATACAGGAACAGATAGACCAGACCGAAGGCGGCGACGACCAGCGACAGGATGCGGCTTTCCTCGAAGCGTTCGGCCGGGCTGGCGTCGGGGCCGAGCGTGCGCTGGACGCTCTCTTCCGGCTTCAGCAGCTTGGGATCGATGGCGACGACGTCCTTGGCGGCCGGGTGCATCATCCGGCAGATCAGCGGCAGCACCAGGATCAGGGCCAGCGTGATGCCGATGTTGTAGGTGGTGAAGAGGGTGTCGGAGATCGGGATGATGCCGACCGTCTTCTCCATCGGGTTGCCCTTGGTCGCCGCGACCAGCGGCACCGAGCCGGACAGGCCGCCGTGCCAGGTCATGAAGCCGATGTAGGCCGAGGCGATCAGCAGCCGGTAGTCGGCGGCCGGGATGCGGCGGGCGACCTGCCGGGCGAACATCGCGCCCACCACCAGCCCGAAGCCCCAGTTGATGGTGCAGGCGATGGCCGACGAGAAGGCGACCAGCATGACGCCCTGGGTCGGGGTCCTGGCGATGGAAGACAGGCGCTCCATCAGCTTGAACACCGGTTCGGAGCTGGCCAGCGCGTGGCCGGTGACCAGCACCAGCGCCATCTGCATGGCGAAGGCCAGCAGGTTCCAGAAGCCGTCGCCCCACATGCGGACCATGTCGAGCGGGGTGGAGGGGGTCAGCGCGACGCCCAGCACGAAGGTCAGGATGGTCAGCAGGATGGCGAAGACCAGCGGGTCGGGCAGATAGCGGCTGACCAGCCCGGTCAGCCCGCGCGAGAGGATGGGGATCGGGTTGAAGCGGCTGCCGGTGTCGGCGCCGTCCTGGGAGGTGATGGACATGCGGTGTCTCCCGCTTGCGGATTGGGCCGCTCGGAACGGGCCCCTCTCCCTCCGTGGGAGAGGGGTTTTCCGGGGTGTCAGGCGTCGATGGGCATGGCGGGGACCGTGGCGGGCACGATCAGTTCGCAGCCGGTGGCGGCCAGCACCTGGGCGACGCTGACGCCGGGCGCGGTTTCCTTGAGGACCAGGCCGGCATCGGTCGGCTCCAGCACCGCGAGGTCGGTGACGACCAGATCGACGCGGCGGACCGAGGTCAGCGGCAGGGTGCAGCGCTTGACGATCTTGGACTCGCCCTTGGCGCTGTGCTGCATGGCGACGATGACGCGCTTGGCGCCCGACACCAGATCCATGGCACCGCCCATGCCGGGCACCATCCTGCCGGGCACCATCCAGTTGGCGAGCCGGCCCTCCTCGTCGACCTGAAGACCGCCCAGCACGGTGACGTCCAGGTGCCCGCCGCGGATCAGCCCGAAGGACACCGCGCTGTCGAAGGAGGCCGCGCCCGGCACCGCACCGATCGGGCTGCCGCCGGCGTCGCTCAGGTCCGCGTTCTCCAGCCCCTCCTCGGGCACCGGCTCCATGCCGATGATGCCGTTCTCCGACTGGAAGAAGACGTTGGTCCCGGCCGGCAGATGGCGAGCCACCAGGGTCGGCAGGCCGATGCCGAGGTTGACCAGACGGGCGTCGCGCAGTTCCAGCGCGACGCGCTTGGCGATGAGGGTCTTTTCATCCATGGCGCGCCTCCTTGGCGACGAGGACGTCGACCAGCACGTTCGGGGTGACGACGTGGTCCGGCGGGATCATGCCGACCGGGACGATGTCCTCGGCCTCGACGATCACGGTTTCGGCGGCCATCGCCATCAGCGGGTTGAAGTTCCGCGCGGTCAGCGCGTATTCGAGATTTCCGTAATAGTCGGCGCGCTTGGCGAGGATCAGCGCGAAGTCCGCCTTCAGCGGGGTCTCCAGCAGGAAGGTCCGGCCGTCCAACTCGACGGTGCGCTTGCCGTCGGCGACCACGGTGCCGACGCCGGTCGGGGTCAGGATGCCGCCGAGGCCGAAGCCGCCGGCGCGCACGCGCTCGGCCAGCGTGCCCTGCGGCACCAGCTCCACCTCGGTCTCGCCGGCGATCATCTGGCGCTGGGTCTCGGGGTTGGTGCCGATGTGGCTGGCGATCACGCGGGCGACGTGGCGCCCGGCAACCAGCTTGCCGATGCCCACGGTCGGACGGGCGGTGTCATTGGCGATCACGGTCAGGCCGCGCTTGTTCTGGCGGATCAGTTCGTCGATCAGGCGCGGCGGGGTGCCGACGCCCATGAAGCCTCCGATCATCAGAACCGCGCCGTCGGGTATCGCCGCAACGGCGTCTTCAAGCTTTCGCACTTTACTCATGGCGTCCCCCTCAGTCGTTTGAAGCACACGAGAGAGCATCCGGCGGAAAATCGGGACGTCAGGGGACGTTCCGGGACCACCGGCACTGTGGCGGACAGGGATCGTGTCGGTCGGCTGGCTGCTTGTTCTTGGCCCGTGATCGGGTCGTTCAGTCGGTCGAAGGCCCGGATACTGGACTCCGGTTTACGCGGTCCGTTGCACGCACTTATAGAAAAGCAAGCCGCGTGCCAACCGAAGATGGCCCTTCCGAGTTGTTCCAAGGGCGTAGAACCGCCCAAAACAATGCTTTCGGCCGAAAGCACGGAAGGGCCGGACCGCCGACGGTGCGCAGAGCCTTGCGCGCTGCGCAGGGTTTTGCGCAGCGCGCTTCCCCAATACCATCATGCCCGGACACGGTCCGGGCATCCACGGCCACAATCTTTGGAAAATGGACGAAACGTGGATGGCCGGGTCAAGCCCGGCCATGAGGATGTTTGAATACGAAGCGATCGTTGAGGAACGGCCCCCTTCACCGGCTGCTCCGCTCAACCGGCCTTTCAGGCGATGCCGTATTCCTGGAGCTTGTAGAGCAGCGACCGGCGGCTGATCCCCAGCTCCTGCGCGGTGCGCATGCGGTTGCCGCCGTTGCGCAGCAGGGCCTCGCCGATCGCCCGCGCCTCGTACTGGCTGATCATCACGCGCAGGGGCAGGCCGCTTCCCGGTGCGATGTCCACCGCCACATCGGCCGGCACCGGCTCCTCCGCATCCTCCGGCTCGGCGGGGCGGCAGGCGATCTGCTCGGGCAGATCCTCCGGGAAGATGAGGCGGCCGGTGCACATCACCACCGCCCGCTCGACGGCGTTGGACAGCTCGCGGATGTTGCCCGGCCAGGAATGGCGCAGCAGGCATTCCATCGCCCGGTCGTCGAAGCCGGTGACGTCGATCTGGTTCTCGGCGGCGAAGCGCTGGAGAAAATGGCCCGACAGCAGCCGGACATCCTCCGGCCGCTCGCGCAACGGGATGGTGCGCAGGGTCACCACGTTCAGGCGGAAATAGAGATCCTGGCGGAACTGGCCCTGCCGGACCATCTCCTCCAGGTTCCGGTTGGTCGCCACCACGACGCGGACGTCGGAGCGCACCGGCTCCGTCCCGCCGACCCGCTCGAACTCGCGCTCCTGCAACACGCGCAGCAGCTTGACCTGGAGGCTGGGCGAGATGTCGCCGATCTCGTCGAGAAACAGGGTGCCGTGCTCGGCCTGCTCGAAGCGGCCGCGGCGCCGCGCCACGGCGCCGGTGAAGGCGCCCTTCTCGTGGCCGAAGAACTCGCTTTCCAGCAGCCCCTCGGGCACGGCGGCGCAGTTGACCTTCACGAAGGGGCCGCCACTGCGCGGGCTGTTGTAGTGGACGGCGGCCGCCACCAGCTCCTTGCCGGTGCCGCTCTCGCCGGTCACCAGCACGGTGGCGTTGCTCTTGGCCACCTTCGCGACGGACTGGAGAAGCTCCATCATGCGCGGGTTGTTGGTCAGGATGCGGTCGGTGCGGTAGCTGGCGGTCAGCGCCCGGTGCAGCACGGCGATGTCGTCGCGCAGGCCGCGCACCTGGAGCGCGCGGCCGACCAGCAGCAGCACCTCGGCGATGTCGAAGGGCTTGATGATGTAGTCGAAGGCGCCCTCCTTGATCGCCTGCACCGCCGTCTCGACCTGGGCGAAGGCGGTCATCAGGATGACGGCGGCGGCGCGGTCGATCTTGCGCATGGCGGCGAGCGCCTGGAGCCCGGTCATCCGCGGCATGCGGATGTCCATCAGCACCACCGCCGGGCGGTTGGCCTCGAAGGCGGCGACCGCCTCGACCCCGTCGGCGGCGGTGGTCACCGCGAAGCCCTCCTTGCTCAGCACCGCCGACAGCATCTGGCGGATGCCTTCGTCGTCGTCGACGACCAGGGCCAGGGGAGAGGGGCTGTTCATGGAAGGACCGGCGTGTTATGGCGGAAGGGAAGCCGCAGGGTGGCGGTGGTGCCCGCCCCCGGCGTGCTGGTCAGGACGATCGTACCATGATGGGCGTCGACGATGCGGTGGACCATCGCCAGCCCCAGCCCGGTGCCGGTCGGCTTGGTGGAATAGAAGGGATCGAAGATCTTCTCCAGATCCTCCGGCGGGATGCCGACGCCGTCGTCGGTGACCGTGACGACGGCATCGCCGTCGCCGGGGCCGTCGCTGGCCCGTGTCGCGATGCGGATGGTGCCGGACTCCGGAATCGCCTGGATGGCGTTGATGACCAGATTGAGGATCACCTGTTTCAGCGCCTCGCCGTCCGCCTCGACCGGCGGCAGCGCGGGGTCGGGCTCAAGGATCACCTGGGCGTTGGATTTGCGGCCGATCAGCAGCGTGACCTCGCGGATCAGCTCGTTCAGCCCGACCGGGCGGATGAAGGGCGGGCGGGAGCGGCCGAACTCCAGCAGTTCGGTGATGATGCGGTTGAGGCTGTCGACCTGCCGCACGATCAGCGGCGCGTAGGACCGCCACTCCGCGATGTCGTCGCAGGTCTCCAGGAACTGCATGAAGCCGCGGATCGAGGTCAGCGGGTTGCGGATCTCGTGGGCGACGCCGGCCATCAGCTCGCCCAGCGCCGCCAGCCGGTCGGCCCGCATGATCTGCTTGTTCAGCCGGCGCTGCTCGGTCAGGTCCTTCAGCACCGCCACCGCGCCGATCGGCGTGCCGCGGCTGTCGCGCAGCAGGCTGCTGCTGACGCTGACATGCAGGACCTGGGCCGGCAGCGGCCAGTCGACGAGGACGGCCAGATGCTCGCGCCCGGTCTCCAGCGTGTCGAGCAGGGGGCTGGCGAAGGCCGCTCCCTCCTTGAACAGCGAGGCGTAGGGCCGGCCGATCACCTCCGCTCCCTTTCCGGCATCCTCCCCCGCCCCCGCCAGCCCGACCATGCGCCGGGCGGCCGGATTGATCGAGGTCACCCGGCCCTGGCCGTCGACGGCGATGACCCCGTCGGCGATGCTGTGCAGGATGTTCTCGGTGAGCGAGCGGGCGTCGCGCAGGGCCCTGGCCATGGCGTTGACGGCGACGGCGATCTCGCCGATCTCGCCGGAGGGCGGAGCGATCCGGTGGCCCAGGTCGGCCCGCATGCGCTCCAACCCGTCGGTGACGCCCTTGACGTCGCGCGACAGGCGGTTGGACATCAGATGGATCAGGAGCAGCCCGAACAGGGCGCCGAGCACGCTCACCGCCAGGATGGCGCGGTCCATCGCCGCCGACTGGCGGTCGATCACGTCGGCCAGCTCGTTGGCCCAGGCATAGCCGATCACCACCCCGTCCCGGCGGATCGGCCACATGGCGTTCATGATCTGCCCACGCACCTGCGGCCCGGTCTCCACCGCCGGCTCGCCGGTCGCCATGACGCGGCGCCCCGGATGGTCCGGCGCGATGGGCAGGCCGACCTTGTCGGCATACTCCCGGCTGGGTCCATAGGTGACGATGGCGTCGGCCGCCCTGCTGTAGAAACCGACCCCGACGCCGGGGTTTGCGGCGGCGACTCCGTCGGTGAAACGCGCCAGCGCCGCGTTCAGCCCGGCGATCACGGCGGCGCGGTCCGATGCGCCCCGCTCGGCCAGCAGCGGGTCGAACCCGCCCTCCAGATGGCTGTCGAGGATGCGGGCCAGACCGAACAGCCGCTCCTGCTTCTCCAGCAGCAGGGCCTGATGCCCCTCGCGCTCCAGCAGATAGCCGGCGGTGGCGATGGGGACCGAGATCACCGCCAGCGCGATGAGCAGCAGCTTGCCCCGCAGGGTGCCGGGCCGGTACTGGCGGAGCGGTTCGGGAAGCCTCATCGCGCTGCTCTCTTCTGCCGGTGCCCGGAATAGCCCCTGGACGGCCCCTCAGGATGCTGAAGACATCGCCGACCGGCCGCCACCGGGCAAGGGATTAACGCGGTGCCCGCTCCCTCAACGCGGCGCCCGCACCTGGACGATGAAGGTCCGGGCGGCGGCGGTGACGTCATGCATGCGCTCCTGCATGGAGCCCAGCTCGCGGCACAGCTCCTCGGCGCCGGCACCGGCCTCGCGGGCGGCGGTCGCCGCCGAGGCGACGTTGCCCTCCAGACGGTGGACGCCGTCGGCGGCGGCCACGGCGGCGCGGCCGATCTCGGCGGTGGCGGCGCTCTGCTCCTCGACGGCGGCGGCCACGGCCGAGCCGATGGCCTGAAGCTCGCGCACCACCCCGGCGATGCGGTTGATGTCGCCCGCCGCCAACCCGGTCGCGGACTGGATCGCCGCCACCTGGGCGGCGATGTCCTCGGTGGCGCGCGCCGTCTGGCTGGCGAGCTGCTTCACCTCGCTCGCCACCACGGCAAAGCCCTTCCCCGCCTCCCCCGCCCGCGCCGCCTCGATGGTGGCGTTGAGCGCCAGCAGGTTGGTCTGCCCGGCGATGCCGGCGATCAGATGGACGACGTCGCCGATGCGCTCGGCGCTGTCGACCAGCCCGGCGACCTTGCCGACCGCCTCGCCGGCGTGGGCCGCGGCCTGTTCGGCGACGCGCGAGGAATCGTCGATGCGGTCGGCGATCTCGCGGATCGAGCCGCCGAGCTGCTCGACGGCGGCCGACACCGCCTGCACGTTGGCCGACACGGTCTGCGCCACCTCGGCCGAGGCGCCGCTGCGGTCCATGTTGTGGTGGGCGCCGTCCAGCATCAGGCGCGCCGTCGTCTGCAAGCGGTCGGCCGTGCCCGACGCCTCGGACAGGGCACCGTCGATGCTGCCCTCGAAGCGCACCGCCACCGCGTCGAGCGCGCCGCGCCGCTGCTCAGCCGCCCGCGCCTCCAGCGTGGTGCTTTCGGCCTCCAGCCGCTTCTGGTCCTCGCGACGCTGCTTGAACAGGCGGACGGCGCGGGCCATGTCGCCGATCTCGTCGCGACGCGCCTGCTCCGGCACCTCGCAGGCCAGATCATCCTCGGCCAGACGCAGCATGACGGCGCGGAGGCGCGCCAGCGGGCCGGTGACGCCGCGCGCGACCAGCCAGCCGAGCAGCAGCGAGACGGCCCCCACCCCGGCGACGATCAGCCCGAACACCGTCATCATGCCGGCGAAGTCGGACCGCAGGTCGTCGACATAGACGCCGGTGCCGATCACCCAGTCCCAGGGCTTGAAATGGACGGAGTAGCTGAGCTTCTCGTAGGTCGCACCCTGAGGGTCGTTGGCCCTCGGCCATTCGTAATGCACGAACTCCGGAACCGGGGCCAGGGCCCCACGCACCGCCTCGCGGATGACGTAGACGCCGTTGCGGTCGCGGATCTCGCGCCCGCTCTGGCCGACCAGCTTGGCGTTGGCGTGGACGACGCCGACGATGTCGGAGGTCCAGACCCAGAGATACTCGCCGTTGTTGTAGCGGATCGCCCCGATGGCGGCGCGGGCGCGCTCCTTGGCCTCCGCCTCGTCGAGCGTTCCGTCCGTCGCCAGCCTGTGGTACCTGGCGGCGATGCTGCCGGCGCTTTCGGCGATGAAGCGGACGCTGTTCATGCGCTGCTCGACCAGCGCCCGGTTGATGAAGGAACCCCCGACCGCCGCCACCAGCCCGGCCGCGACGACCGACAGAAGCGCCAGAAACCAAATCCGCCATGTCAGGCGAAGACCAGGACCGTGCATGACCGCACCTCACGCGAAAGCCGCCGGACTTCGCGCCCGGACATCATTCCTCCGCGGGTTGCAATAGACACGCCAGCGGTCCCGCCCGTCACGAAACCGCCACAAAGACAAGGGGTGGGCGGCATGACGGACGGCGACGTCCGGCCCACGGCGCGCAGGATTCTGCGCAGTGCGCAAAATCCTGCGCAGCGTGAACGGGCTGCGCTCAACCCTTCCGGTAAGGGAACTGGAAGACCGAGGCACCGACCTCCGCGCCGCTGACGGCGTTGCGGAATAGGCCGAACAGCTCGCGGCCGCAGCCATGTTCGGAATCCTCGCTGGCCGGCGGCGGGGCGCCGCGGCTGTCCCACTCCTCCGCCTCGACCAGCGCCTCCAGCCGGCCGGTCTCGGCGTCGAGCCGCACGACGTCGCCGTCGCGCAAGCGCCCGAGCGGCCCGCCCGCCTTCACCTCCGGCGTCACATGGATCGCCGCCGGGACCTTGCCCGAAGCGCCCGACATGCGGCCATCGGTGACCAGCGCCACCTTGAAGCCCTTGTCCTGCAACACGCCCAGCGGCGGGGTCAGCTTGTGCAGCTCCGGCATGCCGTTGGCGCCCGGCCCCTGGTAGCGCACCACCACCACCACGTCGCGGTCCAGCTCGCCGGCGCGGAAGGCCGCCTGCACCGCCTCCTGGGTGTCGAAGACACGGGCCGGCGCCTCGATGACGCGGTGCTCCGGCTTGACCGCCGACACCTTGATGACGCCGCGCCCGAGGTTGCCGTCGAGCACGCGCAGGCCGCCCTCGGCCGCGAAGGGGGAGGCGACGGTGGCGACCACGCTGGGGTCGCCGCTCTTGTCGGTCGGCGAGCGCCGCCACGCCAGCCCGCCCTCGCCGGCCAGCTCCGGCATCGCCCGGTAGGCCTCCAGCCCGCCATCGCCCCAGACGGTCGGCAGGTCGGCGTGCAGCAGCCCGGCGTCCAGCAGCTGCCCGATGACGAAGGGCATGCCGCCGGCCTGATGGAAGCGGTTCACGTCGGCCGAGCCGTTCGGGTAGACGCGGGCGAGCAGCGGCACCGCCGCCGACAGGTCGGCGAAATCCTGCCACGTCAGCTGGATGCCGGCCGCCGCCGCGATGGCCGGGATGTGCAGCGTGTGGTTGGTCGAGCCGCCGGTCGCCAGCAGCCCGACGATGCCGTTCACCACCGCGCGTTCATCCACGATGCGGCCGATGGAGGGGCCGCCACCCTCCGCACCGCCCTTCTGGGCGGTCATCGCCACCACCCGCCTGGCGGCCGCGTCGGTCAGCGCCTCGCGCAGCGGCGTGTTGGGGTTGACGAAGCTGGCGCCCGGCAGGTGCAGGCCCATGATCTCCATCAGCATCTGGTTGGTGTTGGCGGTGCCGTAGAAGGTGCAGGTGCCCGGGGAATGGTAGGACTGGGCCTCGGCCTCCAGCAGCTCGTCGCGGCCGATCTTGCCCTGGGCGTAGAGCTGGCGCGCCTTGGCCTTGTCGGCGTTGGACAGGCCCGACGGCATCGGGCCGGCGGGCACGAAGATCGTCGGAAGATGGCCGAAGGTGAGCGCGCCGATCATCAGGCCGGGCACGATCTTGTCGCAGATGCCCAGGCACAGCACGCCGTCGAAGGTGGCGTGCGACAGGGCGACGCCGGTCGCCAGGGCGATGACGTCGCGGCTGAACAGCGACAGCTCCATCCCCTCGTAGCCCTGGGTGACGCCGTCGCACATGGCCGGCACGCCGCCCGCCACCTGGGCGACGCCGCCCGCCGCCCGCACCGATTCCTTGATGAAGGCCGGGTAGCGCTCGTAGGGCTGGTGGGCGGACAGCATGTCGTTGTAGGCGGTGACGATGCCGATGGACGGCACCACGTCGCCGCGCAACCCCTCCTTGTCGCCGGCCGGGCAGGCGGCGAAGGCGTGGGCGAGGTTGGCGCACCCCAGCTTCTGCCGGCGCGGCTTGGCGCTCGCCGTGTCGAGGCGGGAGAGGTAGGCGGCGCGGCTGTCCCGGCTGCGTTCGGCGATGCGCTCGGTGACGCGGGCGATGATGGCGTTCAGAGACTGGCTCATGATGGCGACTCAACCGCTGGAGGGGCGTGATGGTTTCCGGATCCAACCATACGCCCGGCGCGGCGCGCCGAAAAGAAAAAAATTTTCATACCGCCGGCGATCCAGACCCGATTCCCCAGGCCGGACGTGGCGTTTTCCGCGGCATCCCCTCGCACAAGGCGAAATTCTTCGCCATAATCCGGCCATGCCACGCCCCATCGACATCCTCGACGACATCCGCCGCCTGCAACCCGGCCTGAAGAAATCGGAGGCGCGGGTCGCCGCCCTGGTGCTGGCCGATCCCCGCAAGGTGTTGGAACAGAACGTCACCACCCTCGCCCACGGCGCCGACGTCAGCGAAGCCACGGTCGTCCGCTTCTGCCGCAGCGTCGGCTGTGCCGGCTTCCCCGACTTCAAGCTTCGGCTGGCCGAATGCCAGGCGCGCGGCGGCACCCCCTATGTCAGCCAGGACGTCGCCCCCGGCGACGGCGTCGGCACGCTGGCAAGAAAAATTTTTTCATCGAGCGCCGCCGCCCTGACCGCCGCGGCGGCCACGCTCGACGAGACGGCGCTCGGGGCCGCCATCGCCCTGCTGGCCGGCGCCCCGCGCGTGCTGTGCGTCGGGGCCGGCGCCTCGGGGGCGCTGGCGCAGGACGCCGCCCACAAGCTGCTGCGCTTCGGCGCCGACGCGCAGTCCTGCCCCGATCCGATGCTGGCCCGCATGCTGCTGCTCAATCTGGGCGAGCGCGGGGTCCTGCTGGCCGTCTCCAACACCGGGCGCAGCGGCGCCGTCAACGATCTGGCCATGGCGGCGCGGGCACAGGGCACGGCGGTGGTGGCGATCACCGCCCCCGGCTCGCCCCTCGCCCGCATCGCCAGCGTCGCCATCGCCAGCCAGCCGGTCGAGGACACGGAGATGTACACGCCGATGGCCTCGCGCCTCGTGCATCTGGCGCTGATCGACGTGCTGTCCACCGGGGTCGCCCTGCGGCTCGGCGATCCGGCCGTCCGCCACCTCGCCAGGGTCAAGGCGGCGATCAACGCCAGCCGCTCCCCCGACGCCCCATCCGACTCCCCGCTGCCGCAACCGTCATCCGACCATTGACCAACGGGGCGGCCCCGCCCACGGGCCATCCCCTTGTACCATCGTCCAATTATTGCGCGTTCAAACGGTGGGTATCCTCCACAGCAACCCGCACCCGCCAAACCGGGACACACCGTTGCCTAGGATGAGGACAGCCCCCATGAAGCGCCCCCTTTCCGCCCGCCTGCGCACGCTCGCCCTCGCCGGTCTCGCGCTCGGCGCCCTGGCCGCCGCCCCGACCACCGTCTCCGCCCATGGCGACATGACGCCCCAGCCGGTGGACACCACCGGCCTCGACAAGCTGGGCGAAACCTGGAAGGACGCCAACCCCTTCCGCGGCAACCCGCGCGCCATCGAGATCGGAGCCTCGGCCTTCAACCAGAACTGCGCGCGCTGCCACGGGCTGGGCGCGGTGTCCGGCGGCATCGCCCCCGACCTGCGCTATCTGGAGGCCGGCGACAGCGGCGACGAGTGGTTCAAGGAGCGCGTCATCAACGGCGCGGTCCGCAACGGAGTCACCTACATGCCGCGCTTCGGCGAGGCGCTGGGCCAGGAGGCCCTGTGGGCCATCCGGAGCTGGCTGGAGACCGTCCACGCCGACTGACAGCGGGAGCCACGCTTCCGGACGACACGCTGGTGCGGCGTGCGGCAAGTTCGCGCACGAAACAGTCAGCCTCTTGTATCAGTTGCCGCGCTCCGGCCGGTTCTGCCAGTATGTATGGAAGGGGGACGGGGGCCACGCCTCCCGCCCCCAACCGCGCCCTCCGCCGCTCCCATGGGGACAGCAGGCCATGACCCGGATCCTGATCGCCGACGACCACCCGATGGTGCGCGACGCCCTGCGCAACGCGGTGCTCTATTCCTGCCAGGCCACCGACGTGATGGAGGCCGACGGGTTGGAGTCCGTGATGCGCGCGCTGGAGGAGCGGGGCGACATGGACCTGATCCTGCTCGACGTGAACATGCCCGGCATGAACGGGCTGGGCGGACTGCGCACCCTGCGCCAGCGCTTCCCGGCCACGCCGGTCGTGGTCGTGTCGGCGCACGAGGAACGGCGCATGGTGCGCGAGGCGATGGACAGCGGCGCCGCCGGCTTCATCCCCAAATCGACCCCGCGCGACGCCATCGCCTCGGCGCTGCGCCAAGTGCTGAATGGCGAACTCTACGTCCCTCCGCAGAGCGACGACGACCCCGCCGGGGACGACCTGGAGGACGCCGAAACCGCCGACATCGCCCGGCGCATCGCCACCCTCACCGCCCAGCAGCAGCGCGTGCTGGAGATGCTGGGAACCGGAAAGCTCAACAAGGAAATCGCCTTCGACCTCAGCATCACCGAAACCACGGTGAAGGCGCACGTCTCCGCCATCCTGCAAAAGTTGAAGGTCTACAGCCGCACCCAGGCGGTGGTCATCGCCAACCGGGTGCTGGCCGGACGCCGCTGACGGAACACCCGCCGACGGAACATCGCCGACACCATGAAACTCTTCAGCGCCGCCATGATCGCCGCCGCCCTGCTGGCGGCGGCGATCCCGTTCGTTCCCGCCAAGGCCGCCAGCGTTGAGGAGCCGCCAGGTTTCCGCCTGTCGGACTACCGCGCCCCCACGCCGGCGGGCCTGTCGGGCGCCGTCACCCTCGACACGGGTGGCGTGCGAGCCTTGCTGGAACGGGGCGGAACGGTTCCGATCTACGTCCAGAAGCTCGACCGCAGCACGCTCCCCGGCGCGCCCTGGCTGCTGTCAAAGCCGTTTCGCCAGATTCCCGGCAGCGTCTGGCTGCCCAACGTCGGGCTGGGCGCTCCCGACCCGGCGACGCTGTCCTGGTTCGAGCAGCATCTTGCCCGGCTGACCGGCGGCGACCGCGCGCATGGCCTGCTGTTCTACTGCCTGTCCGACTGCTGGCTGTCGTGGAACGCGGCCAAACGGGCGGTGCTGGCCGGCTACACCCGCGTCCATTGGTACCCCACGGGCGTCGACGGCTGGATGGAGGCCGGGTTGCCGACGGAGGAGGCGCAGCCGCTGCCCGGTCCGCCGGCACCGTAGAAGGCGCGATCTTGGAATCCCATGGCGGGGGCATGGAACCGATCGGCTCCCCCGGCATTGCACCATCGTACCATGGCCGGTCCCCCGTCCGACCGGTATTATTCCCATCGACCAACAGTAGTGGTCGCCAACAATCCATAATTGGGAGAAACCAGAATGAAGACCTGGCGCAAACCGAAGACCACCGAGATCGCGGTCGGCACGGAGATCAACGCCTACGCCTGCGCCGCGCTGTAAGCCGGACCGGCTTGGCCGATGGGCGCCGCGTCCCCGCACCGCGGCGCCCATCCTCCGGCACCACCCCTTCTCAGCCCCCCTGCCAGCGTGAGGGCCGGCCCATGCACATCCTCGTTCTCGGCTCGGCGGCCGGCGGCGGCTTTCCCCAATGGAACTGCGCCTGCGAAGGTTGCCGCCGCGCCCGCGCCGGCGATCCGGCCGCCCGGCCCCGCACCCAGTCCTCGCTGGCGGTCAGCGCCGACGGCGCGCGCTGGATCCTGCTGAACGCCTCGCCCGACCTGGGGGCGCAGTTGCTCGCCAACCCCGCCCTGCATCCCCCCATCGCGCTCGAGGGGAGCGCCACGCGCGGCAACCCGATCGCCGCCGCCCTGCTGACCAACGCCGACATCGACCATGTGGCCGGGCTTCTCACCCTGCGGGAGTCCCACCCCTTCGCGGTCTACGCCACGCCACGCGTCCAGGGCGTGCTGGCCGCCAACCCGGTCTTCAACGTGCTGAACCCGGCCCTGGTGCCGCGCCGCCCGATGAGCCTCTGCACGCCCTTCGAACCGGCCGACGCCGCCGGCCGGCCGCTGGGGCTGGAGATCGAGGCCTTCGCCGTCCCCGGCAAGGTGGCGCTCTATCTGGAGGACGAAGCCGCCGGCCCGTCCTTCGGCTCGGTCGCCGAGGACACGGTGGCGCTGCGCGTCCGGCCGGCCGACGGCTCCAGCGAGGGGCTGTTCTACATCCCCGGCTGCGCCGCCCTTCCCGGCTGGCTGGCCGACCGGCTGTACGGGGCGCCGCTCGTGCTGTTCGACGGCACCACCTGGACCGACGACGAGATGATCCGCACCGGGACCGGCGTGAAGACGGCCGCCCGCATGGGCCACATGCCGATGTCGGGGCCGGACGGCAGCCTTGCCGCCTTCGCGTCGCTGAACGTCGCGACCAAGATCTACATCCACATCAACAACACCAACCCCGCGCTGCTGGAGGATTCGCCGGAACGGCGGAAGGCGGAAGCGGCGGGATGGCACATCGCCCATGACGGGCTGGAGCTGACCCTATGAGCGCATTTCTGTCGGTCGAGGCTTTCCGCGACGCGCTGCACGCCATCGGCGAGCGGCAGTACCACGACCTTCATCCCTTCCACCAGCTCCTGCACGGCGGCCGGCTGGAGAAGGGCCAGATCCAGGCCTGGGCGCTGAACCGCTTCTATTACCAGGTGTCGATCCCGCGCAAGGATCTGACCATCATGTCCCGCATGGACGACCCGGCCCTGCGCCGCGCCTGGCTGCAACGGGTGCTCGACCATGACGGGCTGAACCAGCAGGGCGAACCGGACGAGGGCAAGGTCGGCGGCATCGAACGCTGGCTGCGGCTGACCGACGGGCTTGGACTCGACCGCGACTATGTGCGGTCGCTGGAGGGCATCCTGCCGGCGACGCGCTACGCGGTGGACGCGTACGTCAACTTCGTGCGCGACCATTCGCTGCTGGAGGCGGTCGCCTCCTCGTTGACCGAGCTGTTCGCCCCCTCGATCCACCGCGAGCGCATCGCCGGCTTCGAGCAGAACTACGCCTTCGCCAACGACAGCACGCTCTCCTACTTCCGCAAGCGGCTGGACGAGGCGCCGCGCGACGTCGAGTTCGGACTCAACTACGTGCTGGCCAACGCCCGCACCGCCGAGCAGCAGCAGCAATGCCTGCGCGCCCTGCGCTTCAAGACCGAGCTGCTCTGGGCGCAGCTCGACGCGCTGCACCACGCCTACGTCACGCCGAACCTGATCCCGCCCGGCGCCTTCGTCCCCGCCGACATGGCGCCGACGGAGTACCGCCGGTGACCCTGGCCGGCATCGCGGAAAGCGACCGGCTGCGGCTGGCCCCCGGCGTCATGCTGCGCCACGACCGCCTGCGCGGGCAGTGGATGCTGATGGGGCCGGAGCGGCTGCTGGTGCTGGACGACATGGCCCTGGCCGTCATCCGCGCCGCCACCGGCCCGGAGGCGGGGGACGTGGCCCAGGCCATCGACCGGCTGGCGGCGGAATACGACGCCCCGCGCGACGAGATCTCCGCCGACGTGCTGGAACTTCTGACCGACCTGCGCAACAAGGGGTATCTCACGGCATGAGCTGCGCCCTGCCCGCCTTTGCCGCCATGGCGGCCAACGCCCCGGCCCCGCCCTTCGCGGTGCTGATGGAGCTGACGCACCGCTGCCCGCTGCGCTGCCCCTACTGCTCCAACCCCACCGCCCTCGATCCGGCCAGCGCCGAGCTGGACACCGCGACCTGGATGCGCGTGCTGGACGAGGCCGCCGACGTCGGCGCCCTCCAGGTCCATTTCTCCGGCGGCGAGCCCTGCGTCCGCAAGGATCTGGAGGAGCTGGTCGCCCACGCCACCGACATCGGGCTGTACAGCAACCTGATCACCTCGGCGGTGCTGCTCGACGCGGAGCGGCTGAAGCGGTTGAAGGCGGCCGGCCTCCAGCATGTGCAGATCAGCCTCCAGGACAGCGAGGCGGAGGGCGCCGACCGCGTCGGCGGCTATCGCGGCGGCCACGCGCGCAAGCTCGACACCGCCCGGCTGGTGGTGGCGGAGGGGCTGGCCCTGACCATCAACGCCGTGCTCCACCGCCACAACATCGGGCGGGTGAACGAGGTCATCGATCTGGCGCTCGACCTTGGGGCCGGGCGGATCGAGATCGCCAACGTGCAGTATTACGGCTGGGCGCTGGAGAACCGCGCGGCGCTGATGCCGTCGCGCGACCAGCTGCTGGCGATGGACGCCGCCGTGCGCGCCCGGCTGCCGGAACTGGCCGGGCGGATCGTCGTCGATTACGTGGTCCCCGACTATTACGCCCGCCGTCCGAAATCCTGCATGGGCGGCTGGGCGCGGCGCTTCATGAACGTGACCCCGCGCGGCCGCGTCCTGCCCTGCCACGCGGCGGAAACCATTCCGGGGATGGAGTTCGAAACGGTGTTCGACCGCAGCCTGTCGGAGATCTGGACCGACGGCACGGCCTTCACCCGCTACCGGGGCACCGCCTGGATGCCGCAGCCCTGCCGGTCCTGCGACCACAAGGAGGAGGATTGGGGCGGCTGCCGCTGCCAGGCCCTGGCGCTGGCCGGCGACGCCGACGCCGCCGACCCGGTGTGCGAGCTGTCCTCGGCGCACGAGGCCGTCGCCGCGCTGCGCGACCGCGACGCGGCGGCGCTCGGCACGGAGTGGCGCTACCGGGGGTTGTGACGCCGCCGGGGCCACCGTCCAGGCACCGGACCCGGCGTCACGCCAGCATGTTCACCGTGGGCAGGCCTCCCCCGGCCGCCGCGTCGCCTCCCATCGGCACCGTGCCGCCATCCAGCCCGCCCACCGGCCCCCCGCCATCGCCGGCCGTCTCGTCCGGCACGGTCATGGCGTCCGCCCCTTCGACCTTGGAGCCGAACGCCGCCTGACGCAGCGCGTTCACCTCCTTCTGCGCGCCGTCGACCAGCTTGTCGATCTGCTTGAACGCCTCGCGGCGCTCCTTGCGGCGCTTCTCGGATTCGTCCAGCTCGTTGGCGACCTTCGCCTCGCCGACCACCTGCTTGGCGACGTGCAGCACGCCCTCGACCCGCCGGCCGAAGGCATCCGCCTCCTTGTAGCGCGACATCTTCAGGTCGTTGTCGGCGATCATGTCCCGGATCAGCGCCCGCGCCCGCTCGCCGCGCGTGCCACCGCCGGACACGCCGGCGTTGCCCGGCAAGCCGGCCAGCACGCTGCCGACCATGCCGGCCAGTTCCGGCGGCAGGCCGTCGTCGCCGGCCGGGAGAGCCGCCTCGGCCGCTTCCCCGTCCGCCAGACCGGCGGCCAGCGCCTCCGCGGCTCCGGCCTCAGGCGGCGTCGGCACCGGAACGGCGGCACCGTCCCCCCCGGCCGAGATCGTCAGCGAGACCGAAACCTCCGTCTGCCGCACCGTCAGGGACGTCACCGTGGTCGTCCGCGTGATCTCGGTGGCGCCGCCCATGCCGGCCCCGCCCGGCAAGCCCATCGCCGCCGCGTTGGCGATGCCGGTCCCGTACTCCTTCGCCGCCCGCCCGGCCTCCTTGGCAAGGCGTCCGGCCTCCGCCGCAAGCTGCGCCATCTTCTGCGGATCGCCCTGGGCGTAGCGCATCGCCAGCTTGAGTTCCTGGATCTTGCGTTCGACCCGTTCCAGCCGCTGTTCGGCGGCGGCCTTGGGTCCGCCGACGCGCCGCGCCTCCTCCAGCGCCGCCTGGGCGCCGGCGTGGTCGCGCAACTGGCGCGGCGTCAGTTGGAGGGCCCCCGCCGCCCGCTCCGCCTTCTGGCCGAGCTGGCCCTTGGCGTCCTTCGCCTCAAGCTCCTTTTCCCACGGCTTCCTGGCCTGTTGCAGGCGGAACATGCCCGTCTGCGCGTCCGACAGCACGCTGAAAACGCCGCTCATGCCCTTCGCCCTCCGGTTCGGCGGGACCGCGCTCTTTCGCGGGAAAGTTTAGCACAACCGGACGGCTTGTCCATTTTCCCCGCGCGGCTTTGCGGAACCCTGAAGCCTCCGCTCTGTTTCCATCTCCGTCATCGGATGCCGCAACGCGCGGCGCAACGCCGCAGCCGGCGGAAGACAGGAATCCCGAGGAGGAAATCAGATGGCAGACCGCGACACGACCGACACCGGCCGCACCGGCACCCATTCCGCGTCTGCGGGAATGGGCACGGGCGACACGGTGGCGGGCCTGAAACAGTCCATCGGCCGCGCCGCCAGCGAGGCAGCCGACACGGCGATGGACACCGGCCGCGAGGCCGTCGGGTCGGCCCAGGGCCGCATCCGCTCGCTGCTGGAACAGCAGACCGACCGCGCCGCCGACCAGTTGGGCGGCGTCGCCAGCGCGCTCCACAAGGCCGCCGATCATCTGAACGCCGAAAACAACGGCACCGCCGCCCAATACGCCGTGCAGGCCGCCGACCGTGTCGAGCGGGTGGCCGACATGCTGCGTCATTCCAGCCTGGACGACATCGTCGGCGAGGTCGAGGGCTTCGCCCGCCGCCAGCCGGAGATCTTCATCGGCGGCGCCTTCGCGCTCGGTTTCCTGGCCGCGCGCTTCATCAAGAGTTCCGGCGAGCGCCGCCTGCACGGCCACACCGGCAGCGGCACGCTCCACAGCCGCACGGCCGAGACCGCCGGACGCAACGCGCGGCGCAGCGCCGATTACCGCACGGCCGAAGGCAGCGGCCGCGCCATGGCCGGCGGCATCGCCGACTCCGCCCTGCGCACACCGCGCCGCGCCGCCGACCTGGGCCAGGGCACCGGTTCGCCGCTCAACACCCCCGGCAGCACCCACGGCATCGGCGCCCAGACCAGCGGAATGCCCAAGCCGGCGACCGGCCTGCCGCTGTCGCGCGCTCCGGGGTCGGTGAGCGGTCACAACCCGCCGCCGACGGGCAGCGGCTCCGCCGAGACGGCCCTGGGCAGCGCCACCATCAAGACGGCGGACATCGGGACGACCAACGTCAAGCCGGCCGACGTGAAACCGGTCGACATCAAGCCGGCGGGGCAACGGCCATGAGCGCGGCCGAGAACCGCTACGACGATCCCCGTCGCCCCGATCCCCGGCAGGACCGGCCGCTGGCCGGCCTGTTCGCCGATCTGGCGCGCGAGACGACCAACCTCGCCCGCTCGGAGATCGCCCTGGCCAAGGCCGAACTCAGCGACAAGGCGGCCGAGGCGGCCGGCGGAGTCGCCTACATCGCCATCGGCGGTCTGGTCGCCTTCGCGGGCGTCCTGGTCCTGTTGGCGTCGGCGGTTCTCGGCCTGTCCACCGTGCTGGAGCCCTGGCTGGCCGCGCTGATCGTCGGCGTCGCCGTCGCCGCGATCGGAGGCATTCTGGCCTATGTCGGCAAGAACCGGCTGAAGCCCGAGAATCTCCGTCCCCGGCGCACCATCGGCACGCTGAACGACGACAAGCGCTGGGCCGAATCCCAGCTCGCCCGCTAGCCGCTTGAGTTGAGTCCCCGATGACCCGCCCGGATGCCGGCACCGGCAACACTCCCCCCGACCTCGACCGCCTGGAGGGCGAGATCCGCGCCAGCCGCGCGCGCATCGACGGCACCGTCGACGCGCTGCGCGGCCGGATGGCGCGTCTTTCCCCCCGCACCCTGATGGAGCGCAAGATGAGCCACAGCTACACCTCCCCCGACCACGGGTCCGACCGCGACCAGCGCGACCGGCATGGTCAGCCGGCACGCAACACCTACCGCCCGGCCCACGCCCCGTCGTCGATGATGGGCAGCGTCACCAGCAACCCGATCCCGCTGGCGCTGATCGGCGTCGGCCTCGGCTGGCTGGCGCTGTCGACCAGCGGCTACGACCGCCGCATCGCCCGCAGCAGCACCCTGCGTTCGGTGCGCCATCGCGCCGAGGACGCCGTCGGCTACGCCCGCGACACCCTGAGCAGCGCCACCGACAGCGTGCGCAGCGCCGCCAGCTCGGCCTATGACAGCGCGTCGGAGGCCGTCGGCGGCGCCTACGACAGCGCGTCGAACGCGGTGGGCGGGGCATACGACAGCGCCTCCAGCGCGGTCGGCAGCGCCTATGACAGCGCCAGCAGCGCGGTGGGCGGTTCCTCCAACCGTGTCGCGAATCGCGGGCCGGGCGCCGCGCCCTCGACCTCGCACTCCAGCTTCCATGTGCGCGAGCGCATGCACGACGTCTCGACCGGCTTCTGGGACATGGTGGAGGATCATCCGATGGTCGCCGGCGCCATGGGCGTGGCGCTGGGTGCCGCCATCGGCGCCGCCCTGCCCTCCACCCAGTCCGAGAGCCGCTGGGTCGGCCCCTACGCCGACGAGGCGACCGAGCGCGCCAAGACGCTGGCCATGGACGCGCTGGACCGCGGCACCCGCGCCGCCCAGGCCGCCGTCGAGGCCGCCAAGGAGGAGGTGACCGAGGCGGCCTCGTCCACCGCCGACGCGGCCCGCAGCGCCGCCCGCGAGGAGGCGAAGAAGCCGGCCTGACCCGCGGGCTTCCATCCTGTTTCCATCCGACGGCCTTGAGCCCCGCGCCACCCCGGTGCGGGGCCTCTTTCGTTTCGGAAGGACCGCAACCGAGGGCGCCGCCGCGACGCAGCGGCGCAGTCTATTTTCGTGTTGCGCGCTGACGCATGGCTGGGTTGTATACCCAAGCGGGCAGATCGGGCATTCCACCCCCTTGCCCAGCCACGCTTTTGCTTGACATAGGACCTAAGTAGGCCATCTAATCAGGACTAATTTAGTCCTGTATTCGGAGCCTGTCCTTGTCCATCGGGGTGCGCCCATGATCCGGCTCAGCAAGCTGACCGACTACGCCATCGTCGTCCTGAGCGAGATGGCGCGCCATGCCGGCACGGTCCACACCGTGTCGCTGCTGGCGGAGCGCACCGGCGTGCCCGCGCCGACGGTCGCCAAGCTGATGAAAGCGCTGACGCCCGCCGGGCTGACGACCTCGCAACGCGGGGCCGCTGGCGGTTATGCGCTCAGCCGGGCCGCCGATGCAATATCCATCGCGGAGATCATCACCGCGCTCGATGGCCCGATCGCGCTGACCGCCTGCGTCGACGGCGCCGACAGCCAGTGCGGGGTCGAGCGGCTCTGCCCGATGCGGGGCGGCTGGGAGAAGGTCAACCGCGCCATCCGCGGCGCGCTGGAGGAGGTCACCCTGGCCGACATGATGGTCCCCGTCACCTTCCCGGCCCCCGCCGCCGCGCCTTCGGCGCAGCCGGCGCACTAACCCAATTCTCACGAGAACGAGGCAAGCCATGGCCGCCCAGCCGGAAACCATCGAACAGGTCCGCGCCGTCACCGAGCAGAAGTACAAGTACGGCTTCACGACCGACATCGAATCCGACGTGGCGCCCAAGGGCCTGAACGAGGACATCGTCCGCTTCATCTCGGCCAAGAAAAACGAGCCGGAGTGGCTGCTGGAATGGCGCCTGAAGGCCTTCCGCGTCTGGCAGACGATGGAGGAGCCGCAATGGGCCGCCGTCAGCTTCCCGCCGATCGACTACCAGGACGCGCATTATTACGCGGCGCCCAAGATGAAGGCCGGCCCGAAGTCGCTCGACGAGGTCGATCCCGAGCTGCTGAAGACCTACGCGAAGCTGGGCATCCCGCTGCGCGAGCAGGAGATCCTGGCCGGCGTCGAGGGGTCGGAGGGCAAGAGCCCGGCCATCGCCGTCGACGCGGTGTTCGACAGCGTTTCGGTGGCGACCACCTTCAAGGCCAAGCTGGAGGAGATGGGCATCATCTTCTGCGCGATCTCCGAGGCCGTGCAGAAGCACCCGGATCTCGTGAAGAAGTATCTCGGCTCGGTCGTGCCCTACACCGACAATTTCTACGCGACGCTGAACTGCGCGGTCTTCACCGACGGCAGCTTCGTCTACATCCCCAAGGGCGTCCGCTGCCCGATGGAGCTGTCGACCTATTTCCGCATCAACCAGGCCAACACCGGCCAGTTCGAGCGCACCCTGATCATCGCCGACGCCGGATCCTACGTCAGCTATCTGGAAGGTTGCACGGCGCCCAAGCGCGACGAGAACCAGCTCCACGCAGCCGTGGTCGAGCTGGTGGCGCATGACGACGCGACGATCAAATACTCCACGGTGCAGAACTGGTATCCGGGCAACGAGGAAGGCGTCGGCGGCATCTACAACTTCGTGACCAAGCGCGGCGCCTGCCGTGGCAAGAACTCGAAGATCTCGTGGACGCAGGTCGAGACCGGCTCGGCGATCACCTGGAAATACCCGAGCTGCATCCTCCAGGGCGACAATTCGGTGGGCGAGTTCTATTCGGTCGCCATCACCAACAACTTCCAACAGGCTGACACCGGCACCAAGATGATCCACATCGGCAAGAACACCCGCTCGACGATCGTGTCGAAGGGCATCTCGGCCGGCAAGGCGCAGCAGACCTACCGGGGCCTGGTGAAGATCCTGCCCAAGGCCGAGGGCGCGCGCAACCACACCCAGTGCGACAGCCTGCTGATCGGCGACCAGTGCGGCGCCCACACCGTGCCCTACATCGAGAGCCGCAACCGCTCCGCCCGCATCGAGCACGAGGCGACCACCGCCAAGATCAGCGAGGACCAGCTGTTCTACTGCCGCCAGCGCGGCATCTCGGAGGAGGACGCGGTCTCCCTGATCGTCAACGGCTTCTGCAAGGAGGTCCTGAAGGAGCTCCCCATGGAATTCGCCGTGGAAGCCCAGAAGCTGGTGGGCATCAGCCTGGAAGGCAGCGTGGGCTGACGCCCGCGCCCGCCGCCCGCTCGCGGAATCTCGACAGCCAGTCTCCGGAACAGCGCAGACACCCCGGACAGCCGAACGCCTGAAGGACCGAACCATGATCGAAATCAAGAATCTGCACGCCAAGGTGGACGGCAAGGACATTCTCAAGGGCGTCGACCTGACGATCCGCCCCGGCGAGGTCCACGCCATCATGGGTCCGAACGGCGCCGGCAAGAGCACCCTGTCCTACGTGCTGGCCGGCCGCGACGGCTACGAGGTCACCAAGGGTTCCGTCACCTATTACGGCAAGGATCTGCTGGCCCTGGAGCCGGAGGAGCGCGCCGCCGCCGGCGTCTTCCTAGCCTTCCAGTACCCGGTGGAGATCCCCGGCGTCGCCAACACCACCTTCCTGAAAACCGCGCTCAACGCCATCCGCAAGCATCGCGGCGAGAAGGAGCTGGACGCCATGCAGTTCCTCAAGCTGCTGCGCGAGAAGACCAAGGCGCTCGGCATGTCGGACGAGATGCTGAAGCGCGCGGTCAATGTCGGCTTCTCCGGCGGCGAGAAGAAGCGCAACGAGACGCTTCAGATGGCCGTGCTGGAGCCGAAATTCGCCGTCCTCGACGAGACCGACAGCGGGCTCGACATCGACGCGCTGAAGATCGTCGCCGAGGGCGTCAACGCGCTGCGCTCGCCCGAGCGCTCGATGCTGGTCATCACCCACTACCAGCGGCTGCTCGACTACATCGTCCCC
Source organism: Azospirillum agricola (assembly GCF_017876095.1). Classification (GTDB taxonomy): domain Bacteria; phylum Pseudomonadota; class Alphaproteobacteria; order Azospirillales; family Azospirillaceae; genus Azospirillum; species Azospirillum agricola. Next base: position 131,367 of record NZ_JAGINM010000018.1, read on the forward strand.
GACCATGTCCATGTCCTGGCCGCCGGCCGCATCGTCAAGTCGGGCGGCAAGGAGCTGGCCCTGGAGCTGGAGAAGAACGGCTACCGCGATTTCGGCGTGAACGAGGCCGCGTGATGGCGACGATGACGACCACCTATTCGACGCGCGGCGCCGACCCGGCGACGGCCCCCGCCTTCCTGGCGCCGCTCGACCATCTGCGGAGCGGCCTGCCGGGGGCGGCGCTGTCCTGGGTGCGCGACCTGCGCGAGCAGGGCCGCGAGCGCTTCGCCGCCGTCGGTCTGCCGACCGTGCGCAACGAGAGCTGGCGCTACACCAACCTGCGCGATCTCGGCAAGCTCACCTTCCAGCCGGCCGTCACCGCCGACAGCGACGCCTGCTTCGACGTGCTGCCGACCGTCCGCCCCGAGGGTCACGGCCCCCGCCTGGTCTTCGTCGACGGCCGTTTCCGCGCCGAGCTGTCCTCGACCGAGGGACTGCCCGCCGGCGTCGAACTGCTGAGCCTCGCCACCGCGCTGACCGACCATGGCGATCTGGTCGGCGACCACATCGGCCGCCTCGCCGCCGCCGACGACCGGCCGCTGGTCGCGCTCAACAGCGCCTATCTGGCCGACGGCCCGGTCCTGCGCATCCCGCGCGGCGTCGCGCTGGCCCAACCGATCGAGCTGGTCTTCGTCTCGGTCGGCGCCGAGGGTCGGGCGACCTCCTTCCACCCGCGCACGTTGATCGTCGCCGAGGCGGGGAGCCGCGCCGTGGTGGTCGAGCATCATGTCGGCTGCGGCACCGGCACGACGCTGGCCAACCACGTCGCCGAGATCTTCGTCGGCGAGGGCGCCACGCTGCACCATTACAAGGCCCAGCGCGAGGGCGGCGCCGCCTTCCACCTGTCGCACACGGCGGCGACGGTGGCGAAGGACGGCTGCTACGACAACTTCATCCTGACGCTGGGCGGCCGGCTGTCGCGCAACGAGGTGGTCAGCACGCTGGCCGGCACCGACGCGCGGACCCATGTCAGCGGCGGCTACATGGTGCGCGGCAACCAACACGCCGACACCACCACCCTGATCGACCACGCCCAGCCCAACGGCACCAGCCGCGAGGTCTACAAGGGCGTCATCGACGACACCGCCCGCGCCGTCTTCCAGGGCAAGATCATCGTCCGCCCGCAAGCCCAGAAGACCGACGGGCACCAGTTGAACCGCGCCCTGCTGCTGTCCGACACGGCGGAGATCGACGCCAAGCCGGAGCTGGAGATCCACGCCGACGACGTCAAATGCAGCCACGGCTGCACCGCCGGCGAACTGGACGACAACGCGCTCTTCTACCTGCGCGCCCGCGGCATCGACCAGGAGACCGCGCGCGGCCTGCTGATCGGCGCCTTCCTGGCCGAGGCCATGGAGGAGATCGCCGAGGAACCCATCCGCGAGGCCTTCCACTCCCTCGTCGCCGGTTGGTTGGAGGAAAAACGCTGATGCCCGAAGCCGACGCCATCCTGTCCGCCCAAAAAGCCATTGGGGCCTACGACGTTGCCCGCGTCCGCGAGGATTTCCCGATCCTCGGCCGCAGCGTCCACGCCCGGAAGGGAAAGCCCGGAAAGCCGCTGGTCTATCTCGACAGCGGCGCCTCGGCCCACAAGCCGCGCCAAGTGATCCAGGCGATGACCCGCTTCCTGGAGGAGGATTACTCCAACATCCACCGGGGCGTGCATTTCCTGTCGCAGACCGCCACCGACCAGTTCGAGGCGGTGCGGACCAAGGTCGCGCGCTTCATCAACGCGCCGTCGGACCGCAACATCGTCTTCACCCGCAGCTCGACCGAGGCGATCAACCTCGTGGCGGCCAGCTACGGCCGGACCTTCCTGTCGGAGGGTGACGAAATCATCCTGTCGATCATGGAGCACCACGCCAACATCGTGCCGTGGCAGCTTCTCCAGGCCGACAAGAAGATCGTCATCAAGGTGGTGCCCTGCGACGAGGACGGCGTCCTCGACCTCGACGCCTACAAGAGCCTGTTGTCCGACCGCACCAAGCTGGTGGCGATCACCCACTGCTCCAACGTGCTGGGCACGGTGACGCCGGCCAGGACCATCGCGGCGCTGGCGCACGAGCGCGGCGTCCCGGTGCTGTTCGACGGCAGCCAGGCGGTGGTGCACGGCCGGGTCGACGTGCAGGACATCGACGCCGACTTCTACGTCTTCACCGCCCACAAGCTCTACGGCCCGACGGGGCTGGGCGTGCTCTACGGCAAGTACGACATCCTCAAGCGCATGCCCCCCTACCAGGGCGGCGGCGACATGATCGAGTCGGTCAGCTTCGAGGGCACCACCTTCAAGGCGCCGCCCGCCCGCTTCGAGGCCGGCACCCCGCCGATCACCGAGGTCATCGGTTTCGGCGCCGCGCTCGACTACATCGAGGCGCTCGGCCGCGACGCCATCGCCGCGCATGAGCACGACCTGCTGAAGTACGCCACGCAGCAGCTCTCCCAGATCGAGGGGTTGCGCATCATCGGCACGGCGCCGGGCAAGGGGCCGATCGTCTCCTTCGCGCTCGACGGCGTCCACCCGCACGATGTCGGCACCATCGTCGACCAGTACGGCGTTGCCGTCCGCGTCGGGCGCCATTGCGCCGAGCCGCTGGCCGAGCGGTTCGGCGTCGGCCCGACGGTCCGCGCCTCCTTCGGCCTCTACAACACCCGCGCGGAGGCCGACGCGCTGGTGGAATCGCTCCAGGCGGTCAAGGAGTTCTTCGGAGCATGATGGACGATCTGCGCGAGCTGTATCAGGAAGTCATCCTGGACCACGGCAAGAATCCCCGCAACTTCCGCCATCCCGACGATTCCAACCGCGAGGCGAAGGGCGAGAACCCGATGTGCGGCGACCGGTTCATGGTCTATCTGACCCTGAAGGACGGGGTGGTGGCGGACGTCGCCTTCCAGGGGCGCGGCTGCGCCATCTCGACCGCCAGCGCCTCGATGATGACGGAGCTGGTGCAGGGCAAGACGGCCGAGGAGGCCGAGACCCTGTTCCACACCTTCCACGAGCTCTGCACCAAGGACGAGGACGAGCAGGGCGCCCATGGCGAGGTGGACGAGGAGACCATGGAAAAGCTGATGGTCATGTCGGGCGTTCGTCAATTCCCGGTGCGCGTGAAGTGCGCGACCCTGGCGTGGCACGCCATGAACGCGGCGCTGCACGGCCAGGACTCCGCGTCCAGCGACCAGTTTTGAGAGAGGGGTGACCGCGATGACCGAAAACGCCCTGAGCCGGTTGGCCAACAACAGCGAGACGTCGGCGCAAGCGGCGGCGCCAGTGGCAGCGGAGGCGGCTCCCGAGAAGGCGAACCCGCTGGCCCCGCCCCCCGGCTACGACCCGCGCGAAGAACTCATGGACCGCGTCGTGGCGGCGATCAAGACCTGCTACGACCCCGAGATCCCGGTGGACATCTGGGAACTCGGCCTGATCTACCGTGTCGACATGGATGGCCAGCGCAACGTCGAGATTGACATGACGCTGACCAGCCCCATGTGTCCGGTGGCTGGCGAGCTTCCCGAACAGGTCCGCCAAGCCGTGCTGGGCGTGGAGGACGTCAACGAGGTCAAGATCGACCTCGTCTGGGAGCCGCCATGGCACCAGGGCATGATGTCCGAGGTCGCCCGCCTGCAACTGGATATGTTCTGAGTCTTTTCAGGAGACCACCGCCATGGCCCGTTCGCTCCCCAAGGCGCTCACCATCACCGACAGCGCCGCCGACCGCGTCAAGGCGCTGATGTCGAAGGCCACCGACGACATCGTCGGCCTGCGCATCGGCGTGAAGGCACGCGGCTGCTCCGGCCTCAGCTACGACGTCCAGTACGCCAAGGAGAAGCTGAAGTTCGACGAGGTGGTGGAGGACAAGGGCGTCACCATCCTGATCGACCCCGCCGCCGTGATGTTCCTGATCGGCAGCGAGATGGATTACGTGGACGACAAGTTCCAGACCGGCTTCGTCTTCAAGAATCCGAACGAGAAGGGCCGCTGCGGCTGCGGCGAGAGCTTCCACGTCTGATCCGTACCGCCCCATCACAGGGGCGGACGGTGTCCTTCTCAGTCCGCCCGCCCCTGCTGCGGGCGGATGGCGTCCTCGATCCCGGCGGCCAGCGTGCGGGCGACACAGTCATAGCCGGCGTCGCTCTGATGAACCCCGTCCGGCCCGATGAGCTGGCCGACGGTCATCCGCTTGCTTTCCACCAGATCCCGCATGACCGCGAAGCGTTGGAACAGGCCGACATGCTCGTCGGCCGCCACATGGGCGATCTGCGCCAGCATCGCGTCGGTGCGGTCCTTGGCGAGCATCCGCGGCGCGTATTGCAGATCCATCAGCACGACGTCGAGGCCGGCGGCCTGTGCCTGCTCCACGCCGCGCCGGACGGATTTCTCGCTCAGCGCGAAATCGCCGTCGCGCAGGACGGTGTTTGCCCCGACCTGCCAGATCAGCAGGTCGGCGTTCTGGGCCAGCACGTCGCTGCCGATCCGCTCCACCGTCTGGTCGTCGGTTTCGCCGTTGATCCCCTTGTTGAGGACGCTCACCTCGACCGACCCGGCCCACTGGTGCAGGTAATGGGCAAGGCGGGCCGGGTAGGTCCGGTCCGGCGCGCTCGCCCCGGCGCCGGCCGTCGATGAGGAACCGAGCGCCACGATCCGCACCGGAAGCCCCGAGGCGAGGCGCTCAGCCACCCGTGGCAGATAGGCGGCGAGGCTGGTCCTCGCCTTCGGCACTTGGCAGGCGCTGGCCGGCGGCGCCTCGGGCCCCGCCGCCATCACCGTCCCCAATCCCCCGAACACCCCTCCCGAAACCCCGAAAACCACCGTCAGAACCGAAAAAAGCCCCCTGCGGATCAATGCGCCGCCCTCCTGGCATGGTCGATCATGGACACGATGCTCTCGGCCAGCAATTGACCGACGCAGCGATGCACGAACTCGTAGGCGTCCTGCTTGGCCTGCACGTCCGCCTCGCCGAAATCGACGCGGCCGGTTTCCACCCAGTGGCGCATGATGTCGTAGCGCGGAAAATGGAAGACCTCCGCGTTCTGCGACAACCACGCCATATAGGACAGGTAAGGGGCGAAATCGATCAGCTGTGCCGTGTGCATGCTGTACTGCATGTCCATGATCACGAGATCGGCGCCTTGCCGCACCACGCCGTCGATTCCCCGGTTCAGCGCCCCGCCGAAGCTTTCCGGATCGAGGTTGCGCATCGCGTCCACGGTGCCGGTCTGCCAGACCACCAGCGCCGGCTGCCGCTCTCCCACCGCCCGCAGCAGGGGTTCCAGCATGGCCGGCGCCGCCGCGCCCGGCAGGTTCATGACCTCGACCTCGATCCGGCGGCCCGGCAGGCGCCGCTTCAGTTCCCCCTTCAGCCAGACCGGGTAGCCCGATGCCGGCGGCCGGGTGCTCGGCTTGACCGAGTTCACGATCAGCACCGACAACGGCAACCCGCTGTCGATCCGCTCGCGCACCCGCGGCAGACCGGCGTCGACGGTCGTCAACACCGAATCCGGCACCCGGCACGCCTCATCCACCAACGATTCCGCCCACACGGATCCCGCCAAGGTCTGGCTCCCGGCGCCGGCCGACATGCCCATCAGGAGGGCGGCGGCCAGCAGAGGAAGGCGTCGCCCGGCACGTCGTCTCATGCTCTCGAATTCCTCGCGGCGGGGGCCTGCTGGCGCCTCGCCCGTTCAGCCGACTGATACCATGTCAGAAGCCGGGACAGCAGCACCATCGCGGAGATCCCGAAAATGGTAACAAGGAACTGGGCGGAGAGCGAGCCGTTGACGTGCACCAGCACGGTCTGCGCGGCGAAGGACAGCAGGACACCGACACAGAACACATGCAGGGACTGCCGCCCGCACTCCACGACCGGCGCGGCGAGCGACGTCCTCAGCCAGGGCGCGTCGAACGGGGTGAGGCGCAGGACGACGTAGGCCAGCGCGCAGAAATGCGCCAGCCGCAGCGGGTCGAGATCGGTCTTGCTGATGGGGTAGAGGATGTCGGTCAGCCAGTTGGGCAGCAGCCGGTGCAGGAAGGCGAACTGCCAGGACAGCGCCAGGAACAGGCTGAGCGCCAGGAACAGGATGGCGGCGACCATCACCGGACGGCGCGGCCGCAGCAGGGCCGCCCGCAGGCCGGGCAGGCGTTGCAGCACCGCGCCGGTGACGAACAGGAACTGCCAGGCGAAGGGGTTGAAGTACCAGACGCCGCCGTCAGGGTGGGTGGGCAGGTTCCATTCGCCGGCCCGTGCCGCGAGGTAGAGGATCCCCGATCCCGCCAGCACCATCAACGGCCGGCGGCGCAGGGCCGGCAGCAGGAGCGGAAGGGCCAGCATCAGCACGATGTAGAGCGGCAGCACATCGAGATTCGCCGGACGGAACTTCAGCAGCAGCGCCTGGGTCAGCGCCGTGACGGGATCCTGGAAATAGCTGGCGATCCCCATTTCCTCGGTGAACAGCGGACTCTCGAAGACGCGTGCGGTGTAGGCGATCTGCGCCGTGAAGGCGAAGAACAGGATGATGTAGGTGACGTACAGCGTCCAGCAGCGGTGCAGCACCTGCGCCGCCGTCATCGGGAAGCCGGCGCGCTCCAGCGTCCGCCCATACACCATCGCCGCCGTGTAGCCGGAGATGAAGACGAAGATCTCCGTGGCGTCGCTCAGTCCGAAATTCCGCGGCGTCAGCCAGGAGATCTGGTTGGCCGGGATGTGGTTGACGAAGATGAACCACAAGGCCAGCCCGCGGAAGAAGTCGAGCCGCACGTCCCGGTCGCCGGCGGCGTGGCCGCCGGTGCGGTCGCCGCCGGTGCGGACATTGGCCATGCGGGCGGTGTGCGGAAGGCTGGGTGTGTCGGTCATGTCCGTCGATCCATGCGCAGGTGCCACGCCGGGTAAACAGTTGGCGCCGGGGGGTTGGCCCGTCGCCCGCAAGTTTTCCGGATACTCCCGGCCGGCGCCCGCGGGCCGGCACCATACCCCCATCCCACACCGGCGCAAAGCCGGGTGTCACCCTCATCCCCATTCCCACAGGGGACAGCCCCCGTCCGCCTTGCTACAGTTCCCCATCGGAATCCTCGCGAACGACTGAGCAGAGACAAGGCATCATGGACAAAGGCACGCCGAAGGCCATCCGGCTCCAGGATTACCGCCCGCCGGCCCATCTGATCGACACCGTCGACCTGCACGTCGATCTGGGGGAGGAGGTCACCACCGTCCGCGCCGTGCTGGCGATCCGCCGCAACCCGGCGCGCGCCGAATCCGCCACCCCCGGCGCCGCGCCCGAGCCGCTGACGCTCGACGGCCAGCGGCTGGAACTGGTGTCGGTGGCGCTCGACGGCCGGACGCTCGGGGCCGACGCCTACACGCTGACCCCCGACAACCTGACGATCCCCGGCACGCCGGACCGCTTCACGCTGGAAACCGTCGTCCGCATCAAGCCACAGGAGAACACCGCGCTGGAGGGGCTCTACAAGTCCTCCGGCAACTTCTGCACCCAGTGCGAGGCGGAAGGCTTCCGCAAGATCACCTACTTCCTCGACCGCCCCGACGTGATGGCGCGCTACAGCACCACCATCACGGCCGAGAAGGCGCGCTACCCGGTCCTGCTGTCGAACGGCAACCTCGCCGAGGCCGGCGAACACGGCGACGGCCGCCACTGGGCGCGCTGGGAGGATCCCTTCCCCAAGCCCTGCTACCTGTTCGCGCTGGTCGCCGGCTCGCTGGTCCACGCCGAGGACCGCTTCCGCACCGCGTCGGGCCGCGACGTCACGCTCCGCATCTACGTCGAGCCGGGCAACGAGGACAAGGTCGACCACGCCATGCGCTCGCTGATCAGGTCGATGCGCTGGGACGAGGAGGTCTACGGCCTGGAGTACGACCTCGACATCTTCAACATCGTCGCGGTCGGCGACTTCAACATGGGGGCGATGGAAAACAAGTCGCTCAACGTCTTCAACACCAAATACATCCTGGCGAAGCCGGAGACGGCGACCGACACCGATTTCCTGAACATCGAGGCGGTCGTCGCGCACGAGTATTTCCACAACTGGACCGGCAACCGCGTCACCTGCCGCGACTGGTTCCAGCTGTCGCTGAAGGAGGGCCTGACGGTCTTCCGCGACCAGGAATTCTCCTCCGACCTGAACTCCCGCGCGGTCAAGCGCATCGCCGACGTCCAGGGGCTGCGCACCGTGCAGTTCCAGGAGGACGCCGGCGCCATGGCCCACCCGGTGCGGCCCGACAGCTACGTCGAGATCAACAACTTCTACACGCCCACCGTCTACAACAAGGGTGCGGAGGTCATCCGCATGATTCACACCCTGTTGGGGCCGGAGGCGTACCGCAAGGGCATCGACCTCTATTTCCAGCGCCATGACGGGCAGGCGGTGACCTGCGACGACTTCGTCGCGGCGATGGCCGACGCCAGCGGGGTCGACCTCGCCCAGTTCCAGCTCTGGTACCGGCAGGCCGGCACGCCGGAACTCGACGTCTCGACCGACCACGACGCGGCGGCGAAGACCTACCGGCTGACCGTGCGCCAGACCGTGCCGGCAACGCCGGGCCAGCCGGTCAAGCAGCCGATGCACATCCCGCTGGTGGTCGGCCTGCTCGGCCCCGACGGCGCCGACCTGCCGCTGCGGCTGGCCGGCGAGGAGACGGCATCCGGGACCAGCCGCATCCTGCACGTCACCCAGGAAACGCAGGTCTTCGAGTTCCAGGACGTCGCGGCCCGCCCGGTGCCGTCGCTGCTGCGCGGCTTCTCGGCCCCGGTGAAGCTGAAGGCCGACATCCCCGACGCCGACCTCACCTTCCTGATGGCCAACGACAGCGACGCCTTCAACCGTTGGGAGGCCGGGCAGATCCTCGGCACGCGCATCCTGCTGGGCCTCGTCGCCGACCGTCAGGCCGGCCGCGACCTCGTCCTGCCGGAGAGCTACGTCGCCGCCGTCGGCAAGGTTCTGACGGACGCCGAGCGCGATCCCGCCTTTGCCGCCCAAGCGCTGGTGCTGCCGACCGAGGCCTATCTCGGCACCCAGATGGCGGTGGTCGATCCCGACGCCGTCCACGCGGTGCGCGAGTTCGCCCGCAGGCGTCTGGCCGAGGCTCTCCGCCCGCAATGGCTGACGCTGTACCGCCGCAACTCCAGCCAGGAGCCCTTCTCGGTCGAGGCGGCGGCCATCGGCAAGCGGGCGCTGAAGAATCTCTGCCTCGCCTACCTGATGGCGCTGGAGGACGAGGAGGCGCTCGGCCTCTGCCTGGGCCAGTATCACGGCGCCCAGGCGATGACCGACGTGATCGCCGCGCTGCAATTCCTCTCCAACGCCAAGGCCGCCGAGCGGGAGGAGGCGCTGGCCGGCTTCTACGAACGCTGGAAGGGCGACGCGCTGGTGGTGGACAAGTGGTTCAGCGTGCAGGCGATGTCCCACCGTCCCGACACGCTGGAGCGGGTGACGGCTCTCCTCGGCCATCCGGCCTTCGAGATCCGCAACCCGAACAAGGTCTATGCGCTGATCGGCGGTTTCGCCAACGGCAACCCGGTCCGCTTCCACGAGGCAGGCGGCGCCGGCTACGGCTTCCTGGCCGACCAGGTCCTGCGGCTCGACCCGATGAACCCACAGGTTGCAGCCCGGCTGATGGGCCCCTTCTCCCGTCTGCGGCGCTATGACGCGGCCCGTCAGGCGCTGATGAAGGCCGAGCTGGAGCGGATCGTCGGCACGCCGGGCCTGTCGCCCGACGTCTACGAGGTGGCGAGCAAGAGCCTGGACGCCGCCGGCTGAGCCCGGCCGGGGCATGAAAAAAGGGCCGGAGGCTTTCCCCTCCGGCCCTTCATCCAGATCCGCCCCCGTAAGGGCGGGCTGTTACTTCTGCTCGGCCAGGAAGGCGATCAGGTCGGCGCGCTTGGCGTCGTCCTTCAGACCGGCGAAGGCCATCGTGCCGCCGGGGACGATCTCCTTCGGGGCCTTGATGTAGGCGTCGAGGTTTTCCGCGGTCCAGACGTAGCCGGCAGCGCCCTTTTCCTTCATCGGAGCCGAATACTTGAAGCCGTCGATGGAGGCGGCGGTGCGGCCGACCACGCCGAACAGCGACGGACCGACCTTGTTCTTGCCCTGCTCGGTGGTGTGGCAGGCCATGCAGACCTTGAACACGTCCTTGCCGGCGGCGGCGTCGGCTGCCTGCGCGGCGCCGGCGCCCATGACGACGCCGACGACCAGGGCCGCGCCCATCAGATGCTTCTTCATTCTTCGGCTTCCCTTCCGAGTGATGGCCGGCCATGCCCGGCCGACCGAAAACGCGCGGCAGCATACACATTCCGGGGTGGGGGCCAACCCCCCAACGTGCCGCCCTCCGCCTAAAGAACGAGTCCCGGAACTAATGGGCGAAGGCCAGCGCGCCAACGAGAATGACAACCACGAGTATGGCCGCCCATGGCACGTAAAACCCGCCGCCGCCCGCCGCCGCGGACCCGATCGCGGGCAGCGGCAGCGGCACCTCCGGGGGTGGCGCAACCGCCTGCGGCACGGCCATGACCGGAGTGGCGGCCGGAGCGGCCGGATTCGCGGCCACCGGAGCGGCAGGCGTGTCCCCCACCGGTTCGGTGGTCGCCACCGGCCCGACGATCCGGGTGAAGCGCGAGAAGAAGTCGTCGGCCATCTTGCGCGCGGCGGCGTCGACCAGCCGCGAGCCGATCTGCGCCAGCTTGCCGCCGACCTGGGCCCGCGCGGTGTAGGACAGCCGGGTGGCCCCCTCCTCATCGGTCAGCGCCACGGTGGCCCCCCCCTTGCCGAAGCCGGCGGCTCCGCCCGACCCTTCGCCGGTGATGGTGTAGCCGTTGGGCGGATCCAGGTCGGACAGCGTCACCTTGCCGGAGAATTTCGCGCTCACCGGCCCGACCTTGGCGACCACCTTGGCGGTCAGCTCGGTGTCCGACAGCCGCACCACCTCCTCGCAGCCGGGAATGCACTGGCGCAGCACCTCCGGGTCGTTCAAGGCGGCCCACACCCGTTCGCGCGGCGCCTCGATCCGGTGGTTTCCGCTCATGTCCATGATTCGTCGTTCCTCCAAAACCGTCTTGGGGTCCGGAAGCCCGGCGCGGGAAGGCCGCCGCCTGGCGTCGGGACGCGGGGTGCGGAATGGTCAAGGCCACGCTTCGAGAATAGGGGATCGCCCGCGGACGCGACAGCCCCCAATGGGCGTAGGAGCGCCCGTCTCAGCGCGGCTGCACGCAGTTCTGGACGATCGGGGCGCAGGCCGACAGGCTGACGCCGGCCGGATAGCTCACCTGCTCGACCGCGCCGCCGCGTCCCAGCACCACCGTGGCCTCGCAGCCGGTGGTGCCGCCGCCGACCGGCACGCTGAAGCCGAGTCCCAGCCCGACCCCGCTGCCGAACCCGCCGCTGCCGGCGCCGACCCCGATGCTGCTCATCGGGCTGGCGGCATAGGCCGGGCGGGCAATGTAGGTGTAATATTCCCGGCCCTCGGCCATCGCCTGCCGCTCCGGCACGCCGGCGCAGGAGAGCAGCCGGTCCTTGGGCATGCCGACCAGCTCGGTCTGGGCGCGCTGCGCCACCTCCGCCCCCGGGCCTGTGGCGCAGGCGGCGAGACAGGCAACCGACAGGCCCAGAACAATCGCGACGCGCGCAACCATGATGCGATCTCCTCAACAGGCAAAGGACGGCCAGCGAACGGCGGCGGACAGAGGCGCCACCCGACCGGGAACCCCGGCGGCGGCCCGCTGTTCCCGTCGGCGATGACGCCACACCGTCGATTTGGTAGGAAGGTGCCCTCTTGTCGACTGCGCCCGGAACACTTCCTGTCATGACGGCCACCTCTCCGGCTACGAAGGCCCCCTCCCCGCCCGGCGCCACGGTCCATCTGGCGCTCGGCGGCAACATCGGCGACCGCGCGGCCAATCTGGCCGCCGCCATCCAGCATCTGGGCGAGGCCGTCGCCATCGACCGGCTCTCGGCGGTCTACCAGACGGCGCCGATGTACGTCACCGACCAGCCGGCCTTCCTCAACATGGCGGTGCGCGGCGTGACCCGCCTGGCCCCCCTGGAGCTGCTGCGCTTCGTCAAGCGGATCGAGGCGGATCTCGGCCGCACCGGCGGCGGCGAACGGTTCGGCCCGCGCCCCATCGACATCGACATCCTGTTCTACGGCGACCTCGACGGCAACCGGACGATGGCCGGGCCGGAGCTGGAGATCCCCCACCCGCGCATCGCCGAGCGCGCCTTCGTGCTGGCGCCGCTGGCCGACATCGCCGCCGACCTTTCCCATCCCACGCTCGGGCGCCCGGTCGCCGAGCTGCTGGCCGCCGTGCCCGGCCGCGACACGGTTGTGCGCGTGGCCGACGCGCTGGACGCCGGGTGATCACTCCAGACCATTTGAGAAGGACGCCGACCATGACCGATGCCGACCCGCGCAGCGAGAAGCAGAAGATGCTGGCCGGCGACCTCTACCGCGCCGGCGGGGAGGAGCTGACCGCCGACGCCGTGCGCGCCGACCGCCTGATGCGCGCCTACAACGCGACCACCGCCGAGGAAACCGAGCGGCGGCGCGGCCTGCTGGCCGAAATGCTGGGCGCGGTCGGCGAGGATTCGGTGCTGCGGCCGCCATTCCATTGCGATTACGGCTCCAACATCCGGATCGGCCGCGGCTGCTTCGTGAATTTCGGCTGCGTGTTCCTCGACGTCGTGGCCATCACGCTGGGCGACCATTGCCAGATCGGCCCGTCGGTGCAGATCTACACCGCCGACCACCCGCGCGACCCCGACCTGCGGCGCGCCGGCTATGAATCCGGCATCCCGGTCCACATCGGCGCCAATGTCTGGATCGGCGGCGGCAGCATCATCCTGCCCGGCGTCCGCATCGGCGACGACGCCATCGTCGGCGCCGGCAGCGTGGTGACGCGCGACGTCCCGGCCGGTGCGACGGTCGCCGGCAACCCAGCCCGGATCCTGAAGCGCGCGCCGACGACATGAGCGGTGGCGGCATGAGCGGTGGCGGCGTGAGTGGCAACGGCCGGGGCTTCCGCCTATAGTGCGCCCGCGAGGATCGCCCTAGCAGACCGCCGGGACAAGGCCGGCCGGGAGAAGCCGTTTGTCTGAGCACAGCACGGAACGGCGCGCCATCGTCCAGCCGGACGGGGCGACGCTGACCTACACCATTCTCGTGCGCGGCTTCACCGCCACGGTCCATCTGGCCGGACGGCCGGGGCGGCCGACCGCGCGGATCGACCTGACCCTGACCGTCGCCCATCCCGGCGCCGGCTTTCCCGACGACATCGCCGCCGTCATGTCCTACGAGGACATCATCGAGGATCTGCGGCGCCTGTGCGCCGACGAGACGATTCCCGATCCCGACTATCTGGCCGGCCGCGCCGCCGACCTCTGCCTCGGCCATGCCAAAGTGCAGCGGGTCCACGCCGATGTCGAGCTGCCCTCGCTGTCCGCCGAGGGAGCCGTGTCCGGTGCCAGCATCACGCGCGTGCAACAAAACAGCCCCTGAACATTTCTCAATTTGTCGCAAACTTTTGCATTACCTCCCATGGCGTGACCATAGGCCGTCCCTCGGAATACAGCTTCACGGAAGGATATAGATCCGTTTGACCAAAGGACGGGTGCCAATTCCTTTTGGTCCGCGATAGGGTTGCGCGATTGTATTTTTTGCGTACAATCGAAGACCAAGGGTTTGGTGTCGCCAGCCCAGACCCCAGCCGTTCGAAACAGCGCGCAGGGATCGGCCAACCGGATCGACTGGATCGACTGATTCAAGGGAGGGAAGCATGGACCGCAGGACGACGCCGACCCTTTCGGAACTCCTTGAAGACCCCATCGTGGTCGCCGTCATGGCGCGCGATGGCATCAGCCGGGAAACCTTTCAGCAGATGCTCGATCGCGTCCGCAGCAACCTTCGCGCCCAGCAGGAGCGGATGGCCGCCTGATCCGCGCGTGGCGTGAGCCGCCGGCCGGTTGTTTCGCCGGCCCCGTTGTCGGCTTGCCTTGCCGGTCGCCCCTGTGCCGGCCCCTGTGCCGGTCGAGTCCATGACGATCCTGGTCTGTCAGTAACCCTGGTTTGCCAGTGCCTTGGTTTGCCCTGCCCCCAGGCGGGGCTTTCCTTGTTGCGCGGCCCCCTCTCACCCGCCAAGCACCACCCGCACCGCCTCCAGGATCTCGGCCGGCTTGAAGGGTTTGCGCAGCGTCTTCTGCGCGCCCAGCGCCTCCGCCACCGGCAGCACGTCGAGCGAGGCGCGGGCTCCGCCGCCGGAGATCGCGATGATCCTGAGGTCGGGCCGGTTCCGCCGCAACGCCATGATCGTCGCCAGCCCCTCCTGGTTCGGCATGAAGATGTCGGTGATGACCAGATCGGCGGGATTCCGCTGGAAACGGGCGATTCCCTCCTCCCCATCGCGGGCGCCGGCCGCCTCGTGGCCGTTGCGGGTCAGGATGTGCAGCAGCATGCTGCGGACGACATCGTCGTCGTCGATGACAAGCACGCTGGCCATGAGCGGGGGCCTCCTCCTTCGCCTGCCGTCATCGGCGCCATGCCGGTGGCGTCACTCCGCCGGACGCGCGACGCTTTGCGGCGCCGCGCCGGCCGGCCCATCAGCCGCCTCCCCGGCCGGGAAGGGCCTCTTCCTGGCAATATAGCTGTAAACCGTCGGCACGACGAACAGAGTCAGCAGCGTCCCCAGAGTCATGCCGCCGACGATCACCGCGCCGATGGCCTGCCGGCTCTCGGCCCCCGCCCCCTGCGCGGTGGCGAGCGGCACGGCGCCCAGCACCATGGCGCCTGTGGTCATCAGGATCGGGCGCAGGCGCATCACCGCCGCGTCCTCCACCGCCTTGCGGATCTCGACCCCGCCGCGCTGGAGCTGGTTGGCGAACTCGACGATCAGGATGCCGTGCTTGGTGATGAGCCCGACCAGAGTCACAAGGCCGATCTGGCTGTAGACGTTCATCGTTCCGCCGCCGATCTGCAAGGCGGCCAGCGCCCCGGTCATCGACAACGGCACCGTCAGCATGATGACGAAGGGATCGACGAAGCTTTCGAACTGCGCCGCCAGCACCAGATAGATGAAGGCCAACGCCAGCACGAAGACGAAATAGAGCCCGGTCGCCGACTCCCGGAACTCGCGGCTCTGCCCGGCATAGTCGGTCTGGGCGGTGGCCGGCAGCACCCGCCGCGCCGCCCCTTGCAGATAGGTCAGCGCCTCGCCCAGCGAGGTGCCGGGGGCCAGCGTCGCGGTGATGGTGGCCGAGCGCAGCTTGTTGAAGTGGTTCAGCTCCTTGGGCGCGACCCGTTCCTCGACCGTCACCAGATTGGCGAGCGAGATCATCGGCGCCGTCCCGCCGGCTGCCGCGGCCGTCGCCGACAGGCCGCCGCGCACATGGATCGAGGCGATGTCGTCCGGGTTGCGACGGTCGATGTTGGCAACCTGCACGACCACGTCGTACTGCTTGCCCTCCTTCTTGAAGCGCGTGACCTGCCGGCCGCCGAGCAGCGTCTCCAGCGTCCGCCCCACCGCGTCGACCTCGACCCCGAGGTCGGCCGCCTTGTCACGGTCCAGCACGATGCGCAGTTCCGGCTTGTTCAGCTTCAGGTCGGTGTCGAGGTTGGTCAGGCCGGGGAACTTGCGGGCCTCCGCCAGCAGCCCGTCCACCATCTTCTGCAACTCCTCGAAGGGCAGCGAGGTCTGGATGACGAAGTTCACCGGCTTGTCGATCGGGCTCTGGCCCAGCGACGGCGGGTTGGTGACGAAACCCAGGATGCCGGGGATGCCGAACATCTTGGGAAAGAGCTGGGCGGTGATCGCCTGCTGCTTGACCTCGCGCTGGTCCCAGTCGACCAGACGGACGAAGGCGATGCCCTGGTTGACCACCGGGAAGCCGACGACGACGAAGAATTTCTCCAGGACCGGGATCTCGCGGAACAGCGCCTCCATCCGCTGGGCGTAGGTCATCGTGTAGTCGAGCGTCGCCCCCTCCGGCGCGATGGCGATGCCGACGATGGTGCCGCGGTCCTCGACCGGCGACAGCTCCGACTTCAGCCCGCCGAACAGGACGTAGCTCGCCGCCGCCACCCCGGCGCCGATCAGCAGGATCAACGGCCGCGCCCGCAACGACAGCCGCAACAGCCGGCGATAGCCGTTGGTCATGCCCTCCAGGAAACGCTCGATCGCCCGATAGAAGAAGCCATGCCTGGTCTCGTGCCTCAGCAGCTTGGAGCACATCATCGGCGAGAGCGTCAGCGCGACGAAGCCCGAGACGATGACCGCACCGGCCAGCGTCAGCGCGAATTCGGTGAACAGCCGCCCGGTGCGGCCGGTCATGAAGCCGATCGGCGCGTAGACCGCCGCCAGCGTGATGGTCATGGCGACCACCGCGAAGCCGATCTCCTTCGACCCCTTCAGCGCCGCCCGGAAGGGATCCATCCCCTCCTCGACGTAGCGGAAGATGTTCTCCAGCATGACGATGGCGTCGTCGACGACCAGCCCGATGGCCAGCACCATCGACAGCAGGGTCAGCGTGTTGATCGAGAAGCCGAAGGCGTACATCAGGGCGAAGCCGCCGATCAGCGACACCGGGATGGTCACCAGCGGCACCAGCGTCGCCCGCAGCGAGCGCAGGAAGAAGAAGATCACCAGCACGACCAGCACGATGGCCTCGAAGATCGTGTGGAACACCGCGTCGATCGACTTGGCGATGAAGACCGAGCTGTCGTAGCCGACATCCACCCCCATGCCGTCCGGCAGGGCGGCGCGGATGACCGGCAGCGCGTCGTTGACCGCCTTCGACACGTCGAGCGGGTTGGCGGTGGACTGCTTCACCACGCCGATGGCGACGGCGCCGCGCCCGTTGAAGCGGGCGCTGACCCGCTCGTCGAGCGCGCCGATCTCCGCCCTTCCGACGTCGCGCAGCCGCACCAGATAGCCGCTGTCGTCGCGCAGGATGATCCGCTCGAACTCCTCGGGCGTGCGCAGGTCGGTTTCCGAGACGACGGTGAACTCGCGCGACACGCTCTCGACGCGGCCGGCCGGGATCTCCACGTTCTGCTTGCGCAGCGCCGCCTCGACGTCCTGCGGGGTGACGCGGTAGGCCGCCATCCGCTGCGGGTCGAGCCACAGCCGCATGGCGAAGCGCCGCTCGCCGAAGATGCGGACCTGCGCCACGCCGGGCAGGTTCTGCAAGCGGTCCTTGACGTAGCGGTCGGCGAAGTCGGTGACGTCGAGCGGCGAATGCCGGTCGGAGGAGAAGGCGAGATAGATGATCGGCTGGGCGTCGGCCTCGACCTTGGCGATCACCGGCTCGTCGATCTCGTCGGGCAGCACGGCGCGCACGCGGGCCACCCGGTCGCGCACGTCGCTGGCGGCGGTGTCGACGTTGCGGTCCAGGCGGAAGCGCAGCGTGATCTGCGATTTCTCGGCGCGGCTGATCGAGGACATCACGTCGATGCCCTCGATGCCGGCGAGGCTGTCCTCCAGCGTCTGGGTGACCTGGCTCTCGATGATCTGGGCCGAGGCGCCCTTGTAGGTCGTCTCGACGGTGACCACCGGCTCGTCGATCTTGGGGTACTCGCGCACCGACAGGCGCTGGTACGACACGATGCCGATCAGCATCAGCGCAAGGCTCATCACCGTCGCCAGGACCGGCCGGCGGACCGAGATGTCGGAGAGGACCATCGGTTCAGCTCCCGGCCGGCTTGGCGTTGACGACCACCACCGGGGCGCCGTCGCGGATCTTGATCTGCCCCGCGGTGACCACGACGTCGCCGGGCTTCAGCCCCTGGGTGATCTCGACCTCGGCGTTGCGGCGCTCGCCCAAGCCCACCCTGGTCTGCACGGCCTTGCCCTCGGCGACCTTGAAGACGAACTGCTCCTTGCCGAAGGCGACGACCGCCTGCTCGGGGATCAGCACGGCGTCGGGCACCACGGTCAGGGTCAGCGCCACGCGGGCGAACAGGCCGGGACGCAGGCTCCCGTCCGCGTTGGCGATGCGGGCGCGCACCACCACCGCCCGGCCGTTGACGTCGACCAGCGGGTCGATGGCGTAGACCTGCCCGTCGAAGCCGCGGCCGGCGAAGGCATCCACCGAGACCTTCAGCGTCTGGCCGACCCTCACCGCCGACAGGAACATCTCCGGCACGCGGAAATCGAGCTTGAGGGTGTCGATCGCCTCGATGTTCACGATATCGCGGCCGGCCTGCATGAAATCGCCGACCGACACCTTGCGCAGGCCGAGCACCCCGTCGAAGGGCGCCGTCAGCACCTGCTTGTCGAGATGCGCCCTGGCGAGCTGGACCGCCGCCTCGTCGGCCTGGAGCTTGGCCGCCGCCTGCTCGCGGTTGCGCAGGGGGCCGGTGTTCTGGCGGACGAGCTGGTCGGCGCGCGACAGCTCGGCGCGGGAGAAGGCGATGCTCGCCTGCGCCTGGGCCAGCGTCGCCCGCGCGATCGAATCGTCGAGGCGGACCAGCACCGTCCCCTTGGTGACCTTCTGGCCTTCCTGGAAGGCGATCTCGCTGACGCGCCCGGCGATCTCGGGCCGGATGACCACCGATTCGTTGGACAGCAGCGAGCCGACCGCCGTCACCGTGCGGGCGACGCTGCCGATCCTCACCGGCACGGCCTCCACCGGCATCGGCGGCGCGCCGCCGGGGGCTGGGCCGCCGGGTTTGGCGGCGGAGGCGCCGCCCGGCGCCGGGGCCGCCCCCGTGACCAGCGCGACCAGCCCGACCACGGTGCCGCCCCGCGTCACGAAATGCCAGTAGGCTCCGCCACCGAGCGCGGCCAGAACGAGAAGTGCGACGACGCGGGACGGGGTGCGCATGGAGCGGGGCCTGAACGAGGGTTCGTCATCGCCAAACCCCAGCAATCAGCGGTCCGGCGAACTGAACTATATCGTTCAGTTCAAATCCGGAGTCGAGAATGTTCAACGCCGCACCCCATCAGAGGGCGGCGGGCAGTCCGGCGATGTGGCCGGCGTGCATCTCCACCACCTTGCCTCCGCACAGCGTGACGGAAAGATCGGCCGGCTGTCCGGCCCCGACATGCCCATCGGGTGTCAGGGCACGCACGGCGCCGCCGTCCAGATCCAGACCGGGCGCGCAGCAGGGCGACTCGCCCGCCGGGATCACGGCGCGGATGCGGCCGTCCTCGATCCGGATGTCGGCCATCCGAAAACCGGAGGACGGGCCGTTCTCCAGCGCGGCGTTCTTCAGCCAGAATTTTCCGTTGGCCGGAATACGGGCGAGGCAGCAGCTCGGGGCGGTCATGCGCGGTCCCAGAAGCGGTCACGGGAACGCCATCAGCCTGCCGCAAAACGGTAAAGCAATGATTGCGGCAAGCGCGTCCCCGCCGTCCGATCACGCCATCCGATCACGCACCGGCGAGAGCCAGGAACTCCTGGAAGTTGGCGCAGCGCCCGGCCCGGCGGGCCGCCTCGTAGGCCGCGTTCCGGGCGCGCTTGGCCGCCAACGCCGCCGCGAAACGGGCGCGCAGACCGGCGTCGGCAATGCCCAGCCCGTCCCTTTCCAGCCGGTCCAGCACATGGCGGTAGCAGCGCTCGGCCCGTTCGCCGCTGTCGGCCGAGAAGGTGATGGAACCGGCCCGCTGGCGGTACTCGTAGAGCGGCGCCCGGACCAGCGGCACGGCGCCGGCCCGGTCGAGAATCCGCAGGTTGAAGACGACGTCGTCGCAGAAATCGACGTCCGCCTCCCAGGCCGGGCGGAGGTCGCGGCGCACCACCGGAAACATCGGCACCGAGGTCGCCAGGAAGCCATCGGCGTCGAGACGGCCGACTCCGTCCCGCTCGGGGAACAGGACCGACAGCGGCGCGTCGTCCTCGTCGCGCACCACGGCGACGTTGTCGAAGGCGGCGCCATGCGCCAGCGCCAGCGGCGCCAGGGCGGCCAGCCGCCCCGGCCGGAAACGGTCGTCGGCGTCGAGCGGCGCCACCAGCGGCAGGGTCGCGGCGGCCAGCCCGGCGTTGCGGGCGGCGGGCGCCCCGGCGCCGACGCGGCCGGTGCCGGTGAAGACCAGCCGGGAGTCGTCGATTCCGGCGGCGCGCAGGGTCGGCCGGTAGTCGGTGCCGTCGTCGCTGACGACCACCGCCTGCCACGCCGTCCAGTCCTGGTCGAGCAGGCTGCGCACCGCGCGGGCGATGGTGTCGTGGGCGCGGTGGGCCGCGATGATCACCGAGACCCCGTTTTCAACCGTTCCCGCGGTCATTTTCCCGTCCCTTTCCATCCCTCGGGCCCGCGAGTGTGGTGAGAAGACGCACCCGCCGTCAACGCGGACGCCGTTCCCCGACACCGAATGCGGTTTTGACGCCGGGGGACGTTGAACATGGGCCCGATACGGGCTATGTGGAGACAAGGCAAGGCGCCTTGCGGCTCCGCACAGCCCGTATCGGGCCCTATCCAGGTTTCCGGCATCTCAGGTTTTCGACACCAGGGAGAACAACATCGATGGCGCAGGTCGGATACACCCGGTTCGACGACGAACCCGAAAAGGAACCGGACGAAAAGTCGAAGGACACCGCCCAGCCGCCGTTCGCAGCCGTGCAGCAGACCCTGTTCAAGGCGCGCACCGTGCTGATCTTCGGCCAGATCGACATGAAGCTGGCCCAGGCCGTCTCGGCCCAGCTTCTGGCGCTGGCGCATGAAGGCGACGACGACATCACGGTGGTGGTCAATTCCCCCGGCGGCCACGTCGAGGCGGGCGACACCATCCACGACATGATCCGTTTCGTGAAGCCGCGGGTGAAGATGCTCGGCACGGGCTGGGTCGCCAGCGCCGGCTGTCACATCTTCCTGGCGGCGAACAAGGAAGACCGTTTCTGCCTTCCCAACACCCGCTTCCTGATCCACCAGCCGCTGGGCGGTACCGGCGGCCGGGCGACGGACATCGCCATCGAGGCGAAGGAAATCATCCGCATGCGCGAGCGTCTGAACAAGATCATCGCGCGTGAGACCGGCCAGCCCTTCGAGAAGGTCGCCAAGGACACGGACCGCAACTACTGGATGTTCGCCGGCGAGGCCAAGGAATACGGCATCGTCAGCCACATCATCGACACCATGGACGAGTTGAAGTAACAGCTAAAATCTTCTGGATTACGTTCAAATCAGAGGGCGATTATCGAAGATAACGCCCTCTGATTCGAAAGAATTATTTAGCAAAAGAAGATGGATTTGTAGGTTTGATTTTATTTATATGAGATTTGCTTATTTCTTCTCTTTATATGTCGCTTTTAATATAATAGAGGAGCTTCTATATTTTTTACCAATCTCTAAAGATTCTTTTACATTGAATTTTATTGCCCTAAGATCGGAAATCCCAATCCCTAACCTCCCCATCTCGTATTTCAGTGTTAGAAACAAACCATAGGCCCGCAAAAAAGCCAAATCACCATTTGATATTCTTTCTCCATTCTCTATTGTTTTTCTATCTGTTTTTTTATCATCCAAGCTGTAGTCCATAAATTTTGAATCAATGGATATTTTGTTTCCGAATTCTCCAGCATACACCACATTGAGAATTTTTTTTCTTCCTTTTGCATCGGCAACCCCAATGAATGTAACGTCTATATTATCAATCAATATATCGCTATACTCAGATCTTTCGCTTTTCATTTCAATAATGTAATTTACGGCGGCTTGGCATAAAATTTCTATTTCCTTGTTTAAAGGAGTTACATAACTTCCTTCATTATAGAAATATGTAGGGCTGAATAAAATTCTATCCATTATGTTCATTGTCAACCCACAAGTCTCCTCATAAAGAATATGAGAACCGTTATTTTCATCGATATCTGATTTTCTTGATAAATAATCCAACGATAACCGGCAATTTGAACCAATCTTGTTAAGACTTGTATTTGCCTCTTTTTCAATACGATTGTTAAAATTTACTTTATGATTTTCAAAATACTCTATCTGCTTGGCGATTGCCACTCTGATACCAAAGACACCATCAATGATGCGCCGTATGTTTTGGAGAACGCTTCCCATAGAAAACGTGAGTCTTTCTATTATCAACACAATCCCCAGTGTTCCTGCTATTCCACTGGCAACTCCCCCAAGAAAAGTCCGGCGATCCAACATATCCATCAACCCTTTCAATGCACATCTTATAAGGTGAGTAAAAACCAAGTAACAATTCTATATATAGGAAATTATGATATCCGACAACCGAGAGGCCAGGCCCTCCTTCAGTGGGCATGAAAGGAACCGCTCACCCGCTCCGCGCGTTGTTCAGGCATCCCGAACAGCAAGGAGCACTCCCTTGAAAGGCATTCTTCTCGCCGGTTGCACCGCCGCCCTTCTCGCCTCGTCGCCGGTCCTGGCCGCGTCCTCGGACCACAGCGTGACGCATCCGACGACTCCGTCGGTCGCGGCGCTCGACGACAGCGTCGATCCGGCGCTGCTGGAGATGCGCGTCGACCAGTTGAAGGGGAAGGACATCCACGGCTCCGACGGCAAGGACATGGCCGAGATCGAGGACATCGTCCGCTACAACCGCCAGCTCTTCGCCGTCATCGACGTCGACCACACGGTGGACGTCAGCGACAAGGACGTCGTGCTGCCGCTGAACAAGCTGCGCGTCAAGGGCGACCGCCTGACGCTCGACATGACCAAGGACCAGTTGCAGGGCCTCGAGAAGTGGCAGAAGGACCGCTACGAGCGCGTCAAGGAAACCGGCCCGCTCAGCGAACTGGGCCGCTGATTCCCCGAAAGGCGCAAGGGGGAGGGCATCGCGCCCTCCCCCTTTTTCATGTCCGGAAAAACCGTGTTCAAACCGAAACGTCGAGCAACGATCCGCGCGGCATCGCGCCACCATAGCCCCGGCCATTGACCTGCGCGGCCAGAGCCCCCGCGTTGGTATCGAGCGACTGGCCACCCTGGGTGCTGGAGCGCGTGTCGCGCGTCTGTTCCGCCTTGCCGGTGGCCTGCGGGGCCGACACCGTCTGAGTCCGCACCGTCGGCGTCGTCTGCTGCGCCGCCTGCACCGCCGGGGACAACGCCATCTGCACCGTCGGCGTGATCGCCGATGGTGGCTTGAGCGTCGGCAGCGCCGGTATGGTGGGGTTGAACTGCATGCTCAAAATATGCGCCTGAAGCGCCGCCGTTTCAAGCGGTGCCCCGGCGCTGCGTCACCTCACCGCCGTGTCATCCGGCCGCCGGCTGCTGCTGGGTGATGCAGTGGATGCCGCCGCCCCCGCGCACGATGTCCAGCGCGGCGATCTGGGTCACCTCCCGGTCCGGAAACGCCTTGCGCACCGTGCGGTAGGCCTCGTCGTCGGCCGGATCCTCGAAGGCCGGCATGACGATGCCGCCGTTGGCGATGTAGAGGTTTGTGTAGGACAGCGTCAGCCGGACGCCGTTGGCGTCGCGTCGGGCCGGCTGCCGTACAGTGATGACCTCCAGCTCGCGGCCCTTGGCGTCACGGGCGCGCTTCAGCCGGTCGAGGTTGTCCTGGAAGGCCTTGAAGTTCGCGTCTCCCGGATCGTCGGTGGTGATCGCCATCACCACGCCCGGCCGCACGAACAGCGCGATCTCGTCGATGTGCCCGTCGGTCTCGTCGTCCTGGTAGCCCTCGCCGAGCCAGATCACCGAGGTCACGCCGAGATGGTCCATCAGATGGCGCTCGATCTCGGCCCTGCTCAGGCCCGGGTTGCGGTTGGGGTTCAGCAGGCACTGCTCGGTGGTCAGCAGCGTCCCTTCCCCGTCCACATGGAAGGAGCCGCCCTCCATCACCAGCGGAGCGGCGAAGCGCGGCAGCTTCAGATGCTCCAGCATCAGGCGGCCGACCTCGCGGTCCTTGGCGCAGTCGTCGTAATTGCCGCCCCAGGCGTTGAAGCCCCAATGGACGCCGCCCAAGCCGCCCTTGCCGTCGATCACGAAGCTGGGGCCGGTGTCGCGGATCCAGGAATCGCTGATCGGCAGCGGCAGGATCTGGATGCCCGGACCGCAGGCCAGCGAGGCGTCGGTGACGTTCGCCGGATCGCAGACCATCGTCACCGGTTCGAAGCGGGAGATGGCTTGCGCGACCTCGGCGTAGGCATCGCAGGCGGCGTCGAAACCGCCCTCGGGCCAGGTTTCCGGCCGGCAGGGCCACGCCATCCAGCAGCCGCTGTGGCGCGCCCATTCCCCCGGCATGTGCAAGCCCTGGGCGGTCGGTGTGGTCATCCGTCGTTCCCCTGCCCCGATGAAAACCGGTAAATCCAACATGGAGACGTGAAAACGTCCCGCCCCACCCTAACCATGGGAGGAGGATTTTGGCAACGCCGCCAAAAAGGCGAAGGCCGCAGAGAATTCGGGGGTTGGGAGAACGGCGCGTCGGAGGACGCGGCGACGACCATCATGCGGCCATCGGGCCCGGGCGTTATCGGCCGGAGGGCGGGCGCAGGGCGCGGCGGGCCGTAACGGTCCGCGAAGACGAATAACCGGTGGTGACGGGACTGAAAAAACCAAGCCTCAGAAGGGGGAACCACAGGAGTGCACGCATGGCACAACCTCTTTCGCTGTTGACGACAGCGTCACATTAGCAAAAGTGGCAGGCAAAAGCCATCCGCGGCGTCGCAGGTCTGCAACGCGCGGATGGACAGGGGAGGCGGAGCCGAAACACCCGAACGGATCACCCCGTCTGGAGCGCCATCTGCTCGTCCCGCTTGCGCTGGCGGTCCTGCCGGGCCATGACGACGCTGGCGACGAGAATGCCCAGGGCGACGACCAGAACCATCAGGGTGGCGAGCGCGTTGATCTGCGGGCTGATGCCGAACTTGACGCTGGAGAAGATGACCATCGGCAGCGTCGTCGATCCCGGCCCTGAAACGAAGCTCGCCACCACCACGTCGTCGAGCGACAGGGTGAAGGCCAGCAGCCAGCCGGCGACCAGCGCCGGAGCGATGATCGGCAGGGTGATGACGAAGAAGACCTTGGCCGGTCGGGCGCCCAGATCCATCGCCGCCTCCTCCAGGCTGCCGTCCATGCCGGCCAGCCGCGACTGCACCACCACCGCGACGTAGGACGCTGTGAAGGTGGTGTGGGCGATGGTGATGGTGGTGACGCCGCGCCCATCGGGCCAGCCGATCAACTGCTCCAGCGCGACGAACAGCAGCAGCAGCGACAGGCCGGTGATGACCTCCGGCATGACCAGCGGCGCCGTGATCATGCCGCCGAACAGGGTGCGGCCCCGGAACCGTCCGAAGCGGGTCAGCGCCATGCCGGCGCAGGTGCCCAGCACGACCGCCAGCGTCGCCGACACCGCCGCCACCTGGAGCGACAGGCCGGCGGCCGACAGCAACGCTTCGTTGTTCAGCAACTCCCCGTACCATTTGGTCGAGAAGCCGCCCCACACCGTCACCAGACGCGACTCGTTGAAGGAATAGATCACCAGCAGGGCGATGGGCACATAGAGGAAGGCGTAGCCAAACCACAGCGCCCAGGCCAGGAAACCGAACCGTTTCATCACCGCCCCTCCGCCTCGCGGCCCTGGACATGCTGGAAGATCATGATCGGCACCACCAGGACCAGCAGCAGCGCGATCGCCACCGCCGAGGCCACCGGCCAGTCGCGGTTGGCGAAGAACTCGTTCCACAGCACGCGGCCGATCATCAGCGTGTCGGGGCCGCCCAGCAGCTCCGGCGTCACGAACTCGCCGACCGCCGGGATGAAGACCAGCAGCGAGCCGGCGACGATGCCGGGCAGCGACAGCGGCAGCGTGACCTTGAGGAACGCCTTGAAGGGCCGGCAGCCGAGGTCGGCCGCCGCCTCCAGCAGGGTCGGATCCATCTTCTCCAGCGTCGAGTAGAGCGGCAGCACCATGAAGGGCAGGTAGCAGTAGGTCATGCCGATGTAGACCGCCCAGTCCGAATAGAGGATCTCCACCGGACCGCTGGTCAGGCCGGTCCATTCCAGAAAATTGCTGATGACGCCGTTGCCCTTGAGGATGCCGATCCAGGCGTAGATGCGGATCAGGAAGCTGGTCCAGAAGGGCAGGATCACCAGCATCATCAACGGCCCGCGCCGGGCCGGCGGCGCCTTGGCGATGGCGTAGGCCATGGGGTAGCCGATGGCGAGGCACATCAGCGTGGTGACCAGCGCGATCTTGACCGAGTTCAGATAGGCCAGGATGTAGAGGTCGTCGCCGGTCAGCCGCAGATAGTTGGTCAGGTTCAGCAGAATCTGAAGCTTGTTCGTCCCGGCGTCCTCGTCGGTCAGCCATTCGACCAGCGGCGCGTAGGGCGGCTGGGCGATGATCGATTCCGAGAAGCTGATGCCGAAGACGATCAGGAAGGGCACCAGGAAGAACAGCATCAGCCACAGGAAGGGAATGGCGACGACCACGCCGCGCCCCCACAGCCCGATCCGGCCGAGGACCGCCGCCAGGACGGAGACGACGGCCCTCATTGCGCCAGCACCACGCCGGCGAAGGGCCGCCAGCTCAAATAGACCTCGTCCTCCCAGGTGATCGGCATCTCGGTGCGCCGGGTGACGTTGGGGGCGGTCACACGCACCGTCTTGCCGGTGGGAAGCTCGACCAGATAGATCGACACGTCGCCGAGATAGGCGATCTCGCGCACCACGCCCTTGGTGGCGTTGCGCCCGGCGGCGCCATCGGCGCTGGGCGGCGGCTCCTTGGACAGGGCGATCTTCTCCGGCCGGATAGCGACCGCCACCGGCGAGCCGGCCGGGGCCGGGGTGGCGTGGCTGATGTGCAACTCGCAGCCGGCCTCCTCCGAGGCGACCAGCACATGATCGCCGCTCGCCTCGACGACACGGCCCTCGAACATGTTGATCGAGCCGATGAATTCGGCGACGAAGCGGCTGTGAGGGTATTCGTAGATCTCGGTCGGCGTGCCCACCTGCGCGATGACGCCGTGGTTCATCACGGCGATGCGGGACGACATGGTCATCGCCTCCTCCTGGTCGTGGGTCACGACGATGAAGGTGACGCCGAGCTTCTCCTGGATGTTGACCAGCTCGAACTGGGTCTTCTCGCGCAGCTTCTTGTCGAGCGCGCCCAGCGGCTCGTCGAGCAGCAGCAGCTTGGGCCGCTTGACCAGCGAGCGGGCCAGCGCCACGCGCTGCCGCTGGCCGCCGGAAAGCTGGTGCGGGCGCCGCTTGCCGAAGGCCGAAAGCTGGACCATCCCCAGCATCTCCGCCACCCGGTCGCGGATCTCGGCCTTCGGCACATTGTCCTGTTTCAGGCCGAAGGCGACGTTCTGCTCGACCGTCATGTGCGGGAACAGGGCGTAGGACTGGAACATCATGTTGACCGGCCGCTCATAGGGCGGGATGCCGGCCATGTCGACGCCGTCGATGAAGATCCTACCCTCGGTCGGCTGCTCGAACCCCGCCAGCATGCGCAGCAGCGTGGTCTTGCCCGAGCCCGAGCCGCCCAGCAAGGCGAAGAACTCGTTCCGGTAGATCGACAGGCTGACCTCATCCACCGCGACGAAATCGCCGAAGGTCTTGGTGACCTTCTCGATCCGGACATAGGGCGCCTGCCCGGCGTCCTGCCAGGGCTCCAGGCGGGTGGGCTTGCGAATCGGCTGACCGGCCATCCGGGGTCCTTCACTCAGGGCAGGACGGGGCTCGACGGAGCCCCTTCAAGGCAACGCCCCGGCCGTTCCCCTTGCGGGGGATCGGCCGGGGCGCAACAGCGCGTCATGCGGGTCGGCTTACTTGCCGGTCTTGACCTTGGTCCACACGCGGGTGCGGGCGCGGTCGGTCGACTGCTTGATCGACTTCAGGGAGAACAGCTTGATGGCGCTGTCGGTCGGCAGGAAGATGCCGGGGTTGCCCTTGATGTCGTCGGCGACGGTGGCCAGCGAGCCCGGCACCGCGTTGGCGTAGCGCACCGTGTTGGAGATGTTGGCGGTGTTCGCCGGATCCAGCACGAAGTTGATGAACTGGTAGGCGCCTTCCTTGTTCGGCGCGTCGGCCGGCACCGCCAGCGTGTCCCACCAGACCTGCACGCCCTCCTTCGGGGTGACGTACTCGACCTTGGCGCTCTTGGCCTCCTCGGCGCGGGCCGCACCCTGGATGGCGTCGCCGTTGTAGGCCATGACGACGCAGGCGTCGCCGCCCGCCAGGATGTTGATGTTCTGGCCGGTGACGAACTGCTTGATGTAGGGGCGGACCGCCAGCAGCGTCTTCTCGACCTTCTCCAGATCCTCCTTCTTCTCGGAATTCGGATCGAGGCCGAGGTAGTTCAGCACCGACGGAATGACGTCGATGGCCGAATCCATCACGGTGATGCCGCAGGCGGCGACCTTCTTGGCGACCTCCGGCTTGAAGATCAGGTCCCAGCTGTCGAGCGGGACGTCGGGGGCGACCGCCTTGATCTTCTCCGGGATGATGGCGATGCCGACCGTGCCGCCGAGATAGGGCACGGCGAACTTGTTGCCGGGGTCGGAGTTCTCCAGCAGCTTGAGGACCTTCGGGTCGAGGTTCTTGATGTTGGGGATCTTCGACTTGTCGAGCGGGCCGACGACCTTGGCCTGGATCAGGCGCGACAGGGTGGGCTCGGCGGTGGGGACGATCACGTCGTAGCCCGACTTGCCGACCAGGACCTTCTGCTCCAGCAGTTCCAGGCTGTCGTAGAGGTCGACCTTCGTCTCGGCTCCCGTAGCCTTCGAGAAGTCGGCAAGCGTCGTCTCACCCAGATAATCGTTCCAGATGTAGATGTTGACCGGCTTCTTGGCCTGGGCCAGCGCCGGACCGGCGATGGCGACCGCCGCGACCGCACCGAGGAGGCTGAGAGCGAGTTTTTTCATTGAGAAGCCCCGACCTGTTCGTTGTCATTCAGGGTGGCGTCGCGTGTCCCCACGGCGTACCCAACGCGGGCGCTATTGCACCCACGCATGGGTGCGTTGTCAATGGTTTGGGTGGTGTTTCCGCGACGCCCCCACGGCGAAGGCCGCGCTCAGACGTTCAGCAGCAGATTCTCCCGCTCCCACGAGCTGATGACCCGGTTGTAGGCCTTGTACTCGGCCTCCTTCACGCAGGTGACCGCGTCGATGAACCGCTCGCCCAAAATCTCCTTCAACGGCTTGCAGGCGTTGAACTTGCTGAGCGCCTCGCTCTGGTGGCGCGGCAGGGTGAAGGCAAGCCGGTAGGCCGACCCCTTGATCGGGTCGTTCGGCTCCATGTTCTGGGTCATGCCGATGTAGCCGCAGGCGAGCGACGCGGCGATGGCCAGATAGGGATTGGCGTCCGCCCCGGCGACGCGGTTCTCCACCCGGCGGCCGTCGGGCGGCGAGACCGGAACGCGCAGGCCGGTGGTGCGGTTGTCGCGCCCCCAATGCACGTTGATCGGCGCGTCGGAGTTCGGCACCAGCCGGCGGTAGGAGTTCACGTTCGGCGCCAGCAGCGGCATCGCGTAGGGCAGGTATTTCTGCAAGCCCGCGATGTGCGCCATGAACAGCGCGCTGTCCGACCCGTCGGGCTCGGCGAACAGGTTGCGCCCGGTCACCGAATCGACCACCGACTGGTGGATGTGCATGGCGCTGCCCGGCTCGCCCTGCATCGGCTTGGCCATGAAGGTGGCGTAGATCTGGTGGCGGATCGCCGCCTCGCGCGCCGTGCGCTTGAACAGGAAGGCCTGGTCGGCCAGCTCCAGCGGGTCGCCGTGGTTGAAGTTGATCTCGATCTGCGCCGCCCCGGCCTCGTGGGTCAGGGTGTCGATGTCGATGTCCTGCGCCTCGCAGAAGTCGTAGACGGCCTCGAAGACCGGGTCGAACTCGTTGACGGCGTCGATGCCGAAGGCCTGCCGGCCGCTCTCCATCCGGCCGTTGCGGCCGATCGGCGGGACCAGCGGGTAGTCGGGATCCTTGTTGACCTGGACCAGGAAGAATTCCAGCTCCGGCGCCACGATCGGCTTCCAGCCCCGCTCCTCGTACAGCGCGAGGATGCGCTTGAGGACATGGCGGGGGGAGACGTCGACCGGGCGGCCGTCGGCGTAGACGCAGTCGGTGATGACCTGGGCGGTCGGTTCCTCGTACCAGGGCACGAAGCGGATCGTGCGCTCGTCCGGGATCATGTAGATGTCGGAATTCTCGTCCGACGTGATGTCCTCGTCGTCGGGGAATTCGCCGGTGACGGTCTGGACGAAGATCGCCTCGGGCAGGCGCAGGCCACGGTCGCGCAGGATGCGGATGAATTTCTCGGCGGGGACGATCTTCCCCCGGGCGATTCCCGACATGTCGGGCACAAGACATTCGACTTCGGTAATGCGGTTCTTCTTGATGAAGTCTTCCATAAAACCCATGAGATTGGCGGACCGCGCCGGGCGAAGGGCAGTCCCCTCCGTTCTGTGATCGACAGCGACACTATGACGCCGTTTCGGGAATCCGCGCCAGAGGGTTCCGATGACGGTTTCGTGGAACCTGTCCGTTTTCGCGAAGTCCCCAAAGCACCCCATTGACCGGGCCGGGGCGGCGCGCCTAACTGCCGCCATGCCGAAAGCCTCCTACCTCCAGAGGGTTCCGATGACGGTTTCGTGGAACCTGTCCGTTTTCGCGAAGTCCCCAAAGCACCCCATTGACCGGGCCGGGGCGGCGCGCCTAACTG
>NZ_JAGINM010000019.1 GCF_017876095.1 Azospirillum agricola
TCTGCGTTCAAATCACTGCTTCAACTTCGGATGCGAACAGACGTCCGCGTGTGTGCCGATCCCAAACCGAACCGGAACCCTCGCTCCAACGGCACTCAAAGCACCGCCGCCTGCGCATCCCTTCTCACAACACGGTATCCACTTGTCAATGATCCCGCCGACACCGAACCGGCCTTGCCCCGCCGCCTCATCCGAGGGTCGGGCGCATCGCGCCGTCTTGTCTGGCTCCCCGTCGCGTCGCTGCCTGCCGTCCTCGTGGACCGCGTCGGCGTCGTTCGCGTCGGGAGGCGCTTTATAGGCGGACAGACCGAACCCGGCAAGCGCTTTTTTCGTCCTCACTGCATTTTTCTTCGGGCGGCGGAGTCGGCGGTCTTCGTAGAGTGGGCGCAGCGTTCCGTTGCACAGGCCCTTCCCCATGCGCTCCCTGCGGCTTCTCCACACCGCCGACTGGCATCTCGGACAGACCCTGCATGGGGTCGCGCGCGATCCCGAGCACGCGCGGTTCCTCGACTGGCTGCTCGACCGCATCGGCGAGCATGAGGTGGACGCGCTGGTGATCGCCGGCGACGTGTTCGACGGACAGAATCCCCCCATCCCGGCGCTTGCCCTCTTCTACCGGTTCCTGGCGCGGGCGAAGAGGCGCTTTCCCCGGCTGGACATCGTGGTGCTGGCCGGCAACCACGACAGCGCCAGCCGGCTGGAAGCCCCTTCGCCCCTGATGACGGAGATGGGGGTGCGGGTGACCGGCACCCTGCCCGGCGGCCCGGACGGCGCCTTCGATCCGGCGGCGCTGGTGATTCCGCTGCACGACCGCGACGGGACGGTCGCCGCCCGCTGCGTCGCCATGCCCTATCTGCGCCCCGCCGACCTGCCGGCCATCGAGAACGAGGTCAAGGAGGGGGCCAAGGAGGAGGTCGAGGAGGGAGCCGATCCGCTGATCGAGGGGGTGCGCCATCTGTATGATCGCGCCTGCGCGGCCGGACAGGCGGCGCTCCGCCCCGGCGAGGCGCTCCTGCTCACCGGCCACTGCTACATGAGGGGCGGGGCGCTGTCCGATCTCAGCGAGCGGAAGATCCTCGGCGGCAATCTGCACGCCCTGCCGGTCGACATCTTCCCCGAGGACGCCGCCTATGTCGCGCTCGGGCACCTGCACCGGGCGCAGGCGGTCGGCGGGCGCGAGGCGGTGCGCTACAGCGGCTCCCCCCTGCCGCTCGCCATCGACGAGGAACCCTATCCGCATCAGGTGATGCTGGCCGATTTCGCCGGAGGCCGGCTGGTCGCGCGGGAGGCGCTGCGGGTGCCGCGCTTCGTCGCCATCCACCGGGTGCCCGGAAACGGGCGTTTCGCCACCCCGGACGAGGCGCTCGACGCCCTGCGCCGGCTCGAACTGGACCCGGGGCTGCCGCGCGAGGCGTGGCCCTTCCTGGAGGTGTCGGTGGATCTGCCCGAGCCGCGCCCCGCCCTGCGCGACGAGGTCGAGGCCGTGCTGGCCGGGCGCCCGGTGCGGCTGCTGAGGCTGGCGGTCCGCCTGACCGGCAGCGGCGAATCCCTGGCCGACAGCGCCCCGGCGGTGGAGCTGGCCGCCCTGGCGCCCGAGGACGTCTTCCGGCGGCTCTACCGCCGCAGCCACGCGGGCGACCCCGACCCCGCCCTGCTGGCGGCCTTCGACGAGCTGTTGACCAGCGTGCAGGAGACCCTGTGATGCGGATCCTCGCGGTGCGCGGCTGCAACCTGACCAGCCTCGACGGCCCCTTCGCGGTCGAGTTCGACCGGGAGCCGCTGCGGCGGGCCGGGCTGTTCGCCATCACCGGGCCGACCGGCGCCGGCAAGAGCACGATCCTCGACGCCCTGTGCCTCGCCCTGTTCGACCGCATGCCGCGCCTGCCCGACGGCCAGGGGGTGCTGCTGGGGCTGGAGGGGGATCCGAACGCCATCCGATCGACCGACGCGCGGGCGGTGCTGCGGCGCGGCGCCGGATCCGGCTGGGCCGAGGTCGATTTCGTCGGCATCGACGGCAAGCCCTACCGCGCGCGCTGGGAAGTTCGGCGCGCCCGCCAGAAGGCGCGCGGCGCCCTGCAACCGCAGACGATGAGCCTCGCCGGCCTCGACGGCGGCGAGCGCCTGGGCGACGGCAAGAAGAGCGTGCTGGAGGAGATCGAGCGGCGGCTCGGCCTGAGCTTCGAGCAGTTCCGCCGCGCCGTGCTGCTGGCGCAGGGCGACTTCGCCACCGTCCTCAAGGCGCCGCCGCGCGACCGCTCGGCCCTGCTGGAGCTGCTGACGGGAACGGCGATCTATTCGCGGCTCTCCGTCGCCGCCCATGAACGGGCGGTCCGGGAGAGGCAGGCGCTCGACGCGCTGGAGGCGCAGGGCGGCGGCATCGGCGTGATGGGCGCGGAGGAGCGCGCGGCGCTGGAGGCGGAGATCCTGGCGGCCGACGCGGCGGTGCGCGAGGGCGAACGCGCCCTGGACCGCGCCAGGGCCGCCGTCGCCTGGCACGAACAGGACGCCCGGCTCGCCGCCGCCGAGGCGCAGGCCGTCGCCGCGCGCGACGGCGCCGAGCGGGCGTTCGACGGCGCCGCTTCCCGGCGGGAGGCCGCCGCGTCGCTGCGCCGGCTGCAACCGTTGCGCCCGCTGCTGGCCGACGCCGACCGCGCCGCCGCCGAGGCCATGGAGGCCGAAAGCCTCGCCGCGCGGGCGCGGGCGCTGCTGGCCGGCACCCGGACGGCGGTCGAGGACGGCACCGGCCGCCACGCCGATGCCCGGCTGCGCTTCGAGCGCGTCTGCCGCGAGCAGCAGGAGGCCGAGCCGGATCTGGCCCGCGCCGCCGATCTCGACGGACGGATCACCGAACTCGCCGCCGAATGGGCCGCCGCCGACCGGGAGCGCGCCGCCGCCGCCGACCGTGCCGCCGCAAGCCGGGAGCGGTTGCGCGACACCGAACGCGCCCTGGACGCCGCCCGCGACGAGGCCACCCGGCTGGAGGGCTGGCTGAAGGAGCGGGCGGCGTTCGAGCCGGTCGTCGCGCAGTGGGGGCGCTGGGAATCGCTGCTGGTCCGCCACGCCGAGGCCTTGCGGATCCAGCGGACGGCGGACGGGGACTGCCGGCGCCACGCGGCCGAAACCGCCCGGCTGGCGGAGGAGGCGGCAAAGGCGGAGGCGGAACGCGCCGGGGCGCGCGACCGGCTGGCCCGCGCCGACGAGAGCCTCGCCCGCGTGGAGGCGGAGCCGGCGCCCTCACTGGAGGAGACCCGGCGGACACGGGGCGCGGCGACCGAGCGGCGCGACCGGCTGACGGCGCTGGCCGCGCTCGCCGACGGCGCGGCGCGGCTGGCCGCCGCGCTGGCCGGTGCCGACGCCGAGCGGAACCGGCTGACGGCGGAGGCGGAGCGCGAGGCGTCGGCCGCGGGCTCCGCCGAAACCGCCCTGCGGCTGCGGCGGGCGGCGTTGGACGAGGCGGAGGAGGCGTTGCAACGTCTGCGTCTGGCCCAGCGCGAGGATGTGGAATCGCTGCGGACCCGGCTGGTCGCCGGGGAGCCCTGCCCGGTCTGCGGATCCGGCGCGCACCCCTGGGGGCCGGCCGACCGGGCGCCGCTGTTGCGCGTCGTCCATGACCAGGAACACCGGGTCGCCGCGTTGAAAGCCGAGACCGCCGGTCTGCTGGCGGCGCATGCGGCCCACGCGGCCGGAGAGCGCGCGGCGCGCGCGGCGCTGGAGCCGCTCGACGCACGGCGGGACGCGGACCGGCGGGAGGCGGAGGCGCTGGCCGGGCGCTGGGCCGGACTGGCCGGCGACTTCGACCTTCCGGCGCTGCCGGACGCCGAGGCGGTGCGGGCACGGCTCGCTGATGTTGAAACGCGGCTGGCGGTGGCGGCGGCCGACGAGGCGCTGGCGCTCGATCACCGCCGCCGGCTCGACACCGCGCAGGCCGGGCGGCGGGCCTGCGACGAGGAGGTGGCCCGCCATTCGCGGACGCTCGACGCCCTGCTGCCGCGTCTGGGCGAGGCCCGCCACGCCGAGGCGATGGCGCGGGCCCTGCGCGACCGCAAGGCCGAGGAGCGGGACGCGGCGCTGGCCGAGCTGGCGGCCCCCTTCTCCGGCGAGGCCGGCTGGCGCGAGGCGCTGGAGGCCGGGTTGGAGGAGAGCGGCGAAGACTCAGGCGGCCGTTTCCGCGCGGACATCGCCGCACGGGTCGCCGCGTTTCAAAATCAGCGAGACCGGCTGGCACGGGCACGGCAGAGCCTCGACGCGGCGGTGGCCGACCGCGCCTCGCGCGGCGCCGACCAGGAGGCGGCGCGGCGGGCGGCGGAGGAGGCGTTCCAGCGCGCCGACGGGTTGAACAGGCGGCTGGCCGACCTGCGCGCCGAGCGGTCCGGGCTGCTGGACGGCCGGACGGTCGCGGCGCTGCGCCAGGATCTGTCCGACCGCCGGCAGGAGGCGAGCGCCCGTCTGGAGCAGGCGACGATGGCGCGTCAGGAGGCGCTGACCCGCCTGTCGGCCGCCGAGCGCGACGCCGAAACCCGTGGCGAGACCGCACGGACCTGCGCCGCCCGCGCGGCGACCGCCGCCGCGGCGCTGGACCGCGCCGCCGAAGCCCGCGGGGTGACGGTGGAGGAGGCACGGCGGCGGCTGGCGGCGCCGGAAGCCGCGCTGGCCGCCGAGGAGACGGCGCTCGCAGAATTGGAAACGGCGCGGCGGGAGGCCACGCTGCTGGCCGCCGAGCGGACACGGCTGCGTGCCGATCACCACGCCGCCGGGCGCCCCGGCCGCGACGCGGACGAGGCGGCGGCCGACACCGCCCGCATCGGCGAGGCGCTGGCCGCCGACCGCCTGCGGGCGGGAAGAGCGCGCGGGCGGCGGGAGGCCGACGAGAGCAACCGCGCGCGGC
Organism: Azospirillum agricola; assembly: GCF_017876095.1. GTDB lineage: Bacteria > Pseudomonadota > Alphaproteobacteria > Azospirillales > Azospirillaceae > Azospirillum > Azospirillum agricola. Next base: position 4,886 of record NZ_JAGINM010000019.1, read on the forward strand.
TGGCCGGTCTGACGGCGGCGATCGAGGAGCAGCGGGCCCGGCATGGGCTGTGGGCCAGGATGGGCCAGCTGATCGGTTCGGCGAACGGGCAGAAGATGCGCAACTTCGCGCAGAGCCTCAGCCTCGACATGCTGCTGGGCCACGCCAACCGGCATCTGGAGGATCTGGCGCGCCGCTACCGGCTGGAGCGGGTGGCCGGGGCCGACCTGGAAATCCAGGTGGTCGACCGCGAGATGGGCGACGAGCGGCGCGGCGTCCACAGCCTGTCGGGCGGCGAGCTGTTCCTGGTCTCGCTGGCGCTGGCGCTCGGTTTGTCGGCCATGGCGGCGGGCACCGCCGGCAGCATCGGCACGCTGTTCATCGACGAGGGCTTCGGCACGCTCGACCCCGACAGCCTGGACGTGGCGCTGTCCTGCCTGGAGGCCCTACAGGCGGGCGGCCGGCAGGTCGGCGTCATCAGCCACGTCCCGGCGCTGGTCGAGCGGATCGGCGTGCAGATCCGGGTGGTGCCGCTGGGCGGCGGGCGCAGCCGGGTGACGGTCCGGTCCGCCGCCCTGGCGCTCGACACGGCGGATGGGGCCTTCGACGGGGCGGCGGATCGCCTGGAGGGAGCGGACGCCTGAGGCGCCGTTCCCCACCGGATCAGCCGCGCAGGGCGACCGGGCGCAGGGTGACGTGCTTGTTGGACGGCACGGCGGGGGCCGACGGGCGCAGGACGAGGCCCTTGGAGGTCGGTTCGATGTTGGCGTCGGGATAGACCGCCATCACGTCCTTCAGGGCTTCCTTCAGGCGGAAGGCCAGGACGCGGTGCTCGCTGACCGAGCCGAAATGCTGCGACAGCGCGTGCCAGGGCACCAGCGTCTGCTTGTCGAGCCGGTGCAGGCGGTGGACCAGCCAGACATAGGCGTCGAGCGCCAGGGCCGAGTTCTTCAGCTTGGCGATGGCGTGCTCGTCGAGCGGGACGGCGTGCTCCATCAGATGGTCGAAGAAGGAGCTGGTCAGGCGGACGAAGCGCACCCACTCGCCGCCGGTGCGGAACAGGTCGGGGGCGTCCTCGTCGTCGCGCCACAGCTTGATGCCGTCGATCAGGCGCTGGTCGGAGATCTCGGCGCTGGAGCTGCCGGTCGTCGTGCGCAGGGTGAACTCGCAACGGGCGATGCGCAGCACCTGCTCGCGCACCGGCTTGTAGTTGCCGCGCTCGCCACCGGTCGGCGCCAGACCGAGCCGGCGCAGCCACGCGCTCATGCTCGGCCCCAGATCGACGTGCGGCGTGCGGGTCTTGCGCGCCTCGGTCTGGAGATAGATCATGATCAGCCGCGCCTTGGCGCCATAGGGAACCCCGACGTCCAGCACGGTGCCGTCGCGCAGCGGCAGGATGCCGGGACGGACGACGAGCTGGTAGCGGCCGTTGTTGCGCACCCAGGGCGCCTGCTCGTCCTTCGGCTTGCGGTGGGGAAGCGAGGCCTGGCAGAAGCCGGCGTGGAGGTAGCCGATGGCGTCGATCTCGTTCGAGATCGCCTCGTGGGCCATCATCACGCGCCGCCGCTCCTTGGGGTCTTCGGTCCGCGCCATCACCGCGTCGAAGCCCTCAAGCGACAGTTGTTCGTGAATCTTGGCCATGGACACCCTCTGTTTCCCTTCTCGGCGCAGCCCTGCGGCACGGCCTTGCTCAGCAACGGACCAACCCAGGAAACACAAAATCTGGGGCCCTGTGAAGCCGTGTCGATACCAGATTCGCTGAATTTGAAACGTTCGCCGACGATTCCGATTCAAATTCAGCGAAGCCTTCCGGGGAAGCGGAACAGAGCCCGGAGCATGGGCGTTTCAAATTCAGCGTCGGCGGGTCCAGCGGAACCGCGGCCGCCCGCCGGTTTGTCCACAGACCACCCGGCTTTTCCACGCTGACTCCGCAACGGCGACAGCGAAGCCCTTGGAAATCCACGCAGAAAACGAAACGGGGCGATCGCTGAAATCGAATCGCCCCAAAGCGGTTTCCACGCTGAAGTCGAATCGCAAAGCGGGCTTTTCCACGCTGAATTTGCAACCATGTCCTATATAAGAGTCCCTATATGATTCTCCGGTAGAGTCCAGTCGCGCGCTGGCGACACGCACGGGAGCGCGGAAAACCGGGCTTTTCGGGCTTTCCCGACCCGATCGGCGCCTTCCTTCGCTGAAGTCGCAACGTTCGCCCGTCGATTCGCGTCTCCACGCCGGTTCTCCGGGCTCTCCGGACGCTGAAATTGATACGAGGGATCCATTCCCCGGCCGGCGCCACGACGACGCCACCCAACGCTGAATTGGTAACAAACGACCGTCAAATCCTTGGCATCATTGAGCTTTTGCGACTCGGGCAACGACTCGGGAAGACACGCTGAATTTGAAACATCCGGCGTTCGGAGCGACTCGAAAGCCCATCGCTGACTCTGAAACGGCGGAATCATGATGAATCAATGACCGAATCGAGACGGGCCGGCGCGACCCACGCTGAATTTGAATCGGCGCGGCGAAACCCTGCTTCACCCCGTCTCGCGGCCCCGGCGGAACTCGCCGGCCACCGGGCTCCGGGCTCTCCCTTCATACGACGTCGTATGGGAAATCTGTCTCATACGACGTCGTATGAAAGCGGCTCCACGCGGACCGGCGCGCCCGCATGACGCAAGCGATGCGGTTCGGCTTGACCGCTTGCGTCACATCCGTACAGTCTGCGCCCATCATCCACCCCCGGAGGCTCCATGACCGGCGACGAACTGCGCGCCCTGCGTGAGCGGCGCGGCGAAGACCAGCTCGGATTCGCCGGATGGCTCAACGGCGCCCTGAACCGCCGCTACGACCGTTCCCGCATCAGCCGCTGGGAAAGCGGCGCGGAACGCATTCCCCAGCAGGTCGCCGGCTTCCTCAAGGAGCAGAGCGCCCCGGCGGACAAGCCGGCGCTGCCGGCCGACCTGAAGCCGGTGCGCCGCGCGGTGATCGCCGTCGCCAACCAGAAGGGCGGCGTCGGCAAGACCACCACCGCCGTCAACCTGTCCTACGCGCTGGCGACGCTCGGCCTGTCGGTGCTGCTGATCGACAGCGACCCGCAGGCCAACGCCACCGTCCATCTCGGCATCGATCCGGGCGAGGTCGAGACCGCGCGCAAGGGTCTCTACAGCGTGCTGCGCGGCGGGGCGGCCTTCGACGGCATCCTCCAGCCGGTGTGCAACGGCGCCTTCACCCTGGCGCCCAGCAGCATCGGGCTGGCGGCGGCGGAAACCGAGCTGGTGGCCGAGCCGGACAATTCGCTGGTCCTCAAGGAGAAGCTGGCCGATCTGCGCAGCCGCTACGACGTGGTGGTGATCGACTGCCCGCCCAACCTCGGCCTGCTGACCATCAACGCGCTGGCCGCCTCCGACCTTGTGCTGATCCCGGTGCAGACCGAGGTGTTCGCCGGGCTCGGCGTGCCGCTGCTGATGGAGACGATCGCCAAGATCCGGCGGCGCTCCAACCCGTCCCTCAACATCTTCGGCATCCTGCCCACCATGTATTCCTCGCGCCTCACCCAGGACCAGGCCAGCCTGAAGGAAATCCAGTCCCATTATGATGGACGGACGCGGGTGCTGGGGGCGGTCCCCCGCGCCACCCTGTTCGCCCAGGCGTCGGGCGCCGGGCGCCCGGCCATCGAGGCGGATCCCAACTCGGCCAGCGTCCAGGCCTACGCCGAACTGGCGCGCGAGGTCGCGGGCCATCTGATCGCCCGCCCCGTGGAGGCCCGCCATGGCGCCGCGTAAGCTCGAACGCACCAGCGCGAAGATTCTCGACAAGGCGGCGCAGCGCGGCGGCGACGCCCTGTTCGGGCTGTCGGCGGATTTCCCGCGCCTGATCGAGATCGACATCGACCGCGTCCACCCCAACCCGGACCAGCCGCGCCGCCATTTCGACGAGGACGCGCTGCGCGAGCTGGCCGGCTCCATCGAGCGCCACGGGCTGAAGCAGCCGGTGCTGGTGCAGGAGATGGGCGACGGCGACTACCGGCTGGTCGCCGGCGAGCGGCGCCTGCGCGCCTGCACGCTGGCCGGCCGGCGGACCATCTTCGCCATCGCCACCGACGGCGATCCGGACGAGCTGGCGCTGATCGAGAACATCCAGCGGGTCGATCTCGACGCGCTGGAGCTGGCCCGCGCCTTCGCCCGGCTGATCGACCGCCACGACTACACCCACGAGGCGCTGGGGCAGGTCATCGGCCGCAGCCAGGCCGAGGTGACGCGCACCCTGTCGCTGCTGCGGCTGCCGGGCGCCATCCTGGAGGATTACGAGACGCGCCATCGCGGCGTGTCGAAGAGCATCCTGACGGAGATCGCCGCCGTCGAGGACGAGGCGACGCAACAGAAGCTGTGGGACCTCATCAAGGAGGGCGGCACGGTCAAGGCGCTGCGCGAGGCCAAGCGGGAGCAGGCACCCTCCCCGCGCGCTGCGGCCAAGGCCGCCGCCGAACCGCCCGCCTCCGCCCCCGCCCCTTCCCCTGTTCCGCCCCCGGCCTTGCCGGTGATCCGCTTCGTCGAGGCGGCGCAGCGGATCGCCCGCGACTTCTCCAGCGTCGACGTCCGCGACCTGCGCGACCACCGCAGCCGGCTGAGCGACCAGGACTGGACGGAACTGCGGCGGCTGCACGCGCTGCTCGACCAGCTTCTGGCCTGATTCCTCAGGACCGGCGGCGGTCGATCATGTTCTTGACGGCCTTGTACCAGCGCAGCTTTTCCTCGAAGGGCAGGCGGGCGAGGCCGCTGGGCGAGGGCACGACGACGTCGGCCACCCCGACGAACAGGGCGGAGTCCTGCACGCCCCAGGGCGCGTCGGGCCGGCCGGACGCCGCCAGATAGACCCCCTTGCCGGTGTAGGCGAGCACCGCCGGCCGCACCGCGGCGACGATGCGGGCGAGGCGGGGCACCCCGCCGCGCAGCTCCGCCCGGCTCAGTTCGGCGGCCGACGCGGTGGCGCGCGTCACGAGGTTGGTCGATCCCAGCCCGACCGCCGGCAGGCTGGCGTCCTCCTCGGCGCGCATCAGGCGCGGCGTCAGTCCCGATGCGGCGAGCAGCCGCCAGAACTGGTTGCCGCGCCCGGCGTAATGGTGGCCGAGCCCGCCCGAGCGCAGGCCGGGGTTGAAGCCGACGAACAGGCAGTCGAGGCCGGGCGCCAGGATGTCGGGAAGCGGGCCTTCCGGATCGGGCAGGGTGGGGGCGGCTTCCGGCGGAAGGCCGGAAAGAAGGTCGCGGTCCATGTGTCGATTTCAGCGCATCGCCGCCGCTGCCGCAAGAGCGCGGAATTGGCGGCCGTCCTTCAGCCGGAGGCGGCGATGGCGGGCGGCGGCGGCGCGGCACGCTGATCCTGCAACAGCCCGGCGATGCGGTCGGACAGCCGGAGCGCCAGCGCCACGATCGTCATGGTCGGGTGGTCGGAGCCCATCGTCGGGAACACCGAGCTGCCGCCGATGTAGAGGTTGCCGACCCCGTGCAGCCGGCCCTCGGCGTCGACCACGCCCTGGCGCGGCGACTCGTGCATCCGGGTGGTGCCCATGTGGTGCCAGCACCAGCCGATGTCGGTCGGGGCGATGCTGTCGGAGCCGTGCCGACCGTCCGGCAGGATCAGGCCGCGGCGGCGCAGTTCGGCGCGCAGCAGGGCCTGGGTCTCGGCCGCCGCGTCGAGGTCGCGCGCGGTCAGGCGCCAGTCGACCTGGGGCAGGTTGCGGCCGAAGGCGTCGCGATCGGTGTCCAGCGTCACCCGGCTGTCGGGGTTGGGAATCGGCTCCAGCACCGTTTCCATGGTGAAGGCGCGGGGCCACCAGCCGGGATGCACCGCGCTGTCGAACAGCGCGTGGGCCAATTGCGGCAGCCGCTTCAGCACGCGCGGCGCCGCGTCGCGCAGCAGGCTGGCGGCGTTCTCGACCGGCAGGCCGAAGCGCGTGCAGCGCGAGCGCGGCAGCAGCAGGCGCAGTTCGTTGACCGCCTTGAAGGCGTCCAGCGCCTTGGCGTGATAGGAGGCGACCAGATAGGTGCGGGAGTTGGGCAGCCCGTGCCGCTCCTGGAGCGCCGCCGTCGGCGCCACCGCCAGCGCGATGGACGGGTGGGGCAGCTTCAGCCGCCGCCGCGACAGGCACAGGCTGACGTCGTAGAGGGTGCGGTGACGCCGCTGGTCGGCCAGCCGCACCACGCTGCTCTTGAAACGCGGGTGATCGGCGAAGCATCGGCCGACCAGATCCTGGCCGTTGCCCAGCCCGGCCGCCTGCACCCGGTTCGACAGCAGCAGCAGCCGTGCGTTCTCGATGCCGCCGCAGCACAGCACGAAGATCCGCGCGCCGACGGTGAAGGACGGGCCGCCGAGCGTCGAGACGCGGACCCGCTCGACCGCGCTGGCGTCGGCGTTGGTGTCCAGCTCGGTGACGTTGGCGTTGAGGAAGCCGTTGATGTTGGCGGCGCGGCCGATGTCGGCGCGGTACGCCTCGCCCATGCGGATCGGCGGGCTGAGCTGGGCGACGCGGTTCTCGAAGGCGGCGTCCTCCCCGTCGAGCGGCATCAGGGCGGCGTGGACGGACCCGGAGCGCCCGCTCCAGAAGCCGTTGTCGTAAGTGTAGGGGCCGAGGCCGAGGATGCCCTGGGCGCGCTCGTAGAAAGGCTCCAGCCCGTCGCGCCCGAGCGGCCAGCCGCTGTGGGGGATCCAGGGGCGGTGCTGGAAATCGTTCGGCTCCAGCGGGCGGGAGAAACCGCCCCAGCAGTTGGTGCTGCCGCCAAGGTAGCGGCTGCGCGCCGTGGTCAGCCGTTCGTAGGGCAGGCCGACGCTGCGGCCGGCGTAGAGCGCCTGGGAAATCCCGTCGGCCTCCAGCCCGCCGCCTTCGAGCAGCACGACGCTGTGCGGGCTTCCCGCCAATTCGCGCAGAATGGTCAGGCCGGCGGCGCCGCCGCCAATGACGCAGACGTCGCAATCGACATGGGTGCCGTGCAGAACATGGCGGGCGTCGCGAAGCAATCGGGTCTCCCTTACCGTGATCGTGGGGGATCCTTCATGACTCGGACGGGTGGCTTAGGCCGAGAACGCATTCGGCTGTACCACCGGCGCGCCGGCCCCGGTCGAGCCTTTCCAAGCGGTTGAGGGCGCAATGATACGAAAGTGGAGGTTGGCTTCCGCGAGCTTGCGGCCGAAGCGGGAACGGGATTGCCGGTTCCGGGGCTGGGCGGAGCGCTTGCGCCACTCTCGCATCGCCGGGCCGGGCCGGCAAGCTGTTTCAAATTCAGCGTGGCTGTCGGCTGCCGAGGCTTGAGAAGCACATCCTTGCCCGGAATCGGGCCAATGACGTCCCACACAGCGTCGACCGGAACGATGTCGAGCAGGGCGGTGCCCGGTGCGACGAGGCGGCCGACGCGGACCTGGCGGTTGCCGATGGCGCCGCCGACCGGCGCGCACCACGCTGCTCTCCAGATCGATCCGCGCGAGGTCGCGCGCGGCCTTGGCCTCGACGGCGGTGACATAGCCGGCGGCCTTGGGCGCCAGCGCGGCCACGTCGCCGCAGACATAGGCGTTGTCGGTCGGCGTCCCGCCGTTCCTGCCCGCGTCGGCTCAGGCCCTGGCGGCCACCGGGAGACGGAAGGGGGCGCCCAGCCGGTTGAAGGCGTTCATCGCGGCGATGGCGATGGTGAGATCGACCAGATCCTTCGGCTCGAACGCCGCCGACGCCGCCCTGTAGGCGGCGTCGGACGCGTGGGTTTCGCTGACGCGGGTCACCTCCTCGGCCCAGGCCAGGGCGGCGCGCTCCGTGTCGGAGAACAGGTGCGGCACCTCCTCCCACACCGGCACCAGCGTGACCTTGTCGACCGACATGGTCTTCCGCAGGTCGCGGCTGTGCAGATCGATGCAGTGGGCGCAGCCGTTGATCTGCGAGACCCGGAGGAACACGAGATGGATGAGCTCCTCGGGCAGGCTGGTGCGCGTCGTGACGTAATGATGGACACCGAACAGAGCCTTCGCGCCGTCGGGCGCGACCTCGTGCCAAGTCATGCGTGTCATGATGTTTGCCTTTCCTGACAACAAATGAGTGCGGTTCCCGCGTCGCCGGCCCATGGCCGCCGCCGGGCGTCTTCGAAACCCGTCAGCCTGCGGGTTGCCGGCCGAGCCAGTCCTCGAACCGGATGGCGCCGAGGCGCGCATTCCCGCCGGGGGTCAGCGATTGGTCGTCGAGGACGTCGCCGAAGTAGCGCGCGTGGATGTCCGGCACGACCCTGCGCCTGTCGTTCGTCGCCCGCAGGAAGCGCCGCACCAGCTCGTCGAGCGGGATCGCCTCCGGACCGGCGACCTCGAGCGTGCCGTTCACCGGCGGCGCGAGCGCGACCTCGGCGAGCGCCGCCACCACGTCGTCGGAGGCGACCGGCTGGATCAGCGCCGGCGACAGGCGGATCTCCCCGCCGACGGTGGCCGACTGCGCGATCCCGCCGACGAATTCGAAGAACTGCGTGGCGCGCAGGATGCTGTGGGGGATGCCGGACGCCTTGATGAGGGCTTCCTGGGCGACCTTCGCCCGGAAATAGCCGTTGTCGGGAAGCCGTTCGCTGCCGACGATCGAGAGGGCGACGTGGTGGCGGACGCCGGCGGCGGCTTCGGCGGCCAGCAGGTTGCGGCCCGAGGTCTCGAAGAAGTCGAGGACGGCCTTGTCCTCCCAGACCGGCGCGTTCGCCACGTCGACGACGACGGCGGCTCCGTCCATCGCCTGGGCCAGGCCCTCGCGGGTGATGGTGTTCACGCCCGTCCTCGGGGAGGCCGCGAGCGCCTCCTGGCCACGCTCGCGCAGGGTCTTGACCAGCTTCGCTCCGATGAGGCCGGTGCCTCCGATGACGACGATCTTCATGGGGTCTCTCCGCTTTTCTCGACGCGAACCAGCGCCGCCGATGGGAGGAAGAGTGCCCGCGCGCGCCGGGGAAGTCCTTGCGGCGGGCTTGAATTGCCCTTCAAGGATGCTTGGTTTTCCGTCCACGCGCTGCCGTGCTATCACTGGCGCGCACCGTTCGCCCGTCGTCCCGGACACAGGGAGCCGAGAGCGCACGGCCCAGGGGGAAGCCGGCCTTGCGGTTCACGTTCGGAGAGTGCGTGCTCGATCAGGAGCGCCGGGAACTGACCCTGCGCGGGCACGTCGTGGGCGTCGGCCCGCAGGTCTTCGACCTGCTGCTGCATCTCGTCCGCAACCACGACCGCGTCGTCAGCAAGGACGACCTGCTGGAGGCGGTGTGGAACGGACGGATCGTCTCGGAATCGACCATCACCAGCCACATCAACGCGGTCCGCAAGGCCATCGGTGACAACGGCGGGGAACAGCGGCTGGTCCGCACGGTCCCCCGCAAGGGGTTCCGCTTCGTCGGCGCGATCGAAGCCGGGGCGTCCGGGGGCGGCGCGATCGGGGAGACACCCCAGCCCGGTAGGCCGGGCATCGCCAGCCGCGCCTCCGGCCAAGCGGGGGAGCCGCCGTCCGGGCCCGTCCTGCCGGACAAGCCCTCCATCACCGTGCTGCCCTTCCAGAACCTGAGCGGCGATCCGGAGCAGGAGTATTTTGCCGACGGGGTGGTGGAGGACATCATCGCCGCCCTGTCGCGCCTCCGCTGGCTGTTCGTCATCGCGCGCAACTCGAGCTTCGCCTACAAGGGCCGGGCGGTGGACGTAACGGACGTCGGCCGCCAATTGGGCGTTCGCTACGTGCTCGAAGGCAGCGTCCGCAAGTCCGGGAACAAGGTGCGCATCACCGGGCAGCTCATCGACGCGACGACCGGGACGCATCTCTGGGCGGAGCGTTTCGAGGGCACGCTCGACGACCTCTTCGAGTTGCAGGACCGGATCGCCGAAAGCGTCGTCGGCGCCATCGCGCCGCAGCTCGAACGGGCGGAGATCGAGCGCGCCAAGCGCAAGCCGACGGAAAACCTGGGCACCTACGACTATTACCTGCGCGGCATGGCGAAGCTGCACAGCGGAACCCGCGAGGCGATCGAGGCGGCGCTGCCTCTGTTTCACAAGGCGACGGACCTCGATCCGGAGTTCGCGTCGGCCTATGGCGGGGCGGCCTGGTGCCATCTCTGGCGCAAGGTGAACGGCTGGATGACCGACCGGCCGCGGGAGATCGCCGAGGGGGTGCGGCTGGCGCGGCTGGCGGTGGAGTTCGGCCGCGACGACGCGGTCGCGCTGACGAGAGCCGGGCACGCGCTCGGTCACTTCGTCGGTGATCTCGACGGCGGCATCGCGCTCATCGACCGGGCGGTGCTGCTCAACCCGAACTTCGCCCCGGCCTGGTTCCTCGGCGGCTACCTGCGCGTCTTCCGCGGTGAAACGGAAAGCGCGGCCGAGCGTTTCGCCCATGCCGCCCGCCTGAGCCCGCTGGACCCGGAGATGTTCCGGATGCAGGCGGGGACGGCGTTGGCGCATTTCTTCGCCGGGCGCCTCGATTGCGCCGTGGCCTGGGCCGACAAGGCGCTGGGCAACCTGCCCAACCTGCTGGTGGCCATGGCCCTGGCGGCGGCGAGGCACGCGCTCGCCGGGCGGACGGAGGAGGCGCGGCAGGCAATGCGGCAGCTGCGCGCGCTCGACCCGTCCCTGCGCGTCTCCACCCTCAAGGAATGGCTGCCGATCCACCGTCCCGAGGATCTCGCGCGGTTGGCGGAGGGGCTGCGGCTGGCTGGGTTGCCCGAGTGAGCGCGGCCCTTGTCGGAAGCCTCGACAGAGGCCGTTCTATGCCGATCGCGGTCATTCGACTGACCCATGCGATATCCGATAAGCCGCCGCTGCCGTCGCGGTCGTGGATGTCGGCGCGATGAACGGCGACGTTCAGGAGAGGAACGGCGACGTTCAGGAGCAGTCCGGGCGTGTCGACGAGGATGTGGTGCTTGACGCCCTTGATCTTCCTGCCCGTGTCGTAGCCGACCGGGTCTGCCGCCGGTCCCCCTTTTCCGCCGCGCGGACGCTCTGGCTGTCGATCACGGCGGCGGACGGACCGACCTCGCGGCCTTCCAAGTCGCGGACCCGTTGGTAGAGGCCATGGCGGATGCGTTCCAGGGCCCCCTCCCAGGCCCACGACCGCACGTCTTGCCATCGCCGGCACGGTGGTGGAGGTGGTGTGACGGAGCGGCGATGCCCGCCCAACCCCGATCACACGGACACCGTCTCCATCAGACGGGCACGGTCCTTCGGCGACGCCGCGTCGCCCTCCAGGGTGACCCGGCCGCGCTCCACGGCGTAGAAGCGGTCGGCGACGTCGAGGGCGCGGTGGATGTTCTGCTCCACCAGCAGGATGGTCAGGCCGGCGCGCTTCAGATCGCCGATGATGGCGAAGATCTCGTCGACGATCATCGGGGCGAGCCCCTCGGTCGGCTCGTCGATCAGCAGCAGCTTCGCCGTTCCCACCATCACCCGCGCCATCGCCAGCATCTGCTGCTCGCCGCCCGACAGCGTCGTGCCCATCTGGTGGCGCCGTTCCGCCAGCCGGGGAAAGCGGGCGAAGGCCCGGCCGATGGCCGCCTCGTTCTCGCGGCGGGAACGGGCCGGGCATTGCAGCAGGCCGAGCCGCAGATTCTCCTCGACGCTGAGGCCGGGGAAGATGCGCCGGTCCTCGGGCACCAGACCCAGGCCGAGCCGGGCGATGGCGTCGGGCGTCCGCCCGGCCAGATCGGCGCCGTCCAGCCGGACGCTGCCGGAGGTGGCGGGCACCCAACCGGCGATGGTCTTCAGGATGGTGGTCTTGCCGACCCCGTTGCGGCCGAACAGGCCGACGACCTCGCCCGGACCGCCGTGCAGCGAGACGCCTTGCAGGACATGGCTGAGGCCGTAATGCGCGTGAAGGTTCTCGATGGTCAGCATGGCGTCACGCGTGTCCGAAATAAGCGGCCTGGACGGCCGGGTTGGCCCGCACGGCGGCGGGGGCGCCCTCGGCGATCTTGCGCCCCTGGGCCATGACGACGACATGGTCGGACAGACTCATCACCAGCCCGATGTCGTGCTCGATCAGCAGCACCGTCAGGTCGCCGGCCAGTGATTTGATGAGTTCGCCGGTGTCGGCGGTGTCGCCGTGGCTCATGCCCTGGGTCGGCTCGTCGAGCAGCAGGACGCGCGGCTCGCAGGCCAGCGCCACCGCGATCTCCAGCCGGCGCTGTTCGCCGTGCGACAGGTTGCCGGCCAGCGCGTCCGCCTTGGCGGTCAGGCCGAAACGCTCCAGCAGGGCGTCCGCCTTGACCAGCGCCTTGCGGCTGCGCCCCAGCGGCAGCACGGCGCGCCACGGGGTTTCCAGGATTTGCGCGGCGATGCGCAGGTTTTCCAGCACCGGCAGTTCGAAGAACAGGTTGGTGATCTGGAAGGAGCGCGCCAGCCCACCCGCCAGCATCCGGTCGGGCGAGCGGCCGGTGACGTCGGCGCCGTCCAGCGTCACCCGCCCGCCGGTCGGCCGGATGGCGCCGCTGATCAGGTTGAACAGCGTGCTCTTGCCCGCCCCGTTGGGGCCGATGACCGAGGTGATGCGGCCCCGCTCGGCCTCGAAGCCGACGCCGGCGACCGCCTGGAGCCCGCCGAAATTCACCGACAGGTCGCGCACGCTGAGAGCGGGTGTCGCGGTCCTGGGAAAGGCGGTCATGGCGCGCTCCTCCGGCCGTGCCGGGCCCTGGCGGCGGCGCGGCGCTCCAGCCAGGGCAGCAGGGCGCCGACCAGCCCCTTGCGCAGGAAGATGACGGACAGCATGAAGATCACTCCCACGACGATCAGGTGATGCTCGGTCCAGGACCCGACGACGGAGCGCAGCGCGGTCAGCAGGACGCTGCCGGCGATCGGCCCGATCAGGGTGCCGACGCCGCCGACGATGACCGTCACCACCGCGTTGCCCGAGGTGTGGAAGAACAGAAGCTCGGGCGAGACGAAACCGCGCAGCATCGGGTAGAGCGCGCCCGACAATGCCGCCACGCAGGCCGCCAGCACATAGACCGCCAGCTTGTGGCCCCAGGCGTTGAAGCCCAGGAAGGGCACCCGCTTCTCGTTGGCGCGGATGGCGGCCAGCGTGCGGCCGAACGGCGCGTCCATCAGATAGGCCAGCCCGGCGTAGACCGCCATGGTCAGCCCCAGCACGAACAGGAAGAAGGACAGGGGGTCGGCGGTGTCGAGCGCCAGCGGCCCCAGCGTGACGCGGATCTGCGGAATGCCGATGATGCCGTCCGACGCGCCCAGCTCGCGCGTGTTGTAGACGGCCTTCGCCACCACCTGGGCCAGACCGAAGGTGATCAGCGCGAAATAGACGCCCTTCACCCGGTTGGCGATGACGCCGCCGACAAGCCCGGCCAGGGCGCCCGCCGCCAGCGCCGCCCCGGTCGCCAGCCAGAAGCTCGGCGCGCCGTCGCGCAGCACCAGCGCCGACACGTAGGCACCCAGACCGAAATACAGCGCCTGCCCCAGCGACAGCAGGCCGGTGTAGCCGAGCAGCAGATCGACGCTCATCGCCAGCCCGGCGAAGATCAGCGCCTCGGTCGCCAGCCGCAGATAGAAGCCGTTCCCGGTCGTCCAGGCGACGGCGGCGAAGACCAGCGCCACGGCGAGGAACAGCAGCGCCAGCCAGTGCGTGGCGTTCAGCGGTCCGCGCGACGGCGACCGGGGCAGGGAAACAGCGGTCATGACGGCCTCACGCATTGCCCAACCTCCCGAACAGGCCCCGCGGCCGGACCATGAGCACCAGCACCATGATCCCGAACACCAGGGGATCCGACCAGACCGGCGAGATGTAGAGGCTGGAGATCGCCTGGACCTGCGTCAGCAGAAGCCCGGCGACCACCGCCCCCTGGATCGACCCCATGCCGCCGACGATGACGACGGTGAAGGCCATCAGGATGAAATCGCGGCCCATGGTCGGGAACACCGAATAGATCGGGGCCAGCAGCACGCCGGACAGGCCGGCCAGCGCCACCCCGAAGGCGAAGGTGCCGGCGTAGACCCGGCGCACCGGCACACCCAGCGACGACGCCATGTCCTTGTCGAAGGCCGCCGCCCGCACCATGGCGCCCAGCCGCGTGCGGAACACCACCACCCAGACCGCGGCGATCAGCGCCAGCCCGAAGCCGATCAGGAACAGCCGGTAGTTGGGCAGGAACATGCCGAGGATCTCGGTGCCGCCCGCGATCGGGGTCTCCGGCCGCATCGTGTTGGGGCCGTAGGCCAGCTTCAGAACGTCCTCCAGGATCATGCCGAGCCCGAAGGTCAGCAGCAGGGTCAGGATGTGGCGGTCGCGGCTGTGGAAGACCCGCTGGATCAGCCAGCGCTCCGCCGCCCAGCCGATGGGAATCATCAGCAGCGGCACCAGCACCAGCAGCGCCCAGAAGCCGACGCCCAGCCCGGCGAGGCTGAGCGCCAGGAAGGCGCCCATGGCGTAGAACTCGCCATGGGCCATGTTGATGACGTCGAGAAGGCCGAAGATGATCGTCAGCCCCAACGCCATCAGCACGACGGCGACGCCGAGCGACAGCCCGTTCAGCGCCTGCGGCGCCAGGATGAATTGCAGATAGTCGATGGTCTCGGCCATGGATCGGTGTCCGGGAAAGGGGGCTGGTCGGGCTCAGAACCGCGCGCAGAGGTCCGGACCGATGGCGGCCTCGCCGGGGACCGTGCCGACGATGGTGAAGCGGCCCTCGGTGACGCGCACCGCGTACATGTCCTGGATCGCCTGGTGATCGCCCGCGCGCATGGTCTTGAGGCCTTGCGGCGTCGGCCATTGCAGGCCGCGCATCGCCTCGCGCAGCTTGGCCGTCTCGGTGGTCCCGGCCTTCTCGACCGCCGCCTTGTAGAAGGCGAGCAGGCCGTAGCTGTCCGCCCCGTAGAGGTCGGGGGCGGCGTCGTAGGCCTTGCGGAAGGCGGCGACGAAGGCCTTGTTCTCCGGCGTGTCGAGCTCCGCCGAATAGCCGACGCCGGTGACGAAGCCGTCCGCCGCCTTGCCGATGGCGCCGATGTTCTGCGCGGTGACGGTGCCCGAGGCGCCGACCACGGTCAGGTTGCGCAGCAGCCCGTATTCGCTCATCTGCGTCAGCAGCCGCACCGTGTCGTTGCCGGCGGTCGAGGTGTAGAGCACGGCCGGCCGGGCGGCGCGGAGCTGGCCGAAATACTGCGAGTAGTCCTTGCTGTCGAGCGGGGCGAAGACCTCGCCGGTGGATTGGGCGCCGGTCTTCTCCGCCGCCGCCTTGAAGGCGGCGACGGTGGAGCGGCCCATCTCGTAGTCGGGGCCGAGGTAATAGACCTTGGCCTGGGGCTTGTCCTTGGCCAGCCATTCCGCCAGCGCCGCCGACTGCTGTCCCGCCCGCGCGTTCACCCGGAAGACGTTGGGCGAGCATTTGTCGGTGGTGATGGCGTCGGAAAAGGACACGGTGGTGGCGATCAGCCGGTCGTTGCGCTCGGCCAGCTGCCCGACCGCCAGGGTCGATCCGGAATTGACCGTGCCGGTCAGGAAATCGACCTTGTTGACCTGGAAAAGCTTTTCCGCCTTCTGCGTGGCGACCGCCGGGTTGGCCTCCTCGTCCTCGAACAGCAGCTCCACCGGGCGGCCCATGATGCCGCCGGCGGCGTTGACCTCCTTGAGGGCGAGTTCCAGCCCCCAGCGGACCTGCTGGCCGATGGGCGCGTAGGTGCCGGACAGCGGCGTCACCACGCCGATGCGGATGGGTTCGGCGGCGGACGCGCCGCCGGCGAGCCCGAGCAGGGCGAGCGCGGCGGTGGCGGGAAGCGTGGCTTTGGTCATGATTGTTGTTTCCTCCCTGGGTTGATCGTGCTGTCGCGCGGCGTCGTCACACGCCCTTGGTCACACGCCCGTGAAGACCGGCTTGCGCTTTTCGGTGAAGGACTCCACGCCCTCCTTGAAGTCCTCCGACCCGCGCAGGCGGCCGTAGGCCTGGCCCTCGATCTCGATGGCGCCGTTGACCGGGACGTTGTTGCCGCTGTTCAGCACGCCCTTGATGGTGCGCTGGGCGAGCGGCGAGAAGCCGCGCAACTCGTTCACCAGCGCCGTGACGGCGCCTTCCAGCTCGGTGTCGGCGACGCATTCGGTGACGAAGCCCCAGTCGGCGGCCTGACGTCCGGGAATGCGCTTGGCGCGCATCACCATGTCCTTGGTGCGGGCGATGCCGATCATGTGCAGCAGGCGCGCCGATCCGCCCGAGCCGGGGATCATGCCGATGCGCATCTCCGGCAGGGCGAACTGCGCGGTGTCCGAGGCGATGCGGAAGTCGCAGGCGAGCGACAGTTCGAAGCCGACGCCGAAGCAGTAGCCGCGCACCTGGGCGATCACCGGCTTGCGGCAGCGTTCCGGGGCGGCGATGTTGACCGCCAGCTCGGACACATGCTCCGGCGTCATTTCCATGAAGCCGGTGATCTTGCCGCCGGACGAGAAATTCTCGCCCTCGGCCCGCAGGACGATGACGCGCACCCTGGGGTCGCGGTCGAGGGCGGCGAAGGCGGCGCTGAACTGCTCGCGCTGGCGCATGCTGACGATGTTGAAGGGCGGGCGGTCCAGCACGATGTCGGCGCGCTCAACGGCCTCGTCGATCTCCACGCGGAAGCCGTCGAGGTCGGCGAGCAGGCTGTCGGCGCTGGCGAAGCGGTAGGGGGTCACGGTAGACACTCCATGGATGGGATGAGGGGGGTCAGGATCCGGCCGGCAGGCGTTCGGTCTGGAACTCGCCGGCCTGGAGCTTGCGCCGCAGGATCTTGCCGACCGGCGATTTCGGGATTTCGTCGAGGAAGACGTATTCGCGCGGGCGCTTGAAGTTGGCGAGGCCGGAGGCGCGGCAATGCTCGTCCAGCGTGGACGCCTCGACGTCCCCGGCGCGCTTGACGAAGGCGACGACGCGCTGGCCCCAGCGCTCGTCGGGCAGTCCGGCGATGGCGACCTCCAGCACGCCGGCGTGCAGCGACAGGACGCTTTCGATCTCCACCGGGGAGACGTTCTCGCCGCCGGTGATGATCATGTCGTCGACCCGGCCGGTGACGAACAGGTCGCCGTCGGCGTCGAGGAAGCCGGTGTCGCCGGTGAAGTACCAGCCGCCGCGCAGCGCCTTGGCGTCGGCGTCGGGGCGCTTCCAGTAGCCTTCGAAGGATTCGTCGCCGGTGAGGTCGGCGACGATCTGGCCCTCCTCGCCCGGTGCCGCCAGGGCGTCGGGATCGGGGGTGGCGAGCCGGACGACGCGGATGCGCTGGTTCAGCGCCGCCTTGCCGGCCGATCCCGGCTTGGCCGGGGCGTTCTGGTCGATGGTGAAGGTGTAGATCTCCGACGAGCCGTAATGGTTGACGAACAGCTCCGGCTTGAAGGCGGCGTCCAGCCGCTTCAGCAGCCCGTCGGTCATCGACGCCCCGGCGAAACCCAGCTTGCGCACCGACGACAGGTCGGTCGCCGAAAAGCGCGGGTCGGCCAGCAGGTCGTGGTAGAGGGTCGGCACCAGGTACAGGCAGGTCAGCCGCTCCGCCGCGATCAGCTCCAGCGCGCGGGCGGTGTCGAAGCGCGGCAGGCCGACGAAGCAGCCGTCGATCAGCGCCATCGCCAGCAGCGAGCGCACGCCCATCGTGTGGTAGAGCGGCATCACCCCCAGCGTCCGCTCGCCCCGCCGGTAGCAGTTCTGCGCGACATGGGCGACGGCGGCGGCGCGTTCGGCGCGGTGGCGGCGCGGCACGCCCTTGGGCTTGCCGGTGGTGCCGGAGGTGTAGAGGAACAGCGACGCATGTTCGGCCGTGGCGCGCGACACGGGCGGCGCCGGGGGGCCGCTCAGCAGGTCGGCGAAGGCGTGCGAGCCGCCGGGAGCGTCCCCGACCGCGACGCGCGGCAGGGCGAGGGCGGCGGGGGAGGCGCCGACGGCCTCGGCCGAGACGTCCTGGAAGACCAGGAGGCGCGCCTCGGCGTCGGGCAGGCAGTAGTCCAGCTCGTCGGCCTTCACCCGCCAGTTGAGCGGCACCACGGCGATGCCGGCGAGTTGGCAGGCCCAATGGATGGTCGCCATTTCCCAGGTGTTTTGCAGGGCGGTGGCGATGCGGTCGCCGGGACGGAGCCCGAAACCGTCCAGCGCGCCGACCAGCCGGCGGATGCGCTCCAGCCATTGCGCGTAGGTCAGGCGCGTGTCGCCGTCGACGATGGCGAGCGCGTGCGGGCTGCGTTCGGCGCTGGCGAGGATGCTGCGGCCCAGGTCAAACATGGGCGCTCTCCCCGCTGGGGATTGCTTGGCCGGTCACGTCCATCACGGCGCGGACGATGCCGGCGTAGCCGGTGCAGCGGCAGAGATGGCCGCTCAACATGTCGCGTAGCTCCTCATCGGTGGGGTTCGGGGTGCGCTCCAGCCAGTCCGACAGCGACATCAGGATGCCGGCGGTGCAGAAGCCGCATTGCAGCGCGTGATGGCGGCGGAAAGCCTCCTGAAGGGCGGTCATCCGGCCCTGGTTGGCCTCGGCCAGCCCCTCCACCGTGTCGACCCGGCGACCGTCGGCCTGCACCGCCAGCGTCAGGCAGGCGCGCACCGCGATGCCGTCCAGCCGCACCGTGCAGGCGCCGCAGACGCCATGCTCGCAGCCGACGCGGGTGCCGTGGGCGCCCAGCTCGTGCCGCAGGAAGTCGCTCAGCAGCAGGCGTGGGTGGGCCTGCCCGCTGCGCGGACGGCCGTTCAACGTGATGGTGACGGTGTGCCGTGTGTCGGCGTTCAGGGCCCGCGGATTCGGGGCCCGCGGATTCAGGGCCCGCGGATTCAGGACCGGCATGACAGGGCTTCCTCAAGAACGGTGCGGCCGATGCGGCGGACAAGCTCGCGGCGGTAGCGGGCGCTGGCGTGCTGGTCGTCGTCGCCGCCGAGCTCCCAGGCGAAGGCGTTGAGATGCGCGTCGAGGTCCGGCGGCAGGGCGCCGCCGGGGGCCAGCGGCCAGGACCGCGCCGTCGGCCGGTCGGCGACCCCGCCGACGGCGAGGCCGATCCGCTCGGCCGTCGCCGTGGCGGCGCAGGCGACGATGGCGAAATCGCCGTGGCGCATCGACATCTCGCGGAAGGCATGGCCGGAACCGGGGGCGGCGAGGGGGAAGCGCAGACTTTCCACGATCTCGTCGGCGGCGCGCGCCGTGGTCAGCGGCCCCAGGAAGAAATCGGCGGCGGCGACGGTGCGGCGGCGTCCGGCGTTGCGCAGGACCACCTCGCCCCCGGTCGCGACGAGGCAGAGCGGCACCTCGGCGCTGGGATCGGCGTGGGCGACCGATCCGCAGAGCGTGCCCCGGTTGCGCGTCTGGACATGCCCGACCCAGGGCAGGGCGGCGGCGAGCAGCGGAACCTCGTCCGTCAGGCCGGGGCGGGCCAGCGCCTGAGCCTGCGTGACGGCGGCGCCGACGGTCAGCCAGCCGTCCTCCGCGCGCAGCGTGCCCAGCTCGGACAGGCCGCCGAGGTCGATCAGCAGGCGCGGCTGCACGAGGCGCATGTTCAGCATCGGCATCAGCGACTGGCCGCCGGCGATCACGCGGGCGTCGTCGCCACCGGCGGCCAGCGCCGCCAGCGCGTCGGCGACCGTCGCCGGCCGCAGATAATCGAAGGGAGCGGGCTTCATCGGCGGATTCCCAGAAGACGCAGCAGGCGGGCGAGCAGGGACGGGGGTTCGGCCGCGATGCTTCCGCCCCCGGCGCGGGCGACCAGCTTTTCGAAGAACTGGCCGATCAGCAGGCGCGACGCGCTGTCGAGCATCCGGCCGCCGACCGCCGCGACCTTGCCGCCGACCTCCGCGCTGTAGCGGTAGGTGACGCGGGTGCCGCCGTCGGTGCGCTCCAGCGTGACGTGGCCGGTGCCGCGCCCGGTGCCGAGCGCGCTCGCCCCGCTGCCGGTCAGGGTCAGGGCGTTGGGCGGGTCGAGGTCGGACAGCGCCACCTCGGCGGTGTAGCGGCCGCGCACCGGCCCGATGCCGACCACCACCTCGGCGCGGTAGGCGTTGGGACCGGCAAGCTCCAGCGCCTCGCAGCCGGGGAGAAGGGCCGCCAATTCCTTGGGATCGAGCAGGATGGCCCAGACCTGTTCGGGCGTCGCCGGAACCTCGCGGCTGCCCTCGCCGGTCAGGCCGCGCCCGCCCGGCTTGGCGGGCTGCCTGGCGGGTGGGGAGCGGGTGGAGCCGGCCGGCCGGGGCGGCTCGTCGGCGGGGTGGATCAGCGCCGCCAGCCTGGCCGGGGTCAGCGGCAGGGACGGCACGGCGCCGCCCAGCGCGTCGGCCGCCGCGTTGGCGAGGCAGACCGGGGTGCTCATGCAGTTGCCCTCGCCGACGCCCTTGGCGCCGAGCGGTGTAAAGGGCGACGGGGTTTCGCGGTGCAGGATCACCGGCACCGGCACCTCGCGGGCGGTCGGCACGAGGTAGTCGGCGAAGGTTCCGGACAGGAAGCGGCCATCGTCGCCGTAGGCGTATTCCTCGTACAGCGCGGTGCCGACGGCGTGGGCGAAGCCGCCGAGGATTTGCCCCTCCACCAGCAGCGGGTTCAGCAGCCGCCCGGCGTCGTGCATGGTGACGTAGCGGTCGATGCGCAGCGCCCCGGTCGTCCGGTCGATCTCGACCCCGCAGAAATCGAAGATGAAGCCGTAGCAGGCCGAACTGTTGATGGAATCGGCCTCGGTCGGCGCCTTCAGCGGCTCCGGCGTCCAGAAGGCGGTCTCGCGCAGGGCCGCCTCCTGCCCGTCCGGCAGCGTGCCGGGCGCCCAATGGCCGGCGGCGGCGACGCGGGAGAAGGACAGCGCGTTGTCCGGGTTGCCGGACGCGAAGACCTTGCCCCCGGCGAAGCGCACCTCGTCGGGCGTGGTGTTCAGCGGGGCGGCGGCGAGGGCCGCCAGCCGGTCGCGCAGCCGGGTCGCGGCGATCTGGGCCGCCCCGGCGACGGCCCCGGCGAAGCGGCTGGAATAGTTGCCCGACGCGATCGACCACGCGTCCTTGCCGGTGTCGAGGTCGGTGTTGACGCGGATGTCCTCGAACCGCAGGCCGAACACGTCGGCGACCACCTGGGCCAGCACCGTCCGGTGCCCCTGGCCCTGGGGGGCCGACGCGACGCTGACCGACACGCCGCCGGTCGGATCGACGGCGACGCTGGCGGTCGCCTGCGCGCCGTTCTTGGGACCGGCCTTGCGGCGCTCCTCGGCGGTCAGGACCGTGGTGATGTAGCCCATGTTGGAGATCGACGGCTCGACCACGGCGGCGTAGCCGATGCCGTACAGCCGCCCCTCCGCCCGCAGCGCGTCGCGCCGGGCCTTCAGCGCGTCCAGCGCGCCGTCGCGCACCGCCTCCTCCAGCGTCGCGCGGTAGTCGCCGGAATCGAGCAGCCCGCCGGACGCGGTGCGGTGGGGCATCGATTCGGCCGCCACCAGATTGCGGCGGATGACGTCGAGCGGGTCGAGCCCGAGCTCCACCGCGACGCGGTTCATCAGCCGCTCCAGCCCGTAATAGAGCTGCCCGCCGCCGAAGCCCCGGTTCAGCCCGGTCGGCGTCTTGTTGGTGACGACGATGCGGTTGGTCAGGGCCAGATGGGGAATGTCGTAGGCGCCGGTCAGGTTGCCGTGATTGCGGTAGAGCGAGGCCGGCTCGGGCGCCCGCAGATAGGCGCCGCAATCCTCGGTCTGCTCCATGCGCAGCGCCAGCACATGGCCGTCGCCTTCCACGGCCGCCTCGATCCGCAGCCGCCGCGCGGTGGCCGAGGTGGCCGCCATCAGATGCTCCAGCCGGTCCTCGACCCACTTCACCGGCCGGCCGGCGGCCCGCGCGCAGACGCCCATCAGGACGACGTAGGGGAAGACCGCCTGCTTGTTGCCGAAGCTGCCGCCGGAATGGGGCGGTGTCCTCAGCCGCAGCCGCGATCCCGGAACGTTCAGCGCGCGGGCCATCACCGGATGCACCGCGAAGGGCCCGGAGAAGTTCGACAGGACCTCGTAGGAATCCTCCGCCGCGTCGTAGTCGGCCAGCACGACGAAGCATTCCATCGGCGTGCAGGAGTTGCGCGGGTATTCGACCTCCACCGTCACCACGCGGGCCGCCGCGGCGAAGGCCGCGTCGGGATCGCCGTAGAGGAACGGGCGGCTGTTGACGATGTTGGAGCCGACCGCCGGGTGCAGCGGTTCGCTGTCCGGCGAGAGGGCCTGCGCGATGGAGGTCACCGGCGGCAGCGGCCGGTAGCGCGCCTGGATGTGGTCGAGCGCGTCCTCCGCCCGGTAGCGGTCGTCGGCCAGCACCACGGCGACCGGCTCGCCGACGTAGCGGACACGGTCGACGGCGAGGCACCAATGCTCCATCGGCGCGCGCACGCCGACCAGGAAGGCGCTGGCGTAACGCTTGGCGTCCTCGCCCGTCACCACGGCGGCGACGCCCGGCATGGCGAGCGCGGCGGCGGTGTCCAGCCCCAGCAACTCGGCGTGGGCGTGCGGCGAGCGCAGGACCGCCGCGTGCAGGGTGCCGGGTTTCACCGGCAGATCGTCGGCGTAGCGCGCCACGCCGGTCAGCAGCGCCGCGTCCTCGACGCGCGGCATGGCGCGGCCGACGAAGGGTTCGCCGGTTCGCGGCTTTTCCGCTGTTCGTTCAACGGTCTGGGTTGCCGTCATGCTGTCCTCCCGTTACGGGGGAAGACTAGACCGGACGGCGCGCGGACCCTTTACCGTGGGGTGTCGCGAATTACCCTAGCGTCTCATTTTCGTGAACACCGGGGTCATGCCCGACCGGCGCCTGTCCGGTCCATCCCCATCCGGTCCACCCCAATCCGGTCCACCAGGGTCACGACCCGGCGGTATTCGGTCGGGGTCACGCCCTGGTGGTTGCGGAAGAAGCGGCTGAAATGGCTGGGCGCCGCGAAACCGAGGCGTCCCGACACCTCGGTGGCGCTTTCGGTGCCGCCGGCCATGGCGTCGATGGCGGCCTCCATGCGCAGCACGTTGAAATAGAGCGCCGGGGTGATCGCCATGGTCTGCTGGAACAGGCGGAACAGGTGGGCGCGCGACAGGCCGGCGGCGGTGGCGACGCGACCGGCGTCGAACTCCTCGCCCAGCGTGCCGGCCATGAAACGGATCGCCTGACGGACACGGAAATCGGTGGCCGTGGCGGGCATTGCCACCTTGGTGCCGCGCAGGCTGCGCCATTCGGAAAAGCGGTCGATGATGGCGATCATCAACTCGAACAGCGCGTGCTCCATCCGGTCGCCCGACGGATCGTCGTACAGCAGTTCCGCCGCCATCCGGTCGGCGAGCTTGCGGATACGCGGGGTCAGCGTGCCGCAGGATTGCGGGAAGAAGCCGGGGCTGCCGCTGGCGGTGAATTCCCGCTGCATCTCGCCGAGCCAGCGCGGTTCGATGTACAGCGCCAGGATCACGGTGCGCGGCGCGCCCGGCTGGTGGGCGTAGGAATGCGCCTCCCAACTGTTGACCAGCACGGCGGTGTCGTCGAGCAAGGGGTGGATCTCCTCGCGCACGGCGAATTGCGTGTCGGCCCCCGACGCCTTGATCAGCACATGGCAATGGGGATGCGCGTGGTGGATCAGCGCGTTGTCCATGTCGAGCAGGGCGACGCGGCCGAACTGCCCCTGGTGGATGCGCATGGCCTTGGACATGGCGCGTCTCCCTTCCTGTCCGCTCGTTTCTGTCGGGCGGATGAATTGTTCGTGTCTATAGCTAATCGGAACATGGCGGGATTGCCAGCGGCACGGCGTGGACTCCGCCAAAAGAAAAAGCCGTCCCGCCCTGGACAACCGGCCGCTCCGACGCCACGCATGGGGGCGTGACCGGCGCGACCCTTTGGCGTGACCGGGAACTGCCCAATGAACGGGCATCCGGCGCGGAAGGCAGGATGCGCCAAGCGCAACGGCAACCCCGCTTGCGTCCGTCCCACCTTGTGACCGCGTTGCGGCGTCCGCGCGGACTGCTGTTTTTTGCGGCGCACAAGGGCCGCGCTGTCCGTTTTGTGACCAACACCTAAGTATGGTCCGGAAACAGGCACCTAGGTGCTGATCCCGAACCGGCGGCGTTCCCCGCGCAAACGCTGGCGTTCCTGCGCGGAGGGGCGCGTCGCGTCCTGCTTGGCACGCGGCTTGCGAAGAGAACGGCGAGACAAGCGCGGGCGCCGGCAACGTCGCCGACACCCGCCGACAGGGCCGGAACCGGGCGACGCAGCGCGGACTTCGGCCAGGGTTCGACGACGAACCGCCCGGACAACGGCGTCCGAACAGGCTGGCATCCGCTCCTTCCGGGCGGGCTGCGGGCCCGTTCGGACGCCTTTCTTTTTGGCCCCGTGCCTGACCCTTCGGCAGGCCGGCAGCGAGACGAGGCAGACGCCATGGACATGCATCACCCGCTCTCATCACCCATCGGGCCAGTCGTCGGACAGGACGAGACGCAAGCTCACACCCCCGCTCCGCCCAAGGAACGGTTGATCGTCGTCGGCAACGGCATGGCCGGGATGCGGACGGTCGAGGAACTGCTGGCGAAGGCGCCGGGCCGTTACGAGATCACCGTCTTCGGGGCCGAGCCGCACCCCAACTACAACCGCATCATGCTGTCGCCGGTGCTGGCCGGGGAGAAGACCTTCGACCAGATCGTGCTGAACAGCCGCGCCTGGTACGAGGAGAACGGCATCACCCTGCTGACCGGCGAGCCGGTCGAGAGCATCGACCGCGCCGCCCGCACCGTCACCTCGGTGGGCGGCCGGACGCTGGGCTACGACCGGCTGCTGCTCGCCACCGGCTCGATGCCCTTCATCATCCCGGTGCCGGGCGCGACCCTGCCGGGGGTGATCGGCTTCCGCGACCTCGCCGACGTCGACGCCATGCTCGAGGCGGCGGCGAAGGGCGGGCGCGCCGTGGTCATCGGCGGCGGCCTGCTCGGGCTGGAGGCGGCCAACGGGCTGCGGGTCAAGGGGATGGACGTCACCGTCGTCCACCTGATGCCGACGCTGATGGAGCGCCAGCTCGACCCCTCGGCCGGCACCCTGCTGCAGCGTGAACTGGAGCGGCGCGGCATCACCGTGCTGTGCGGCGCCGACACCGCCGAGATCGTCGGCGCGGAGCGCGCCGAGGCGGTCCGCCTGAAGGACGGGCGCGAACTGCCCGCCGACATCGTGGTGATGGCCGTCGGCATCCGCCCCAACATGGCGCTGGGCAAGGCCGCCGGGCTGGAGTGCGGGCGCGGCATCCGCGTCGACGACCGGATGCGCACCAGCGACCCGGCGATTTGCGCGGTCGGCGAATGCGTCGAGCATCGCGGCCTGACCTACGGCCTCGTCGCCCCGCTGTTCGAGATGGCCAAGGTGCTGGCCGGCGACCTTGCGGCCGGGCCCGAGGGCGAAGGGGGCGGGGGGTACGCCGGCTCCGTCACCTCGACCAAGCTGAAGGTCACTGGGGTCGACGTCTTCTCGGCCGGCGACTTCTCCGGCGGCGAGGGGACCGAGGACATCGTGTTCCGTGACGCGGCGCGCGGTGTCTACAAGCGGCTGGTGCTGAAGGACGGCCGGCTGCTGGGCGCCGTGCTCTACGGCGACACCAAGGACGGCGGCTGGTACTTCTCGCTGCTGAAAGACGGCGCCGAACTGGGGGCCGAGCGCGACACGATGATCTTCGGGCAGGGGTTTGGGAGCTCCGACGCCGGAAACCCTAAGGCCGCCGTTGCCGCCCTCCCCGACAGCGCGGAGATTTGCGGCTGCAACGGCGTCTGCAAGGGCACCATCGTCAAGGCGATCACCGAGAAGGGCCTGACCAGCCTGGACGAGGTGCGCGCCCACACCAAGGCCTCGGCCTCCTGCGGCACCTGCACCGGCACGGTGGAGACGCTGCTGGCGCTGACCGCCGGCGACGCCTTCACGGCGGCCCCGACGGTCAAGCCGATGTGCAAATGCACCGGCCACGGCCACGACGCGGTGCGCGCCGCCATCGTCGGCCAGGAATTGCGGACGATGGCCGACGTCTTCCAGGCGCTGGAATGGACGACGCCCGACGGCTGCGCGTCCTGCCGGCCGGCGCTGAACTATTACCTGCTGTGCGCCTGGCCGGGCGAATACGCCGACGACTACCAGTCGCGCTACATCAACGAGCGCGCCCACGCCAACATCCAGAAGGACGGCACCTATTCGGTCGTGCCGCGCATGTGGGGCGGTCTGACCAGCGCGTCGGAGCTGCGCGCCATCGCCGACGTCGTCGACAAGTTCGCCATCCCCACGGTGAAGGTGACGGGCGGCCAGCGCATCGACCTGTTCGGCGTGAGGAAGGAGGATCTGCCCGCCGTCTGGGCCGACCTCAACGCCGCCGGCATGGTGTCCGGCCACGCCTATGCCAAGGGGCTGCGCACGGTGAAGACCTGCGTCGGGTCGGAATGGTGCCGCTTCGGCACGCAGGATTCGACCGGGCTGGGCGTGAAGCTGGAGAAGCTGACCTGGGGCACCTGGACGCCGCACAAGGTCAAGCTGGCGGTGTCGGGCTGCCCGCGCAACTGCGCCGAGGCGACCATCAAGGATCTCGGCGTCGTCTGCGTCGACAGCGGCTACGAGCTGCATGTCGGCGGCAACGGCGGCCTGCATGTGCGGGCCTGCGATTTCCTGGTCAAGGTGGCGACGGAGGAGGAGGTGTTCGAATACACCGGCGCCTTCATGCAGCTCTACCGCGAGGAGGCCCGCTACCTGGAGCGCACCGCCCCCTGGCTGGAGCGGGTCGGGCTGGATCACATCAAGGCGATCCTGGTCGAGGACCCGGAGCGGCGCCGGGCGCTGAACGCGCGCTTCGTCTTCTCGCAGGGCTTCTCGCAGGACGACCCGTGGGCGGAGCGCGCCGCCCAGGGCAAGGACCGTCACGAATTCTCGCTGCTCGCCGAGGTGGGGTAAGGACCATGGATCAGATCATCGCCGACATCGACAGCCAGACCGTCCTGTGGACCGAAGTGGGCATGGTGGACGACATCCCGGTGCTGGGATCCCGCGTCGTCCGCACTGCCACCGGCAACATCGCCCTGTTCCGCACCGCCTCCGACGAGGTCTTCGCGCTGGAGGACCGCTGCCCGCACAGGAACGGCCCGCTGTCGCAGGGCATCGTCCACGGCCGCCGCGTCACCTGTCCGCTGCACAATTGGGTGATCGAGCTGGCGTCCGGCGAGGCCGTCGCGCCCGACGAGGGCAACGCCGGCCACATCCCGGTGCGGCTGGTCGGCCGCGCCATCACCATCGCGCTCGGCCTCGCCAGGCCGGCGCGCGGCGGCTGCAAGGGCGCCTGCCATGTTTGACGGGGCGGAGCCGGCCGCCTCCGGAGCCGCCGAGCGGGAGGTCCGCACCACCTGCCCCTATTGCGGGGTCGGCTGCGGCGTGGTCGCCAGGGTGGCGGCGGATGGCCCCTTTCCTGGCCGCGTCACCGTGCGCGGCGACTCCGACCATCCGGCCAACCGGGGGCGGCTCTGCTCCAAGGGCTCGGCGCTGGCCGACACGCTGGTGCCGGGCGAGGCCGGCGGCCGGCTGCTCCATCCGGAGATCGGCGGGCGGCGCGTCACCTGGGACGCGGCCCTCGCTGAAGTCGCAACGCGCTTTGCCGACACCATCGCCGAGCATGGTCCGGACTCGGTCGCCTTCTACGTCTCCGGCCAGCTGCTGACCGAGGACTACTACGTTGCCAACAAGCTGATGAAGGGCTTTATCGGCAGCGCCAACATCGACACCAACAGCCGGCTCTGCATGGCCTCCTCGGTGGCCGGGCACAAGCGCGGGCTGGGCGCCGACGCGGTGCCGGGGAGCTACGCTGATTTTGAAACGGCCAAGCTCGTGGTTCTGGTCGGCTCGAATCTGGCGTGGTGCCACCCGGTGCTGAACCAGCGTCTGCTGGCCGCCAGGGCGGCGCAGGGGACGCGGATCGTCGTGATCGACCCGCGCCGCACCGCCAGCGTGGACGGGGCCGACCGCCATCTGGCGCTGGCCGCCGGCACGGATTCGGTGCTGTTCAACGGGCTGCTGGTCTATCTGCACGCCACCGGCCGCACCGACGCCGTTTTCGTCGGCCGTCGCACCAGCGGCGAGGAGGAGGCGCTGGCCGCCGCCAGGGCCGAGGCGCCGGACATCGCCACGGTGGCGCGGCGTTGCAAACTCAGCGAGGCGGAGGTCGCCGCCTTCTACGCTGAAGTCGCAACGACCGAGCGGGTCGTCACCGTCTATTCCCAGGGCGTCAACCAGTCGTCCCAGGGCACCGACACCGTCAACGCCATCCTGAACGTCCATTTCCTGACCGGACGGATCGGCCAGCCGGGGATGGGGCCCTTCTCCGTCACCGGCCAGCCCAACGCCATGGGCGGGCGCGAGGTCGGCGGTCTGGCGAACCAGCTCGCCGCCCACATGGGCTTCACGGTCGAGGACGTCGACCGCGTCCGCCGCTTCTGGAACGCGCCGCGCGTGGCGGCGAAGCCGGGCCTGAAGGCGGTCGACCTGTTCCGCGCCATCGAACGCGGCAGCGTCAAGGCGGTGTGGATCATGGCGACCAACCCGGCGGTCAGCATGCCCGACGCCGGCCGGATCCGCCGGGCGCTGGCGAACTGCCCGACGGTCGTCGTCTCCGACTGCATCCGCGACACCGACACCGGCCGCCTCGCCCACATCCGCCTGCCGGCGGCGGGCTGGAGCGAGAAGGACGGCACCGTCACCAACTCCGACCGCACCATCTCGCGCCAGCGCGCTTTCCGCCCGTTCGAGGGCGAGGCGCGGCCCGACTGGTGGATCCTCACCCAGGTGGCGCGGCGGATGGGGTTCGCGGATGCTTTCGCCTATGAGAGCGCCGCCGACGTGTTCCGCGAGCACGCCGCGCTGTCCGCCTTCGAGAACGGCGCGGACTGGATGAGCGAGCGCGCCTTCGACATCGGCGCGCTGGCCGGGATCGGCGACGCTGAATTTGAAACGCTCGCCCCCTTCCCCTGGCCGTGGCGGGCGGGGGAGGCGCCCCAGCAGCGCCTGTTCGCCGACGGCCGCTTTTTCACCGACGACCGGCGGGCGCGCTTCGTCCCGGTGACGACGCGGGCGCTGCCGCGCTCGCTGCCCGACGGCGCCCTGCTGTTGAACAGCGGGCGGCTGCGCGACCAGTGGCACACCATGACCCGCACCGGGCTGGCGCCGCGCCTGTCGGCCCACGCGCCGGAGCCGTGCCTGGACGTCCACCCGGCCGACGCCACCGCGCGCGGGCTGGAGGATGGCGGGCTGGCGCGGGTCGTCACCGTGGCCGGCGAGGCGCTGGCGCGGGTCCGCGTCACGGACGGGCAGGGGGAGGGCACCGCCTTCCTGCCGATGCATTGGACCGACCGCTTCACCGGATCCTGCGTGATCGGCCGTCTGGTCGATGACGAGGCGGTCGATCCGCAGTCCGGCCAGCCCGACCTGAAGCGGATGCCGGCGACGGTGCAGCCCTACCGGCCGGACTGGACCGCCTTCCTGCTGACCCGCCGGCCGGTCGAGCCGGCCCATGGCGGCTATTGGGCGCGGCGCGTGGTGGCCGGCGGGCACCTGATCGAGATGGCCGGCACCGGCGCGATCCCCGCAGATCTTGATACGGGCTGGCTGCCGGGCTTCGCGCCTGACGGTGCGGTGATCGAATTCAGCGACGCGGCGCGCGGCGGCACCCGCAAGGCGTGGCTGAGCGGCGACCGGCTGGAGGCCTGTCTGTTCGTCACCGCCGTCACGGCCGGCGCCGGCCGACTGCCGGGCCGCGACTGGCTGGCCGGGCTGCTGGAGGCGGACGGGGTGGACGACGGCCTGCGCGGCGCGCTGCTCGCCGGCCGGGCGCCGGGAGCCAGGGCCGACGAGGGGCGGATTGTCTGTTCCTGTTTCAGCGTCGGCGTCAACCGCCTGATCGCCACGATCCGCGGCCAGGGCATGACCAGCGTGCAGGAGATCGGCGCCGCCCTGAAGGCCGGCACCAACTGCGGATCCTGCGTTCCCGAACTCAAGGAGGTGCTTCGTCATGCTCATCAACGCGAAATGGCGTGAGGGGTTCGGGCGGTTCGTTCGGGCGTTCGGGGAATGGAGCTTCCTCGTCCCGACGCAGACCCCTGCCCCCACAACCCTTATCCCCATCCCGGCCCTCCCCCGCTGGGCGGGGGAGGGGGACAAGCGCTTTGTCGGTATTCGGCGTCCGTCCCCTCCCCCGCCCAGCGGGGGAGGGTCAGGGTGGGGGCACGTGGCCGCATGGAAGCACGAAACCCGGTCCCGTCCCGCCCTCGGCTCCGTCACGCTGGTCGGGGCCGGGCCGGGCGATCCGGATCTGCTGACCGTCGCGGCGGTCAAGGCGCTGGCGGCGGCGGACGTCGTGCTCTACGACCACCTTGTCGGCGACGGCATCCTCGACCTCGCCCACCCGAAGGCGGAGCGGATCTGCGTCGGCAAGCGCTCGGGCCGCCACTCCCTGCCGCAGGACGAGATCAACGCGCTGATCGCCGCGCAGGCGCTGATGGGCCGCCGCGTCGTCCGGCTGAAGGGCGGCGACCCGATGATCTTCGGCCGGGCCGGCGAGGAGATCGACCATCTCGACGGCCTCGGCATCCCGGTGCGCGTCGTCCCCGGCATCACCGCCGCGCTGGGCTGCGCCGCCTCGACCGGGCTGTCGCTGACCCGGCGCGGCGTCGCGCGGGCCGTCACCTTCGTCACCGCCCATGGCCGCGACGGCGAGCGCTTCGAACCGGATTGGGCGCGGCTGGCCGATCCGAACGGCACGCTGGCGATCTACATGGGGCGCGAGCAGGCCCGCGCGGTCGGGCGGGGGCTGACCGGGGCCGGCCTGCCGCCCGACACCCCGGTGCTGGCGGTGGAGAACGGCTGCCGCCCCGACGAGCGCCAACACCGGACCACGCTCGGCGCCATGGCGGCGAACGGTGTCGCCGCCGGGAAGGGGCCGACGCTGCTGCTGGTCGGCGAGGCGCTACGCCCGCGCGGCGCTGGCGCCGACGCCGTGGTTGCCGGGGCGGCGCACGCCGTTGATGCTCTCGGCGCGGGCGGTGACGTCGGCTAGCGGCTCGACCACCACCGACATGGTGAAGACGGTGGCGTGCAGCAGCCGCGCCCCGTCCAGCATGATCCCGACATGGCCGGGGAAGAACACGATGTCGCCGCGCTGGTAGGCGACGTCCCGGCCATCCGCGTCCCGGCCGTCGTCGGAGATCCAGGCACCGAGCCGCCCGTCCTGGCGCTGCTTGCCGCTGCTGTGGTGCGACACCACCCCGGCCGCCGCCATCGCCGTCAGCACCAGCCCGGAGCAGTCGATCCCGAAGGCGCTGCGCCCGCCCCAGACATAGGGGGTCTCCAGGAAGCGCAGCGCGGTGGCGACATGGTCGGGGACCGGCGGGGCCTCGACCGGCTCCAGCCACTTGCCGAACAGCCACAGCCCGTCGCCGACGCCGACCCAGCCATTGTCGGCCCGCCCGTCCAGCGTCACCAGCGACCCAACGCTGAGCGGCGCCACCGGCGGCGCCTTGTGGGTCGGTGCCGGGTGCAGGTCGGCGCGCAGGGCACGGACCCGGTGGGTCGGCGTTACCGGATCTGCGTGCGGCGTGCCGGGCGGCAGCCAGCCGACATGGCCGTCGAAGCGGTTCGCCACCCGCAGCCAGCCCTCCCACTCCTCCAGCAGGTCGAAGCGCTCGCCGAGGATCATCTCGCTGGTCTGGGGAACGCCGTCGCGCGGTTCCTCCAGCAGGACGGCGTGCGGGGCGGTGAGCTGGCGGGTCTGGGCGGTCTGGGCGGTCTGGGTCATGGCCGGTGCCGTGGTTGCCGAACGGGTGACGGAAACCATAACCCGCCCGCCGGGCCGGCGCGACGGGGAAACCATGGTCCGGCGATTCATCGGCCATTCCGTCATTTCGACGGAAATCGGCCGGCGATCCGGCGCTTTGCCCGCTGTCGCCCGGCATGCCCGCCGGCCACCTTTGGAATGCGGCGTCACCGTCGCCAACCAGGGAACAGGGAAGGGCACAAGCCATGGGCACGATGAAGGTTCTGGTTCTGGGCGCCGGCAAGATCGGCTCGATGATCGCCACGCTGCTGACGCAGACCGGCAACGGCGCCGGCGATTTCGCCGTCACCGTCGGCGACCGCGACGAAGAGCTTCTGGCCCGCGCCGAGCGGGCCGGGTTTCGAATTCAGCGCGTCGATGTCGAGGACGACGCCTCGCTGCGCGCCGCCGTCGCCGGACAGCAGGCGGTGGTCAGCGCCTGTCCCTTCAGCCTGACCCCGCGCATCGCCGCCGCCGCCGTGGCCGCCGGCGCCCATTACCTCGACCTCACCGAGGACGTCGCCGCCACCCGCGCCGTCAAGGCGCTGGCCGAGACCGCCAACAGCGCGCTGATTCCGCAATGCGGGCTGGCGCCGGGCTTCATCTCGGTCGTCGGCCACGACCTCGCCCGCCGCTTCGACGAGTTGCACAACCTGCATCTGCGGGTCGGCGCCCTGCCGCAATACCCGACCAATGCCCTGAAATACAACCTGACCTGGAGCACTGACGGGCTGATCAACGAATACTGCAACCCGTGCGAGGCGATCGTCGACGGCGTCCCGCGCGAGGTGATGCCGCTGGAGGGCGACGAGCGCTTCGCCCTGGACGGGGTGGATTACGAGGCGTTCAACACCTCGGGCGGGTTGGGCTCGCTGTGCGCGACGCTGGCCGGCAAGGTGCGCAACCTCGATTACAAGACGGTGCGCTACCCCGGCCACCGCGACATCGTCCGCCTGCTGATCCGCGACCTGCGGCTGGGCGAGCGGCGCCATCTGCTGAAGGACGTGCTGGAGACGGCGGTCCCGCTGACCCTCCAGGACGTCGTGCTGGTCGTCGCCACCGCCACCGGTCGCCAAGAGGGCGAACTGCGGCAGGAGACCTTCGTGAGCAAGATCTACAGCAAGGTGATCCCGGGTCCCATGGGCGGCGGCCGGACCTGGAGCGCCATCCAGGTGACCACCGCCGCCGGCGTCTGCGCGATCCTCGACCTGCTGCGCGAGGGCTCGATCCCGCAGGCCGGCTTCGTCCGGCAGGAACAGGTGCCGCTCGCCCTGTTCCTCGCCAACCGCTTCGGGCGCTACTACGCGGCGTGAGGAGTCACGCCGTCCGGGGACGACGGATCAGCCGGACCGAGGCGAAGCCGAGCAGGGCGGTCAGCACCCCCACCCCGAGGAACAGCGGCGGAAAGCCGGTGTGGTCGGCGACGGCGCCGTACAGCACCGGCCCGATGCCCTGCCCGAGGAAGAAGGAGGAGGCGAACAGCGCCAGCGCCGAGCCGCGCGCGGTCGGCGCCAGCTCCGTCGCCTGGGTCTGCATGGTGTTGTGCAGCATGTAGAATCCGAAGCCGGCGACCAGGAAGGCGGCGCTGACCACCGGCCAGGGCACCGGGAAGGCGATGAGCAGATAGGCCAGCCCGGCCAGCAGACCGCCGGCCTGCATCATCCCCCACTGCCCGAGCGAGGCGATCAGCCGCCGCACCACCGCGCTGTAGGCGACTCCGCCGATGGCGAAGGCGGCGATGGTCAGCCCGGCCTCGAAGGCGCCGGACGCGCCGTGCGCCATCAGGACCGGGGCGACGAAGGGGAAGATCCCGAAGATCAGCAGCCCCTCGCCGGCCACGGTGGCGAAGACGAACAGCGAGACCGGGTTGGTCAGCACCGTGGCGTAGCGCCGCCGCGCGTCGGCGACGGACAGCGGCGAGCGGGCCTCCACCTCGCCGCGCAGGCCGATCAGGGCGGCGGCGCAGATCAGCGCGGTCAGCCCGGCGGCCAGCCCGAAGACGGCGCGCCAGCCATACGCCTCGGCCATGATTCCGGCCACCACCGAGCCGGACATCTGGCCGAGGATCACCGCCAGCAGGAATCGGCTGATGGCGATCTGGCGCTCCCCGTAGGCGACGCGGTCGCCGATCAGCGCCATCGAGGCCGGGATGATGCCGCCGGCGAAGGCCCCGGCCAGGATGCGTCCGGCCATCACCGTGCCGTAGGACGGCGCGATGGCCGACAGCGCCAGCCCGACGGTCAGCACCATCAGCGCCAGCCGGATCAGCCGGGACTTGCCGATGGCGTCGCCGACCGGCCCCAGCACGATCTGCATCAGCGCGTAGGGCAGCGTGTAGGCCGAGGCCAGCAGCGCCGCCTGCCGCACCGACACGTCGAGGTCGGCGGCGATGATCGTCAGCATGGGATCGGTGGTGCGCA
This sequence comes from Azospirillum agricola, assembly GCF_017876095.1. GTDB lineage: Bacteria > Pseudomonadota > Alphaproteobacteria > Azospirillales > Azospirillaceae > Azospirillum > Azospirillum agricola. Next base: position 39,040 of record NZ_JAGINM010000019.1, read on the forward strand.
GGGAGAAGGCGCTCGCGAAACCGGCGAGGCCGAGAAGGAGGATCAGGCGCATGGCGGGACGGCGGCTCTGCGGTGGACGGTCGGGGTGGACGGTTAAGGGCCTGAAGCTTAACCGCGAAGCCGGGCGCCGTGGTGACGGGGGTTGGGCGTGGCTGTCATGCGCCGGTTGCGGGGGCCTCCCCATCGTGACGGCCCCTCTCCCCTCGTGGGAGAAGGGCTGGCACGATGGGGAGGAGAGGGGCGTTCCCTACGCCAGCGCCGTGTCCGGCTGACCCGTCCGCACCGGCAGGCTGCGGATCGGCGAGAAGCCGGTCGGGTACATGATCCGGTTCTCCATGGTCATGATCATCGGCCGGATCTTCGCCAGGCAGCCCAGCCATTGCGCGTTCTTCGCCAGTTCCGCCCGTCGCGCCCGGCGGTCCTCCAGGTCGGCGTAGGCCCAGAGATGGACGAGCTGGTTCTGGGTGCCGAACTCGGTGACGAAATAGCCGAGGAACCCGCCGAGGATCGGCTTTTGCGCCGGCAGCCCCTCCGTCTCGTAGATGCGCAGATACTCGGCGAGGCTGACGCCGGTGTGCAGGACATAGGTGCGTTCTTCGACGACCAACGGAACCTCCGTGGAAAGGGAATCGGGCGGACGGGCGGCGTCAGGTGCGGGGGACGAGCGGGCAGGCGGGGTCGAGCGGCTTCCACGCCTCCTCGACCGGGATCGTTCCGGCCAGCTTGTAGTAGTCCCAGCGGCCCTTGGATTCCTGCGGGGTCTTCACCTGGAACAGGTACATCGGGTGCAGCTTGCGCCCGTCGACGCGGACCGAGCCCTGGCCGTAGGCGTCGTCGTCGGTCGGCAGCTCCTTCATCTTGGCGACCACCGCGCGGCCGTCGCCGTCGCTGCCCAGCGCCTTGACCGCCTTCAGGTAATGGGTGACCTGCGAATAGACCGACGCCTGATAGGCGGTCGGCATCTTGCCGTGGCGCTCGAAGAAGCGGTTGGAGAACTTGCGGGTGCGGTCGTTCAGGTCCCAGTAGAAGGGCACGCTCAGCAGCGTGCCCTGCGCCGCCTCCAGCCCCAGCCCGTCGATGTCGGTCAGATAGACGGTCAGGCCGGCGAAGCGCTGGCCGCCGTCGAGGATGCCGAACTCCTTGCCCTGCTTGACCGTGTTGGTGAAGTCGGCGGTGGCGTTGGCCAGCCCGATCACCTTGGCCCCCGACCCCTGCGCCTGCAACAGATAGGAGGCGAAGTCGGCCGTGTTCAGCGGCGCCCGCACCGAGCCGACCACCGTGCCGCCCGACTGCTTCACGATGTCGCCGGCCTGCTTCTCCATGTCGTGGCCGAAGGCGTAGTCCGACGTGATGAAGAACCAGGAGGTGCCACCCTGCTTGACCACCGCGCGGGCGGTGGCGTTGGCCAGCGCGTAGTTGTCGAAGGCCCAGTGGACGTGGTTCGGCGTGCAGGAATCGCCGGTCAGCCGGTTGGTGTTGGAGCCGGAGACGATGGCGACCTTGTTCTTCTGCTTGGCGATGTCGACCACCGCCAGCGCCACCGAGGAGTTGGCGATCTCCGCGATCATGTCGACGCCCTGGGCGTCGTACCATTGCCGGGCGATGGCGGAGCCGACGTCGGCCTTGTTCTGGTTGTCGGCGGCGACGACCTCGATGGGCGTGTCGCCGATCCTGCCGCCGAAATCCTCCACCGCCATGCGGGCGGCGGCGATCGAGCCGTGGCCCATGATGTCCACGTAGAGGCCCGACTGGTCGTTGAGGACGCCGATGCGGACGACGTTGTCGGTGAAGGCGGCCGAGGCCGGTCCGCCGGCCAGCAGGGTCAGGCCGAGGGCGGTCGTTCCCAGGGCCAGCGCCGAGGTGCGGGTGTTCATGCTTTCCCTCCCTTGGGATGAACGCGCTTGGTGCGATCGCGCGTTCGTTGTGTGGGGCGCCCGCAGGCTGCTGCGGCTTGGCGGATCGTCGATCGGGAGCGGCGCCGGTTCGACCCGTCCCCTCCCGCTGCGTCCGCCTTGCGTCTTTCGCCGCATATTGACAGCATACGTATTATCAGTGTACATCATGATTGTGAACTGTCAACAATATGGCGTCTGAAGTTTTTGCCGGCCCGGCCGGACCCGCCGCGGGACAGGGCGCTCCGCCGCCGGGCCACGCTTCCGTCGCCATCACCGCAAACACGGGGTTAGGGACATGTCGCCAGAGCAGAATTATCCGGCGGTTCGTTTCGTCGTCCAATATGGCCTTTGGCTGGCCGTCGTCGCCGGGCTGGCGCCGCTGTTCGTCGCCGTGGTCGCCCTGCTGTCCGGCTGGGGCGGCGGCGCCGCCCTGGTGCTGGCGCTGAGCGCGCCGCTGCTGTTCCTGGTGATGAAGGCCTTCGCCGAGCTGGTCGCCATCATCTCCGACATGCTGCTGCCGAAGTAGCCGCCGCACGGCGGGCACGGGAACAATCGCTCAAGCAATCGCCCAAAAACAAATCCCTGGGAGGGAACGAGGATGAAAGCCGATCTGAGCGCCGACCTGATCGTCGTCGGCGGCGGCATCGCCGGGCTGGTCGCGGCCAACCGCGCCGCCGAGCTGGGCCTGAAGGTGCTGGTGCTGGAGAAGGGCACGGACGACCGCTATCTGTGCAACTCGCGCTTCACCGGCGGCGCCTTCCACATCGGCATGCGCAGCCTGCACCGCCCCGTGGAGGAGGTGAAGGCGACCATCCGCAGCGAGACCGACGGTTTCGTCGCCGAGCCGCTGGTGACGATGATCGCCACCGAGGCGCCGCGCGCCGTCGACTGGCTGCGCAAGCAGGGAATCCGTTTCCTGAAGGCCGGTCCGCGCGACTGGCAGGACACCGTGCTGGCCCCGCCGGCCCTGCCGCAGCCGGGCCTGAACTGGGAGGGGCGGGGCGGCGACACGCTGCTGCGCACGCTGGGCGCCAACCTGGAGAAGCGCGGCGGCAGCCTTCAGCGCGGCGTCCGTGTCCGCGAGCTGATGGTGGAGAACGGCCGGATCGTCGGGCTGCGCGCCGAGCGCGGCGGCGAGAGCGTCCATTGCCAGGCGGCGGGCGTGGTCATCGCCGACGGCGGTTTCCAGGGCGACCCGGAGCTGGTGCGCGAGCATGTCTCCCCGGCGCCCGACGGCGTGCGCCAGCGCGGGGCCGGCACCGGCGGCGGCGACGGGCTGCGCATGGCGGTGCGGGCCGGGGCGGCGACGCTCGGCACGCCCTATGTGTACGGCCACATCCTCTGCCAGGACGCGCTGCGCAACGACAGGCTCTGGCCCTACCCGTGGCTCGACGAGATCGTCATGGCCGGCATCGTGGTGAACGGCGAGGGCGAGCGCTTCGTCGACGAGGGGCGGGGCGGCGTCTATGTGACCAACCGGATCGCCAAGCTCGACGACCCGCTGAGCGCCACCGTGATCTTCGACCGCCCGATCTGGGACGGTCCGGCCACCGAATCGATCATCCCGGCCAACCCGCACCTGCCGCGCGTCGGCGGCACGGTGGTCCAGGCCGACACGCTGGAGGGGCTGGCGGGCCAGCTCGGGATTCCCGCCGACCGGCTGGCGGCGACGGTCGCCGCCTACAACGCCGCCGTGGACGGGGGCCGCACGGAGGATCTGGCCCCGCCGCGCGGCACCACGCGGGCGCGGCCCTTCCCGATCCGCACCGGCCCCTTCCAGGCGATCCGGCTGGTCGCCGGCATGACCTACACGATGGGCGGCATCGCCATCGACGACCAGAGCCGGGTCACGCGCGCCGACGGCAGCCCGATCGACGGGCTGTTCGCGGCGGGAGCCACCACCGGCGGGCTGGAGGGCGGCGACGCCATCGGCTATGTCGGCGGCCTGACCAAGTCGGCGGTCACCGGCCTGCGCGCCGCCGAGGCCGCCGCCCGCGCGCTCGGCCGCGAGGTCACCGCCCGGTGAGCGCCGTCGCGCAAGAGGGCGTCCCCCGCATCGCCTCGCCGCTCGCCCTGCGGGCGGTGACGCTGCGCAACCCGATCGTCGTCTCGCCGATGTGCCAGTATTCCGCCGTGAACGGCGGGGCGGTGGATGGCGTGGCCGGGGAATGGCACCGGGTCCATCTCGGCCGCTTCGCCATGGGCGGGGCCGGGCTGGTCTTCGTCGAGGCGACGGCGGTGACCGAGCAGGGCCGCATCACGCCGGGCGACCTCGGCCTGTGGGACGACCGCCAGATCCCCGGCCTGCGCGCCATCGCGACGATGCTGGCGGAGTTCGGCGCGGTGCCCGGCATCCAGCTCGGCCATGCCGGGCGCAAGGCGGCCAGCCAGCGCCCCTGGCAGGGGCACGGGCCGCTCGGCGCCGCCGACATCGCGCGCGGCGAACCGCCCTGGCCGGTGGTGTCGGCAAGGCCGCTCCCCGTCGCCGAGGGCTGGCCGACGCCCCGCGAACTCGACCGCGATGACCTCGCGGCGCTGGTCGAGGCCTGGCGGGCGGCGGCGCTGCGGGCGCTCGACGCCGGTTTCGCGGTGGCGGAGCTGCATTGCGCCCACGGCTATCTGCTGCACCAGTTCCTGTCGCCGCTGAGCAATCGGCGGACCGACGGCTATGGCGGCGACTTCGAGGGGCGCTGCCGCTTTCCGCTGGAGGTGGCGGCGGCGGTGCGCGCGGCGTGGCCGGCCGACAGGCCGCTGTTCGTCCGCATCTCGGCGACCGACTGGGTCGAGGGCGGCTGGACGCTGGAGGACAGCGTCGCCTTCTCCCGCGCGCTGGCCGGGATCGGGATCGACGTCATCGACTGCTCGTCGGGCGGGATGGTGGGGGTGTCGGCGACGGCCGCCGCCGTGCCGCGCCATCCTGGATTCCAGGTGCCCTTCGCCGAGACGATCCGGCGCGAGGCGGGCGTGGCGACGATGGCGGTCGGGCTGATCCTGGACGGACCGCAGGCGGAGGCGATCCTGCGCGACGGTCGGGCCGATCTCGTCGCCGTCGGGCGCGAGGCGCTGGCCGACCCGAACTGGCCGCTGCGCGCCCGCCAGCAACTGACCGGCGCCGGCGATTTCGCCGGCTGGCCGGAGCAGGCCGGCTGGTGGCTGAGCCGCCGGGCGCGGACGCTCGACCACAAGACGGACTGACCGGGGCTATCGACCGGACCGACGAATCCGCCGCCGGCCGCGCGCACCCCGCGCGCCGGACGGCACCCCCATGGGAGAGGGCGTGACATGACCAGCACCACCAGCGGCCAGGACCGGACCGTCCGGGAAGAGACCGACATCGTCGTCGTGGGCGGCGGCGGCTCCGGCCTGACCGCCGCCATCTTCGCCCGCCAGGAGGGCGCCAAGGTCGTCCTTCTGGAAAAGCACACGGAGCTGCGCGGCAGCACCGGCCTGTCGATCGGCTCGATCACATCGACCGGCACCTGGCACCAGCGCCGCGCCGGCATCAAGGACGACACCCAGGCGCATTTCGAGGACATGGCGAAGTTCGCCGGCGAGTTGGCGGCCAGGGACAACGAGGAGCTGCGTCGCATCCTGGTCGAGAACGTCCCGGACAGCGTGGCGTGGCTGATGTCGCTGGGCGTCACCTTCCACGGGCCGATGCCCGAGCCGCCGCACCGCCAGCCGCGCATGCACAACGTGCTGCCCAACTCGCGCGCCTACATCTATTTCGTGTCGCGCGAGGCGCGCCGCGTCGGGGTGGATGCGCGGGTCGACGCCACCGTCGAGCGGCTGCTGGTCGAGGACGGCCGCGTCGTCGGCGTCGCCGCCCGCATCGGCGGGGTGCCGCACGAGCTGCGGGCGCGCCGCGCGGTGATCCTGGCGACCGGCGACTATTCCTCCAGCCCCGACTGGAAGCGGCGCTTCAACCCGGCGGTCGCCGCGGTGGACGGGGTGAACACCACCAACGTCGGCGATGGCCACCGCTTCGGCGAGGAACTCGGGGCCGAGGTGCGGTTCGGCGAGATCGTCTACGGCCCCAACCTGCGCTTCATGCCGCCGGCCAAGCCCAGCGTGCTGCTGCGCCTGCCGCCGCACCGCTGGCTGACCGGGGCGATGCGCGTCGCCCTGGAAAAGCTGCCGGCCTGGATGCTGCGGCCCTTCATCCTGTCCTTCGTGACGACCTACCTCAGCCCGGAGCCGAGCCTGTTCCGCGAGGGCGCCATCCTGGTCAACAAGCGCGGCGAGCGCTTCACCGACGAACTCGGCAAGCCGAACTACGCGCTGGCCGACCAGCCGGACAAGGTCGGCTACATCGTCTTCGACGACAGCGTCGCCCGCAAGTTCCGTGGCTGGCCCTACTTCATCTCGACCGCGCCCGGCGTCGCCTACGCCTATCTCGGCGACTACAAGCGGACGCGGCCGGATCTCTACCACGGCGGCGCCACGGTCGAGGATCTGGCCGCCTCGATGGGCGTGCCGGCGGCGGCGCTGCGCGGCGCGGTGGAGGCCCACAACGCCGCGCCGGGCGGGCGGCCGCCGCTGGGCAAGGGGCCGTACCACGCGCTGGGACCGGTCAAGAGCTGGATCATCCTGACCGACGGCGGGCTGACGGTGAACCGCGACCATCAGGTGACGCGCGCCGACGGCGCGGCGATTCCGGGACTCTACGCGGTCGGCTCGGTCGGGCAGGGCGGGCTGCTGCTGGAGGGGCACGGGCATCATCTCGCCTGGGCCTTCACCTCCGGCCGCCTCGCCGGCCGCCACGCCGCCACGGCGGCGCCCGCGACGGCGGCGCGGCCGGCGGAGGCGGTGGCGGGCTAGGAGGGGCCGGCTTCCGCAGGGCGGTGCATCATCAGGGGGCCGCTTCCCTGTATTCATGTGGATACAGTGTTGCGGCCCGTCCTGGATCGGAAAACCGCCACGCCGCGACGGGACGGTGAAGCCGGCGTCACCATGGGGGAGGGAACCCCGGCCGCAGCCGGGAAAGGGGTTGTGCACGTAAAAATATTACGGTTATATGCTCCCGCCCCACAGCGTCGCTCACGAGGTCGGCCATGCCGGTTCGCGTCCAGCTTTCCTTCGCCGCGGCCAACGCGTCGCCGGTCGGGGCCGAGCGCATCCGGCTGCTGGAGGCGGTGGCGCGCGAGGGCAGCATCTCCGGCGCGGCGCGGGCGGCCGGCATCACCTACAAGTCGGCCTGGGACGCCGTCGACGCGATGAACACCCTGTTCGGGCGGCCCCTGGTCGACGGCAGGGCCGGCGGGCGCAAGGGCGGCGGCGCCGTGCTGACGGCCGAGGGCGCGCGGGTGGTGGCGGTCTTCCACCATCTGGAAGGCGAGATGGCGCGGGCGCTGGCCGCGATGCAGCCGGGGCCGGACGGGACCGGCCTGCCGGCGGCGACACTGATGTGGGGGCTCTTCATGCGGACCAGCGCGCGCAACGCGCTCGGCGGGACGGTCGCCGCCATCGCCGAGGGAACGGTGACCGCCGAGGTGACGCTCGCCCTGTCGGACCGGCTGGCGCTGAGCGCCGTCATCACCCGCGACAGCGTGCGCGCGCTGGGGCTGTTCCCCGGCCGCGAGGCGACGGCGCTGATCAAGGCCTCCTTCGTCATCCTCGCCCCGGCCGACGAGGCGCGCCGCACCTCGGCGCGCAACCGCATCGAGGGCGTCGTCGCCCGCCGCGAGGACGGCGCCGTCAACAGCGAGGTGACGCTCGACATCGGCGACGGCAGGACGCTGGTTGCCGTCGTCACGCTGGAAGCGGCGAAGGATCTCGGTCTGGCGGTCGGCGATCGGGCCTGCGCGCTGATCGACGCCTCGCACGTCATCCTGGCGGCCAACTGACGGGACCGCCGCGAGGACGGGGTCCCTCGCGACCGCTGTATGCCATGCCTTTATAACGCTATGAAACAAAACGATGTTTCCCCGTTTCTCCATTGACGGGCGAGCGGGACGGGGGCATTTTCCCTTCAGCGCCCAGGGCGGATGGCCGGCCCCGCCGCAAGGGTCGGCGGGGGTGGCGGACGGCGCCGGCGCGCAGCGAAGAAAGGGAAGCTCCCGGATGACCGAGACGACAGCGGCGCTCGAAGCGCTCCTCATGCAGCGGTCCCTGACCGACGCGCAGCTCCAGGCGGCGGCGGAGGCGGCGGCGGATTTCCGCATCCTGCCCGACGCGACGGTGCTGAAGATCGGCGGGCAGAGCGTCATCGACCGTGGACGCGCGGCCGTCTACCCGCTGGTGGACGAGATCGTCGCCGCCCGCAAGGCGCACAAGCTGCTGATCGGCACCGGCGCCGGCACCCGCGCCCGCCACCTCTACTCCATCGCCGCCGGGCTCAACCTGCCGGCGGGCGTGCTGGCGCAGCTCGGCGCCTCGGTGGCCGACCAGAACGCCGCGATGCTGGGGCAGCTTCTCGCCAGGCACGGCATCTCGGCGGTGGAGAGCGCCGGGCTCTCGGCGGTTCCGCTCTACCTCGCCGAGGTGAACGGCGTCGTCTTCGGCGGCATGCCCCCCTACAAGCTGTGGATCCGCCCGTCCGCCGAGAGCGTGATCCCGCCCTACCGCACCGACGCCGGCTGCTTCCTGGTCGCCGAGCAGTTCGGCTGCAAGGCGATGATCTACGTGAAGGACGAGGACGGCCTCCACACCGCGAACCCGAAGACCTCCAGGGACGCCACCTTCATCCCGCGGATCTCGGTCGACGAGATGAAGGCCAGGGGATTGCAGGATTCGATCCTGGAATTCCCGGTGCTCGACCTGCTGAAGCAGGCGCGCCACGTCCGTCAGGTGCAGATCGTGAACGGCCTCGTCCCCGGCAACCTGACCCGCGCGCTCGCCGGCGAGCCTGTCGGCACCATCATCACCGCGAGCTGAGGGACCATCGCCATGCCCGACACCACCAACAGCATCAAGCATGTGGCCTCGCCGCTCGCGCGCCAGACCCTCCTCGACAGCGACCTGACCCGCCCGGTCGCCGGCGTGCGCCCGATCCGGCTGCTGCCCTGGTTGCAGGTCGTCAAGATCGGCGGGCGTTCCATCATGGATCGCGGCGCCGAGGCCATCCTTCCGGTCGTGGACGAGATTCGCCGGCTGCTGCCGGAGCACCGCCTGCTCATCCTGACCGGCGCCGGCATCCGCGCCCGCCACCTTTACGGGGTCGGGCTCGACCTCGGCCTGCCGGTCGGGTCGCTGGCGCCGCTCGCCGCCAGCGAGGCCGGGCAGAACGGCCACATCCTCGCCTCCCTGCTGGCGCCGGAAGGGGTGTCCTACGTCGAGCACCCGACCATCGCCAGCCAGCTCGCCATCCATCTGGCGGCGGCCCGCGCCGTGGTGGGCAGCGCCTTCCCGCCCTACCACCACCACGAGTTTCCGGGGTCGCGCATCCCGCCGCACCGGGCCGACGCCGGCGCCTTCCTGCTGGCCGACGCGCTCGGCGCGGCCGGTCTGACGATCGTCGAGGACGTCGACGGCGTCTGCACCGCCGACCCCAACGGCCCCGATGGGGAGACGGCGGAACTGATCCGCGAGCTGTCCGCCGCCGATCTCGCCGGCTTCGACGGCACCTTGCCGGTGGACCGCTCGCTGCCCGAGATCATGGCGAACGCCCGCCACATCGAGCGCGTGCAGATCGTCAACGGGCTGGTGCCGGGCCGGCTGACCGCCGCGCTGCGCGGCGAGCATGTCGGGACGATCGTCCACACCGGCGCGCGGCGGGGCTGACCGGGCCCGCGACCCCGCCGGTTCCACCGATCGGCGGGGCGGCCTGCCCCGGAATTCCCGCGCTCCCGCCGGGCGGAACCGCCGCCTTGCGCGTTTCCATGTCGGCGTGGATGGCGGAAGCGGGGTGGACGAGGATGTTTCAGATCGCGTCGCGGGCGATGTATCTGCTGGCGGCCACGACGCTGGCGCTGTTCGCGCTGGTGTTCATCGGCGTCGCTGCGCTGACCGTGGTGGAGGGGGCGGTGTCGATGCACCCCGAGCAGCTCACCGCCGCCCTGCTGGACGGGGTGGGGCTGATCGTGCTGTCCATCGCCGTCTTCGAGATTGCCAAGTACCTCTACGAGGAGGAGATCGACCGCGACCGCGAGCTTCGCCACGCCGACGAGGCCCGCCGCACCCTGACGAAGTTCCTGACCACCATCATCGTCGCCGCCAGCCTGGAAGGGCTGGTGCTGGTGTTCGAGGCGCGGACCTCCGAGATCTCCGCCATCGTCTACCCGTCGCTGCTGCTGGCGGTGGTGGTGCTGATGGTGGTCGGGCTGGCCAGCTTCCAGTGGATCGGCCGCCGGGCCGAGAGCATCCGCATCGATCCCGCCGTCTCCGCCGCCGAGGAGGCGGACGACAGGAAGGGGACCGACGCCCAGCGGCCCGGCGGGTAGGCCGCCCTACTCGCCGTCCGCTCCGGCGAAGACGCTCTTCAGATCGATCAGCGGTTCCGGCTTGGCCTCCAGGTCGAGCTGGCGTTCGATGGTGTCGAGATGCTCCATCATCAGGCGCACCGCCTCGCCGGCCCTGTTCCTGTCCGGTCCGGGATCGGCGAGCGCGTCGATCAGCCGCCGATGATCCTCGGCCGAGCAGCTGTGCGACGAGCGCCGCTCGAAGGCCGCGATGGCGAGGCCGGAACGGTCGATCAGGTCGCCGAGGATGCCGGCCAGCGTCGCGTTGCCGGCGAACTCCGCCAGCAGCAGGTGGAACTGCCCGGACAGGCGGATCAGCGCCTTGCGGTCGCCGGCCGCCTCCGCCGCCTCCTCGCGGGCGCGGTGCTCGTTCAACCGCGCCAGGACGCCGGGCGGGAGCGGCCGGGCGAGGCGGTCCAGCGTCTCCATGATCGCCCGCTCGATGACCCGGCGGGCCTCGAACACCTCCCGCGCCTCCCGCGCGGTCGGCTTGGCGACGAAGGCGCCCCGGTTGGGGATCAGCGTCACCACCCGGCGCTGCGCCAGCAGCAGCAGAACCTTGCGCACCCGCTCGCGGCTGACCCCGAAGACCTGGGCGAGGCTTTCCTCGGCCAGCTTGGTGCCGGGCGGCAGCCGGCGGTCGGCGATGGCCTCGCCGATGCTCTGGACGATGCGGGCTTCGGCGCCGCTGCGGCCACGGCTGGCGCGGCGGGGCGGGGCGGCGGTCGGGGCTGTCTTCATGGCCGGATGGGGGACGGTGGCTGACGGGCGTGCATGGTCACGGGATTGTGCACAAAACGCGCCAGGATTGAACCGCAATCGGTTGGCTCCGCCGCCGGGCCGGTGCTGGCCGGCCCTCTGCCCAAAAGGGCGGCAACACGCCGCCCAAGCGGTCATTGCTTCGCTCTTGGGCGTTGGAGCGCTGGCGGAAAGCCTGCCCTTCATCCCTGGCATGCATCCTGCACATTCCGTCTTGTGCCGGATCGGCGCGTGGATTGTGCACAAGAAGGGGAGCGACGGGGATGACCGCCACCGCCATCACGGCCACCGGGCTGCCGGTCGAACTGGTGAAGCTGCGCAAGGCCTACGGCTCCACCGTCGCGGTGGACGGCATCGACCTGCGCATCGCCGCCGGCTCCTACTGCTGCCTGCTGGGGCCGAGCGGCTGCGGCAAGACCTCCACCCTGCGGATGATCGCCGGGCACGAGGACATCAGCGACGGCGACCTGCTGATCGGCGATTCGGTGATGAACGGCGAGCCGCCGGCCAGGCGCGGCACCGCGATGATGTTCCAGAGCTACGCCCTGTTCCCGCACCTCGACTGCACCGACAACGTCGCCTTCAGCCTGAAGATGAAGGGCGTTTCCAAGGAGGAACGCCGCCGCCGCGCGTCCGAGATGCTGGAGCTGGTGGACATGGGCAAATACGCCGCCCGGCTGCCGGCGCAGCTTTCCGGCGGGCAGCAGCAGCGCGTGGCGCTGGCCCGCGCGCTGATCACCCGGCCGGGCGTGCTGCTGCTCGACGAGCCGCTGTCGGCGCTCGACCCCTTCCTGCGGGTGCGGATGCGCGAGGAGCTGAAGCGCCTGCACCGCGAGCTGGGCATCACCTTCATCCACGTCACCCACAGCCAGACCGAGGCGATGGCGCTGGCCGACCTCGCGGTGGTGATGAACCAGGGCCGCATCGAGCAGGCCGGGCCGCCGCGCGAGCTGTTCAACCGGCCGCGCACCGCCTTCGTCGCCCGCTTCATCGGCGGCCACAACGTCATCGCCGGCGAGGGCGGGCAGGACGCCGTGCGCGCCGACCGCATCCGGCTGGGCGACGGCGGGGCCGACATCCGCGTCGAGGGCACGGTCCGCGCGCTGGAGTATCACGGCTCCTCGGTCCATCTCAGCCTCGACGTGCCGGGCGCCGACGATTTCGCCGTGATCCTCGACGAGGCGCGATTCTTCGATTCCCCGCTGTCCATCGGCGACCGCGTGCTCGCCGGCTGGAGCCGGCGCGACACCCACCCGCTGGTGGCCTGACGCACCCCCTTTTTCCTTCGCGACGACCAGAACAACCAATCAGAACTGGAGGCTCAGCATGTCCGACACGCGTTCCGGCTCCCCCACCCCGGCGGGCGTCAGCCGCCGCTCGCTGCTCAAGGGGACGGCCGCCGTCGCGGGTGCCGCCATCGGGTCCGGTGCGATCACCGGCTTCCCGACCATCTGGGCGCAGAACATCAAGAACGTGACGCTGCGCCAGTTCGGCACCGGCGTGTCGAACCTGAACGCCGTCGCCGACAAGGTGAAGGAGGATCTGGGCTTCACCCTGCAAATGACCGCGCTCGATTCCGACGCGGTCGCCCAGCGCGCGGTGACGCAGCCGAAATCCTACGACATCGCCGACATCGAATACTGGATCGGCAAGAAGATCTTCCCGGCCGGCGTCATGCAGCCGATGGACGTCACCCGCATCAAGAACTTCGACAAGATCGTCCCGATCTTCATCAACGGCAAGCTGACGCCCTCCAGCGCCATCGCCCAGGGCACAGCACCCCACACCGTCGGCTTCGTCGAGGGCAAGGATTCGGTCAAGTTCGCCAAGGGCCAGACCCAGTGGATGACCCTGATCCCGACCATCTACAACGCCGACACGCTGGGCATCCGCCCCGATCTGGTCGGCCGTCCGATCTCCAGCTGGAAGGACCTGCTCGACCCGGCCTTCAAGGGCAAGGCGTCGCTGCTGAACATCCCCTCCATCGGCATCATGGACGCCGCCATGGTCTGCGAGGCGATGGGCGAGGTGAAGTACGGCGACAAGGGCAACATGACCAAGGAGGAGATCGACAAGACCCTCAGGATCATGACCGAGGCCAAGAAGGCCGGCCAGTTCCGCGCCTTCTGGAAGACCTTCGACGAGAGCGTCAACCTGATGTCGTCGGGCGAGGTCATCATCCAGTCGATGTGGTCGCCGGCCGTCGCCGCCGTGCGCGCCAAGGGCATCCAGTGCGTCTACCAGCCGCTGACCGAGGGCTACCGCGCCTGGGGCGGCGGCCTCGGCATCGCCAAGCATCTGAGCGGGCTGGAGCTGGACGCGGCCTACGAGTACATCAACTGGTACCTGTCGGGCTGGGTCGGCGCCTATCTGAACCGCCAGGGCTATTATTCGGCCGTGCTCGACACCGCCAAGCAGCACATGAGCGCCGACGAGTGGGCCTTCTGGATGGAGGGCAAGCCGGCCAAGACCGACATCCTCAGCCCCGAGGGCAAGGTGATGGAGAAGGCCGGCGCCGTGCGCGACGGCGGCTCCTTCGAGGAGCGCATGGGCCGCGTCGCCTGCTGGAACGCGGTGATGGACGAGGACCGCTACATGGTCCGCAAGTGGAACGAGTTCATCGCGGCGTAAGGCCATCCCGCTTGCATAAGCCCTCTCCCTCCGGGGAGAGGGCTTATGGCGCCCACCCACCGTCGGGAGCAACCCGCCCATGACCATGACCGCCGCCCCTCCCGAGCCGTCGCGCGTGTCCGCCTCCGTGCGGGGCGGCGGCAAGGTCCGTGCGCCGCTGCTGCGCCGGGCCGCTCCCTACCTCCAGGCGGCGCCGCTGGCGCTGACGCTGCTGGTCTTCCTGCTCGTCCCGATCCTGACCATCGTCGCCGTCAGCTTCTGGGACTACGACAGCATCCGCATCTACCCGGATTTCGTGCTGACCAACTACGTCGAGCTGCTGACCTCGCCGGTCACCTGGAAGACCTACCTCAACACCCTGAAATTCGCGGCGCTGACCTGGGCGATCACCCTGTCGATCGGCTTCACGGTCGCCTATTTCCTGGCCTTCCACGTGCGGTCCACGACCTGGCAGATGGTGCTGTTCCTGGTCTGCACCATCCCGTTCTGGACCTCCAACATCATCCGCATGATCTCCTGGATCCCGTTCCTCGGCCGCAACGGGCTGCTGAACTCCGGGCTGATCTCGGCCGGGATCATCGACCAGCCGCTGGAGTTCCTGCTCTTCTCCGACTTCTCGGTGGTGCTGGCCTTCGTGCACCTCTACGCGCTGTTCATGGTGGTGCCGATCTTCAACTCGATGATGCGCATCGACCGCGCGCTGGTCGAGGCGGCGCGCGACGGCGGGGCCAGCGGGATGCAGGTGCTGCGCGAGGTCATCCTGCCGCTGTCCAAGCCCGGCATCGCCATCGGCTCGATCTTCGTCGTCACGCTGGTGATGGGCGACTTCATCACCGTGCGCCTGATGAGCGGCGGGCAGAGCGCGTCCATCGGGCTGATGATCGCCAACGAGATCTCGCTTCTGCAATACCCGGCGGCGGCGGCCAACGCGGTCGTGCTGCTCGCCGTCGTCCTCATCATGGTGGTGGCGATGCTGCGCGTCGTCGACATCCGCAAGGAGCTGTAGCGCCATGGGCGGAAACCATACACGCGACACCCGGCGCGGCCTGTCCTTCCACCTGCTCGCCGCCTTCTTCGGCCTGTTCGTGCTGTTCCTCTACGGGCCGATCGCCACCATCCTGGTCCTGTCCTTCCAGGGGCCGGACGGCGGCCTGACCTTCCCGATGAACGGCGTCTCCACCCACTGGTTCCGCAACCTGTTCGAGCAGCAGGCGGTCGGCGATTTCGGCGGATCCTTCCGCCGCTCCATCGCGCTCGGGCTGGCGGTGATGGTGCTGACGGTGGTCTTCTCGCTGCTGGCCGGCTTCGCCTTCCGCCGCCGCTTCGCCGGCAGCGGGGCGCTGTTCTATCTGGCGGTCGCCAGCCTGATCGTGCCGTCGATCCTGGTCAGCCTGGGCATCGGCCTGCTGTTCAACATCCTGGGGCTGGAGCCGACCTGGTACGGCTCGGCGCTGGGGGCGCATCTGACCTGGACGCTGCCCTTCGGGCTGCTGATCGTCTTCGCCATCTTCAACCGCTTCAACCCGGCCTACGAGGAGGCGGCGCGCGACCTCGGCGCCGGGCCGTGGCAGACGGTGCGCCACGTCGTGCTGCCGATCCTGCTGCCCAGCCTGATCGGCGTCGGGCTGTTCGGTTTCACCCTGTCCTACGACGAGTTCGCCCGCACGCTGATGACCGCCGGCTCCTTCAACACGCTGCCGCTGGAGATCTACGGCATGACCACCAACGTCACGACGCCGGTGCTCTACGCGCTGGGCTCCCTGACGACGCTGTTCTCCTTCACCGTGATCGGGCTGTTCCTGCTCGGTCTGGTCGGCTTGCGGCGGCGCCGGCTGCGGCGCGCCGCGACGGCCGGCTGAGGAGGGGCCGACAATGCGCATCCTGGTCGTCAACCCCAACACCACCGCCTCGATGACCGCCCGCATCGGGGCCGCCGCGACGGCCGCCGCCTTTCCCGGCACGACCATCCTCGCCGTCAACCCGGCGATGGGGCCGGCGAGCATCGAGGGCTATTACGACGAGGCGCTGGCCGTGCCCGGCCTGCTGGAGGAGATCATCCGGCATCAGTCCGAGCCGGCCGGCATGGAGGGGGCCGGCATCGACGGCACGGTGATCGCCTGCTTCGACGATGTCGGGCTCGACGCCGCCCGCAGCGTGGCGGCCGGCCCGGTCGTCGGCATCTGCGAGGCGGCGATGCAGACCGCCGGCCTGCTCGGCGGGCGCTTCGCGGTCGTCACCACCCTGCAACGCTCGGTGCCGGCGTTGGAGCGGCTGGCCGAGCGCTACGGCGTCGCCGGCCGCTGCCGCATCCGCGCGGCCGGGGTGCCGGTGCTGGCGCTGGAGGATCCGGGCTCGGGCGCTGTGGAGCGGGTGCGCGCCGAGATCCGCCGCGCGGTGGACGAGGACGGGGCGGAGAGCATCGTGCTCGGCTGCGCCGGCATGGCCGACCTCGCCCGCGCGCTCGGGCAGGAGACCGGCGTCCCGGTGGTGGACGGCGTGTCGGCCGCCGTGAAGCTGGTCGAGGGGCTGGTGTCGCTGGGATTGCGCACCAGCAAGGCCGGCGGCTACGCTGCCCCGCTGCCGAAGGCGTACGCGGGCGAGCTGGCGCGCTTCGCCCCGCCTGCGGTGGTGTGACGGGAGGGCCGGCGGGTGGAGCAGGAACAGGACGGGTATCGCATCCGGGTGATGAGCCGGGCCGAGCTGGATCGGGCGGTGGACTGGGCGCGGGAGGAAGGGTGGAACCCCGGCCTGCACGACGCCGGGGCCTTCCACGCGGTCGATCCGGGCGGCTTCCTGGTCGGGGTGCTCGACGGCGAACCGGTCGCGTCCATTTCCGTCGTCCGCTATCCGGGGCATGAGGGGCCGGGCAACTTCGGCTTCCTCGGTTTCTACATCGTGCGGCCGGAGGCGCGCGGGCGCGGCTATGGCTGGCGGCTGTGGCAGGCCGGGCTGCGCCGTCTGGAGGGCTGCACCGTCGGCCTCGACGGCGTTGTCGCCCAGCAGGAGAATTACCGCAGGTCCGGCTTCGCGCTGGCCCACCGCAACATCCGCTTCGGCGGGCCGGTGCTGCGCGGCACCATCGGTGGAACGGTGCTGCTGGACGCCCGCGAAATTCCCTTCGACGAGCTGCTGGCGCTCGACGGCGCCCTGTTCCCGGCGCCGCGCGCCGGCTTCCTCGCCAACTGGATCGCCCTGCCGGGCGCCACCGCGCTGGCGGCGGTGGAGGGTGACGAACTGCGCGGCTTCGGCGTGATCCGCCCTTGCCACGAGGGCTTCAAGGTCGGCCCGCTCTACGCCGCCGATGCCGCCGTCGCGCGCGACCTGCTGCTGGCGCTGGCGGCCGCCGTCGGGGAGGGGCCGCTGTTCCTCGACGTGCCGGAGTGCAACGGGGCGGCGGTGGAGCTGGCCGGGGAACTGGGCCTGACGCCGCAATTCGAGACCGCCCGCATGTATCTCGGCCCGGCGCCGGTGCTCGACACCGTGCGGCTGTTCGGCATCACGAGCTTCGAGCTGGGCTGACAAGAAGCCCGTGGGAGGGGGAGGCATCTTGAGACACGGATGAACACGGATTTCCACGGATGAACACGGATGGGCGTGTCTTCATCGATCCGTGTCCATCCGTGAGCCGGCGCAGCCGGCATCCGTGTTCATCCGTGTCGAAACCCTCCTGTCGGGACGCTCCGCCACTCTGGCTTCCCAGCCCTGCGACATACGATTCTGTTTTGAGAATGATTATCAACTCCGCTAGGCTTGGGCCTTCATCCCGGCGGAACGGTGCGGTTCCCGCCGGGATGCGGCCGGATGGGGAGCGGGAAGGCGGGGTATGGGGGACAGGGAAAAGCCCGGTCTGGTCGCGGGTTTCCAGGAGCATTACGGCGATCTGCTGCGCTTCCTGATCTGGCGCACCGGGGACGCCGACCACGCCGCCGACGTGGCGCAGGACACCTATTTCCGGCTGGCGGCGCTGCCGGAACCGGAAAAGCCGATCGGAAACGTCCGCGCCTACATCCTGCGGGTCGCCCGCAACCTGTCGATCGACCGGCTGCGCCGCGAGAAATGGGAGGTCTCGGCCGAGACGGTCGCCGAGGAGGTCGCCGCTGTCGCCGACGACTCCGTCCCCCAGGACGAGGCGCTGCTGGCCAAGGAACGGCTGCGCCTGCTCGACGAGGCGTTGCAGGCGCTGCCGGCCAAGCCGCGCGAGGCCCTGCTGCTGCACCGGGTCGCCGGCCTGTCGCAGGCCGAGATCGCCGCCCGCCTCGGGGTGTCGGAAAGCATGGTCACGAAATACGTGGCCCAGGCCATGCTCCATTGCCGGACATGGCGCCGGCGCCTCGATGCGGAGCAGGGGGCTGGGCAGGCGGCCGGGCGGGGGGCGGGACTGGATAAGGAAAAATTGTGATGCGCCCCTGTCGCTGCGACTTTTGGGAAACGTCTTGTGGTAGAGACGTCCGTTCCTCCCGCCGCAGGCTGCCCGCCGATGTCTGACCCGAACCACTCCGTCCTCGACGAGGAAGCGCTGGACTGGCTGGTGCGCGTGAGCTTCGGCACGGCGCGCCCGGCCGAGTTCGCCGCCTGGCGCGCCCGCAGCCCGGCGCACGAAACCGCCGCCCGCGCGGCGGAAACGCTGTGGCGCGAGATCGGCCAGACGGAAACGGCGGCGGCCTTCGCCCGCCGCGAGGCGGTGCGCGGCCCGGTGGCGCGCCTGCCGCAGCGGCCCGGCCGACGTCCCGTCATGGGGCGTCGCGCCGCGCTGGGCGGCGCCCTCGCCGCGTCGGCCGCCGCGCTGGTGGCCGGCTCGGGGGTGCTCGGCCCGCTGGCCGGTCTGACGGCCGATTACGCCACCCGGCCGGGGGAGCGCCGCGCGGTCGCCCTCCCCGACGGATCCACGGTGCTGCTCAACACCGCCACCGCCCTGTCGGTGGATTTCGGCGACGGCGAGCGCCGCATCGCCCTGAAGGCCGGCGAGGCCTTCTTCGAGGTCGCCAAGGATCCCGACCGCCCCTTCCTGGTGGTGGCGCGCGCCGGGGAGACGCGGGCCGTTGGAACCGCCTTCGCCGTCCGCGCCGATGGCGACGCGGTGCAGGTCACGGTCAGCGAGGGAATCGTCGAGGTGACGGCCGCGTCCGGCGAGCCGATGCGCCTGCTCGCCGGGCAGGGGGTGAGCTATGGCGGGGACGGCCGCGACCCGGCGTCCCGGCCCCACGCGGTGAACGAGGCGGCGGCGACGGCGTGGCGGCGCGGCAAGCTGATCTTCAACCAGCGCCCGCTGGTCGAGGTGGCGGCGGAGATGAGCCGCTACCGCTCCGGCCGCGTCATGGTCGCCAACCCGGATCTGGAGCGGCTGCCGGTGACCGGCGTCTTCGAACTGGACGACCAGGACGGCACGCTGCGCGCCATCGAGCAGGCCCTGCCGGTCAAGGTGCTGCACCTGCCGCTGCTGACCCTGCTGCGGTAGCGGCCCCGCGCTAGCCGCATTCCGGGGCCGCGTTCCGGGGCCGTCTTCCGTTCCCTCGAAAATTTCTCGAGTTTTTTGCGACGGGCGCTGTCGCCCGGCCATTCGTCATCCGTCCTTTGGTGGGGCGCGAATGATTTGCATTTGCTGATTGGGGGCGCCCCGCTTCGGAACGAGCGTCACCAAGGGGATTTCATATGGCCGTTCAGGCGGTTCGCATCGTCGGGCGAGGGTTTCGCCGGTTTCTGCTTCTGTCCACCGCCTGCGCCGCCGTGGCCGTCCTGCCGACGGCCCAAGCCGCCGCCACCGGCGCCGTCTCTGTCGCCCAGGCCGGTCCGGAGACGGCGGTGCGCTTCGCCGTGCCGCCGCAGTCGCTCGACAGCGCGCTGACCGCCTTCGCCGACCAGGCCGGCTTCCGCCTGCTCTTCTCGGCCCCGGCGGTGCAGGGCCTGCGCAGCCCCGGCCTGAACGTCACCGCCACCCCGGTCGACGCCCTCAACCAGCTGCTGTCGGGCAGCGGCTTCACCTGGCGCTTCACCGGCCCGAAGACCGTCACGCTGGAGAAGGTCGCCGCCACCGGCGCCGTCGTTCTCGATCCGGTGACGGTGCAGGGCGCCGGGCGCGAGAACGCCTATGGTCCGGTTCCGGGCTACGTCGCCAAGCGCGCGTCGGGCGCCACCAAGTCCGACACGCCGCTGGTCGAGACGCCGCAGAGCATCAGCGTCGTCGGCGCCGAGGAGCTGGAGGCGCGCGGCGCCCAGACGCTGGAGGACGCCATCAAATACACGCCGGGCGTCGTGCTGTCCTACGGCTCGGTCGGCGATTCGCGCAGCTCCTGGTACAAGGTGCGCGGCTTCCCGGTGACCACCACCTATTACCGCGACGGCCTGAAGGTCGGCGGCCAGAGCTGGCAGCGGATCGATCCCTCCCTGATCGAGCGCGTCGAGATCCTGCGCGGCCCGGCCTCGGTCATGTACGGGCAGAGCGTTCCCGGCGGCCTCATCAACATGGTGACCAAGCGTCCCCAGGACGTCCAGTCGGCCGAGGTCGCGGTGGAGTACGGATCCAACGACTGGAAGCGGGTGGAGGGCGACATCACCGGCCCGCTGAACCAGGACAGGGAACTGCTCTACCGGATCACCGCCGCCGTCCAGGACAGCAACGGCCTGAACGGCATCGACCACGACCGGGCCGACCGCAAGATGATCGCCCCCGCGCTGACCTGGAACCCGCAGCCGGGAACCAGCGTCACGCTCGCCGCCCTCTACCAGACCGACGACAGCCGGGGATGGACGCCGCGCCGGCGCTGGAGCACGGTGGCCGGCGGGACGACCAACCCCAAGACCTATCTCGGCGAGCCGGATCACGACCGCTACCAGCAGGAACAGACCCAGGTGACGCTGCTGGCCGAGCACGCGGTCAACGACAGCCTGAGGTTCATCGTCGGCGGCCGCTACGCCAAATACGACCTGGATTACCGGCAGGTCTGGCCCGGCAGCTTCCAGGCGAACGGCCTGACGCTGAACCGCGCCCAGTATGTCTACGGCCAGGACGCCGAGATCTGGTCGTTCGACGCCCGCGCCGAAGGGAAATTCTCCGTCCTGTCCACCGAGCACACGCTGGTCGGCGGCGTCGATTATTCGTACCAGGACATGAAGGACGGTTTCGGGTCGCGGGCGGTGGAGACCACCATCAACCCGTTCAACCCGGTCTACGGGCGCTACGGGTCCGAGCCGGCGATGGCGATCGACACCCTGAAATCCCGCATGCTGGGCCTTTACCTCCAGGACCAGATCGCGGTCACCGACAACCTGATCGTCATGCTGGGCGGGCGCCGGGACTTCCCCGGCCTGTCGAGCGGCCTCGCCTACCAGAACGCCTACACCGGCCGCTTCGGCGTCGCCTACAAGACCGACATCGGCGTCGTCCCCTACGCCAGCTACGCCGAATCCTTCGAGCCGCAGTCGGGCACCGGCTGGGGCGGCACCCGCTTCGTGCCGACCACCGGCCGCCAGTACGAGGTCGGCGTGAAGTACGAGCCGCCGGGCAGCAACCTGCTGGCGACCGTCGCCCTGTTCGACCTGCGCAAGCAGAACACCCTGACGCCGGATCCCGACATCACCCACCTGTGCAACGGCTCCCGATGCAGCGTGCAGACCGGCGAGGTCAAGTCGCAGGGCGTCGAGCTGGGCCTGACCATGGAGCTGGCCGAGGGGCTGAAGGGCGTCGCCGCCTACACCTACAACCCCATCAAGGTGAGCAGGAGCAACACCCCGAGCGAGATCGGCCGCCAGCAGTCCGACCAGCCGGTCCACACCGCCTCGCTGTGGCTGGATTACGGCGTCCAGGACGGCCCGCTCGCCGGCTTCGGGCTGGGCGGCGGTCTGCGCTTCGTCGGCAAGACCACCAACACCAGCAGCAACGTCACCACCGCCGCCTATGTGATGGACGAGATGATGGTCCGTTACAGCACCGAGGCGTGGCGCCTGTCGGTCAACGTGCGGAACCTGTTCGACCGCGAGGTCGAATATTCCTGCACCCGCAGCGCGACCCAGGAGATGTGCTATCTGAACGAACCGCTGACGGTCACCGCCCGCGTGTCGCGCAAGTTCTGAAAGCCGTCCGGTCCTTTCCAGGCCATCCCGGCCCATCATGCCCGAGGCCCGTCTCCCCACGTCGGGGGGACGGGCTTCCGGCCGTGTTTCCGGGCCGTGACGGTCCGGTCGCGACGTTTCAGGATTCGCTTCGGCGTTCGGGGGCGCCGGCCATTCCGGCGCGCCGCCGGGCGCGTTGCCGGGTCATCGCCCGGCGCTGGCCGGCCGCGGTCGCCTGCTGGTCGGCCTCCCGATCTTCCTCCGCCTTAGCGAACAGGCGGGCCTGCCGGGCGACGGTCTGGTGCTCGAAGAGGCGGATCACCGGGACGGGCTGGCCGAAACTCCGCGACAGCCGGCCGGCCAGCCGCGTCGCCAGCAGGGAATTGCCGCCCAGCGCGAAGAAGCTGCGGTCGGTCTCGACGACCGGGACGCCCAGCAGCTCCGACCACAGGGCGGCGATCCGCTCCTCCGGTTCCGACAAAGGACGCCGGGGGCCGGCCGCCGTCGCGGGCGGCGCGGCGCGGGCCCGTGCCTCCAGCGCCGCGCGGTCGATCTTGCCGTTCGCGGTCAGCGGCAGCGCGTCCAGCGCGTCGAGCGTCGTGGGCACCAGGGCCGGCGGCAGCACCTCCCGCAGCCGGTCGAGCGCCTCCCGTTCGGAGAAGCCGCCGCTGTCCGGCACCGCGACGAAGCCGGCCAGCCGGTCGCCCCGGCCGCCGGTCACGGGGTGGGACCCGCGCAGGGCGACGACCGCCGCCTGCCTGACGCCGGGCAGCCGGGCGAGCCCGGCCTCGATCTCCCCCAGCTCGACGCGCAGGCCGTTGATCTTCACCTGGGTGTCGCGCCGGCCGAGGAACTCGACATGGCCGTCGGGGTGCCAGCGCCCCCAGTCGCCGGTGCGGTAGAGGCGTTCCCCCGTCGCCGGATGGACGAGGAAACGGTCGGCCGTCCGCGCCGCGTCCCGCCAATAGCCGCGCGCCAGCCCGGCGCCGCCGATGTGGATCTCGCCGGCCACCCAGTCGGGGCAGGGCTCCAGCGCGGCGTCCAGGACATGGACGGTCTGGTTGGCGAGCGGCCGGCCGTAGGGAACGCTGCGCCAGTCCGGCGCGACGGCCTCGACCGGGTGGGCGATCGACCAGATGGCGGCCTCGGTTGCGCCGCCGAGCGCGACGAGGCGCTCCACCCCCGGCAGCGCGCGGAGGCGGCGGCACAGCGGCAGGGGCAGCCAGTCGCCGCTCAGCAGGATCGTCCTCAGCGCGTTCAGCTCCCCGGCCGCTCCGGCGTCGTCGAGATGGTCGTGGAACAGTTGCAGCAGCGCCGGCACGCTGTTCCACAGCGTCACGCCATGCTCGCGCACCAGCCGCCGCCACGCCGCCGGTTCCGGGGCGGGCGAGGAGGGCGGCACGACCAGGGTGCCGCCGGCCGCCAGCGTGCCGAAGATGTCGTAGACCGACAGGTCGAAGCCGAGCGACGAGACCATCAGGCAGACGTCGCCCGGCCCGATGCCGTGGCGGGCGTTGACGTCGAGGATGGTGTTGAGCGCCGCGCGATGCTCGATCATCACGCCCTTGGGCGTGCCGGTCGAACCGGAGGTGAAGATCACGTAGGCGAGATCGCCGGGACCGGCCGGGTCGCGGAAGGGGGCCGGAGGGCCGCCCGACAGCAGCTCCCCGCCGACGGGAAGAAGGGTCGGGCCGCTCCCGGCTGGCTCCTTCCCGTCCGATCCCTTCCCGTCCGCCGGGGGGACCAGAGCCAGCCGGGCGCCACCCTGTTCCAGCAGCGTGGCGATGCGGCCGGCGGGAAGCGCCGGGTCGATGGGGAGATAGGCGGCCCCCGCCTTCAGGATCGCCAGCACGGCGGCGACCTGTTCCCAGCCCCTGGGCAGCAGGACGGCGACCAGCTCGTCGGCGGCCACGCCCCGTTCGGCGATCCGGCCGGCGATCCGGCCGGCAAGGCGGTCGCTGGCGGCGTCGAGCTGCGCGTAGGTCAGGGCGCGCGCGCCGTCGCGCAGGGCGACGGCTTCCGGCCGCCGGCGCGCCTGATCGAGGAACGGGTCGTGCAGCCGCCGGAAGCCGCCGGGCGGCGTCCAGGCGGTGGCGTTGATCGCGGCGCGCCGTCGGACTTGCGCGGCGGGGAGGCGGTCATGCCGGCCGGTCCAGGCGGCGTCGCCGTCCGCCAGGGCGCGCAGGGTGGCGAGGTGGGTGTCGGCGATCAGCGCCACCAGCCCGTCCGGGAAGGCGTCCGCGACATGGTCCCAGTTCAGCACCAGATCCCCGCCGCATTCGAGCGCCTGATGATCGATCAGGGTCTGCGGGGTCTGCACCGCCGCCCGGACGATCCGGCCGAAGCGGGCCACGGCGTCGAGGTAGCTGCGGCCGGTCCCCAGCGCGCTGGTGAAGACGAAGGGCATCAGCGCCCTGTTGGGGGCGTTGCGGGCGGCGGCGACCTTCGCCAGCGCCTCCACCCCGCTGACGAGGCTGTGGTCGAGGTCGCGCCACAATTGCCGTTGCACCGCATGGGCCAACGCCTCGAAGGGCGCGCCGGGTGCCGCGTCGACCTCCAGCAGGACCAGCGACGTGAAGTCGCCGATGACCCGCTCCAGATCCAGCGTGGGGGAGGCGCGGTCGAACAGGGTGGTCGTCAGGGTGAAGCGGCGCTCGCTGCTCCAGCGCGCCAGGGTCGCGGCGTAGGCGGCCATCAGCAGCGCCGATCCGGTCAGGCCGCGGGCGTGGGCGCGCTCCCGCAGCCGTTGCCAGTCGCCGGCCGGCAGGACGGTCTGCACCCGCGCGAAGCGGGGAGGCGTCAGCGTTTCGACCGCGCGGGCGAGCGGAAGTTGCGGCCCGAGCGGCAGGGTGGCGGCCCGTTCCTCCCAATAGTGCCGTGCCCGTGCCGCCTGGGGGGAGGCGGCGAGCCGTTCGCGTTCCCGCACATAGGCCCGGAAGCCGGTGCCCTGCGGCGGCCCGTCCGTGGCCGTGCCGTCATACTGGCGCCACCACTGGTCGACCCAGATTTCCAGCGATTTCAGGTCGAAGAGCAGGATGTCGAAGCCGATGTGCAGGAGCCAGCCGGTGTCCGTCAGGCGGGTCAGGCGGATGTCGAACAGCGGCCAGCGGTCGGCCGGCAGGATCGCCTGCTCCATCCCCTCGCGCAGCGCGGCGATCCGCTCCGCGCGGGCCCCGTCCGGCAGGGCGCGCAGGTCGGCGCAGGGGATGGCGAGGCGGGGGACCGTCGCCAGCACGCGCTGTGTCCCGTCGGCGCCGATCACCGCGCGCAGCATCGGGTTGGCGCGGATGGTGGCGTTCAGCGCCTCCTCCAGCCGGCCGGGATCGAGCTCGGCCGCCTCGACCTCGATGTAGCCGTGGGCGGCGACGCCCCCCAGCTCGAAATGCGGGTCGCGGCCCAGCCAGTAGGCGCGCTGGATGTCGGTCAGCGGGAAGGGGGCGTGGGGGTCGCCGCCCGCGTCGGCGTCTTCCGCGCCGTCACCTCCCGCGCCGTCGCCGGGCGGGGCCGGAGCGGCGGCGGCCCGCCGGATCAGGGCGAACCAGCCGTCGACGCTGGGCGACGCCGCCAGGTCGCTGAAGGACACGTCGATCCCCTGCTGGGCGAGCAGGGCCGGGAGCTTGATGAGCGACAGCGAGTTCAGCCCCAGCTCGATCAGGTTCTCGCCGGTGCCGAACTCGTCGGGTCCGGCGCCCAGCTCGCGCGCGGCGAAGGCGCGCAGGGCCTCCACCGTCCAGGCGTCGGGGGAGGCGGGGAGAGCGGTCTGGTCGGGCATGGCGCTCACGCTCGGCTGGAGGGGGCGGGGGGCGCGTCGGGCAACGCGTCGGGCCGCGCGTCGGGTTGCGCGCCGGCCCGCGCGCGGGTCCAATGCGCGACCTGCTGCTGGATGAACCACTGGATGATCTGGCTGAACAGCGGCACGACGAAATCGGGGTTCAGCCCGTGCCGCTCGGCCCAGCGCCGCCGTTCCGGCAGCATGGCGGCGACGCGCTCGGGCGCCGGGATGCTCGCGGCGTCCGGCTTGAAGCGCGCGGCGGCCAGCACGTAGCCGAGCCGCAGGCCGAGCAGCCCGACGATGGTCTCGTCGATGCGGTCGATGGCCCGGCGCACGTCGCCCAGGTCGCGGCAGGCGTCGGGGCCGGCGGTGCCGAGGCCGAGCGTTTCGGGGGTGGGGATCGGCGCCGTGGGGAGCGGCTGGTCGGGCATCGGCTCAGCCCTCCGTTCCGGTGGCGGGGGAGGCCCGATGGGCCTGTTTCAGCATCTCGCGCAGGACCTTGCGGCTGACCTTGCCGACCCCGGTTTCCGGGAAGCGGTCGAGGAAGCGGAACTGGTCGGGAATCTTGAAGGCCGCCAGACCCTTCAGGCGCAGGTGGCGGGTCAGCGCCAGCGGCTTCAGCCCGGCGTCGCGGGGGATGACGAAGGCGCAGACGCGCTCGCCCAGCTCCGCGTCGGGCAGCCCGACCACGGCGGCGTCGTGGACCCCCTCATGGGCGAGCAGCAGATTCTCCACCTCCTCGGGCGACAGCTTCTCGCCGCCCCGGTTGATCTGGTCCTTGTCGCGCCCCGACAGGATCAGCGACCCGTCGCCCGTCACCCGCACGATGTCGCCGGTCCGGTAGAAGCCGTCCGGCGTGAAGGCGGCGGCGTCGTGCTCCGGGATGCGGTAATAGCCGCGGATCGTGTAGGGGCCACGGGTCAGGAGCTGTCCGGGCTCGCCGGGGGGCACGTCGTTTCCCGCCTCGTCGACGACGCGGATCTCGTCGGCCGGCGACATCGGGCGCCCCTGGGTGAGGGCGACGGTCTCGTCGTCGTCGTCGAGGCCGGTGCAGCAGATCAGCCCCTCCGCCATGCCGAACACCTGCTGGAGCCGGCAGCCGAGCGTGGGCCGGACGCGGCGGGCGGCCTCGCGGCCCAGCTTGGCGCCGCCGACCTGGAGCGTGCGCAGGCTCGACCGGTCGCGCCGCGACGCCGGGGCCTCCTGCATCCACAGCAGGGCCAGCGGCGGGACCAGCGAGGTGAGGGTCACGCGGTGCCGCTCGATCAGGGCGAAACCGGTCTCCGGTCCCGGATCGGGCGCCAGCACCGCCGTGCCGCCCGACAGCAGCGTTCCCATCACGCCGGGGCAGGCGAAGGGGAAGTTGTGGGCGATGGGCAGGGCGCAGAGATAGACGGTGCCGGCGTCCATCCCGCTGGCCCGCGCGGCGGTGGCGATGTTGTAGAGATACTCGTCGTGGCGCCGGGGGATCAGCTTGGGCACGCCGGTGGTGCCGCCGGAGATCTGGAAGACCGCGACGTCGCCGGGACGGGCGGCGTCCTCCGGGAACGGTCCGGCGGCGGCGCGGAGGCTGTCGAGCGGCGTGAACTCCTCCGCCGCGCCGTCGATCACGACATGCGTCAGACCGGGGGCCTCCGCTCGCAGCTCGCGCGCCAGGGCGCGGTGGTCGAAGCCGTTCAGCCGGTCGGTGGTGACGAACAGCCTGGCCCCCGCGAAGGCGCAGAAGCGGCCGATCTCCAGCCGCCGGTGCGAGGGCAGGGCGAGGACCGGGACGGTTCCCAGCCGGGTCAGCGCCAGCACGGTCTCGACGAAGGCGACGCTGTTGGGAAGCTGGACCACCGCGCGGTCGCCCCGGCCGAGGCCGAGCGCCGCGAAGCCGCCGGCCAGAACCTCCACCCGGCGGGCGAGGTCGGCGTAGGAGACGCGCGTGTCGCCCTCGATCAGCGCCGTCCTCGCGCCGTGCCGGGCGGCGGCGCCGGCCAGCATGCCGGCGAAGGTTTCGTCGCCCCAGTATCCGGCGGCGCGGTAGCGGGCGCGGTACGCCTCCGGCCAGCCGGGGCAGTCGGCGTTCAGCGCGGCGTGCTCGTCGATGTGCATGATGGTCCTGTGCGGGATGGAAACGGGGGTGGGGGCGTCAGAAGCCGAGCGCGGCCAGCATGGTCTTGAGCTTGGCCGCGGTCTCCTCCAGCTCCGCCTCGGGGTCGGAGCCGTGGACGATGCCGGCCCCGGCGAACAGCCGGGCGCGGCGGCCCCGGATCTCGGCGCAGCGCAGGGAGACGGCCCATTCGCCGTCGCCCCCGGCGTCGCACCAGCCGACCATGCCGGCGTAGAGGCCGCGGCCGACCCCCTCCAGCTCCGCGATGGCGGCGACGGCCGCGTCGGTCGGCGTGCCGCCGACGGCCGGGGTCGGGTGCAGGGCGAGCGCCAGCTCCAGCGCGCCGGCGTGGGGGGCGCGCAGCTCGCCGACGATGGGGGTGGAGAGGTGGATGACCGGGCCGGCGGCGACCACGCCGGGCGTGGCCGGAACCTCGATGGTCCGGCAGAAGGGGCGCAGCGTCTCGGCGACGGCGCGGGCGGCGAAGGCGTGCTCGTGCCGGTCCTTCTCCGAGGCGAGCAGCCGTTCGACGCGGCGCGCGTTCTCCGCCGGGTCGGGGCTGGCGGCGATGGTGCCGGCCAGCGGGGTGGCGTGGACCCGGCCGCCCACCCTGCGCACCAGCAGCTCCGGGCTGGCGCCGAGGAAGACGCCGGCGTCCCGCCCCGTCTCGGGCGGCAGCGGGACGGAATAGAGGAAGCTGGCCGGGTGGCGGCGGATCAGGGCGGCCAGGACGCGGCCGGGGTCGATGGGCTCGTCGGCCTCCAGATCCAGGCTGCGGGCGAGCACCAGCTTGGCGAGCCGCCCCTCCGCGATGCGGGCCAGCCCGCCCGCCACCGCCCGCCGGTAGCCGTCCGGGTCGGGCAGCGGATGGGCGCGCGGCGGCCGGGGTGGCGTGGCCGGGGTGGTGGCCGTGCCGGGCAGCCGCCGCAGCGCCGCCTGCCAGCCGGCCGGGGACAGCCGGTCCAGGTCGCGCGGAACGATCAGCCGGCTGGGCCCCGACACGTCGAAGGGGATGGCGCCCATGACGACCGGGGCGCGGCCGTCGCGCCGGGCGGCCTCGAACAGACGGGCGAGGCGGCGGGCCGGATCGCCGGCGCCCTTGTCCGGATCGCCATCCGAATCGCCGCCCGGATCGGCCGCGTGGGCGATCCCGTGCCCGACCATGCGGTTCGAGGGGGACAGGAAGACCACGGCGTCGGCGAGTCCGCCGGGCTCGACGAGCGGGGCGGCCGGGTCGCGGTCCGGCGGCGGTGCCACGGGCAGGGGGTGCGTCATCGCGCGGTGTCCGATGATGGGGAGGGGGGAGGCGGGCCGGGAAGGGGGGTGGGCGGCGGCAGCGTCCGGATGTGGGCCTCCAGCGCGGCCAACGAGGTGTGGACGAACAGGTCGGTGACGTGCAGGTCGATGCCCAGCTCGTTGCGGATGCGGGCGTGCGCCTCGACCAGCGTCAGCGAGGTGGCGCCCAGCTCGAAGAAGCCGGCGTCCGGCGGCAGCGTCCGCCCGCCGACGGCCTGGACCAGGATGTCGCGCAGCGCGGCGCGCGGCCCGCCCGGCAGGGATGTGGGCAGGGATGTGGGCGGTTCCGCCGCGCCGGTCCCCGCCCCGGCGGGATCGGGCGGGAGGTCAGCCAGCGCGCGCGGGTCGATCTTGCCGTTGGCCGACAGCGGCAGCGCCGCGTGGACGAGGATGCGGCGCGGCACCATGTAGGCCGGAAGCAGGGCGCGGCAGTGCGCCCGCAGCTCCGCCTCGGTCGGGGCGGCGCCGTCCGTGCGGGCGACGTGGGCGACCAGTCGCGCGGCGCCGCCGCGTGCGTCCGTTCCGCCCTGGACCAGGGCGGCGGCGCGCTCGACGGCCGGGTGGCGTTCGAGCGCGTGGGTGATCTCCCCCAACTCGATCCGGTGGCCGCCGAGCTTCACCTGCCCGTCCTCGCGTCCAAGGAACTCCAGCGTGCCGTCCGGCCAGAAGCGGCCGAGGTCGCCGGTGCGGTAGAGCCGCCCGCCGCCGTCCGGCGCCTCGACGAAGGCGGCGGCGGTCCGCTCCGGATCGCCCCAATAGCCGGACGCCAGCCCGAGCCCGCCGATGTGGAGCTGGCCGGGCACGAGGTCGGGGCGGTCGGCGCCGTGGCGGTCCAGAACCCGGTAGCGCTGGTGGCGCAGCGGCAAGCCGTAGGGGACGGAGATCCAATGGCCGGGCACCGCGTCCACCGCCTGCCAGTTCGACCAGATGGCGGCCTCGGTCGCGCCGCCGAGCGCCACCAGCCGGGCCGCCGGCGCCAACGCGCGCAGCCGGGCGCACAGGCCGAGCGGCACCCAGTCGCCGCTGACCAGGGCCAGCCGCAGGGTGACGGGCGGCGCGGCGTCCGATGGGGCGGGCGATGCGGCCCCGGCGCCGCCGCCGCCGCCGAGCCAAGCCAGCAGCATGTCGAGCAGCGTCGGCACCGAATTCCACACCGTCACGCCGTGGGCGGTCATCAGCCGGTGCCAATGCTCCGGGTTGCGCTCCTGCCCCGGATCGGGGATCACCAGCGCCGCCCCGGCGGCGAGCGGCGCGAACAGGTCGTAGACCGACAGGTCGAAGTTCAGCGCCGACAGGGCGAGGACGCGGTCGCCCGGCCCCATGCCGAAGCGGGCGGCCATGTCGTCCAGCGTGTTGCGCACCGCCCCGTGGGTCAGGGTGACGCCCTTGGGGATGCCGGTCGATCCCGAGGTGAAGATGACGTAGGCGACATCGCCGGGCGCGGTCGGCGCGCGTTGCGCCGCCAGTTCGGCCAGGGATGTGTCGGGCAGTGGGTCGGAGAGGGAGACGGGCAGCGCGGGGATGCCGTCCCCGGCGGGCCGGGCGCCGTCCGCCGCGACGATCCGCGCGGCGGGCCGCGCCTGCTCCAGCATCGCCGCGACGCGCGCCGCCGGCAGGTCGGGGGCGACCGGCACATAGGCGGCCCCGGCGTGCAGCGCGGCCAGCACGGCGACCGCCTGCAACGGCCCCTTGCCGAGCTGGACGGCGACCCGGTCGCCCGGCCGCACCCCGGCGTCGCGCAGCCGCCGCGCCAGCCCGGCGGCGTGGCGCGCCAACTCGCCGTGGGTCAGCCGCCCGCCGCTCCACAGCAGGGCGTCGGCACCGGCGGTGCGGGGAAGGTTATCCCAGAAGGCGTCGGCGAGCCCGCCGGGCGGCGGGGCGGCGGCGGGATCCGGCCGGTGGAGGGCGTCGCGCACCGCCATCTGCGCCGGCGGCGGACGGCGGTCCGGCGCCCGGTCCCACAGGGTTTCGTCGTCGGCCAGCGCCTCCAGTGCCTGCGTGTAGGCGGCGAAGGCGGCACCCACGGCGTCGAGGTCGAGCGCCGCCCCGGCGGCGTCCCAGTTGAAGCCGAGCCCGCCCCTTTCCTCGTAGAGCTGATGGTCGAGCGCCACCTGCGGGGTCTGGCTGACGCCGTGGACCTGGGTCCAGCCCAGCCCGCCGACCGCGTCGGCGTCGTCGCCGATCAGCAGGCTGGTGAAGACCACCGGCATCAGCGAGCCGCTGAAGTCCCCGCGCAGCCGCGCCAGCTCGCGCAGCAGATCGACGCCGGCGACGGCGCCGTGCTCCAGCCGCTCCAGCAGGGCGGTCTGGGTGCGCGCGGCCTGCTCGGCCAGCGGCCGGTCCATGCCGTCGAAGCCGAGCAGCGTGGTGTTGGTGAACTCGCCGAGCACCCGCGTGATGTCCGGGTGCAGCGGCGGGCGGTTGAACAGGGTGACGTTCAGCGCGACGTCCTCGTTGCGGCTCCAGCGCGACAGGACATTGGCGAAGACCGTCGCCAGCGCGCTGGTCGGCGTCACCCCCCGCGCGCGGCAGACGCGCTTCCAGGACTGCCAGCGCGCCTTGGGCAGATGGCCGTGGAAGCGGGTGAAGCGGCCCCGCCCGGCGTCGCCGCCCGTCCCCGGCCGGGGGGCCGGCAGGCGGGGCGCCGGGGGCAGCTTGGGAAGCGCGGCGTTCCAATAGGTCCAGGCCCGCGCCCGGCCGGCCTCCGCGCCGGCCCCCTGGGTGGCCATCACCACGTCGCGGAAGGTCAGGGCGGGCGGCGGCGGTTCGGGCCGGCCGTCGAGCAGGGCGAACCATTCGCGGAAGAAGAGCTGGCTGCTCCAGGCGTCGAGCGCGATCAGGTCGACACAGGAATGCAGCCGCACCCGGTCGCCGTCGCGCGTCCAGTGCAGGTCGAACAGCGGCCAGCGCTGCGGGTCGCGGATCCGTTCGCCGATCTCCCGCCGCAGGGCGGCGATCCGCGCGTCGCGCTCCGCCTCGGGCAGGCCGGTCAGGTCGGTGACGGGGATGCGGTAGGTCGGAACCGTCTCCAGCACCACCTGCCGTCCGCCGGGACGCAGCACCGTGCGCAGCATCGGGTGGCGGGCGATCACCCGGTTCAGGCAATCCTCGGCGCGGGCGACATCCACGCCCGCGCGCTCGAACTCGATGTAGCTGTTGGCGGCGACCCCGCCGAGGTCGAGCGCGTCGGAGCGGCCGACCAGATAGGCCTGCTGGATCGGCGTCTGCGGGAAGGGGGCGTGGCGGTTGTCCGGATCGGCGCGGAGGACCGGCGCCGCGGGCCCGTCGTCGGCCGCGAGCCGGTCGATCAGCGCCTGCCGGTGCGCCCGCACCCGCGCCTTGCGGTCGGCGGTCATCGCCCCGGCCGGCGCCTTGAAGCGGAGCTGGCCGTCCTCCAGCCACAGCCGGATGTTGTGGCGCTCCAGCTCGTCGAGCAATTGGGCGAGCAGTTGGGGGAGCGGTTGGGGAAGAGGCTGGGGGAGGCTCATAGCGTGCCCTCGGTCATGTCCTGCGGCGCGTGGGTCTTGGGGGCGGCGCGCCACGCGGCGGCGCGCTGCGGATCGACCAGCCCGCCGACCAGCCCGTGCAGGTAGAGCCGGTCCGGCGGCAGCGCGAACAGGCGCGACAACTCCTCCGGGGCGAGGTCGCCGAGCTGGCAGAGGCCGAGGTCGGGCAGCCCGGCGTCCGGCAGCCCGGCGGCGGCCTGCTCCAGAAGCTGGCACATGGCGCCGCACTCGATCAGCGCGAAGGGCAGGCTGGCTCCCTCGTAGAGCGGGACGATGCGGTCGAGCGCCACGACGAAGCCGATCAGGAAACGGCCCCGCCCGACCCAGTCGCGGTTGCCGGCGCTGAGCCGGCCGAGGTCGGGGAACGGCTCGGCGGGCGGCGCGCAGGCGGTCAGCCGGTGGTTCTCCGGGTCGTACCAGTAGCCGCCGGCCGCGACACCCTCGACGCGGCCCTCGGGGATCAGCAGATAGGTCTCCACCGGGTAGAGGCCGCCGGCCGAGGCGTACTGGAAGCGCTCCTCGCCGTCGGCGTGGTGGCGGCGCAGCGCGCCGAGCAGCCGGCCGAGCGAGTCCAGCGGCAGCACGCCGTCGCGGAAGCGGCGCCAGCTCCGCCGGTCGGCCTGGGCGATGGGGGCGCCGTCCCCGCCGAGCGCCACCGACGCGCCGGGGAAGACCGGCCGCGCCAGCCCGTTCTTGAACAGCCGCCGCGCCACCGGGTCGGCGATCGGGCGGCTGCGGGTCAGCCGGTCGCGCAGGCGGCGCTCGCCGGGCCAGATCGGCGCGTCGGGCAGGCTCGCCGTCAGGCCGCGCACCAGCGCCACCAGATCGGGCATCGCCACCGCGCGGGCCAGCTCGGTCAGGGCGGGGCGGCGGCCGCACTGGGACTCGATCCGGTTGGCCAGCGCGATCAGCTCCAGCGAGGTGGCGCCCAGCGCCACGAGGTTGTCGGTCATCGCGACGGCGGGCTGGTCCAGCACCCGCGCCACCATGTCGAGCACGGAGCGCTCCAGCGCGTCCCCCCGCGCGGCCGGGACGGCGGCGGTGGCGGCGGCCGGCTGGGCCGGCAGCCGGGCGGCCAGCGCCTTGCGGTCGAGCTTGCCGTTGGCGGTCAGCGGCCACGCCTCCACGAAGCTCCAATGGGCCGGCAGCATGTGGCTGGGCAGCAGGGCGGCGAGATGGTCCCGGAGCGCGGCCGGCGCGGCCGGCGCGGGCGGCGGCGCGGCGGCGCTCTTCACGAAGGCGGCCAGCCGGGGGTGGCGGCCGTCGCCGACGGCGAGGATCGCCGCGTCCTCGACCGCCGGGTGGGTCTTCAGGGCGCGGGCGATCTCGCCGGTCTCGACGCGGAAGCCGTTGATCTTGACCTGCCCGTCGGCGCGCCCCTGGAAGACGATGATTCCGTCCGCCCGGTAGCGGCCGAGGTCGCCGGTGCGGTAGAGCGGCAGGCCGCTGCGCGGGTGCGGGAAGAAATGGCGCCGCGTCTTCTCCAGGTCGCCGTGGTAGCCGGTGGCGAGCCCGTCGCCGGCGATGAACAGCTCGCCGGTCTTGCCGGGCGGGCAGAGCGCCAGCGCCTTGTCCAGCACGAAGACCTGCTGGCGGCCGAGCGCCCGCCCGTAGGGGATGCTGGCCCAGTCGGGATCGACGGTATCGATGGGGTGGGCGATCGACCAGATCGCCGCCTCGGTCGCCCCGCCCAGCCCGACGAAGCGCGCCGCCGGCCACAGCCGCCGCGCCCGGTCCGGCAGGTCGAGCGGGATCCAGTCGCCGCTGAGCAGGACGGTGCGCAGCGCCGGGGCCGGCGGAGCGCCGCCGGTCTCGTGGTAATCGACCAGCAGGGCGAAGAGGCCCGGCACGGTGTTCCACAGCGTCACCCCGGCCCCGGCGCACAGCCGGTGCCAGTGGGCCGGGTCGCGCTGCTGGTCGGGGTCGGGCAGCGCCAGCGCCCCGCCGCAGCCGAGCACGCCGAAGACATCGTGGACCGACAGGTCGAAATGCAGCTCCGACAGGCCGAGCACGCAGTCGTCGGCGCCGATGCCGAAGCGGCGGTTGACGTCGCGGATGGTGTTGACGGCGGCGGCGTGCGTCACCGTCACCCCCTTGGGCTGGCCGGTCGAGCCCGAGGTGTAGATGATGTAGGCGGGGTCCCGCGGGCCGGCGCCCTCCAGCGCCGCCAGCCCGGCGGGGTCGCCCTCGCCCGTGCCGTCGAGGTCGAGGGAGGGGCAGGAACCGCGCAGGCTCTCCGGCAGCGGGGCCTTGTGCAGCAGCAGGTCGGGGCGCAGGTCGGCGAGGATGCGGGCCTGCCGGGCGGCCGGCTGGTTGGCGTCCACCGGGACATAGACGGCGCCGAGCAGCGACACCGCGAGGCAGGCGGCGATCTGGTCGGGGGATTTCTCCAGCAGCAGGGCGGCGGTGGCGCCGCGCCCGAGGCCGCGCGCCCGCAGGGCGTCGGCGATGCCGGCGACCCGCCGGGCCAGCGCCGCGTGGGTCAGGGTGCGGTCGGCGGTGCGGATCGCCGGCCGGTCGCCGCAGGCCGGCAGGGCCCGCAGCCACGGATCGGCCAGCCGCGTGTCGCCGTCTCCCGGCCCCGGCGGGACGAGCGGCGGCTCGATCATCGCGGCGTCGGGATCGGGCATGGCGGCCGACGCGCGGTCGATGCGCGACGGGTCGTCGGCCAGTTCGCCGATCAGGCCGGTGAAGCGGTCGAACAGGTCGCGCGCCACCTCCGGCGCCAGCGCGTTGACCGCCACGTCCCAGTTGACCAGCAGCGCGCCCTCCCACTCCATCACTTGGTTGTCGAGGATGACCTGCGGGGTCTGCGACAGCGACAGCACCGGGCGGCCGGGCTGCGCCTGGGCGTCGGCGAACAGCCGGGCGTCGTTCTGGCTCAGTGTGCTGGTGAAGACCACCGGCATCAGCGGCCGGTCGAGGTGGCCGCGCGCGCGGGCCATCTCGCGCATCACCGCGACGCCGCCAAACGCGCTGTGCTCGATGTCGCGCCACAGCGCGTTCTGGAGCCGGGCGAACCGCTCCCGCCGGGGCATCGGCAGGCGCAGATCCATCTCGAACAGCAGGGTGGTGGTGAAGTCGCCGACGACGCGGTCGATGTCGGGATGGACCGGCGGCCGGTCGAACAGCGTCATGTTCAGGCAGAAGTGACGGGTCTCGCTCCACACCGCCAGCGCCTCGCCGAACAGGCCGAGCAGCACGCAGGACGGCGTGACGCCGAGTTCCGCCGCCAGGGCCTTCAGCCGGTTCCAGGGGGCGGGCTCGATCCGCTGCGACAGCCGCTCGTACACCGGGCGGCCGAGCCGTTCCAGCGGGCAGGGCATGGGAAGCTGCGGGGCGTCGGGCAGGTCGGCCGCCCGCGCGCGCCAGTAGCGGCGGGCGCGCTCGTCCCCGTCCGCCGCCCGGCTCTCGACGATCTGCTTGAAGGTGACGGCGGGCTCCGGCAGGTCCAGGCCGGGGTCGCGGTAGAAGCGCGCCACCTCGTCGAGGATGGTCAGGATGCTCTGCTGGTCGGTGATCAGCAGGTCGAAGCGCAGATGGATCCGCGCGCGGCCGGCCGGCCACAGGCTCAGCTCCACGTCGAACAGCGGCCAGCGCCCCCGCGCCGGCAGGTCGCGGGCGAGGCGGCGGCGCACGGCCGCCAGCGCCCGCCCGGCGCAGGACTCGGACGCGGCGCTCCAGTCGTGGACCGGGATGGCGAGGTCGGGAATGCCGTCGCGGACGCGCTGGCGGGTGGCGTCGAGGATCTCGGCGCGCAGCATCGGGTGGCGCCGGACGATGCGGGCCCAGGCGTCGCGGTAGCGCGGGATGTCCAGCGTCTCGCAGTCGATCTCGTAATAGAACTGGCAGGCGGCGCCGCCCAGCGGCAGGTCCGGGTCGCGGCCCAGCAGATAGCCGCGCTGGAGCTCGGTCAGCGGGAAGGGGGCCTGCGGGTCGGAGTCGCCGGCCGGCGGCGGCGCCGCCGCCTCGTCCAGGTCGAGAAGCCGGCTCAGCAGCGCCGGATCGAAGGGCGGCGCGGTCAGGGTGTCGGAGGGCATGATCGCGGGTCCTCGGGAATTCATGATGGGCCGGCGTGGCGGCGCAGCGATCGCCGGTCGTGCTCGGACAGGCTCTGGATGTGCAGGTAGGCGAGCGCGGTGGTCGCGGCGCCTGGGATCGCGTCGAGCCGCCGCGCCAGTTGGGCGGGGGTGCGGTTCGCCAGGAAGTCGGGCAGCGCGAACTCGGCCTGGAGGATCGCCCGCAGCCGCGACAGCAGCCGCACCGCCATGATCGAATCGCCGCCGAGCTGGAGGAAATCGTCGGTCGGCGCCAGCCTGTCGATCCCCAGCGTCCGCGCGAAGAGAAGCATGGTCAGCCGCTCCAGCGGGGGGCCGTCGGCGGGGAGCGCGGCGGCGCCCGGCGCCGGGTCCGGCGGTTCGGCGGTCCGCCCCTGGCGCGCCCTCGCGGCGTGGTCGACCTCCCGCAGGCGTTGCCCGATGTCGGTGGGGCTGACCAGCGCGTGGGCGTGGCTGCCGCGCAGGATCCGCCACAGGGCGGCGAAGCCGTCCTCGGCGGCGATGGCCCGTTCGTCGCGCCCCAGGAACAGCGTGCCGTCCCCGGATTCGGCGGTGGCCCGCCCGAGGGCGCCCAGCTTCT
Source organism: Azospirillum agricola (assembly GCF_017876095.1). Classification (GTDB taxonomy): domain Bacteria; phylum Pseudomonadota; class Alphaproteobacteria; order Azospirillales; family Azospirillaceae; genus Azospirillum; species Azospirillum agricola. The sequence continues at coordinate 76,077 of NZ_JAGINM010000019.1, forward strand.
CCCAATTGTCCCAGCCGATGGTGACGACGGGGAAGGGGGCGGTGCCGGCTTCGGCCAGAAAACCGAGCGCGAGGTTGGCGGCCATGTAGTCGGCGTTGCCGTAGCCGGAGGTCTCCCCCGCCAGCGAGGAGAAGTTGACCAGGAAATCCGGCGCGTGGGGCGCGAAGGCCGCCAGCAGCGCCTGCGCGCCCAGCAGCTTGGCCCGGTGGTTGGTGTCGCGCTCGGCCAGCGTCCGATCCTGGAGGGTCTGCGGGACGTAGCGTCCGGCCAGATGGAAGATGCCGTTCGCCGGGTGCCCCTGGCGCAGCAGGTCGGCGGCGACGCCGTCGAGCAGGCTCCGGTCGTCGGCGGACCCGGCGACCAGCGTCAGCGTGGCGCCCTGGGCGAGGCACTCGGCAAGGACGGGGTGGCGTGACGGGTCGGCGCGGAGGGCGGCGTCGATGCTCCGGGCGATCGCCACGAGGTGGCAGCGCTGGCGGGCGAGCCGGCGCAGCAGCTCCAGCCCCAGCCCGCCGGTGCCGCCGGTGACGACATAGGTGCCGCCGGGGCGGATCGGGTGCGGGGCGTCCTCGTCCTCGGGCGGCAGGGACAGCGGCACGAGACGCCGCTCCCACAGGCGGCCGTTGCGCAGGGCCAGCGACAGCGCGTGCAGGGCCGGGTCGGCGCGGCGGCGGGCGTCGATCCGCGCCAGGGTGGCGGGGTCGGGAAGCCGGTCGGCGTCGAGCCAGCCCGCCTGGACGCCGGGCAATTCGAAGGGGATGGCGCGCAGCACGCCGAGCGCCAGCGCCTGCTCGCAGCGGGGCGTCTCGGTGCCGTCGATCACGGCGAGGCGGTCGGTCAGCAGCAGGAGATGGCCGACGATTCCGGCGGGCAGCAGGGTCTGGGCGAGCCGGACGAGGCTGTCGTGGCCGTTCGCCCTGTCGTCGGCGGCCCTGTCGTTGGCGGGAGAGCCGCCGTGCAGCCAGCCGAACAGGCAGAGGGCGTCGCGGATGGCGCGCTGCTCCAGCCTTGCGGCGAGGCGGCGGAAGTCGGCGGCGTCGCCGGGGCGCAGGTGGAAGGAGCCGTCCGGATTCTCGCGGTAGCCGGGGCCGGGGTGGACGCGGATCGCGTCGGCGTTCTGGGGGATGGGGAACGGATGATCGGGCAGGAACAGGAGCAGCGGACGCGCCTCCACCCCGACCCTCCCCCGCTGGGCGGGGGCGGGGGCCGGCGTTGCGAAGGGCGTGTGCGGCAGGGAGCGCCATTGCGGCACGAGGAAGCGTTCGTCGGGGGGAAGGACGCGGTCCGGCGAGGGGGCCGGCCGCTCCGGCAGCGGCGGCAGCAGGTGGCGGACGCGCTGGAACGGGTAGCCGGGCAGCGGCACCCGCCGCCACGCGCGGCCCAGCGTCGGCAGGGCGGGATCCATGTCGTGCCCGTCGACCCAGAGCTGGCCGAGCGCCGCGAGCAGATCCGTGGTCTGGCTGTCGCGCGTCACCATCGTCGGCAGGGCGGCGAGGCCGCCGTCGCGCCCGATCATCGCGGTGCAGCCGCTGCCCGGCCCCAGCTCCAGCGCGGTGGCGTCCGGCCAGCGGCGACGCAGGGTGTCCACGTTGTCGGCGAAGCGGACGGTTTGGCGCAGGTGGCGCACCCAATGGCCGGGCGTGGCGATGGCGTCGGGGTCGGCGAGGCCGCCGTCGGCGTTGCTCAGCACCGGGAGGCAGGGCCGGTCGAAGGCGACCGTCCGGCAGACCGCCGCGAAGGAGTCGAGGATCGGCTCCATCAGGTGGGAGTGGAAGCCGTGGGAGACCGCGAGCCGCCGGCTGGCGACCCCGTCGCGGCGCAGGCTCTCCGCCAGGGCGTCGAGGGCGTCCGGCGCCCCGGCGACGACGCAGCGGTCCGCGCGGTTGACGACGGCCAGCGACAGGGCGGCGGTCAGATGGGGCTCCAGCCGCGCCGGCCCGGCCTGGACCGCCAGCATCCCCGCCGGCGGCAGCCCGGCCATCAGGCGGCCCCGCGCGTGGACCAGCCGCAAGGCGTCCTCCAGCGAAAAGACGCCGGCCAGACAGGCGGCGACATATTCGCCGACGCTGTGTCCGAGCAGCGCCGCCGGCCGCAGCCCGGCGTCGGCCAGCGTTCCGGCCAGCGCGTATTCCGTGGCGAACAGCGCGAGCTGGCTGTGCAGCGTCGGGACCAGTGCCGCGTCGTCGTTCCCATACAGCAGGCCGCGCAGGTCGCGGCCGAGCAGCGGCTCCAGCAGGGTGGCGCAGCGGTCGATGCGGTCGCGGAAGCCGGGGAGGCCGCGGTGGAGGGGGGCCCCCATGCCGGCGAACTGCGCGCCCTGGCCGGGGAATAGGAAGACCAGCGGACCGGGACGCGCGCCGGGCTCCCCGCCCGCGCGGCGCGGGCGGATCAGCGCGCCGGCTTCGATCCGGCGGGCCGCCTCGCCCGCGTCGGCGGCGACGACGGCGTGGCGGTGGGCGAAGCGGCGGCGCCCGTGCAGCAGGGTGCCGGCGTCGTCCGCCAGCGGCCGGCCCGGCGCGGCGTCGCGGGCATCGGCGGCCCAGGCGTCGGCGAGCCGGCGGTCCAGCGCCGCGCGGTCGTCCCCGGTGCGCGCAGACCAGCCGAGCAGCACCGGGCTCCGGTCGTCCGCGCCGCTCCCGGCGGCCGGCGGCGGGCCGAGCAGGACATGCACATTGGTGCCGCCGAACCCGAAGGAGCTGACCGCCGCCAGCCGCCCTCCGTCCCCGGGCAGGGCGGTCGGCCGGTCGCAGACCGAAAAGCGCGTGCCGTCAAGGGCGAGCAGCGGGTTGACCCCCGCCAGATTCAGCGTCGGCGGCACGCGGCCGCCGCGGACCACCAGCACCGCCTTCAGCAGCCCGGCCAGCCCGGCCACCGTGTTCAGGTGCCCGACGTTGCCCTTGACCGAGCCGATCAGGCAGGGCGTGCGGCCAGGGCCATAGACCCGCTTGATCGCCTCGACCTCGATGGGGTCGCCGATCGGCGTGCCGGTGCCGTGCGCCTCGATGTAGGACACGGCGTCGGCGGACCGCCCGCTCAGCCCCAGCGCCTCGGCCAGCACGCGCGCCTGCCCGGCGACGCCGGGGGCGGTGAAGCTGGCGCGGTCGCGCCCGTCGTTGTTGGCCGCCGTCGCCTCGATGACGGCGTAGACGTGGTCGCGGTCGGCCAGCGCGTCGTCCAGCCGCTTCAGCACCAGCGCCGCGACGCCGTTGCCGCCGACGATGCCGTCGGCGGTGGCCGAGAAGGGGGCGATGGTGCCGGTCGGCGACATCGGCCCGCCGGGATCGGCGCGGTAGCCGTCCTCCAGATCCATCGACACCGACACCGCCCCGGCCAGCGCCATGGCGACCTCGCCCTGGAGCAGCGACTGCACCGCCTGGTGCACGCACAGCAGCCCGCTGGAGCAGGCGCTCTGCGCCACGCTGGCCGGGCCGGTGAGGTCGAGCAGATGGGCGGCGCGGCTGGCGAGGAAATCCTTGTCGTTGCCGATCAGCATGGCGAAGCGCTCCGCCGCCCCCTCGGCGTGGGAGCGCGGGCCGACATGCCGCAGGACGTAATCGTTGAAGCCGGCGGCGGCGAAGACCCCGGTGACGGGAAGGTCGCCGCCGCCGTAGCCGGCGTCCTCCATCGCGTGCCAGGCGGTCTCCAGGAACAGCCGGTGCTGCGGATCCATCAGCGCCGCCTCGGACGGGGCGAAGCCGAAGAAGGCGGCGTCGAAGCAATCCTTGTCCGCCAGCGCGAAGCAGGACCGGACCAGGCCGTGCGCGTCGGCGGGGCCGCGCGCCAGCCCGGACTCGCCGCGCTCCAGCATCCGCCAGAAGGCGGGCACGGAATCGGCGCCGGGGAAGCGGCCGGCGACGCCGATGATGGCGACCCGGTCGCCCTGGCTCGGGTCGGTCGGGGAGGGAGAGGGCAACGGCGAGTCCATGGCGGATCGGTCCTTGGCAGGGCCTTGCGGGGGGACGGGGCTCGGGCGCGGGACTCTCCGGCGGCGGTGCGGGCGCGGGTCGCGCGGGGCATCGCGGGGGCGGCGGGACTCTCCGGCGGGCGCGGCGGGCAATGGGCGGGCAACGGGCCTTCGTCGCGGAAGGCGTCCCGCTGCGTGTGACGCCCATCCTAGCCGGGCATCACACCCTTGTCCGGCCGGAGCGGGAGGTTTCACAGCCGGCGATGGACAAATCGCCGGCCGCAACATGGCGACTGCTCAGTCGGCGCGCTCCAGCGCCGCCGGGGTGGCGTTGACGAAGGCCTGCCAGCAGGCCGAGGAGTCCTGCGCCATCCGCAGGAAGCGCCGCATCTCCGCCTCGCCGTTGTCGCTGACGGCGGACAGCTCGACGCGGTTGTCCTGCAACTGCACCGCCGACTTGTCGAACAGGTTGAAGCAGCCCTTCATGTCGAGCCGGCAGCGCATCGTGGCGGAGAGCTGGCGCAGCGGCCGGCCCTCGCGCCGGCAGACCAGAACGAGCTGCTGGGCGAGGTCGGCGACCACCGCCGCCAGGATGTACTCCTGCGGGTTGGGCGCCTCGTTCAGCCCGGCGGCCGGCACCGGCTGGTCGACCGGGAAGCGCGCCGGCAGCGACCAGCGGTCCTGGCGCCAGCGGCGGTCGCGCAGGGTCACGTCGAACTGGGTGGCGTTGCGCCACGCCACGTCGACGCCGAGGTCGAGCGGGTCGCCGCCGCCCGCGTCGCCGCCTCCCTCGTCGACGGCCCCGCCGTCCGCGGTCCCGTCCGCCGTGGCGAACAGGCCGCCGCTGCGGAATCCGGAGGGCAGATGCCGGTAATCCAGCCCGATGGCGTTGGGCAGCGTCACCGTGATGTAGTTGGGCGAGAAGCGCGCCACGTTCATCATCATCTGCTTGTACTGCCACCAGCTTCCGTCGGCGGTCAGCGTCACCAGCGCCGACAGGTCGGCCAGCCGCGATCCCGCCCGCCGCGCCGCCGCCTCCACCCTCAGCCGGTCGATGGTGATGCCCTTGTAGGAGGCGCCCTGCACCAGGATGTTGGCGACGCAGGCGCCGAGCCCGGTCATGAAGTAGTCGGCCGGGGTCGGCGGCGCCTCCGGGCTCGGGTCGGCGTGGTGGCCGGCGCGGAAGGCGAAGTCGCGGCCCAGCCGCTTGCTGCCGAAGCGCAGCGGCAGGGTGCGGATCTCCATGGTCAGCCCGCCCAGCCACTCCAGCCCGACGCCGTAGAGGATCTCGTTCTCGCCGGGAACCTTGCGGATCTCGTGGACGAGCTCGCTGACGGCGGCGACGTTGATGCCGTTCTTCATTGGTTGATGTCCCCGATGGTGGCCAGAGCCTGGGTGAAGTCCGCCTTGAGGTCGGCGACGTCCTCGATCCCGACCGACAGGCGCATCAGGCCGGGGTTGATGCCGATGTCGCGGCGCTGCCGCTCGATCAGGCTGCTGTGGCTGGTGTTGAAGGGCATGCTGATCAGCGATTCCACCCCGCCCAGGCTGGTCGCCGCCTGGACGAGGGTAAGCGCGCCCATCAGTTTCAGTCCGGCGCGGTCGCCGCCCCTGACCTCGAAGGAGACCATGCCGCCGGCCCCCTTCCCCAGCAGCTCCGCCGCCCAGGGATAGGGGTAGCCGGGCAGGTCGGGGTGGTGGACGCGGGCGACCGCCGGGTGGGCGGCCAGCCAGTGGGCGAGGTCGCGCGCGCCCTCGCAATGCGCCCTCATGCGCAGCGACAGCGTCTTCATGCTGCGCTCCAGGATGGCGCAGTCCTGCGGGTTCAGGCTGCCGCCGAGCTTCAGCATCTGCGCCCACACCATGTCCATGTATTTGCGGCTCCCGGCGGCGCAGCCGGCGACGAGATCGCTGTGGCCGCCCAGATACTTGGTGCCGCTGTGGATGACGACGTGGGCGCCGAAATCCACCGGGGTCAGGCAGCAGGGCGACAGGAAGGTGTTGTCGAGCACCAGGAACAGGTTGTGCCGCGCCGCCATCTCCCCCAGCTCGCGCACCGGGGCCAGCTTCAGCAGCGGGTTGGTCAGCGTCTCGAAGAACAGCAGTTCGGTGTTGTCCTGGATCGCCGCCTCGATGCCCGCCGCGTCGGTCGGGTCGACGAAGCTGACGCTGCGGCCGAACTGGTGCATGTCCTCGCGCATCAGGTTGTAGCTGCCGCCGTAGATGTCGCGGGCGGTGACGATGTGGCCGCCCCGGTTGGTCAGCGCCAGCAGGGTCGAGCTGATCGCCGCCATGCCGGAGGCGAAGACGATGGCGCTCTCCGCGTGTTCCAGCGCCGCGATCTTCTCCTGCACCGCCCACTGGCTCGGGTTGCCGTAGCGGCTGTAGATCGGGTAGTCCCGGATCATGCCCTGGTCGAAGGCGTCGTAGCTTTCCGGCTGGAACAGGAAGGTCGTGCTGGCGAAGACCGGGGTGCCGACCGCCCCGGTGATCGGGTCGTTGTAGGTGCCGGCGTGGACCGCCAGCGTCCCCGCCCCGTGCGAACGCGGGTCGAGGGTCGTCTGGTTCTCCATGCGCGGGCCGGCGTTGCGCGAGCGCGTGAGCTGGTCGGCCCATTCGGTCTTGGCCGAGACGCCGGTCGCCTCGCTGCGGAAGCGCCCGGCCCACTCCTTAAAGATATTCTTTTTCAAGACATGCTCCAGCCGCGTGTTGAAGGGCGGACAGGGCGCGCGCGCACAGCGCGTCGCCGTCCGGCCCCTGGAAGATGTTGATGCCCACCGGCGCCCCCCGGTAGGAGGGCTCGCCGATGCCCGAGCCGTCGCGCCCGAAGCCCAGCCCGATCCCGAGCAGGCCGGGCAGCGTGCCGCCGTCCGCCGCGCGGAGCTGGCCGTCGCGGCCGACCTGGACGGCGCTGCCGTTGCGGCCGGCGGCGAGCGGGCGGTCCCGCACGTCCGTGAGCGGCGGCAGGTTGGGGCGGTAGCCGGTGGCGGCGATCACGGCGTCCGCGCCGCGCAGGGCGTCGGCGACCGCCGCCTCGTCGTCGCAGGCGCGCAGCGCGATGGCCGGGTGCTGGCCGGCGAGGATCTGCTCGTAGAGCAGGCGCGAGCGGGTGTAGAGCCCCTGGAAGCGGAAGATCCGGCCGCTGGCCGGGCACTGGTCGGTCGCCGGGTCGAAACGCTCGCCGGCCGCCCGCGCCAGGGCGGCGCCGCGGTGCATGCGGCGGATCGGTTGGGTGTGCAGCAGGGTCAGCCGCAGGTCGCCGCCGGCGTACAGCTCCAGCAGCTTGTGCAGGACCGAGAAGGCGCTGTGCGAGGCGCCGACGACGGCGATCGACCGCGCGCCGGCGGGCAGCAGCGCGGTGACGTCGCAGGGGCGCAGCACCGCGTCGGAATGGACCAGCGGGACGCCGGCCCCGGCGGCGGCGCGGCGCAGCCCGTCGGGCAGATGCGGGGCGCTGCCGGCGGCCAGCACGGCGAGAGGGCTCTCGACGCCGCGCCCCTGGGCGTCATGCAGCCGCCAGCCCCCGGCGGTGCGGCCGATCCGCGTCACCGGCGACCCGTAGGCGACGCGGCTGTTCGGGTGGCGGCGGATGGCTTCCAGGGCGAGGCGGCGGGTTTCCTCCACCAGAAGGGCGACGAGCTGGAGCGAGATGGCCCGGCCGCCGGCCATGCGGATCATGCGGGCGGCCGGCCCGTCGAGCAGCGGCCCGAACAGCCCGTCCGGCGCGATGCCGTCGAGGAAGTCGGCGGCGTCGGAGTTGGAGGGGATGTCGTAGTTGACGCCGATCGGCAGCAGGGCCTCGGCGCTTCCCTCGCGCTCGTGGATCAGCAGGCCGCGGCCGAGCAGCTCCGGCAGGATGCCCTGGCGGTCGGCGGCGATCAGGAAGCTGGTGCAGCCGGGGCCGAAGCCGACGATCTGGCAGACGGGGTTGGTCATGCGGGATGGGTCCTTTCGCTGAGGGGCGGCCGGTCAGGCCGGTTGCCTTTGGCGCGGGCGGGGAGGCAGCAGCGGGGTCAGCGCCGCGACGATGCGGTCGCGCAGCGCGTCGGCCTGGGCGGGGTGGTGCAGGAAGAAATGGTCGCCGGGCAGCAGCGCGACGTCGAAGGCGCCGCCCGCCACCAGCCGCCAGTGGCGCAGGGCGTCGCGCGGGACCTCCGGGTCGTCGGCGCCGCCGAAGACCAGCAGCGGGCAGGCCAGCGGCTCGGCCAGCGGGCGGGCCGAGACCGCCTCGCTGAGCCGGAAGTCGGCGCGGATGATCGGCAGCATCAGCCGCATCAGCTCGCGGTTCTCCAGCACCTCCGGCGGTGAGCCGTTGAGGCCGCGCACCTCGGCCAGCAGCGCGTCGTCGGGCAGATGGGCGCGGCGGCGGACGGGCACGGCGCCCGCCGGGCCGTGGCGGCCGGAGGGGAAGACGGCCAGCGGCGGGCGCCCCTCCCCCTGGAAGCGCAGGGCGATGCGGTAGCCGAGCGCCGCCCCCAGGCTGTGGCCGAACAGCGCCCAGGGGCGGCGGAGGTGCGGCGACAGTTCGGCGCACAGGCGGTCGACCAGGGCGTCGGGGTCGTGCTCCAGCGGCTCGGCCATGCGGGTGCCGCGGCCGGGAAGCTCGACCGGCCGCACCGCGATCCAGTCGGGGAAGCGCGCGTCCCAGCCCCGGAACACCGCGCTGCCGCCGCCGGCGTAGTGCAGGCAGACCAGATCGAGGCGGGCGTCCGGCTTCTTGTCCGGGAAGGGCAGGCAGGTCATGGGCTCTCCGGGGGGAGGGGGGTGTCCGGGCGGTTCGCACCCTGTTGCGGAAGGCGGTGCGCCGCCCGGGGGTCGTGGCGCCGCACCGCCTCCCACAGCGCTCCCGGCGTGGGCGCCTGGAAGATCGTGGCGAGGTCGAGCGGCACGCCGAAGCGCTCGCGGATGGCGGCGGCGAGATGCACCGCCAGCAGCGAGTTGCCGCCGGTCTCGAAGAAATTGTCGTCCGCCGAGGCGGGCGGGTGGCCGGTGATCCGGCCCCACAGCTCGGCCAGCGGCGGCAGGCCGGCGGCCTCGGCGGGGATGACCGCGCTGTCGGGTTCGCGCAGCCGGTCCTGTGCCAGTTGGGCCAGCGCCTTGCGGTCGCGCTTGCCGTTGGCGCCGAGCGGCAGCCGCTCGACGGCCAGGAAGCGGTCGGGGACCATGTAGCGCGGCAGCCGCTCCGCCAGCCAGGCGGCGAAGGGCACTTCGGGCGCGTCCGTCTCCGGCGGTCCGGCCGGGCGGTAGCAGGCGACGAGCTGCGGCCGGCCGGCCGCGTCGGGCACCGCCAGCACCTGGACCTCGGCGATTCCGGGATGCTCCGACAAATGATTCTCGACGTCGCCGGCCTCGATCCGGTGGCCACGGATCTTGAGCTGGAAGTCCTTGCGGCCGAGGAACTCGACGGCGCCGTCGCCGCGCAGCCGCCCGAGGTCGCCGGTGGCGTAGAGCCGCCGGCCGCTGCGGTGGGTGACGAAGGCGGCGGCGGTGCGCTCCGGGTCGTTCAGGTAGCCCTCGGCCAGCCCGCGCCCCTCGATGTGGATCTCGCCGCGCACCCAGGGCGGGCAGGGCGCGCCCTCGGCGTCGAGGACGTGGAGCTGCTGGCCGCCCAGCGCGAAGCCGTAGGGGATGGAGGTCCAGTCCGGCTCGACGCGCCCGACCGGGAACTGGTTCGACCAGATCGACGCCTCGGTGGCGCCGCCCAGCCCATGGAAGCGGACCCGCGGGTAGCGCCCGCGCACCAGCCGGGCGAGCGGCAGCGGGATCCAGTCGCCGCTCAGCATCAGCAGGCGCAGCGAGGCCAGCTCCGGGCAGGGGTGCCGCGCGGCGGTGGCGAACGCCATGTCGAGCAGGGCGGGAACCGAGTTCCACACCGTCACCCGCTCGGCGGCGCAGAGCGCCAGGGTGGCGGCCGGGTCGGGGTGCTCGCTGTCGGCCGGGACGACGATGGCGGCGCCGGCGGCCAGCGCCCCCCAGATGTCGTAGACGCTGAGGTCGAAGCTCGGCGCCGACAGGGCGAGCAGCCGGTCGTCGGCCGTCACGCCGAAGCGGGCGTTGAGGTCGAGGATGGTGTTGAGCGCGGCCCCGTGGGCGATGACCACGCCCTTGGGCTGCCCGGTCGAGCCGGAGGTGTAGATGACGTAGGCCGGGTCGCCCGCCCGCCGCTCGTGCGGCGGCGCCGTTCCGGGGGTTGGACCCGGATCGGCGGGGAGGCGCCGCACGCCGTCGGGCAGGGTGGCCGGACGGTCGGTGAGGATCCAGCGGCAGCCGCTGTGCGCCAGGATGGCGTCGCGCCGCCGCTCGGGCAGCCGGACGTCGAGCGGCAGCCAGACCAGCCCGGCCAGCGCCGCCGCGACGACGGCGACGACGGACCGGGCGCCCTTCTCCAGCTGGATGCCGATCAGGTCGCCGGGGACCGGGCCGGCGTTCCGCAGGGCGGCGGCCAGCGCGCCGGCCCGGTCGGCGAGCCGCCGGTAGGTCAGGCGGGTGCCGTCGGCGGCGGCCAGCGCCTCGCGGTCGGGCGTGCGCGCCGCCTGGGCGAGGAAGACGTCGCCAAGGCTGCGGTCGCCCACCTCGACGAGGAGGGGCGCCGGCGGCGGCAGCTCCGCCGGGGCGGCCTGCGCAGGGTCGGGACGGTCCCAGGCGGCGGGATCGCTCAACAGGGCGTGCAGCGCCCGCTCGTGGCGCGCGGCGATGGCCTCGGGGACGCCCTCCTCGAAGATGCCGGCGACGTAGTCCCAGAAGCAGAGCAGCCCCTCGTGGTTCTCGATCACCTGATGGTCGAGCCAGACCTGCGGGGTGCGCAGGTGGCTGCCGACCAGCGCGAAGCGGTCGGTGTGGCGGGGCGGCAGGGGAGGCGTGGCGCCGCTGATGCCGCTGGTGAAGACGAAGGGCATGGCCGGGCGGTCGCCGCCGCGTTCCTGCTGCAACCGGCGCAGCAGCGAGACGCCGGAGACGTCGGCGTGGCCCAGCCGCTCGGCGGTCAGCGCCTGGAGCCGCCGGGCCTGCTCCAGGAAGCTTCCCGCCGGGTCGCAGTCCACCAGGGTGGTGTTGCTGCAATTGCCGGCCAGCGCCGGCAGGTCGGGATGCTCGAAGGGGCGGTGGTTGGCCAGCACGTTCAGGGTGAAGCGGCGGTCCTGCGCCCAGGGCCGCAACGCCGCCGCGTAGAGCGCGAGCATCGCCGCGTTGGCGGTGACGCCGCGCCCGGCGGCCAGCGCCTTCAGCCGCTGCCAGCGCTGAGGGTCGAGCCGGCCGGGCAGGCGGCGGAACTCCGACCATGGGGGGGAGCGGCCAGTGACCGGCAGGTCGGGCGGTGGCGGCAGGGCGGGGAGGCGCTCGTCCCAATAGCGGCGGCTCGCCTCGGACGGGGGCGGCAGCGCCAGGACGTAGTCGCGGTAGCCGAGCGCCGGCGGGTCCTCCGGCGCGATGCCGTCGAACAGGTGGCGCAGCAGGTCGCGGAAGATCAGCGACAGCGACGGCCCGTCCACCACGATCAGCCGGATCGCCAGCAGCAGCCGGTCGTCGTCCCCGTCCAACCGGACCAGCGTCGCCGCCAGCGGCGGGCCACGGTCGAGCGGCGGCAGCGTGTCCGGATGGGCGGCGCAGAGCTGGGCGAGCCGCCGCTCCGCCTCGTCCGATTCGACGCCGCGCAGATCGACGACGGTCAGGGCGCAGGGCGCCTCGCCCGGCGGGGCGATGGCCTGCGTGCCGTCGGGTTGGAAGCGGCTGCGCAGCACCTCGTGCCGCCGCTGGACCCGGTGCAGGGCCTGTTGGAGACGGTCCGGGTCGAGGGCGCGGAAGCGGCAATGGTGGAAGAAGCAGGGGATCGCCGACTGGGCGTAGCCACCATGCTCGCCCACCCAATAGGCCGTCTGGAGGTCGGTCATCGGGAAGGGATCGAAGCGGCGGTCGGGCTGCGGCCGCAGGGCGGGCTTTTCGGCGGCGCGCGACAGGCCGGACAGCTCGGCCAGCAGGGCGTCGCGGTGGCGGGCGATGCCGGCGCGCATCGCCTCGGTCATGGCGCCGAGCGGGGCGTGGTAGCCGAGCCGGCCCTGCGTGACAGACAGCCGGATGCCGTCGCGCCGCAGCCGCTCCTTGACCTCGGCGAGGGTGGTGGGAGTGTCGTCGGTCCGCATCAGATCACCCCGCTCTCGAAGGCGTCCTCATGGATGCCGTCCCCGGCGCCCCCCTCGGCGGGGGCGGCGATCAGCAGGGTGGCGAGCAGGGCCGCCTGCTCCTTCAGGACCGGATTGCGCAGCAGGGTCGCCAGATCGGGCGCCGCCCCGAAGCCGTGCCGGACGCGGCTGGCGAGCCGCGTCATCAGCAGGGAATCGCCGCCCAGCGCGAAGAAGTTGGCGCTGGCCGAGGTCACGGGCTGGTCCAGCACCTCCGCCCACAGAGCGGCGAGGCGGTGCTGCGTGTCGCCCTCCAGCGCCTCGCCCTCCGGCTGGGCCGGCGGCGGCCGGTCGGCGAGGACGGCCTGGAGGCGCGCCCGGTCGATCTTGCCGTTGACGGTCAGCGGCAGGCGGGAAAGCTGGTGCCAGCGCCGCGGGACCATCGCGTCGGGCAGCCGCCCGCGCAGCCAGCCGTCGAGGCTGCCCGTGTCGAGCGTCGCCGCATGATCGGCGTTGCGGGCCAGGACGACGTGGTAGTTCATCGCCTCGACCGGGCTTCCCGGCCGGGGGATGGCGGCCTGCCGGGCGAAGCCGGCGGCACCCAGCACCGCCTGCCAGCGCCCGGCGTCCAGCATCGGCAGGCAGCTTTCCAGCCGCTCGTCCTCGTAATGGCTGAGCCCCTCGACGAAGCCGAGGCTGACGAGCTGGAAGCGCGGGTTCCGCGTGCCCTCGACCAGCAGCAGATGGCCGCCCGGCTTCAGCAGCGAGCGCAGCAGCCGGCCGCTGCGGTTCACGTCCGCCGCGTCGTGCAGCACGTTGGAGCCGACGATCAGGTCGTAGGAGCCGGGGTCGAACCCCTGGAGGGCCGGATCCTCGTTGATGTCGTAGAGGCCGAACCGGATCTGCGGCCACGCCGCGAAGGTGCCGCGCGCGTTGTCGAGGAAGTAGCGCGACAGGTCGGTGAAGTCGTAGGTGAAGCCCGCGCCGGGAACCGCCTTCAGGATGGCGTGGGTGACGCTGCCGATGCCGGCGCCGAACTCCAGGATGCGGATCGGGCCGGTGTCGTGGCGGGCCTCCAGCAGCCCCCGCGCCGTCTCCCCGGCGATGGCGTTGAAATGGGCGGAAACCGGATTCTCGCGGTACCAGCTTTCGGCGAAGTCGGTGCGCCCGCCCTCGAACATCAGCTCCAGCGGGTTCAGCGTGCCGTTCAGCAGGTCGGCCGGCCGGGCAATGCAACGCTCGTAGAGCGACCAGATGCGCTGTTCGTGGGGCGCCCCGGCGGTGGTCCGGCGGGCGATGCGGTCGTGCAGGGCGGCGCGGCCGTCGTCCGGGCAATCGGCCCCGGCGATGCGGTCGGTCGCGGCGTAGCGCCCGCCGCCGCCGTCGATCAGGATGCCGTCCCCGCACAGCACGCGCAGCCAGCTCCGGAACAGCTTGCCGTACAGCGGGGCGACGCCCAGCGCGGCGTGCAGGTCGTCCAGCGTCGCGCCGTCGCCCGCCTCCCGGAAGAAGCCGGCCGCGCGCAGCGTGTCGAGCATCACCCAGGTGCTCAGCCGTTCCATGTCGGCGAAATGCCGACGGTGGCGGTCGAGGTCGAAGCCCTCGGGCAGCCGGTCGCAGGCGTCGTGGCCGCGTTCCAGACCCTGTTCCCAATCCCGGTCGGGCAGGGCGGCGGCGGGCGGAAGCGCCGTTTCGGGCTTCACGGTGAAGAAGGCGTGGAGCTGCGGGCGCGGGGCGCCGCCGACCAGCACGGCGGCCTGCGCCACGCCGGGGTGGGTGCCCAGCGCCGCCTCGATCTCGCCGGGCTCGATGCGGGTGCCGTTCAGCTTGATCTGGTCGTCGATGCGCCCGAGGATCTCCAGCACCCCGTCGCGGCGGAGGCGGCCGAGGTCGCCGGTGTGGAACAGCCGCTCGCCGCCGCGCGGATGCGGGCGGTAGCGCTCGGCCGTCCGCGCCTCGTCGCGCCAGTAGCCGAGCGACAGGGCAAGGCCGCCGGTGCAGATCTCGCCGGCCACGCCGACCGGGCAGTCCTGCCCGGCCGGGTTCAGCAGGTGGCAGGTCTGGTTCTCCAGCGGGCGGCCGTAGGGGATGGTCGTCCGTTCCGGATCGAGCGTCCTGACCGGATGATAGGCCGAGACGATGGCCGTCTCGGTCGGGCCGCCGATGCTGTGGATTTGGCAGTCCGGCCACAGGGCGTTGAGGCGCCGCACGAGGTCCGGCGCGATCCAGTCGCCGCCCATCATGACGTGGCGGGGGGCGGGAAGGTCAGCGCCGGTCAGCGCCTGCGCGTCGAGCAGCATGGCGACGAAGGCCGGCACCGCGTTGAGGATGGTCGGGGCGTGGCGCTGCATCAGCTCCAGCCAGTGCAGCGCGTCCTTCGAGCGCTCGCGGTCGGGCAGGATCACGCCGCCGCCGCAGGCCAGCATGCCGAACACGTCGTAGACCGACATGTCGTGGTGGAAGGCGCAGAGCGACAGCGTGCGGTCGCCCGGCCCGGCGCCGAGCCGCCGGTTCAGCGCGCGCAGCGTGTTGATCGGCGCGCGGTGGTCGAGCACCGCCCCCTTCGGCTGGCCGGTGGTGCCGGAGGTGTGGATGATGTAGGCGGGGTCGCCCGCCTCCTGCCGGCGGGGCGGGGGGGCCGGCGGTTCGTCCGTCTCGTCGAGAGCCAGGGCGGCGAGGTCCAGGGCAGCGAGGTCGATGCGCCGGACGCTCTCGGGCAGTTCCGGCGCGGGGCCGGCGGTCAGCACGGCGAAGGGCTGGAGGCCGTGCAGGATGGCGGCCAGCCGCTCGCTTCCCTGCTCGGCGTCGAGCGGGGCGTAGCAGGCGCCCGCCGCCTGGATCGCCAGGGCGGCCAGCACCGCGTCGGGCTGTTTCGCCATCGCCACGGCGACCGGCTGCGAGGCGGGAACCCCCAGCGCCAGCAGATGGCGCGCCAGCCGGTCGGCCCGCCGCCGCAGGGTGCGGTAGCTCCAGTCGCCCTGCGGGCTCACGACCGCCACGGCGTCGGGTGCGTGCTCCGCCTGGGTCCGCAGCAGGTCGGGCATCCGCTCGTCCGACGGCGGCTCCCCCGGCACCGACAGGGTGGCGGCGACCGCCTTGTCGGCGTCGGTGCGCAGGTCGGGGACCGGCGCCTCCCACAGCGCGTCCTCCTCGGACAGCCGGGTCAGGAAGCCGGTGTAGGCGGCGAACATGCCGTCGATCAGCTCCGGGTCGAACAGGTCGTCGGCGATGAACCAGCGCGTCACCAGCGCGCCGCCATACTCGGTCGCCTGATAGTCGAGCCAGACCTGGGGCGTCTGGTTGATCTGGTAGACCTGCCGCTTGGTCAGTTCCCAGTCGGGGCGCGACGGGTCGTCGAAATCCATGCCGATCATGCTGGTGAAGACCACCGGCATGTCGATCCCGTCCGCCCCCGTGGCGCCGTTGCCGCCGCGATGGCGGCCCAGCTCGCGCATCACCCGGATGCCGTTGAAGTCGCGGTGGCTCAGCGCCCGCCACAGATCGTCCTGGGTGCGCCGCGCCGCCGCCAGGAAACGGTCGCCCTCCGCCGCCGACACCGGCAGCAGCATCAGCGAGGTGAAGTCGCCGCAGATGTCCATCACCTGCGGGTGGACGTTCCGACGGTTGAAATAGGTGATGTTCAGCGTGAAGTCCGGCGCCCGGCTGTAGGTGGCGAGCAGCTGCGTGAAGGCGGTCAGCAGCGCGCCGCTGGCGGTCAGGCCGAGCCCGGCGGCGCGCGCCTGGAAGCGCTGCCAGAGGGCGGCCGGCAGCCGGTGGTCGAGCGTGCGGAAGGTCGGGCGGTCGATGCCGCCCGGCGCCCGGCGCAGCGGCAGGTCGGGGGCCGGCGGAATGCGGTCGAGCCGCTCCAGCCAGTGGGCGCGCGCCGCCTGCCAAGCCGGGGTGCCCTGCTGCGCCTGCTCGGCCAGCGCGTAGTCGCGGAAGGACAGGGTCAGCGGCGGCAGCTCGGCGTCGGGATCGGCCAGCAGGCGGGCCAGCTCGCCGAAGACGACGCGGAAGCTCTGGATGTCGAAGACCAGCAGATCCATGTCGAGATGGACGCGCGCGATCCCGCCCGGCAGGCGGCTGACCGTCAGCTCGAACAGCGGCCAGCGCTGCGGGTCGAAGACCTGGTAGGACATCCGCTCGCGGATCGCCGCCAGGGTGGCGTCGCGCTCGGCGGCGGGCAGGCCGCGCAGGTCGCGCTCGGCGACGCGGTAGGGTTCGACGCTCTCCAGGATGCGCTGCTGGCCGAAGGGGGTGATGACGCAGCGCATCATCTCGTGGCGGGCGATCAGCCGGTTCCAGGCGCGCTCCAGCCGGCCGGTGTCGAGGCCCTCCAGCTCCAGCTCGATGTATTCGTGGCAGGAGACGCTGCCCAGCGTCATGCCCCGCTGCCGGCCGAGCCAGAAGGCCTGTTGCAGGTCGGTCAGCGGGAAGGGCTCGTGGCGCTCGCCGGGTCGCGCGGTGACGACCAGCCGCCCCTGGCCGAGCGGGCGGGAGAAGTCGATGTCGTCGCGCCCGATCAGGCCGCGGATGTGGGTGGCCAGCGCCGCGACGGTCTTGTGCTCGTAGCCGACGGTCGGCGGCAATTGAAGGTCGAAGCGCTGGTTGATGAGGTGGGCCAGCTCCAGGAAGATCAGGGAATCGACGCCCTGCTCGGTCAGCGGACGCTCCGGGTCGAGCGCGTCGCTGGCGAATTTCAGCCGCTCGCCGATGACGTGGCGCAGATAGGCGGCGAGCTTGGCCTCCTGCTCCTCCGGGGTCAGGCCGGCCAGCGACAGGTCGATCCGCTCCTCGGGTTGGCGCGACGCCGCGCGCTGTCCGGCCAGCAGCGGGCGCAGCGCGCCGCGCGTCGCCGGCAGCCCGCCGACCGCCGCCGCCAGCGCTTGCGGGTCGATGGCGATGGGCATGCGGCCGCAGGCGCCCTCGCCCCGCAGCGCCTGCTTCAGCAGGGCGTTGAGCACGGCGAAACCGGCCTCGGCGGGGATCGGCTTCAGGCTGGTCGTCTCCAGCCGCTCCAGCTTGGCGGCGCCGTCGCGGATCGTCGCGAGCTGGCCCCAGGCGATCGACAGGGCGGGCACGCCCCGGGTCCGCAGATGGGCGGCGAAGGCGTCCTGCCAGGCGTTGGCGGTGTTGTAGGCCGCTCCCGGCATCGCCAGCAGCGCGGCGGCCGAGCTGAACAGGCAGAACAGGTCGAGCGGCTGGCCGCGCAGCGCGTCGCGCAGCGCGAGGCTGCCGGCGACCTTGACCTCCACCGTGCGGGCGAAGGTCGCGGGATCCTGGTCGCGCAGCAGCGCGCTGAGGCCGGCGTGCGCGGTGTGGAACACCCGGCGCACCGGCTGGTCCAGCCCCTCCAGCGCCGCGCGCAGGGCGCCGGCGTCGCGCAGGTCGGCGTCGAGACGGTGAACGCGGGTGCCGGCGGCCTCCAGCTCGGCGATGACGGCCGCCTGCGCGTCGTCGGGGGCGCGGTGCAGCACGAGGGCGAGGTCGCGGCAGCCCTGGCCGGACAGCCACAGCGCCAGCCGCCGCCCGACCGCGCCGAAGCCGGCCAGCAGGGTGACGCCGGGCCAGGGCATCGGGTCGTGGTCCTGCCGGGCCGGAACCGACTCCACCACCGGCTCGTAAAGCTTGCCATCGCGCAGCAGCAGCGCCGGTCCCAGCGCGTGCAGGTCGGCGAGCGGGTCGAGCAGGGCGGCGGGGTCGGCGTCCCCGCCGCCCCCGCTGCCGCCGATATCGAGGCAGCCGAGCGCGAGGTCGGGGTGCTCGTTGCGCAGGCAGCGCCACAGGTTCATCACCGGCCAGAGCGGGCTCGCCGGCTGGCCGCTGGCGAGGTCGGAGGCGCCGTCGACCAGCAGGGCGACGCGGCAGCGCTTGTGCGCCAGGGCGTGGCGCAGCCAGCCGACGCTGCGCTCGGCCGCCGCGCACAGGGCATCCATGCCGAAGTCGGCCGGGCGCTCCAGAAGGCGGGCGTCGACGATCTGGTCGAAGGGCCGGGCGGGGGGGGCGCCGGCGGATTCGGTGTCGTGGGTCACGCGGTGGCCGGCCCGCCGCGCCGCCGCGACCAGCCCGGAGGCGAAGGAACCCCCGCCCAGCACCAGCCAGGATTCGGACGCGGCGGCATGGCCGACCTTCTGCTGGTAGAGCTTGGCCAGCTCCTGCCAGCGCCAGCTCCAGAGCTGGATCGCCGGGCCGTCGCAAGACTCCGGCGCGGCTTCCTCGGCGGCCACCGCCGGGCGGGGAGCCGGCTTGGCCGGCCAGCAGCGCGTCGGGGTGAGGCGCAGCGGCGGCAGCTCGGCCCAGGGGCCTTCGAACCCGCCGTAATGCTCCGCCAGCGGCGCGTCGCAGCCGGCGCGGTAGAGCTGGGCGACCCGCTCGGCCAGGGTGGTCTCGCGGTCGTGCAGGATTGCGCAGGAGGCCGGCAGGACGCCCATGCCGCGCAGCAGCCGGCCGAAGGTGCCGTCCGGGCCGATCTCGATCACCCGGTCGATCCCCAGCCCGGCCAGCCGCCGGCCGAGGGCGTGGAAGCACACCGGCCGGCGCGCCTGGGCAACCCAGTAATCGGCGTCGGGTTCGCCGGGCGCCAGCAGCTCCGCCGTCAGGCTGGACAGCATCGGGCAGCGCGGCTCGCCCGCCGGCGGCTCCGGGCAGGCCGCCCGGAGGGGCCGCTCGATGGCGTCCATCGTCGGCGAATGGAAGGCGCGGTTCACCGGCAGGATCCGGAAGGGGACGCCCAGCCCGGCCAGGGTGTCCTTCACCGGCTCCAGATCGGCGGTGGCGGCGCTCAGGGTGCAGCGCTCCGGCCCGTTGACGGCGGCGACGGCGACGCGCGGGTGTTCGGCCAGCAGGGGGCGCAGCCGGTCCTCGGGCAGCGGCACGGCGATCATCGCGCCCGGCTCGGTCCGGTGCTCCATCAGCAGGGCGCGCCGCGCCACGAGGGGGATGGCGCCGGACAGGTCGAGATGGCCGGCGGCGACGGCGGCGGCGAACTCGCCGATGGAATGGCCGAAGACGAGGTCGGGCCTCAGGCCCCAATGGCCCAGCAGGGCGGCGGTGGCGTGCTGCCACGCGAACAGCGCCGGCTGGGTGTGCAGCGTGCGGTCGAGATCCGCCGCGCGCTCCGGGTCGAACATCACCGGGCCGAGGTCGGGGATGCCGGCCTCGGCGAAGCCGGCGAGGCAGCGGTCGAGCGCGGCGCGGAAGACCGCGCTGTTGCGGTAGGCGTCGGCGCCCATGCCGGAGAACTGGCTGCCCTGGCCGCTGAACATCCAGGCGGTGCGGCCGGCGTCGCGGACGGTGGCGGGCGAGGCCGCGCGCAGCGCCCGCGCCAGTTCGCCGGCGTCGGCGCCGGTGACGGCGATCCGGTGGCGCCCATGCTCGCGCCGCAGCGCGGCGGTGGCGCATTGCGCGGCGAGGGAGCCGTCGCTCAGGCAATCGGCCAGCGCCGCCGCCTGGGCCGGCAGGTTGGCCGGATCGTGGTTGGCGCAGACCAGCACATGGCGGGCGGGCGCCTCGGCACGGCGCGGGGTGGAGGGGGGCGGCTGCTCGACGATCACATGGGCGTTGGTGCCGCCGATGCCGAAGGAGCTGACCGCCGCGATGCGCCGGCCGAAGCGCTCCGGCCAGCCGGCGGTCTCGGTCGCCAGCCGGAAGGGGCCGGCGGCGAAGTCGATGCGCGGGTTGGCCGGCTCGCCGTGCAGGCTGGCCGGGATGGTGCCGGTCCTCACCGCCAGCACCGCCTTGATCAGGCTGGCGATCCCGGCGGCGGTGTCGAGATGGCCGAGGTTGCCCTTGACCGAGCCGATGGCGCAGTTGCCGGCCGCCACCCCGTGGCTCCGGTAGATCTCGGCGATCGCCTGGACCTCGATCGGGTCGCCGAGCGGAGTGCCGGTGCCGTGCGCCTCCAGCAGGCCGATGGCGGCGGGATCGACACCGCTTTGCGCCAGGGCGGCGCGGATGGCGCGCTGCTGCCCGGCCTTGCCCGGCGCCGTGTAGCCCAGCTTGTCGCGCCCGTCGTTCGCCACCGCCGAGCCGCGGATGACGGCGTGGATCGTGTCGCCGTCGGCCAGCGCGTCCGCCAGCCGACGCAGCGCCACCAGCCCCAGCCCGTTGCCGGCGACGATGCCGGTCCCGGCGGCGGAGAAGGGCCGGCAATGGCCGTCTTCGGAAAAGATCATGCCGGGCTGGGCGAGATAGCCGATGCCCTGCGGGAAGGAGACCGCCACGCCGCCGGCCAGCGCCGCGTCGCACTCGCCGCGCCGCAGGCTCTCGCAGGCCATGTGCACGGCGACCAGCGAGCTGGAACAGGCGGTCTGCACCGTCACCGCCGGGCCGGTCAGGTCCAGCTTGTAGGCGGCGCGCGTCACCAGATAGTCCTTGTCGTTGCCCATGAGCTGCTGGAAGCTCTCGGGCCGGGTGATGCGCTCCGGCGCGATGGGGGCGAGCAAGGTCTGGTAGGTGCTCTGCCGGCAGCCGGCGAAGGCGCCGATGCGGAGGGAACGGCCGGTCAGGTTGGCGCCGTCGAGCAGCCGCCGGCATTCCTCCAGGAACAGGCGGTGCTGCGGGTCCATCAGCTCCGCCTCGCGCGGCGAACAGCCGAAATAGGCGAGGTCGAAGCGGTCCGCCTCCGCCACGCGGGTGCCGGCGTTGACGTAGCCGGGCTGCGCCGCGACCTCCGGGTCGATGCCCTCCTCCGCCATCTCCGCGGGCGACAGCGGCCGGACCGATTCCACCCCGCGCAGCAGATTGTCCCAGAAGGTCTCGACGTCCGGCGCGCCGGGAAAGCGGCCGGTCAGGCCGGTGACGGCGATGGAATCCTGGTGTGGCATGGCGTTTCCCGAAGGTCGGCGTCCACCGGCGCGCTGCGCGGCCGGGCGCTGGGGAATGAGGAATCGGAAAGCGTTAGACACCGGAGGCGTGTGTGGGAACCGCTCCGCACCGGAGCATCTTTGCCCGCAGCGGGAGTTTGCCCCGCCGCCGTCCGGCGGGCTTGCGGAGGCGGCGGCGCCCGACCCATAACAGGTGGTGCGTGTGGAAAGGACTAAACCGGAGATTTAGAAACACTCTGTTGCAAATGGCGGGGGCCGCTGCTAGCGTTCCCTCCCGCGTCCCGCATCGGCGGACGCCCGGTCGCGCCCGGCGGGTGCAGCGGACCGAAACCTCCAGATCGGAACCTGAGGATGGATCGGATGTCGGACGCGGCGGATCTTCCCGCCGGGGCGGAGCGCCGCCCGGATTACCTCGCCAGCTTCCGGCTGCTGCTCCGCCACGCGGCCGGGGCGCGGCCGCGGCTGGCGGGATCGGTGCTGCTCGCCACCCTCTCGGTGCTGTGCGAGCTGGTGCCGGTCTGGGTGGTGTGGCGGCTGACCGTCGCGGTGATCGACGGCACGGCGACGGCGGCGCTGTTCGCCCAGCAGGCGGCGCTGGCGCTGGCGGCGATCCTCGCCGGCTACGCGGCGCTGACGGCGGCGCTCGCCCAGTCGCACATCGTCGCCTTCCAGGTCATCCACGATCTGCGGATGGCGCTGGCCCGCCACCTCGCCCGCCTGCCGCTCGGCTGGTTCGCCGGGCGGCGCAGCGGCGCCGCCAAGGCGCTGGTGATCGACGAGCCGGAGAAGCTGGAGCTGATCGTCGCCCACGGCATTCCGGAGGGAACCAGCGCCGTCGCGACGTGGCTGGCCGTGTCGGCCTGGCTGTTCGCGGTGGACTGGCGGATGGCGCTGGCCTCGGTCCTGCTGACGCCGGTCTCCTTCGCGCTGATGGCGCGGGCGATGACGCGGACCGGCCGCTTCGTCGCCGACTACCAGCGGGCGGGGGAGCGGATGAACGGATCCATCGTCGAGTATCTCGCCGGCATGCCGGCGGTGAAGATCTTCAACCGCGGCGGCGAGAGCTTCGCCGGGACCGCCGACGCGGTGCGCGCCTACACCGACGTCGAGACGGCGATGGGGCGCGCCTACATCCCGCTGGGCAGCGGCTTTTCGGCGCTGGTGCTGTCGAACATCGTGGTCATCCTGCCGGCCGGGCTGTGGCTGCTGGCGGCGGGCGCCATCGATCTGCCGACGCTGCTGCTGTTCGTCATCCTCGGCGCCACCTACAGTCAGCCGTTGCTCAAGCTGTTCGGGCTGTTCCAGCAGCTCGCCCAGGTCTCCATCGCCTCGATGGCGGTGGCCGACGCGCTGGCCGCCCCGCCGCAGCCCGACAGCGGGCGGCGTGTCGATCTGCCCAACCATGACGTCGTCTTCGAGGGCGTGCGCTTCGGCTACGAGGACGGGCCGGACGTGCTGCACGGCATCGACGCCACGGCGCGGACCGGGACGGTGACGGCGCTGGTCGGCCCGTCGGGGTCGGGCAAGAGCAGCCTCGCGGCGCTGGTGCCGCGCTTCCACGACGTGCGCGCCGGCCGCGTCACGCTGGGCGGGGTGGACGTGCGCGACATCGGGCTCGACCAGCTGATGGAGGAGATCGCCTTCGTCTTCCAGGACAGCCTGCTGTTCTCCGGCACCATCGCCGAGAACATCCGCTTCGGCGATCCGGGCGCCACCGACGAGGCGGTGCGCGCCGCCGCCCGCGCCGCCCGCGCCGACGGCTTCATCACGGCGCTGCCCGACGGCTACGCGACGCGGCTGGGCGGGCGGGGCGGCGTGGCGCTGTCCGGCGGCGAGCGCCAGCGCATCGCCATCGCCCGCGCCATCCTGAAGGACGCGCCGGTCGTCCTGCTCGACGAGGCGACCGCCTTCGCCGACCCCGACAGCGAGGCGGCGATCCAGGAGGCCATCGGCGCGCTGGCGCGCGGCAAGACGCTGATCGTCGTCGCCCACCGGCTGAACACCATCGCCGACGCCGACCGGATCCTGGTGCTCGACCGCGGCCGCGTCGCCGAGTCCGGCCGGCAGGAGGAGCTGCTGGCCCGCGACGGGCTGTACGCCCGCCTCTGGGCCGATTACACGGAGGCGCGGGCGCTGGCCTTGCGCCCGGACCAGGACGCCCCGGATCGGAAACCCCGTGCCCGCAACGCCTGCATGGATGCCGCCGAATGACCGCCGTTCCGCACCCCCACACTCACGACCACGGGCACGACCACGGGCACGACCACGGCCACGGCTCCGGCGCCGCGCCGCGCTCCGACCTGGAGAGCCTGCGCCGCGTCTGGGCCATCGCCGGCCCGCTGCGCGGCAAGATCGCGCGCGGCATCGCCTTCCGCTTCCTGCAATCGATGGCGCTCGGCCTGTCCTTCGGGGTGGTGGTCTGGGTCGTCGCCGGGCTGGCCGACGGGCGGCCGATGACAACGGACTGGGCGTGGCGGGCGACCGGGCTGATGGCGCTCTCGCTGCTCGGCCAGCTCCTCTTCGCCTATCTCTCGACCTGCGAGGTGTGGATCGCCAGCTATCAGGTGGCCGGGGCGCTGCGGCTGTCGATGCTCGACCATCTGCGCCGGCTGCCGATGGGCTTCCATCTGGCCCGCCACAAGGGCGACACCGTGACCGTGCTGACCACCGACATGCAGATGGTCGAGGTCTTCTTCGCCGACGCGCTGCCGCGCATCGCCCAGGCGCTCGGGCTGCCGCTGGTGGTTTTCGCCGTCCTGCTGCTGCGCGACTGGGTGGTGGCGCTGGCCACCGCCTCGTCCGTCGTCGCGGCGGTGCCGGTCTTCCTGTGGTCGAGCCGCCGGCTCTCGCTGCTCGGCATCCGCCGCCAGGACGCCCAGGCCGAGGCCGGCGGGCGGATGATCGAGTTCGTCCAGGGCATCGCCGTGATCCGCGCCTTCAACCGCGTCGCCAGCGGGCAGGAGGGGTTCCGCGCCGCGCTGGAGGAGCTGCGCGACATCTCGGTCCGCATGGTGGTGACGCTGATCGTCCCCATCGTCGCCATCGCCGTCATCGTCATGCTGGGCGCGCCGCTGACCATCTGGGTCGCCGGCCAGCGCCATTTCGCCGGGGACCTGCCGGCGGGAACGCTGATCACCACGCTGGTGCTGCTGTTCTCGATGTACGCGCCGCTGCTGGCGCTGATCGGCGTCATGGAATCGACCCGCATCGCCGACGCCTCGCTGACCCGCATGGACCGGATCATGACGGCGAAGCCGCTTCCCGAACCGACCGCGCCCCACACCCCCTTCGGCTTCGCCGTGCGCTTCGACGGGGTGGGCTTCGGCTACGCGCCGGACAAGCCGGTGCTGCGCGACGTCTCCTTCACGGTGCCGGAGCGCTCGATGACCGCCATCGTCGGGCCGTCCGGCTCGGGCAAGAGCACGATCCTCAACCTGCTGCCGCGCTTCTGGGACGTGACCGCCGGCGCCGTCACCATCGGCGGGGTGGATCTGCGCAGGCTGAGCGGGGAGCGGCTGAACGCGCTGATCACCGTGGTCTTCCAGGACGTCACCCTGTTCGCCGGGACCATCTTCGACAACATCGCCTTCGGACGGCCCGGCGCCGACCTCGCGGCGGTGGAGGCGGCGGCCCGCGCCGCCCAGGCCCACGACTTCATCAGCGCGCTTCCCGACGGCTACCGCACCCGCGTCGGCGAGGGCGGGGCGGCCCTGTCCGGCGGCGAGCGCCAGCGCGTCTCCATCGCCCGCGCCATCCTGAAGGACGCCCCCATCGTGCTGCTCGACGAGGCGACCGCCGCCATCGACCCGACCAACGAGCGCGCCATCCAGGCGGCGCTGGCCCGCCTGGTCGCCGACAAGACGCTGATCGTGGTGGCGCACAAGCTCTCCACCATCCGCGCCGCCGACCAGATCCTGGTGCTGGAGGACGGCGCCATCGTCGAGCGCGGCCGCCACGAGGCGCTGCTGGAGGCCGGCGGCCTCTACGCCCGGCTGTGGAATCACCGGACGCGCGCCGCCGGCTGGCGGATCGCCGGGGAGCAACCCGTGGGAGAAACGGCATGACGGAACGCAAACCGCCGGAACGGAGGCCGCCGGAACCGCGCCCCGGCCGCCCGGCGCGCATCTCGCGGGAGGCCATCGCCGCCGCCGCGCTGGAGATCGGGCTGGCCGAGGTGACGCTGGCGGCCATCGCGGCGCGGCTCGGGGTGGACCATTCCTCGCTCTACCGCCACGCGAAGGGGCGCGACGACATCCTGCTCGCCGCCGCCGACCTCGCCATCGCGCGGCTCGACTGGCGGACCGAGACCGGCGACTGGCGGCTCTATCTGGAGCGTCTGGCCGAATCGCTGTGGGATCTCTACGAGCGCCACCCCGGCCTCGCCGACGTCCACCGCACGCTGGGCGACACGCCGGTGTCCGGCATCCGCGCCTTCGCCGAGGCGGTGGGGCGGTTGCGGGAACTGGGATTCGCGCTGGAGGACGCGGTGCTGGTCATCGACAGCGTGACCGACATGACCGCCGACGCCTTCGCCGGCTGGCAGGCGCTGGGCCGGCGCGGCGCCCAGGGAACGGCCGGGGAGGGGGCGACCATGGCCGAAAAGGTCCAGCGGGCCTGGACGCGGGCCGCCGCCGAGGATCCGGCCATCGCCGGCCCGGTCCAGGCGATGATGGAGGTGGTGCGCGGCACGCCGAAACGCTGGTGGGGCCGCAAGCTCGCCCTGCTGCTCGACGGGGCCGCCGCGCTGCGCGGAGCGGGGGCAAGGCCGTTGCCGGAAGGAGGATGAGGACCCGCTTCCCTCGGGGAGCGGGGGTCGCCGCCGGTCCGGGAGCGGAACCGCGATACAGGACTTTTTCGGTCCTGTATCTTGCCTGGAGCGGAAACTCGGCTTAAGATTGCGGCAGGTGCGAGCGAGAATCCAGGGTCCCGATCAACTCGGGCACGGTCAGCCAGCATGCCCGCCCCTCCGGGCGGGCCTTTCTGAATCCGTTCCTGACGATTGGCATTCGGGTGATGGCATGACCGGCTCTTCCCTCCAGGCATCGGCGCACCGCGCCGCGGTGTCCACCCAGGATTTCTGCAAGGCGTCGATGCTGTTCTGCGGCTACGCCCTTCTGCCGGCCGCTCCGTCCGCCGGCCGGGGGGGCGGGCGCGGCGAGGAGAAGCCGCTGTTCGCCGGAACGCTGGGGGCCTCGGCGCTGAAATCGGGGATCAACCTCGGCACCGCCCAGTTCACCGCGCTGCGCGACAGCGAGCATTCGGCCCTCTTCCCGCGCTCGCTCAGCTTCGTCCTGTCGCTGGAGGGGCGGTCGTCGGAGTTCGATCCGGGCGGCGGACGGTCGCGCATCGTGCTGAATCCGGGAGAGGCGGCGCTGTTCAGCTTCTCCGACGCGGTCGGCACCACCGGGCGCTATTGCCGGGGCCAGCGCAGCAAGTCGGTGCTGATCCAGCTCCGCTCCGACCGGATCGCCGACGAGGGGCTGGCCGACTTCGTCGACGCCCGCACCCGCGACAGCGGCATGCTCCCGCTCGGGACCTGCCCGCAGCTCGGCTTCCTGTGCGGGCAGCTCTTCGACCCGACGCTGTGCGGGACGGCCGGCTGCCTGCTGCTGGAGAGCCGGGTGCTGGAGATCGTCGCCCGCGCCATCCAGAAGCTGGAGCTGGACGCCGTGCGGCCGGTGGCGGCGTCGGGCGGTGGCGGGCGCGGCTCCGACGCGGCGAAGATGGCGCGGGTCCGCGACCGGCTGATGGCGGAGCCGGAGGGCGACCACAGCCTCGTGGCGCTGGCGCGCGAGGCCGGCGTCAGCGTGTCGGGGCTGAAGACCAAGTTCCGCGCGGTCTACGGCCAGACCGTCTTCGCCTTCCTGCACGAGCTGCGGATGGAGCGCGCGCGGACCGGGCTGGAGAGCGGCGGCTGGACGGTGACGCAGGCCGCGCATTTCACCGGCTACCGCCACGCCAGCAACTTCTCGACCGCCTTCCAGAAGCATTTCGGGCGCTCGCCCGGCCGTGGCGGCGGCCACCGGCCCTGTCCTCCCGCATAAGCATTCTGGCCTCCGGCATAAGCCCGGCCGGTGGCGGCGCCGCCGGCGGATCCACTATGGTTTTCCCGTAGTTTCCGCCATCCGGTGCCCTTCGGCGGCGGTGCTCGCGACCGTGGCATGCCCGTGCCGTCAGGCCCGCCGCCGCATTTGAAAGACCTTGGAGATTTGAATGCCGTTTGAAAGCCCGGCGCGACAGGCCGCGCGGTCTTCCCAGTTCTTGCCCGCTGGCGGGGTGTCTTTGAAGGATCGTGCCGTCATCCGTTCCGTCCTGCTGTCCGGCGCCGCCGCCGTGTCGCTGACCGTCTGCCTCGCCGCCGGAGCGCGGGAGGCGAGGGCCGGAGAGGCCGTGCCGCTTGCCCCGCAACTCGCGCAATCGCACGCCCAGGACGGCCCGATCACGCTGGAGGCGATCACCGTCGGCGCCCGCCGCCGGGCCGAGCAGGCGATCGACGTGCCGGTCAGCGTCACCGTGGTCGGCGAGGAGGAGCTGAAGGAACAGCGCGCCGACGATGTCGAGGATCTGGCGCGCAGGACCGTCGGCTGGCAGCAGCCGAATTACGGCGACGATCCCCGCACGGCGCAGCCGATCATCCGCGGCGTCGGCACCCTGTCGACCCTGCTGTCGCCCGACAACAGCACCGCCCCGACCCTGATCGACGGCGCGCCGCTGCCGGCCTTCGCCGCCTCGGGCCAGCTTCTCGACATCGGGCAGGTGGAGCTGCTGCGCGGACCCCAGGGCACGCTGTTCGGCCGCAACTCGACGGCCGGCGCGATCAGCCTGACCAGCGTCGCCCCCGGCCCCGAGACCGAGCGCCGCGTCACCGTCGAGATCGGCAGCGACGGCTACAGGAAGGGCGAGTTCCTGGTCGGCGGCGCCATCGGCCCGGACCTGTTCGGCCGCTTCGCCGTGCGGCTGCACCGGCAGAACGACTATCTGGACAACGACCACCCCGGCGAATCCGGCATCGGCGGCTACAGCGTCGGCGCCGCGAAATCCTCCTTCCTGTGGCAGGCGTCCGACCGCACCCAGGTGCAGCTGACCCTGGCCGGCGAGCGCGACCGCCGCGACACCGGCTACGCGCTGCGCCTGCCCGGCCGCAACGCCTACCAGGAGGAGCCGTCCTTCCGCCGCGACATGGCCTACGCGACGCTGAACGTCTCGCACGAGCTGGACGGCTTCGCCATCAAGTCGACCACGAATTTCACCCATTACAAATTCACCAACAGGGCCGACAACACCGACGGCCACCTGTTCAACGCCGCCTTCGGCCTGCCGGTCGGCTTCTTCGCCTACGACAACGAGATCGCCAAGTCGACCGGCAAGGAGAACCAGATCTACCAGGAGCTGCGGGCGCATTCGCTGAAGGGCGCGCCGCTGAACTGGGTGGTCGGCGGCGTCTTCGCCCACAACGACTACAAGGAGGACAGCGAGGGCACCTCCAACTTCTTCCCGACCATCGGCGGCCGGCGGCACGTCAACCTGACCTCGACGTCCTCGGCGGTCTACGGCGACGTCGCCTATCCCTTCGCCGAGCGCTTCGAGGTCGGCGGCGGCCTGCGCTACACCCACGACGTCAAGTCGATCGACCACCGCTACGCCGGCACCGGGGCGCCGGGCACCGTCTCCGCCTATTCCCAGGACAGCAGCCGCGACTTCGACATGCTGTCGGGCCGCTTCTCGCTGAGCTACAAGCCGACCGAGCACAGCCTCGTCTACGCCAGCGTGACGCGCGGCGCCAAGGCCGGCGGCTACCCGCGCTTCACCAACAACGCCACCACCGGCAACCCCGAGAACGGCTACGGCAAGACCGGCATCTGGGCCTACGAGGCGGGGGTGAAGGCCGATCTCGGATCCGCCACCACCCTGACGCTGGCCGGTTTCCGCAACGACGTGAAGGGCGAGGCGATCTTCGTCTACAACCCGGCCACCGGCACCTTCCCGATCGAGAGCTTCGACCTGAAGTCCTACGGGGCGGAGGCGGAACTCCGCAGCGAACTCGGCCACGGCTTCTCGGTGACGGCGCGGGCGGCGCTGACCAGGGCGGAGATCACCGGCGCCCCGGCGGCGATGTCGAGCCATGTCGGCAACACGGTGCCGAACGTCCCGACCTTCGACGGCGGCGTCGGGCTGGCCTACCGCACCCCGGCCGAGGGGCTGGGGCTGGGGAGCGAGTCCGAGCTGGCGGCGTCGGTCGCCTACCGCTTCGTCGGCAAGCGCGAGGCCGACACCGCCAACAACTTCACGCTCGACGCCCAGAACATCCTGGACGCCCGGCTCGGCGTCACCGTCCGCAACGTCACGCTCTACGCCTTCGGCGAGAATGTGCTGAAGGAGACGGTGGACCAGCAGGGCTCCAACATCGCGCCCGGCGTCAATTCGGTGGTGCCGTCGCGCGGCCGCACGGTCGGGCTCGGCCTGAGCGCGACCTTCTGATGTCCGATCGACCGAAACGCGGAGAGCCCGCCATGAGACCGGCGCATTGGGGGCTGATCGCCAGCCTCTACGTGACGCAGTTCCTGCCCGTCGCCTTCTTCTTCATGGGGCTCCCCGCGATCCTGCGCAAGGAGGGGATGGCGCTGGAGCGGCTCGGCGTCCTCTATCTGCTGGGCTTCGTCTGGGTCCTGAAGATCCTGTGGGCGCCGCTGGTCGACCGCGTCCGCTTCGGCCGGCTGGGGCACCATCGCGGCTGGCTGATCCTGACGCAGGGGGCGATGATCGGGATGCTGCTGCTGATCGGGCGGACCGACGGCATCGCCGATTTTCCCCTGCTGGTGGGCCTGAGCCTGGTGCTGACGGTCTTCTCGGCGACGCAGGACATCGCCACCGACGCGCTGACCTGCCGGCTGCTGCCGGCGGCGCAGCGCGGGCTGGGCAACAGCGTGCAGGTCGCCGGCGGGCTGGTCGGCATCCTGTTCGGCGGCGGCGCGCTGCTGGCGTTGTATCCGACGCTGGGCTGGGGCGGCTGCATGGCGCTGATGGCCGGGATCCTGGCGCTCACCCTCGTGCAGATCCTGCTGTTCCGCGAACCGCCGGCGGACGGGGCCGGCCCGGCGGCGCGTCCGGGCTATGGCCGGCTGTGGAGCTTCTGGCGGCAGCCGGGAACCGGCGGCTGGGTGTTGGTGATGGTGACGATGCCGGTCGGGATCGGCATGACCTTCGGCGTGCTGACGCCGATGCTGGTCGATGTCGGCTGGTCGCTGGAGCGGGTCGGCTTCGCGCTCAACATCGTCGGGTCGGTCGTCGGGCTCGCGGCGGTCTTCGCGGCGGGCTGGCTGCTCCAGCGCTTCGGGCGGCGGCGGGTGCTGGTCGCCGCCGCGCTGGCGCAGGCGCCGATCATCCTGTCGGTGCTGCCGCTGGCCGGCGGGGCGGGCAGCGGGCTGGTGGTGATGCCGTCGCTGGCGCTGGTGTTCCTCATCCACAACCCGCTGACCACCATCCTGGTCACCATCATGATGGACCGCGCCGGAAAGGGGACGGAGGGCACCGACTTCACCGCGCAGTACAGCCTCTACAGCTTCATGGGCTTCCTGTCGGGCGCCGTGGCGTTGCAGATCGCCGGGGCGGCCGGCTATCCGGCGATGATCCTGTGCGCGGCGCTGGTCGCCTTCGCCGCCTGGGGGCTGGCCTTCCGCCTCTACCGCGAGGCGGGGGGCGGGGGAGCGGATTTGAAGGAAGAGCCCCGGACCGGCAAGAACAGACATGGCGATTTTAAAATAAAAACCTGCGGACCACGCGGGGAAACTCCGATCGTGGCGATGGCAGAACCAGACGGGAGTGGTTTTCTCCATGATGAACGAGCATGAAGGAAGACAAGAAGGAAGGGCGGCGGACGGATCCGCCGACCCCGGTACGCTGACGACGCTGTCCTGCGGCAGCGCCTATCGGGCGAAGCGCCTGCGGATCGACGGCAGCATCGGCCTGTTCACCCTGTCGGGAACGATCGCGCGGGATTGCCGGATCTTCCTGCCGGCGATGGAGGACGGCGTCTCGCTGCTGTTCGTCCAGTCCGGCCGGGCGACCCTGATCGCCGAGGGGATGGAGGCGGCCGGCGGCAGCGAGGGCGGCGCCGGCCGGCTGGTCTACCAGCGGAGCTTCCGCGGCGCGCTGATGCTGCACGAGGCGGCCGAGCTGTCGCTGGTGGTCGTCAGCCTGCCCTTCGCGTTCCTGTGCCGCGCCTTCAACAACCGGCTTCCCGAGGCGCTGCGCCGTCATGTCGAGCCCGACCGTCCCGACGGCTTCCAGGACGAGATCCGGCTGACCGCCGCGATCCAGTCCGTCCTGCACCAGATCGCCAGCGTCCGGTTGAGCGGCGACCTGCAAACCATCTTCCTGACCAGCAAGACCTACGAGCTGATCGCGCTGGGGCTGGAGCAGTTCTGCCTGGGCCACTGCCCCTGCGGCCTGTCGGCGGCGGACATCGCCCGGCTGAAGAAGGCGCGCGACATCCTGGAGGAGAACCTGATCGACCCGCCCTCGATCCTGGAGCTGGCGCACCGCGTCGGCATCAACGACTGCAAGCTGAAGAAGGGCTTCAAGGCGCTGTTCGACACGACCCCCTTCGGCTACCTGAAGGAGCGGCGGATGATCGCGGCGCGCAGCGCGCTGCTGGAGGGGGACGTCTCGGTGACGGAGGTCGCCAACCAGGTCGGCTACACCAACCTCGGCCATTTCGCGGCCGCCTTCCGCAAGCAGTTCGGCACGCCGCCCAAGGGCTTCAAGAAGCTGTCCCAGGACAAGCTCCACGGCGCCAAGGCCCTGTATTAGCGGCGTCTCCGGCCGCAATTCCGTTGCGGGGGCGCGGAGCCGGGAGCATTCTGGACCGATCCGGTCCTCATCAGGAAGAAAGCCGTCCGCGATGCACACCAAGACGATCGACGCCTGGACCCACGACCACGGTTTCGGCCAGGATCGGGTCCGCCCGGCCGAGTTCCGCACGCTCCTGGTGGTGGTGCTGACCGCCGTGACCATGGTGGCGGAGGTGGGGGCGGGCATCGCCTTCGGATCGATCGCGCTGCTGACCGACGGGCTGCACATGGCCTCGCACGCGGCGGCGCTGGGCATCGCGCTGCTGGCCTACATCTTCGCCCGCCGCCACGCCCGCAACCGGGCCTTCAGCTTCGGCACCGGCAAGGTGAACGCGCTGGCCGGCTTCGCCAGCGCGCTGCTGCTGGTCTTCGTCACGCTGCTGATGCTGTGGGAAAGCCTGCACCGGCTGGTCGAGCCGGTGGCGATCGCCTTCGACCAGGCGCTGGTCGTCACGCTGGTCGGGCTGGCCGTCAACGTGGCGAGCGCCGCCATCCTGATGCACCGCCCGTCCGGCGCCGCCGCCGGCCACTCCCACGGGCACCACGATCACGATCACCATGAGCACGCCCATCGCGACCATGGCGATGCTCACGCGCATCATCGTCACGGCCCCGACCACGGCCCCGACCACGACCACGGGCACCACCATCACCACGGCCATGGCGGCCACGATCACCAGGACCACAATTTGCGGGGCGCCATCCTGCATGTGCTGGCCGACATCGCGACGTCGGTGCTGGCGGTTCTGGCGCTGCTGGGCGGCAAGCATCTCGGCGCCTCCTGGCTCGATCCCGCCATCGGCATCGTCGGCGCCGTGATGATCGCCCGCTGGTCCTGGGGGCTGCTGCGCGACACCGGCAAGGTGCTGCTCGACCAGGAGGCGCCGGACGCGGTGCGCGAGGCGGTGCGCGGCGCCATCGAGGCCGACGGCGACACCCGCATCGCCGACCTGCATGTCTGGTCGATCGGTCCGGGGCTGTTCACCACGGTGCTGTCGGTGGTCAGCCACGAGCCGCGCAGCCCGGACCATTACAAGGCGCTGCTGCCCGCCGGGCTGGGGCTGGTGCATCCGGTCGTCGAGGTGCGCCGCTGCCCCGGCGAGGCCGCCTGCTGACGGGCCGGGATGACAGGGTTGCGGCCGGTCACTCGCCGGTGAAGCTGGGCGGGCGCTTGGACAGCATGGCGTCGACCGCCTCGCGGTGGTCGGCGGTGGCGTGGGCCAGCGCCTGCATGGCCGCCGACATCTCCAGCAGCGTGTCGATGCGGACGTGCCGGCCCTCGCGCAGCAGGCGCTTGGTCATGCGCACGGCGTGCGGCGGGTTGACGGCGATCCGTCGGGCGAGCGCGCGGGCCGCCGGCAGCAGCTCCCCGGCCGGCACCACCTTGGAGACCAACCCGCAGGCCAGCGCCTCGGCGGCGTCGATCGGGTCGCCGGTGAAGGCCATCTCGCACGCCTTCGAGAAGCCGACGACGCGCGGCAGCAGCCACGCCCCGCCGTCGCCCGGCACGATGCCGACCTTGACGAAGCTTTCGGCGAAGCGGGCCGTCTGCGAGGCGATGCGCAGGTCGCACATGCAGGCGAGGTCGCAGCCGGCGCCGATCGCCGGGCCGTTGACCGCCGCGATCACCGGCACCTCCAGCCGCTCGAAGGCGAGCGGGATGCGCTGGATGCCGCGCTGGTAGTTGTGGCGGGTGCGCGCCGGCAGGGGATCGTTCAGCCCGCCGCCCTCGCGCATGGTGTGCAGGTTCCCGCCGGAGGAGAAGGCGCTGCCGGTGCCGGTCAGGATGGCGACGCGCACCGCCGGATCCCCGTTCAGCCGGTCGAGCGCGTCCACCACCGCCTCGACCATGTCGGGGTCGGAGATGGGGTTGCGCAGGTCCGGGCGGTTCAGCGTCAGGGTGACGATGCCGTCTTCCAGCTCGTACAGGACGGGGTCGCTCATCGGTCGTGTCCTCCGGGTCTTTTGGTTCAGCGCAGGCCGAGGCCGCGCGCGATGATGCCGCGCAGGATCTCCCGCGTGCCGCCGCGCAGCGAGAAGGCCGGGGCGTTCATCACCGTGTGGGCCAGCACGGCGGAGAATTCGCGGGTGGAGTCGAGGTCCGGCTCGGCCTCGACGAGTTGGCGGGCGATCTCCGGGATCTCCTGCTCGAACAGCGCGCCCAGATCCTTGACCAGCGAGGCCTGCAAGGTCGGGTTCTCGCCCTTGTCGAGCATCCCGGCGACCGAGCGCGACAGGCGGCGCAGCACGATCAGGTGGCCGACCAGCCGGCCGACCGCGATGGCGGCGTGGCCCGAGGGTTCCGGCCCCAGCGCCCGCACCAGCTCGGTCAGCAGCGCCATCGAGGACAGGAAGCGCTCCGGCCCGCTGCGCTCGAAGGCCAGCTCGCTCATCACCTGGTTCCAGCCGTCGCCGCGCCGGCCGATCAGCGCGTCGGCCGGCAGCACGACGTCCTCGAACACCACCTCGTTGAAATGGTGCGCGCCGGACAGGTCGAGGACCGGGCGGATGGTGATGCCGGGGGTGGAGAGATCGACCAGCAGCTGGCTGGTGCCGCCCTGGCGGTCCTCGGTCCCGCCGTCGGTGCGGCAGAACAGGATCATGTACTGGGCCTCGTGGGCGTAGGTCGTCCACAGCTTGGTGCCGTTGACCAGCCATCCCCCCTCCACCGGCACCGCGCGGGTGCGCACGGCGGCGAGGTCCGATCCCGAATCCGGCTCGCTCATGCCGATGCAGAAGGTGCAGTCGCCCGACGCGATGCGCGGCAGGATGGTCGCGCGCTGCTCCTCCGTGCCGTTCCTCAGCAGCAGCGGGCCGCTCTGGCGGTCGGCGATCCAGTGGGCGGCGACGGGGGCGCCGGCGGCCAGCATCTCCTCCAGCACGACGTAGCGCTCCAGCGCGCCGCGCTCGTGCCCGCCGTAGCGCTTGGGCCAGGTCATGGCGATCCAGCCGCGCGCGCCCATCCTGCGGCTGAAGTCGCGGTCGAAGCCGTTCCAGGAGTCGGCGCGCCGGCGCGGCGGTCGGTCGGCCAGCTCGGTCCTCAGGAAATCGCGGACCTCCGCGCGCAGCGCCTCGGTGGCGTCGCTGGCGGGTGGGGGCGGGAAGGCGATGCGGGGCATGGCGTATCTCTTTCGGACGGAGCGCGGGCGGGTCAGGCGGCGGTGACGAGCGGCCAGAGACCGTCGGCCCCGGCCGCCGCTGCCGCTTGGCCGAGCTGCCGCGCCCAGGACGCGTCGTTGCCGTACTCGTCGCGCCAGGACCACAGCCGGCGGGTCAGATGGTGGAGGACATGCTCGTGGGTGAAGCCGATGGCGCCGTGCATCTGGTGGGCGATGGAACAGGCGATCCCGGCGGCCTCGCCGCAGCGCATCTTGGCGGCGGCGATGGGCAGCGGGCCGGTGGGCAGTGGGCGGGCGCCGCCGGCCGCCAGTTCGGCGAAGGCTTCGGCCGCGCCATCGGCGGCGGCCCCGGCGGCGGCGGCCTGTCCGGCGAGCACCGCCAGATTCTGCTGCACCGCCTGGAACTTGCCGAGCGGCCGGCCGAACTGCACGCGCTCCCCGGCGTATTGCACCGTCAGGTCGAGCACGCGCTCGACGGCGCCGGCCATGGCGAGGCTGCGCAGGGTGGCGCCCATGGCGTGGAGGCTGTCGGCGTCGAGCCCAGTCGGCGCCGGGGCGACGCGGCCGGCGGGCAGGGCGAGGTCGAAGCGCAGGTCGTCGCGCGGCTCGCCGGCGATGTTGCGGCCCGCCTCGGCGACTCGCCACTCCCCGGCGTCGAGCCGGACGAGGTGGGACCGGCCATTCTGCTCGGCCACCAGGACGACGGCCGCCGCGTCGCGGCCCCAGGGAACCCGGCGGGCGGTCCCGGACAGGCGCCAGCCGTCGCCGTCGCGGGTCAGCGACGGCGCGTCGCTTCCGGCCGCCTTGGGCGGCGCCGCGGTCAGCGGTCCGGCCGGCACCTCCAGCCCGGCGCCAGCCAGCAGCCAGGCGGCCAGCATGCTGTCGGCCAGCGGCAGCGGGGCGGCGAAGGAGCCGGCGATGCGCACCAGCCCCAGCGCCTCGACCATGCCGAGGCCGAAGCCGCCGGCCTCCTCCGGCACCAGGGCGAGGGGGAGGCCCATCTCCTCGACGGCGGCCCACAGCTCGGCCGGCCAATGGCCCTCGTCGGCCAGCCGCAGCACGTCGGGCGTGACGCGGTCGGCGAGCAGGCGCCGGGCGGTGTCGGCCAGGATCCCGTCGGTCATGCTGTCGGTCATCGGCCGGATTCCTGCGTGTAAGTCTTGATGAGGTCGCGGGCGATGACGAGCTTCTGCACCTCCGAGGCGCCCTCGTAGATGCGCATCGGGCGGACCTCGCGGTACAGCTTCTCCACCACGCTGCCGCGCGCGACGCCGGCCCCGCCGAAGAGCTGGACGGCGGCGTCCACGACGCTGGCGGCGGCCTCGCTGCCGGTCAGCTTGGCCATCGAGACGTCGCGGGTGCAGCGCCCGCCGGTCGTGTCCTTGGCCCAGGCGGCGCGGTAGACGCAGAGCGCCGCCTGTTCCAGCGTGGTCGCCATCTCGGCCAGCCTGGTCTGCACGCCGTCCATCTCGGCCATCGCCTTGCCGAACAGGCGGCGGCCGGTGACGCGGCCGAGGCTCTCGTCGAGCGCCCGGCGCCCGGCGCCGATGCCGGCGGCCCCGACCGAGGCGCGGAAGACGTCGAAGGTCGCCATCGCCACCTTGAAGCCCTGGCCGGGCGCGCCGACCAGCCGGTCGGGAGTGACGCGCACGGCGTCGAGCCGCAGCGGGGCGGCGGGGTGGGGGGCCATGAAGTCGATGGGCGGGCCGGCGCTCAGGCCGGCTGAGTCGGCGTCGACCAGGAAGGCGGTCAGGCCGCGCGCGCCCGGCGCCTCGCCGGTGCGGGCGATGACGACGTAATGGTCGGCGAAACCGGCGTTGGAGATGAAGGTCTTCTCGCCGGTGATGCGCCAGCCGTCGCCGTCGCGCTCGGCCCTGGTCGTGATGTTGGCGACGTCGGAGCCGGTCTCCGGTTCGGTCAGCGCCAGCGCCGCGATGGCCTCGCCGCGCCGGGCGGGGGGAAGGTAGCGCCGGCACAGATCCGCCGAGCCGGTCTGCCAGAGGGCGGCGGTGCCGATGCCCTGCATGACGAAGACCGAATCCGCCAGATCGCCGAAGCGGTAGGCCAGCACCTCGCGCGCCAGGCAGACGCCGCGAAGGTCGATGCGAGCATCCCCCGCTTCCGCGCCCGGCGGCACGACGACATCGAGCAGCCCCTGGGCCCCCATGGCGCGGGCGAGGATGCGGCTGACGCCGCCGAGGTCGCGGCTGTCCTCGTCGATCTCCGGAAGCTCCAGGTCGAGCAGCGTCCGGGCGAAGGCGCGGTGGCGGTCCTCGAAGAAGGGGGTGTCCCAGAGCGGCCAGGGTTTCATGGGGGACTCCTGCATGGGAGACGGGGGCTCAGCCCAGCCGTTCGAGGATGGTGGCGGTGCCGAGGCCGCCGGCGCAGCACATGGTCTGGAGGCCGAAGGTCGCGTCGCGCCGCTCCAGCTCGTGCAGCAGCGTGGTCATCAGCCGCGCCCCCGACGCGCCCAGCGGGTGGCCCAGCGCGATGGCGCCGCCGTTGACGTTCAGCCGCTCCGGATCGGCGCCCAGCTCGCGCTGCCAGACCATCGGCACCGGGGCGAAGGCCTCGTTCACCTCGAACAGGTCGATGTCGCCGAGCGCCAACCCGGACCGCTCCAGCACGCGGCGGGTCGCCGGGATCGGGCCGGTCAGCATCAGCGTCGGGTCGGAGCCCAGAGTCGTCACCGCGCGGAAGCGCGCGCGGGGCGTCAGCCCGTGCGCCTTGGCGACCTCCGCCGCCATCAGCAGCAGCGCGGAGGCACCGTCGGCGATCTGCGACGAGTTGCCGGCGGTGATCCGCCCGTTCTCGCGGAAGCTGGTCTTCAGGGTGGACAGCTTCTCGCGGCTGGTGTCGCGGCGGATCGTCTCGTCCCTCGCCAGCGTCGCGCCGGTCTCCGGCAGGTCGCGCTCGCGCCAGTCGTCCACCGGCACCGGCACGATCTCGCGGTCGAAGAAACCGGCGTCGGCCGCCGCCGCCGCCTTGCGGTGGCTGGCGATGGCGTAGTCGTCGATGGCGTCGCGGGTCAGGCCCCAGGCGTCGGTGATGCGTTCCGCCGCCTCGCCCTGCGAGATCTGCGGGTGGGCCTCCAGCAGCTTCCAGCCGAAGGGCTTGCCGTGGACGTCGCGGTTGCCGCCCATCGGCACGCGGCTCATGCTTTCCACCCCGCCGGCCACCACCACGTCGTACTCGCCCGACGCGATGGAGCCGAGCGCGGCGTGGACCGCCGCCTCCGCCGAGCCGCATTTGCGGTCCACCGTCATGCCGGGGATCGTCGCCGGCCAGCCGGCGCTCAGCAGCGCGGTGCGCGCCGGGTTGGTGGACTGCTCGCCGACCTGGGTGACGCAGCCGAACACCACGTCGTCGACCAGCTCCGGCGCGATGCCGGTCCGGCGGACGATCTCGCGCAGGACCAGCGCGCCCAAATGGTCGGCCCGCACCGGGGCCAGCGCGCCGCGGAAGCGGCCGATCGGGGTGCGGACGGCCTCGACGATGACGACCTCACGCATGGTTCACTTGCTCCCCAGCAGGCCGGAACCGGGGACCTTCGTCCCGTTCTCGTACTTGTAGACGCCATGGCCGACCTTGCGGCCGGTGCGGCCCGACTTGACCATCTTGGCGATCAGCGGGCAGGGCCGGAACTTCTCGCCGAGCGACTGGTGGAGGTATTGCAGCACGGCCAGCCGCGTGTCCCAGCCGGTCATGTCGCCCAGCTCCAGCGGCCCCATCGGGTGGCCGAGACCGAGGCGCAGCGCGATGTCGATGTCCTCGGCGCTGGCGACGCCGGATTCCAGCATGTACATCGCCTCGTTGCCGAGCATCGCCGACATGCGGCTGGTGGTGAAGCCCGGCGCCTCGTTGACGACGATGGAGGTCTTGCCCAGCGCGTCCGACCACGCCCTCAGCCGGTCGACCACGCTGTCATCGGTCGCCAGCCCGCGGATGATCTCGACCAGCTT
The DNA here is from genome assembly GCF_017876095.1 of Azospirillum agricola. Taxonomy (GTDB): domain Bacteria; phylum Pseudomonadota; class Alphaproteobacteria; order Azospirillales; family Azospirillaceae; genus Azospirillum; species Azospirillum agricola. The sequence goes on from NZ_JAGINM010000019.1 coordinate 114,851, forward strand.
CATCTTGTGGACGGGGTTGAAGAAATGCATCCCGGCGACCCGCTCCGGCCGGGCCGAGGCGGCGGCGATCTCGGTGATGCTCAGCGCCGAGGTGTTGGTGGCGATGATCGCGCCGGCCGCCACCACCGGGTCGATGGCGCGGATGACGTCGATCTTGACGGCGAGCTGCTCCGACGCGGTCTCCACCACCAGATCGGCGCCGGTCGCGGCGGCGGCGAGGTCGCTGGCCGGGGTGATCAGCGACAGGGTGCGCGCCGCCGTCTCCTCCGTCAGCTTGCCGAGCCCGACCGCGTCGGCGACGATCTTGCGGATGTTGCCGAGCGCGTCGTCCAGCGCGGCGGCCTTCACGTCGAACAGCGTGGTGGCGTAGCCGCGCACCGCGAAGGCGTGGGCGATGCCACGGCCCATGATGCCGGCGCCGACGACCGTGACCTTGGCGTCGCCGGGAATGGTGGTGTTCGGGGTAGGGGCGTTCATCGGTCGGTTCACCTTGTCTCAGTGCCCCGTGAAAACGGGGCGGCGCTTTTCGCGGAAGGCGGCGGCGGCTTCCATCCGGTCCTCGGTGGTCAGCAGCAGCGTGAAGAGGGTCCTTTCCAGCGCGATCCCGTCCTTGAGGTCGAGGTCGGCGCCGGCCATCACCGCCTCCTTGACGTAGGCGGCGGCGGTCGGCGACTTGGCGGCGACGGTCTCGGCCAGCGCCAGGGACTGTTCGGCCAGCGCGCCCTGCGACGGCGCCAGCCGGGAGATCACGCCGAGCCGCAGCGCCTCCTCCGCGCCGAAGCGCTCGCCGGTCAGCATCAGGTCGAGCGCCCGGCCGACCCCGATCAGGCGGGGCAGCCGCTGGGTGCCCCCGGCGCCGGGAATCAGGCCGAGGTTGATCTCGGGCAGGCCGAACAGCGCGTCGGCCGAGGCGATGCGGATGTCGCAGGCCAGCGCGATCTCGAAGCCGCCGCCCAGGCAGAAGCCGTGGATGGCGGCGATGGTCGGCTTGCCCAGCGCCGCCACGGCGTCGACGTAGGCGATGGCGGGATCGGTCCGGCGGGCGGCGACGGCGGAGGTGACGGGCCGGAACTCCTTGATGTCGGCGCCGACGCAGAAGCCGCGCTCGCCGGCCGCGCGGATCAGGACGGCGCGGATTTCCGGATCGGCCTCCAGCGCGCGGCAGGCGCGGGTCAGGCCGCCGCGCACCGCCATGTTGATGGCGTTCAGCGCGTCCGGCCGGTTGAGCGTGACGATGCCGACGCCGTTGCGCCGTTCGACGAGGACGGCGCCGTCGCCGTGGGGCTCGCCGTCGTGGGCTCCAACGGCATGGGATTCTGGGTCGCTGGGCATGGGGAATTTCCCGGAAAACCGTGAGGGTCGGCGGGGGTGGCGCGCCGCCGCGGGCTGCGGGTTTCAAAGGCGCTGCGGGGCGCGGATTGTCCGTGCCGCCACCGTTACGCTAAGCCGGCGAACGAAGTGGCGCAAGCGGTTTTTCTCCATGGAGAAAGTTTTTCTGACGATATAAATTAATTCCGGAAGAGACGAAGGGGAGCATGACCGTGCGGGCAAAGGCACAGGGAACAGCGCCGGTGGCGGAGAGCGGCGGACTGGAGGCGTCCAAGCCGTCGCGCCCGCGCGGGCGGCCGCCGAAAGCTCCGCCCGTGACGGCGGAGGGAATGGAGGAGGAGCCGGCGGCAGCGGAGGCCGCCGCGGAAGCCGACGCGGAGGCCGCCGGCAAGCCGGTCGGCGCCGTGCTGAACTGCGTGAAGATCCTGAAGCTGCTCAGCCGCGCCGCCGCGCCGGTCAGCCTGACCCACATCGTGCAGGAGCTGGGGATGAACACCAGCACCGGCTTCAACATCCTGCGCACGCTGGTGCAGGAGGATTACGTGCGCTTCGACCCGCAGGCCAAGGTCTACTCCATCGGCCTCGGCGTGATGGAGCTGGCGCGCGGGGCGGCGACAGTGGCCGGCGACATCAACCTCGTGCGCCCGCTGATGGAGCGCGTCGCCCGCGATCACGGGGTGACGGTGACGTTGTGGCGGCGGATCGCGGCCGACCGCATGATGCTGGTGCTGGAGGCGCAGGGCACCGGCAACATGCGCATCCGGATGGATGTCGGGCAGCGGCTGCCGCTGACGATCGGCGCCGCCGGGCGCGCCATGGTGCCGCACGCCGGCCTGCCGGAGGCCGAGCTGCGCCGCCAGTTCGCCGCGCTGCGCTGGGACCGGCCGCTGTCCTTCGAGGATTTCATGGCCGAGGTGGCGGAGACGGAGCGGCGCGGCTGGGCGCTCGACAACGGCAACTACGCGCTGGGCACCGCCTCCATCGCCGTGCCGATCGTCAACGCGCAGGGCGGGCCGCTGATGGCCTGCACCGCCACCATGTTCCTCAGCCGGTTCGACGAGGCGCGCGCCGCCGGCATTGCCGGGGCGCTCGGCGAGGTCGCCCGCGCGCTGGCCCCGGCAATGCCGCATCTCTGATCAGCAGGCGAGCCCCAGAACCGGCTCGGCCCGCCCCCCGCCCTCGGCGCGGGTGACGGCGCGCACCGCCGCGTAGGCGTCGTGCACCGCGTCGCCGATGCGGCCGACCTCGCGGCTGTCGCCGATCACATGGGTCGGCAGCCCGGCGGCGCGCAACGCCTCGGCCAAGCCGTTCTCCGGCACCCGGCCGAGCGCCAGCAGAACCTGCCCCGCCGCATGGCTGTGGTCGGCCCCCTCCTGGTCGCGCAGGACGACCCGCCCGTCGCCGACGGCGGCGACCTCCATGCCGGTCTCGATGCGGATGCGCGGGTTGCTCTCCAGCCGGGCGACGAGCTGCCGGCGGTAGACATACTGCGCCCGGCGGGCCAGCCGCCGTTCCGGCGAGCGGCTGACCAGGATCACGTCGCGGCCGGACTCCGCCACATGCTCGGCGCACTCGCAGCCGGTTTCGCCGCTGCCGGCGATCACCACGGGACCGTCCCCCAGCGCCGCCTCCCCGGTCAGCAGGTCGTGAGCGAAGCCGACCGGGACGGAGGCGCTTCCGGCGAGGGGAAACGCCCGATTGGCCGCCCCGGTGGCGACGACGGCGAGCGCCGGGCGCAGGGCCAGCACGTCGTCGGCCGTGGCGGCGGCGCCGAGCCGCAGCTCGACCCCGGAGTCCGCCAGCCGGCGCACCAGATAGTCGCGGTACCAGAAGAACTTGTCCTTGCCGGGCGGCGTCGCCGAGGCGACCAGCCCGAGGCCCAGCCTGTCCGCCTTCTCGAACAGGGTGACGCGGAAACCGGCGTCCTGGAGCAGCAGCGCCGCCACCATGCCGCCGGGGCCGCCGCCGACCACGGCGGCGGCGCGGCCGGCGCCGCTGCGCAGAACCGGGGCTTCGGTCTCGCGGCCGGCGCGCGGGTTCTCGGCGCAGCCCAGCCGCTTGTGGGCGAGAAGCTGGTCGACGCACCAGTTGCAGGAGGTGCAGGGGCGGATGTCCGCGACGGCGCCGCGCCGGGCCTTGTCCGGCCATTGCGGGTCGGCCAGCAGGGCGCGGCCGAGCGCCACGAAATCAGCCGAGCCATCGGCGATCGCCCGCTCGGCGACGTCGGGCTGGCGGATCACGCCGACGGTCAGCACCGGCACCCCGGCCACCGCCCGGATCCGGCTGGCCAGCGGGATGCGCCAGCCCTGCGGGGCGGAGACCGGATCGACGTTGCGGTCCATGCGTTCCGCCGTGCCGGTCGAGACGTGCAGCGCGTCGGCCCCGGCGGCGACGAGGCGCGGGGCGATCCGCTCCGCCTCGTCCAGGGTGGTGCCGCCCTCGACGAACTCCTCGGCGGACAGGCGGACGATCACCGGCGCCTCGCCCGCCCCGTGGCGGACCGCCGAGACGACCGCCAGCGGGAAGCGCATCCGGTTCTCCAGCGACCCGCCATAGGCGTCGGTCCGCCGGTTGGCGGCGCCCGACAGGAAGCCGCCGATCAGGTAGCCGTGGGCGCCGTGGATCTCCACCGCGTCGTAGCCGGCGGCGACGGCGCGCGCCGCCGCGTCGCCGAACTTCCGCACCAGATCCGCGATCTCCGGCACGGTGATTTCGCGCGGTTCCTCGCGGTAGACCCGGCAGGCGATGGGCGAGGGGGCAATCGGGGCCCGCCCGCCGGTGAAGCGCCGCAGCGTCTGCCGCCCGGCGTGGAAGAGCTGGAGGCAGGAGCGCGCGCCGTGCGCGGCGATGGCGGCGGTCAGCCGGCGGTGGCTGGCGATCAGGGAGTCGTCGTCGATCCCGAGCTGCGGCGCGCCGCCGAGCCCGGTCGGGCGGTCGACGCAGGCGTACTCGACGATCACCATCCCCACCCCGCCGGCGGCGCGGGCGGCGTAGTAGGCGAGCATCGCGTCGGACACGGTGCCGTCCTCGGCCGCCATGTTGGATTCCATCGGCGCCATGACCAGCCGGTTCGGCAGCACGAGGTTGCGCAGGCGGCCGGGGGAGAAGAGGTGGGGAAATGCGGGATCCATCGTCGCGTCCAAAGCTGTGGGCCGGGGCCATGGGCCGGAAGGGGGCCCGGAGGGACGGGCCGGGGTGGCGCGGGGCGGCAAACGGGCCGTCACCGCCAAATACAATCACACATGACTTTTTTTGCCGTCAACGGTCTTCTGCGAACTGTGCTAGGATCCGTGACGGTTGCGGACCGGCGGCGCGCGGCGCCTGTTTGCGCAAGCGGCTTTTGGTCCAGGCAGGAGGGGGACGGTCGGGCATGGTGCGGGCGATCCAGGACGAGACGGTCGAGGCCGGCGACGAGGAGGGGCGCAAGGCCCAGCGCAAGCCCCAGCAGGAGCGGAGCAACGCGACGCGCCGCAAACTGGTGCGCGCCACCATCGACCTGCTGCGCGAGCGCGGCTACGCCAGCGTCACCACGCCGGACATCGCCGACCGCGCCGGGGTGTCGCGCGGCGCGCTCCAGTATCATTTCGCCGGCAAGGAGGAGATCTACTTCGCCGCCATCCAGGAGATCACCGCCTGGATGGACAAGGAGATGAATCTGGCGGTCTTCGTCGGGCTGCCCATCGCCGAGCGGGTGGAGCGGGTGGTCAACCAGCATTGGGAGGTCTTCGGCAGCGACGATTACGTGGCGGCGCTGGAAATCCGCCTCTACGAGCGCTTCAACGACTGGCTGCACCAGAGCATCCGCACCACGCTGGGCAAGGTGACGGAAACCCGCGACCTGGAATGGGTGCGGCTGTTCGCCGATTCCTCGGCCGACACGGCGACCGTGGTGCGGCTGCGCCGAATGGTGCTGGACACGCTGCGCGGCTTCGCCCTGCGCAAGATCCAGGAGGGGCCGGAGGTGGATTTCCGGCCGGAGCTGACGCTCCTGAAGGGCTTCCTCGTCGGCGTGCTCCAGCCGATCCCGCGCGCCGCCGGACCGGAGCGCGTATAAAAATCATGAATGAATGATTTCTGTTGCGGGACCGGCCGGTCTTTCCTATAGTTCGTGTCGCTGACGAATGATCGGGGTGCGTGACGCGCCGGCCCGCCGTCCGGTGCCTCCCCCAGCGCTTCGCGTGCGTTCGCCCATGCATTTTTTCCGGGGCACCGGCGCCGTTGTCGGCGCCGCCCGGCCCGCCCGCCGAACCGATGCCGGCGGCGCCGGCCCCGCTTTCCCGAGCGCGTCTTTCCGAACCCCTCGCATCCAACCGGGACACACATCATGATGGAATGGGCGGTCGTCACCGGCGGCAACCGGAACATCGGCGCGGGCATCGCCCGCCGGCTGACCGAGGACGGCTATCGGGTGATCGTGGCGTCGCGCACCCCGCCGGAGCACGACTTCCACGCCGGCTACGTGCCGATGGATCTGGCCGATCCGGAGGCGTCGGCGGCGGCGCTGGCCGGGTTCATCGGCGAGCGTCCGGTGACGCGCTTCGTCCACAACGCCGCCATCGCCCCGCTGGCGCCGGGGGATACCGTGTCGGCCGCCGAACTCGCCCGCGTCTACGCGGTCAATGTCGGCGCCTTCGTCGCGCTGACGCAGGCGCTGCTGCCGTCGATGCGCCGCCAGGGCATCGGGCGGATCGTCGCCATCGGCAGCCGCGCCGCGCTGGGCAAGGAGGGACGGACCGCCTACGCCGCCAGCAAGGCGGCGCTGTCCGGCCTGGTGCGCACCTGGGCGCTGGAGCTGGGCGGCGACGGCATCACCGTCAACGTGGTGGCGCCCGGCCCGGTGCGCACCCCGCTGTTCGACGTCTCCAACCCGCCCGGCCACCCGATGACCGAGAAGCTGCTGCACGGCGTGCCGGTCGGCTTCATCGGCACGCCGGACGACGTCGCCCACGCCGTGTCCTTCTTCGCCAGCGACGCCGCGCGCTTCGTCACCGGGCAGGTGCTGTTCGTCTGCGGCGGCACCTCCATCGCCTTCAAGGACCCGGAGGCCCGCCCGCCGGTGACGCACCGCCACGCCGCCGCCTTCCCGGAGCGGGGGCGGTGAGCGGCATTCCCGGCCGCATGGCCGCCATCGCGATCCGCGAGCCCGGCGGGCCGGAAATGTTGCGCGCGGTGACGCGCCCGCTGCCGGTTCCGGCGGACGGCGAGGTGCTGATCCGGGTCGCCGCCGCCGGGATGAACCGGGGCGACCTGCTGCAACGGCAGGGGCTCTACCCGCCGCCGCCCGGCGCCTCCGACCTGCCGGGGCTGGAGGTTTCGGGGCTGGTGGCGGCGCTCGGCGCCGGGGTGCAGGGGCTTGCCGTGGGAGACCGCGTTTGCGCCCTGGTCGCCGGGGGCGGCTACGCCGAGTTCTGCGCGGCGCCGGCGGCGCAATGCCTGCCGGTCCCGGACGGCCTCGACCTCGCGACGGCGGCGGCGTTGCCGGAGGCGCTCTGCACCGTCTGGACCAATCTGGCCGAGCGCGGGAATCTGCGCCCCGGCGACCGCGTGCTGATCCATGGCGGGGCCAGCGGCATCGGCACCATCGCCATCCAGGCCGCCCGCCTCCTCGGCGCCGCCCAGGTCTTCGCCACCGCCGGCAGCCCGGACAAGCTGGCGCTCTGCGCGGATCTCGGCGCCGACCGCGCCATCGACCACCGCAACGAGGATTTCGTCCGCGTCGTCCGGGACGCCACCGGCGGGCATGGGGTGGACGTGATCCTCGACATGGTCGGCGGCGATTATCTGGAGCGCAACATCGAGGCGCTGGCGGTCGGGGGGCGCCTCGTCCACATCTCCTTCATCGCCGGCTCGCGGGTCTGCGCCGAGCTTCGCCCGGTGATGACCAAGCGGCTGACCATCACCGGCTCGACCCTGCGCGGGCGCGATGCCGCCGACAAGGCGGCCATCGTCGCCGGGGTGCGGGCATCGCTGTGGCCGCGCGTCGCCGACGGGACCCTGCGCGCCGTGCTCGACCGCGGCTTTGCGCTGTCCAAGGCCGCCGACGCCCACCGCTTCATGCATGAGGGCCGCCACAAGGGCAAGATCCTGCTCCACACCGGCTGGCGGCCGTCCGGGACCGACACTCAAAACTGACCCTGGGGAGGGAGAAGCGACATGACCAAGCACGGCATGACCAAACAGCGTGCGTTGATCGCCGCCGCCGTCTGCGGCCTGCTGGCCGCCGGCACCGGCACCGCCCAAGCGTCCGGCGACGCGGTGATCGTCGGTCTGCTCGACGACCTGTCGGGGCCGACCGCCGATTTGTCGGGCAAGGGCAAGGTGGTCGCCGCCCAGATGGCGATCGACGATTTCGGCGGCAGCGTGCTCGGCAAGCCGGTCCGGCTTCTCGCCTCCGACCACCAGAACAAGCCGGAGATCGCCAGCACCCAGGCGCGCGAATGGTACGACCGCGACGGGGTGGACATGATCACCGGCATGTCGAACTCGGCCGTGGCGCTCGCCGTCCGCGCCATCGCCCGCGAGCGCGGCAAGGTCGACGTCATCGCCGGCGGCACGGCGGATTCGCTGATCGGCGCCGACTGCTCGCCGACCGGCATCCTGTGGACGGCGACCGCCCGCGCCATCGCCGGCACCACGGCGGCGGTGGTGTCGCAGACCGAGAAATCCTGGTTCATGCTGACCGTCGACTATTCGGGCGGCAAGTCGCTGGAGGCGGCGGCGGTCGAGGTGCTGAAGGCCAGGGGCGCCACCGTCGCCGGCACCGCCCGCCACCCCTTCAACAACGCCGACTTCTCGTCCTTCCTGCTCCAGGCGCAAAGCTCGGGGGCGAAGGTGCTGGCGCTGTCGAACACCGGCGCCGACACGCTGACCGCCTTGAAGCAGGCCAACGAGTTCGGCATCCGCGACGGCGGCATGAGCATCGTCGGGCTTTATTTCGACACCACCCAGATCAAGGCGCTGGAGGACGAGGCGGTCAAGGGCCTGACCTACACCTCCAGCTTCTATTGGAACCGCGACGCGCAGGCGACGGCCTGGGCCAAGCGCTTCATGGACCAGCGCGGCGTGCTGCCGTCGCAGAGCCAGGCGGCGACCTACTCCAGCGTGCTGCATTACCTGAAGGCGGTGAAGGCGGCGGGGACCACCGACTCCCCGAAGGTCATCGCCGAGATGCAGAAAATTCCGGTCGAGGACCCCGTCACCGGCAAGGGCTGGGTCCGCGCCGACGGCCGGGTGATGTACGACATGTATGTGATGCGTGCCAAGGCGCGCGCGGCGATGAGCGGTCCGCTCGACCTCGTCGATCTGGTGAGGACCGTGCCGCCGGACGAGGCCTTCGGCCCGATCAGCCCCGAGTGCCACCTGAAGAGCTGAGGCGGTCGCCGCCACATCGCCCCACCATATCGTCATGCCCGGCCTTGTGCCGGGCATCCACGGCGGCAAATCCTCCTGAAGGTCGCGCGTGGATGACCGGGCCAAAGCCCGGTCATGACGACGGCAACGGAAAAGGGGGCGCGGGCCCGCTCAGCCGGCGATGCCCGTCCCGGCGGTCCCCTCCCGGCGGCGCAGAAAATCGTAGCCGGCGCGGTCGGCGCGCGCGGCGGCGCCGCCCCAGGCCTCCACGCAGTCGGCGATGTCCTGGCGGGTCATCGCGCGCGGCTTCGGGTGGCCGTCGTCCTGCGGGATGGCGCTCGGCGCCTGTCAGGCGACACGTCAAAGCCCCCTCTGGCGACACGAGGGATGAGGGATGCCGAGCTTGAGCGAGGCTTTTCCGCGGGGCTGTGAACCGCGGAGGGACGTGATGAAAGCGCCGGATGAGGTGTCGGCGATGCTGAAGCTGAAGGCGCTGGGCCTGTGGCTCGAGCAGAACGAAGGCGCCAAGGTCTGGCTGCGCGTCCTGAACGAACTGCGCAACCGGGGCGTCGAGGGCATCCTGCTGGCCGTGGTCGACGGGCTGAAGGGCTTTCCCGAGGCCGTCGCCGCCGCGCTGAAGACGGGCCCTGGGGCGAAAAGTACGCGGCCATCGGCAAGGCGTGGCGGCGGGCGTGGCAGGAGGTCGTTCCCTTCTTCGCCTTCCCGCGAAGTCCGGCGCATCCTCTGCACCACCAACGCCATCGAGGCGTTGAACTTCAAGCGGCGCCGGGCGGTCCGTGCCAGGGGGCATTTCCCCAATGACGAGGCCGCCCTGAAGCTCCTGTTTCTCGTCTTGAACCGCGCCGGGGAAGACTGGAAGATGCCGCCAAAGCGGAGGCCGGCGCCAACGGCCCGCCGACGGGCAGGCTCCTCAGACGGATGCCGCTTGGCTAGTTCTTCTCGAATCCATCCTGAGACGTCGCCACCCATACACGCCGCACGGCCCCCTCGAACCCACCGTCATGCTGGTTGTTTTTCCAGAACGAGGAAGTGGCCTCTCCGATCGTCGGCTGTCCGAGCGACCGCTCATGCGTGCCTCCTCCTCCAAGACGCTGGGTCTGGCTCCGGTCGGAGGCCACGATGTTTCCGTTGACCTTGATGAAGCGGCCACCCGAACCAAAGCTGACACCGATCCTCATCCATTCCCCAAAGCGGAAGTCGGTGCCAAGCGCCTGCAACTTGTATTTTTGCTTGTGTCCCGCTTCGTATTTCTCGCCAGCGATATGAAACGTGACATCACCGTTCTTGCACACGGTAAGCCATGCGCTTCCTGGCCATGTGACGTCTCCTCCCTGAGCATCGGTCGTGAATATCAGCGCGCATGAATTGTCTTCGTTGAGGCTGAAGTTGGAATACGAATAGCCGCGATCGACCCGGATATCGATTTCGAGGGTCCCTTCCCTGGGAAACCCCTCGGAAAAAGGATAGACGATCCGGCTTTCGCTTTTCTGTTTGAAGACAGCTCGCTTCTCGGAGCCGCTCCCTTGAAAGGAAACCCCGTACGGATTTCCCCGGGATGCGTGCGTGTTGAAATCATCAACGAACAGGTACGACCGGCCCGGTGGCGTTGGCGGAAGGGAGGCGATCACGTTTCCTCCCGTTTGCGGTTGCGGACGCGTCCGGGGCGGCCGCTCGGGCGTTGCGGAGTCCGGTTCCGTCAGCGAAAACCAGAATGGAGCCCGCAGATTGGAACTGGTCCACGGAGATTGCTTTCCGCCGGACTCCCGCTCCACCATGTTGACCACGTCGATGAAGATGTCTTCGATCCGTCGTTCCGGCTTGCGCAAAGCCTGAAGCAAGGCGGCGGTGAAGCGGCCGTTGCGCCCCGAACCATCGTCGGCGCTGGCGCCGGGAGCGGTGGCAAAAGCGATGTAGGTGCCACTGCCCATTTCCAATCGCGCCAACCCCCGGCTGGCGGAGCGCCCCCGGCTGGGCAGTGGGTTGTCGCGGCAGGCGTCGAGAATGACGATCAGAGGAGCAGCCCCCCGGTCGGCGAAATGCCGCCGCAACGTGTCAAGCGACACCGCCAGATCCGGGACGTCCTCCTGGTAACGGATATCGCGATCATCGACCGGCGCCATGTAGTTGACACCCTCGACCTGCAAGCCATGACCGGCATAGTAGAACAGCGCCACGTCACCCGAGCGGACGGTGGCGGCGAAGTCGCGCAGAAGGGCGAGCAGGGGCAGCCGCGCCAAATTGATCTGGGCTTTTCCCCCCACCAACTCGAATCCGAGTTTCTGCAACGTTTCCGCCATGTCGATGGCGTCCTTGTCCGGGTTGCGCAACGAAGGCAGGCCGGCATAGGTGCCGTTGCCCACCACCAAAGCCACGCGGCGTTCCGCGTTGGCGGTGACGGAGAACAGCGATGCCGCCAGAAGCACGAACCATAAGACCGTCCATTGCCGCATCATCCCTCTCCCCCGCTTCCCAACCCGCCGGAATCCGCCTTTCGGTCCCGATGCGCTCACCCGACGCGGTCGAGGAGGCCACTCCGCCCTGCCGCCACTCTTCGGCCGCACTTTCCAAAGGCAAACAGAGAGTGACAGGATCGCATGACTTCGCAACATCCTTCCCGCGTGCGAGGGTGCGTCACGCAGCCACCTGAAGCGGGCAGTGCGTTTCTGGCGCTCAATGCCCGGTGCGGAGCGTCAATCCCATTTCGCGCCTGATCGGCCGAGCGGCCAACACGTGGCCCCTTTTTTTCCTGGTGAAGCGGTTGGTTCGCTTCAGTCAGGCTGGATTTGACGACGGTTCCGCGGATTGGCCGCCTCTCGCGCCTGGAAAGCGATGCGCGGCGCTCGCGAATCAGGTTGAAAATCCAGAAATATTTTCTGTTTAATGCGCAATAGATAGGTGATTACCACAACCATAATGCGGCAATGCCGATTGCGAATGCCCCGATGTTGTCGATTCACGCCATGGCCACACACGATCGGGCTGCGGTGGCGGATGGCGTGTTGAATTGTGCCGTGCCGCCATCCCGATTGAGATCTTGAAGGCTGAAGCCCCTGCCGACGCCGGCTTTTCGCACCACCATCCAGGAGACCCATCGATGCTTCGGTTCCCGACGTTCCTCGCTGCGGCCGTTGCAGGCCTTGGCGCACCGGCGGCCATGGCGGGCCTTACCCTTGCGGAACCCAACATCGTTGTCGGCCCTGAAAAGCCGGACATGGCGATCATTGCGGCGACCCTGCCCGGCGGCCGCGCTTTCGATCAGGTGCCTGGGCAAAAGACCGGGAATGGACCGCTCGCCCCAGCCCTGGCCGCTGCGTTCACGGCAAGGAACTGCACGGTGGCGACTCTGTTCGACAGAGTGAGCGACACCGTCCGAAAGGCCACGCAGGAACAGCAGGTTCCTTGGCTGGCCGCATCGGGCGCCACCGACATGCCCTGTGCGGCGGGCGGCAATGGCCGATCCGTGGCGATGGTGGTCGCCAACGCGGCCTACAAGGGCCAAGGGGTTTTCCCTCTTGTGAACAGTGTTGCCGACGGGCGCCTTGTCGGTTCGGCCTTGAAGGCGGCCGGTTACGACGTGGTGGAGGTTTATGACGCCGACCGGCCTGTCTTGGAGTCCTCCTTCCGTGCCTTCACCGAACGGGCTCGCGGCGCGGTGTCCGCGGTGTTCTACTATTCAGGCTATGGCGTTGGCATCGGCGGTGCAGGTCCGCTGCCATCCCTTTCCTTGCTCGCGGTGGATCAGAACGCCGGCGTCATCGAGAACTCGCTTTCGGTGAACACGCTGCTGCGGGGCTTCGCCGAAAGCGCCCCGGCGCGAACCATCGTCATCCTCGATACCGATTTCTCAACAATTCCGGCAGTTTCCCGGTGATCGTCGACGAGGCGTTCGGCAGAACCCGGCAGGCCGGCTCGTTCCCGTGAACGGTGCGGTTGCGTGTCGATGAAGGCGATCATTTCCCGAACGGGCGGCCGAACTCGGCTTGCGGCAGGATCCAGGCCCCCGCTTTCCAGCATGAATGGACAGAGTCCCGCCGAGACACTCTGAACGAACGCAGCGAAACAATAATTCCTCTGACGAGATAGTGAATTTCGCGGGCACCATGACGTGCACGGCCCTTCAACCAAACACATATTCGAATGAATATCTTTCAGGAGCCGCAACTTTGCAAACAAGGTGGGGAGAATCACATCCTGCATTAAATATTTGTTCAGCCATTGCAGGACCATGATGCCCTGATCATCTTCCGCCATCAGGAGTTACAAATGTTGTCGTTCCGCAAGCCGCAGGACAATCAGGCGGCCGAAGAGTTGGCTCTGCTGGGCCGCCATGCGGGCGTCGGGCTTTGGGACGCGCTCTTCCACAACGGCGATCCGATGCACGCGCAAAGCCGCTGGCATTGGTCGCCGGAGTTCCGCCGCCTTGCCGGTTTCGACCGCGACGACACCGTCGGCTTTCCCGAGGGCGTCAACTCCTGGGCCGACCGGCTGCATCCCGACGACGCCAAGCCGACCTTCGACGCCTTCATGGCCTGCCTGAACGACCGCAGCGGACGCACCGGCTATGATGTGAATTACCGGCTCAAGGTGAAGGACGGCAGTTACCGCTGGTTCCGCGCCATCGGCGGCGTCGCCCGCGACAGCCGTGGCCTGGCGTTGCGCGCCTGCGGATCGCTGATCGACATCGATGCCGAGCGCAACGAGTTGGAGCGGGCCAAACTGCTCGACCGTCATGCGGGCGTCGGGCTTTGGGACGCAGTCTTCCACAACGGCGATCCGATGCACGCGCAAAGCCGCTGGCATTGGTCGCCGGAGTTCCGCCGCCTTGCCGGTTTCGACCGCGACGACACCGTCGGCTTTCCCGAGGGCGTCAACTCCTGGGCCGACCGGCTGCACCCCGACGACGCGAAGCCGACCTTCGACGCCTTCATGGCCTGCCTGAACGACCGCAGCGGACGCACCGGCTATGATGTGGACTACCGGCTCAAGGTGAGGGACGGCAGCTACCGCTGGTTCCGCGCCATCGGCGGCGTCGCCCGCGACAACAACGGCTTGGCGTTGCGCGCCTGCGGATCGCTGATCGACATCGATGCCCAGAAGTTGGCGGAACTGCGGCAGGCGGAGATGGACGGCGAGCGACGCCGCACCGTCGTTGAACTTGCCGAATCCCTGGACAACGGGGTCGGCGCAGCCGCCGACCGTGCCACCGCCAACGCACAGACCGTCGCCGCCGCGACGGAAGAACTGTCGGCCTCCATCTCCGACATCAGCAACCGCGCCAACGAGGCGTCGGGCGCCTCGCTCAAGGCGTCGGAAGAGGCGACGCGCACCAACACGGCGGTCGAAGCCCTCGTCACCTCCGCCGAGCGCATCGGCGCGATCACCAAGCTGATCAACAACATCGCGTCGCAGACCAATCTGCTCGCCCTGAACGCGACCATCGAGGCCGCCCGCGCCGGCGAGGCGGGCCGGGGCTTCGCCGTTGTGGCGAACGAGGTGAAGTCTCTGGCCCAGCAGAGCGGCAACGCCGCCGACGACATCGCCTCCCAGATTGCCTCCGTCCAGCAGGAGGCGCTTCATGCGGTTGGCGCGATCCGCCGGATCGGTTCGATCGTCTCCGATGTCCAGCAGATCTCCACCACCATCGCCGCCGCGGTGTCGCAGCAGGAGTCGGCAACCAGGGAGATCGCGCACAGCGTCACTCGCGTGGTTCGTGACATTGAGGCGGTGTCGCAGAACATCGCAAGCGCAACGGAGCGGCTGCGGGCCTGACATGGAAGCGGCAAGGGGGGCCAACACCGCGCCCCCTTTGCCTGACGCTAAGAGCGCCGAACAGAATTCCGTTTTCGCCATCGGTGCCCAATGGAACCGTCATCCCCGCAAAGGCGGGGATGGCGAGTCGAGAGACGACTCAAGCTTCTGTTAGGCGCTCGTCTTGCTCGATCAAGGGGACCAAGCGCGTTGCCGATGCCCGGCCGCCCTGCCGGGGGCTGTGACGGCCGCTGCGTTTCCCGTGAGCTCCGCGATCTCTTTCCCGGTTCGGACATGGCGTGATCCCGTTCGGGGCGTTTCAGCGGTCGCTTTCACCGTGTGACAGCACGAGATAGAGCAGCGCGTCCCCGTCGCCGACGTTGTGGACGGCGTGGGGGACGTCGGCGTCGAACAGGATGGCGTCGCGCCGCTCCAGCCGGTGGCGCGCGCCGCCCACGGTGACCTCGACGCGTCCCATCGCGACGACAAGGTGTTCGACGGTGCCGGCGGGGTGGGGCGTGCGGTCCTCGGTGGCTTGCGGATGCAGCAGCATTTCGTGGAACTCGACGCGGCGGTCGCCGTCGCCGGGAAACAGCGGGCGCGTCAGCACAAGGCCGTCGGCGGTGGACAGGATCTTCGCCTGGGCCTGCCGCAGCACGACCACGCTGTCCTGCGCGCTGGTGCTGGTCAGGGCCGCGATGGAGACATCGAGCGCGCGGGCGATCTTCCACAGCAGCGTGATCGTCGGCGCGCTGCGGCCCAGTTCGATCTGGCCCAGCATGGCCCGGCTGACCCCCGACACCCGCGCCAGCCGTTCGAGCGACAGCCCCTGGCGGGTCCGCAGCCGCCGCAGATTGCGGCCGAGGATCAGCGGGATGGCCTCGTCGTCGGCCGGTTCGAGATCGTTGGCCACGGTCAAGGGGGCCGCTTCCTTTCTGGAGGAACGGAGATGGAAACGGCGGCGCGGGCCCATCCCACAAACCCGCGCCGCCGGTCCCGAGGCCAGACGTTGCGAGCGCCATTGGCCGCGACGGTGGGACGTTCCCCGCGAAGAACCCGCTTTCACCGTCGTTCCCGTAAGATCGATCAGATAAATCTATTTGTAAAGTAGGTTTGTAGGGCCATGACGTTGAATTCTGAATAAGAACGAAATGATTTTGTTTATTATCCAGGCCGCGCGTCGTTCCTTGAGCGCCCCGCAGCACGCTGCCGTTTTATAAGTCTTTGGCAAAACTGGGAAATAAGCCTTGAATCAGGGTTTTGCCCAATGGAACGGATATCCATCCGCTATATTGGATCAAAGCGATTTCCACCATCGGTATAGGACTTGAGGCCGGGTGCAAGGGCGGGCATCCTCGGGCCGTCACGACGCGGCGCCCCGGCCATCCCCACCGCCGGCGCCGCCTTTTCGAACCACGAAGCCGCCGCAACGGTGAATCGCCCGATTCACCGCGTGGACGCCCTTGCCCGGCGGCTTCGCCGGTCCGCCGATCCCTGTGAAGGAGCCGATCCCATGTCCGAAGACACCGAGGCGCGTCGAACGTTGAACGAGCAGGCGGCCCGCCAGCTTGCCAACGCCACGAAGACGCGGGCGCAATGGTCGGGCATCACGCCCCGCTGGCTGGTGTCCTTCCTGCCCTGGACTCCGGTCGAGGCCGGCATCTACCGTCTGAACCGGGTGATCGATCCCAAGGGGGAGATCCGCGCCGAGGTGGAGTGCAGCCCGCGCAACGACGCCGACCTGCCGGAGACCTTCGTGCCTTACGACGAGGCGCCGCGCGAGTATTCGCTGAACGCGGTGACCACCGTGCTCGACGTGCAGACCCGCGTCTCCGACCTCTACAGCCATCCGATCGACCAGATCCAGGAGCAGCTCCGCCTGCTGATCGAGAAGGTCAAGGAGCGGCAGGAGAACGAGCTGATCAACAACGCCGAATACGGCCTGCTGACCAACGCGGCCCCGTCGCAGCGGATCGCCACCCGCAAGGGTCCTCCGACCCCCGACGACCTCGACGAACTCATTTCCAAGGTGTGGAAGGAGCCGGCCTTCTTCCTGGCGCACCCGCGCGCCATCGCCGCCTTCGGCCGCGAATGCACCCGCCGGGGCGTGCCGCCGCCCACCGTGACGCTGCACGGCTCGCCGTTCCTGACGTGGCGCGGCATTCCGCTGATCCCCAGCGACAAGCTGGCGATCAACGCCGAGGGCCGCACCAGCATCCTGCTGCTGCGCACCGGCGAGGCCAAGCAGGGCGTCATCGGCCTGTTCCAGCCGGGGGTTCCCGGAGAGGTCGCGCCCAGCCTGTCGGTGCGCTTCATGGGCATCAACCGCAAGGCCATCGCGTCCTACCTGATCTCGCTCTATTGCTCGGCCGCCATCCTGACCGAGGATGCGCTCGGCGTGCTGGAGGATGTCCATGTCGGCAACTACCATGAGTATGCCTGACCACGCGTTCCCCGCGGGCGTCCCCGATCCGGCGCTGATCGCCCTGCTGGCCAACCAGCTGTTCGGCGCGCCGCCGAATGGCGGGCCCGCCCTGGCGGGAGGCGTGCCGGCCGCGCCGCATCTGGGCGCGGTTCCGCCGGTGCTGGCGGCGGCTCCGGCGGTGCATGCCCCGGGGGCGGCGCCGGCTCCTCCCTCGGCCCCTCCCGTGCCTCCGCCGGTCGGTCCGTCGGGCAACCCGGCCTTCGTCGCGGCGGCCCTGCCGCCCAACCCGGTTCCGCTTGGCGGGCTGGGCGACGGCGGGCTGGGGAGCATCGTCCATTCGCTGGGCGGCGCCCTGTCCCTCGTGCCGCCCCTGCCGGCGGCCTTGCCCTCCGCGCCGGTGGCGGGCGCGCCGCCGGTGCCGGCCGGATCGCTGCGTATCCTCGACCAGGCGCGGCCGGGTGGCGCTCCGGCGGCGGTTCCGGTCGCCGGCCCTTCCGGTGCCGGCCGGAGCGCCGTTCCGGCGGCCCCCGGCCATCTGGTCGAGGTCCGTTCGCTGTCGGTGCAGTTGCGGCCCGAGCAGGTGCCGGATCTGGACTTTCCGGCGCCGGCCTTCGACCCGCGCGCGGCCAAGCGCGATTTCCCGATCCTGAACCAGACGGTTCACGGCAAGCCGCTGGTCTGGCTCGACAACGCCGCCACCACGCAGAAGCCGCAGGCGGTCATCGACCGGCTCGCCAAATTCTACGCGGAGGAGAACTCCAACATCCACCGCGCCGCCCACGCGCTGGCGGCCCGCGCCACCGACGCCTACGAGGCGGCGCGCGAGAAGCTCCGCCGTTTCGTCGGCGCCGCCGACACGCGGGAGATCCTCTTCGTGCGGGGGGCGACCGAGGGCATCAACCTCGTCGCCAAGGCCTGGGGGCGCCAGCATGTCCGCGAGGGTGACGAGATCGTCGTCACCTGGCTGGAGCACCACGCCAACATCGTGCCGTGGCAACAGCTCTGCGCGGAGACGGGCGCCCGGCTGCGGGTGGTTCCGGTCGACGACGACGGCCAGATCATCCTCGGCGAGTACGCCAGGCTGCTGAATCCGCGCACCAGGCTGGTGTCGCTGACGCTGGTGTCCAACGCGCTGGGCACCGTCACCCCGGCGGCGGAAATGGTGGCGATGGCGCGCGCGGCCGGCGCCCGCACCCTGGTGGACGGGGCGCAGGCGGTGTCGCACATGCCGGTGGACGTACGGACGCTGGGCTGCGATTTCTTCGTCCTGTCGGGGCACAAGATGTTCGGTCCGACCGGCATCGGCGTGCTGTATGGCCGGCTTGACGTGCTCGACGGCATGCAGCCCTGGCAGGGCGGCGGCAACATGATCGCCGACGTGACCTTCGAGAAGACGGTCTACCAGGACGCGCCCAACCGCTTCGAGGCCGGGACCGGCAACATCGCCGACGCGGTGGGGCTGGGGGCGGCCGTCGACTATCTCGACCGCATCGGCATGCCGGCCGTCGCCCGGTACGAGCACCAGCTGCTGGTCCACGCGACCGCCGGGCTGCTGACCGTTCCGGGGCTGCGGCTGATCGGCACCGCGCGAGAAAAGGCCGGCGTGCTGTCCTTCGTGCTGGACGGCTGCAAGACCGAGGACGTCGGCAAGGCGCTCGACCGCGAGGGCATCGCCGTGCGGTCCGGCCACCATTGCGCCCAGCCGATCCTGCGCCGCTTCGGGGTGGAGAGCACCGTCCGGCCCTCGCTGGCCTTCTACAACACCTGCGAGGACATCGACGCGCTGGTCGCGGCGTTGCACCGCTTCCGCAGCACGCTGTCCCGGCGCGGCTCGTAACCGCCACGCCGGGAAGGAGAGAGACCGATGGCCCAGATCCTCACCTCGGCGCGCTTCGCCGCTCCCCTCGCCGGGGAGGGGGCGGGGCCGGCAGCGGAGTTGTGGGCGAGGCTGCGCGGCGACGCCGAACGGGCGGCGGCCAAGGATGGCCTGCTGCGCAGCTTCATCCACATCGCGGTTCTGTCGCACGAGAGTTTTGCGTCGGCGCTGGGCGCGCATCTCGCGCGCAAGCTGGGCGACTGGTACATCACGGCGGAGCGGCTGGCCGACCTGGCCGAGGCGGCCTACGCCGAGGATCCCGGCATCGTGGCGTCGGCGGTGGCGGATCTGACCGCCATCGTCGCTCGCGACCCGGCGGCCGACAGCCTGCTGACGCCGTTCCTGTATTTCAAGGGTTTCCACGCCCTGCAATGGCACCGCGTCGCCCATTGGCTGTGGAGCCACGGCCGCGGCGAACTCGCGCATTTCCTGCAAAGCCGGGTCTCGGAGGCGTTCGCGGTGGACATCCACCCGGCGGTCCCGATTGGGCGCGGGGTGTTCATCGACCACGGCACCGGCGTCGTCATCGGCGAGACGGCAGTGGTCGGCGACGACGTGTCGATCCTCCAGGGCGTCACGCTGGGCGGCACCGGCAAGGAGCACGGCGACCGTCACCCCAAGGTCCGCGACGGCGTGCTGCTGGCGGCCGGCGCCAAGGTGCTGGGCAACATCGAGATCGGCCGCTTCGCCAAGGTCGGCGCCGGCAGCGTCGTGCTGAAGCCGGTGCCGCCGGGCGCCACCGTGGCGGGGGTGCCGGCCAGGGTGGTGGGCTGGTCGACCTCCGGCCAGGCCCCGGCGGTCGAGATGGACATGAGCCTGCCGGAGCCGGAATACACGATCTGAGCAGGCCCCCGCTCAGGACGCCGCCATCGCCTTCCACAGCCGCATGCTGCCGCGCCCCTGGTCGATCTCGCTCGGCTCCTTGCGGAGATGCTTGATCGACGGGGTGACGATGGCGACGAAATGCGCCTCGCGCAGACGCCGCTGCGCCGCCGCGCCGCGCAGATCGCCGCGGGCTGCGCCACCCGGCCTCACTTGGGCCTGCTTCGTCCGGGGCGGCCATGAGCAGTGGCTCCTCGTCGTCGGCGTCGGCGTGGAGCCCGACGCCCGGCCGAAGCTGCCGGCGGCGGCTCCGCCACGTTCGGGCGCGGAAAGGGAGGCTTCTTTCGGTTCTGCTTTACAGAGAGGCGAGCACGGATCGATGAAGCCGAAGCCGTTAACGCTGGTCGCCGGGTTGAGAAGACGGTACGATGGTCCGACTGACCGACGCTGCCCAATCCGTTGCCTGGGCCGATGCCGAGGTTAGGTGCCAAAAGGACGCATCCTTGACCGAACACAACCCAATGGTCTTCGAAAAAGTCGAGGTTCAACCGGCCTATCAGTTGGTGGCTTCGAACATTGAAAAATGCATCATGCAAGGCGTCTACAAGGTTGGGCAGCAGTTGCCCTCCGAATTGGATCTCGCCAAGCAGCTTGGGGTCAACCGCTCCACCGTGCGCGAAGCGATCCGCGTGCTGGAGCAGAGCGGGCTCGTGTTCCGCAAGAGTGCCCGTCGTCTGGTCATCAGTCTGCCGCGGGAGCAGGATCTGGCGTCCCGCGTCAGCCAAGCCATGATCCTGCACGAGATCACCTTCCTGGAACTGTGGGAGACCATGCTGCCGCTGGAGGTCCGTGCGGCCGAACTGGCGGCGACGCGCGCAACCGAGGAGGAGATCGAACGGCTCGAGATGAATCTTCGGGAAACCGCCGACTGCCTGGAGCATGAACAGAAGCTCGTCGCCCTGGACATCGAATTCCATCTCCTCGTCGCCAAGGCGTCCCGCAACCGGGCGCTGCTGTTGGCGCGGGAGCCGATCGGCCTGCTGTTCTACCCCGCCTTCTATCAGGTGATGTCGCGGCTGAACGCCAAGGACCGCCTGCTTTCGGCCCACCGCGAGGTCGTGAACGGAATCCGCAACCGCGATCCCAAGCACGCGGCGCAGTGGATGGAAAAGCACATCAAGGATTTCCGGCGGGGCTACGAACTGGCTGACCTCGACATGAATCAGCCGGTCGACAACAGCAGCTATTTCGAATGACCGGGGGTGCCGTCAGGTGCGGCGGCGGCTGCGAGCCACCCGCTCCATCGACGTCGCGTGAAGGTCCGCCTTCACGGCGTCATAGGCGGTCATGTTCATGGTGCGGACCAGCGGTCGCCAGCCGCCGCCGGACGCGTCCGGTTCCAGGTCGATGATGGTGAGGCCGGCGTAATCCTGCTCCAGCGCGGCCATGGCGCCCAGCCCGCACCCAAGGGCATGGCACAGGATGGCGCGGTTCACGCCGTCATGCGCGACCAGCAGCAGCGACCGCCAGTCCGGGGCGGCGGCCAGCCGGTGGAAGGCCGCCCTCACCCGTTCGGCGAAGACGGCGAAGAGGTCCCCGCCCAGGAACCGCCCGCCATCCTCGCCGCAAGGCGCGTACGCGCGGGCCAGCCGCTCCTCGATGCCGTCCGCCGGCAGGTCCCGCAGCCGACCGCCGCGGATTTCCCGGAAGCCGTCATCCTCCTCCAGCCGCAACCCGCGACCGGCGATGAGGATCCCGGCGGTTTCCCGCGTGCGGGGCAGGCCGGAGCACACCGCCCGGTCGATGGGAACCGTGGCGAGATGGCGGGCGAGCGCCTCCACCTGTTTCAGCCCGGCCGGCGTCAGCGGGACGTCGCGCGGGTTGTGCGGCCGCCCCGATCGGTCGAAATACGCCACCTCGCCATGCCGCACCAGATGGACCCGGCGCCGGACCGTCCCTTGCCCCGTCATCGCGACCGCCTCACTTCGGTTGCATGCGCAGCGCGGCGTCGAGCCTTATGACCGACCCGTTCACCATCGGGTTCCCGACGATGGACAGGACCATGCGGGCGTACTCCTCCGGCTTGCCGAAGCGATGGGGGAAGGGAATGTTGGCGACCACGGCATCCTGAACCTCCCGCGGCATGGCGGTGACCATCGGCGTGCCGAACAGGCCGGGCGCGATCGCGGCCACCCGCACCCCGTGACGGGCCAGCTCGCGGGCGGCCGGAAGGGTCAGCGAGGCCACCCCCCCTTTCGACGCCGCGTAGGCGGCCTGCCCGATCTGCCCCTCATAGGCTGCGACCGACGCGGTGTTGACGATCACGCCGCGTTCCCCGTCCTCCAGCGGCTCCAGCGTCGTCATGGCCGCGGCGGCGAGCCGCATCAGGTTGTAGGTGCCGATCAGGTTGACCGACACGACCCGCGCGAATTCGTCGAGCGGCTGCGGCCCGTCGCGACCGACGATGCGGCCGGCCGGGGCGATGCCGGCGCAGTTGACCAGGACGCGCGCCGGCCCGTGCGCCTCGGCCGCCATGGCCACCGCGCGTTCGGCCGAGGCGGCGTCGGCGACGTCGCAGGGGATGGCGAGGCCGCCGGTCTCCCCGGCGACCGGGGCCAGGCGCTCGGCGGACAGGTCGAGCAGCGCGACCCTGGAACCGGTGGCGGCGAAGGCCCGCGCGGTGGCGGCACCCAGGCCGGAGGCGGCGCCGGTGACGATGACGGGATGGGTGGACGGATTCATGTCCGATGTCCTCGATGTGGGGAAGCGGAGGGGGAGCGTCAGAAGCCGACGAAGCGCGCGAAGCCGTCCACGGGCTCGCGGCCGGTCTCGAAGCGGTTCTCGGGGGCGGCCGGGTCGGCGTGGCCGAGCGCCATGCCGCTGACCAGAATCTCTTCGTCCGGGATGCCGAGGTGGCGGCGGACGACGCGGTGGTAGTTGCAGAAGGCCTGTTGCGGGCAGGTGTCGAGCCCGGCGCCACGGGCGACGATCATGACGTTCTGCATGAACATGCCGAGGTCGAGCCAGCCGCCCCGTTCCATGACGCGGTCCAGCGTGAAGAACAGCCCGACCGGGGCGCCGAAAAAGTCGTAGTTGCGGGCGTGCTGGCGCGCCATGCGCTCCCGCTCGCCCTTGGCGATGCCGAGTGCGCCGTACAAGCTCCAGCCGACCTTGCGGCGGCGCCCCAGATAGGGTTCACGCCACGTCGCCGGGTAATAGGAATATTCCGGGTCGGGCGGCACCCCGGCCTCATGCAGGACCATCAGCTCCGTCGTCAGAGCCGCTCGCGCGGCTCCGGCAACGGCGTGGACCTTCCAGGGCTGGATGTTGGAACCGCTCGGCGCGCGGGCGGCGGCGTCGAGGATGTCGGCGAGCAGCGCGCGTGGAACCGGCCGGTCGAGGAAGGCGCGGATGCTGCGCCGGCCGCGCACCGCTTCGGTCGCCGACAGGCTGGAAACCGGCAAGGCCGTCATGGAGTGGCGCCATGGGCCGCGAACTCGCGCGCCTTCAGCTCGCGGCGCAGGATCTTGCCGCTGGCGTTCTTCGGCAGCTCGTCCACGAACTCGATGCGGCGCGGATACTTGTAGGGGGCGGTCAGGCCCTTCGCGAAATCCTGAAGCTCCTTCACCAGTTCGGGCGAGCCGGACAGGCCGGCGCGCAGCACGACGAAGGCCTTGACCACCTCGCCGCGCTCCTCGTCCGGGCTGGGCACGGCGGCGACCTCCTGCACGGCCGGATGCTCGATCAGGGCGTTCTCGACCTCCAGCGGGCCGATCCGATAGCCGGCCGAGTTGATCAGGTCGTCGTTGCGGCCGAGATAATGGAAGTAGCCGTCGGCATCCAGCGTCGCCCGGTCGCCGGTGAGGAACCAGGTTCCCTCCGGCCCCTCCAGCCGGCAGTCGGCGGTGCGCTCCGGATCCTTCCAGTAGCCCAGCATCACCTGCGGGTTGGGCAGCCGGAGCGCCAGCAGGCCGGGCGTGTCGGGCGGCAGCCGGCGGCCCTCCTCGTCGATCACCGCGATGTCGGTGCCGGGCGAGGCGCGGCCCATCGAGCCCGGACGCGGCTCGTCCGCCGCCATGGTCAGCACGGTCATCAGCGTCTCGGTCTGGCCGTAGGCCTCGCGCAGCGGCACCCCGGTCAGCGCGGTCCAGCGCTTGACCACCGCCGGGTTCACCGATTCGCCGGCGGAGATCGCCTGACGCAGCGCCGACAGGTCGAAGCCCGAAACATCCTCCTGCACCAGCCGGCGGAACTCGGTGGCGGCGGCGCAGAAGACGTTCACGCGCTGGCGCGCCATCCGCTCGAAGCGGGCGCGCGGGTCGAAGGGGCCGTCGTGGAAGACCACCGCCGCCCCCCGGCTCCAGGGGCCGAACAGGATGCTGGTGCCGGCCTTGCTCCAGCCGGTGTCGGCGGTGCACCACATCACGTCGCCGCGCCGGAGCCCGTGCCAGTGCTCGGCCGAGACGCGCCAGGCGTAGAGCGCGCGGGCGGCGTGGGTGACGCCCTTGGGGTGGCCGGTCGAGCCGGAGGTGTAGAAGAGGATCGCCGGATCCTCCGCCCCGACCACCGCCGGGGTGAAATCGTCCGACGCCTCCGCCATCATCGACGCCCAGCCGGTCCAGCCGGCCGGCGGGTCGCCCACGGCGATGCGCAGGGCCGGCGTCTCGGCGATGGCGGCGAATTTCGGCGCCGAGGCCGCCGTCGCCACCACCGCCCGCGCTTCGGAATGGGCGAGGCGGTAGGCGACGTCCCGCCCGGTCAGCATCTCGATGCAGGGGATCGGCACGGCGCCCAGCTTCAGGCAGCCGACCAGGGCGATCTGCCATTGGGGAACGCGCGGCAGCATGACCAGCACCCGGTCGCCCTTGACGACGCCGCGCGCCGCCAGCGCGTTGGCGAAGCGGTTGGTCAGCCGCGCCATGTCGGCGTAGCTGTAGCGTTCCTCCCGGCCGGCGGCGTCCGACCAGAGCAGCGCGGTCAGCGCCGGATCGGCGGCGTGGCGGTCCACCACGTCGGCCCCGAAGTTGAAGGTCTCCGGAACGTCCCAGGCGAAGGGCCGGCCGGGTGTGGCGGTGGTGAGCATGCTGTGTCCTCCCCTTGAGCGTTCCCGTGCGTTTCTTGCTTCCGATCCGCCTTCACAGGACCTTGTCCGCGCGCAGCCGCGCGATGCCGTCGCCGTCATAGCCGAGCGTGGCCAGGATCTCCTCGGTGTGCTCGCCCAGCAGCGGCGGCGGCGTGCGCAGCCGGCCCGGCGTGCCGGAGAACTTGATCGGGAATCCGAGCTGCGGGATCCGCCCCTCCACCGGGTGGTCCATGTGCAGCAGCATCTCCCGGTGCTTGAGCTGGGGGTGCTCGAACGCCTCGCTCATGCTGTTGACCGGGGCGACCGGCAGGTCGGCGCCGCCGAGCAGCTCCATCCATTCGGCGCAGCTCCGGCTGGCCATGAGGTCGCCGACCCGCGCCATCTGGGCGGCGGCCTCGGCCCCCTCCGGCCATTGCCGGTCCTTCAGGTCCTCGAGCCCGGCCAGATCACAGAAGCGGTGCCAGAAATTCTCCTCGATGCAGCCGAGCGTGATGCAGCGGCCGTCGGCGCAGCGGAAGACGTTGTAGCAGGGCGCCTGCCCCAGGAAGCGGCGCTCGCCGCCCTTGGGCTCGATGCCGGCGAAGAAGCGGTCGGCGGCGTGGTAGGCCAGCCAGGCCACCACCCCGTCGGTCATCGAGACGTCGACGAACTGCCCGCGCCCGCTCCGCTGCCGGCCGAGCACCGCCGCCAGGATGCCGAAGGCCGCCATCAGCGAGCCGCCGCCCTGGTCGGCGATCGACAGGCCCGGCACGATGGGATCCTCCCCGGCCTTGCCGAACAGCGGCAGGGCGCCGGCGATCGCCATGTAATTGAGGTCGTGGCCGGGCGCCTTGGCGAAGGGGCCGTCCTGCCCGAAACCGGAGATCGCGCAATAGATCAGGCGCGGGTTGTCGGGGGCCAGCGCCGCGTAGCCGACGCCCAGCCGGTCCATCACGCCCGGACGGAAGCCCTCGACCAGCACGTCGGCCTGTCCGGCGAGCCGCTTGAGGATCGCCTTGCCCTCGTCGGTTTTAAGGTTCAGCGTGACGCTCTTCTTGTTGCGGTTCAGCAGCAGGAAGGAGCCGGATTCCGCGACGTTCAGCGGTTCGAAGGCGCGGTTGTAGTCGCCGCGTCCGGGCTCCTCGATCTTGACGACCGTGGCCCCGAGATCGGCGAGGAGCTGGGTGCAGAAGGCGCCGGGCAGCAGGCGGGTCAGGTCGAGCACGACCAGCCCGTCCAGCGCCCCGGCGGCGGGGGCATCGGCGGGGGCATCGGCGGCGGATGCATTGGGGGGAGCGGCCGTCATTGCGCGGTCCACCCGCCATCGACCAGGATGCTGTGCCCGGTGACGTAGGCCGAGGCTGCCGAGGCCAGGAACACGGCGGCGCCGATCAGCTCGTCGGGTCCGCAGAAGCGGCCCATCGGCGTCTGGCCGAGCAGGCGGCGGGAGAGCTGCTCGTGCTCGCGCATGCCGGCGGTCAGGTCGGTCTCGACGAAGCCGGGGGCGATGCTGTTGACGCGGACGCCGGAAGGCGCCCAGTCGATGGCCAGCGACTTGGTCATCAGCTCCAGCCCGCCCTTGGCGGCGCAGTAGGGCAGGGTCTTGCGCAGGCCGACATGGCCGCCGACCGAGCTGATGTTGATGATGCTGCCCGCCTTGCGCTTCACCATCGCGGCGCCGAAATGGCGGCAGCAATGGAAGACGCCGCCCAGATTGATGTCGATGATCGGTTGCCAGTCCTCGCGGGTCAGCGTCTCCGCCGCCTTGTAGACCGGGTTGATGCCGGCGTTGTTGACCAGCACGTCGGCGCGGCCATGGCGTTCCAGGACGGCGGCGAGCAGGGCGGCCACCTCCTCCTCGCGCGCGACGTCGGCGGCCTGCCACCAGACCTTGGCGCCCTGCGCCGCCATGGCCTCGGCGGTGGCGGCGAGGACGGTGGCGTTGCGGCCGCTCAGCACCACCTCCGCCCCGAAGCCGGCCAGCCCTTCGGCGATCGAGCGGCCGATGCCGCGCCCGCCGCCGGTGACCACCGCCACCGTCCCGCTCAGGTCGAACAGGCCGGCCATGCGCTGTTGCAGGGTGGGTGTCGTCGCGCTGTTCATCGTGGGGCTCATTGCGCGCCCTCCCGCGCCAGCTTGCGGGCGATGCTCCAGCGGTGGACCTCGGACGGGCCGTCGTAGATGCGGAAGGGCCGCACCTCGCGGAAGATGCGCTCGACCACCGTGTCGCGGGTGGTGCCGAGCCCGCCCAGGACCTGAAGGCTGCGGTCGACCACCCGCCAGATGGCTTCCGAGCAGATCACCTTGGCGACGCTCGATTCATGGCGGCCCTTGCCGCCCTGGTCGAGCACCCAGGCGGCGTGCGCGACGACCAGCCCGCAGCTGTGGAGGTCCAATTCGTTGTCGGCGAGCTGGAAGCCGATCCCCTCATGGTCGATCAGCGCCTTGCCGAAGGCGCGGCGCTCGCGGGCGTAGGCGGTGGCGACGTCGTGGGCGCGGCGCGCGGCGCCCAGCCAGCGCATGCAGTGGGTCAGCCGGGCCGGCGCCAGCCGGACCTGGGCGTAGCGGAAGCCCTCGCCCTCGCGGCCCAGCACATCCTCCTCCGGAACCACCAGATCCTGGAAGGACACCACGCAATGGCCGCCGGGGAAGCTCTGGTCCAGCGTATCGAGCGTGCGCTCGATCACGATGCCGGGGCGGTCCATGTCGGCGAGGAACAGGGTGGCGCGCGGCGCGCCGTCGGGGGAATCCTCGTCGCGCGCCATGATGATGCAGACGCCGGCCCCCTCGGCGCCGCTGATCAGCCATTTGGTGCCGTTGATGACATAGCCGCCGGGAGTCCGGCGGTAGCTGGTGAGCAGCAGCGACGGGTCGGAGCCGGCGCCCGGATGCGGCTCGGTCATCGCGAAGCAGGAGCGGATCTCGCCCGACGCCATGGGGGCGAGCCAGCGGCGCTTCTGCCGCTCGTCGGCGACCTGCTCCAGCAGATGCTGGTTGCCCTCGTCGGGGGCGGCGATGTTGAGCGCCAGCGGCCCGAGCAGCCCGTAGCCGGCGGCCTCGAACACCACCGCCTTGCCGCGGTGGTCGAGCCCCAGCCCGCCCCACTCGCTCGGCATGTGCGGGGCGAGCAGCCCGGCCTCGCGGGCCAGCGCGTTCAGCTCGCGGCGAAAGTCGTCGGACGGCCCGTGCGGGCCCTGGCGGGGATCGTTCTCCAGCGGGATGAGGGCGTCGCGCACGAAGGCACGGGTGCGGTCCCTCAGCGCGATCAGGTCGGGTGGCAGCGAGAAGTCCATCGGTGGTTCCTGTCCCTGGCAATCGTCTTTGTGGAACGGGACGCTTCAGAAGCCGCGCCCCTGGGCGATGTCGTGGGTGAAGTCGAAGAGGCCGCGCGCGATGGCGCCGAAGCCGGCGTAGCGCGGGTCGCTGGTGGCGCCGCTGCGGTGGCGGCCGTGGAGCTGCTGGAAGACCACCGCCAGCTTGAACAGGGCGAGCACGCGGTGGAAGCGGAAGTCCGACAGGTCGCGGCCGGTGCGGGCGGCGTAGCGCTCCGCCGCCTCCCGCCGGCTCGGAAAGCCGAAGCGGGCGGTCGGCATCTGCGCCAGATCGTGCATCACCGGCGGGTCGCCGGCCTCCGTCCAGTAGCTGAGCAGGGTGGCGAGGTCGAACAGCGGGTCGCCGCGCGTGCCCTGGTCCCAGTCGAGGATGGCGACCGGCTCCAGCCGCTCGGGGTCGAGGATCAGGTTGTCGAGCTTGAAGTCGTTGTGCAGCAGGGTTGGCGGGCCGGGCCGGACGCGGGTCAGCCGGTCCGCCAGCCAGCCCGCCAGTTCGACGGCCGGCGCCGGGGGACCGTCCGGCCCGGCGGAGAGATGGGCGCGCCTGCTCCAGCCGGCGACCGCGCGGTCGAGGAAGCCGTCCGGCCGCCCGAAGTCGCCGAGCCCGACGGCGGCCGGATCGACGGCGTGGATGTCGGCCAGGACATCGACCAGCAGCGGCCCCAGCCGCGTGCCGACGTCCGGGTGCCGCTTCAGCAATGGCGGCGCGGCGCCGGCCAGCGTCACGCCCGGCCGGTATTCCAGCAGGACGAAGGGGTGGCCGGCGACGCCGGAATCCTCGCACAGATGCAGGCTCCTCGGCGCCAGCGGCAGGGCGCGCCACAGACGGCTGAGGATGCGGTGCTCCCGCGCCATGTCGTTGGCGCCCGGCGGCAGCGGTCCCGGCGGCGGCGAGCGCAGGACGGCCGGCGCTCCGTCGACCGACACCAGGAAATTCAGGTTGGCGAGCCCGCCGCTGAACTGGCGGGGCGGGGGTTCGCGGTCGAGCCGCAGCCCGCGCGCCGCCAGATGATCGGCGATCGCCGCCCAGTCGAGCGGGGCGGTGTCTTCGGCAGCGCGGAACATCGAATCCTCGAGCGGCATGGTCGGTCCGGGGAAGAGGCGGGAATGGGTGGCGGCGCGGCGGCTCTGTCGCCACGCAGGACTGATTTATAGTCCGACTATCGGATCGTATGTTCAAAACCGGACGCCCGTCAATAGGCTCTGGAACCACCGTTCATGCCAAAAATTACGAAAAACCACGCTGCACTGCAAAAAACATCGCGCCTGGAAAGCGGCGGCCGACGCGTGAAAGGCCATTGACAGCGCCGGCTCGACGAATCAATAGTTCGATTGTCAGACTATAAATTCGGAACGGCCGCGACAAAACGGTCGCTGGATGTCCTTCCGCTCCGGCGTGGCCCCGGAGCGCTCCCGCGCTCCCCGCCCCGCCCCTCTCCCCGATACGAAGGTCAGACCATGCTGGGACACATCATCGGTTGGGCACACACCCGCTTCGGCAGGCTGGACGACGAAACGCTGGAATCGCTGGTGGTGCGCGTCGCCGCCGAGGCGATCGCCGACGCCGGGCTGGCCCCCGCCGACATCGACGAGATCGTCGTCGGCCACTTCAACCAGGGCCTCGACCCGCAGGGCTTCCCCGCCTCGCTCGCCCTCCAGGCGTCCGACGCGTTGCGCTTCAAGCCGGCGACCCGCGTCGAGAACGCCTGCGCCACCGGTTCCGCCGCGATCCGCCAGGCGGCGCTGGCCATCGGCGCCGGGCGGGCGCGGACGGTGCTGGTCGTCGGGGTGGAGAAGATGACCGCCGCCCCGGCCGCGCGGGTGCAGGCGTCGCTGGCCTCGGCCAGCTATCTGGCGGAGGAGGGCGGCGGCGGCGACCTGTCCTTCGCCGGCATCTTCGGCCGCATCGCGCAGCTCTATTTCCAGCGCCACGGCGACCGGTCGGACGCGCTGGCGATGATCGCCGCCAAGAACCACCGGAACGGCGCCGCCAACCCGCTCGCCCACATGCAAAAGGATCTGGGTTTGGAGTTCTGCCGGACGGTGTCCGACCGTAACCCGCTGGTCGCCGGGCCGCTGCGCCGCACCGACTGCTCGATGGTGTCCGACGGGGCGGCGGCGCTGGTGCTGGTCCATGGCGACGTCGCGGTCGGGGCGGCCAAGTCGGTCGGGCTGCGGGCTCAGGCGCAGGTCAACGACTTCCTGCCGATGGGCCGGCGCGACATGACCCGCTTCGAGGGCTGTTCGGTCGCCTGGGGCAAGGCGCTGGAGCAGGCCGGGCTGACGCTCGACGACCTCGACTTCGTCGAGACGCACGACTGCTTCACCATCGCCGAGCTGATCGAGTACGAGGCGATGGGCCTGACCCCGCCGGGCGAGGGGCACCGCGCCCTGCTGGAGGGCTGGACCGAGGTCGGCGGGCGGCTGCCCGTCAACCCGTCGGGCGGGCTCAAGGCCAAGGGCCACCCGATCGGTGCCACCGGCGTGTCGATGCATGTGATGACCGCCATGCAGCTCATGGGGACGGCCAGCGGCATCCAGATTCCGGGGGCGACCAAGGGCGGCGTCTTCAACATGGGCGGCGCCGCGGTCGCCAACTACGTCAGCGTGCTGGAGCGCGTGCGCTGAGACGGCGGCGGAACCCGCCGAACGGTTCCAAACGACTTTGAAAAACAACGGTCTGGGAGGACAGGACATGCGCGTTGCGTTCATCGCCGCCCTGGCGGCCGGCATCGCCCTGGGCGGTCCGGCGGCGGCACAGATTTCCGACGGCACCGTCAAGATCGGCGTGCTGAACGACCGCTCGGGGCTCTACGCCGATCTCGGCGGCGAGGGCTCGGTCGTCGCCGCCAGGATGGCGGTGGAGGAGTTCGGCGGCACGGTCGCCGGCAAGCCGGTCGTCATCGTCAGCGCCGACCACCAGAACAAGCCCGACGTCGGGTCGGCCATCGCGCGGGAATGGATCGACCGCGACGGGGTGGACGCCATCGTCGACGTGCCGCACTCCGCCACCGCCTTCGGCGTGCTGAGCGTGACGCGCGAGAAGAACCGCATGCTGATGCTGTCGGGCCCGGCCTCGACCGACTTCACCGGCAAGTCCTGCGCGCCGACGACGATCCACTGGACCTACGACAGCTACGCCATGGCCAACAGCACCGTGCGCGGGCTGGTCAGGCAGGGGGCCGACACCTGGTTCTTCCTGACCGGCGACAACGCCGGCAGCCACTCGCAGGAGCGCGACGGCATCGCCTTCGTGCAGAAGGCCGGCGGCAAGGTCGCGGGAACCGTCCGCCACCCGCTGAACACGCTCGACTTCTCCTCCTACCTGCTCCAGGCGCAGGCGTCCAAGAGCAAGATCATCGGGCTCGCCAACGCCGGCGGCGACACGGTGAACGCGATCAAGCAGGCCGCCGAGTTCGGCATCGTCCAGGGCGGGCAGAGGCTGGTCGGGCTGCTCATCTTCATCACCGACGTCCATTCGATCGGGCTGAAGGACGCGCAGGGGCTGGTGTTCACCGAATCCTTCTACTGGGACAAGGACGAGAAGACCCGCGCCTGGTCGCGCAAGTTCATGGAGCGCTTCGGCGGCCGCGCGCCGACGGCGGCGCAGGCCGGCGTCTACGGCTCCGTGCTGCATTACCTGAAGGCGGTCGAGAAGGCCGGGACCGACGATTCGCCGACGGTGTCGAAGACGATGAAGGAGCTTCCGGTCAACGACATGTTCAGCGACAATTTCAAGATCCGGGCCGACGGGCGCGTCGTCCGCGACATGTATCTGTTCCAGGTCAAGAGTCCGGAGGACTCCAAGGGCCCCTGGGACTATTACAAGGTCCTGGGGAGCGTGCCGGGCGACGAGGCCTACCGCCCGATGTCCGAAGGCGGTTGCCCGCTGGTCGGGCCGTAGGAGCGGTCGCGGCGGCGGCGGGGTCAACGAACGGGAGGAGCGGCGATGCAGACGGGTGTGTACGAGTTCCTGGCGCAGGACCGCGTCATCTACGGCCGCCCGGCGGCCGGGGCGGTGGCGGAAACCGTCGCGACGCTGGGCAAGCGGCGTCCGCTGATCGTGGCGAGCAAGACGCTGAGCCGGTCCACCGGCGTCGTCGCCGCCATCCGCGACGCGCTGGGCGACGCCTGCGCCGGGGTGTTCGACGCCTGCGTCGAGCATGTGCCGCGCGCCTCCGTCCTCGCCCTGGCCGATGAGGTGCGGCGGCTGCAACCGGACCTGATCGTCACCGTCGGCGGCGGCACGCCGGTCGACACGGTGAAGGTGGCGCTGGTGGCGCTGGCCGAGGGCATCGCCGACACCGCCGGCTTCGACGCCGTCCGCATCCGCGTCGCCGGGGACGGGACCCGCGTCGTCCCGGCGGTGAAGGACCCGCCGCTGCGCCAGATCATCGTGCCGACCACCCTGTCGGGGGCCGAATTCTCCAGCCTGGGCGGCGCCACCGACCCGGAGCGCCGGGTCAAGGATCTCTACACCGGGCGGCGCATCGGCGGGCAGGTGGTCATCCTCGACCCCGCCGTGACCGTGCACACGCCGGAGCGGCTGTGGCTGTCCACCGGCATCCGCGCCATCGACCACGCGGTGGAGACGGTCTGCTCGCGCGGGCCGCAGCCCTTCACCGACGCGACCTGCCTGCACGGGCTGGCGATGCTGGGGCGCTCCCTGCGGGCCAACCGCGAGCGGCCGGACGATCTCGGCGCCCGGCTGGAGAGCCAGCTCGGCGTCTGGCTGGCCACGACCGGGCTCGGCCGGGTGGACTGGGGCGCCAGCCATGGCATCGGCCACCAACTCGGCGCGGTCGCCGGCGTGCCGCACGGCCATTGCTCCTGCGTCATGCTGCCCGCCGTGCTGCGCTGGAACCAGCCGGTGAACGCCGACCGCCAGGCGCTGGTGGCCCGCGCGCTGGGGCGGGAGGACGGCGACGCGGCGGTGGCGGTCGCCGATCTGGTGCGCGACCTTGGGCAGCCGGGCAACCTGCGGGCGGTCGGGGTGACGCCCGACCAGTTCGCCGCCATCGCCGCCGGCGCCATGCAGAACATGATGGTGCGCAGCAACCCGCGCGCGATCACCAGGGAGGATGATGTTCGGGAAATCCTCGAACTGGCGTGGTGAGCGCCTGGATATGGCACGATCGGATGCGACCCGTCGACGGCCGGCGCGGTCGACCTGATCTCCCCGCCGGTGCTCCTGGCGCCTGTTGGGGGATGCATCCAGCCCATGGGCGGAAGGAGCGTGGTTCGATGGTGAGTCCGACCGGGATTCCGTATTTTCCCCGGTCTTCCCGCCCGGATTCCATGAAAGCCGCGGTCCTTGTGAGGGCCGGCCTTGCGCCGGCCGAGCGAATGCCGCAGTCGGAGCGTTTGCCAAGCGTGCAGTCTTTATGCTTCAAGAGTGGACTGCGCAGGGTGTTGCGGCCGTTGGCCTCCTTGAGCAGCCGGGGCGGCATCGGTCCGGCCGGCCGTGGAATCGGGAGGATACGGGGGTCATGAGCAAGCGTAACGGCACGGAGTTCCTGGCAGCCGATGTCCACGCGCGGCTCCGCTCCAGGATCCTGACTTTCGAGATCAAGCCCGGCACGCGCTTGGTGGAGGACGAGATCTCCGCCAGCATGGAGGTCGGCCGCACGCCGGTGCGCGAGGCGCTCTTGCGCCTCCAGGGCGAGGGGCTGGTCAGCCGGCAGAAGGGCTGGGTGGTGGAGAGCACCGACCCGTCCCACATGCAGGCCATCTTCGAAAGCCGCATCGCCATCGAAGGCTACGCCACACGCCTCGCCGCCGCGCGGGCGACAGCCGGGCAGGTCCAGGAACTCCGCGCGCTGGTCGAGGAGATGGACGGCTTCGAACAGATGCCCCGCGCGCAGCTGAACCAGCTGAACCGCAGTTTCCACCGCCGAATCATCGAGATGTCGGGCAACCAGTTCTTCGTGGACATGCATGAGAAGACCCTGTTCCATTATTGGAACATGCGCCTTCCCATCATCTTCACGAAGGAGCAGACCCAGGCCGCCAACGATCAGCACCGGCGGATCCTGGCCGCTCTTGGCGAGCACCGCGAAGACGCCGCCGAGGAGGCGGCGCGGGAGCATGTCCGGGCCACCTACGACATCGTGAAGGACGCCCTGGACGGATTCTGAGACGCCGGCCGCGGTCAGGATGCCGACTTGCGGATCTCCAGCACCACCCCCGCATCGCCGCGCGTGTCGAAGTAGCAGAATCCCGTGCCGTCGGCGCGGCGCCCGCGGGCGATGACGCCCAGGCCGTGGGCACGGCCCTCCGCCTCGGCGGCGTCGCGGTCCGCCACTTCGAAGCCCAGGTGGTACACGCCTTCGCCCTGCTGATCCAGGAATCGACGCTGCGGCGAGTCCAGCTCGCCCGGATCGCACAGCTGGATCTGCACATTGGCGAGATCCACGCACTTGTAGCGCATCGCCTTGGACGCGGCCTCGTTCGGCACCTCGAACTCCGCATAGGGACCGGCCTTCGGGTAATCGTACCAGGGGCCGATGCCCAGCGACCGATAATAGGCGACCGCCTTGTCGAGGTCGCGGACAACGATGCAGACGTGGTGCAGGGTGTTGAAGATGGTCGGCATGGCCGGTCTTGGCTCCTTATGGGTATGGGGAATCGGGTGGTTCGCCGATGGCGGCGGGGTCAGGCCTCGCGCTCCCGCGCGGCAGCGGCTGGGCGACGCAGAGCGGCCAGCAGCCCGCCCGACAGGATCAGGGCGGAACCGAGGAAGGCGAGGGCGTCCGGCAACTCCGCAAAGACCGCGTGGCCGAGGATCACCGACCAGACGACCTGCGAGTAGGAGAAGGGCGCCAGCTGCCAGGCGGGGTGGGTCCGATAGGCAAGGACGATGCAGAAATGGGCCGTGGTCCAAGCCGCCGCCATCCCCGCCGCGGCGATCGCCTGCCCGGCATCCAGCGGGGTGAAGTGGAAGGGCACGGCAAGGCTCGCCGCGACGAGACCGACGGCGACCGACCAGACCAGGGTCGTCACCGGCGGATCGCCGATGCCGATGCGGCGGGTGCACAGCATGCCGACCGCCCAGCACAGGGAGGATAGGATGGGCAGCGCGGCAGCCGCGGTCATGCCGTCCATTCCCGGCCGCACCACCACCGCCACCCCGGCCAGCCCGATCCCGACCGCCGCCCAGTGGGAGCCGGACACCCGGTCGCCGAACAGCAGCGCCGACAGCGCCGTCAGGATGAAGGGCGACATGAACACCAGCATCGTCGCCTCGGCCAACCCAAGATGACGCAGCGCGGCGATCAGCAGCGTCGTCGATGCCAGCAGGCTCAAGCCGCGTGCGATCTGGGCACCGGGGCGCGCGCTGCGCAGCAGCTCCGGCCGCGCCGCCACCACCGGCAGCAGCAGGAACACCGCACCCAGGCAGCGCAGCCACGCGATCTCCACCGGATGGACGCTCCGCGCCAGCTGCTTCGCGAAAACATCCGACAGGCTGAACAACAGCATCGATCCGACGATCAGCGCTGTTCCGCAGGCAAGCGGACGGTGCAGGGGCCGCATCATGGATCGTGCTTTCCGAAGGAGACAGGCGTGGGTGGGCAGGCCGGCGGCAGCCTCGGCCCGCATGCGGAAGGTGGACGATCCGCCCGTCCGGTCGATCGTGACCAGCCAACGCCTGGCCGGGATGGCCCGGCCGCGGCCGGGTCGGGTGGGCGTCCACCGCGAGCAGCGAATCCGAGCCGTCGCGCGCGGTCAGAAGCCCCGTGGCGAAAGCGCCGTCGGCAAACGCCAGCAGACAGGAAGCCGGCCGTGGCGATGGCGATGCAGGCGGGCCGCCGTCCCGCACCCTGCCCCGGGCATCCGGGTGGGGAGGTGCGTTCCGCCGGCCTCCAACGTCACCGTCACCCGTCGAGCGCATCGCGGACGATCCGGTGCGTGGTCGCGACATGCGCGCGCGCGTGGCGCTCCGCATCGTCGGGGTCCCCGCTGGACAGTGCGCCGAGGATCAGCCGGTGCTGCTCGTTGGTCATCACCGCCTGCTCCCGCGTGAAGAGGACGGGCAAGCGCATGTTCCAGTAATGGAACTGGGTGCGTTCATGCATCTCCACGAAGAAGGGGTTGCCGGACAACGTCACGATGCGCTCGTGAAAAGCACGGTTGAGCTGGTTGAGGGCGGCGCGGCTCATCGTATCGAAGCCGTCCATCTCCTCCACCAGCGCCATCAGGTCGCAGATGTCGGCGGAACTGGCACGCAGCGTGGCGAGGCGTGTGGCGTAACCTTCGATGGCGACACGGCTTTCGAACACGCGGTCGATGCAGTCGGCATCGGTGCTTTCCACCACCCAGCCCTTCCGCCGGCTGACCAGCCCCTCGCCCTGGAGGCGCAGCAGCGCCTCGCGCACCGGCGTGCGGCCGACCCCCAGGCTGGCGGAGATCTCGTCCTCCACAAGGCGCGAACCGGGCTGGATCTCGAAGGTCAGGATGCGGGTGCGGAGCCGTGCGTGGACATCGGCCGCCAGCAGATCGGTGCCGGCGCGCTTGCGCGTGCGGCCGGGGAAACGCTCCGGCAGAGCAGGGTCAATGCTGTCGGGCATGGAGGGGTCCCTCGAAGAGCCGGCCGGTCATCCGGCATGCCGGGCGACGAACTGGCGGCTGCGTTCGTGCCGGGGCGAGGTGAAGAAGCTGCGCGCCGACACATCCTCCACCACCTCGCCCTGCACCATGAAGATCACCCGGTCGGCGAAGTCGCGGGCGATGGCCATCTCGTGCGTGGCGATCAGCATGGTGTAGCCCTGCTCCGCCAGGCTGCGGATGGTCAGGATCACCTCCTGCGACAGTTCCGGATCGAGCGCGCTGGTCGGCTCGTCGAACAGCATGACGCTGGGCGCCAGCGCCAGGGTGCGGGCGATGGCGACGCGCTGCTGCTGGCCGCCCGACAGTTCGGACGGATAGCGGTCCGCCTTGTCCGGCAGGCCGACCCTGGCCAGCAGGTCGCGGGCGAGCGCCTCCGCCTCCGCCTTCGGCGCGCGCAGCACATGGGTCGGTCCACTCATGACGTTCTGCAACACCGTCATGTGGCGGAACAGGTTGAAGCTCTGGAATACCATGCCGATGGAGCGGCGCTGGGCGCTGATCTCCCGGTCGGACAGCTCGTGCAGGGTGTCGCCGACCTCGCGGTAGCCGATGAGCTTGCCATGCACATAGATGCGGCCGGCGCCGATCGTCTCCAGATGGTTGATGCAGCGCAGCAGGGTGGATTTTCCGGCCCCGGACGGGCCGAGGAGGGTGACGACCTCCCCCGGCGCGATGGTGACCGACACGTTCTTCAGGATCTCGACCGCTCCATAGGATTTGGAGACGGAGTCGAGGACCACGGCCGCGGCCTTGATGGAGCTGTCCATGGCTACCTCTGGGGGAAGGTCTTCTCGAGCGCGGTCTGGATGGCGGTGGCGAAGGCCGTCATCACCAGGTACCAGAAGGCGGCGACCGCCAGCAGCTCGATGACCATGAAGTTGGACGAGTAGATGTCGGTGGAGATGCGCAGAAGCTCCAGAAAGCCGATGGCGGAGGCCAGCGACGTCGATTTCAGCAGCATGATGTACTGGTTGCCGCCGGCCGGGATGATGATGCGGGCCGCCTGGGGGATGACGATGTGGCGCAGAACCTGCGCCTCGGTCATGCCGATGGCGCGGGCGGCGGCCCGCTGGCCCTTGTCCACCGCCAGGATGCCGGCGCGGATGATCTCCGCCATATAGGCCCCTTCGGCGAGGCCGAGGCCGGCGAGGGCGGCGACGAATGGCGTGACCACCGCCGTGGTCGGCGCATCCAGCAGGACGATGTCGGTGAACGGGACCGCCAGATGGACGCGCTGGAACATGGTGGGCAGCGCGTTGAACCAGAACAGCAGCTGGATCAGCATCGGCGTGCCGCGGAAGAAATAGACGTAGGTCGCCGACAGGCCGGCCAGGATCGGGTTGCCGCTGACCCGCATCAGGGCGACGACCAGGCCGATCACGCTGGCGACCGCCAAGGCCAGCGTTCCGAGAATGAGGGCGTTGCGGGCGCCGAGGAGCACCTGTTCGCTGGTGAGATAGGCGAGGAACACCTCCGCGTTCATGATCCTGGCGCGGATCGCCGCGCCGAGGAGCATGGACACCACCAGCAGGACGATGGCGCTGAGGAGCCAGGCTCCCCAGCGCAGGCGGTGCTTCACACGGACAGCGCGTGGTCCGGCCATTGCGCAGCTGGCGACCACGGTCATTTCCTCTTGCTGGCGGGCAGGTTGACGGTGATCTCGGGCAGGGCCGCCCCCTCCATCCCCCATCTGGCGAGGATGGTCTTGTAGGTGCCGTCGGCCAGCATGCTCTGGGCTGCCTTCCGGACGGCGTCCTTGAGCGACGAGTTCTTCGGAAAGCCCCAGGAGGTGATGTAGGGCGTCAGGATGTGGTTGCCGCCGGCGATGGCGTATTTGCCCGGGAATTGACCCTTCATGTAGACGAGCGCCGGGAAGTCGCCCAGATACCCGTCGACCCGGCCGAGATCGAGCTGCATGCGCGCATCGGGTGCCGCGGGCAGCTGGTTGGCGGTGATCGGCGGCTTGCCGCCGGCGACGCAGGTCTCGGAAGCCTTTTCCACGGCCGCCATGATGACGCGGCTGCCCAGCAGGGTGGCGACCGACCCGCCGCAAAAGTCCGCGAGACTTCCGTACTTCCCGGCGTCGCCTGCGCGAACCAGGATGCTGCCGCCGGACATCAGGTAATTGACGAAATCGACCTTCTGTTCGCGCTCCTCCGTGTCGCTGATGCCGCCCGACGCCGCATCGAAGCGGCCGGCCTCCAGCCCCGGAATCAGCGCGGCGTATTCGCCATGCACGAAGGTGATGGTGAGGCCGAGGCGCTTGCCCACCTCGTTCAGCAGATCGACGCTGACGCCCACCGCCTCCGCTTTGCCGTCCTGGCGGAACTCCACCGGCGGGAAGGTCTGCTGCGAGCCGACGCGCAGGGTGCCGGCATCGCGGATCGGCTTCGGCACCAGGGCCGCAGCCTCCACATTGGTCTGTGCGTGGGCGGAAGCGTGCAAGTGAACCGAAAGCAGGAAGGCGGCCAAGGCCGCGAGTGGAGCTGACTTGCTGGCGTGAAGGGACCATCCGGCCCGAAAAGGCAGACGCATCGTGATTTCTCCTCTGTTCCTGGATTTCTTGTTTGTTCCTTGCGTGCAGCGCACGGGACGGCGCCCGTCTGCCCCGCTACGCTCCGAGGCGGCCGGACAAACGGGCGCGTTGCATCAGCGCGTGTCCGCCGAGCGGCCCGGAATGGCGGACGGGTTTGGCCGGTCGGCGCGCGGGCAGGGCGCCGCCTCCTCGTACATTGCCAGCACCGAGCGGACATAGTCGTCCGGGAAACCCCAGCGGTTCATGCCTTCGGGAATGTGGTTCCAATAGAAGTTGGGCGGACGCATCGGCGTGCCCGGCGCGGACATGCGGTAGGTCCAGCAATCATAGACCTTGCCGTCCTCGCCGCGGGCGCTGACGAAGCAACGCTCGAAATCGTCATAGTCTTCCTGAAAATGATGGTCCGGGTGTTCGACGACGATGCCCAGCGCGTTGTTGCCCCACGCCCGGCCGGTGTTGGACAGGTGGCACCAGCCGCGGTCCGCACGGCCGGCGGCGGCGTGGAACTCCAGCTTGTGGTTCGCGACATGGCCCTTGGTGATCACCTTCGCTGGTCACGTCCCTGAACGTGGTGTAGGAGCTGTGGGGAACCGGCCCGCCGAAGCGCCCCCCAGAGCTGGCGTAGGCGGGCCGGTTTTCCACAGCGG
>NZ_JAGINM010000020.1 GCF_017876095.1 Azospirillum agricola
CGCAGATCCTCACCTGCGCGCCGCTCCGATGTCCCTGCTGTCGGTGCTGGCTCGTCCCGCACCGGCGGGAGTAGAACTGCCAAAGTAGTGCTAGCGGGATGCGGAAAAAGGGCTGTGCACGGTCGGCCTGCCATAATTCTCTGCGGCTGGGGGGAGGACGATGCGGGGTTCGGACGAACGCAGCGAGTGTCTGTTCAACTGTGTGAGCTGCCAGACGTGGGTCCCGACCGATCACCCGCTGCGGCCGATCCGAGCGATCGTGGACGAGGCGCTGGAGGTGATGTCGCCGACTGTCGCCGACGTTCGAGGGTCTGTACCCGAGGATCCGGACGGCCCTCGAACCGTCACGCCCAGGTGGTCGATGTGCGGCTCACGGCCGCCACCGGCTTGGCCGAGCGTGCCGTGGCGGTGTCCATGGTCGAAGCGATCCCCGCCGCCACCGCATCACGGTGGGCGCCGACAAGCGCCTACGACACCAAGGATTTCGTGGCAAACATGCGCAAGCTTGGGCGCCACCCCGCACGTTGCCCAGAACACGAGCAAACCGCCGCTCGGCGATTGGTGGGCATCGTGAGCGGATTCTCACGGAGCGCACGATGAACAGGAACTGGCACGAGACCCACCCCATGCCGCGGAAAGCGACCCATCGGCAGCGCGTCGAATGGCATCTGGCGCATTCCCAGGCCTGCGGATGCCGGCCGCCCCCGATGTCGCTGCTTGCCGAAATCCGTGACCTGGAGAAACGGAGCCTGCCGCCCGCCGAAAAGGACACCGTCTGACGGCGGAGGCACTTTCTGTATCAGTGCCGCTTGGCAATTCCTGGCAACGTCGGCAACCCGCATCCCGGCGCGTCCTTCTCCTTGGTGCGGTTGTCGATCCAAGCGCCGGGCACGGCTTCACCAATGCCGAACAGGGTGATGTGAATTGCCGGCCAGCGGCCTGTCCCTCGCCGCGCTTCCGGCGCTCCATCCCTTTCAACAGAGACCGCCGCCGTGGCAAGGACCGGGGCGGGGTGACACAGGTGGTCACTGGACTTGCAAGGCGCGTCTTCCGCACACTCTCTTTCGACCGTGGCGGGCCGTTTCAGTCCTTGGCACGGCCTACACGAGATCTCACGCCCCGGATACACGCCATGACTCACCCGCCCATCTTCCACGACCAAGTCACCGATTCCATCACACAGGTCAACATCAAGCGGCCCGATGGAACGTTTATGACGCCGGAAGAAATCATGAAGGCCAACAGCGCGAGCACACAAACCGTCACTCACGTCCCTTTTGCTCAGATCGCCCCGAAAATCAGCGAGAAACACCAAGAAACCGCTGCTTCGGACCCAACGACCATCATGGACCTGATAGCGAAGCTCTGAGGCTCTCCACACGACCTCATGCGACTGGTACGCAGCGGTGTGGAACGATCCGGATCGATCCACACCGCCGTCGCCATGGCATGAGACTCGCCCTTCGGCGGAGCCCTCCTCCTCCTGCGCCTCCTTTGACCTTCTCGAACGCCCTATGGGCGCCGAGACCGAGCATCGGCACGGTCACCAGCCTGCCGGTGCCGATGCGGCATCGGCGTGCGGGCGACCGGATCGACAGCCTCCAGCTCGTGAGTGGGGCGCCAATGGCCTGGGCAACGAATCCCGGACCACAGACTCAGCCGACGGACTCGGCCAACGGTTGGGCGCCAGCCGACGACGAACACCGATGGGTTGATGGCCTCAAAGGAATTTTTACTCCATCTGGGCAACCAACTCAGGGGATGGCGCCATCAGGTGATGAGATCGTAGTTCACCCATACCCCGGCGCTGCCGACACCGTTTCCGGTAGCGGCCGTCAACGACACCCCGGCCGGAAGATTCATCGGATAGGGCATCGCCTCCCTTCCCGGCTGATTGGATAGAGCGGTCACGTAGAAGAAGGCGACACTGCTGGAATCCGGGTAGGTGGCGATCAGCCGAATGCTGATGTCGTTTGCGGCCCAGAGCTGGGCCGACTTGAGGTCGATGCCGCCGGTATTCTGGGCGGCGCTGACGATCGTGACCGATTGCGAGGTCGTCAGGATGGAGTTGTAGCCATGCTTGCCGACACGTACCGCGTTCATGCTTTGCCTCCCGACAAAATGAAGGGAATATATTCATACACCCATGCCGTGATGCCGTGCGGACTTTCTGAAAATTCCGGGGGCGCCGTCATGGTTCACCGCCGTTCGCGGAATCAGCGGTTGGCGCCATCCCCCTCCGGGGGCTTGCCGGCCGGCATGATGAAGGAGGCCGCCCGTTGCCTCCTTGTCGGTGACATCGCATGCGAACCCTCCCGGATTTCAGCCCGCTTCCCAAAGGGGCAGGCATTTCCGTGCCTGCCGGATTGCCACCCTTGCTTGCTGGCACCTGCGCCGCCGCATCCCAATCTATTCGTCACCCCGCCGTCGACCGGCAACCGGACGATGCCCATTCCGTCCGGCGCAGCGCGTGCAGCGGCTTGCAAGCTGGTCGCGGCGGGGATTCCGTCGACGCGGCATAGGCTGGCGAAGCCGATAATCATGTCGGGGCAATTTCTTTGCCTGGCGCCGGATCGCCGGCCGCCGCTGGTTTTTCCGGTGTCACTCCCTCGCTTCCGGCCAGCACCCCCGCACCCGGCCCGGCCCCCGCCGGACTTTCCCATGCGGCGGCTTGGCGGTAGGATCAAGCACCCAACGGGAAGTCCCTGTTCCTCCCTTGAACACCCGGCGCCTCAGGAGGGCCGATCCACCATGTCCACCGTCAAGCTCTGGACCGACGCGGAAGCCGCGCGGAACCCTCGTGTCAAAGCCGTCTTCGATGACATCCGGGCAACGCGGAAGACCGACTTCGTCAACAACATGTGGCGGGCGCTGGCGAACCAGCCGGACCTCCTCGAGGCGACCTGGAACCGGCTGAAGCAGGTGATGGTGGCCCCCTCGGCGCTCGATCCGCTGACCAAGGAGCTGATCTACCTCGCCGTCTCGACGGCCAACTCCTGCTCCTACTGCGTCCATTCCCACACCGCCGCCGCACGGGCCAAGGGGATGACCGACGAGCAGCACCAGGATTTCCTCTCCGTCCTCACCATGGCCATGCAGACCAACGCGATGGCGACCGCCATGCAGGTGCCGGTCGATCCCGAATTCCAGATTTGACCGACCCAGATTTGACCGGCAAGACGGCGCGCCGCCCTCC
Source organism: Azospirillum agricola (assembly GCF_017876095.1). Taxonomy (GTDB): domain Bacteria; phylum Pseudomonadota; class Alphaproteobacteria; order Azospirillales; family Azospirillaceae; genus Azospirillum; species Azospirillum agricola. The sequence goes on from NZ_JAGINM010000020.1 coordinate 3,197, forward strand.
CTTCGCCAGGAGCCGCGGCTCCCGGATGGGAAGGCGACGCGGCGCGCGCGCCGGGCGCCATCGGTGTGGACACGATCAAGGGGCAACCGAAGCCTCGGGCGCGGGCAAGGTCATGCTGGCGGGGCGAAGACAAAGGCGGTAAGAGCTTCCGCACCCGAACACGACCGTCACACGCCAAGCACGCGCCCGATGACCATGCCCCGATGATCGAATTCCGCTCCGTCACCCACGCCTACGGCGACCGCCCCGTCCTGCACGATCTGAGCGTCCGGCTGGCGGAGCGGCGCGTCGCCATCGTCGGCGGCAACGGGTCGGGCAAGAGCACCTTCGCCCGGCTGCTGAACGGGCTGCTGGTGCCCTCAGCCGGCAGCGTGCTGGTCGATGGGCTCGACACGCGGACGGACGGGCGCGCGGTGCGCCGGCGGGTCGGCTTCGTCTTCCAGAATCCCGACATGCAGATCGTCTTCCCGACGGTCGAGGAGGATGTCGGCTTCGGCCTGAAGGCCCGCAAGGTCCCGAAGGAGGAGATCGGCCGGCGGGTGGCGGCGGCGCTCGACCGCCACAACCTCGCCCGCCACCGCCACCAGCCCGCCCACCAGCTGAGCGGCGGGGAGAAGCAGCTTCTCGCCATCGCCGGGGTGCTGGTGCTGGAGCCGGCCCATGTCGTGTTCGACGAGCCGACCACCCTGCTCGACCTGCGCAACCGCCGACGGGTGATCGAGCTGGTCCGCGAGTTGCCGCAGAACGCCGTGGTCGTCACCCACGATCTCGACATGGTGATGGATTTCGACCGGGTGCTGGTGCTGGAGGACGGGCGGATCGTCGCCGACGACGTGCCCTCCGTCGCGATTCCCGCCTATGTGAAGCGGCTGTCCTGATGCTGGGACTCTACCTGCACCGGGAGTCGCCCGTCCACCGCTGGCCCGCGGGCGTCAAGCTGGGCGGGCTGCTGGCGGTCACCGCCGTGGTGCTGGCGCTGCCCGGCGTCTGGGGAGCCTTGGCGGCCGGAGCGCTCGGGCTCGGGCTGCTCCCCGCCGCGCGGCTGCCGGTGGCGACGGTGCTGCGCCATCTGCGGGCGCCGGTGGCGATGCTGGCGCTGCTGTTCGGGGTGCAGGCCCTGCTCGCCGGGACCGGCTGGGAGGCGGCGCTGGTCGCCGTCCTCCGCTTCGCGGCGCTGATCCTGCTGGCGACGCTGGTCACGCTGACCACACGGGTCACCGACATGGTGGAGCTGTTCGAGCGGGTGTTCGGCCTGCTCCGGCCCGTCGGCGTCAATCCGGCCAAGCTGGCGCTGATGCTGGCCTTGACCATCCGCTTCATCCCACTGCTGGCCGAACAGGTCCGCGAGGTCCGCATGGCCCAGCAGGCGCGCGGCGTGGAGCGGAGCATAGCCGCCCTGTTCGTTCCGCTGCTGGTCAAGATCTTCACCATGGCCGATGATCTGGCCGCCGCGCTGGAGGCGCGGGGCTACGACCCCGCCGACCGCGGCCCGTAGGGGCAAGCCCCACCCAGGAAGGAAGCGCACCACCATGCTGAGCACCCGCGACCTCGTCCTCTGCGCCCTGTTCGCCGCCCTGTTGGCCGGGCTCGGCATGGCTCCGCCCATTCCGCTGGGCTTCCTGCCGGTGCCGGTCACCGCCCAGTCGCTGGGCGTCATGCTGGCCGGCGCGCTGCTGGGCGCCCGGCGCGGCGGGCTGGCGGTGCTGCTGTTCGTCCTGCTGGTCGCCGCCGGGCTGCCGCTGCTGGCCGGCGGGCGCGGCGGCATCGGCGTGCTGATGGGACCGACCGGCGGCTTCATCCTGGGCTGGGTGGCCGGCGCCTTCGTCACCGGGCTGCTCGCCGAGCGCTTCGCCACCGGCGTCAACCCGGTGCGGCTCTTCGCGGTCTGCGCGGCGGGCGGCATCGCCGTGGTCTATGCGGGCGGCATCCCCTGGCTGTCGCTGGTCGCCGGGATGCCGCTGGAGAAGGCGGCGTTCGGGTCGATGGCCTTCCTTCCGGGCGACCTGATCAAGGCGGGCGTCGCCGCCTTCGCCGCCGCCGCCGTGCGCCGCGCCGGCGTGCTGCCGGCCCACGCCTGATCGCCGGAAGCCATGAGCCTCTGCCGCCCCTTCCTCGACGCCGCCGACCGTGCCCCGTCGCACCCCGCCCTGATCTTCGACGGGGCGCCGATCGGCTACGGCGCGCTGCGGGACTCCGTGCTGCGGGCGGGGGCCGGCGTGGCCGCCCTGACGGGAACGGCGGGGCGGCCGCCGCGCGTCGCGTTGCGGCTGGGCAACCGGCCGGAACTGCTGGCGCTGTTCCTCGGCACCGTCGCGGCAGGGGGTACCGTGGCGCTGCTCGACCCGAAATGGAGCGGGGGGCAGGCGACGGCGGCGCTCGACACCCTGCGTCCGGACCTGCTGCTGGCCGAGGACACGGCGGCCGGCTGGATGGCCGCGCAGTCGGCCGGCTGGATGCCGCCGCCGGTCGATCCGAAGACCCCCTTCCTGATCGGCTTCACCTCCGGCACCACCGGGCGGCCGAAGGCGTTCATCCGCGACCAGGGCTCCTGGCTGGCGACGCTGGAGGCCAGCCGGGTCGAGTTCGGCATCGGTCCCGGCGACGTCGTTCTGGTGCCGGGACCGCTGGTGCACGGCCTCGGCCTCTACGGCGCGGTGGAGGGGCTGTCGGCCGGGGCGACGGTCCATGTCCAGCCGAGGTTCGACGGCGACGACGCGGCCCGGCGGCTGGCGGAGGCCGGCGTCACCACCCTGGTCGTCGTGCCCACCATGCTGGTCGCCATCCTCGACGCGGCGGAGCGGCGGGGCGCGCCCTTCCCCGCCCTGCGCCGGGTGGTCTGCTCCGGCGCCAAGCTGGCGCCCGCCCTGCACGAGCGGCTGACGGCGCTGTGCCCGGACGTGACGGTCCTCGAATATTACGGCGCTTCGGAGCTGAGCTTCGTCAGCCTGCGCTCCTCGCGCGAGGGGGCGCCGGCCGACAGCGTCGGGCGGCCCTTCCACGGGGTGGAACTGTCCCTGCGCGACGACCACGGCCGGCCGGTGGAGCGCGGCCAGCCCGGCACCGTGTGGGTGCGCAGCGGCATGCTGAGCGACGGCTACATCGGCGACGCCGACGGCGCCGGCTACCGCGAGCGGGACGGCTGGGGAACGGTCGGCGACTGTGGCTGGCTCGACGCCGGCGGCTGGCTGCGGCTGGCCGGCCGCGAGGGCGACATGCTGATTTCCGGCGGCCTCAACGTCTACCCGGCGGAGGTCGAGGCGGTCCTGCGCGCCCATCCGGCGGTGGCAGAGGCGGTGGTCTTCGGCCTGCCCGACGCCTACTGGGGCGACGCGGTGTCCGCCGTGCTCTGGTGGCGGGGGGAGGCCCGCGCCCCGGCGGCGGAGCTTCGCGCCTGGTGCCATGGCAGGCTGGAGGGCTACAAGGCGCCCCGGCGCTTCCTGGCGGCCGACAGCCTGCCCCTGACCGGCAGCGGCAAGATCGCCCGCGCCGCCCTGCGCGACCGCGCGCGCGACGGCCGGCTGGAGGAGCTGGCGTGAGGGCTCCCGCGTCTTCCGGCTTTCCTCATCCCCATCCCGACCTTCCCCCCAGCCCTCTCCCCGGCGGGGAGAAGGGGACTGAAGGCGGGAAGGCATGACGCAAAGCCCCATCCTCGTCGCGGCGCGGCGCACCCCCGTCGGGCGGATCGGCGGATCCTTGCGCGACCTGCCCGTCGAGGATCTCGCCGCGCCGGTCATCCGCGCCGTGCTGGCCGACGCCGGTCTCGACCCGGCGGAGGTGGACGACGTGCTGCTCGGCAACGCCGCCGGACCGGGAGGCAACGTCGCCCGGCTGTCGGCGCTGGCCGCCGGGCTGCCCGTCGCGGTCCCCGGCCTCACCGTCGACCGCCAGTGCGGCTCCGGGCTGGAGGCGATCAACCTCGCCGCCCGGCTGGTCCAGGCGGGGGCCGGCGACGTCTTCCTCGCCGGCGGGGTCGAGAGCACCAGCACCGCCCCCTGGCGCGTCGCCAAGCCGTCCGGCCCCACCCGCAGCCCGGTCTTCTACGACCGCGCCCGCTTCGCCCCCGACAGCGTCGGCGACCCGTCGATGGGCGAGGCGGCCGAGAACGTCGCCGCCGCCTTCGGCATCGCGCGCGAACGCCAGGACCGCTACGCCCTGGACAGCCACCGCAAGGCGGTCGCGGCGCAGGCCGCCGGCCGCTTCACGCGCGAAATCGTGCCGCTCGCCCTGCCCGACGGCCGCACCGTCGACCGCGACGAGTGCCCGCGCGCCGATACCAGCCTGGACAGGCTGGCCCGCCTCCGTCCGGTCTTCCGCGAGGGCGGCACCGTCACCGCCGGCAACGCCTGCCCGGTCAACGACGGGGCGGCGGTCGTCGCCATCGTCTCGGAACGCAGGTTCCGGGCGCTCGGCCTGACGCGGGGGTTGCGGATCGTCGATTCCCAGGCGGCCGGCGTCGACCCGAATCTGCTCGGCACCGGGCCGATCCCGGCGGTGCGCAAGCTGCTGGCCCGCCATCCCGGCCTGACCGTCGCCGACATCGACCGGATCGAGTTCAACGAGGCCTTCGCCGCCCAGGTGCTGGCCAGCCTCGACGCGCTGGGCATCGACGAGGCCCGCGTCTGCCCCGGCGGCGGCGCGCTGGCGCTCGGCCATCCCTACGGCGCGTCGGGGGCGATCCTGATGACGCGGCTGTTCTCCGACCTCCTGTTTCCCCTCCCCGGTCCGGACGACGGCCCGGCGCCCCGGCGCGGGCTGGCGACGCTGGGCATCGGCGGCGGGCTGGGGCTGGCGACTCTCGTGGAGCCTGTTCGATGATGCCTGTTCGATGACGGCGGCGACCTCCTCCGGTGGGTCCGGCGACGCCTTCGGCTCGGCCTTCCGGCACCGGGCCTTCGCCCTGTTCTGGAGCGCCAGGGTGTGCTCCATGCTGGCCTTGCAGATGCAGGTCGTCGCCGTCGGCTGGCAGGTCTACGACATGACCGGCAGCCCGATGGATCTCGGGCTGGTCGGGCTGTTCCAGTTCCTGCCCACCCTGGCGCTGGCGCTGGTCGCCGGCCATGTGGTGGACAGCCACGACCGCAGGGGCGTGCTGCTGGGTGCCCTGTCGATCGAGCTGGCCGCCATCGCCGCCCTGCTGTCGATGACCCTGGCCGGCGCCCTGACGCCGCCGGCGGTCTTCGCCATCGTGGCGCTGATCGGCACCGCCAAATCCTTCGAGGGGCCGGCCAACCAGGCGATCCTGTCGGCCACCGTGCCGGTCGAGGATCTGCCCAACGCCGTCGCCTGGCATGCCTCGGCGGTGCAGGTGGCGCTGATCTCCGGGCCGGCGCTGGGCGGGCTGCTCTACATCGCCGGGCCGGCGGCGGTCTACGGCTTCAGCACGGCGGCGATGCTGCTCTCGGTGGTCCTGATCCTGCTGATGCGGCCGCGCCCGGTGACGATGACCCGGCGGGCGATGAGCCTGACCAACATGCTGGCCGGCGCAGCCTTCATCCGCAGCCGGCCGGAGATCCTCGGCGCCATCTCGCTCGACCTCTTCGCCGTGCTGCTGGGCGGGGCGACGGCGCTGCTGCCGATCTTCGCCCGCGACGTGCTGCATGTCGGCCCCTGGGGGCTCGGGCTGCTGCGCAGCGCGCCGGCGCTGGGCGCGCTGGCCGCCGCGATCTGCATCACCCGCTGGGGCGTGCGGCGCCACGCCGGGCGCTGGATGCTGGCCGCCGTCGCCAGCTTCGGCGCCGCCACCGTCGCCTTCGGGCTGTCGGCCGACCCGGTGCTGTCCTTCGCCGCGCTCGCGGTGGTGGGGGCGACCGACCAGATCAGCGTCTTCGTGCGGCAGACGCTGGTCCAGCTCTCCACCCCCGACGACATGCGCGGGCGGGTGGGCGCCGTGGCCTCGCTGTTCATCGGCGCCTCGAACCAGCTGGGCGAGTTCGAATCCGGGGCGCTGGCGGCGGCGCTCGGCATCGTGCCGGCGGTGGTGCTGGGCGGGCTCGGCGCCATGGGGCTGGCGGCCGGCTGGGCCTGGATGTTCCCGGCTCTGCGCCGGATCGACCGGCTATCCTCCCTGCGCTGAACCGCCCCCCCTGGGGAGCCTTCGGCCGCCCTCCAGGTTCTTGCGGACGATGGCGACGATGATCAACCCGAAGGCGAGCAGGCGGAGCAGGTAGATCCAGCTCTGCTCCTCGCGCACGACGCCGCCCACCGCGACCAGCGCCTGGTTGAGGGCGAACAGCCAGAAGGCCAGCGCGAAATGCAGGAACAGCGCGTCGCGCGTCCGCCGCCAGAAGCGCAGGAAGAACAGCCCGGCGACGACGTTGAGCGCGGCGAGCGCCCCGGTGATGAACCCATAGCTGGTTCCGGCCATCAATCGGCATCCCAGATGAAGCCGTAGAGCAGCACCCCGACCGCGGCGAGGGCGGAAAGCTGGCGGAACGGCAGAAGATCGACCTGCGTCGGCAGGACCACCACGTCGATGAACAGCAGCAGGTTGTTGATGGCGAGCGCCACGAAGCACAGCGTGCTCCACAGCAGCAGGCGCGAGCGCGAGCGCCAGTAGCTGCGCGCCAGCAGGATCATGCAGAGCAGGCTCGCAGCGAAACACAGCAGATAGACGCCAGACTTCACGACATCCATGTCAGTCATTGCTCCGGAAACGGAACGAATCCGCGAAGATCTGCACCTTGTTGCCGGGCGCCGCGAAGATTTCCCGGATGACGGCGGAGGGGCGCTGCGCGTAGGCCCGCTCGATCTCCTCCACCCACTGGTCGAGCACCGGCACCGCCGGCCGGTACTGGTGGCTCCCGGCGCTCCCGGACGTGACCAGGGCGGCGGCGAGAAAGGCATCCAGCGCCTCCTGCACCACCAGCTCGCTGCCGCGCAGCTCGCGGATCAGCTCGTCGCGCGACCACACGCGGTTGGGATCCCGACGCAGGAGCATCAGGAGTTCCAGAGCCCAGACCGAACGGATCGAGCTGCGGAGAAGGGTGAGCGCATCGTCGGACAACACCATAAAGCAGAACCTGACCTGTTTTTCTCACCAGCCCTCCCCGCCAGGGGGGAGGGAGCCGTCACCCCGCCTGGGACAGGGCGGCGGCGGAATCGAGCGCGCGCCGCAGGGCGCGGGCAAGGTCGGCGTCGCGGTAGGGCTTCGCCAGCGTCTCGGCGGCGGCCAGTTCGGGGTCGAGCGGCGCCGTCGAGCCGTTGGCGTAGCCCGACGCGAACAGCACGCGCAGCGCGGGATGGCGGCGCAGCCCCTCGCGCGCCAGCTCGCGGCCGTTCATGCCGCCGGGCATGACGATGTCGGTGAACAGCAGATCGACCGCCGCCCCTCCGGCCGCCGCGCCGTCGAGCACCGCCAGCGCGGCGGCCCCCCCGTCGGCCTCCAGCACCCGGTAGCCCAGCGCCGTCACCGCCTGCACCGCCACCGCGCGCACGTCGGCGTCGTCGTCCACCACCAGCACGGTCTCGCCACGGCCGGCGCTCTGCTCCGCCGCGTCGCCGTCCGGCTCGCCGGACGGGCGGGCCACCTCCACCGCGCGCGGCAGGTAGAGGCGGAAGGTGGTGCCGGCGCCGGGCGCGCTGTCGATGCCGATCAGCCCGCCCGACTGCTTGACGAAGCCGTGGATCATGCTGAGGCCGAGGCCGGTGCCCTTGCCGGTCTCCTTGGTGGTGAAGAAGGGTTCGAAGGCCCGCTCCAGCACCTCAGGCGCCATGCCGCAGCCGCTGTCGGACACCGACAGCAGCACATAGTCCCCGGCGGGGACGCTCATGCCGTGGGCGCAGGCCGGCCCCCGGAAGCGGGCGTTGGCGGTGTGGATGCGCAGGTGCCCGCCGTCCGCCATGGCGTCGCGGGCGTTGATGACGAGGTTCAGCAGCGCCGATTCCGCCTGGGAGCGGTCCACCGTGGCGGTCCACAGCGGCTCGGGCGGCGGCTCGATGACGATCTCGATGTCGCGGCCCAGCGTGCGCTCCATCAGCTCGCCCATGCCGGCCACCAGCGCGTCGAGATCGACCGGCTCGGGGTGGAGCTGCTGGCGCCGCGCGAAGGTCAGCAGCCGGCGCGTCATGTCGGAACAGCGCAGCGCCGCCTGCAACGCCATGTCGGCGCGGCGCGCGGTCTTGGCGTCGTCCGCCAGCACCGGGGCCAGCCGCTCCAGGCTGCCGATCACCACCATCAGCATGTTGTTGAAGTCGTGGGCGATGCCGCCGGTGAGCTGGCCGACCATCTCCATCTTCTGGGAATGGGCGAGCTGCTGCTGCGCCTGCCGGGTCTCGGTCACGTCGAGGATGGTGCCGAACAGCTCGCGCGGCGCCCCGGCCTCGTCGCGGACGACGACGGTCTGGTCGAGCAGATGGCGCACCGACCCGTTGGGACAGACCCAGCGGTATTCCACCGTCGACAGGCCGGCGTCGCGGATCGAGGCGAGCTGCTTGAGCACGCGCGGCCGGTCCTCCGGGTGCAGATGCTCCTCCCAGAAGCTGCTGCTCTCGACGAAGCGTCCGGCGGGATGGCCCAGCACCGCCTCGACGTTGTCGGAAACGTAGCGGAAGGGCAGCCCCGGCGTCAGGTCGGCGGTGTAGAGCACGATGGGAAGCTGGCGCAGGATCAGCGCCTGCCGCTCCTCCGAGCGGCGGAGCGCCTGCTCGGCGTGCAGCTTCTCGCGGCGGACCCGCTCGTTCTCGTCGAGCAGCCTCTGCTTGGCGGCGACCTCGCGGCGGACCTCCTCGCTCTTGCGGTAGAGGTCGACGAAGACGGCGACCTTGCATTTCAGGACATGCGGGTCGACCGGCTTGAACATGTAGTCCACCGCCCCGGTCGAATAGCCGCGGAAGATGTGGACCTCGTCCTTGTTGATGGCGGTCAGGAAGATGATCGGGATGTGGCGCGACCGCTCGCGCTTGCGGATCATCTCGGCCGTCTCGTAGCCGTCCATGCCCGGCATGTGGACGTCGAGCAGGATCAGCGCGAAATCCTGGCGCAGCAGATGCTTCAGCGCCTCCTCGCCCGACTTGGCGAGGACGAGCTGCGCACCCAGCTCCTCCAGCGTTTCGCGCACGGCGAACAGGTTCCGGGAATCGTCGTCCACGATCAGGATGGCGACGTCCGGCTTGCGCGGTTCCGGTTGCGGGTCGCTGCTCATGCCCCGGCTCTCCCACGCGGCGCGCGGCCCGGCGATGGCCGGCGGCGCCGGGTCGAGCGGCGCCAGACCCTGGCGGGGGATGACGAAGGGGGCGATTCCCCCCTGGCCCCGCCGCGGGATGCCCCGTGCCGGCACGGGCGCCGCAAGACGGATCCTCCGTCTGTTCATGCCGGCAGCCCCCGCAGCACCGTGCGCGTCCCCTTCGCGGTCCAGATGCGCAGCAGCGACAGCAGATGGTCGATGTCCACCGGCTTGGCGATGTAGTCGGTGGCCCCCGCCTCGATGCATTTGTCGCGGTCGCCCTTCATCGCCTTGGCGGTGACGGCGATCATCGGCAGATGGCGCAGCGAGTCGATGCCGCGAATCTCGCGCATGGTCTGGTAGCCGTCCATTTCCGGCATCATGATGTCGACCAGGGCGACGTCGATGTCGGGATTCTGCTTCAGCAGCTCGATGCCCTCGCGCCCGCTTTCGGCGTGCAGCACCTGGATGGCGTGCGCCTCCATCACGCTGGCCAGCGAGAAGATGTTGCGGATGTCGTCGTCGATCACCAGCACCCGCTTGCCGGCCAGCGCCGGATCGTGCTGGCGCAGGTCGAGGATGGCGCGCTGCTTCTCGTCGGGCAGGCGGTCGACGGCGCGGTGCAGGAACAGCGCGGTGTCGTCGAGCAGGTCGGCCGGCGAGCGCGCGCTCTTCAGCACGACCGTTTCGGCCAGCCGGCGCAGCCGCGCCTCGTCGTCCGGGGCGATGTCGGTGGAGGCGTAGACCACGACCGGCATCCAGGCGAGCGACTCGCGGGTGCGCAGCCATTCGATCAGCTCGAAATCGGCCGGCTGCGGCGTCGACAGATCCAGCACCATGCAGTCGAAGCGGTCGACGTTCAGCACCGCCATGGCCGCCTCGGTCGAGGTGACGGTCCGCGATTCGACGTCGCCGTTACCGATCAGGGCGGCGATGCCGAGCGGGGTGCGGCCCTCCCCGCTCTCCTTCTCGACCACCAGCAGCTTGCGGTGCGGCTCCTCCTTGAAGGTCTTGACGCGGTTCAGCGCGGCGAAGATCGCCTCGCGCTCGACCGGCTTCTCCGAATAGTCGAAGGCGCCCATCGACAGGCCGCGCCGCCGCTCGTCCTTGGCGGAGATGACGTGGACCGGGATGTGGCGGGTCTGCGGGTCGCGCTTGAGCAGGTCGAGCAGCGCCCAGCCGTCCATGTCCGGCAGCCCGATGTCGAGCAGGATGGCGTCCGGCCGGTATTTGCGGGCGAAGGGCAAGGCCGTCGTGCCGCCCGACGACACCACGGTGCGGAAGCCCTTCTCACGCGCCAGATCGATCAGGATGGAGGCGAACTTCGAATCGTCCTCGACGATCATCACCACCGGATCGCCGGGGCGGATGCGCTCGCGGTCGTCGGAGGCCGGGTGCGGCTGGAGCAGGGCCAGCCCCTCCTCCGAGCCGGTGGTGACGATCGGTCGGGTGGCGAGGTCGGCGCGCTTGGGCAGCAGGCCGCCGGACGGCCCACCCGACTGGCCGGTCAACTGGGCGGCGTCGCTGGCGAGGTCGAAGGTCAGCGGCACGTAGAGGGTGAAGGCGCTGCCCTTGCCCAGCACGCTGACGACGCGGATCTCGCCGCCGAGGAGGCGGGCGATCTCGCGGCTGATCGACAGGCCGAGCCCGGTGCCGCCGTATTTGCGGCTGGTGGTGCCGTCGGCCTGCTGGAACGCCTCGAAGATGATGCGCTGCTTGTCGTCGGCGATGCCGATGCCGGTGTCGACCACCGTGAAGGCGAGCACCGAGCTGGCCGCGCTCAGCACCGCGTGGCCGGCGCTCCAGCCTTCCGTCGCCGGGGCGACGCGGAAGGTGATCCCGCCGACGTCGGTGAACTTGAAGGCGTTGGACAACAGGTTGTTCAGCACCTGCTCCAGCCGCTTCTCGTCGGTCTGGATGCTGACCGGCAGCTTCTCGTCCATCTCGATGGTGAAGAGCAGCTTCTTCTCCTGCGCCACCTGCGAGAAGGTGCGCTCGACATGGCCGCGCAGGTCGCCCAGCACGACCTCGCCGATCTCCAGCGTGACGGTGCCGGACTCGATCTTCGACAGGTCGAGGATGTCGTTGATCAGGCCAAGCAGGTCGGAGCCGGCGGCGTGGATGGTGTGGGCGAACTCGACCTGACGCGCCGACAGGTTGGTGTCGGGGTTGTCGGCCAGCAGCTTCGACAGGATCAGCAGGCTGTTCAGCGGCGTGCGCAGCTCGTGGCTCATGTTGGCGAGGAACTGCGACTTGTACTTGGAGGTGAGGGAGAGCTGTTCGGCCTTCTCCTCCAGCGCCGCCTTGGCCAGCACGACCTCGCGGTTCTTGCGCTCGACCTCGACGTTCTGCTGTTCGAGCTGCTCGGCCTTCTCCTCCAGCGCCTCGTTGGTCTGGCGCAGCTTCTCCTGCTGGGCCTTGAGCAGCTCCTCGGACTTGCGCAGCGAGGCGGCCTGCTGTTCCAGCCGCTCGTTGGTGGTCTTCAGCTCCTCCTGCTGGCTCTGGAGTTCCGTCGTCAGGCGCTGCGACTGCTTGAGCAGCCCTTCGGTGCGCATGTTGGCGGCGATGGTGTTGAGCACGATGCCGATGCTCTCGGTCAGCTGCTCCAGGAAGGACTGGTGGGTCTCGCTGAAGCGGCCGAAGGAGGCCAGCTCGATCACCGCCTTGACCTCGTCCTCGAACAGCACCGGCAGGACGATGATGTTCAGCGGCGGCGCCTCGCCCAGCCCGGAGCTGATCGACACGTAGTCGCGCGGCACGTTGGTCAGCAGGATGCGCTTCTTCTCGTAGGCGCACTGCCCGACCAGCCCTTCCTTCAGGCCGAAGCGGTTGGCGAGGTTCTTGCGCTCCTTCAGGGCGTAGCTGGCGACCAGTTCCAGCATCGCCTCGTCCTTCTCGCGGCCGGCAACGTAGAAGACGCCGTGCTGGGCGTTCACCAGCGGAGCGATCTCCGACAGGATCATGTTGGAGACGGTGACGAGGTCGCGCTCGCCTTGCAGCATGCGGGTGAATTTCGCGAGGTTGGTCTTCAGCCAATCCTGCTCCGCGTTCTTCAGCGTGGTGTCGCGAAGGTTGCGGATCATCTCGTTGATGTTGTCCTTGAGCGCCGCGACCTCGCCCATCGCCTCGACGGTGATGGAGCGGGTCAGGTCGCCCTTGGTCACGGCGGTCGCCACCTCGGCGATGGCGCGGACCTGGGTGGTCAGGTTGGCGGCGAGCTGGTTGACGTTCTCCGTCAGGTCCTTCCAGAGGCCGGCGGCGCCGGGCACGCGGGCCTGACCGCCCAGCTTGCCCTCGATGCCGACCTCGCGGGCCACGTTGGTCACCTGATCGGCGAAGGTCGCCAGCGTCTCGATCATGCCGTTGATGGTGTTGGCCAGCGCGGCGATCTCGCCCTTGGCGTCCACCGCCAGCTTGCGCTTGAGGTCGCCGTCGGCGACCGCGGTCACGACGCTGGCGATGCCGCGCACCTGGTTGGTCAGGTTGGCCGCCATCATGTTCACGTTGTCGGTCAGGTCCTTCCAGGTGCCGCCGACGCCCTCGACCTTCGCCTGACCGCCGAGCTTTCCTTCCGAGCCCACCTCGCGCGCCACGCGCGTCACTTCCGAGGCGAAGCTGTTCAGCTGGTCCACCATCGTGTTGATGGTGTTCTTCAGCTCAAGGATCTCGCCGCGCACGTCCACGGTGATCTTCTTCGACAGGTCGCCCTTCGCGACGGCCGTCGTCACCTCGGCGATGTTGCGCACCTGACCGGTCAGGTTGGCCGCCATCATGTTCACGTTGTCGGTCAGGTCCTTCCACGTACCCGCGACGCCCTTCACCTGCGCCTGCCCGCCCAGCTTGCCCTCGATGCCGACCTCGCGGGCGACGCGCGCCACTTCCGAGGCGAAGCTGTTCAGCTGGTCCACCATCGTGTTGATCGTGGACTTGAGTTCGAGAATCTCGCCCTTCACGTCCACCGTGATCTTCTTCGACAGGTCGCCGTTGGCGACCGCCGTCGTCACCTCAGCGATGTTGCGGACCTGACCGGTCAGATTGGTCGCCATCGCGTTCACGTTGTCGGTCAGGTCCTTCCACGTACCCGCGACGCCCTTCACCTGGGCCTGACCGCCCAGCTTGCCTTCCGAACCCACCTCGCGCGCCACGCGCGTCACTTCCGAGGCAAAGCTGTTCAGCTGGTCCACCATCGTGTTGATGGTGGACTTGAGTTCAAGAATCTCGCCCTTCACGTCCACCGTGATCTTCTTCGACAGGTCACCGTTGGCGACCGCCGTCGTCACCTCGGCGATGTTGCGGACCTGACCGGTCAGGTTGGTCGCCATCGCGTTCACGCTGTCGGTCAGGTCCTTCCAGGTGCCGCCGACGCCCTTCACCTGCGCTTGGCCACCCAGCTTGCCCTCGGAGCCCACCTCGCGCGCCACGCGCGTCACTTCCGAGGCGAAGCTGTTCAGCTGGTCCACCATCGTGTTGATGGTGTTCTTCAACTCAAGAATCTCGCCCTTCACCGGCACCGTGATCTTCTTCGACAGGTCGCCATTCGCGACGGCGGTCGTCACGTCGGCGATGTTGCGCACCTGACCGGTCAGGTTCGCCGCCATCAGATTCACGCTGTCGGTCAAATCCTTCCAGGTGCCGCCGACGCCCTCGACCTTCGCCTGACCGCCCAGCTTGCCCTCCGAGCCCACCTCGCGCGCCACGCGCGTCACTTCCGAGGCGAAGCTGTTCAGCTGGTCCACCATGGTGTTGATCGTGGATTTGAGTTCGAGGATCTCGCCCTTCACGTCCACCGTGATCTTCTTCGACAAATCGCCGTTCGCGACCGCCGTCGTCACGTCGGCGATGTTGCGCACCTGACCGGTCAGGTTGGCCGCCATCATGTTCACGCTGTCGGTCAGGTCCTTCCAGGTGCCGCCGACGCCTTCCACCCGCGCTTGGCCACCCAGCTTGCCCTCGGAACCCACCTCGCGGGCGACGCGCGTCACTTCCGAGGCGAAGCTGTTCAGCTGGTCCACCATCGTGTTGATCGTGGATTTGAGTTCGAGGATCTCGCCCTTCACATCCACCGTGATCTTCTTCGACAGGTCGCCCTTCGCGACGGCCGTCGTCACGTCGGCGATGTTGCGGACCTGACCGGTCAGGTTCGCCGCCATCATGTTCACGTTGTCGGTCAGGTCCTTCCAGGTGCCGCCGACGCCTTCCACCCGCGCTTGGCCGCCCAGCTTGCCTTCCGAGCCCACTTCGCGCGCCACGCGCGTCACTTCCGAGGCGAAGCTGTTCAGCTGGTCCACCATCGTGTTGATCGTGGATTTGAGTTCGAGGATCTCGCCCTTCACGTCCACCGTGATCTTCTTCGACAGGTCGCCCTTCGCGACGGCCGTCGTCACCTCGGCGATGTTGCGGACCTGACCGGTCAGGTTCGCGGCCATCATGTTCACGTTGTCGGTCAGGTCCTTCCAGGTGCCGCCGACGCCCTTCACATGGGCCTGCCCGCCCAGCTTGCCCTCGATGCCGACCTCGCGGGCGACTCGGGTCAGCTCCGAGGTGACGGAGACGAGCTGCTCCACCATGGTGTTGACGTTGCGCGCGGTGCGCAGGAACTCGCCCTGGAGCGGCCGCCCCTCGATCTCCAGCGCCATGGTCTTGGACAGGTCGCCCTTGGCGACGGCGCCGATCACCCGCGCGATCTCGGTGGTCGGCTGGATCATGTCGCCGACCAGCGTGTTGATGCTGTCGACGCAGGTCTCCCAGCCGCCGGACGCGTTGGACAGCTTGGCGCGCTGGCTGATCTTGCCTTCCTTGCCGATGGCGACGCTGAGCCGGCTGACCTCCTTGGTCAGGTTCTCGTTCAGCTCGACGACGTCGTTGAAGGCGGCGGCAATCTCGCCGTCCACGCCGGTCAGGTCCATCGGCAGCCGGACCGAGAAATCGCCCTTGCGGAGCTGCCGCAAGGCGAGAAGCAGCGCCTTCGGATCCAGAATCTCAGCGGTCGCCATCGTCGCCGTCATGCCGTTTCCCCATCCCGCTCGCGGCCCCGCCGGCCGCCCCCGTGTCCACCCATCCCCGGTCGAATTCGGCGCGGTCACACCCGGCGCCATCGAATCCGACGCCTTCGAATTCAACGGCGCCGAACCCGGTCAAGCAATGCGCGCAACCTTATCGCTTTGCGCAAATACCAGCTTCACCCCAACGTGAATCCATCCCGACCGAATGAGTTAGCGCGCAGTCCTACAGCCCCACACGATGAAGTAAAGGCGATTCCGGTCAACTTAGCCTTTGGTACGCACACCGACGCCCGTCATAGGATGCTTGCCTATGACCTTGGGCGGATATCCGTCTGCTTGTCCGTGAGAAGGCCGTGACATCCGGAAAGCGGGAGCCGCAGCGCCCCGAACGATCCAATTTTCCGAGAATATGTTGGAATCGCCGTGCGTTGCTCCCCTCGCCCGCCGCGCGGTAGAGTGAGGCCCCATCGCCAGAACCAAGCGGACGGTCGCCCCCGATGCTCACCCCCAGCAGCCCCGTCTTCCGCCACAATTTCCACGAGCTGAGCGACCTCAACCGCATCCTCTACATGGTGGCCGTCAAACCGAAATGGGACGCCCACACCCAGTTCCTCTTCGAGGGCTGCCGCGACCTGATCGGCCAGATGTATCTGGAGGAGCGCCGCGCCCTGTACGACGCCATCCTCCGTCACAAGCCGCGCCACTGCTTCGAGATCGGCACCTTCACCGGCGGCGGCAGCACCTTCTTCCTGTCCTCGGCCTTCAAGGCGCTGGGCGCCGGACAGGTGGTGACCCTGGAGGCCGACCAGAACCTCTATCTGCTGGCGGCGTCCTTCTACGAACGCTACCTGCCGGATCGGAAGCCGCACGCCAAATTCATCCACGGCAGTTCCGCCGAACGGTTCGCCCCCATCCTCGCGGAGGCCGGCGGGGCCGATTGCGTGTTTCTCGACGGCGCCTCGGACCCCGAACAGACCATGCGGCAGTTCGCGTATTTCGAGCCGCACTTCCGTCCGGGCTCGGTGCTGATGTGCCATGACTGGGACTGCGACAAGCAGGCCCTCCTGCGGCCGCACCTCGAATCGCGGGCCGACTGGCGGCTGGAGGTGCGCCTGACGGATCCCGACAGCGTCGGCTTCGTCGTCTACGTCCACGAACCGGCCTGATCCTCCTCCCACTCCCGTTCACGCAAACGTGTAGGCCCCGTGATTTGCCGGCGGGCGGCTCCGGACCTATGGTTATGGGGTGACGTCCGGATTGGGAGAGGGTCGATGCTGTTCAAGTTCCCCACCGCCTCGATGGCCCGCGAGGACGAGGTGACTCCGAAGGGGCTGGTCCTGTCGCGCCGCAGCCTGATGGCGGCCGGCACCGCGGCCTTCGCCGTCGGCGGCCTGCCCGGCTGGCCGGGGCTGGCCCAGGCCGCGGCCTTCCAGGCGCCGACCACGGTGAAGCCGGCCGACGGCAAGCTGGACGCGACCACGCCGATGAAGTCCGCCACGACCTACAACAACTACTACGAGTTCGGTACCGGCAAGAGCGACCCGGCCGATGGCGCCTCGGCGCTGCGCACCCGCCCGTGGGAGATCGTCATCGACGGCGAGGTCGCCAGGCCGACGACCATCGGCATCGACGATCTGCTGAAGTTCCCGATGGAGGAGCGCATCTACCGCCTGCGCTGCGTCGAGGGCTGGTCGATGGTGATCCCCTGGATCGGCTTCCCGCTGGCCGAGCTGCTGAAGCGGGTCGAGCCGACCGGCAACGCCAAATACGTCGCCTTCCAGACCCTGCTCGACCCGGAGCGCATGTACGGCCAGAAATCCTGGGTGCTGACCTGGCCCTACGTCGAGGGGCTGCGGCTGGACGAGGCGATGCACCCGCTGACCCTGATGGCGGTCGGCATGTACGGCGAGACGATGCCCAACCAGAACGGCGCGCCGATCCGGCTGGTGGTGCCCTGGAAATACGGCTTCAAGTCGATCAAGTCGGTGGTGAAGATCTCGCTGGTCAAGGACCAGCCGCCGACCGCCTGGAACCGCTCTCAGCCGCGCGAGTACGGCTTCTATTCGAACGTCAACCCGGAGGTCGACCACCCGCGCTGGAGCCAGGCGACGGAGCGCCGGGTCGGCGACTTCTCGCGCCGCAAGACGCTGATGTTCAACGGGTACGCCAACGAGGTCGCGTCGCTCTACACCGGCATGGACCTGAAGGCGAATTTCTGAGCCTTGCGTCCCACCCCCTCAAGGTTCCTCACATGGCTCCCGACCTCCGCCAGACCGCCAACGCCGTCCTGACCGCGCGCTGGGCCAAACCGGTCGTCTTCGCCCTCGCCCTGGTTCCCCTGTTCTGGACGGTCTGGCTGGCCTGGAGCGGCGAGCTGGGGGCCGAACCGGTGCTGGAAAGCGTCAAGCAGAGCGGGCTATGGGCCCTGCGCTTCCTGCTGATCGCGCTGGCGGTGACGCCGCTGCGGATGCTGACGGGCGTGGCGGCGCTGGCGCGCTTCCGCCGGATGATCGGGCTGTTCGCCTTCTTCTACGCGGCGGTCCATTTGTCCACCTACATCGGCCTCGACCAGTTCTTCGACTGGCCGGCGATCTGGAAGGACATCGTCAAGCGCCCCTACATCACGGTCGGCATGGGCGCCTTCCTGATCCTGGCGGCGCTCGCCGCCACCTCGACCAACGGCATGGTCAAGCGGCTGGGCGGCAAGCGCTGGCGGGCGCTGCACCGGGGCGTCTTCATCGCCGGGCTGGCCGGCTGCCTGCACTTCATCATGCTGGTGAAGGGCTGGCAGACGACGCCGCTGGTCTACGCCGCCATCGCCGCCGGGCTGCTCGCCTTCCGCCGCTGGCCGCTCCGCCTGCCCGACGCCCGCCGCGCGGAGGGCCGTGTCAGAACACGGCCCGCAGGAACCCCAGCGTCCGCAGCCGCGCCAGAGCGGCGCTTCGCGGATGGAAGCTCCCCCGCTCGTCGCAGTTGAAGCCGTGCCCGGCCGGGTAGAGATGGACGGGAACCGCCGGATGGCGCGCCGTGACGCCGGCGGCGACCTCCGGCGGGATGGCGTGGTCCCGCTCGCCGAAATGCAGCAGGGTGGGCACGCGCGGCGTCTCGTCCAGCCGCTTGCCGATGTCGCCGCCGTAATAGCCGACCGCCGCGCGCAGCGGCAGTCGCGAGGCTGCCGCCCAGGCGAGGCTGCCGCCCCAGCAATAGCCGACCAGCGCCGCGTCGCCGCCGAGACGCTCCAGCGCCGCCTGGACATCCTTCAGCGCATCCTCGGTGGACACCCGCCCCTTGAGGGCGATGCCGCGCTGGATCCCGGCCTCGTCGTAAGGCAGCTCGACCGCGCGCTCGGCCCGCTCGAACAGGTCGGGGGCGATGACCGTGTAGCCCTCGGCCGCGAAGCCGTCGCAGACCGAGCGGATGTGGCGGTTGATGCCGAAGATCTCCGGCGCGACGATCAGCCGGCCGATCTCCTCTCCCCTGGCCGCCGCCCGGTAGGCGCGGAATCGATGGCCGTCCCCGGCCGGCAATTCCACCCAGCCGCCGTCGATGCCGCTCATGCTGGCCTCCCGCCTTGCCTTGTTCCGTCCCGTGTCCCGCCCACTGTCCTGGCCAGTGTCCCGACCGTCGTCCTGCCGGTTCGGGCGGTGCGATGATCCGCCAGGATCACCGAAAGGCATTTTCCTCGCAACCGCCTAAAATACACTCTTCTGCGCGATCGATTTCCTTGGCAGCGTCAACAGGACGCGGCGCGGGACATCACCCCGCGACCGCCCGCCGGACGATCCATCGCCCCATCGAAGAGGTGCTCCTCGTGCGCAAACGTCTTGTCTTCTGCGTGCTCGCCGCGCTGGCCGGCTTCGCTTCGGCGGCCCAGGCCGCCGACACCTACAAGTTCAACCTCCACAACAAGTCGTCCGAATACGTCATCAACGGCTTCCGCACCTTCGAGAAGGGGGAGTGGAGCAAGAACTGGATCGATTTCACGCTGAAGCCCGGCGAGTCGGCCGAGATGGACTGGGGCAGCGACGAGGGAAGCTGCGTGGTTCCCTTCAAGGTCAGCTGGATCGGCTACGAGGCCGAGCAGTTCAAGGTGGACTGGTGCAAGGTCCACAACATCTACATGAAGGACAGCGGCTTCACCTTCGACTGAAGCCCCCGGACGCGGATGGGCGCAGGGCGGGACCGGACCGGCCGTCGCGGCCCCGGTTTCCGCCCTGCGCGGCACCGTCACATCACCATGTTCTGCTCGATCGCCGCGTTCTTGATCGCCTTCTGCAACTTCTCGAAGGCGCGGACCTCGATCTGGCGGACGCGCTCGCGGCTGATGCCGTATTTCTGCGACAGATCCTCCAGCGTCGTCGGCACCTCGCGCAGGCGGCGCTCCATCAGGATGTCGCGCTCGCGGTCGTTCAGGTTCTCCATGGCGCCGCTCAACAGCTTGCGGCGCTTGCCCAGCTCCTGCTGGTCGCCGAGCGTGATCTCCTGGTTGGCCGATTCGTCGACCAGCCAGTCCTGCCACTCGCCCTCGCCGTCGACGCGCAGCGGCGCGTTCAGCGAATGGTCGGGGCTGGCGAGGCGCCGGTTCATGTTGACGACGTCCTGCTCCGGCACGTCCAGCTTGGTGGCGATGGCGTTGACCTGCTCGGGCGACAGGTCGCCCTCCTCGATCGCCTGCATCTGGCCCTTCAGCCGGCGCAGGTTGAAGAACAGCTTCTTCTGGGCGGCGGTGGTGCCCATCTTCACCAGCGACCAGCTGTGCAGGATGTATTCCTGGATCGCCGCGCGGATCCACCACATCGCGTAGGTCGCCAGACGGAAGCCGCGGTCCGGGTCGAAGCGCTTGACCGCCTGCATCATGCCGACGTTGCCCTCCGAGATCAGCTCGGACAGCGGCAGCCCGTAGCCCCGGTAGCCCATGGCGATCTTGGCGACCAGCCGCAGATGGCTGGTGACGAGCTGGTGGGCGGCACCGGAATCCTCATGCTGCTGCCAGCGCTTGGCCAGCATGTATTCCTTCTGGGGCTCCAGCATCGGGAACTTGCGGATTTCCTGGAGATAGCGGGAGAGATTGCTCTCGGCCCCGATCGCCGGAACGCTGGATGCTGTCGCCATGTCTTTTCCCCTTTCCTGCGGCCCCCGCGCGCAAGGCTGCGCGGGGGGCCGTTCTTGTCTGCGCGGGCTCCCGGCCCCTCAGTCGGAGCGGGCATCGAAGCCTGCCATGGCCCCGACTCTAAACCAGGCGACCACCCCCCGCGCATTAATTTAAACCGATTCTAGGATGACAATCAGTTCATGGAAGTCGGCGGGCATCGGCGCGTGGAAGGTCATCGTCTCCTCGCGCGACGGGTGCCGGAAGGTCAGCGCGGTGGCGTGCAGGGCCTGCCGTGGAAACTCAACAAGGGCCCGGCGCGCCGGTTCCGGCAGGGTCGAGGCGTGCTTCCCCCCCGGACGCGACGAGCGGCCCCGGCCATAGAGCGGGTCGCCGACCAGCGGGTGGCCGATGTGGGCCATGTGGACGCGGATCTGGTGGGTGCGGCCGGTTTCCAGCACGCATTCGACCAGGGCGGCGGCCTGCCCGAAGCTCTTCAGCACGCGGTAGCGGGTGGCGGCGTGCTTGCCGCCATGCTCGACCACCGCCATCTTCTTGCGGTCGGCGGAGCTGCGCCCGATGGCGCCCTCGATCCGCCCCTGCCTGGGGTTGGGCACGCCCCAGACCAGCGCGTGGTAGGTGCGGCTGAGCGACCGGTCGCTGAACTGCTCGGTCAGGCCATGGTGGGCGCGGTCGTTCTTGGCGACCACCATCAGGCCGCTGGTGTCCTTGTCCAGCCGGTGGACGATGCCCGGCCGCCGCACGCCGCCGATGCCCGACAGGCTGTCGCCGCAATGGGCGAGCAGCGCGTTCACCAGCGTGTTGTCGGGGTTGCCGGCGGCGGGATGAACCACCAGACCGGCCGGCTTGTCGATCACCAGCACGTCCTCGTCCTCGAACAGCACGTCCAGGGGGATGTCCTGGGCCTCCGGCTGCGCAGCCTCAGCTTCGGGGATGAAAACGTCGAAATTTTGGCCGGGTTTGACCCTCATGGACGGGTCCGTTATCGTCCGCCCGGCCTCGCTCACCCGCCCCTGCTCCAGCAGGGCCTGCACGCGCGAACGCGAGAGGTCGGGCAGCCCGGCGGCCAGCGCCTTGTCCAGCCGCTCGCCGGCCGCCGTCACGGGAACCGTGTAGGCGAGCGGTGCCTGCTGGACGCTGTCGCCGGACTCGGGCATCGTTCCGGGCATCGATCGGGCGTCTTTCATCGCGTGTTCGCCAGTTTTCTCTTGTCGTCTCATTTGTCCGGGAGTGGACCCCAAACCGTGCAGATCCTCAAGGCACTCGTCGTCATCATGGGCGTTCTGATCATCGCCGGCTTCACCTTCCTCGGGGTGGAGCTTTACAAACGCGCGACCGATCCCAGCCGCGCCGCCCAACAGGCCGCCGATTCCGACCGTGCGCCGCCCGGCCGCGAACCCGCCGACGTCACGCTGGACGTGCCCGCCGGGTCGCGCATCGGCGAGATCGTGGTGGTCAACAACCGCGTCCTGTTCAAGGTCACCCTGCCCCAGGGGCTGGATCGGCTGTACATGATGGATCCGCGCAACGGCGCCGTCACCGCGACCGTCACCGCCGGCAAGCCCGCCCCCTGACCCCTTCCCAGACCCGGACCCTCGACCATGCATGATTTCCGCAGCGACAATGTGGCGGGCGCGGCGCCGGAGGTGATGACGGCCCTGGCCGCCGCCTCGACCGGCTCGGCCAGCCCCTACGGCGACGACCCGTTGACCCGCCGGCTGACCGAGCGCCTGTCGGCGCTGTTCGAGACCCCGGTGGCGGTGTTCCCGGTGGCGACCGGAACGGCGGCCAACGCCCTGGCGCTGTCGGCGCTGGTGCCCCCCTTCGGCGCGGTCTATTGCCACGAGGAGGCGCACATCACGGTGGACGAATGCGGCGCCCCCGAATTCTTCACCGGCGGCGCCAAGCTGGTGCCCCTGCCGGGCGCCGGCGGCAAGCTGACGCCGGAGGCGGTGGCGCGGGCGGTGGCGCGGGCCGGCGTCAACGTCGTCCACCGGGTTCAGCCGGCGGCGCTCAGCCTGACCCAGGCGACCGAGGCCGGCACCGTCTACAGCCCGGCCGAGGTCGGGGCGCTGGTCGACGTGGCGCACGCCAACGGCATGGCGGTCCACATGGACGGGGCGCGCTTCGCCAACGCGATGGCCCATCTGGGCTGCGCGCCGGCCGACGTGACGTGGCGGGCCGGGGTGGACGTGCTGGCGCTGGGCGGCACCAAGGGCGGCTGCCTGGCGGCCGAGGCGGTGGTCTTCTTCAATCCGGCGATGGCCGAGGATTTCGGCTACGCCCGCAAGCGCGGCGGCCATCTGGTGTCGAAGACGCGCTTCCTGTCGGCGCAGCTCGACGCGTGGCTGGCCGACGGCCTGTGGCTGCGCCTCGCCCATCACGCCAACGCCATGGCCGCGCGCTTGGCGACGGGGCTGGCCGGTGTTCCCGAGGTCACGCTGGAGCATCCGGTGGAGGCGAACGAACTGTTCGTGCGCCTGCCGGAAAAGACCATCCGGGCGCTGGAGACGGAAGGTTTCGCATTCTACCGTTGGGACGACGGATTGGTGCGCCTGGTGACCTCCTTCGACACGCCGGCGGCCGCGGTGGACGCTTTTCTAAAAATCGTATCGGCGACGAAAGAAAGTGCTTGATCACTTCGTCAGGGTTCGCTAAAAACCCGCCCACGCCAACGACGTCCCCTTCGTCTAGAGGCCTAGGACACCGCCCTCTCACGGCGGTAACAGGGGTTCGAATCCCCTAGGGGACGCCAACCGCGTCAATGACTTAAGCCCCGCCTCGTGCGGGGCTTAGTCGTTTTGAAGGGTTTCTCGAGCGGCATCGAACCGCACGCCCCCGAGACAGGGAATGTCCGGAATTCCGTGCTCGGCGGGGCGGGTGTCAGGCGCTCCTTTCGCTTCAGGATAAGCCGGCCGAGCACGACCCCCCGGATACTCCCGACCCTCCCGGCCGCTGCGCTGAAAACTCGTCGCGCAGGACGGTCTTCAGAATCTTCCCATAGCTGTTCTTGGGCAGCTCGTCGCGGAACACGTATTGCCTGGGCTTCTTGAAGGAAGCGATCTCCGCCCGGCACCAGTTTTCCAGGTCACCGGTGTCGCACGCCATCCCGTCGCGACGGACGACGAAGGCGACGACCTGCTCGCCCCATTCCGGGTCGGGCACGCCGATCACCGACACTTCGAGGATCGCCGGGTGCCGCGCCAGCACCTCCTCCACCTCGCGGGGGTAGATGTTGGTGCCGCCGGAGATGATGACGTCCTTCGAGCGGTCGGTCAGGGTCAGGAACCCGTCCTCGTCCAGCCGGCCGATGTCGCCGGTGCGCAGCCAGCCGTCGACGACGGTCTGGCCGGTCGCGTCCGCGTTGTTCCAGTAGCCCTTCATGACGGTGTCGCCGGACACCAGGAGCTCGCCGGGCGTTCCGGCCGGGACCTCGCGCAGATCGTCATCCACCACCTTGATGGCGATGCAGGCCTGGGCGTAGCCGACCGAGGCGCGCCGCTCCCGCCAGCGTGGGTGGGTCTCGTCGGACACCACATGGCGCGGCAGGACGCTGATCGTCATCGGGCTCTCGCCCTGACCATAGATTTGAGCGAACCGTGGCCCCAGCACCGACAGCGCGTCGTCGATGTCGGCCGCGTACATCGGGCCGCCGCCGTAGACGACCAGCTTGATGCCGTCGCCGTCGTAGCCGGCCGTTCTGGCCGTCTCCGTCAACCGCTTGACCATGGTCGGCGCCGCGAAGAAGGACAGGCGCCGGTGATGACGTGCAAGCCCGATGATCTCCTCCGGATCGAAGCCCTGGGAGACCGGGACGACATGGCGCGCGCCGGCACGGACATAGGCGAAGTTGTAGAGACCGGCCCCGTGGGACAGGGGGGCCGCGTAGAGCGCCTGGTCCCCCGGTTCGACGCGGTCGACGTCGAGCCCGTAGCAGAAGGTCATGACCGCCAGGTTCCAATGCGTCAGCATCACCCCCTTGGGCCGTCCCGTGGTGCCCGAGGTGTAGAAGAGCCACGCCACATCGTCCTTGCGGGTGGGGTACGGCTTGCCCGCCGCCGCGGCGGATTCCAGCATCCCACGGTACTCGGGCGACCGGACACCGACCTCGGCGCAGGAGGCCGGCAGGGCGCAGGCCGTGTGAAGCGCGCCCCCGTCGGTGAAGACCACCGACGCTCCGGAGGCTTCGACGATCCAGGCGACCTCCTTGGGGTGCAGCTTGTTGTTCACCGGAACGGTCACGCCGCCGGCCCACCAGACGGCGTACAGGATCTCCAGATAGTCCGGGCAATTCTTCAGGAAGAGGGCGACCCGGTCGCCGGGCTTCACGCCATAAGTGTTCGTGAGCGCGGCGGCAAGCCGCCGGCTGCGCTCGGCGAACGCACCGTAGGTCGCGTGCAGCGCCTCGCCGTGGAAGATGGCCGGCGCGTCGGGGGTCGCCGTGGCGGAGGCGTGCAGCCAATTCGCGATGTTCATGGTGCGGTCCCCCTCTAAGCGCGCCCGGCTTCCAGGACGGAGGCATAGTTGGCGACGCCGGCGCCACCCATGTTGAACACCAGCCCAAGCGCGGCGCCGGGCTGTTGCAGGTCGCCGGCCTGCCCTGTCAGCTGGCGGTAGGCGATGGCGTGCATCGACACGCCCGTCGCGCCGACCGGATGCCCCTTCGCCTTCAGGCCGCCCGAGAGGTTGACGGGCGTCCGTCCGCCGCGATGGACCACGCCGTCCTTCAGCGCGCGGATGCCCTTGCCCTTGTCCGCAACCCCCATCGCTTCGTAGATCAGCAGCTCGGCGATCGTGAAGCAGTCATGGACCTCGGCGAAATGGAGATCCTCCACGCCGATGCCGGCGTCCCGGTAGGCGGTCCGGATCGCCCGTTCGGGGCCCTCGAAGGCCAGGAAGTCGCGCGTCGCCATGGGCAGGCAATCGCTGACATGCGCCGCGGAGCGGAAGCGGACGCTGCGCTTGAAGCCCGCGGCGTTGCCGGCCCGCGTGAGGACCAGGGCCGCGGCGCCGTCGGTGACCAGCGAGCAGTCGGTCAGGCGGAGCGGCGGAGCGATCAGTGGGTTCTTCTCGCTGACCGTGTTGCAGGTCTCGAAATCCATCGCCCGGCGCATCTGCGCCAGGGGATTCGCCAGCGCGTTCGTGTGGTTCTTCGACGCGATCAGCGCCATCGCCTCCAGCGGGTCGGCGTAGCGTTCCCGGTACTGCCGGGCGGCGAGCGCGAACAGCTGGGGGAAGCTGAGGCCGGCTTCGGCCGCGTCGTTCTGGTACCCCGCTCCCGCCAGGGCCTGGGTGACGTCCGCCGTGGAGCGATGCGTCATCTTCTCCGCGCCGACCACCAGCACCGTTTCCGCCCGCCTGGCGAGGATCGCGTGAAGGCCGGCATGGATCGCCGCCGCCCCCGACGCGCAGGCGTTCTCGCAGCGGACGGCCGGCTTGAAGCGGAGAGACGGCGACAGCTGGTGGATCAGGGAGGAGGCGAAGCCGTCGGGGACGAGCCCGGAATTGAAATGCCCGAGAAACACGGCGTCGATGGCCGACGGGTCGATCCCGGCTTCGTCGACCGCTTCCCGCGCCGACGCGACGATGAGATCCTCCAGGGTCTGTCCGGTCAATTTCCCGAAAGCCGTGTGGCCGCTTCCGACGATGCAAACCTCGGGGCTGATCACTGGCCGTCTCCCATTGTTCGTGTAGCAAATTTTTACGGCCAAAAACACATTGGCTCCATTCGTGCAAATACCTATAAGCCTACGTAGTTCCACGAGGCTGGCCGGGTTTCACCGGCCGGGTTTCAAGGGAGGATCGCGTGAGCGTTCTCGCGTCGGACTCGATGATGCGGATGGGCTTCCTGGAGTCCCCCACCGCCCAGCTCGTGCTGGCCAGGCGGCGCATCATGGAATGCAACAAGGCCGTGGAAAGGATGTTCGGCTATTCCCGCGCGGAGCTGGTCGGCCAGTCGGTCCGCAAGCTCTACCCGAGCACGGCCGATTACGACGCGATCGGGGAGCGGTGTGAAAAGGCCCTGCAAACGCAGAAGGACTATGAAGACGAGCGCTTCATGCAGAAGCGGAACGCCGACATCTTCTGGGTAAGGGCCTGCGGTGTCACCCTGTCACCCGGGACACCGTTCGACCTGATGGTCTGGAGCTTCGTCATCATCGCGGAGGCTGTCGTCAAGTCGGTGTCCCTGACGGTGCGCGAGCGGGAGATCGCCCGGTACATCGTGAACGGCCACACGTCCAAGGAGATCGCCAACATCCTCAACATCTCGCACCGGACGGTCGAGGCCCATCGCGCGCAGGTGATGAGGAAGGTCGGCGCAAGGAACGCGGCGGATCTGGTGTCGCAGATCATCCTGGTCGAATAGGAACTCTTGGCCGGTGCGGCGGTCGGCCACCATCCCTCCCGCCGACGGGGCCAGGGGAGGATGGCGGGGATCCCTTCTCATACCAATCCCGGAACGTTCCGCGCGGCCGCCGTCGCGGCCGATGCCAGGAGCGGGCGTCAAGATTTTCCGGCCCTGGCATCACTCCTCGCGGAAAGCCTTGCGGAAACTGTCCTCGATCGGCTGCGTCAGGTAACGCAACAAGGTCCGCTCGCCGGTGACGATCAGCGTTTCCGCAGGCATGCCCGGCAGGAGATGCACGTCCCTCAATGCCGTGAGCTGGGCCGCGTCCACCGCCACGCGGGCCTGATAGTAGGGCTGCCCGGTGCGCTCGTCGGTCACCGCATCGGCCGACACGCGCAGCACCGCGCCGTCGAGCTGCGGCGTGGTGCGGCTCTTGAATGCGCTCAGCACCACCTTTGCCGGCAGGCCGGCGTGCACCACGTCGATGTCGGTCGGGCTGACCCGCGCGTCGATCACCAGACGGTCATCGAGCGGCACGAGATCCAGGATCGCCTCGCCGGGCGCCACCACCGCCCCCGGTGCGAAGGCGCGCAAATTCATCACCGTGCCGGACTCCGGCGCCAGCACGTCGCGCCGGCCGTGACGGATGGAGGCGGCGGCCAGCTTTTCCTCGGCCTCGGCGCGACGGATCTGCACGTCGCGCAGTTCGGTGGCGACCTCGCTCTGCTGGTCGGCGCGCAGGCCCAGGATCTCCAGCTCCGCCTGCGCGATGCCCTCGCGGGCCTGGGCGATGCGGTTGGCAAGGTCGCCCTGCACCCCTTCCAGTTCCACCGCCTGCCGCATCAGGGCGAGCAGCCTCGGCTTGCGCTCCAACCCCTTGGCGACCATCTCCGCCACGGCTGCCGTTTCCTCCTGGATCAGGACAAGCTGGCGCCCTCCGGCCTTGCGTTGCGCCTCCAGGCCGGCGATCTGCGCCTCCAGCTGGGCGATTCGCTGCCGGGTGACCACGGCGCGCCCCTCCAGGCTGGCGCGACGGCTGGCGAAGATGCGCTCCTGTCCGCCGAGCATTTCCGCCACGCTCGCGGCGGAGACCGGGTCGGCGGCCTTCGCGGCCAGAGCCTTGGGCAGGGCCATCGCCGGCGCCTCGTCGCGCTCGGCGATCAGCCGCGTCTCCTGCGCCAGCAACGCCCAGAGCTGCCCTTCCAGCAGCGTCACCGTCGAACGGGATTCCAGATCGTCGAGCCGGATCAACGGTTGCCCCGCCACCACGCGGTCGCCGTCGCGCACCAGAAGCTCCGCAACGATGCCGCCGTCCAGATGCTGCACGGTCTTTCGATGACTGTCGGCGGTGACGGTGCCGGGCGCCACCGCCGCGCTGGCGAGCGGGGCGAGCGCGGCCCAGGCGCCGAAGCCCCCGAAACCGGCGAGCCCCAGCGCAAGACCGGCGACGACGAACCGGCCGACCGGCGGGCGCGACGGCGGAGGATCGACAGGGTTGTCTTTGGCCATAACCGAACCTCACTCCCCCATCTGAAGCGTCGGCGCCTGGACCATGAAGGGCTGGCCCCCCGGTGAATGCGCCGCGCCGGCCTGGGCTCCGCGCGCGGGCGCCGCCCCGCCGGGCACCGATTGCAGGGTGCGGCGCTTCAGCGCCTCCAGCACCTCGGCACGCGGGCCGAACGCCTCCACCCGACCGTCGCGCAAGGCGACCATGCGGTCCACCTGGGCCAGCGTGCCGGGCCGATGACCGATGACGATCACGCAGGCTCCCCGTTCCTTCAACGCCGCGATGGCCCGGTTCAGCGCCTGCTCGCCCTCGGCGTCGAGGCTGGCGTTGGGCTCGTCCAGAACCACCAGCTTCGGGGCGCCGTACAGCGCACGGGCCAGGGCGATCCGCTGGCGCTGCCCGCCGGACAGGAAGGCGCCGCCGTCGCCGACCTCGGTGTCGTAGCCGTTCGGCAGCCGCAGGATCATGGCGTGGCAGTCGGCGAGCCGTGCCGCCTCCACCACCGCGTCCGGGGCGGGCTCGCCCAGCCGGGCGATGTTCTCCGCCACCGTGCCGGCGAACAGTTCGACATCCTGCGGCAGATAGCCGATGTGCCGGCCGACGTCGTCGCGCCGCCACTGGAACAGGTCGGCGCCGTCCAGCCGCACCGCGCCACCCAACGGCGGGTGCAGCCCGACCAGAAGCCGGGCCAGCGTCGATTTGCCGGCCGCCGACGGGCCGACGATCGCCAGCGCCTCGCCGGCCCGCGCCTCGAACGACACGTTGTTCAGCAGCGGCCGTCCCCGATCGCCGATGCGGAACGCCACGGTCTGCACGGTCAGCCGCCCGGCCGGCGGCGGCAGCGGCAAACCGGCGGAGCGGCGCATCGGCCGCGCGAAGAACGCGGTCAGCCGGCGCCAGGCATCGCGCCCCGCGCTGACCTGCCGCCAGCCGCCGATGGCCTGCTCCACCGGGGCGAGCGCCCGGCCGACCACCAGCGACGCGGCCATCATCGAGCCGGCGCCCATCTCGTGCCGCACCACCAGCCAGGCGCCGGCCCCCAGCATGGCCACCTGCACCATCTGCCGCAGGAACTTGGTCAGGTTCAGCAGCGCCGTCCCACGCCGATGCGCCCGCTCCTGCAAGTCGAGCGCGCGGGCGTGGTCGCGCTCCCACCGGCGGGTCAGGCCGGGCAGCAGGTGCATGGCGTCCACCGCCTCGGCGTTGCGCATGGCGGTCTCGGCGGTGGCCAGGGCGCGGGTGCTGGCTGCGGCGGCTTCGCCCAGACTGGCGCGGGTGACCCGGTCGTTGATCAGCGCCAGCGCGAACAGCAGCAGCGCGGAGGCCATCGCGACATGTCCCAGCACCGGGTGCAGCGCGTAGAGCAACGCCAGATAGACCGGAACCCAGGGCGCGTCGAACAGAAAGGTCAGGCCGTTGCCGAGCACGCCGCGCACGGTTCCGAGGTCACGCAGGATTTCGGCACGCTGCCCCTGCCCGAGCAGGGCGCCGTCCACCATCCGCTCCAGCATCGGCGGGCCGAGGCGGCGTTCCATCCAGTCGCCCAGCACGCCGAGCGTCCGCACCCGCAGGTAGTCGAGCGCGCCGAGCAGGGCCAGCGCCCCCGCGGCGATCAGCGACAGGAACAGCAGCGTCGACAGACTGCCCGACGGCAGAACCCGGTCGTAGACCTGCATCATGTACAGCGAGGAGGTCAACATCAGCAGGTTAACGAGCAGGCTGAACCCGGCCACCCACAGCAGCGGCGCCCGGCAGCGCGCGACGATCGCCGCGGGGCCGGGCACGGCCGCCGCTTGACGGGCGGTCTTCTCCGTCGACGGCGCGGGGGGGGGCATCAGACGGGCTTGCGGTCGTCGGGGCCGGCTTTGCCGGCGCCGGACTTCAGGGCCTCCGGCAAGCCGTCGCCGGCCGCATCGCCGGTCTCGCCGGCTCCAGCCGAAAACGGGAAGACACCGGAATGTCTTGCCGCACCCAGGGTCTTCCACCGGGCGGCTCCTGACGACGGTAAAGCATTCAGAGGCGCGGTCTGGCCGATCATCATGGCGCATTCCCAATCGAATGGATGGCCCTGGCATTGGTTGCCGAACCCGGCCAACATAAGCCCAGCATCAGTAAACGATTCGTTAACTTCTCAAACCACCTTTAGAATTACCCGAATAATTTCCTTCATAAGT
Organism: Azospirillum agricola; assembly: GCF_017876095.1. Taxonomy (GTDB): domain Bacteria; phylum Pseudomonadota; class Alphaproteobacteria; order Azospirillales; family Azospirillaceae; genus Azospirillum; species Azospirillum agricola. The sequence continues at coordinate 33,500 of NZ_JAGINM010000020.1, forward strand.
ATTTATTTTGAGAGCGAATCATTAGTTTTCTATTCTTATGTATTTATATTTTTACTTGACTCTTGCGGTTTCTCTAAAATAACCCTGTAAAGCCAGGCAGGCTGGCCGAATTTGGAGAAAAAAATGGCGACCTATTACGGCGATGCGGGCGCAAATAACCTTGGTCCATACAGCGGACCCAACACGATTTATGGCGGCGCGGGCAACGACACCATCTATGGATACACCGACAACGATCGCCTGGATGGGGAGGATGGCGACGACCAGATCACGGGCTGGTTCGGAAACGACACCATCTTCGGGGGAAATGGCAATGACTTCCTCGATGGGTGGGACAACAACGATATTATTTACGGCGAAGCCGGAAACGACACCATCTATGGCGGAAACAACAACGACACCATTAATGGCGGATCCGGCGACGACTATATCTATGGCGACTACGGCACCGAGAGCGGACAGGACGTTCTTGCGGGCGGCTCCGGAAACGACACCATCGAAGGCGGCTCCGACAACGACTTCTACATCTTCAACTTCGGCTCGGACGGCCAGGATCTCTATTACGATTCCCAAGGCGATTACGACACGGTCCGCGTCAATGGCGTGACCAACATCAGCCAGCTCACCATCACCTCCGCCGCCGCCTATGGCGGCAGCGCCAACAACCTCGTCATCCACAAGGATGGCTCGCTCTCCGAATACATACAGATCTACGACTTCTACAGCGGGAGCGGATTCGGCGCCGGCCGCATCGAATACCTCGATGTGAACGGATCGACCTTCTGGCTCAGCGACTACATCGACCGGGTCTGAGCCCGGCCATGGTGCGGTCGGGGGACGCCGTTCCCCGACCGGACACCGCAGCAATCCCGCCCGACCATGAAAATCGCCTTCATCCATCAGAATTTTCCCGGCCAGTACAAGCATCTGGCCGCGGCGCTGGCAGCCGACCCGTCCAACCAGGTTGCCTTCATCTCCCGCCGCGCCGACCGGGACATCCCCGGCGTGCGAAGACTGACCTACGGCACGCGGCGCACCGCCGGTCCACCGACCCACCCGTATCTGCTGAGCACCGAAAACGCCGTCCTGCATGGGCAGGAGGTCGCGCGCGTCCTTTTGTCGCTGCGCAAGGAGGGTTCCGTCCCCGACATCGTCGTCGGTCATCCCGGCTGGGGCGAGACGCTGTTCGTCAAGGACGTTTTGCCGCAGGTGCCGTACCTGAGCTACTGCGAGTTCTACTATGGCGCGCAGGACCGGGATTTCGGCTTCGACCCTGTCTATCCGCCCGACCTCGACGCCCGGCTGAGCCTGCGCATGCGCAACACGCCGCTGCTGCTGGCGCTGGAGAGCTGCGACCGGGGAATCGCGCCGACCGAATGGCAGCGGGCCACCCATCCCGAGCCGTTCCGGTCCAAGATCGCGACCATTCACGACGGCGTCGACACCGCCGGCCTGCGCCCCGATCCGGCGGCGCGCGTCACCCTGCCGGACGGCCGCGTGCTGGCGCCCGGCGATCCGGTGGTGACCTACGCCGCCCGCAATCTGGAGCCATACCGCGGTTTTCCCAACTTCCTGCGGGCGGTTCCGCGCATCCTGGACGCGCGGCCCGACGCCACCATCCTGATCGTCGGCGGCGACGAGACCAGCTATGGCGCCCGCCCCCGGGAAGGCGGCACATGGCGCGAGGCGATGCTGAGGGAGGTGCCAGTCGATCCCGCGCGGGTGGTCTTCCTGGGGCACCTGCCCTATGAGCGCTTCCTGGCGGTGATCGGGGTGTCGCGGGTCCACGTCTATCTCACCTACCCCTTCGTGCTGTCCTGGTCGATGCTGGAGGTGATGGCGCTCGGCCGCGTGGTGGTGGGCTCCGACACCGCGCCGGTGCGCGAGGTCATCCGGCATGGCGAGAACGGCCTGCTCGCCGATTTCTTCTCGCCCGGGTCGATCGCCGACCGCGTGATCGATGTGCTGGGCGATCCTGGCGCCTTCGCCCCGCTGGGCCGGGCCGCCCGCCGGACGGTGATCGACCGCTATGCCCGTCCCGATTGCCTGGCCCGCCAGACCCGCCTGATCCACGACATGGCCGGGCGCTGAAGGGCACTGAAACGTGCCGCATTTTCCGGAGGCCGGTTTGGCTGAGTCACGCCGTCATCCCGGCCACACCGCCATGCCGGTTGCCGCGCGGCCTTTGCGACCGGAGGCTCTGCACGCCGGGCGTGCAGGATTTGGGAAAGCCGGACTTTCGGAATGGCTGGGGCCGCCACCGGGCGCGCCCCAACAGCGCGGCCAGCGAACGCCTCGCGGAAGCGGCAGCGACGTCGGCCACGGGTATCGGGCCACGGGACATCGGCGGGCGGATGCGGGCAAGAAAAGAGCGGCGAACCGGTTTCCCGTTTTCCGCCGCTCTTCGCTGCAACGTCGATGACGCTGCGAATTGGATGGTGCCCAGGGACGGAATTGAACCGCCGACACGGGGATTTTCAGTTGCAAGCATTATAGGCTAATTAATTGTTTTTGCTGGGATGCGGCGCATTATGTGCTAGCTCTGTGCTAGGGTGACGACTGGAAGGTTTTAAATCCCATTACACCGATTTCATAGGATATTTTAGCCAATGCAGTTCCTATTCGGCCCCATCCCTACCCTTCAGTACTCGTCGGCCAGCATGATCGTCAACACCCGTACGGTCACGCTGGGATCAGCGGCATCGGATGACAGATAGGTCATCGTGGGGTCGTAGTAGTCGATCTTCCACAACACCCCAACCCCTCGCACCACCAAGGTCGCGCAGTCGTGCTCGCTACAGGGGTCGTTGTCCACCGTGAAGGCGTTGAAGGTACGAACCCCGGCGAGGACGAGATTGAGGTGAAGGGGGGCGAGCGCAGCAATGCCGGCGGTGATGACCACCCGACCGCCATCGAAGGTTCGGCGCAGATGGTCGTTGAGGCGTGCGATTTCAGCCACCTTGGATTGGCCCCTCTTGGGGCCAATCTCATGCCCCATCGCCTTGCCGGTCATTGCGCCGGCTTCCCAGCCTTGGCGGTCGTCACCGGCTTCTTCAGCACGCGCTGCCGCCGCGCGACCGCCTCGGTCATCGCCTTGTCGAGCTCACCCGCCGCCACCGCCAGCTTGATCTGCTCCAGCGTGGGCAGCAGGTTGTCCATCGCACCGACCGTGATTGCGGCCTTGCCGGGCTTGAGTTCGAGCGGCCTGTTGCCGTAGTGGATGTGGAGGTGGATCGTTCCCGCCTCGTCCTTCCACCACCAGGGCCGGAACCGCACCGGCACGTCGCGGCGTTCCTTCGTGCCATTGACGTCCACCCACCGGCCGACACGGCGGATGAACACCTCGCCTTTGATCGTCGCCGTCGCGGCCTCGATCTGAAGGCCCAGGGCGTCGAGCAACTTGCGGCGAGCGGTGCCGACTGGGCTGGTGTCGATGCGCTTCGCGGTGCTCGTAAGCGTCAGGCTGTCCAGGATGCTCATTGGGGTTCTCCATTTGTTCCGTTCCCCAACGATAACACCATGGCAACGCCATTCAATACCCTAGGTTGAGTCAGGACCCTTAAGTCTCAAAATGCCCGCTTCACCTGAAGTGAAGAGCTGCTTGCCGTATCGGACTAAATACACCTGCTACTCGTGTAGTAGCGCAACACTCACACAAGGCGACTAAAAATGGATAAGACGTATATCGACGACATCCAGTATATCGATGCTGATTTACCAATGCCAACTCAGCCAGGAAACAAGCCGTTGCCGAAGGAGGTCATGGACAATCTTGAGGCTCGCGTTCGCCTCATGCAGCGCCGATGTGTCGCTGGCATTGCCGCCCCACGCCAAGCGCGCCAGAAGCGCAACCAGCACATTTGATCACTAGGGCTGCTACTGGGCAAGCACGGAGGCGGAACGCACTGTGCGGCGACGTGGCGTGCGGCAAAGGCTACGCTGGTCTATGTCCGCCCAAACAATGTCCGCACACCGTCGCAGGCGGTTGGCCGTTGCCGATCGAGGGTTGCGTTCCGCCAACGTGGCAGCGAGGCGCTCAAGACGAAGCACGAGACTTGTAAGAACCTGTATGCTTGGTTGGCGACCAGTTGCAAGTATATTACTGTAATATCGGCTACTCGATCCCAGCCACACACGGCTAAACTCGACTTGAGACGAGCAAATACGCTCTGAAACAAGTTCTTTGTATATCTGATCCAACATTTATGCATACCTCATGGCCATATTTTTGCCAGCACGCCATCGCGTGTCGCATAAATACTTATCGAATAGCACATACCTGGAACTGAATGGCGGTTACGTATCCGCTGTGTGGAAGGACCGGCGGGAGCCGATAGGAACACACGAAGGCCGAGAGGAGTGTAGGCCAGCCCACCAGGAGGGCACCGCAACGTAACCCCTGTAATGGCACCAACCTACCCAGGGCGGTCGGCGGTATATGGTGGCTGGTAACGGCCCCGTAAGTAGGACACCCCTGCTGATGGCAGGGCGACAAAGGACGATGGCTCTGTGGCGAGCACACACAACCATCACCTGCGCGGCGATCACCTTCCGGGTCGTCGTGCGGCACCGAAACTGGCGCGAGCCAGGGAATGAGAGGACTGAACCGGCGAAGCTGGTCAATGGCAGGAATTCGGGTTTCCGCCTGCTGTGAATGCCTCGACGGAAGGGGCGATGAGGGCTTTATACGCAGAACGAGCAATTCCCCCTGTGACGACCAGCAAGCACCCAGTGCTTCACTTCAAGTGAGTGGTTGTCACAGGGGGAATGTGCTCTTCCAGCTTTGACGCAGGACGAGAAGGCATAAGAACATCACGTTTGATGGTTTGCCGGACGAGTTTGCGAGGCCGCGAAACCACCAAACGTTCGCGAATGCGTGAGCGTTCGCGCATTCATCAACCAGAACATTCAGGATATATGCGATGCGACTGCACGAGATCATGGGGATTACGAGAGAGCACTGGCGCCAGCACCTCGCTGAGATTGGCCTTCCTGATACGACAGCCGACGCTGCGACCCGGCAGGCTGATCAGTTGGTGAAACGCGGAAAGCTGGCGAAGAAGAGCGCGGCTGTAACGAAAGCGCGAAAGGCTCTCGCTGACAAACAGCGCGACCTTGCAGACGCTCAGCGTGACACCTACAAAGCAAGGTAACTGACAGAGCCCCCCACCTTCTCGATTGTGTCCAAGGTGCGCCATGAGCGATATTGTTGCGAACGCACGCTAGGGGGATGCTCACGGAGCACACCCCCGCTTCATCCGATGTCGAGCGGCTCTGAATCATAGCCGCTCAGCACGACACTCGTTAGCTTCCTCTTGGCCGGTACGGGGACCTCCCCTCCTCCGGCTACCCTTATCCGGCTGGGAATCTGGTCCGCGCAGACATGATGATCCTCGACAACATCAATCAGCTCTTTGGCGATGACCTGAAGCGTACAATCCGCTCGGGCGCGCGGCTGAAGATCGCGGCGGCGACCTTCTCGATCTATGCCTACGAGTCGCTTCGCAGGGAGCTGGAGAAAATCCACTCGCTGGAGTTCATCTTCACCGCGCCGACGTTCCTCCCTGAGCAGGCCACAGACCGACTCCGCAAGGAGCACCGGGAGTTTCAGATCCCCAAGGTCGAGCGGGAGCGATCACTGTACGGCAACGCCTTCGAGCTGCAACTGAAGAACAAGCTGACCCAGCGCGCGATTGCCCGTGAGTGCGCCGACTGGATTAGGCGGAAGGCGACCTTCCGCTCCAATCGAGGGAAGGCGCCGATGCAGCAGTTCGGCCATGTAGGCAATGGGACGGAAAGTGCCGTCTACCTGCCGCTGCACGGCTTCACCGCCGTCGACCTAGGCTTTCAGAAGGGCGATGCGGTTTCCAACATCATCCACAAGATGACGGACGCGCCGACGACCGCGACCTATCTCAGCCTATTCGAGCAAATCTGGCACGACAGCGACCGGTTGGAGGACGTGACCGCCGCGATTTCCGACCATATCGCCTCGGTCTATCAGGAAAACTCCCCGGAACGGATCTACTTCGTGATCCTATACAACATTTTCAGCGAGTTCCTGGAGGATCTGAACGACGATGTGCTGCCCAACGACCTGACAGGCTACAAGGATACGCTGATCTGGCAGAAGCTATTCCCTTTCCAGCGGGATGCCGTCACCGGCATCATCAACAAGTTGGAAACCTACAACGGCTGCATCCTCGCCGACAGTGTCGGTCTCGGTAAGACGTTCTCCGCACTGGCCGTCATCAAGTATTACGAGCTGCGAAACCGCTCCGTGCTCGTCCTCTGCCCCAAGCGGCTGGCAGAGAACTGGTTGAACTACAACCGGAACCTCAAGACCAACATCTTCGGGCGCGACCGGTTCAACTACGATGTCCTGTGCCACACCGATCTCCTGCGGGAGAGCGGAGAATCCTTCGGGACGCCGCTCGACCGGGTTAATTGGGGCAACTACGACCTGGTCGTGATCGACGAATCCCACAACTTCCGCAACAACGATGCCTTCAAGGAACGGGAAACCCGTTACCAACGCCTGATGAACGCCGTCATCCGCGACGGGGTGAAGACGAAGGTGCTGATGCTGTCGGCAACACCGGTCAACAACCGATTCGCCGACCTGCGCAACCAGCTCGCGTTGGCCTACGAGGGTGATCCAAAGGCGTTGAACGACAAGCTGAAGACCAGTCGGGACGTGGAGGAGATTTTCCGCCGCGCCCAAACCGCCTTCAACAGTTGGTCGAAGCTGCCTCCCGAACAGCGAACCACCGCCGCCATCCTGAACGCGCTGGATTTCGACTTCTTCGAGCTGCTCGACAGCGTGACCATCGCTCGTTCCCGCCGACAGATACAGACCTTCTACGGTCTGGAGGAGGTGGGGCGCTTCCCGGAGCGGCTGAAGCCGATCTCGTTCCACTGTCCGCTGACACGCCGGCCCGACGTGTTCAGCTTCAATGGAATCTACGCTCAGCTGTCCCTGCTGAAGCTGTCGGTCTATGCCCCGATCAGCTACATCTTCCCGTCGCGGCTGGCCAAGTACGAAGCCCTGTACGACACCGAGGTCAAGGGAGGACGTGGCCGGTTTCGGCAGTCGGACCGCGAACGCAGCCTGCAACGGCTGATGACCGTCAATCTTCTGAAGCGACTGGAAAGCTCGGTGGAGGCGTTCCGCATCACGCTGAGCCGGCTGGCCGAGCTGCACACCGCCACGCTGGAGCGGATCGCCGAGTGGAAGCGGACGGGCAAAGACCCGGAGCTGGAACAGGTGTTGGGCTATGATGAAGACACCTTCGATGCCGACGAAATCCTGACCGGCGGGAAGGTCAAAATCAGCCTTGCGGACATGGACGCCGCGTCGTGGGAACGCGACCTCGCCGCCGACCGTGCCATCATCGAGGCGCTGCTCGCCGAGATGGCCAAGATCACCCCCGACCATGACGCCAAGCTGCAACACCTGAAGGGGGAGATCGAGCGCAAGCTCGCCAACCCCATCAACCTCGGCAATCGGAAGCTTCTAATCTTCACGGCGTTCGCCGACACCGCAAACTACCTCTACGCCCACATAGCCCGCGACGTTCTGAACCGCCACGGCCTACACAGTGCCAAGGTGATTGGCGGGACCAGCGCCCCGCAAACCACCCTGGACACGTTCTATGATTTCCCTTCGGTCCTCACGCTGTTCTCGCCCGTCTCGAAGGATAAGGCCATCGTCCTGCCGAAAGAACTGCGGGAGATCGACATCCTGATCGGCACCGACTGCATTTCCGAAGGGCAGAACCTTCAGGACTGCGACACGGTCATCAACTACGACATCCACTGGAACCCCGTCGCCATCATCCAGCGGTTCGGGCGGGTGGACCGCATCGGCTCGCGCAACAACGCGATCCAACTGGTCAATTACTGGCCCGACATCACGCTGGACGAATACATCAACCTGCGTGAGCGGGTGGAAAACCGGATGATCATCGCCGACGTGACCGCGACCGGCGACGACAATGTGCTGAGCCACGAGGCCAACGACGTCTCCTACCGCAAGGAGCAACTCCGACGTCTCCAGGAGGAGGTAATTGAGTTGGAAGACGTTCGCGCCGGTGTTTCCATTACCGACCTCGGCCTGAACGAGTTCCGCATGGACCTGCTGAACTACGTCAAGGCCAATCCCGACCTGGAACGGGCTCCCACCGGCATGCATGCGGTGGTTCCAAGCTCGCCGACGCTGCCACCGGGTGCCCTGTTCGCTCTGCGCAACCGCAATCACGGAATCAATATCGGCCAGCAAAATCGGCTGCACCCCTATTACCTCGTCTATATCGGCGAGGATGGGCGGGTCGTTGCCAACCATATGGAAGCCAAGAAGTTGCTCGACTTGCTACGCGCGGCTTGCAAGGGGCGTGTCGAGCCTCTGGCCGATGTCTGCGCCCTTTTCAACGCCGAAACACAAGACGGCCGGAACATGGGGCGTTACTCGGCCTTGCTGACAGACGCGATCCGCTCGATGATCGACCTGAAGGAGGAAAAAGACCTCGACAGCCTATTCAGCGGCTCCCGGACCTCGGCTCTGGTGGACTCCATCGCCGGGCTGGACGACTTCGAGCTGATCGCGTTCCTCGTTGTGCGGGATGCGGCATGACCCTCTTCGCCTACCCGCCCGCCACTCTGGTCAATCGCGTTCTACCGAAGAACAAGATCTACGCCAACGCCACCGTCTCCGCCAAGCTGCGTGAGGCGTTCGTGACCGAGCTGCATCAGGTGACGTGGCGGGCCAAACTGGCGCCAGAGACCGTCCGGTTGGCCGCCACCCCCATGGTGCCGGAAATCCAAATCTTCGAACTGGCGCTGCGTCAGACCGACCTGAACGAGGCCATACTCCGCACCATCGACGACGCCATCCCGTTCCCAATCCTCTTCGAGCTGCATTTTGGGGGAAAGGCCAGAACGCTGGCGGCCTGGAAGCGCCCGTCAGAGGCGGTCGCCGGAAAATGGGTGACGGGTACCTATCTCGCCACCCCCTGGGTGCCTGCCGACAGCTCTAGGCAAGGGCTGCCGGTTGCCCTCGACATGGCCAGCCTCTATGAACGCATGCTGGGTGTGCTGACGCCCCTGCCGTCCCGGCGCGGCGAAACATTGCGCGACCACATGGAGCGGTTGGAGCAGGTTCGCGGGCTGGAGGTCGAGTTGGGTAAGCTGGAAAGGCGATTGGCGCAGGAACGGCAGTTCAACCGGAAGGTGGAAATCAATTCCAAACTGCGGGCGGTCAAGGACGACATCGCCCGGCTGTCAGCGCAACAGGAAACGCAAGATTGAACGGGACGATTATGGAAAAGCTGAAACTGCATACTCCGGACCTGACGAAGGGGAACTTCGACAAGCTTGCCGAATTGTTCCCGCACTGCATCACCGAGGCGGCGGACGAGAAGGGGAAACCGGAACGACGGATCGACTTCGACCTACTGCGGCAGGAACTGTCGGATCGTATCGTTGAAGGACCGGTGGAACGCTATCAATTGTCCTGGCCCGGCAAGCGCGAGGCCCTGCTTGCCGCCAATGCTCCGATTGCCAAGACTCTGCGGCCATGCCACCAGGAAAGTGTTGATTTCGACACCACCCGGAACCTGTTTATCGAGGGCGACAACCTAGATGCGTTGAAGCTACTGCAAGAAACGTACCTGGAAAAAGTGAAGCTGATCTATATTGATCCGCCATACAACAGAAAGAAAGGTAATAACCTCGTTTATAGAGATGACTTCGTCGGCGATACTTTCGAGCACCTTGTGTCTTCTAGTCAGATGGATGAGGAAGGAAACAAGCTCGTATTAAACTCTGATTCGAATGGGCGCTTCCATTCGGATTGGCTATCAATGATGTATAAACGCCTCAGGTTGTGCAAGAACATTCTTGCGAACAATGGCGTTGTCTTCATTTCTATTGATGACAACGAAACTGCAAATATCCGCAGGATGTGCGACGAAATATTTGGGGAAGTTAATTTCGTCGGAACGATAATTTGGAAAAATGCGACAGATAACAACCCGACCAACATCGCTGTCGAGCATGAAAGCATTCATGTCTATGCAAAGTCTCGAGAGGAACTCGAAGGAGTCTGGAAGACAAGTGTTTCAGCAACGAAAGATGCCCTTGTGAAGATTGGCAATGATCTAATTTCCCAACATAAAGACGTTCAAGAGCTGAGGTCCGCTTACTCTTCATGGTTTCGTGAGAATAAGAACCAACTCGGCGAACTGGATAGATACAAATATATTGACTTCGGCGGCGTCTATACCGGTAGTCAGAGCGTGCACAACCCCGGCAAGGAAGGCTATCGCTACGACGTGCTCCATCCGAAAACCAAGAAGCCATGCAAAGAACCGCTGATGGGATATCGCTTTCCCAAAGAAACCATGGAAAAACTTCTTGCTGAGAAGCGCATATTGTTCGGTGATGATCACAACAAGATTATCGAACTAAAGGTTTATGCGCACGAGTACGAAGACAAACTATCCAGCGTGTTTGATCTTGATGGACGAACCGGTCCATACGACCTGAAATCTCTCTTTCCCGAAGCACGGAAAGTCTTTTCTAATCCGAAGCCAGTTCAACTTATTGAGCGGCTCGTTGCATTTTCCACGTCTAATAAAGATATCTGCGTTGATCTTTTCGCTGGATCGTCTACGCTTGCGCATGCCGTAATGCTCCTCAATCTGGAGGACAATGGAAATAGATCGTTCATCAGCATTCAGTATCCTGAGGAAATCAAGCCGGATAACAAAGACTCAAAAGATATCTTTAATTTCTGCCAGAAGTCAGGAATCTCTCCGTATATCTCAGAGATTTCTAAAGAACGAATCCGTAGAGCTGGTCGTTCCGTGAAAGAGCAGTCTAAGACGGTTGACATTGGATTCCGCGTCCTGAAGATCGATAGCTCGAATATGCGGGAAGTTTACTATACTCCAGATGCAGTTCGTCAGGGTGAGCTTGACCTATATATTGACAACGTGAAGGCGGATCGTAGCCCCGAGGACCTACTGTTTCATGTTCTTCTGGACTGGGGCGTTGACCTGACGTTGCCTATCACTCGGGAAGCGCTGAACGGGAAGTCCGTCTACTTCGTTGATGGGAATGCGCTGGCTGCCTGCTTCGATTCGGGCGTCACCGAAGAGTTGGTTAAGCAGATTGCCGCCCGTAAGCCGCTGCGCGCAGTTTTCCGTGACGCCGGCTTCTCTGACAACTCCGTGAAGATCAATGTCGAGCAGATCTTCAAGCTGATGTCGCCCACTACCGATGTGAAGGTCATCTGAGGACGCGCGGCATGAAACTGAAGTTCAAACGCCAACCCTACCAGACCGACGCGGTGAACGCGGTTGCCGACTGCCTAGCGGGCCTCCCGGCGGTCACCCGCGTGACCTACCGCGTCGATCCCGGCCGGGCGGCTGACGCCGATGGACAGGCGCGCGCCGCGCTGGAGGTGGAGGGATTCCGCAACCCGGACATTCTACAGCCCATGGGGCTGCTGCCAGCCGCACAACTTCTGGAAAACATCCACGCTGTTCAGCGGCGACAAAACCTGCCCCTGTCGGCCGTGCTGGTGTCGAGTAAGGCGGCTCCGATCAATCTCGATATTGAGATGGAGACTGGGACAGGGAAGACCTATTGCTACATCAAGACGATGTTCGAGCTGAACCGGCGCTATGGATTTTCGAAGTTCATCGTCGTCGTTCCGAGTATCGCTATTCGTGAAGGTGTACAAAAGACTTTCCAGATCACCGCCGACCACTTCCTGGAAGACTACGGCAAGCGCGCCCGCTTCTTCACTTACAGTTCGAAGGAGCCGCACAACCTGGAGAGCTTCTCCTCTGACGCCGGCCTGAATGTGATGATCATCAACATTCAAGCGTTCAACGCGACCGGAAAGGACGCTCGCCGGATTTACGAGGTGCTGGACGACTTCCAGTCACGCCGCCCCATCGACGTCATCGCTGCCAATCGGCCGATCCTCATCCTCGACGAACCGCAGAAGATGGAAGGGGCGAAGACGCTTGATGCGCTGGCCAAGTTCCGGGCGCCGATGATTCTGCGCTATTCGGCCACGCATCGAACCGAGCACAACAGGATTTACCGGCTCGACGCCATCGACGCCTACAATCAAAAGCTGGTGAAGAAGATCGCAGTGCGCGGCATCACCATGCGTGGGCTTTCGGGAACCAGCGCCTACCTGTATCTCGATTCCATTGAAGTCTCGAAGAGCAAGCCGCCCGAGGCGCGGGTGGAAATGGAGGTCCGACACAGCACCGGTATCAAGCGGGAACCCCGAAAACTCCGCCGTGGGGACAACCTGTTCGATAAGTCCGGCGAGTTGGACCAGTACAAGGGGTTCGTGGTCGGGGAAATCGACGCGCTTCGCAACGTCGTCAGCTTCCTGAACGGCGTGGAGGTCGAGAGCGGCGAAGCGGTGGGCGATGTCAACGAGGCCGCCTTGCGCCGCATCCAGATTCGCGAGGCCATCAAGGCGCACTTCGAGAAAGAGCGGACCCTGTTCGCGCAGGGCATCAAGGTGCTGTCCTTGTTCTTCATCGACGAGGTCGTGAAGTACCGTGATTACAGCCGCACCGACGAAAAGGGTGAATACGCCCGGCTCTTCGAGCAGGAATACGAAGCTCTGAAGGCAGAACTGCTGGCGGAGTTGCCGTTGGAGGCGGAAGCGTGGCGTCACCATCTGACCCGCTTCGACGTCGCGAAAATCCACAACGGCTATTTCTCAATCGACAAGAAGGGGAAATTGACCGACCCCGCCGTCAAGGCGCGAGGCGAGGACGCTGGACTCTCAGACGACGCGGACGCCTATGACTTGATCCTGAAGGACAAGGAGCGCCTGTTGTCGTTCGACGAGCCGGTGCGCTTCATCTTCTCCCACTCCGCCTTGCGGGAAGGGTGGGATAACCCCAACGTCTTCGTCATCTGCACTCTGAAACATAGCGACAATACCATCTCGCGCCGGCAGGAAGTCGGTCGTGGCCTCCGGTTGGCCGTCAACCAACTGGGCGACCGGATGGACGACCCGGCCACCGTGCATCACGTCAACGTGCTGACCGTTGTGGCGAACGAAAGCTACAAGGACTTCGTCGCCGCCCTGCAAAAGGACATTACCGCCACCCTGTCGGCTCGGCCGCGCACCGCCGATGAAGCCTACTTCTCGGGTAAGGTGCTGAAGACCGAGCACGGAGACGTGACGGTGACACCGCAGATGGCGAAGCTGATCTGCCGCTACCTAATCAAGAACGACTACACGGACGACAATGATCGCATCGCCGATGCCTATCATGAGGCGGTGAAGGAAGGCGCACTGGCGGCGCTCCCAACGGAACTGGCGCCGATGGCGGAGGCTGTCCACCAGTTGATCGGGACGCTGTTCAGCGACGCCCAACTTCCGCCGGTGGACGACGCCGGACAGGCAAAGGTGCAGAACCCCCGAAACGCGAACTTCGAAAAACGGGAGTTTCAGGAGCTGTGGGCGAGGATCAACCGGAGAGCCATTTACTCCGTCAGCTTCGATACCGAAGAGCTGGTTCGCAAGTGCATCCGTGCTCTCGATTCGGAACTGAAGGTCAGCCCGCTGCAATACCACATCATCGCCGGCGAGCAGGTGGAACAGGCGAGCTATGAGGCACTGAAGAGCGGCGAAGCCTTCCGTGTGCGCGCCTCGACCACTGAAACGCACAAGGCTTCCGTCCACTCGTCGGTCACCTACGACCTGTTGGGCAAGCTGGCGGAGGCGACCACTCTGACCCGAGCCACCATCGCGGCCATTCTGAAGGGCATCGGCGCCCCGATCTTCGCGCAGTATCGGACCAACCCGGAGGACTTCATCCAGAAGGCCGGGACCCTGATCAACGAGCAGAAGGCGACCGTCATCGTCGAGCATCTGTCATACGACCCGACCGGCGAGACGTTCAGCGCCAACATCTTTACCCAGGAAAAGGAGCCGCGCGATCTCTCGAAAGCGTTCAAGGCGGAGCGTCATGTCTTTGACTACGTCTTCACCGATTCGAAGGGGGAGCGGTCCTTCGTAGAGGAGTTGGATACGAGCAGCGAGGTGGTGGTCTACGCCAAGCTGCCGCGCGGCTTCTTCATCCCGACACCGGTCGGAAACTACAACCCCGATTGGGCCATCGCCTTCCACCAGGGTGCGGTGAAGCACATCTATTTCGTCGCCGAGACGAAGGGTTCGCTCTCCTCTCTGGAGCTTCGCGGGATCGAGGAAAGCAAGATCGCCTGCGCCCGCAAGTTCTTCGCGAAAATCACCTCGGAACAAGTCAAGTACGATGTGGTGGACAGCTACGGCAAGCTGATGGAAGTGGTTAAATGACGGGATGAACCGAAAGGCGAATGGATGGCGCCGTGCCATCCATTCGCCCGACGCTCCCAAAACGGCGACCCCGGCGACGCCTAAGAAGGCTCTGGCACGAAACTTAATAAAATGCAACTTTTCTTAGGTTCCCGCTGGAAGCCGCATGTTTCCTCGGGTTCTTTCTTGGGTTGATCGACCCTGCGACGGAAAACATAATGTCTTGTGCGCAACGACTACGCACAATGAGGTTGTGATGAAACAGGCACGGGTGCTGACGGACGGGGAACAGAAGCGGTTGCTGGCCGTGGTCGCGCAGGGGCGGCACGCCGCCCGCAACCGGATGGCCGTCATGCTGTCCTATCTCGCGGGCCTGCGGGTCGGTGAGATCGCGGCCCTGACCTGCGGCGACGTGCTCGACGGGAACGGTGCGGTGCGCGAGCAGATCAGGCTGAACGCCGAGATCACCAAGGGCGGCCATGCCCGCGTGGTATTCGTGAACGACCGGCTACGGAAGGAAGTGGAACGGTACCACCTCACTTGGAGTGAAGCCCCGGCACCGACATCCCCCCTGCTGCGCACCCAGAAGCGGACGGCGTTCAGCGCCAACACCCTGTGCCAGTTGATGGGGCAGCTTTACGAGCAAGCCGGCCTGGACGGGGCGACCTCGCACAGCGGTCGGCGCTGGTTCATCACCAAGCTCGCCCACAGCGGCATCAGCCCCAAGGTCATCATGACCCTGGCGGGCCACAAGCACCTGACCACGACGCAACGCTATATTGAAGTTAACGATGACCTAATGCGCGCGGCAGTGGAAGCCTTGTAGAAACACACTTCCGCATGCCCCCTAATCAATTTTTCTGAACAGAGCATTCCAAGGCGTCTTCAGCAAAAAAAACAGGGGGCAAAGGTGCCCCCTGTTTGTTAGTCTCTGTTAATCTTTCTGATTTTTTTTAGGATCTCCCTTGCGGTCCATTCACGGTCTTCACTTTGAGTGAAACGCGGGGGCAACAGCGACTCCAAAGCCGTTTGTTGCGCGCTGTTGATAGCCGATTTTCGGCTTAATGAGTCAGCCATGCGGATCGGCATTGGCAGGTTGTAAGATACCCTATTGTGATGGAGGCGAAGTTGCTCTTCATCCGTAAGTTCTCTGAACGCAGCTTGCTCGCGCGGTTCAAGGCAACTGAATGCTTCAAGAGCCTTTTCGCCTTTTTTTTCTGCCGCCTTCTCTCCTTCATGGGTTCTCGCTGCTTTGGCACTACGAATCGCGTGCTGTGCCTTCTGCCAATAGACTTCGGCGTCAGGGCTCATCTCAAGCAAGCTGGGCACCTCTATCGCAGCAAGCATCGAAGCTCGATGCTGCTGGTATTCTGCCAGCCGCTCGTCCGTGAGCAGCTCAGCGAATTCGGCTTCGGGGATGGTGATTTCAGGGTCGGCCTTCAGTAAATCGAGGACGTTCCTGATATAGGCGAGCCGCAGTTCAACGGTCATCATTCGCCTTAAAGGTGAAGGGCGGGGTTACCCCCGCCCTTGCGATCACGCCGGCTGAGTGACAGCCCTCGAAGCCAACTGCTTCTCGGGCATTTTCATCCAAACCATCCTGGTCGCATCCACCGCCTTGGATACTTCCTCGGCGTTCGGCTCCACCCCAGCCTTCGGCGCAAGACCGATGATGCGCTGCTTTTCGCTGGCGTCCATAGGAGCGGGGCAGCGATAGATCGCGGTCCCGTCCTTGACATCAACGATCACCACGTAGGTGCCGTTTGCCTCAAGCTCCTTGGGTGCCTTGAAGACCCTCGGCTTTTCGGCAACGGCACGCTTTTCTCCGTTGCGGGCAGCCCAGTAGTTGACGATACCGGTGATGCCCTTCCCGTAAGTATCGTGGGAGAAGTTTTTCACCTTTTCAGCCAAGTTTTCAGCGGTAAAGCCCATAAACTCAGCCCAGGCAAATACACTTGCATACTTCTCAAACGAGCGATCCCACTTCCAAGGGGTCAAGTTTGCAGTGCCCATGTATTGCACCTTTGGAGCCTTTACGTTGAAAGCTCCATACATGCAACGCGTCGGCGCAAGCCACTTGTTCGCACCCTCTTTGGGCATGGGAACCTGCTTGCGAAGCATCTCGCGCACAAGCTCGTCTAGCCGCTCTTCGGACATGGCCTCACAGGCCACGCCGTAGGAGTGGGCAAGACGCTTGTAAACTCCTTCACGCTTCCCTTCCGCCGCTTTCCTATCGAGATCGCGAGCTTCCCGTTCAACGTGCGCTACGCCATCAAACAGTTCCGACAAAGGCTTCTTTTCAACTTCGTTAGACATCGACTGCTCCATCTTGGAGGGTCCGGCAATTGTGTCCGGTCCACCACCGAAGTGGCCGCTTGTGCGCTACAAAATGGGCGGCAAATGCCGACCCGAGGTTGACGCAAGGGCAGGATTGCCCTCACGGCAACCGTTCTACCACCTTTTTGGGCGCATGGAAAGAAGAAAGTGTAGCTTGGGGCGCTTCTCCTCCTTCACTCGAAGTGAAGTCCCAAGGATCTCAACACAAAATATCGTACTTCTGGACTCGCCTCAGGTGAGTGAAGGATAAATCGCCATTTCGGCACACCATTACTATTGACTCAGCCCGACAATGGCTCTAATGTGCTTGGGCGCTTCGGTCAATGAAAATTGGGTAGCGCAGCAAATCCAAAATCGCTCAACAACGACGCGCTTCACATGAGTGGGGCGCGCATTTTGTCATGAAAGGACGCAAGATGCTAAGTGACGCACTGTATGAAGGCGAGCGCTCTATTCGCAAGTACCAGCTTAATATGCCAGACATCTATGACCGCTATGCGGATCGCATCAACGCTATTCGAGCACAGATGATCGCACTGATGACCGAATTGGACCGTCCTGTTGAAGGTGGGCTCGACGACGTGCCAACCTATCAGGCAGCACTCAAAGGGGATCCCACGGTCTATGATGCGTTCATGGAGAGCGACCTTCCTCCCCACGAGTGTATGGAGCGCATCAAGGCTGGAACTCTCTAATGTGCACGGGGGACGCGGACGCAATTGCCGGCCCCCATGCCGCTCGATACGGCCGAGGCACGTCTCGGCCGAAGCGTGAGCCTGTTGTTTAGGGAAATACATCACCGTACAGGTTCGCACGTGCCTGGTGCGTTCACTCAAAGTGAAGCCGACAGCTTCCACTCGGGCCGCAGGTGGTCCTTCATCAGTTCGAGCTTCACGTCTGCGTAGAAGCGGTGAATCATGTCGCTGCTCGTGCCGGTGTTGCGGGCCAGGATGAAGATGTCCACGCCGGCGATGAGCTGCTGGCTGATGTAGAAGTGCCGAAACGAATACGACGTGCGGCGAACGCCGCGATGGTCGGTCAGCAGGTCACAGACCGCCAGCAACGCCCCCAGGCTCTTCTTCACGCTGTCCATGCGTTCGCCCTTGGGCGTGATGAACACCGGCTCGGTGTCCAGGGGATCGCGGTCCATGGCGCGGACCCACAGCATCCACAGCGTATCGAACCAGGGCAGCGCGGCGGGTTGGGGCACGAAGGTCCGGGCCTTGCCCTTGCCCCGCACGCGCAGGCGGATGTCGCGCTCACCCAGCGGCTTGTTCCGCCCGTCCCGATAGCCGAGCACGTCCCCCCAGTTCAGACCCTTCATTTCCGTGGGACGGCAGCCCGTGAATGCGGCGATCATGATGTAGGCGTGTAGGATAGCCCGGTCCCGTCGAACGTGCTCGTTGAGCTTCGGATCGCTCATACGGGCCATCGAGGTTTCGACCAGCCGACCGAACTCGTCGGCGCTGAAGCTGGGGCGGGGCACATCGGGGGCCTTGAGGACCTCGACCTCGGGGATAGCCGCCTGCTTGATGTAGCCCTGCTTGGCGGCGTAGCGCAGCAGCATGCGAAGGAGCACCGCCTCGTTGCGCTGCCGGGACAGCGTGGGCGGACCGCGCTTCGTAATGGGCCGGCGAATTTGCCGGCCGGCGCGCATGTAGGTGATGAACGCGATGTCCCGGCCCGGTCCCTTGGTCCAGTAGTCCTTGCGCCATTCCGTGTAGGCGTCGATGTCGCGGTCGGTGATCCCGTCCATCGCTCGGTCGCCGAAGTAGCCCACCATGTAGCGCCGGATGATGCCGGGAAACTTCTCGCCCTGCTCCTTCTTGCGCTCGCCGCGTTCGACCTCGCGTTCGATCTTGGCGATGAACTCCTCGGCCACGTCGCCGAAGGTCTTCACCGTGGCAGTCAGCCCGTTCTCGGTGCGGTAGAGCGCCTCGTAGTAGACCTTGCGCGCTCGCTGATTCGCCTCGGCCTCGTCCATGGTGTCGAGCGACTTCCTGATCTGGCCCTGCCCCTTGATCGAGAACCGAACCCACCACTTGCTGCTGCCCGCGCGTTGGAACAGCTGAAACGGCTCTGACACAGCCCCCTCCTGACGGCTTCAAACTCTTTGGTTGCAGCTTACAGCCATCAACACCATTGGTGGAGGCATTCTAGCACAGTGGGCCAGCACAGCGACGAGGCGGGGGGCCGCAGGGGGCGCAAATCGTCGCCCACAGGGGTTCACACTGCTGCCCGGACTGTGCTGCGATTGTGCTAGCACAGCGGACCAAGAGGAAAATGACGTGAGGGAAATCAATGACTTAGCAGGAGAGGAAAGTTGTCCTCTGCGACTGTGCTAGGTCTGTGCTAGGTAAGCCTTACTTACCTACCGCACCACTAATCCCTTGATCTAAAAGGAGAAAGTGGTGCCCAGGGGCGGAATCGAACCACCGACACGGGGATTTTCAGTCCCCTGCTCTACCAACTGAGCTACCTGGGCATCCGGCGCTGCGGGTTTGGCCGTATCGGCCGGCGCAGCGCGTCGAGGGCCGCTTTGTAGGAAAAATCCGGGGACCTGTCCAGACAAAAAATCGAAAAATCTCCACGCCGCGCCTTCGCGATGAAAGCGGGGATTCGGGGCGGCTACAGCCCGCTCAACCCGTCCGCTTCCAGCACCGTTTCCGGCAGGATCAGCACCAGCCCGTCGAAGGGCTGGAGCAGGACCCGCGGGTTGCGCGACGTGCCGCAGGCCCGGTACTCCAGCCGCACCGCCTCGATGCGCTCCGGCAGCATGCGCGCGCGGTCGGTGATGAGCTGCCACGCCAGGACGCAGGTGTTCTCCTCGTCCTGCGCGATGGCGTAGTCGTAGTCGCCGTAGCGGTTGCGCCGCGCCGCGTCGGCGACCGTCGCCGTCATGTCGGGGAACTCGGCGGCCAGCGTCCTCGTCAGGCTCTCCAGCGTGTAGAGCGGCACCGGGAAGACGCGGGCCGGCTGGACCAGCGCGCCGAACAGGCTGTCGGGCAGGGTCTGCACGTCCACGGTCAGGCGGTTCTCGCCGGGAAGGGCCGTCGGGTTGCCCAGCACGACGCTGTAGCTCTTGTACACCGCGCCGGTGGAGCGCATGCGGGCGGCGACGATGGGGAACTGCGGGTTGTCGGGCAGCGAGACCGGCAGGGCCGTCGGCTGGACCCGCCGCCACGGCGTCGTCGACTGGGTCAGGTTGTCGCGCACCCAGCCACCGCAGCCGGCGGTCAGCAGGGCGGTGGCGAGAACGGACAGCCGAAGGAACCTTGAAACGCCGGACATGCGCGCGCCTTTACCAGTCGTGGTAGATGGTTTTCCACGAGGTCTCGACGGCCTCGCGGGATTCCCGGGTGCTCAGCCGGTCGTCGATCGACTTGAAGAGCTTGTAGGCTTCCTCCACGCGTTGCAGGTTGTACAACGCCCAGCCGCGCATGATGCCGAGGTTGCGCGGTTCCGGCACCAGCTCCTTGCGGGCGTCGAGCAGGCGCAGCACGTCGTGGTAGCGCTTGTCCTCCAGCGCGCGGCCGGCCTCGGTCGACAGCAGACTGGCCCTGACCTCGGCCTTCTGGGCCGGGGTCAGGTTGAGGCGCGCCAGATCCTGGGTCAGCCCCACCGTGTCGCCGGTCGACAGCCGGGCGATGGCCTGCCCGTAGGCGTTCTCCTGCGCACGCGTCATTCCTCCCTCGGCCTCGGCCGCGCCGCGCACGCTGTTCCGCGCGGCGCCCTGCCCGCGGACGGGTTCGCGGGCGGCGAGCGCCTGCGCCTCGACAAAGGCGGCCTCGGCCTCCGACGGTCGCTTCAGCTCCAGCAGGCACCAGCCGCGCTGCTGGACCAGGGCGACGGTCGGACCGCTCCGGGATATCGCGCGCTGGATGGCGGTCAGGCAGCCGGCGAAGTCCCGGCGGGCCAGCGCCTGATCAAGCTCGCTCGGCCCCTGCGGCCCCGCCGGGCGGCCGCCGCCCCCGCGCGGCGGATCCACCGACTTCAGGGCCTGATCGACGCGGGAGGACTTGCCGCGCCAGGGCTCGGCCGCCGCGCGCGCCTCGGCCTTCCTCCCCAGCCCGGCGTAGGCGAGGATCAGCCCCTCCGCCGCCTGGTCGGAGGGGGACCAGCCGTTGGCCTCGGCGAACCAGCCCTGCGCCTCGGCGTATTTCTTCTGCCGCTGGAAGTACCAGCCGAGCGCCAGCGCACCGCCGGAATCCTGCTTCTCGCGGATGGTGCGTTCCAGCTGCGCCAGGTCGGAGGCCGACAGGCTGCCGGGCCGGGCGGTGCCGGCGCGCTCCAGCAGCCGGCCGGTCTCGATCTCGGCCTCCGCCGCGCGGACGGCGGCGTAATCCTCGCCGGCCGCCGGGTTGGCGGTGGCGCCCAGCGCCGTCAGCTCGCGGATCTGCGCCTGGCTGAGATGGCGCGACGCCTTGAAGATGGTGTCGCGCCGCTCCTTGGCGCTGGGGCACTGGCTGACGATGGTCTTGTAGGTGTCGAAGGCGCGGTCGGTCTGCTTCAGCTCGGCGTAGGCCTCGGCCAGCCGCCACGCGTTGTCGAGCCGGTTGCAGGCCACCGCCTCCGGCTGGGCGGCGGCGGCGTCGATCACGTCCTGCCAGCGCTTGGTGTCGCTGGCGCCGCGCAGGCGGCCCGCCGCCTCGGCGAGGTCGAGCTCCTTGAGCAGGTTGGCCGAGGGCTGCCAGGACGGCGTCTGGCGCCGCTGCTCGGCGACGGCGGCGCGCGCCTCGGCGATCTTGCCGGCCGACACCAGCGCCCAGAAGGGACTCTCGTCGACCCCGGCGGTCGTTGGCTGCGGCGCGAACAGGTCCTTCGGCGGTTCCCAGGTCGGGTCGAGGGCGCGCAGCCGGGCGATCTCCGCCTCCAGCCGCTCGACGTCGCCGATGCGGGCGTAATAGCGCAGCGCCGTCTCGTCGACCTTGCCGGGCTGGGGGGCGGTGCCGCTGCCGGGCGCGGGGGCGACCTCCACCTTGACGCCGGGGGCCAGCGCCCGGCCGCCGGGACCGGACTGCGCGAAAGCCACGGGGGCAAGGGAAACCGTGGACAGCAGGACGCCGAGCAGCGGGACGGCGAGACGCGTCATGGTTCGAACCCCAGGCTTTGCGCGGCAAGAGCGGCCATATGAGCCAGCGTGGTCGAGTAGTAATCCTCGTCCGGCCCGAAGGCCGGGACCGTCACCTCGTTCCCGGTGCCGGCGATGCGGCTGGCCAGCCGGTAGACCGCCAGCATGCCGACCGAGGCGGCGACCTGCGTCGTCGTGCCGCCGGGCAGCGACACCGTCGCCGGAACGGCCGTTCCGCCGTACTTCGCCGCCAGCATGGCGAAGGGCCGGAAATAATAGGGGTCGCGGTAGCCGTCCCAGGCCAGATAGAGCGGCACCCGCACCGCGTCGTAGCCGTACTGCTTGCGGAAGCCCTCGGCCACCGTCGGAGTGCCCCCGCTGTCCAGCGCCACCCAGTCGGCGGGAAGCTGGAAGCTGCCGAAGCGCGCCTTGGACAGCAGAACCAGCCCGCTGTCGGCGACCTTGCGCCAGATCTCGGCCCCCGGCAGCGCGGCGAAGGCGCGCAGCGCCGGGAACACCCAGTAGCTCGGGTTGAGAACCAGCGTGTCGCCCTTGCGGAAGCCGTCGCGGCCGGGCAGCAGCAGGGTCATGCCGGCCTGCTCCACCACCACGGCGGCGGCCAGCGCCTTGACGATGGCGGCGGCGGCGGTCCGGTAGGCCTCGGCCTTCCAGCGCTCGGCGCCGCGCAACAGCGCCCAGGCGATCAGGATGTCGCCGTCGGACGCGTTGTTGCGGTCGGTGACGCCGCCGTCGGGCTGCCAGCGCCACGCCGCCAGCCCGTCGCCGCGCACCATCAGGTTGCGCTGGGTCCAGCCCCACATGCGGTCGAAGGCCTCGCGGTCGTCCGCCGCCTCGGCCAGCAGCATGCCGTAGCCCTGCCCTTCCGAATGGCTGACGCCCTTGTTGCCGGTGTCGACGACCCGCCCCTCCGGCAGCAGGAAGCGCCGGGCGTAGCCACGCCACGCCGCCGCGTCGTAGGGGGCCGCCAGCGCCGGGCCGGGCAGCGCCAGCAGGCCGGCGACCGCCGCGCCGGTCGTCGCCGCTGCGATCAGCACGTCCCGCCGCGATGGCCGCCGTGACGGCGTGGTCATGATCCGCTCCGCTTCGCGTGGCCGGGCTTCAGCAGCAGACGCATGGCGACCGTCAGAACCACCGCCGTCCCCAGCAGCAGCCCGAACAGCAGCTCGATCCGCTGCGACAGGTTGCGTGCAAGAATCAGGATCAGATTGCCGATGTCAAAGGGATTGAGGATGACCTGATAGGGACGCGACGCCTCCAGCGCGGTCATCGTCGGGGCGGCGCTGCTCCACAGGCCGCCGCCGCCGCGCAGCTTGTCCCACAGGGCGCCGTCGCCCAGGCTGCGCATCGCGCGGTCCAGCGAACGCGAATCCGACGCGGTCAGCAGGGTCCAGGTCAGCGTTTCGGTGCCCGGCGCCTTGTATTGCAGCAGGGCGGCCTCGGGCAGCGTCTCGGTGTTCTCGGTCAGCGCCACGACGTCGACCGGGGTTTCGACCACGGTCCAGCGGTTGACGTAGCGGGCGGCGGCGGCCATCGCGCGCCGCGCCCAGTCCGGCACCCAGCCGGATGCCGCCGAGGCGGCCTCCCTGCCGTCGCCGGCCATGCGCTGCCAGCGGCTCTGCGCGCCCCCCTCCGGCACCGGAGCGATGGGGGCGAGCGCGCGGGAGCCGCCGCCGATGCGCCCGCCGTTTCCGGTCCAGCCGGTGCGCAGCCGGTCGACCAGGGCGCGGCGGTCGGCCGCCGCCATGGGCTCGCCGCGGGCGCTGGCCTGGGCGATCAGCGCCCCGGCCTCCAGCAGCCCGGCCAGCCGGTCGGCCGGCAGCGGCGCGCTGGCGAAGACGGCCTGCGGCAGCGCCGCCATCGGGCCGACGATCAGGGCGTTGTCCTCCGGCCCGCCTTCCCAGCCGACATAGGGCACGATGCGCAGCACGTCGCCGGCCTTCTGGGCCAGCCGGGCCGCCATCGTCCAGGCGGCGCCGAACCAGGACGGATCCTTGCCGACGACGACCAGATCGAAGGGAGCGGTGGGGTCGCGCCCGGCCATCCCGCCATAGGGATAGGCGGTCTGCGCCAGGGTGGCGAGGTTGGGCAGCGTGACCAGCCGGGCGAAGCCGGGGATCTCGATGCTGGAGCTGTCGTGCAGCGTGAAGCTCGGCCGCCGCACCGCGAAGACGCAGTCGGTGCCGCCGGCCGGCGGCAGCTCGGCCTCGACCTCGATGACGTTGGGGCCGGGACGGAACAGCGCCATCGGCAACTGCATCTCGCCGTTGTCGATGATGCCGCTGGAACGCTTGTCGATCTCCATCGCGGTGGCGGCGCGGCCGTTGACGCGGACGTTCAGGATGGCGCCGGGGCCGAGGTCGCCCTCGAAGGCGCCATTGACGTGGAACAGCACGGCGCGGTCGCTGACCGGCGCGTAGCCGGTGGGCAGCGTCAGGGTGAAGCGCCCGGTGTAGCGGTAGCCGCTGTGCTGCACGCTGGGAAAGCCGAGGTCGGAGAGGCGGTAGCGCCCCTCCTCCTGCACCTCGCGCGGCGGCGGCGGCGCGGGCGGGCTGTCGGAAACGATGACGCTGCTCTGGGTCGGCAGCGGGCGGTTGACGTCGGCCAGCCGCATCACCGCCTGATCGACCTCCGCCGGGGTGCGGCCCGAGGCGACGCCCACGAAGGCGCCGCCGGCGGCTCCCCCCGGCCCGTTCGCGCCGGCAGCCGGATAGACCGCCAGGAACGGGCCGGTGATCGCCGCCGCGCGGGCCTCGCCGAGCAGCGGGGCGAGCTGGTCGCGGGTGCCGATCAGGATGTTCTTGGCGCTCGGCAGCGGCATCGTGTCGAGCGGCGAAGCGGGTGCCGGGCCGGTTCCCGGATTGCTTCCGGCCTTCACCGGCGGCAGCGGCGCGGCGATGACCCGCGGCGACTGGTCGCCCAGCAGCAGCCCGTAGGACTGCGCCACCATGGCGCCCCAGCCGAGATGATCGGCGTCGATGTCGGGGCCGGCCTTCAGGATGGCCAGCGGATCGCGCGCCCGGTCGGAGGCGGCCAGCAGTTGCCGCATCATCGCCAGGTCGGGGGCCGGCGCGCCGCCGTCCGACACCAGGGTCAGCGAGGAGGCCGCCAGATTGACCCGCGCCCACAGGTCGTAGGTGCCGCGCACCGTGCAGATGGCGCGGTGCTGGGCGTTGCTCTGGAAGACGATCAGGTTCTCGCCGGGCCGCATCAGGCTGGCCGGCAGGGTGATGGTGGCGTTGACCGGCCCGCGGAAGGCGGCCAGCGGCAGCTCCGCCACCGCCGCGCCGTTGATGAAGACGGCGAGCGCCCCCTTTTCCGGCAGGATGTCGATGCCGTTCTCGTAGCTCAGCGTCAGCAGCACCGACGACAGCGGCCCGGTCGGCGGGATGAAGGCGCGGAGCGCCGCCGTGTCGGTCTCGCCGTTCAGGGTGACGTCGGGCGGACCGTCGCGCAGGCTGGACAGCGGGATGAGCCGGCGGTCGAGCGCCTGGGCCGGCGCCGCGATTCCCGCCCACAGCGCGGCGGCGACGCCGAGCGCCGCCAGCACCCTGCCGGCTTTGGAGAAGGCCATGGCGGTCATGGCGCGCGGAACGTCACGATTCGCGCCACCGCGCCCGGCAGGGCCAGCAGAACCTGTCCCATGCGCGGAACCACCCGTGTCAGGAAGAAGAACAGCCCGCCGAAGAAGGTCGGCGCCCGTTCCCGCTTGCGGTCGAGGAAATCGTCCCAGCCGACGCTGTTGCCGAAGACGAAGCGCGCCATCTCGACGATATCCTGGCGGTCGCGCGGCGCGAAGCCGGCGCCGACGGACAGCCCGCCGCCGCGCGACTCCAGCCGGTGGATGCGCACGCCGGTGGTGGTCGCCGCCTCCGTCTCGGTCGCGGTGATGGTCAGGACCGGGTTTTCCGGCCGCGACAGATGCTCGCGCCACTGCGGCGCCACCTCCAGCCCGACGCCGCCGGCCGACACGTCGGCCACCGTCACGTCGAGGCTGCTGCCGTCGGCGAAGGCCAGAACCGCCGCGCGGTCGACGGTGAAGCGCTCCTGCCGGCGCACGCGCTTGCGCTCGTACACCACGGCCAGCCCGCCCAGCGCCAGCACGAAGCTCAGCAGGTTCCACACCGCGACCGGCACGATGGCGGCGCGGTGCTCGGGGAAGATGGCGTAGCGCCACGCGCAGGCCGCCAGCCCGAGCCCGAGCAGGAAGGTGACGACGATGAAGGGGGTGGCGAGCGGCGAGAAGCCGTCCTCGTCCACCGACTGGCCCTTGGCCGTCACCTTGAACACCGGGTTGCGCGGCCGGATGATCGTCGCCAGCGCCGCGCGCGAGACGTGGAAGCTCTGGAGATACTCGTAGAGTTCCGAGAACAGCGGCCAGCGCATCCGCCCGTGCAGGAACTGCGACAGGAAGGCGGCGGCGAAGACGTGCGGGATGACGAAGCAGGCGAAGTCGGGCAGGTTGATCCGGTAGATCTCCAGGCCGAACAGCGCGTAGCACAGCGGCGACAGCAGGAAGATCGGCCGCCAGAACCAGAAGAACCAGTAGAGCATGGTGCTGAGGTAGCACAGGCGCTGCGGCACGGTCAGGCCGCGCTTGAACAGCGGGTTCTTCAGCAGGAAGAGCTGGATCATGCCCTGGGTCCAGCGCGAGCGCTGGACGATGAAGCTGTCGAAGGTTTCCGGTTGCAGCCCGGCGATCAGCGGTCGCGGCAGGTAGACGCTGCGCCAGCCGCGCGAATGCAGTTCCAGCGCGGTCTCGCAATCCTCGGTGATGGTGTCGCCGGCGAAGCCGCCGACCTCCTCCAGCGCCGCGCGGCGCAGCACGGCGGCCGAGCCGCAGAAGAAGGCGCCGTTCCAGCGGTCGAGCCCCGGCTGGATCGAGTAGTAGAACATCTCGTTCTCGCTCGGCATCCGCTCGAAGGTGCCGAGGTTGTATTCCACCGGGTCCGGGTTGACGAAGAAATGCGGGGTCTGGACCAGGAACAGGCCGGAATCCTGCTGGAAGAAGCCGACCGTCGCCTGGAGGATGCCGACCGTCGGCACATGGTCGGCGTCGAGGATCAGCACGAGGTCGCCGCCGGTCTGCGCGAAGGCGTGGTTGATGTTGCCGGCCTTGGCGTGCTCGTTGCGGGCGCGGGTCATGTAGGTGACCTGCAAGCGTTCGCACAGCGCGGTCAGCGTGGCGCGCCGCTCGCTCGCGGCGGCGGCGGCCTCTGGGTTGGCCTGGTTGATCTTCTGATCGGTGCCGCCGTCGTCCAGCAGATAGACCCGCAGCTTGTCCTTCGGATAGTCGATGGAGACGGCGGCGGCCAGCGTCGTCTCCAGCAGCTCCGCATCCTCGTTGTAGGAGGGGATGTAGACGTCGACGCTGGGCCAGAAGGCCGGATCGCCGGTCGGCTCCGCCGGCTCGCGCTTCAGCGGGTCGATGATGACGAACAGCGAGGTCAGGAACAGGACGAAGGACAGCGCCTCGGCCGCGAACAGGGTCACGCCGGGGATGAAATTCACCAGATCCTCGACCGGCGGCATCGTGCCGGTCAGCCGCCAGAAGAAATAGCGGAAGGTGACGAAGGCGAGCAGCAGCACGGTCAGCGTGCGCGCGTGCCAGAATTTCGGCGCGAACCGGCCGAGCACGAAGGCGGCGGCGACGACGCCGGCCGAAATCGCGGCGCTGGCCACGCGCCCGACCGGCAAGGCGGCCAAAGCAAGAAACAATCCTGCCGAAAGCAACAAGAGAACCCACAACAGCAACCCCCGAAGGGTGAACCGGCGTGGGCGCGGGTTTGGCTGACGTTTTGCTTGTTGCGCCTTATTGTTCAGGGATCGAACAACACTCTGCGCGCCGGGGTTGGATGCCATACAAGTCCGCGGATTTTTCGGTTGCCATGATAGACACCCCCTCCTTATGGCTCAAGCATGGTTACAATTCGTTACGGCGCCGCGACGTTTCCCCCCAATGTCGAGAAAAGGGCCGCCCTGTCGGCGCATGGGCGGCGGCGGACCGAAGAGACGGCGTGGGCAATCCGGCGCCGGGCACTCCCAGCACGCTGACCGGCGCAGGATTGGACGGCGATGTTATGATGGCCTTCTCCTGTCCTTGATCTTTGGAACGATTCTCAAACTCTAATGTTTGTAATTTTACCCCGGCAACAGAGCAATCGGCCGGAATTTCCCACCCTTCGACAGGCCCGGCCCCGCAACCCTCTCCGCTCTTTCAGGCGGCGCGACGCTGTTGCGATCCGTGCGGACGGGTGATCCGGATCGATCGGCGATTTATGCTTCGAAATCGAACCATTCGGGAAAACCCCACTCCCGATGGTTTCATCCCGACACGCCTGCGTGGCTCTTCCAAAGCGCAGCGGACAAATCCGAGCGTGCCGGATCATAGTTCGGCGCTATGCCCGTCCGGCCTCGGCGCGCTCCCCAGCAGGGCAAGCCGTCCAGCATCCCGGACCCATAGGCGGTCCCCTGCATGCCCGGCGCTTTCCCCGCCCGGCCGGCGGCCCGCCCGCTCACACCACCCGCCGCTCAGGGGCGGGCCAGACACCATCACGCTCCGGCGCCGCCGAGTCGCCGCACGGCCTGAGGGAGGCCGCGCGACGGCTTGCGCCCGGCTTCACATCGGGGGGACAGGACCATGACGGATCGCATTCGCGTGATCATCCACAACCAAAGCCGGCTGTTGCGGGAATCGATGCTGAACATCCTGGACGACGCCTTCGAGGTCATCGACCCGCTCGACCGGCTGGGCGGGGCGGCGAACGGCGGCACGCGCCTGGACGAGCACGGGATCGGCGGGACCGGCGGCGGGGTCCGGCACGGGGATGACGGGCGCGGAGACGACGGTCATGGAGACGACGGTCATGGAGACGATGGGCGGCCGCCCGACATCGTGCTGTTCGACCTGCCTTCGCTGAAGGTGGACGCCTGGAACTTCCGGTCCTGGTACGGCGACCGGGCGCGGCTCGCCATGATCGCCGACGAATTCTCGCCCCACTGCATGCGGGTGGCGCTGCGCTTCGGGGTGCGCGGCTATCTGCTGAACCGCATGTCCTCGACCGCCTTCATGCTGGCGCTGCGCCTGATCCACGAGGGAGAGCCGGTCTTTCCCGAGGAAAGCCTGGATCATTTCTCCCCCACGCCGGTCCGCAAGCCGGCCGACGAAGCCGGCCTGCCGGTCCAGGAGACCGAGCTGTTCGGCTATCCCGGCCTCTACCCGCGCCACGCCCGCATCCTGAAGCTCATCATGGACGGGCACAGCAACAAGGAGATCGCCCGCGAGCTGGATCTGACCGAGGATCTGGTCAAGCTGCACGTCCGCCACATCATGCAGACCATCAACGTGCGCAACCGCACCCAGGCGGCCCTGTGGGCGGCGCAGAGCGGGATCATCCAGGACATGGAGTATTTCGTCGAGCGGTTCGGCTCGTAAAGCCTTTCCGGCGGCCTGGGCTCCGCGACCCTGCCCTGCGCGGGATCCGGGGCCGGGGAGCGTGACGGGAGGCGCGTTTGCCGCCATGGTGCGGGGTGGGCGGATCGTCGCCCGTCCCCGCAACCGTTTCCGGTCCCGCCCGTTCCCGATGTCGTCCCCCATGCCGTCCCTGGCCCTTCTGTCCGACGCCTTCGCCGTGATCGCGCCGGTGTTCCTGGTGGCCGCGATCGGCTATGGCTGGAACCGGGCGAAGCTGCCCTACGACAGCGCCTTCATCACCACCTTCGCCATCAACGTGTCGTCGCCCTGCCTGGTCTTCTCGGCGCTGACCCGCCTGCATCTGGGCGGCGACGTGATGGCCGAGATGGCGGTGGCGGCGACCGCCTGCATGGGGCTGGCCGGGCTGCTGTCCATCCCGGTGATGCTGGCGGCGCGGCTGCCGCTGCGGGTCTATCTGCCCGCCATGGCCTTCCCCAACGCCGGCAACCTCGGCCTGCCGGTCTGCCTGTTCGCCTTCGGCGAGGAGGGGTTGAGCCTCGGCGTGCTGTTCTTCGCGGTGATGTCGGTGTCGCAGTTCACGCTGGGGCCGGCGCTGGCCGCCGGACGCTTCGATCTGGGCCAGATGATCCGCACCCCGTCGATCTACGCGGTAGCGCTGGCGGTGGCGGTCCAGCTGAGCGGCCTCGCCCTGCCCCAGTGGATTTCCAACACCACCACCCTGCTCGGCAACTGCGCGGTGCCGCTGATGCTGCTGGCGCTGGGCGTCGCCCTGTCCAAGCTGAAGCTGTCGGGGGCGGCGCGGGCGCTGTCGATGTCGGCGCTGCGGCTGGGGCTGGGCTTCGGCGTCGGGCTGCTGGTGGTGTCGGCGATGGGGCTGACCGGGACGATGCGCGGCGTCGTGCTGCTGCAAAGCGCGATGCCGGTCGCCGTCTTCAACTATCTGTGGGCGCTGCGCTACGACAACCGGCCGGAGGACGTGGCCGGCATGGTGCTGGGCTCGACGGCGCTGGGCTTCGTCGGGCTGCCGGCGCTGCTGATGATGGTGATGTGAAGCAACCGGAGGAGAAGCACGCGATGGCGCACAAGCAGCACCGCTACGGGGTCCGGCTCGACTGGACGGGCAATCTGGGAACCGGCACGTCGTCGTACCGGGGCTACAGCCGCGACCACAGCCTGAGCGCGCCGGGCAAGAGCGTGGCGATCCCCGGCAGCTCCGACCCGGCCTTCCGTGGCGACCCCGCCCGCTGGAACCCGGAGGAATCGCTGGTCGGGGCGCTCGCCGCCTGCCACCATCTCTGGTATCTGGCGCTCTGCTCCACCAACGGAATCGTCGTCACCGCCTACGAGGACGAGTCCGAGGGGGTGATGGAGGAGGAGCCCGGCGGCGCCGGCCAGTTCGTCAGCGTCGTTCTGCGCCCGCGCGTCACGCTGGCGCCGGGATCCGACCGGGAGAAGGCGCTGGCCCTGCACCACGAGGCGTCGGCGAAATGCTTCATCGCCCGCTCGGTGAACTTCCCGGTGACGCACGAGCCGGTGGTCGTGGTGGCGGAGGGCTGAGCCCTCCGGCCATACGTTTCCCTGGTCCCCTACCCCAGCAGCCGCTCGAACAGGTCGTCCGGCCCCATCTGGCCACCCTTCAGCATCAGTTCCAGCCCGTCGGTGGCCGGGTCGTCGCCGTGGGTGCGGCTGACGGTGACGCCGGGCGACAGCGCGGTGCGGTAGGACAGGCCCCAGCAGCCGAGCGCCCGCACGGCGAGGCTGGAGGTGTCGCCCCCGGCGATGCCGACCCGGCGCAGCGGCATCGCCCGTAGGACCGAAGCGACAAAGGCGGCGGTGGCGGCGGCGACGTCGCCCGCCCGCCCGGTGTCGGCGGTGGCCGCGTCGGCCGGCGCGGTCCACACCAGCGTGTGGCGGCCGTCGCGCAGGTGGACGGCGACCTCAGTCAACAAGGATTCGGCGTAGGCCGGATCGCCGCACAGGCGCGCGGCGTCGGCCTGGAGGCGGACGTAGCTGCCCGCCGCCTCGATCTGCCGCCGCGTCACCGGCGACAGGCTGCCGGCCATGACGAAGACGGGGCCGTCGGTGCGGGCCAGCGGCGTGTCGTCGGGGGAAGACGCGACCTGTTCCGTGTTCCAATGGGCGGTCAGCGCCTGGGCGACGCTGCTCGGCCCGACGGCCAGCAGGGGAGCCCGTTGCGCGTGGCTCCAGATCAGCCGGCCGGCGACCGCCAGATCGGCCGGGCGCCCGATGTCGAGCAGCACCGCCGGGGGAGCGGACTCCAGCAGGCGGTCCAGCGTCGCCGCCGGGTCGCCGTCATAGTCGGTGTAGGGCAGCGCCGCCATCCCCTCCAGCCCCTGCGCGGCGAGGTGGAGGCGCAGATCGGCTTCGGTCATCGGGGTGACCGGGTGGACCCGCATGGTCGGGTGGCGGTCGATCCGGTGGACGGCTCCCCCGGCCCCGGCGGCGGCGAAGAGGGTGCCGAACAGGCAATAGCGCCCGATGTTGGGCTGGCCGCCGACCACCGGGACGAAGGGGTTGGCGAAGAAGGGCCGCAGGGTACGGACAGCGGCGCCGATGCTGCCGATGCGCGGGGCGCTGTCGAAGGTCGAGCAGCATTTGTAATGCATGACCCGCACCCCGAGTTCGGCGAAAAAGCGCCCGGCCGGCTCCAGCTCCGCCGCCATCGCGGCGGGGGCCAGGGTGCGCGAGGCCCCGGCGATCCCGACCGCGTCGAGCGGCCCGACCGACTCCAGCCGGGCCGCGTCCGGCCGGTCGAGGAACAGCAGCGCCCGCTGCCCGGCCTGCGCCAGGGCGGCCAGCGTGTCGGTCGCCCCGGTGAAGTCGTCGCCGTACCAGCCGAGCCGTGGGCCGAGCCGTGGTGTGGAGCCGCCCGCCGCCATGCCTCAGCCCTTCTTTCCGAAGAAGTCGAGCGCCCGGCGCAGCTCCGCGTGGTCGCGCGCCGCCGCGTCGAGACTCACCCCGGCGCGCACCGCGTCCCACGCCTGCCGGATGCCGAGCACGCCGGCGGCCGGGCCGTCGGGATGCGCCATGATGCCGCCGCCGGACATGAACAGCAGGTCGGCGGTGCCGACCGCCTCCCAGGTGACCGGCACCGTCCCCGCCCATTGCCCGGAGGAGAAGGCCGGCATCACGGCGTCGTCGGTGCCCTCGGCGAGCGGCGCCAGCGACGCCCGCGCCCCGTCGATCACCTCCTCGTCGGGCTGGGCGAACTTGCCGTTCAGGCCGTGGACATGCATGTGGTCCACGCCGGCCAGCCGCCACAGCGCCTGATAGGCGTCGAAGCCGATGCCGAGCAGGGGATGCCGCGAGAACGCCCCGAAGCCGTTGCGGTGCCCGTGCAGCGCCAGCCCGCTGTGGCGGCGCAGCGTCTGCACGGCCGAGTAGCCGCACCAGTTCAGGCTGACCATCACGCAGCTTCCGCCCTCGCGCTCCACCAGATCGGCGTGGCGGCGCATGGCGTCGGTTTCGTCGGTGATGTTGAAGGCGACCATCACGTGCTTGCCGGTGCGGTCCTGGTGGCGGCGCACCCGCGCCATCACCGCCGGAACCCGCTCGGCCAGCGGCGCGTGGGCCGGGTCGGCGCAGATCTCGTCGTCCTTGATGAAGTCGAGCCCGGCCGCGCACAACGTGCCGACCAGTTCGCCGGTCTCCTCGGCCGACAGCCCGACGTTCGGCTTGATGATCGAGCCGACCAGCGGCCCGTCGGCCACCCCGGTCAGCCGCCGCGTGCCGGCGACGCCGTGGCGCGGCATGTCGAATTGCCGGCGGTAGGTGGCCGGAAGCTTCACGTCGACCAGCCGCAGCCCGGTGACCTCGCCCAGATCATAGAGGTTCCCCGCCACCGTCGCCGCCAGCGTCGGCAGATTGGCGCCGATGTTGGCGGTTGGGAAGGCGATGCGGACGCGGGCGCGCCGCCAGGGACCCGGCGTCCGCTGCCGTTCCAGCCAAGTGTTGGGCAGGCTGGGGGTGTCGGCGGGCGGAAGCTCCTCCACCGACTCCACGATGGCGCGGGCGCGGGCGCGCAGGTCGTCGGTCTCGCCATGGACGCGGGTGAAGGTGCCGCAGGACTGCTCGCCCGCCATCACCTCCGCGACGCGAACGGGGTCGAGCGGCGTTTCGATCAGGTAGCTGGCTTCGATCATGTCGGCGCGCATGGAACCCACCGCCTTCACAGGGTGCCGAGGTCGGGGAAGGGGCGCACCGGGTCGCGGCCGTCCCAGTCGATCGAGGCGTTGCGGATCAGGTCGAACATCTTGCCCTTCGGGCCGGCGACCTCGGACAGCTCGATCACCGTGCCGGGGTGGTATTCGGTGTCGAAATAGACGAAGCGGCCCTTCTCGCCGACCTCGCCGCTCATCACCGGCTTGAAGCCCTGTTCGGTCAGGCGGGCCAGATCGGCGTCGTAGTCCTGGGTCCAGTAGGCGACGTGCTGGAGCCCGGTGTTCCCGGCCTTCAGGAAGTCGCGGTACATCGACGGCGCGTCGTTGCGGGTCTGGATCAGCTCCATCTGCAACGGGCCGGAGTTGGCGAGCGCCACCGAATTGTGGACCTCGTAGGATTCCCCCCGGTAGGTGTAGTTCCTGATCGGAACCCGCTCGTTGTAGAACCAGGGACCGATGCCGAGCGTGCGGCTCCAATAGTCCATGGCGGCCTCGATGTCGTGCACCACGTAGCCAGCCTGACGGATCTGGCCGAAGAATCGGCTCATTGCGAACTCCCGAACACTAGGATGTGAGGTGGACCGGCGGCTCAGCGAGCCAGGAAGCCGGTGGAAATCCAGGGGATGGCGGCGACCACGACCAGCCCGACCAGCAGGGCGGCGACGTAGCCCCAGATGTGCTTCAGGCCCTCGTCGGGGTGCACCTTGCTGATGGCGCAGGCGCCGTAGTAGCCGACGCCGAAGGGCGGGGCGAACAGGCCGATGCCCATGGCGAAGATGACGACCATCGCGTAATGCACCTCGTGCACCCCGGCGGCCCGCGCGATGGGGAACAGCAGCGGGCCGAACAGCACGATGGCGGGGATGCCCTCCAGCACGCTGCCGAGGATGATGAAGGCGACGATGGAGATGGCGAGGAAGCCGTAGGCGCCGCCCGGAATGCCGGCCATCCAGGCCGCGAGATCCTGCGAGAAGCCCGACTGGGTCAACCCCCAGGCCATCGCGGTGGCGCAGCCGACGATGAAGATGATGGCGCCGGTCAGCGAGGCGGTCTCGATCAGCATCGGCTTCAGCCGGCGCCAGTCGAACTGGCGGTAGACCAGCAGGCCCATGATGGTGGAGTAGGCGATGCCGATGGTCGACACCTCGGTCGCCGTCGCCACGCCCTCGACCACCGCGGCGCGGATGACGAAGGGCAGAGCGATGGCCGGCAGAGCGATGGCGGCGAGCTTGGCGATCTCGGCCTTCGGCGTGCGGGGAACGTGGGTCAGATCCTCGTGGCGGTAGCGCCACCAGACGACGGCGCACAGCGCAGCACCCAGGACGACGCCCGGCAGCATGCCGCCGGTGAAGAGCGCGGCGATCGACACGCCGGTCACCGATCCGATGGTGATCAGCACGATGCTGGGCGGGATGGTCTCGGTCTGCGCGCCGGTGGCCGACAGCAGCGCCACCAGATCGCCCGGAGGGGCGCCGCGCTTCTTCATCTCCGGGAACAGCACCGGGGCGATGGCCGCCATGTCGGCGATCTTCGAGCCGGAGATGCCGGAGACCAGATACATCGCGCCGATCAGCACGTAGGACAGGCCGCCGCGCACATGGCCCAAGAGGCTGGCGAGGAAGGCGATCATGGCGCGCGCCATGCCGGTCATCTCGATCAGCAGCCCGAGGAAGACGAACAGCGGCACCGCCAGCAGGATCAGGTGCGACATGCCCTCGTCGAGCCGGCCGACCATGACGAGCAGCGGCGTCGTGGTGGTCAGCGCCAGATAGCCGAAGGTGGCGAGCGCGAAGGAGAAGGCGATCGGCACCCCGGCGAAGACGTTCACCGCGACCAGACCGACGAAGAAGATCAGCAGGTTGGCCTGCCCCAGCGGCTTCAGGAACGGCCCGGCGAACCAGAAGCCGGCGACCACGGCGGCGGTCAGCGCCGTCGCCGCCAGCACCGTCGCCGGCCGGCCGATGCGGACCAGACGGAACAGCGCGGCGATCATCATCAGCGCCAGCCCGGCGGGGAGCGCCGAGGCGCGCCACGCGTTGCTGATCTCCAGCGCCGGGGTGACGATGAACTGCTCCTCCACCGCGTAATCGACGGCGTGGTAGAGGATCATGCCGAGGAAGGCGACCGGGGCGGTGATCGCCAGCGTCTCCAGCAGCGCGCGCGGCTGCGGACCGACCCGGCTGACCAGACCGGTCATCCGCATGTGCTCGCCACGGCGCAGCGCCACCACCGCGCCCAGCATCGACAGCCAGAGGAACAGGATCGAGGCCAGCTCGTCCGACCACACCAGGGGGGTGTGGAAGACGTAGCGGGCGGTGACGCCGGCCAGCAGGACGGCGATCTCGACCAGCACCAGGAGCCCCGCCACCAGCTCCACCCCGACCGACAGGCCGCGGTCGAAGCGGCCGGCCAGATCGGCGACGGTGCCGCCGCCCCGGTCGGCGTAGAGGGAAACGGGGTCGGAGGCGGGATGCGACATGGGAGGCTCCTTCATCGATTCAGCCGGCGGCGCGGGAGGGGATTCGCGGTCAGGCGAGCTTGCCGACCGCCTCCTCCAGAAGGCCCCAGGCCTCGTCGCCGAAGCGGCCCTTCCATTCCGAATAGAAGCCGGCGTCGCGCAGCTTGGCGCGGAAGCTGTCGGGCGACGGCTGGTTGAAGGCGAGGCCCTTCGCGGTCAGGTCGGCCTGCACCGACTGGTTCAGCGCCTTGATGTCGCCGCGCTGGGCGACGCCCGCGTCGTTGATGGCGTTGGAGACGATGGTCTGGAGATCCGGCGGCAGGCCCTTCCAGCTGCGGCCGTTGGCGATGAACCAGAAGCCGTCCCAGATGTGGTTGCTGAGCGCGCAGTTCTTCTGCACCTCGTACAGCTTGGCGACCTGGATGATGGGGAGCGGGTTTTCCTGCGCGTCGACGATGCGGGTCTGCAACGAGGAATAGACCTCGCTGAACTGGAGGCTGGCCGGGGCCGCCGACAGCGCCTTGAACATGGCGATGCTGAGCGGGCTGACCGGCACCCGGATCTTCAGCCCGTCCATGTCGGCGGCGCTCTCGATCGGCTTGCCGCTGGTGGTCATCTGGCGGAAGCCGTTGTCCCACATCTTTTCAAAAGCGTGCAGGCCGACCTTGGAAATGGCGGCGCGGACATGGGCGCCCAGCTTGCCGTCCATCGCCTTCCACACCTGATCGTAATCGGCGAAGGCGAAGCCGACCGCGTTGATCGCGGCGACCGGCACCAGCGTGGCGATGACCAGGGCCGAGGGCGTGAAGAAGGTCAGGCCGCCGCTGCGGACCTGCGACAGCATGTCGGTGTCGCCGCCGAGCTGGTTGTTGGGGAAGATCTTGATGACGACGCGGCCCTTGGATTCCGCCTCGACGCGGGCGGCGGCCTCCTGGGCGCGGACGTTCAGCGGGTGGGTCATCGGCAGGTTGTTGCCGTACTTCAGCTCATACTCGGCCGCGCGGGCGACGAGCGGCATGCCGATCACCGCGCCGGCGGAGCCGATGGCGGGGGTGGCGGCCAGCGCCTTCAGCATGGTGCGGCGGGTCAAACTGGTCATCGTCGATCCTCCCTTGCGTTTTTGATGTGATCTGATGTCAATTGATGATTGTTGGCTGGACGGTAGGTCTAGCGGACATCGGTGTCAAACGACAAAGATGATGGTTTTTGATGGTCAGCACGATGGCGGGTGACAATGGACGGGACGCCGCGCCGGACGCTGCGGGAGAGTCGCGCGGCCTGCCGCGCATCGCCGACATCGCCCGCCTGTCGGGGGTGTCCACCGCCACGGTGGACCGCGTTCTGAACCAGCGGCCGGGGGTGCGCGCCGCCACCGTGCAGCGCGTGCTGAAGGCCGCCGCCGAGCTGGACTATCTGCCGGAGGAGGAGCTGCACGCGGCGCTGGCGCCCAAGCCGATGCGGCTGGCCTTCCTGCTGCCGGCCGGCGACAACCGCTTCCTCAACCGTCTGGGCGAGACGATCCGCGCCTCCGACGCCCGGCTGGCGCCGCAGGGCGTGCGCGCCCAGGTCGAGTTCATCAAGAGCTTCAACCCCGACCTTCTGGCCCGCAGCCTGTTCCAGCACGGCCGCAAGGCCGACGGCGTCGCCTTCATGGCGCTGGAGCATCCGGCGGTGCGCGAGGCGGTGGACGCGCTGGCCGAGCGCGGCGTGCCGGCGGTGACGCTGATCTCCGACATCCTGAACTGCCGGCGCGCCGGCTATGTCGGGCTCGACAACCGGGCGGCCGGGCGGACCGCCGGCTACCTGATTTCGCGCTTCCTCGGGCGCGGCCCGGCCAAGGTGGCGATGATCGCCGGCAGCCTGAGCTACCGCGCCCATGAGGACCGCGAGATGGGCTTCCTGCACTACCTGAAGGAGAACGCGCCCAACATCGAGGTGGTGGGCCTGCGCGAGGGGCACGACGACGACGGCAAGACCTACCGCCAGACCCGGATGCTGCTGGGCCTGCACCCCGATCTGGCCGGGGTCTACAACATCGGCGGCGGGCCGGAGGGGGTGGCACGCGCGCTGAAGGAGACGCGGCGCGAGCGCGAGATCGTCTTCCTCGGCCACGGCCTGACGCCGGAGACCCGCAGCCTGCTGATCGACGGCACGCTGGACGCCGTGATCACCCAGGATCCGCGCCACACGCTGGCAGCCTGCGTGACGATCTTCGGCAACCTGCGGGCCGGGCGCCCGCCGATGCAGGGCGTCGAGACGCCGCGCGGCGAGGTGATCTTCCGCGAGAACCTGCCGCAGGGGCTGCTGCCCGATTCCTGACCCGCTTCAGGCGCCGGCCAGCAGGCCGGGGGCGGCGTGCAGCCGGGCGGCGTCGCGCATCGGCGGCTCGCCGAACAGCCGGCGGTACTCCCGGCTGAACTGCGACGGGCTGTCGTAGCCGACGTTGAAGCCGGCGGTCGCCGCGTCGGCCGTCCGGCCGAGGATCTGCCGGCGCGCCTCCTGGAGGCGGAGCTGCTTCTGGTACTGGAGCGGGCTCATCGCCGTCACCGCCTTGAAATGCTGGTGCAGCGCCGACCGGCTCATCCGCGCCTCGGCGGTCACGGCGTCGATGCTGAAGGGCGCGGCGTAGTTGCGCTTGATCCAGGCGATGGCGCGGTTGACCTGCTGGAGCCGGCTGTCGGCCACGGCGATCTGGCGCAGCTTGGCGGCTTGCGCGCCGGTCAGCAGCCGGTAGAGGATTTCCCGCTCCGCCAGCGGCGCCAGGACCGGAGCGTCGCGCGGGGCGTCGAGCAGCCGCAGCAGCCGCGCCGCCGCGTCGAGCAGCTCCGGCGTGACCGGGCTGAGCGACAGGCCGGGCGGCGCCTCCGCCTCGCGATCACCGGCGGGGAGGCCGCCGCCATCGCGACCGTCCAGCCCGGCCTCCATCATCAGGGCGCCGAGCATCGCCGGGTCGAGGTCGAGGCGCAGGCACAGGTAGGGCCGCTCGGGCGACGCCTCCACCACCTGCCCGACGACCGGCAGATCGACCGACACCACGAGATACTCCGCCGCGTCGTAGAAAAGGACACGCTCGCCCAGCATCACCTGCTTGCGCCCTGTAGCGCGCCGCATGGTTTGACGTGATCCGCCGCATGGTTTGACGTGATCAATCCGGCCAAACAAGTGACGGCAGCTCGTCGATCATCTCCTCTGGAGTGAGCGGCGCGCGCCGGCCCGCCAGCACGTCGTCCAGCGCGGCAAAGCAGACTTGCCAGACGGCCGAGCGCCACGCGCGGACAGCGCGTGCCTCCGCGTCCCACTGCGGGTTGGGGTCATCGATGTACGAGACGGCAGCGGCAGCAGAGGCGTAGTTGCGCGCCGCGACGGTGGCATCGAGGTGACGCTGCACCGCCTCCGCGACCCTGGCCTTGAGCGTGGCCGTGACCTCAGCCAGCGGGATCGGCTCCACATCCCAGACGCGTACGATCCGGTTGTTGGCCGGGTCCGGCTTGTCGGTGTAGGTGGTAGCCTGCCGGTGCGTGGCCGCGTCGAAGGTCGGGATTTTCTCGAAGATTTCCATGGGAGAAGTCACCTCAAAGCGGCGTAAAGCCGGAGGGTGGGGCGAAGATCAACCCGGAATTGATCCGCCAGGATTGAGCGCCGCTTGTGCCGTCCATGTAACCGGCCGGGTAATAGACGCCGGGCAGCAGCGTGAACATGGGGTTTGCCCCTGTAACGGGATCGCCGCCCCCTTGCCAGACACCGTTTTTCCGGGGCCAGACGCCGAGCGTATAGGTGTTGACAGCAAACCCTAGAACGTCACCGGAAGTATAGGTCGATCCGAATGCGGTTCCAGAGCCGTTATTTGCCTTTGTTCCGTTACTATTGTATCCGTAACCCCGCGCGTTGCCAACGAAAGCTGTATTCGTCAGGGATGCTCCAGCAACGCACACGCCAGCAATCCTTTGACCAGTTCCAGAATCAAGCGCAGTCAACTCGTAATACTTGAGGCCGGCGATTTCTGTGTTTCCAAGCACGGAGCCATAACTTGTTGTCGAAACAACGGTATTGGCGGACGATAGCGTCAATCCGGTTCCGATCTGGGCGGGGTCCCAAGTCCAACTGCCGTCCGTGGCCGGGATGCCAATGGCCTGCCATCCCGTCCCGTCGCAGACCAAAATTGCCGACGCTCCACGCGTGATCGCTACCGTCGCGCTGCCGTTGATAGTCTCACTGCCGGCCGGATCGACCGTGATCGTGCCCGACGACGTGTTCTTGAGCAGGATCGAGAACCCGTTTCCGGCGCTCGCGGCGGCAGGCAGTCCAAGCGTCCACGTCCCAGACGCCAAGATGAGCAAGCCGGCGTCGGCGGTGGTGACCGTGTAGGCGGCGGTCTTGGAGGCTACCCCCGCAAAGCGGCCGCTGCCGAGGCTGGAGGGCCGGACCCACCGGACAACGGCACCGGACGCATCGTAGAGGGGGATGCGGTCCGCCTCGCGATCGATGTTGAGGCTGGTCAGTTCCGTCAGGTTGGGCAGCCAGCCGGCAAGGGCGGCCGGAGTGACGGCCTTGGTTGTGCTGGTGCCCGTGGCAGCCTCCGCGCCGGTCGCGGCCGGGAGGCCTGCCTGCCCCGTCACGTAGCCGGTGCCGGCCGGGTTGACGACCAGCGCCTTGCCGGCGTCACCCATCGCGATCGCCGGCAGATTGACCCCGGCGGCGGCGGCCTGCGCTTGGTCACGGTAGCCCTTGGCCGCGTCGCGGTAGGCCAGAGCCAAGTCGTTTGCAGCATTGGCGGCGGCGACCGCCAGTAGGACAATGTCCTTAGCGGCCCCGGCGCTGGTCGCGTGCCGTTCGCCATCGGCGACCACGGCACCGACATAGGCCGACACCGCGCCCAAATCCTCCAGCGCCGCCGGGAAATTGATGACGTGGCCGGCGACCAAGCCGTCGTCGCTCTCGTCCAGTCCACCAGCGTTCTCGACGGAGTGGAAAGCGCGTGAGTTGTAATAACCGTCCACAAGCCGGCCGATGGCCGCGTCGGGGCGCGTCGTCATCCAATGATCTCCAGGAGCTTCAGGGTGGCCGACCACAGGTCGCCCTCGTTCTGCGTGACGGGCACCGTGCCGTCTTCAAGGGTCGTGAGCTTGACCCGCCGCCACTGGTGGCGGGTCTGGCCGATGTCCTCGATCATCAGCAGCGGGCCGGACTTGCCAAGGCGCAGGCCCATGTCGTGCAGCCGCATGGCCTCGTCCTCGGTGAGGTCGTCGAAGCGCACGGTCTTGCGCACCGGCGCCGGCCGGCTGTCGGGGATACGGCGCCCACCCGGCGTGACGTCCACCGGACTGTTGTCCACCGGCTCCAGCACCATGCCCCAGTTGTGCGGCCAGTCCGGCCGGAAGGCACGGGTGACGAACAGGTGGCCGAGGTCGAGCGGGGCGCCTCGGTTGTCTATCTCCACCCGCAGGGCGGCACAACGCGGCGAGCGTGGCGGGCGGGTGAGGAGCTGGGGCGTCTTGCCGGCGAGGTCGCGGACGGTCGGGCCGCCGGACCAGTAGTTGCCGGCGTAGTAGCTGCGGTCCTTCCGGCGGTCGGGCGAGGGGTAGACCCGCAGGAAAGGCGTGTCCGGTCCGCCCTCCAAGACGTCGGCCGGCGTCCGGTTGGTCGGGTGCGACCACCACGTCAGCCGGAAGGTGGCCTTGGGGTGGATCGACCCGCCGGCGATCACCAGCGTGTCCCATTTCGTGCGGGAGCTGAAGACGACGTCAAACCACGCGTCGGCCGGGTCGCCGGACACACAGCGCGCCGTTGTCTCCTTGACGGTCGGGTCGAGCAGGTTATCCAGCGGCCGGACCCAGTTGCCACCGGACAGGGTGGCGGTCAGGGCAAAGTTTTCGTCGAGGATGGCGGCGGTTCCCATCGGCAGCCCCTTCTTAACCGAACAGCCGCAGGCGCATCAGATGACGCGACGGAGTCGCGATCTGCGTGCCCAGCAACAGCATGTCGTTGGCGATGCCCTCGCGTGGGTAGGACAGATGCAGGGACCGCCCTGGCCGCCAGGACAGGCGGGCGGCAGTCATCTCCACCGCCACCCACAACGAGCGGCGCGGTTCCCCGTCCGGGCGCGGTCCAAACAGCGTCAGCAGCCGGGCGGCGAGCGCCTCCATGGCGGATTGCTCCGTCAACGCCGTCTCGACCTCGACCGACCGCGCATCGTCCCCCCAGCGCGTCTTGACCCATTCGGCAGTGGCGACGGCGCGGCGCCACTCTTCCCGGAGCCACACCTCGCGGTCGGTGTCGCGCAAGCCGGTGGCGATGCGGCTGCGGTCCATCGGCTGGTGGTTGCGGCGGCCCTTGACGGTTACCTGCCAGACCGGGACGGCCAGCTCCTGATCGTCTACCCCAATGTCGAGGATCTGCCCCTCGCCGATGCTGGCGATGGGGGCGGACGGCGCGTCGAGCCGGGCAACCTGCCAGCGGCCGAGCGCATCGGGCAGCACCGCCGCCCCTTCGGACCGGGCCAAGGTGTCGATCACCTCGCGGTATTTGACCGCCCCGGCCCACCATGCCCCGATCTTGGCGGTCGATGCCCAGGCGGTCAGGGTGTCGCCGATGGTGCCGGCACCGCGCCGGCCAAGCGCCCAGCGGATGGCGGATGCGGCGGTGTCGCCGGCGTCGACCCGGCCGATGGGGTCCATGGTCAGGTCGCCGCCCAACGAACCGCCGAGTTTGACCAGGCCGCGCGCCAGGTCGCGGGCATACTGCGTCGCCGTCAGCGTCACCCCGTCGAAAGCGGCCGAGTTGGCGGTCGACGCCAGCGTCATGTTCGCGGCGTCACCCCGGTCGTACAGCGTGCCGGCGCTGGTGACCGGCCCCTCGTCCAACTGCCACGTCCGGCTGACGCTGTTGACCATCTTGCCCGGCACGTTCGCCGGCCGTCCGAGGCAGAGCGGCACCACGTCGCCCTTGCCGGCGTCGACCGTGCCGTCGTAGCCGACCGCCCCGACATTGGACCCGCCATAGGTGCGGGTGACGACGTCGGTGTCGAGGCTGGCGCGCAGGTCGTAGAGCGGCAGCGACACCTTGCCGGCCGAGCGGGCCGACAGGGTCGGCTGCGGCGCCTCGGCCCGGC
This sequence comes from Azospirillum agricola, assembly GCF_017876095.1. GTDB lineage: Bacteria > Pseudomonadota > Alphaproteobacteria > Azospirillales > Azospirillaceae > Azospirillum > Azospirillum agricola. The sequence goes on from NZ_JAGINM010000020.1 coordinate 76,449, forward strand.
CGGTGATCACCGGCGTCATCTCGGCCCAATACTGCCCTTCGTGTCCCATCCGGATATGGATGGCGCCGGGCGCGCAGCCGGCGAGCCAGCTGTAAGCCCCATCCCCATTGTAGATGTCGAGCATGCCGGCGCCGACGTCGCCGGCCAGCCGGGACAGGTCAGCGTGGGTGCCGACCGAATAGGCCGGCGGACCCGCGAGGCGGGAGCGATAAGCCACGTTGGGTCTGTCTGGATCGTCGTGCGGAAAGGGCAGGATCGGGCTGTCGCTGACGTGCAGGGTCTCGGCGATGCCGGAGGGCCGCGTCACGGTGATGTCGGCGATCCAGACGGTGGGAGTGCTCATCGGGAGGCCACCTTGAGGATCTTGACGCCCAGCGCCCGTTGCTCGGCCGCCAGCCCGTCGATCGCGTCCTCGACGTTGGCGAGGCGGCTGGACAGGTCGCGGATCAACCCGCCGATTTCCAACACGGCCGACCGGACGCCGCCGATCGCCGTGACCACCGGCGCCACGTCCAGCGTCACGGTCGGCGCGGACGGTGCCGGCTCGGCCAAGCGCGCCGTCCAGTCCAGCGCCGAGGCGCCGCCAACGATGCCGCCGCGCTGGTAGGCGCCGACGACGCGGTCGTTGGCGGGCGGCAGCGTGTTGTGCCGGTTGATCCAGGCGATGGCCGCCTCGCCGCCGATGGCGTCGGTCGCGCCGGCCGTCAGCACGCCCTCGCCGCCGGCCAGCCAGATGCGCCCACCGCCGGCGTACTCGGCCGCCACGCTGTCGATGCCGTACAGGCCATTTCCGACCACGCCGCCCGGCGTCTGGCCGATGACGCCACCGCGCTGGTACGCACGGCCCTCGGCCGCGCCCCACATCTGATAGTGCTGGGCACCGCTGGTGATCTCGCCCCGGATGTAGGCGTCGGCGACGTCGGGATAGCGGGCGATGTACTGCTGATCGCGGCTGAGCACCATCCCGAAGGATTGCCGGCCCTCACGGGCGCCATACAGGATGTAATGGGCGAGCGCCGTCAGGTTGCTGGTAGCGACGTCAGGATAGGCCGCGACGTACTGTTGCTCGGGCGTTGCGGTCGTGGCGGCGGCGGGCGCGCGGGCGGACATCAGGGCTTCCCACCGGCCGGTTTGCCCGGTCGAGACCAAGAAGGTATTGAAGGCGCGGTCGCTGACGGCGCCGGTCCAGCCGACCTGACGGGCCGCCGCCGTCAGCTCGTCCGCCGTCATGGTGGCGGCGCCGGCGTCGGCGGCGGCCGAGGCGGCGTAAGGCTTGGCCTGTGCCGCCGTCCAGCCGCGCACCAGGGCCTCGTAATCGGTGTTCTTGCCGTTGGCGACCAGGAAGTCGTTGAAGCCGGGGTCGCTGGCGTTCCCCGAATAGCCGAGGAAGTGGGCGACGCTGTTGCGGGCGTCGGCCGACAGGCCGGACCACGTCGCGATGACGTCGGACGGCGCGGTGTAGGGCTGATAGCCCGGCATCTGACGCACCAGCGTCACCAGCTGCGCCATGTCGGTGTTGCCGGCGCCGATGGCGACCTTGATCTGGTCGAGCAGGGCGCGCTGGGCGCTGCCCAGACCGGTCAGTTCGGTCAGGCGGTCGATCTGCGCCTCGGCGGCGTCGGCGCGCTTGGTCTCGCTGTCCTTCAGGGTCAGCCCGAGCTTGGCCGTCTCATCCCAGCCGCTGCGAACGTCGGTCAGGGTCTGGTTGTAGGCCGTGCGGTCGCCGGACAACGCCTGCTGAAGCTCCAGCCACGTCTTGCCAGCCGCGTCGAGCTGGCCGGCCGCGTCGATCGCCGCCGTCCGCTGGTCGTCGGTCGCGGTGCCGGCCTGGAGTGCGCTGGCATAGGTGTTGACGATGCCCCGCAACCGCTCGAATTCATCCCGCGCCGCATCCCGCAGTGCGACCGGGCCGAGGTTGGAATAGGTGCTGTCGGTCATGATGTCGCGGCGGGCGCGGTCGAGAGCATCGGCGACGTTGCCCCAGGCGGTCGCGGCCTGCTTGGCGGCGGCCGCCGTGGTGCGGTAGCCCTCGGACACCTCTTGGATGGCCGTCGACAGCAGGCTGGACCACGACGAAGCGACCTGCTGCTGACGTGCGGCGGCTTGGGTCTGCGCGTCGGTCGTCGCCTCCAGCCCGTGCACATAGCGCAGGCCGGCGATGTAGGCGTCATCATAGCCCGCCGCGATGGCCGCCTGAATTTCACGCTCGTTCTTGAAGCGCCGCTCGGCCGCGTCCGCCTCGGCGGTACGGCCCTGCCCCCGCAGGGAGCGCACATACAAATCCTCGGCCCCTTGCTGGCGCTGGTCCGCCGCCGACCACGTCGTCGTGATGCCCTGAAGGATGGTGTTGAACTGCTGCCCGGTGATGGCGCCCGATTGCAGCAGCGGCACCAACCGTTGATAAACGTAGGCAAGATCGGCAAAGGACGCTGTGCCGCCGTCAACCGCCCGGAACAAGTTGTCCATGCCGGTGGCGAAGGCCGACACCCCGGTGCCGGCACGATTGACCATCGCCCCGTCCAGAACATCCGACGCCGTTTGCCGCCTTCCCGGTTCCGTGATGGCTGCAATCGACGCCCAGCCCTGGCGCAGGGTGGACAGCGTCTCCTGGCTGGACTGGTACGCCGACGTCACCATGCCGATGGCGCTGGCGTACTGCTCGGCCGTCAGCACCCCATCATAGAGGGCTTGATCCAGCGCGACCTTGGTCCGGGTAACGTCCGACACCGTCACAGCGCCCAGGTGTGCGGAGCCGGCCAGCGTGTCGAGGTTGGACGTCAGCGCCGCGAAGGCAGGCCCCGTCACCGTCGCGACGCTGGCGCCGGCGACTCGGAACTGATCGGCGGCGGACAGTGCCGCGCGGCTGTTGGTGAGAGCGTCGATCTGGACGCCGGCTTGCCGTTGCAGCAGCCCGACTGCATCGGTGTACGCGGCTTGGAACTGCTGGGTGTAGCGGACGGCAAGGGCCGCCACCTCGCCCGCTGTAAAGCCCAACGAGACCAGCGCCGGCCGGAACGCCTCGAAGTTGATCTCTGCTTCCTTCGTGGCGGCGGCCATGCCGACCAAGGGTTCGGCAGCGGGACCGAGACCCATCATCGCGACGATGCCCTTCCTCGCCGCCTCGGTCAGTTCGGTCTCGGTCGCCAGCCCCAGCTCGGACGCCTTGTCGCGCCACTCGACGATGTTGGTCTTGACCTGCTCGCCGAGGGATTTGGCCGACGCTGTGAAGCTCTTGATTTGGTTGTTAGTCGGATCAAGGTTCGCGTTCAGCAGGTCGAGCTGTGCCCGGAAGCCGGCCGCGAACTCCAAGTCGGACGCCAGATCCTCCGCTTTGGTCGCCTTGCTGTTGCGCAGGGCCGTCCGCACGTCGTCGCTGACACCGGAGACGCGGCCTTCCTGATCGAGGCGCTGGATGGAGGTCTTGATCAGGGCGGAAATGAACTGTTCCTGGCTGCTGAAATCCTGCCGGTTGTTGCCGGCCTGATCCATCAGCGTCCACTTGCCGTCCTTCTCGTAGTAGGTGAAGCGCTGGAACGCGCTTTCACCCGCCTGCTGGAAGGTGGCGCCGATGCCGGTGATGATGGTGTTGATGGACGCGGCGGCGGCGTCGCTGATCTGCCGCATCGCGCTGCCGTCCATGCCGTTGTCCCCATCGGACGGGCCGGACTTCGCACCGTTGCTGTCAACGAAGATGTTGCCGGCGCCGTTCGGGCCGACACTGGCCTTGACCGTGCCGAGCATCCCCATGATGCCACCGACGATGGCGCCGATGGCGATGCCGACCGGCCCGCCCAGCGCACCGAAGCCCATGGTCGAGGCAAGAGCGGATGCACCGGCGCCGGCCGCCGCACCCGACAGACCGCCAACGACCTTGCTGTTGGTGGCGGTGCCGAGCAGCCCGCCGACAAGGCCGCCGCCCAGGGCGCCGGCACCGGCCGCGCCCAGGTAGGCCGAAATCCCGCCGTTGACGGCGGCACCCGCGCCCTGCGCACCCGCCGCGCCCCAGCTGTTGTAGGCCGCGAGGCTGCCCGTGGCCGGGTTGATCGTCGTGGCGGCCAAGCTGGCGGCCTGTCCACCGACCGCCGGGACGATGGTCGAGGTCGCCGTGCCGATGCCCAGCGCGTTGGCGCCCCAGAGGTCGACCTTGTCCATCAGGCTGACGCCGCCGGTCAGCTTGTCGAACGCCCAGCCGCCGCCCTTGGACAGGGCGGTGTTGGTCAGGCTGCCGGTCAACCCGCCGCCCGACTGGGCACCGGTGGCGGAACCGCCCACGGAAAAGAGCGACGGGGCGTTGCCACCCGTCATCCAGTTCTTCATCGGGTTCAGGACGGTGAGGGTCAGCGCGGCCTGGATCACCTCCGACATGACCGCCTTGGCGATCGACCCCCAGCTGATGGTCGAGGCGGTGCCCTGTGCAAAGGCTTCGGTGATCGCGCTGCCGACCCGGTCGAACGCCTGCTCGCCCAGTCGGCCCAGCTCCGTCCACAGCGCGCCCTGCTGCTCGATGTCGGCGCGCAGCCGGATGGCCGCGTCGTGCTTGCGCAGCAGCGCCGCGACCTCGTCCTCGGTCGCCGCCGGAAACTGGCGACGGATCTCCAGCTCGGCGCGGGCGAGTTCCAGGGTGCGCGCCCGAACCGTCTTCCCTTCGCCCTGAAGAGACTGCTCCAGCTGCAACAGCTGGATCTCTTCGTCCTTCGACCGGATGGCCTGATTGTAGCCCTGCTGCTGCTGCCACTTCGCCAGCTCGGCCGTCTTCGCGCCGATCGCCTTGGCCCGCTCGCCGTCGACGGCCACGCCTTCCTTCTCAACCTGCGCGGCGGCCTGATTGCGGAGGGTCGCCTCGGCCACCGCCTTGGCGCCGCCCAACTCGGCAGCGGCCAGTGCCTTCGTCGCGGCGATCTGGAGGTCAAGGTCGCGGTTCCACTGCGCGGCGGCAAGCGTCCGGCGGGCGGCGTCCTCCTCGGTCAACCGCTTCGCCAGCTCGCCATGGGCGCCGGCGCCGACCTTCAGCGTCTCGTTCTCGATCTGCTGCGCCAGCGTCACCGCCGCGACCGCCGCGCCGCCCTTCTCCGTGGCGGCGGCCATGTCGAGCAGCTGGCGGGCCTGCCGGCTGCTGGCGGTGGCGGCCTCGCCGGCCTGACCCGACAGGCCGGCCATGGCCTCGCGCAGCTTGCCGGTCCGGAAGGAGGCGGCGTCGGCCTGGACGATGACGCCGTCGCGCAGGGCGTCCGCGACCGCCTTGTCGGCCTGCGCGGCGGCGATGGTGGCCGGGTTTCCGCTGGCCTGCGCCTTCGCCAGCTTGTCGGCCGCCATCGCCGCCTCGTTGGTCAGGCGGACCTGCTCGGCGCTGTTGGCATTCCGCTTCGTCCGCCACGCCGCCGTCAGGCCGGCGCTTTCGTCATCGGTCAGCGGCCGGCCCTTGTCCTGCTCGACCTGATCCAGCGTCTGGTACAGGTCACGGAACTTGGGCGAGACTTCGACGGTGGCCGCCTCACGCTTCAACCGTGCGATCGCCGCCGCGACCGGGGAAATCTTCTCCTCCAGCTGTCCCATCAGGAAGGCGGCGTCGGCGGCGGAAATCCCCAGCTTTTTCAGCTCGGCCGGCGGCAAGGCGAGAACGCGCGTCAGAACGTCGGTTTGCGTCCGCAGCTCGACCTCCGACTTGGTCAGCAGGCCGTTGCGGGTGACAACCAGGTCGACGGCGTCGGCGGCATCGGCGAGGCGGCCGGCCAGCTTGTCGGTGACCGACTGACCGGCTTCCGCCGACCCCCACATTTCGGCCCAGCCGTCCTTCGCGTCGCCGAGCGCGGTCTCCAATGTCCGCAGCTTCGCAAGGCTCGCGTCGATGTCCTTCTCGACGTCGGCCAGCTGGCCGTCCGTCATGGCGAGGTTGCGTTTGGCGTAGACGCCGCCGGCGCCGGCGGCGTAGCGGGCGCGGTCCGCCTCCAACTGGCGGCGCCGGGCCAGAAGCTGATCCAGGGCGAACTGCTCGCGGATCAACGCTGCTTCGTCCGTCTTCCGCGTTCCCCAGGACAAGGCGCTGTCGGCCGTGTTCAGAGCGATCGTTCCAGCGTTCAGGATGCTGATCCAACCGTCAATCAGAAGCCTGCCGCCGTTGGCCAGGAACCGCTGCTGCGCATTCTCGATCCGCTGGAACGCGGCTTCGACGGATCCCGATGCGCGCTCGGCCTCTCCGGCGTAGCCCTTCAGCGCTTTCAGCAGGGTGTCGCGGAAGACCTCCGACGTCACCCGGCCTTCGGCGATCAGCTTGCGGAAGCCACCGGTCGGCAACCCGGCGGCCTTGTCCAGGTCGAGCAACAGGCCGGGCAGCGGCTCGACGACCTGATTCAATTCCTCCATGTGGACGATGGGCGACGCCAACGCTTGGCTGAGGCCGTACATGACGTCACCCATCCGGCCGGCGTCCGCCGCGTATTTCACCTGTGCGTTCGCCAGCCCCTCGGTGAAGGCGCGGGCTTGGTCGACCGTCACCAGACCGGACCGCGACAGGTTCAGCAGGCGGGCGTAGCTGTCGGCCAGGACGGCGGTGCTCTGCCCCAGCCGGTCGGCCGACTTCGACAGCCAATCCTGATTGTCGCGCAGGGCGGCGCCGGTGCCCACCAAGCTGGCCAGCCGGCGTTCCAACTGCTGCGCCTGCGACGCGGCGCCGATCAGCTCGCCGCCGAAGGCGAGCACGCGATCGACCGCCAGCAGGGCGCCCATGGTCTTCAGGCCGCCGGCAAGGGTGCCAAGCATGTCCGTCAGGCCGGATGCCCGGTCGTTGGCCCCGTCCAGCGCCGCGCTGAACGACCGCGTCATGCCGCTGTGAACCGACAGGATGTCGGCGGCCTGCCGATGGACGGTTGCCCCGTCGGCAACCGTCCGCTGCAACAGCTTGGCGCGCTCCGAGACCTCCCCCATGTCGGCGGACAGTGCGCCGGTGGCCCGGCGATGCTCCTCCAGCGACACCACGACGGAGCGGTCACCGACGCGGCGCAACTCGGCGCCAGCATCGTTCGCGGCGGCGCCCAGCCGCCCCAGGTCGGTCACGCTGTCCCCGGCCACGCCGCGCAACCCGGCGCCAGTGGCGGTCGCGGTCGCCGCGAGCTTGTCCATTTCCTCGCGCGACACACGGACACCACCGATCAGCCCGGCGGCGTCGGCGGTGAACTGGAAAGCGACCTTCATGTTCGCCACGATGGAGGAACCCGGAAAAAGAACAGCGCGACGGCCATTATCGACCGTCGCGCCGTCCCCGTTCGACGGGGCAATCTGCGGGGGGATACCCCGCTATCCCTTGGTTTTTGGCGGGTTCTTCCGCTTCCATTCGGCCAGCCAGATGCCGCCCGCCTCGGCCTCGGCCGCCTGAAGAAGAACCAGCGTGGTGCGGTCCCAGGGCACTCCGTACCCATCGGCCAGGACGCGCAGCTGCGACCAGTCCAACCCGATGGGCGGGCCTCCCAGCGCCGGATACCGCCACAGCCGTTCCGCCGCCGTGAACAACTCGAACACCGGCCAGATGCCGGACCACACCCGCACGATGTCCGGCACCTCCTCCCTCACCGCCTCGGCGACGACCGGCGCCGCGCCACTCAGCTCCGACCAGTCGGCCGCTGTCGGCCGGGGTGAGACCATCCGGCGGCGCTGGGGGGAGGAGGCGTCCGCCCCAGCCCAGCGGCGGACGGCGGTGATCAGTTTCCCTTTTTCGGATCCCCGTTCAGCACGAGCAGGAAGGCCGTCCACAGCGCGGCGCGCACGGCGCGGTACTGGCACAGCCGGCCGACCAGCTCCGGCGAAAACTCACAGGGCGTGCCGTCCTTCTCGGCGAAACCGTGTCCCTCCGGCAGGCCGACGACGAACGCCTTGAGCTGTTCGGCCTGCTGAAGCCGCAGCTCGCGGCGCAGCTCGGTCAGCCGGCGTTCGGCGGCGGCGCGCTCGGCGTCGTCGGTCGCTTCGCTGCGCTCCCGCTCGACCTCGGCGATGCGCTTGGCCTGCGCCTCGTTGTGGCGCTGGACCTGCTCGGAGACGTCGTCCAGCTCGTCCTCGGTGGGCACGCGGAAGGTGACGTAGGCGGTGCGGGTGACGAAGCCCTGCTGCGACTTGCCGCCGCCGGTCCGCGCCGAGGTCGGCTGCTGGATGTGGACCGGGCTGGTGACGGTCAGATCATCGTCGAGAACGAAGACGGGTTTGCTCATGGAAAAATGTCCCGTGGTTGGATTACGCGGCGGCGGCCGAGGCGAAGATCGTCCAGTCGGTGCCCTCGGTCAGGGGAACCGCCTTGCCGGACAGGTCGAAGACGAAATCCTTCTTGCTCTCGCCGGGCTTCGGCGGGTCGAGCTGCCAGCGGTCGGTGCGGATCACCACCGCGTCGCCGGCGTCGACGCCGTGCTGGAGCACGAAGGAGCCGAAGGCGCGGCTGACGCAGAGGGCGAAGAAGTCGATCGACGCCATGGAGGGGGCTTCGATCTTGGCGGTGAGGCTGGCCTTGGCGTCGTTGATGCGGGCGCCCTTGCGGCCGACGCGCGAGACGTACTCGACGGTGTTGCCGGCGTCCCAGCCGAAGCTTTCCAGCACGACGTCCTGGCCGAAGAGGTTGGCCAGCGGCGTGTTCTCCGTCGACACGACCAGCGGGTCGGGCCACGCGGTGTAATCGGGCTCGATCTCCAGCACGAGCACCGGCGCCGCGTAATCGGCCGTCACCTCGATCTCGAAGTACGGGAAATCGTCGGCGGTCCCGCTGGCCTTGATGGTGCAGCGCCCGCCGAGCATGCGCCAGCGCTGGACCTTGGCGGCGTCCTCCGGGTCCGGCAGGGTCAGAACCACTTCCAGGCTCTTGTGGCCGGCGCGGTCGCTCGACGGGCTGTAGGTGCAGCCGGCCGGCGTCAACGCGATGGTGAAGACGTCGCCGGCGGCGAAGTTTGTGCCGATCGCGCCGGGGGTGATGACCGCGCCGCCCGGCAGCTGGAAGGGCGAGGCCGTGGTCATGACGACGCCGGTCTGCGAATAGGCCGGGTCCGATCCCAGGGCGGGCGCCGCGACCGTGAAGGCGGCCACGCCGGTGCCGCCCGGCGTCGTGCAGGTCAGCGTCGCGGTGCGCGGGTGGACACCGCCATAGGCCGTGGTTCGGGCGTAGGTGAAGGCGCCGGTGCCGCTCGTCTTCACCGCCGTGGCGGCAATGGTGGCGTTGGCCGTCGCGGCGACCTGCGCGCGGACCGCGCCGCCGGCGCGGGCGAAAATGTCCCAGCAGGGAATGCCGGCGGTGCCGGCGCCGACCAGGGCGACCTTGGCCGACAGCTTGGAGCGCTTGTTCAGCAGGATGGAGGCGTTCGCGCCGAAGAAAGGCTTCACATACGGAAGCTCCTTGGTGTCGGCTTCGAGCGGCGTCCACGTCACGTCCCACAGGCGGACGGCGTTGGCGCCGGTCAGCGCCGCCGCGCCGGCGCCGAAGGCGGTCTCGACGTCGGCGAGAACGGCTTTGTGGTCCCAGTGGACCGGAGAGCTGGGCAGGGTCGACACGGCGGCTTACTCCTCGCCGCCGGTGGCGCGGCGGCGCTTGGTGGTGGACGCCGGTTCGACCGGCGGATCGGGGGGTGTCTCGGCGGTCTCGACGCCGATCGGCGCGTCGACGGTGGCGGGTGCCGGGTCCGGACTGGGGATGTCCGGCGTCGGGGTGACGGGGACCGGGCCGTCGGCCTGATCGTGGACGATGGTGTCGATGGCGCGTTTCACGGCGCGACCTCCTTGCTGTGAAGGTGCCAGTTGGTGACGAAGCTGATGGTGCTGGCGACGCTGCCGGCCGCGCCGGCGCCGCCGAGACCCTGAAGCCGGCTTTCGGTCAGGGCGAAGCCGGCGTAACCGGTGGCCGGCGACCAGCCGGCGAGCGCGAGGATGACCCGCAGCTCCAGCGGCCAGACGGCGGCACGGGCCAGGGCGCCCGAGGCGTCGCCGGCGTGCGACTGCACCAGCACGACGCCGAGGCCCTGCGTGATGTCGTGGCTGATGGCGCCGGCCCGGCGTTGGAACTGCGCGTTGAAGCCGGTGGCGATGACGAAGGCGGCCGGCAGACGCGGCGGCAGGCGGCGTTCCGCCACCAGCGTGGCGAAGTCGGTTTCGCCGGCGATGTCCGGCAGCTCGGCGGCCGGGATGCGGTCGCGCAGACGGGCCTGCACCGCCGCCGCCAGATCGATCGGCACGAAAGCGCTCATGCCGCCCCCCGAATGCCGGCGGCACCGGCCAGCCAGTCGCGGGCGATCACGCCCAGCTCGGCCATGCCGCTTTCCGACTGGCCGAGGAAGGGACGCGCCGGCATGGTGACGCTGTGCGCCTTGACGGTGTGGGTCTCGCTGTAGTTCGCCTTGGACGCCTTGGCGAAGCTCCAATCGGCGAAGGTTCGGCTCGCCCGCCAGGACGCCTTCGACGTGTCGCCACGGTGGTGCCAGTACATGGTCTGCCGCCGCTCCGGCATGTGGATGGTGCCGCCAAACTGATGGATGGCGGCATAGACGACGTTGGTGCCGACCTCGAACGCCGTGGGGCTGACGCGGCTGGTGATGCTTTGGCGCAGGCGTGCGGTGTCGGTCAGCGTCTCGCCGTTCTCGGCGAGCGCACGGACCGATGGCGGCCACGGGTTGCCGTCCGGATCGGTCTGCGTCTCGAAGCGGCGCGCGGTGTCGAACTCGACCTGCGCGGCCAGCGTCTCCATCAGGTCGGTCAGGTTCCGGCCGGCGGTCTCCAGTCCGCCGAGCAGCTGGCGCAGCTCGGCGTCGTCGATCCGGACGGAGGCGCCGGTCGGGTCCGGCATCACCAGCCCCGCAGGTTCTCGCGCCCGAAAGCGCGGGGGGCCGCGTCGACCTCGATGCCGGCCGGGGTGGCGGGCGCCGCCTCGACACCGCCGACGTCCAGCTGGACGGTGCCGGCGGCGATGTCGCGCAGGGTCCGGATCGCGGCCTGACAATCGGCGGTGATCTTCTCCGGCGCGGTGTCGACGTGCAGGGCGGCGACCGCCAGCCGGGCGGCCACGTCGGTCAGCAGCGGCGGCACGACCGTCAGCGGCAGCGTGTAGCGGCCGGACAGATGACCGTCGATCACGCTGCCGGCCGAGGCGATCCCCTGTTCCAGCACCGCGTCGACGATGGCGCCGGTGTAGGGCGCCTCGCGGTCGGTCAGCTGGCGCAGCTTCGTTTCGGTGTAGCGCCGGATCAGGTCGGCTTTGGTGATGTAGGGCACGGGCGGTCTCGCTGGATGGTTTGACGTGGCGGCGGGGACCTGCGATCCCCGCCCGCCTCATGGGCGCGGTGCGGACGTCAGCCGGCCGACACCCCCTTGCCCCGCCCGGCCTTCGCCGAGCCGCCGCCCTCCGGCTCCGGGTCGACCTCGATCACGACCAGTTGGGGTTCACGCTTCAGCAGCGCGATCTGTTCCTCGCTGAAGGTGCCGGCCGGGTGGCGGACCTGCTGTGCGGGGTGATGGTGGCCGGCCCGGCGGAAGCCGTCCGCCGGCCGGGCGACGATGATCAGATCCTGCTTCTTCTCTTCCATGCTTCCGCTCCTCAGCCCAGCCAGGGCACGACGACGAGTTCGGCCGAGCCGGCCCAGACGTTGCTGCCGCCGCCGGCTTCCGTGACGGCCTTCAGGACCGCCCTGGCCTTGCCCTCGTTGCTCGGGCCGCAGACCAGATGGGTGCCGCTCGTGTCGAGGGGATCGCCGCCGTCACGCGTGAAAAGCCCCATCTTGGTGCGGGCGTCCTCATAGGCGTCCTTGTCCAGCGGCGCCTTGGAGCCGAAGGCGAGCTGCCAGAACCCGAAGCCGACGTTGCAGCGCCCGGCCGTGCCGTAGCGATACTCGTTCCGATCGAAGACGACCTCGTCGGTGTCGCCATCCATGCGCGTGAAATCGAAGCTCTTGCGCGACTGGAAGACGATCGGCTTGACCGCCCGGCTCAGGTCCATCAGGAACCAGGGCGATCCGGAGCCGTCCTGCATGTTGCTGACCGACATCGTGCTGCCGTCCGCCGCCGTTACCGGATGGTCGGTGTCGAAGAAATACTGCCCGTCCCAGCAGCGGGTGAAGAAGCCGGCCTTCAGCAGCTCGAACACCAGCTTGTTGGGGAAGCGGCCGCCGGACTGGCCCAGTTCGCTGATGAACGGCGTGTAGATGCCGTAGGAATCATCCTCGATCTTGTCGCGACCGATGCCGATGGTCAGTTCCCACGCCCTGTTGCGGATGCTGTAATCCGCCGTGTCGAGCGAATGGATGACACGGGGGCCGACCCATTCGCGGATGCCGGGCAGGTCCTTCATCCAGCCGTAGTTTTCCGCCGCGTGGGTCGAGTTCACGACCATGGCGACGGTGCGGTAGGCGTCGGCGCCGGCCACGCTCCGCAGGCCGCCCATGAAGGCGGTTTGAAAGCCCGTGAACAGGGCCTGGAGGTTCGGACGGGTCAGGTCCATGGAATGCGGCTCCTTACAGCTCGATCCAGACGCCGAGGGCGTCGACGTTGCGGACGATGCCGGCGGCCGGCCGGGCGCCGCCGCCGTTGGTCTTGGCGACGGTCTGGTCGTCGACCGCGTAGACCGTCTTCCCGTAGTCGCCCAGCGTGATGGCATCGGCGCTGGACGAGTTGGCGAACCGGAAGACGCCGCGGTCGAACTCGACGCTGGTCGGCCAGCCGGCCAACTCGGTCGAGGCGCGATGACGGGCGCAGCCGAGCATGGTGATCGAGACCTGCGGCCTCGCCGGCACCGCCAGCCCGGCCGAGGTCTGCCCGACCAGGGCGCCGGCGAAGACCGTGGTCGACGGCGCCAGATCACGCACCCCGTGGGTGAAGCCGTTGTTGGTTTTCGGCGTGTTGCGGTCGTTGGAGAGCGCGGTCATGGATCAGGCTCCCTTTCCGCCGGCGGCCAAGGTCGCCTTGAAGGCGTCCTCGGTCAGCCCCATGGCGGCACAGACCGCCTTCTGCTCGGCGGTCAGCTCGCCGGCCTTGGCGCTCTGGCGGGCCTGTTCGCCCGGCGTCAGCACCGGCACGGCGCTGCCGGCCAGCCGGTCGAACAACGCCTTGTCGGCCGCCGCGAGCGCCAGCAGCTCCGCACGCTGGGCGGGGACGAACTTGCCGGCGGCGATGGCGGCGTCGACTTCGGCGGTGACCTTGTCGCCCTCCAGCGTCTTCAGCCGGCTGGACAGGGTGGCGACCTGTGTCTCCAGCACGGTGGCGGCGGTGGCGTTCGTCTTCAGCGTCGTCACGGCGGCGACCAACTCGGCCGGGGTGGCGGTCGCGGCCAGACCGGCGGCCGAGGCGATGGCCGGCAGCTGGTCGGCGGTCGCCTTCAGGCTGGTGACGGCGGCGGCCAGCTGTTCGGCGGTGGCGCCGGCGGCGAGGCCGGCGGCGGCGCACAGCGCGGTGGCCGGCCCGGTGCCGGCCTTCAGGGTGGTGACGGCGGCGACGGCGGTGGACTGGTCGGCGGTCTTGGGCAAGCCAAGGGCCTCCAGCAGCACCGCGAGAAACGGATCCATGCGATCTCCATGGGCATGAGCGAGGGCGGTGAGCTGCGGCAGCGCCGGCCGGTTGACCAGGGCGGCGCCGATGACGCGGGTGATGGCGCGGTCCTTCTCGGCGTAGAGGAAGGACGGCGAGAGGAAGCGGTACTCCTTGGACGCGATGGCGCGGGCGCCGGCCTCGGTCCATTCGACGTCGGCCCAGACCTCTCCGTAGGCGTTGACCTCCATGCCGGTGATCCAGCCGGCCGCCGGGGCTGATCCGCCCTTCGGGGCTGCCAGATCGGCGGCGTGGTCGTAGTCGATCGCCAACACCCCATGCGGGGCGGCGGCGAGCGAGGCCCGCACCACGGCGGCGGCGTCCGCCAGCGTCCACGGCGCGCGACCGTCGGATGGTTTGACGGTGCCGGCCGGCAACAGCTGGATGCGGCGCGGTGGCGTTCCCGCCGTCGTCAGATCCGTCATGCCGGCGGCGGTGGCGACGGCTTCGTTCGCCGGGCCGGTGGCGCAAAGGGCCGGCGCCGGCCCCGCGAGGGCACCGGCGCCGGTGGGTTGGGAGAAAGGGCGCGTCGTCGTCATGCCGCCAGTTTGGCGTCTTGGCGCGCGGGAAACTCCGGGACGAGTTGCGGGGGGATTTCCCGCCGATTTCGGTCTGGTCCCGCCCATGCGGGGCACCCCGTCTGGCGGGATGGGTCAGGAAGCCCGTTTAAACGGGGTTTTAAACCGGTCTGGGGCGCGTCGGCCCCGGACGTGCGGCGGCGGGGACAAAACGCATGGGTGGGCGTTTGGCGGGGCTGGACGCGATCGGGCCACCCGCCTATGTAAGAGGGGAGCCTGTGATCCTGACAACCGGGAAATCGCCGGTCCGGTTCGGTGGGCGGGAAACCGCCGACCGCCACGGGGAAAGTGGCGTGCCCCCTTGGTCACAGGCTCTCGATCATGGGTTGCCTTCACGCCCGCACGTAATGCAGCATCATTTCAAGCATGGTGTTGTTTAATTAATACGTTGTGTTTTCCCAGTATTAGATTGCTTATTCTTTGTCGAGTACATCGCGCATTGATGTGCCTTGATAATAATCATCATAATTCTGGAAAGGGGTCGTCGAAATATGTCAAAGCCTAAATTACACCATTGGCTGCCTCAGTTTTTGATGCGTCCTTGGTGTGGTGAAGATGGTCTTGTGAACAGGTTTCACCGCCCTCATAAAGATGTAGTTTACGGGAGAAAAGGGCTTAAATACCTTGGAAGCGAAAATAGGTTGTACGAGGCGAGCTGGAAATTAATTGGCGATCCCTATCATTATGAAAACAATATTTTTTCGAAGGTTGTTGATGACCCGTCTTCTTCACTTATTAAGAAAATAATCAATTTTGGGGTGGGAGAATTAACGCCAATGGAGAAGAAAAGCTTTTCACATTTTTTATTATTGCAAATGATTAGATCAAGTGAAAGATGTATTGGTGAAAATCAGGCCGATTTTATATCTTTTGAAGAGTTTTTATTAAGAGTAAGAAAAAGTGAGAGTGATATGAAGCGCCTCGATGACGTGAGCATATTTAATATATATGTTAACAATATCAAAGGATCTGGAAGTCATTCATGGATACAAGCAATGTTAGAATTCGCCACAGATCCAAAATTAGTTGATTCCATATTAAAGTTAGAATGGATGCTAATTGGGTGCTTGGATACTGGATTGGATTACGTTCTTGGGGACAAGCCAGTTTTGGCGCAAATAGCAAATGGGAAAGTTATGGAGATAGCGATTCCGCTTTCTCCAAACATCCTATTCCACGCATCATCTCCCGATCGCCACTCTTTCGATCCAATTTTTAGCGAAAATTCTAGAGAAATATTCATAGTATTAAACGTTATCGAACAGATGAAGCGCGCAAAGGACTTTGTCATATCAAAAAACCTTGGTCGTAACGGCGGATATTTAAAAATGGCGGAAGAATATATGAAGCATCCAGTTCCTTCCTAATCGGTGACACCTCATAAAAAATGCGTTCATCTGCTGATGAAGGGGCTATCCCTCACGCCTTCCCGTGGACCCGGACATAGCGGGCGTCGCGCTCGATGTCGGCCGGCGCCACCAGCCCGCCGGTGACGACGAAGTTCCCTCGGACCGATGTGCGGTTCGGCATCTTGGTGGCGAAGTTCACCCGCACGACGATCTTGCCCAGCTTGCCGTCGCGGCCCGGCGGGTCGAAGACATAGAGCAGCGCCGGGTTCTGGTGGTCGAAATAGACGGCGGTCGGCTCGGCCAGGATGGTGGGCAGGCGCTTGACGTCGGCCGGGATTAGGCGTTGCGCCTCCTTCTTGGCATCGCGCAGCAGGTGCGACAACCCCTTGTCGGAGACCATCAGGGCACCGCTGTCGGGCATCAGCTCGGGCTTGTTGGCTGCCAGCCAGCGGACGATGGGTGGGGACAGGGTGCCGACCGGTCGCATGTCGCCGCGCGGCCGGGCCAGATCGAGGCCGTCGACCCACTGGGCGAACTCCGGCTGGATTTGCCGGGCCAGCGTCGGCGGGTCGGCCACCTCGGCCGCCAGCTCGGGCGGCAGGGCGGCCATCTTCTCCAACAGCTGCCGGGCGCTGGACGCGGTGCGGGCGGCCTTGCCCTTGTGGTAGGCGAAGCCGGGATCGACGCCGGCCGGCACTTCGACCGTCTCGCCGGTGCGGCTGTTGTGCCACGAGCGCGGGTCGAGCGGCGGCGGGTTGGCCGTCACGGTCCAGCTGGCCCGCTCCAGATCGCGGGCCGAGAGCTGTTGCACGGTGCAGCGGCAGCCCCAGCCGCAGGGCGGGCTGTGAGTGTCCCACCAGCTGTGGCCGACCGGCAGGATGGTGCCCGACCATGCCAGATGGTCCGGCCGGGTCCGATCATCCCGGACGGCGACGTAGCGGAGATAGGGTCGGGCCGGCGCCAGCCGTTCGATCCGCTCCCACTGGCCGGCCGCCATCGCCATGCGGACGTTGGTGTCGAAGATGGTGCGCAGCCGGCGCGGGCTGCCGAGCTGGACCGCCTTCTCCTCTCCGGTCAGCGGATCCGTCTCGATCGACTGTCCCCACCAGCCGCGCGCCTGAAGCATCGGCTCCAGTCCCTTGCGCCACTGGTCGAAGCTCTGCCCCTCCTTTAACGCCGTCACCAGCGAGGCATGGACGTCGGCCAGAAGGTCGACCTGCATCATCTTGGCGACGGTGAAGGAGACGGCGTGTTCCGCCTCCCACACGTCCTGCCACGCGAAGCCGACCCGGTGGCCCTTGGCTTCCAGAAAGCGGATCGCCTGTTCGGGCGGCAGGGGTGTGAGAGACGGAGCGGGCATGAACTGCTACTTGGCTAGGGCTGTACGGATGCGGGACGCTGCGGTTTCAAAGATGGCTGGTGACTGTTCGATGCCAATGAAGCGGCGGCCGGACTGGATGGCCGCGACACCGGTTGTGCCCGACCCCATGAAGGGATCTAGGATGATGTCGCCGGGTTGGGTGATCCGCAACAGATCGGCCATGAGCGCCGTTGGCTTGCCGGCCATGTGGTGCTTGTCCACCGCCCGCACGGGATGACGGAACACGCCAGGAAGACACGGGGCGTCAGGGCCGGGCCGGTGCGGTCCATGGCTGGCCCACAGCAGGTATTCCGCCTGATGACGGAACCGCCCTTTGTCCGGTCGGCTCCCTTCCGTCTTGTCCCATACGACCGTGCCACGCCAGACCAAACCGGCGGCCTGGATGGCGTCGCTGGTCGCGGGAGCCTGACGCCAGTCGGTGAAGGTGGCAAACACCCCGCCCGGCTTGAGAAGCCGATAGCAGAACGATGCCCAGAGCGTGAACCAGTAGGCGTAACCGCGCTGGTCTCGGTTGTCGCCCAGGAAGTCGGGATAGCGGCCTGCCTTCTTGTCACCGAAGATGTATTTCTGGCTCGTGATGCCCATTCGAGCGCCACGGGATTGGCCGCCGCTGGAGTAGGGTGGATCGGTGAAGACGTGGTCGACGGAGCCGGCTTCCAAGGTCGGAAGAACATGCAGGACGTCGCCACGAAACAACACCGCCGCTCTATCGCCAAGGGTGATAGGGGCGAAACGATCAATCGCAATGTCCACGAACTCTCTCTATCGAGTCGGGCGCTCTCGGGCGCTCGGGTAGGGGGTTCGTGACCCTCACATGATTCATGGTGCCGCAACGCGGACACTTGATTTCGAGCATTTCTGCGGTCCCGCGCGCCAAAAGCCGGCGGCAGGATCCACAACGGATTTCCTCCATGGGTCGGATTGCCTATGGTGCCCGCCCCCAGCTGGGGAAGCGGGACGGCCGTGAGACGGCCTATTGCGGTCGTGCGAGGCGTACCCTCGCGGTTCGGGCTGTTGGCGCAGCCCGACCCCCGCCGGCCGCCCGGCTGGGGGTATCTCGAAGCTTGGGAAGGTTCAGCCGGCATCATCGCCACCAGCGGCGCCGACCTTGGCCGCAACCCGCGCCATGAACTGACCACGCGCCAGGGCGTCGACCAGGGCGCCGGAGTGGTCAGCGCCGGCGACCTCGACCAGACGCGCGACGAAGTCCTCGGCGCTGGTCGCGTCCTCGGCCGCCGCCAGGACGGCGGTCACCAGCGGGGCGGCCAGCGGTTTCCAGTCGGCGAGCAGCTCGTCCACCATGACGTCGACCGCATCGGGACCGTGCGCGCCCTGCGCCGCCAGTGCGGGGGCGTCAGCGGCCGGGGTGGGATCGGCCGGCGGCGTCTGTGAAGGCGGCGTGGCGGGAGCGCCCAGCAGCTCGTCACCCTCGTCGGGATCGGCGAAGCCGAACCGGTCGCGAACCTCGGAGGCCGACACCTTCAGTCCCAGCGGCACCAGCCCCTTCAGGGCGTCGAGCTGGAGCTTCAGATCCTTGGTGTCCGGCCGGCCGATCCGGATCGTCGGGTAGGCGTCGCGAGGCCCCAGATTGAGGATCACGGCCGGCACGACCAGATCGCGCTTCAGCGTCACCATCAGCTGGCGCGCGTCGGCGCGCTCGATGTCCTCCTGGACCTGCCGGTGTTCCTGGCCGACCGCGTGGCCGCCGGCGATCGCGTCGGTGGTGGCGGTCTGGCCGAGCACCAGCTTCGACGTCTGCCGCTCGAAGAACTCCACCAAGCCCTGGAACACGGCGGCGTTGGCGGCGGCCTTGCTCGCCTCCACGAACTCCAAATTCATCGACTGGGGGATGATGGCGGCGGCGTCGGCCGCGATGTTGCGCACGGCGCGGAGCAGCGCCGCCATGTCCTCCTTTGACGCACCCGGCCCGTAGCGACCGACGCGGATCGGCTGGCCGTAGGTTTCGACGAAGGACAACCAGTCCTTGGTGCCGAAGGACGTGAACAGCCACGCCCAGCAGGCTGGCCGGGCGAGGCCGCCCCGGATCGGGATCCCGGATTTCGTCCGGGGCTTGTGGACGATGTACTTGAACGGGTCGAGGTCGCGGCCCTCGGCGTAGCCCGGCTCGCGAAGGCGCAGGGTGGTGCCGTCCGTGCGGTCGAACTGGAACCAGCGCGGATCGCGCCAGACAATCCCGGCCGGAAGCCAGGGCTGCCGGCTGGTGTCCCAGACGATCTCGGCGACCGAGAAGCCCTTGCCGATGCCGTCGAGCAGATCGTAGAGCACGTCGGCGAAGGCGTCGTCGGCGACCACCAGACGAATCAGGTCGGCCGCCTCGATGTCCTCGGGCTTGTCGCTGGCCGCCTCCACCGTCACGTCGAGCTGGGAGACGGACAGCCGCCGGGTTCCCAGGACGGACCGGTAGTGGATGAACTTCTCCTCGATGTCCTCAGCAAGCGCCAGATAGGCGGACGGGTCGCCCTGCTCGGCCTCCAACAGGATGGAGCCGAGACGGCGCGGCGTCAGACCATGCGACGGATGCTCGGCCAGGACGCTGCGCACCCCGGTGACGGTCGGGGCGGACAGCTCCTCGGCCAGCACCTCGCGGACGATCGGCAGGCCGGTGACCGGGTCGAGGATGGGGGACGTGATGCGGATGGTCGCCATGGTCAGTAGCCTCCGGCGCCGAAGCCGAAGCCCCGGTCGTCGTCGTCGGTGAAGTCGGGCAGATCGTGGCGGCGGTTGGCCTCGGCGCTGCGGGCCGGCTCGTAGCCGTAGCTCTGCGCCGGCAGGCGGCTGGCGTAATGCGCCAGGACGGCGGCGATGCCGGCGTCGCCGTGGCGCTTGTGACCGTCCGTGCCGGTGGTGCGCGCCTGATGGCGCTTCAACTGGGCGACGCCGTCGCGCATTTCGAACTGGCCGAAATCGACCAGAATGTCGGCGTCCTTCGCCAGCAGCATGGACGCCCCCTCCAGCGCCGCCTTGAAGGGCGGCATGTTGACCCGATACCACTCGGTCGAGAACTTGACCTCCTCGACCCGGTCCGGCCCGAACAGCTGGCGCATGCGCTCGGCGAGGCTGGCGCCGTTGCCGCCGGCGTCGATCGCCGCCTTCACCAGACGCGGCATCCGGTCCAGCACGTAGCGGACGATCAGCTTCTGCTCTTCGTCGGGGACGTTGCGCAGCTCGAACACGAAGGCGGTGCGCAAGGTCAGGTCGGACATGATCTGCGCCGGCCAGCCGACCGAGGCGTCACGCAACCGGGCGTAATCGTGGCCGTAGACCGACTGGCGGGTCGGGTCGAGACGGTCGAGCAGTGGCTTCAGATGCTCCTCGCACCACGCGAGGGCGGCGGCGCGGCGGGCGAAGTCTGGCAGATCGACGAAGCCGGGTTCGCACTCCCAGCGCAACACCGGGATCTCGGCCGACATGCGGGCCACGACCAGGTCACGCGGCAGCCAGGTCCCACCCTTGTTCTTCGGGATGACCCGCAGCTCCTCGTCGGCCGCGTCGCCGTAGCTGGCGTAGATGCCAGCCGCCCAGACGTCCTCGGCCTCCTGGCTCCAGTCGTCGCCCTTGACCAAGCAGATGCGCCGGAACAGCCCGTCCTTCAGGGCGTCGTCGAAGGTGACGCGCAGGACGGGGTACGGCTTCTTGCCGGCCCGGCAAGCGTCGATCAACTGGTTGAAGGGATGGGCGGTGCCGTTGTGCGTGCTGATGACGGCGACCTTGCCGCCCCAGATCAGCAGCGCCATCGCCGCCTTCAGCAGCTCGTCCAGATCGTCGTGGAAGGCGGCTTCGTCGATGATGACGTAACCCTGCCGGCCGCGCAGGGAGCGCGGGCGCGAGGCCAGGGCGACGATTTCGAAGCCGCTGGCGAAGCTGATGCGGAACGCCTTGATGCCGTCGTCGGACCCGTCGTCGAACAGCTCCTCCGACATCGCCGAACACGCCTTGTCGAACAGCCGCGCCCAGGCGCCGCAGGTGTCGATGAACTCCCGCGCCATGTCGAGGTTGTAGCCGATGTAGAGCGTGTCCATGCCCTTCGCGGCCTTCCCGGCGGCGCTGGTCAGGACGGCGTCGGCGGCGATCGCCCAGGTGTAGCCGATGCGGCGGCTCTTCTCGACGACGACGACGGGGAAGAGCGCCGTCGTCTCCAGCAGATGCTTCTGGTAGGCCAGAAGCAGGTCCATGGGGGGACCGCCGTTGTGGCCGAGAGACGGGATCTCGGCGGGCAGGCGTCCGAAATCCTCGGCGGCGGGGCGGGGTTTCATGGCGCCTTCCGGATGCCGAGAAAGTCCTTCTTGATGTCGGCGATGGTGTCGGCCGACAGCCCCTTGCGCTTGGCGGTGGCCTCCATGGCGGCGATGGCGCGCTTGTCCGCCTCGGTCTGGAGACGGAGGATCAGCTCGGCGTCCGTCTTGCGGGCACTGGCGAGCTTCTGAATGGAGGAGGTCAGGAACATGACCTGCTCGGGATCGAAGGTGACCGGGCCGCCTTCCTCGCCATCCTCGCCGGCGCCGGTAAGCAGGTTCATGATCAGCGCGTGCCCCAGTTCGATGTTGAGCCGGGCAACCTTGGTGTCGGGTTCGTCGCCGAGCTGGCGCACCAAGCCCTCGGCCATGGCGCGGGACTGGCGCAGGCGTTCGCCGATCTTGTCCATCCCCTGCACGTAGCGGCCGACCGCCGACCGGGAGACGTCGACGTCGTGGCGGCCCTCGGCGCGCAGGGCTTGGAGCTTGGACAGCAGCTCGTCGATCGTCCAGCCATCCTCGCGCAGGCGGCCAAGCTCCTCCCGGATTTCCTTCGGCAGGCGGTCGAGGGTCGAACGGGGGGCCATGGGTCAGCCCAGCGACGGCAGCTTGACGCCGGGCAGCGGCGGGCCGAGACGACGCAGATGGTTCTCGCCGTTGGTGCGCAGCGTCGCCACCAGCACCGGGCCGACCTGCTCGGTGGCGACGGCGTCCAGACTGGCGAGATAGGTGATCTGCTGCGTCACCTGCTCGCGGGTGACATGATGACCCAGCGCGTTGACGGCGGTCTGGATGATGGAGGCGTTGCCCCGGTTGCCCGGCGCCTCGGACAGGACGCGCAGGATACAGAGGCGCAGGTCTTCGGTCAGGTGGGCCTGGAAGCTCATCACACTTTGGCCTTCAGCAGGAAGTCTTCGATCCGGGTCACGCTGGCCGCGATGCGGTTGAGCAGCTGCTGTTGCGCCTCGCTCTGGCCTTTGAGGGTGGCGAACTCGCCGCGCATCTTGGCGAAGTCGTCGGCGGTGGGCAGGTGCGTGAGGTCGCGTTCGATCAACGCGACGCGGGTGCCCAGCGCGTCATGGTCGGAGCGCGAGACGTAGCCCGTGCGCAACGACCAGACGATCCAGGCCAGCACGGTGTTGAACACCAGCGCCGCCGCCCAACCCCATTTCGTCACCGCTTCCATTGCTTACGCTCCCGTTCCAGTCGTTCTTCGCAGTCCACGCACCGCGTCGCGGCGCGGTAGGCGTCGCGGCGCCCCTGTGGGATGGCCGCGTCGCATTCGATGCAGGTGGCGGTTCCTGCCCGCGCCAGCCGGCCACGGACGGCGGTGATCGCCACCGCCGTGTCGTGGGCGCTGCGCGCCTCGCCTTCGTCGCCGAAGTCCACCGCAGCCTCAGCCCAGCGGCGGCGTGGGGGCGGTCGGGTCGAGCGGGGCGACCAGATCCAGACGGCCGGTCAGGCGCTCCTTCAGCCCCTCGGCGTCGATGCGCAGATCCTTCAGCAGGGCGGGCATCTTCGGCAGCAGGTAGCCGGCCGCGACCGCCACCAGTTCGGACCGCGTCGAGAAATCGGTCAGCGGGCTGCCCTTCATCAGGGCTTTTTCACGGGCGTACATCAGGGCGTAGGTCATGCCCTGTTCCAGCCGCTCGACCAGCAGGCTTTCCCGCCGGACGTGCAGCAGGTCGGTGCCGCGCTTGATCGCCCAGGCCAGCAGGGTGCTGATGCCGAGGAAGGCATAGTCGAGAATGGCCGAATACAGCTCCTTCGGCAGCGCCACGCTGTAGACGTCGGCGGCCAGGGCGGCGCGGTTGGCGAGAACGAACAGGGCGGCGACGGCGCAGAGCGTCCATCCGATGATGCGCAAGATCGGGATCCTTACAGGTGCGGCGCGACGAGACGGTTGAAACGGGCGACGAACTCTTCCGGCCGGCCCTTGCCCTTCGGCGTGTTGTAGACCTGCTTCCAGACGCGGGCGTGCCCCTCGATGTCGCCGGGGGCGGCGAGGCGGACGGGCGAGCGGTAGTAGATCAGCCGGGCCACGGCCGTGGCGTAGGCGAGGTTCGTGCACAGCTGCACGGCCGGTGACGGCCAGGAGGCGGCGAGGCCGGACAGGCGCGCGGCCAGCGTCGGGCGGAAGCGGAGGAAATTGGTGTGGAGGTCGTCGAGGGTGGCTGGCTCGATCTGGTACAGGCCATAGGCCGGGCCGAGCTGGCGATCACCGGCGCCGGTGATCTGGTCGAGGGCACGGAAGCCGCTCTCGACGGCGGCGGTGCCGAGAAGGAGTTCGACGGCGGCCTCACTGTCGAGGCCGGGGACGTCGGGGCCGCTGATGGCGGAGAGGGTCGGCCGCACGACGAACAGGGCGAGGTGGCGGACCGAGAGGCCGGAAGGCGCGGGGGTGTTGTCCATACCCCCTAGTTTCGAGCATCGCGCCCGAAGGGTTTACCCCTGGAGTTGTGACCGGCCGACCTGTCGGCGATCAGGGCGGGGCAGCCGGTGCAGCAACCGAATTATGCGTTACAACGCACCCGTAACGCGCAATGGCGTCAGGGCGCTTTCCGGGTGGCGGCGTCCAGCTGGCGCAGGTCGGCCACGGACAGCTTGCCGGTGGTGACGGCCGCCAGCAGCAGCGGCGGCTGGCGGGCAAGGAAGGCGTCGTCGGCCTCGGCCGCCGCGACCGGGGTGACCTCCTCGGCCGGTGGCGTCAGCTTGTAGACGCGCCCACAGCAGGGGCACCGCAGCGTCACCGGTTGCGGCGCCGGGTAGGCCGGTTCCAGATCGTCGGTCAGCCGATCGACGGTGCCCTCGCGCAGCGCCAGGGCGCGGGCGATCGGGCGCGACGACCAGCCGGCCAGACGCAGCAGGCGGGCGTTGTGGTGGTTGATCGACCAGCGGCCGGTGGGGATGGGGTATTCCTCCCCGCCGAGCCGGGAGGCGATCAGGCGCGCGGCCCGCCGGCCGAGCGTCTGCACCAGCGGGTGATCGTCGCGCAGGCGGGCCACCTTCGGGATGTACAGCTTGCTGTCGCCGAAGGCCGCCGCGAAGCGGACGGCGACACCGTCGCCGCACAGGCGCTGCACGTCGGCCAGCACGCCCGGCAGGTTGCGGATGGGTAAGCGGGGCGTGGTCATGGCGTCGGCTCTCCGGTGCGCTCGGTCCAGCGCTTCAGCTGCTCGATGGCGCGGCCGGCGTCGGCCGGCTGGAGCCATTGCAGGGCGTCGACGCCGATCCGGGTCTTCAGCCACGCGGCCAGGGCGGCTTCGCTGCGGTCGCTGACGGCGCCGCTGTCGGCCAGGGCCAGCCACATGGCGCGCACCTTGCGCTGCTGCTGCGTCAGGGCCGGGCGCACCGGACGGCCCCGCTTCTGGCCGGCGCCCAAGCCCTTCAGCGCGTTGATGAGGGTGACACGCTCACGGGTGGTGAGGGCGCCGGCGCTGTCGGTCCGGCCGCCGGAGACCTGCGACACGCGGGCGCGGTAGCAGTCCTCCGACAAGGCCAGCTCCTTCCACATGGCGTGGATGGCGGCGAGGTCGCGACGGCGTGCGGCTTCGGCGGATGGTTTGACGTTTCCGGTCATGGCGTGGGCGCGGCCTCCGTGGCGGCGGATGGTTTGACGTTGGCCGGGTCGCCCTTGCACTTGGGGCAGACGCGGCCGGCTTTCTCGGCGGTCTCGCTTCGCTCCGGCACCCAGTCGGTTTTGTGGCCGCACACGTCGCAGGCCAATCGGACGTGAGCCCGGTTGGTCGGGCCGGGGTTGCCGGCGTCGAAGACGAACAGCGTGCGGGGATTGCGCTTGGCCGGGCGACGTGGTTTGCGAAACAGGTCGAGCTGTCGAGTCATCAGACCTGCTCCGGCAGGCGCTTGGTCTGGTCGCGCATGCCCTTGTTGTAAGCGCGGGTGATGGCCGCGCTCATGGCGATGTGGGTCTTGCCGCCGAACAAGGCCCGACTGGCACGGGCGGCCTCCTCCAGTTCGGGCATGTGATGGTCGGCGACGGTGGTGACCAGCCGCGACCAGTCGATCTCCGCTTCTGCGTGCCAGAGAAAGAAATGAACCAGGGCCTTTATGGCCGCCCCGGTGATCTGGCCGGGTATGGTTGGAAAGGCTTCGGCCAGCAGGCGCAGGGCGTCGACGACCGGTGCGTCGTTGTAGCTCCGCAGCAGGACGGTGATGGTTTTCAGTGCCATCGTCTCCAACGGAGCAAGGTCGGTGGCGGCGCGGGTCCGGCGGGCGATAACGATGCCGGCTTCTTCGCAGGCCGCCTGCACGCGGAGCGCCTCGGGGTCGGCGGCAACGATCCGGCTGTAATGGAGCTGCAACGAACCAACGGCGACCCGGTCCCGGTTCACGGAGACGAAGGCTTCCGCCTGCTCCCGCAGCTCCGGCGCGGTAACGATGTAGCAGGGCACCTCCGGCAGTCCACGCACGCGGGCGCCTTCGACGCGATGCTGACCGTCGAGGATGGCGTAACGGTGATCGTCGAGCGGGGCCACGGTTGGCGGCTGGAAGTTCCTCCATGTGAACTCGGTCGCGATGCGCTGGATGAGGCCACGGCTCCGTGTGGAGGAGGCGTCACGCTGATAGCGGGGATCGACGATGAGAGCATCCAGCGACAACCAGCCGAAGGATGGGGATGGACCGAGAGCGGCGAGGTCGCCGGCGGTCGGCTGTGCGTGCGGATCAGACATTGATGATCTCCATGTCCGCCGTGCTGGCGGAACGCAGCAAATTGGCGAGGTCGGGGAGACCGGAGGCCCAAGGACGCTCGGGGAGGCGCGCGGGAATACCGCGCACCCGCCGGAGGGTCCGGACGTGCGGTCCGTCGATCAGGAACTCGACTTCCTCGGGATGGCCGGGGAGGCCAGCCACCAGCAGGATGGGAACGACACCGTCGAAGACGGTGATGGATAAGGCCGCTGGAGAGACGGTCACGGCATCAGCCCTTCCGCCGCCTTCCCCAGGCGGTTCCAACCGGCGAGGTCATGTTCCGCCCGCAACGCCTCGCCCAGGCGGCGGCAGAACAGGATCAACTCACGTTCGTTGTGCGATAGCAGGCAGCGGTCCGGGTTGGGCAGACCGTCTACCTCGGCAAGCAACGCCGGCACGTCGTGGCGTGCACTCATGCCCGGCCCTCCATCCGGCCCATCGGGACCATGACCTCGCCGCTCGCAAGATCGAGCGCACACACCCGCGCCAGGAGGCAGGCCGCAACGGCGAGCAGTTCGGACCGAGCGCCGTTCCCGTTTGGCGCGCGCTCCAGCTTGCGGATCAGCTTTTCCATGCGCTGGATGGCGGTGTTCTCCATGACACCCGCGTTGCCGACGACCGGGGCCGGATAGTCGGCCGCCAGCCGGGTGCCGACCTCGGCCAGCAGTTTTTCGAGCTTGGGGCAGGCGTCGTCGCTCAGACGCAGACCAGTGATCTCGGCGATTTCGACGACCAGGGAGGCGTTCTTCTTAGCCATGATGCGGTTCCTGTTTATGGGGGTGCGGCGTGTCCGAGGGCGGTCAGGCCCGGCCCTCGGCGTGGATGGTGGTGGTGGCGCCGAGCTTGACGATGGCACCCTCGGGGGCGGTACCACCGAGCATGGCGGCTTTTGCGGTGCGCAACTGATGGGCCGCCGCCTCCAAGCTGACGATCCCGGCGTCGATCGCCGTGACGTCGTAGGTCGCGCCCAACGTGCAGGTCACGGTCAGATAGGTGGACAGGATGGCATCCAGCGTCTGAGCCAAGCCGTAGCGGGCTTCCACCGGGGCAAGGCCGGCGGTCGCGGCGGAAACCTCGGGGCGCACACCGGGCGTCCGCTTTCCATCCTCGTGGAGGCGGCGGATGATGGAGGACATTACGCGGCGCTCCTCTGGCTGGCGGTGACGATGGCGGTGGCGAGATCGGCCACGGTGTTGCCGGCGGAAACCACCAGCGTCACCCGCCAGCGGTCGGTGATGGCGGTTTCCAGCGCCTCGATGGCGGGGGCGGTCAGCAGCAGGCCGACCCGCATGCGGAGCGTGACGGCGACCAGGGCGGCTTCACCGCTCCGGCCCATCAGCTCTCCAATCCGGAGGCGCACCCAGTGGGTGACCGCCTCGTCGAAGGTCGGGCGTTCAGCCATGGGACCGCTCCCGGTTCTGGACCATGCGGGCGATCCGGCTGCCGAGGCGGTCGCCGCCGTCCTTGGCGTCGCGCGCCATGGCCGAGCAGCAGTGCTGGCAAAACCGGTATTCCGTCCGCTTGATGGTTTCGGGTTCGTCGCCGTCCTCTTCGGATCCGGTCTGCTCGACCAGATGCCGGCAGCGGGTGCCGGGGGTCAGCGTGCCGCCGCAGGTGTGGCAGCGGGGCGGCTCGGCCACCGTGATCATGGTGTCGGACACCCGGCGCGTGCCCAGGTCGCCGAAGTCGCCGTCGAACGGGTCGCAGGTCAGCGCGTCGGCTTCGCTGAAGGTGAGGATGTGAGCCATGCTTCGCCTCACGCGCTGGCGAGTTCTTCGGCGAAGGGTTCGATCACGAACTCCTCGGCCTGATGGATGCTGAGACCGTCGATCCCCTTCACCTTGTCCGGCGCGGCGAGGATGGCTTCCTTGTTCAACTCCTCGCTGGTGCGGATGAAGAGGTCGGCAAGGCCAGCGTTGCGGAGCGCCAGCAGGACGGCGGTCATCAAGCCGCGCCCAACCTTCACGGACGGCGGCGTGAGGCGCCATTTGACGGTGCCCGACGACAGGTTGACGGTCTTGGTCTTGTTGCCGTCGGTCAGGACGGACCGGTTGGCTTCGCACCACGTCTGAACGCCGGCGGTCAGCGACTTCACCTTGTCACGGAACGGGCGGGCCTGTTCTTCGTAGCGCTCCTTGATCGACGACAGGTCGTCGTTCATGGCGGCTTCAATGCGCAGCAGCTCGCGCTGGGCTTGGCCGATCTCCGCGATGGCGTCGACGGCTTCGGCGCGGCTCTGGGGGATGTGCACGGTGGCGGCGAGGGCCTTCGTGCGGGTGGTTCTCGGGGCCATGGACAGATTACCTCGTGGGCGCGGTGGTGATGGTCCCGCCAACGGCGAGACGCTGGGGGGTGAGAGCCGTCTTCACCGGACGGGCGAAGATGGCGGGGAACTGGTGAGGGTCGGCCGGCACCGGCGGGACCGGGGGAACCGGGAGGCTGAAGGCGCCGTAGAGCGCCGCCTGGATGCGAGCGGCGGTCATGAACGGGCACCGGCGGCGCGCGCGGCGACCGGATGGCCGGTGGCGCGATGCTGGCCGGTCAACAGCAGCACGGCTTCCGACAGAACGCGCATCTGTTCGGTGACGCTGCGGTGCAGGGTGACGCCGGCCAGAATACTGCGGGCGACGTGGACCGCCCCATCGATCGACAGGGGCGGCTGGACGCCAACCCACTGTCCGCGTTCCGCCGGAGCGATGGTGATGACCGACAGAACGCCGGTCGCCGGGTCGGCCAGCAGGCACGTCCAGCGAGCATCGCCGTGATCCCGGACGGTAACGATCCGGCGGGTGACGATCTGGATCGCCCTGCCGTTCTCGCCGGGGATGTCGATCTCAACCAGGTCGTCGGGTTTCGGCGAAACGTGGACGGTCATGCCGCGTCTCCACCATGCTGGTGGTGGACGACCGTGCGGCGGCCGGCAGCGCGGGCGATCTCGGCCGCCGCCTCCAGCATCTCGACCAGCGTGTTCAACTCCTCGGCCGGCAAGGGCAAGTAGACGCGGGCGACGGCGCGGCCACGCAACGCCTCGGCAACCTGTCCCAGCCGGACGCCGCGCCGGAAGTCCACCCCGCGCATCTGGACGCCGAGGGCGGTGACGCGGTCGGCCAGTGCAGCAGTCTGCGCCGGGGCCTGCTGAGACGGACGGTTGACCAACTGGCGGAGCTGGGCGGCGAGCGCGTCGAGGGACGACGCGACGACGTTGGGCGCGGTGTTCATGACGGGTTCCTCCGTGGACAATCCCGGCAGGCGTTGCGCAGCATGCCGCCGAGCAGTGAGCGGTTGCGCTGGGCACCAGCCTGCTCACGGGCACAGCGCTCTTCGGTGATGTCGCCCAAGACAGGGCAGACGGTGGAGATACCCAGCTTCTCGTTGACCGCCGCCTCGATCCGGCCGAGACCGGCGCCGTAACGCGCCGATAGCACCAGCGACACGGCGGCCTTGCCGTAGCCGATGGCGGCACCGGCAGCGGCAAGGCCGGAGCGGTCGGCCAGCTCGGCCAGGGCGACGACGAAGGGAGGCGGAGTGCCCTTCCAGGCGCGTTCGGCTTTGCTCAGATGCGCGCTCATGGAGCTTCGCCTCCGACCGACAGGTTCGGATCGAAGAGTGTCCCGTCCTGCTGCCGCAAAGGCGCATCCGGGCCGGTGTCCATAGAGGGTTTCAGGCGGTAACGCCCCTCATTGCCCCCCACAGGGCTGTTCTTGGGACGAACCAAGGTTTCGATGTAGCCTGCATTCCGGAGTGCAGTCACATAGTTGCCGGTGGTTGCGGGATTGACCCGAGCCAGCGAGGCCAATTCCGTGATGGTCCAACCGGCGCGCAGGGGTTTGATGGCCGCCCAAAGGCGCTCATTTGGCTTGGGTGTCAGGTCCAGCGCACCAGCTCGGCCAAAGTGCGGGCAGCGCCGTCCAACATCCTTGATCAGCTCATAGGTCCGTGGCGCAACTTCGTCTCCGGAGATGCGCCGCTGTTCGGTTTTGATGCGAACTAGCCCAGCAGTGACCGTCTTTCCAAGGAAGGATCTCGCAACAGGAATGGAAACACCCGGCACCAACAGATCACGGATCGAAAAGACCTTCAATTTCCGCATGCGGTGCCAACAAAGGCGCGAACCGAAGACATGCCGGGTGTAGCGTGTTTGATTTTTCGTCTTGTCAGCGACTTCGACTGTCATGCGAACCGCCGCACGGCCGGTGCCGCTCCCGTATTGATCCGCTGGCCGGCATAGGCGGCGCGATCGATCTGTCTCAGGCCCTCGCCCTGCGCATAGTCCGCGATCGCCACCAGATTGACCGCAACGCGGCCGGTCGAGCGATAGGTCTGGTCGAGCAGCTGCTCCAGCAGGTCGTCAGCCACCTCCACACGCGGGCAGTACAGGCCGGCCAACTGGCGGGCATCGTCGAGGTCACACGGCTCGGCGGCGACGAAATCCAGCACACGGCGGTGGAAACGCTCGTAGCGCTGGAGTTTCTGAGGCAACCCCTCTTCGCCGATGAGGATGATGGACGCCGTGCCCGGTGCCGCCATGTCGTGCAAGGCCCTGACCTTGTCGATCATGTCCTTCTTGGCCAAGTGGTCGGCCTCGTCGATGATGAGCGGGCGCCGGCTGGCCTCCAGCTCCTCGGCGACCTTGGCCGCCAGCTCGTTGTTGGTCGCATGAGGGGGCAAGGCCAGCCCCATGGCGTCGACAATGGCGCGAAGCATCGCCCGCGACGTCCAAAAGTCGTTGGCTTCAACGTAGTAGGCAAGGTGGTCCGAGGCCGCGACCCAGGCGGCGGCACGGCTCTTTCCGTCACCACTCCGGCCGTGGAAAACACCAAGGCCAGGGACATCGGGGCGGCGCGTCCGCAACTTGATCACCAGCTCCTCCATCAGCGTCAGGTTGCGCAGCGGGGCGAAGCTTGCGGACTTGCGGGATCGATTTGCTTTCGACATGGTGGTGTCTTCTCACTTCGTTTCTGTGGACGGTCCGCGCGCCCCACGCGCGGGCCATCTGCGTTAATCCACGGCGCGGGCGAAACCGGCTTTGCGTGCCGCATCGTTCTTGCGGGCGCGATACCAAGCGGCGGTTTCGATGGTGTGCAGCCAGTCGAGATCCTCTTCGCTGATCTCGGCGTCGGCGGCGATCCGCGCCTCGATCTCGACCGCCCGGCGCCACCAACGATCCTCCGGCTTCTCGGCCGCCGCCGCCGGGGCGGCGATCCGGCGGGCAATGTCGGCGGTGCGGGCCTGCTCGGCCTCGTCGCGCGGCCGGGGTGCGGCCGGGGCGGCGGCGGTGAGCGCGCGTTGGGTGGCGATCAGGCCGACCGAGGTCGGAGCGGGCGGGGGCAGGGCGGCGACCGGCGGCGGCGCGGCGGTGGGCAGCGCGGTGACGGTGGCCGCCGGCTTGCCGATCAGGGCGTCGGCCAACTCGTGCGGCTTGAATTTTGTCTTGGCGGTGCGGAGGGCGGCCTTTCCGGCAGCGATGAACTGCCTTTGCAGTTCCTTGGCCTCGGCGGCCAGAGCGGCACGGGACAAGCCGGCGCGCTCCGGGTTCTCGGCGATGCACAGGAACTCGAAGGGTTCG
Organism: Azospirillum agricola; assembly: GCF_017876095.1. Taxonomy (GTDB): domain Bacteria; phylum Pseudomonadota; class Alphaproteobacteria; order Azospirillales; family Azospirillaceae; genus Azospirillum; species Azospirillum agricola. The sequence continues at coordinate 107,816 of NZ_JAGINM010000020.1, forward strand.
GGTCGGTAGACCCACACCCGGCCCATGTCCTCCGGGTCGAGGCGGACGTCGAAGCGCTCGCCGGTGTTGATGTGGGGGATCAACTCGACCGCCCAGAAATCGGCGTTTTCGACCCGGATGCCCTTCTTTCCGACCGCGCGGTCGCCACCGTCCGGGGCCGGCATCAGCAGCAGGTCGAGCTGGCGCTCATCGACCAGCCGCGCCACCCGGCCGGCGCAGCTCTCGGCCAGGGCGGCGGGGGTACGGTCGCCCAGCCCTTCGTGGGGCCGGTGCTGGTAGACGTTCTCCACCCAGGTGTCGGAAAGGTTCTGAAGCTCCAGGCCGGTCAGCTGCGCCTGGAAGACGTCGGCGTCGGCCTCGCCCATCCGGCTGGCGAAGGTCTCGCGTGACCGGATGGCCTGACGGGCGGCGACGTTGTGGCCGACATAACCCGGCAAGAGCGGCATGAAAGAATGCTGCACGGTGCCGATGGCGCGCTCGACGTGCGGCTTCTGCTCGGGGCTGTAGGGGGTGCAGGTCGGATGGGCGGCGCCGAGAAGGAAGTAGGCGCGCTCCGCCTCGCGGCTGACGAAGTCGGATCCGTTGTCCGTCTTGATCGCCTCGGGCATGCCCCAGGCCAGGACGGCGCGGCGGATCAGCAGCAGAACGGCCGAGGTGCGGGGCACCTTGGTGACCAGCACCATGATCCGGCGCGTGTAGACGTCCACCACCACATAGATGGAATGACGCCCGTCTGTGAGCATGACGTCGGCCGGAGAGGCGTCGATCTCCCAGAGTTGGTTGGGTCGCTCGATGCCCTCGCTGTAGGAGCCGACTGCGGCGCGGTGGCGGTTCTTCCATTCGTCGGGATTGGTGAGCGCTAGATGAAGCTGGCGGTTCTTGGCCTTCCAGTCCTGCCACAGAACGCCCAAGCGCCGCTCACTGGGCATCGGACGGCTCGTGCCGTCGAACAGTTCCAGATCCTCGCCGAAGCGCTGCACGAGGAGCTGGCGAACAGCCTGCATCGACAGGTTCGGGTTCTCCACCAGCACGGCGACCATGTAGCTCTTGACGTCCATGACTGCGCTGTCGAGCACGCCCGTGCCCTTGCGATTGCCATAGCGACCGGCAAGGCCCGCTGCGTCGCCCGTCGCACGGGCCTTCGCCCAGCGTTCCAGCGTCGACATGCTGATGGTCGGGCTGGCGGCGCGGACCCAATCCGGCACGTCGATCTGCCGGGCGTTGTAGAACCCGACGAACTTGTGGCGGGCGGGCGTCAGGGCGTCGCCGCTGGCTTCCTTGAACCGGTCGAAGGCGAGCAGGATCGCCAGCTTGTAGTCCTGTCGGAACTGGGCTTCGAGCGTACTGGGCAGAGCGGACACAGGAGCCTTGGCGACGGCGGGCAAGGCCGGAACGGCAGTCACCACCGCATCGGATGCCGCCTGCCGGCCCAGCGCTAGCCGTGCTTCTTCCGGCAAAGATGAAACGTGGTATTCAAGGCCGCCGCCGCGTCCTCTCCGAGGACGGGTAGGCCCCCAGCCTTCAGCCTGCGCCCGCTTCAGAAAACCTTGCTTCGATCCAGGGATCCCTGGGAGGCCCAAGGCTGCCCATTTAGTGGGAGAGCGCCATTCCGTCGTCATGACACATCAAGCCCGTGTGCGACCGGTCAGCGCCGGCCGCAGGTTCATGTATTCACGGAGCATTGCGTCACCGGCTTCAAGCATGCGGCCGGCTTCAAGTTCGTCGATGCGGCCATCACCAAAGGCGGTGGCAAATTCAGCAAACAGGCTTGAGGCATGTTGGGCGATCTGCCCAACATTTTTCGGGATCGCTTCGGCTTCCGGATCAATTGCGATGGGAAGAAGTGTACAGTTGGCTTCTACCGCCAGCCATTCTGTGACAACCGGAGAGCCGCAATACCTTTCCAGTGCGGCAACGATATCGGCCGGCATGTGCGAGTTGACGTCCTCCTCGCTGTCGTTGGAGTAACGGAAGAGCTGCGAGCGACTAACCCGCGCGACCATCGCAGCACGCGGGTAACCACCGCATTGTTCGATCAAATCCGCGACAGCCGCCTTCAGAGTGCCAGGGCGACGTTGCTTGTAGGGGGATTTAGACATCGTTGTTCCCGTTGTGCCTGTGGCGGTTGCTCTGAGAACGTCCGGAAGCATGATTTCGGAGGATGAAATGAAACTACGGGCTGCTCTGTTCGACGTTGATACGGAACGTTTCTTGGCACCCGCCGTGGCTGGTTTGTGTGTGGCGGTCAGGTCTGGAGCGGCGCCTCTGTCCTTGGCTTTGGTCCGGATGACCGGGCTGCTTCTCAACTGGGCGTCGGCAACCATGGCTGTAGGCCAGCTTTACCGGCGACGTTACGCAGCCTCCCGTGAAGGCACGGGGCGGGTGCGCCGAAGCCGCATTCCTGCGGCGTCATAGCGATCAGGAAACAGGGCCTGCACCGGCAGACGAAGCTTTGCCGCAATGGCTTGCTCCCAGCGGACCGACCCCATCCTCAAAGCGAGTGCACCAGCCTGTCGCGTGCAGCCAAGCTCCTGCGCGATAGCAGCAAGGCTGCTGCCCGCAAGCTTCAGTTCACCAAGGATCCATTGGGTCCGGCGGGGTAGGTCAGCGGGGACCTGATTGTTGTGTTGTTTCGCCTGCATTCTTGTCACGTCAATTGACATGGATATTGTCGTACCCCGAAAGCGTACGGCATTCAAGGCAAACTTTCGATCTGGAAACCGTTGCCGGATCGGATGACCCTTGTCAGAGGGTCGCCACGGAAAAAATTAAGGATTTACAATGGCTAATGCGGACCGGTCGCTTCGCGACGAACCGGAAACCGGGGTTGTCGGTTCCGGCTCCGAATTGGCAACCCGCATGGATGCGGTGGTTCGCTTATTCGAGACGAAAACTTTGGCAGCCAAGGCCGCAGGCATTACGCCTGAGCAGCTTTCAAGGCAGCTGAAAGCGCTAAATCGTCCGTTCTTCGACACAATGGCACGCCTTTGTATAGCAAAGGGCGTGTCCTTGGATTGGATTGCCACAGGTGAAGGAGCAATGCTTCAAAGAGATCGATCCAGTTTATCTTCAGATACCTCTGGATCAACCGGCGAAATTTTGTTGAATAACTTAGTGCAGGGCTTGGAAATATATCTGCGCCATAAAGATTTGAAACCTCAGCCTGCCCAGAAAGCACGCATGATTGTCATATTCTATAGAATTCTTTCGCGCTGGCGGGAGCAGCTTATCGAGTCTGGAAGCGAATTGCCGATGCACCTACGTGCTGTCGATCATCCAGTCGACATCGCTGCACACCCAATTTTGTCAGAAGTCGTTGGCCTTATCGACTGAATATCGAAAACTTATCGTGTTAATGCGCATACATATTGGTCGACGCCCGATGGTTCTTAAACCAAAACTATCGGATGTGGAATGCGTTTAGGCTGAGCAGATTTCTCATCGCTGGTGGTTCGGACACGCGGCAACGCTTCCGCGTGTCGCGTAACATTTCTAAATGTTGCAGTAGGTATCTTGCTTTTTTAAATTTATCGGTGGCAATATTTTCGCTCCGCACAACCTAGGTGACATACTTACGTATGTCGCTGATGAAGAGCGGGGCCGGGGCTGGTAACCCCGGTCGCGGGCGTGGGCACACCCGTTTGAGAGAACAACATCAAGGGTCTCGATGAGGCCCCTCCCCCAGCTCTGCCGCGCGCGGCGGTGCCGGAATAGCATGGAGTGTGCCAATGGTTGGTTACCCGCCGACGATAACCCCCACCGAAACCGCAGAGTTAGCATCTATCCTGCAAACCCTGGCGGCTGAGAGGGACGCTCGTCGTCGATTTCTGTGTTTCGCATCAAAGGCTGGCTGGCACAGACTTCCCCGTTCCAGATCGCGGTTTGCTTCCCCAGACTATCATTGCGATCACGATAGAAAAAGTGGCTGTTCCGACCACTTCCGCACCTAATTCGCAAAACGCAACAGACAACATCCAAAATGGGATGCAAAAATGGAAAACTCCAAAATTCAGCGAGCAACATCTATCACAGCTGGTTTTCTAACATTGGCAGGGTTGCTTCTTATGATAAGTGGAGTTGCTCTTTTTGCAATTCCCGTTTTTGGTCCAATTGCCGGTATCGTTGCGCTCATCGGTGGCGCCGTAATTATAGGACTTGGCTCTCTCCGCTCTGGACAACTCGACCTGATTTATGAACTGCGCCTCGTCCGCGCGGAGATCAATGACGCGACGTCAAACCATGTGGCGCGAACCGATACCACTGAACGGTGAAGGATGGTTTGACGTTGAAAGGACGCGGAGGCCGGAAAACTCAATGTTTCCAACCCTCCGCGTCCCAGTTTATCCCCGAAAATCCCGCCAAATCCCACCGTCAACCTACGTCAAACCATTGATCCCTTTACACGCCCCTGCGCGACGATGCACAGCGCCGGCTCGTGCAGCGTGTGCAGCGGCTCGGTCGGCCGCGAGGAGCGGATCAGCACGACGCGCGGCAGGGCGGTGGCGTGGACGCCGTCTTCCCCGGCGTATCGTTCAATCAGCGCCGCCAGCGGTGCCGCCAGCCTGTCCGGAGACGTCATGGATTTTCCTCCGTCATCGTCCGGTTGGAAGGATAGCGCCCGCCGGCCGGGCCGCAACAGCCGTGATCCTCCGGCCCGCCGCTTTGGAGGATCGTGCAAGAGACGGCGAGGTCTGGTCTACCGCCGCCCCCGCCGGTCCGGTCATGGTTGGCTCCATTCCGGGGCGCCGCAGCGGCGCCCTGCCCAAGCGGAAAGGATCATCCCCATGACCTCCACCACCTCCACCCTCCTCGCCGGCAAGGTCGTCGCCATCACCGGCGCCAGCAGCGGCATCGGCGAGGCCACCGCGCGGCTGCTCGCCGCCAACGGCGCCCATGTGGTGCTGGGCGCCCGGCGGCTCGACCGCCTCCAGGCCATCGCCGATTCCATCACCGGGGCCGGCGGCAGCGTGCGCGTCCGGGCGCTCGACGTCACCGACCGGGCCGACATGGAGGCCTTCGTCAACGCCGCCCGCGACGGCTTCGGCCGCCTCGACGTGATGGTCAACAACGCCGGCGTCATGCCGCTGTCGCCGCTGTCCGCCCTGAAGCTCGACGAATGGGACCGGATGATCGACGTGAACATCCGCGGCGTCCTCCACGGCATCGCGGCGGCCCTGCCGATCATGGAGGCGCAGGGCTTCGGCCAGTTCGTCAACCTGTCCTCCATCGGCGGGCACGCGGTCTACCCGACCGCCGCCGTCTATTGCGCGACGAAATACGCGGTGCGGGCGATCTCGGACGGGCTGCGGCAGGAGACCGACCGCATCCGCGTCACCGTGGTGTCGCCGGGCACCACCGAATCCGAGCTGGCGGACACGATCACCGACCCCGGCAGCCGCGAGGGCATGAAGGATTTCCGCCGCATCTGCATCCCGGCGGACGCCATCGCGCGGGCCGTGCTGTACGCCGTCTCGCAGCCGGCCGAGGTCGACGTCAGCGAGCTGATCGTCCGCCCGACCGCCAGCCCCTATTGACCACGCCCGCCGGAAGAGGGGTTGCCAAAAGCCCCTTCCCCGCCCGATCCTGCGCCCCCGGCCCGGCTTTGCCCGGCCGGTCCGCGCAGCGAGGGAGAGCACCGCCGGCATGGACAGCGTCACCGATCCCACCGACTCCCCCGCCAATCCTCTGTCCGTCTTCGACGCGGTCGCCGGGCGGCGCAGCGTCCGCGCCTTCACCGCCACGCCGGTCCCCCGGGAGACGGTGGAGCGCATCCTCGATCTGGCCGCCCGCGCGCCCAGCGGCTCCAACATCCAGCCCTGGAAGGTGCACGCCGTCGCCGGGGCGGCGCGCGCGGCGCTGTCGGCCGATCTGCTCGCCGATCACGAGGCCGGCGTCCCGGAGGAGCCCGAATACGCCTATTATCCCGAGAACTGGACGGAGCCCTACCTCGCCCGCCGCCGGAAGGTGGGGTGGGATCTCTACGGCGCGCTCGGCATCGCCAAGGGCGACCGCGAGCGCATGGCCCGCCAGCACGGCCGCAACTGGGACCTCTTCGGCGCGCCGGTCGGGCTGTTCTTCACCATCGACCGCGTGATGGGCAAGGGCGGCTGGCTCGACCTCGGCATGTTCATGCAGAACGTGATGATCGTCGCGCGCGGCTTCGGGCTGGAAACCTGCCCGCAGGCCGCCTTCTGCTACCGCCACGCCATCGTGCGGCGGCATCTCGCCCTGTCCGACGCGGAGATCCTGGCCTGCGGCATGGCGCTCGGCCACGCCGACTGGTCGGCACCGGAGAACGGCTTCGCGACGGAACGCGAGCCGGCGGCCGGCTTCACGCGCTTCGTCGGATTCTGACCGCTACGCGCGGCCGAGCAGCGACGGCACCGCCGAGGACAGCAGCGCCACGCCGGAGGCGGTGAGAAGCACCAGCACGATCCTGCGGAAGGCCGCCTCGCTGATGCCGATGTAGAGCCGGGCGCCGAGGACCGTCGGGATCACCATGGCGGGGGCCATGACGGCGAACATCGGCAGCATCCGGGCGGTCAGCGTGCCGGTCGCGACATAGGCGGCCATGGTGACGGCCAGCGTCGCCAGATTGAAGTTCTGGATCACGCCGCGCTGGGTGTCCTTGCCCAACCCGCGCAGGCTGCACCACAGCGTTGGGACCACGCCGGTGAAGCCGCCGACCCCGCCCATCACGCCGCCGATCAGCCCCACCACGCCGTCCGCCAACCGGCCGCCGGCGCGGATCGGCGGAAGCTGCCGCGCGAAGAGCATGACGGGGCACCACAGCACCAGCAGCGTGCCGAGCCCCAGCTTGAACAGCCGGGCATCCAGCGACGGCAGCAGCATGACGCCGAGCGGAATCCCGACCACCCCGCCCAGCAGGAACGGCAGCAGCGTCCCGAGGTCGTAGGCCCGCCGGACGGACAGCGCCGCGATCACCTGCCCGGTCAGCCCGCCGGACACGGCAAGCACCGCCGCGAGCTGCGGTTCGACCGTCCAGGCCCAGACCGACATGGCGACCATGCTGAAGGCGAAGCCGGACAGCCCCTGCACGAATCCGGCGAGGACGGCTCCGAGCGCGATGCTCCACAACACGGGATCCATCAGGAGACCGCCAGCCAGCAGGCCGTCAGCCGGAAGACTGTCCACCGGGAGGCCATCGGGCGCCGTTCCATCCGTTTTCCGGCGGGCACCCTAATCGGTTCCGGGAGCGGCGGACAAGCCCCCCCTTTCACCGCCGCCTTCGCCGTTCCCGCCGTCACCCATCGATACGCCCGGTCCGGCCTATTCCACCGGGACCTCGCGCTCCAGCTCCTCCAGCCAGACGCGGGCGTTGCCGTCGGACGGCGCCCGCCAGTCGCCGCGCGGCGACAGCGAGCCACCGCCCGACACCTTCGGCCCGTTCGGCATGGCCGAGCGCTTGAACTGGCTGAAGCCGAAGAAGCGGCGCAGGAACACCCGCATCCAGTCACGGATCTCCGCCGGCCCGTAGCCGCGCCGCTTGTCCCGCGGGTGGCCGGCCGGCCAGTCGCCCTTGGCCGGGTCGCCCCAGGCGTGGCGGGCCAGGAAGGCGATCTTCGACGGGCGGAAACCGTGGCGCAGCACGTAGAACAGGGTGAAGTCCTGAAGCTCGTACGGGCCGACCACGGATTCGGAGCTTTGGATCGCCTGTCCCTCCGCCGCCGGCACCAGTTCGGGCGAGATCTCCGTGCTCAGGATCGAATCCAGCGTGTCGAGCACCTCCGGCTGGAACTGGCCGGAGCGGATGACCCAGCGGATCAGGTACTGGATCAGCGTCTTCGGCACGCCGGCGTTGACGTTGTAGTGCGACATCTGGTCGCCGACGCCGTAGGTGCACCAGCCGAGCGCCAGCTCCGACAGGTCGCCGGTGCCGAGCACGATGCCGTTGTGCTGGTTGGCCAGCCGGAACAGGTAATCGGTCCGCAGCCCGGCCTGCACATTCTCGAAGGTGACGTCGTAGACCGGCTCGCCTCGCCCGGCCGGATGCTCCATGTCGGCCAGCATCTGGTTGGCGGCCGGCCGGATGTCGAGTTCGCGGGCGGTGACGCCGAGCGAGCGCATCAGCCGCCACGCGTTGCCCTTGGTGCCGGCGCTGGTGCCGAATCCCGGCATGGTGTAGGCGAGGATGGCGGTGCGCGGCAGCCCCAGCCGGTCCATGGCGCGGGCGGCGACGATCAGCGCGTGCGTCGAATCGAGCCCGCCCGACACGCCGATGACCAGCGTTTCGGCCCGCGCCTCGCGCAGCCGCTGCACCAGCCCGGCGACCTGGATGTTGTAGGCCTCGTAGCAGTCGAGGTCGAGCCGCTCCAGGTTGGCCGGCACGAAGGGGAAGCGCGGCACCACCCGGCGCAGGCCGACGTCGGCCGACGGCGGGTCGAGCCGGAAGGCCACCCGGCGGAAGGCCCCGGTCGCCGCCCCGTGCAGGCGGCGGTTGTCGTCGAAGGTGCCCTGGCGCAGCCGCTCCTGCCGCAGCAGGTCGAGGTCGACGTCGGCGACCGCCATCTGGGCGCCGTCGGGAAAGCGATCGGTCTCGGCCAGCGTCTCGCCGTTCTCGAAGATCGATGCCTGCCCGTCCCAGGCGAGGTCGGTGGTCGATTCCCCCACCCCGGCCGAGGAGTAGAGGTAGGCGGCGAGCGCGCGGGCCGACTGCGACTTGGCGAGCAGGCGCCGGGTGTCGGCCTTGCCGATGGTGATGTTGCTGGCCGACAGGTTGGCCAGCACGGTGGCCCCGGCCAGCGCCGCCATGCCGCTCGGCGGCACGGCGACCCACAGATCCTCGCAGATCTCGGCGTGGACGACCAGCCCCGGCCGGTCCTCGGCGGTGAACAGCAGGTCGGGGCCGAAGGGGGCGGACAGCGCGCCGACCCCGCCCCGGATGTGGATTTGGCCACCGCCGGTGCCCTCGCCCGAGGCGAAGTGGCGGCGCTCGTAGAACTCCCGGTAGTTGGGCAGATGGATCTTGGGCACCACGCCCAGCAGCCGCCCGCGATGGATCGCCACCGCCGTGTTGTAGAGCCGCCCGTCGTGGCGCAGGGGCGCGCCGACCAGCAGCAGCGGCAGCAGATCCGCCGACGCCTCGACCAGACGCACCACCGCACGCTCCACCGCGTCGAGCAGCGGATCCTGCATCAGCAGGTCGTCGATGGCGTAGCCGGACAGCGCCAGCTCGGGAAACAGGGCGACGGCGACCGCGTCGTCGTGGCAGGCCCGCGCCGAGTCCAGGATCGCGGCGGCGTTGGCGTCCGGGTCGGCCAGCGTGCAACGCGTCGTGCAGGCGGCCACCCGCGCGAATCCGTGACGGTAGATCGAGGTGAAGGTCATGACCCGTGTGCCCTGCGCTGCCGGCCCCTGATTGGACCAACACCATAGCAAATATTTGCGTTCCGTCAGGCCCCGCGCGCCACGCCCGGTCGATGCCCGGTCCACGCCGTCGCGGGGAAGCGTCGCTCTTGCAATCGCCGGACGCGCACCGGCATGATCCGCCGCATCGTCACGAGGATCCGCGATGCGCCCGAAGTCCAGCAACCGTCTGACGCCGGCCGTCGATCTCCAGGCGTTGCTGGTCCGCGCCGTGACGTTGCACCAGAACGGCCGGCTGGCCGAGGCGGCCCCCCTCTATGAGCAGGTGCTGCGGCGGAATCCCGGACAGGTCGACGCGCTGCATCTTCTGGGCCTGATCCGTGGGCGGAACGGCGACCCGGACGGCGGCATCGAGCTGATCCGCCGGGCGGTGAAGGGCGACGGAGGGCAGCCGGCCTTCCACGCCAGCCTCGCCGGCCTGCTGGAGGGCGCCGGCCGCTGGGCCGAGGCCGCGGACTCCCACGCCGCCGCCGCGCGCCTCGCCCCGCTCGCCCCGGACCACCACCGGCGGGAGGGAGCGGCGCGCGCCGAGGCCGGGCAGCCCGGCCCGGCGGCGGCGGCCTTCCGGCGCCATCTCGCCCTGCTGCCCGGCGAGGCCGGCAGCGCGCTGGGGCTGGGCGACGCGCTCCAGGATCTCGGGCGGCCGCTGCCCGCCGCCGTCTGGTACGGCCGGGCCCTCGCCCTGACACCGGGATCGACGCTGGCCGCCTACAACCGGGGCGTCGCGCTGCGCGACGCCGGGCGTCGGGCCGACGCGCTGGCCGCCTTCCAGGTCGCGGCGCGGACGGCCCCGGCCCTGCTCCAGGCGCGCGAGCAGATCCTGGCCCTCGGCCATGCCAACGGCGACCCGCGCGTCGCGGCGGCGGGCGGGCGCCCGCTGCTGGCGCTGGTTCCCGACCACGCGGAGGCGGCGAAGCTCCTCGGCGCCGCGCTGGCGCGGGCAGCCGGGCCGGCGGCGGACCGCGAGGTGGGGGTGCGCTGGCTCGCCCGCGCCGCCGCGCTGCGTCCCGGCGAAACCGACGCGCCGCTGGCGCTGGCGACGGCCCTGCTGGACGACAGGCCCGCCGACGCGGCCGGCTGGTTCCGCCGCGCGCTGGCGCTGGCGCCCGCTTCGGCCACGGCGCTGTCCGGGCTGGGGCTGGCGCTCGCCGCGCAGGGGGCGGAGGACGCCGCACGTCGGGCGGCGCGTCGGGCGGCGCGCGCCGCGCCGGGCGACGCCGACATCGCCGCCAACGCCGGCTCCATCCTCCACCGGGCCAGGCGAGACGCGGAGGCGGAGGCGTGGTACCGGCGGGCGCTGACGCTGGCCCCCGGCAACGCGATGGGCTGGATCAACAGCGGCGCCCAGCGCCTCGACGGCGGCGCCTTCGAGGAGGCGATCCCGCTCTACGCCCGCGCCCTGGCGCTCGGCGCCGGGCATCACGAGGCGCTGGCCCGTTCCAACCTCGGCGCCGCGCTGATGGCGCTGGGCCGCAACGCCGAAGCGGTGGAGGCGTTCCGGGCCGCGCTGGCGATCCGGCCGGGCGACGCGGCGATCCGCTCCAACCTGCTGTTCTGCCTGTGCTTCGTCGCCGACGCCCCGCCCGACGCCGTGTTCGAGGAGCATCGCCGCTTCGAGCGCTTCGTGGCGCCGGTTCCGCTTCCGGAACCCAGCTTCGCCGCGACCGCCCGCGATCCGGAGCGCCGGCTGCGCGTCGGCTACCTGTCGCCGGACTTCCAGCGCTACCCCGGCCCCGGCTACCACTTCCTGCTGCCGCTGCTCGAACGGCACGACCGCGCGGCGGTCGAGGTGACCGGCTATTACAACGACCGGCGCGAGGACGAGGCCACCGCGCGCTTCAAGGCGGCGGCCGACCGCTGGCGCGGCGTCGCCGGCCTGTCGGACGCCGAGCTGGAACGGCTGGTCCGCGACGACGGCATCGACCTGCTGGTCGATTGCGGCGGGCACATGTCGCGCAACCGCATGCCGCTGTTCCTGCGCCGCCCGGCTCCGCTCCAGCTCAGCCTGCCGCTCTACCCCAACACCACCGGCCTGACGGCGATGGATTACCAGCTCGCCGACCCGCGCATCGCCCCGCCCTCCGCCCCCTGTTTCGCCGACGCGCGGCACAGCGAGAAGCTGATCCGCCTGCCGGACTGCGTGCTGTGCTACCGCCCGGCGGACTCGGCCTTCGTTCCGCCCTTCCGCCCGCCGGCCGAGACGGCGGGGGTGTTCACCTTCGCCTCCTTCAACAACGTCACCAAGGTCGACGCCGCGACCATCGCCCTGTGGGCCCGGCTGCTGCGCGCGGCCCCCGAGGCGCGGCTGCTGCTGAAATGGCGCGGGCTGGGCGGCGGCAACGGAAGCGGGCTGGAGCGCCGGCTGCTCGCCGCCTTCGCCGCCGAAGGCGTGGGGGCGGAACGGCTGCTCCTGCGCGGCATCACCCCCGACCCCTACGAGGATTACGTCCGCGCCGACGTGGCCCTCGACCCGGTCTTCGCCAACGGCGGGACGACGATCTGCGACGCGCTGTGGATGGGGGTGCCGGTGCTGAACCGGGCGGGCGCGGCGACCATCTCGCGCTGGGGCGCCACCCTGCTGCACACGGTCGGGCTCGACGCGCTGGTGACGGAGAGCGACGAGGAGTATCTCGCCCTCGGCGTCCGTCTCGCCACCGACCGCGCCTTCCTGGCGGATCTGCGGGCGGATCTGCGCGGACGGGTGGCGGCCTCCCCGTTGATGGACGAGGCCGGCTACGCCCGCGCGGTCGAGGCCGGGTTCCGCGCGGCGTGGCGGCGCTGGTGCGCCGGCCTGCCCCCCGCCGCCATCGACCTGTCCCGCTGAGGTCAGCTCAGCGGCGCGGCGCGCGTCCGTCCAGCGTCCGTGCAAGAAAGCCGGCAACCCGCGCCGCCGCCGTGGCGGGATCGATGGCGGCGATGCAATGGGACTCCGACGACAGGCATTTGTCGGTGCAGGGCGCCGTGGCGTGCGGCGGCTGGAGGACGAGCACGTCCCGTCCCCAGGGGCGGAAGCGCTCCGGCGCGTAGGGGCTCCGCGGATCGCCCCCCTCCGGCTGGCAGAACAGGACGGCCACCGGCGTGCCCACCGCCGCGGCCATGTGCGCGGGTCCGGTGTCCACCGCCAGCAGCGCGTCGGCGGCGGCGATGACCGCCGCGGCCTCGCGGACGCCGGTGCGCCCGGTCAGGTCGAGCGTCGCGCAGGGCAGCGCGGCCGACAGGCTCGCCGCGCGCGACGCTCCGTCGACGGTTCCCAGCAGGACGGCCCCGTCGATTCCCAGCTCGCGGATGGTCTGGCCGGCCAGGGCCGCGAAACGGTCGATCGGGTAGTTCTTGCGGGGAATGACGGTGGTCGGCGCGACCGCAAGGAGACGGCGCGGTCTCCCGCCGGAGAATCCGCCGAGCAGGCCGTCGGCGGCCTCCCGCTCGGCGGCGGTCAGATGTAGGTCCACCACCCCGCCGCCGGGGTCGGCGGCGCCCAGCGCCGCCAGAAGATCGAGGTTGCGCTCGACCTCGTGACGCACCGGCCCGGCGGCCAGCGGATGGGTGTAGGCGGCGTCGAAGCCCCGGTTGCCCTCGGCCTTCCAGGGCGTCACCCTTTCCGAATAGCCCAGCCGGACCGGCGCGCGGCTGGCCGCCGCCAGGGTCGCGGCGCCGTTGCGGTCGACGTCGAAGCGCGGGGTGACGACAAGATCGAAACCGGCGCGGAAGGCGGCGGCGAAGGCCTGCAACTCGTCCGGCGTGCGCCCTCGGAAACTGAACCGCCCACCCGCCACGTCGCCCACCGGCGTCACCAGCGCGTCCACGTCCGGACAGCCGTCGGCCAGGGCCAGGACGGGAGCGGTGACCGCCATCATGATCCGCGCCTGCGGGGCGGCGGCCCGCAGGCCGCGCAGGAACGGCGTGACGAGGATGAAATCGCCCAGCTCGTCGAGCTTGATGACGAGGATGCGGGCGGCGCGTTTCAACGTTTCGGGCGGAATGGGCACCCAGGTCGAAGCCGGGGTGGACGCTGGTGACGCGGTCATGCGCTGGGTGGTCCGCTGCGCGGGAGGGAAACGGCCGGAGGCGGAAGGCCGCCGGGCCCTTCCAGCATGGCGGCGGGGCGCCGGACGGACAAGCGGGAAAAGCCGCGTCCCGGGCCGCGTCCCGGCAATCGCCGGAGGGCCGCTCGACCCTCTTGCATCGGAAGGGGCGCCGCAGGATGATCGCCGCCCTGCTTGCGGGGGCGCGTCGCCGGTCGGCCCGCCGAGGAATCGAGGGGGGATCCGATGAGCGGCCCGACCATCCACGTCTCCTTCCCGATGGGGCCGGACGCCTACCCGGCGGCCGCGCTGCACTGGCATGCCCAGCTCAGCCATTTCGTCTTCCACGCGCTGGCCCGGCGCTTCGGGGGGCGGGTGGCCTTCTCGCCCTGGGAAGCACCGCTGGAGCCGCGGGGACGCGACGTGCTGGTGTCCTTCACCCCCCACCCGGCATTGCGGACGTGGAAGCGGTCGGTCCTGATCGAGAATTCCAACTTCGACGTGGACAAGTGGCGGCACGCCGCCTTCCGCCGCCACGGGCTGAACGCCCCGGTCGATTCGGTGGCGGAAGCCGACGGCTGGCTGCGCGGCCAGTACGCGCTGGTGGTGCTGAGCAACGACGTGGCGATCCGCCGCGTCGCGGCGCGCGACCCGCAGGTCGCCGCGTGCCACGATCACATGGCGTCGATGGCCCGCGTCCTGTCGGTCCATCCGCACCCGATCGACAAAGCGGAGTTCTCCCGCCTGCACGGCGCCGTTCCGATCCCGCCCAAGGTGCGGATGCTGGTCTATCACGGCGGCCCCCGCAAGAACTCGGCGGAGCTGATCGCCACCCTGCGCGATCTCGGCCTGCGGGAGAACGCCGATTTCAGCGTCGTGCCCTACGTGGACAAGAAGCGGGCCGACCTGATGGCCTTCCTGCGCCAGCATTTCCAGATCGTCGCCAACACCTCCTTCTCGGAAACCGGGCCGATCAACATGATCGAGTATCTGCTGTCGGGATTCGCCGTCTACGGCCACGACGACTGGTGGGACGGCACCGGGAACGCGGACTTCACCTGGTCCTACGACCCGGCGCTGATGGAGCGCAACCGCGCCGGCCTGCGGCGCATCTTCCACGAACTGGGTCCCGAGGGCGTCGCGCGGGAGCAGGAGCGCGTGCGCAACGCCTTCCTGGAGCGCCGCGACAACGACTGGCCGGCGCTGCTCGGCCCGGTCGTCGCCCATGTCGAGGCCCTGCTCGATTCCGATCATCCGGGCCGGGTGTGAGACGCGCGGGGCCGGCCCGCCCCCGGTCCGAAAGGCGTTACCGGTACAACGCGCCGGTCGGTCCGCCGCCGGCCGCCGCGGCTCAGATCATCGCCAGCGGCCGTTTGCGGCGCGGCGGCGGAAAGGCCGCGTCGATGTCGGCGACGTCCTGAACGGTCAGCGTCAGGCCGGCCGCCGCCGCGTTCTCGACGGCGTGCTGCGGGGTGCCCGCCTTGGGGATGGCGAGCACCCCGCCCTCGCGCAGCGCCCAGGCCAGCGCCACCTGCGCCGGGGTGGCGCCGTGGCGGCGCGCCACGCCGGCCAGCGCCGCCGAGCCCAGCAGGGCGCCGCCCTGCCCGACCGGCGAATAGGCCATCACCGGCATGCGGCGCGTGTGCTGCCACGGCAGCAGATCGAACTCGATGCCCCGGTGTTCGGGGTTGTAGAGCACCTGGTTGACGGCACAGGCGTTCAGAGCGGCGGTGCCGCCCCCCAACTCCTCGCCCAGTTCCTCCAGGTCGTCGACGTCGAAGTTCGACACGCCCCAGCGGGCGATCTTGCCGGCGGCGCGCAGGGCTTCGAACGCCTCCACCGTCTCGGCCAGCGGCACCCCGCCGCGCCAGTGCAGCAGATAGAGGTCGATGCGCTCGACCCCCAGCCGCTTCAGGCTGCGCTCGCAGGCGGCGAGGGTGCCGGCGCGCGAGGCGTTGCTCGGCAGCAGCTTGGTCACCAGGAACAGCCCGTCGCGGCGGCCGGCGACGGCTTCGCCCACCAGCTCCTCGGAAGCGCCGTCGCCGTACATCTCGGCGGTGTCGATCAGGGTCATCCCATGCTCGATGCCGGCCTGGAGGGCGGCGATTTCCGAACGCCGCCGGCCGGGATGCTCCCCCATCATCCAGGTGCCTTGGCCGAGCACCGGAACGGACGCGCCGTCCGGCAGGGTGATGCGCTTCATGACGGGGCTCCCGCTGTGACTGGAGGCTTCGGCCGGAGACTGCGACCGGCCCCAGGCTGGCGCGCGACCGCGCCATTGTCGATTCCCTCTTCGGGGGCTGGGCTCCTTTTCCGCGAGATGGAACGGACGCCGGCCCCCTCGTCCCCGATGTGCTGGTGCCCCGGCGCGGTTCGGCGCGAGCGGCTACCGCGCCGCCCGGTCCGCGGACGAATGGTCCGCGAACGGGTAGCGCAAGGTTTCGCGCGCGTAGGCCTCGACATAGGCCATCAGCCGGTCCGACGCCGCCGCCGCCGCCTCCACGTCGCTCTTGTGGATCGCCAGCATCAGCTCGGCGTGGGTCCGCGCGCCGTCCTCCAGGCTGCCCGAATGGGCGTGGTGGTTCTGGAACCAGAAGCGCCGCGACAGCGACCGCAGGGGGCGGATGGTCTGGGTCGCCACCGGGTTGCGGGCGCACTGGTCGAGAAGCTGGTTGACCTCCTGGTCGAGATGCATGAAACGCATCCCGTCCTCCGACCGGGCGGCGTCCAGCATCTCGCCGGCGATGGCCCGGCAGCGCTCCCGCTCCGCCGGCAGGGCGTAGCGGGCGGCGCGGCGGGCGATCAGCCGCTCCAGTTCGCGGCGGACGTCCAGCACATAGAGCTGGAGCTTGACGTCCACCTCGGTGACCATGATCCCGCGCGAGGGCACGATGGTGACCATGCCGTCCAGCTCCAGCCGCTTCAGCGCCTCGCGGACCGGCGTGCGGCCGATGCCGGTCTGGGCGCTGAGCTGCTTTTCGGAGACGAAGCCGCGCGGCGGCAGGATGCCGGACACGATCAGTTCCTCGATCGCGGCGTAGGCCTGGTCGGCCATCGACGCGAACCCGGCCGGCGCCGTCTCGGCCTGCCCGGTTTCGATCCGCCCAGCGTCCGTCTGGTTGCCCGCATCCGTCACGGCACCGCTCCCGTCCCTGTCCCCGGCCCTGTCCTCGGCCTTGTCCCCGGTCCTGGCTTAACGCGCCCGGGCCGGGGACGCAAGACATGGCCGACCACGCACGCCGCCCCCTGCTCAGGGCTTGGCGGCGGACGCGGCGTTGCGGACCAGGGGACACTCGCTTTCCGCCAGCGGCCGGGCGGCGTCGGCCGCCGCGACGGTGCCGAGCTGCTTGTAATAGTCCCACGGCCCCTTCGATTCCGCCGGGGTCTTCACCTCGAACAGATACATGTCGCGCAGCACCCGGCCATCCTCGCGGATGCGCCCGTCCCTGGTCATGAAGTCGTTGATCGGCGTGTCGCGCATCGTCTTCATCACCGCCGCCGTCTCCGACGTCCCGGCCGCCTTGACCGCCTTCAGGTAATGGGTGATGGCACCGTAGTTGCCGGCCTGCACCATGGTCGGCATCCGCCCGGTCCGCTCGAAGAAGCGCTTGGAGAAGGCCCGCGTCCCCTCGTTCTGGTCCCAGTAGAAGGATTCGGTCAGCACCAGCCCCTGCGCCGTCGCCAGCCCCAGCGCGTGGATGTCGGACAGGAACATCAGCAACCCGGCCAGCTTCTGGCCCTGCTGGGTGACGCCGAACTCGGCCGCCTGCTTGACGGTGTTGATCAGGTCGCCGCCGGCGTTGGCCAGCCCGACGACCTTCGCCTTGCTCGACTGCGCCTGGAGCAGGTAGGACGAGAAGTCGGCGCTGTTCAGCGGGTGGCGCGCCGCCCCCAGCACCTTGCCGCCGGCCCCGGTGACGAAGGCGGCGGTGTCGCGCTCCAGCGACAGGCCGAAGGAATAGTCGAGCGTGATGAAGTACCAGCTGTCGCCGCCCTGCTTGACCATGGTCTTGCCGGTGCCGGCGGCCAGCGCGTAGGTGTCGTAGACCCAGTGGATGCCGTTGGGCGAGCAGGCCTTGCCGGTGAAGTCCGACGAGCCGCCGGCGGTGCCGAAGACGATCTTGTTCTTGCGCCGGGTCAGCTCCTGGATCGCCAGCATCACCGCCGAGTTGGGCAGGTCGATGATGACCTCGACGTTCTTGTTGTCGTACCAGTCGGCGGCGATCTGGGTGCCGACATCGGCCTTGTTCTGGTGGTCGGCGGCCAGCACCTCGACCGGGCGGCCGAGCACCGAGGCGCCGAAATCCTCCACCGCCATCTTGACCGCCTCGACGCTGCCGCGCCCGCTGAGGTCGGCCAGCGAGCCCGACAGGTCGGTCAGCACGCCGATGCGGATCGGCCCGGCCGCGGCCGGGGTGGAGGCGGCGGCCGGCTGGGCGGCGCCGGACTGGGCCGCCGCCGAGGCGGCCGGCCAGAAGGACCCGCCGAGCGCCAGGACGGCCGTGGCCGCCAGGAGCGCGCGCGCGATGGGCTTCGACACGGGCTTGTTCATGATCGTCCCTCCCTCTCTGTTGTGCGTGTGGGCGTCTCGTCCTTATTTTTCTTCTTTGGATGCCGCTGCTTGCGGCGCCGGCCCCGCCGCCGCGATGGCGAGGCGGGATTCCTCCCCGGCGTGGCAGATGCCCTGGAGCGCCGCCGCCATGTCCAGCATGGTCGGCAGATCGACCCGCCCGGCCTGCTGGAGCATGCGCTTGGTCATCCGCACCGCCTCCGGCGGGTTGGCGGCGATCCCCCCGGCCAGGGCGAGTGCCACGGGCAGCAGATCCCCGTCGGGCACGACGCGGGAGACGAGCCCCAGCGCCAGGGCCTCCGCCCCGCTCACCGCGCGGCCGGTGAAGGCCAGCTCGGCGGCGACCGCCGGGCCGGCGACGCGCGACAGGAACCACAGGCCGCCGTCGCCCGAGATCAGCCCGAGCTTGACGAAGTTGGAGCTGATGCGCGCCGACTCGCCCGCGACGCGCAGGTCGCACATGAAGACCAGATCGCAGCCGGCGCCATAGGCCGCGCCGTTGATGGCGGCGATCACCGGAACCTCCAGCGCCGCCATGGCGCGGGGGATGCGCTGCACACCCTCGCGGTAGGCGTTGCGCACCTGGTCGGCCGGGCCGCCGAACATGCCGCGCCGGTTGCGGATGTCATGGATGTTGCCGCCGGCGCTGAAAGCCTTGCCGGCCCCGGTCAGCACCAGCGCGCGGACGCTCCGGTCGGCCCCGACCGCCTCCAGCGCCGCCACCAGCGCGTCCAGCACCGGCGGGTCGGTCACCGCGTTGCGGGTCCTCGGCGCGTCGAGCGTCAGGATCGCCACGGCGCCACGGCGCTCCAGCCGGACGGTGCCGGCGTCCTCGGAGCAAGGAGTCTCGGTTGCGTCACTCATGCATCACCACCACGGCGCGGATCACGTCGCCGCGCTCCACGTCCTCGAAGGCGTCGTTGATGCCCTCCAGGGCCACACGCCGGTCGATCAGCTCGTCCAGGCACAGCCGGCCGTCGAGATAGGCCCGCGCGTAGGCCGGAAAATCGTCGGCCGCCCGCGCGCCGCCCAGGCTGGAGCGCAGGATCCGCCGCTCGCCGGCGATCGAGCCGAAGCGCAGCTCGACCAGCCGGTTGGGATCGGTCTTGCCGAGGATGGTGACGCTGCCGCCCGGCCGGGTGCAGTCCACCGAGTCCTGGAGCGAGCCGATCACCCCCGCCGCCTCGAAGGCGTGGTCGGCGCCGCGCCCGCCGGTGAGGGCGCGGACACGCTCCGCCACGCCCTCCCCCTTCTCCACCAGCATGGTGTGGGTGGCGCCGAAGACGGCGGCACGCTCCAGCTTGTCGGCGCGGCGGTCCACCGCGACGATGGCGCCGGCGCCGGCGAGGCGGGCGCCCTGCACCACGTTCAGCCCGACCGGCCCGCAGCCGACCACCACCACGCTGTCGCCGAGACCGACCTTCGCCACGCGCAGCGCCGCACCGACGCCGGTGATGACGCTGCACCCGAGCAGGCAGGCGCGGTCGAACGGCATCTCGTCCGGCACCGGAATGGCCGCCGCCTCCGGCACCACCGCGTATTCGGCGAAGGAGGAGACGCTGAGGAAATGCCCGACCTCGGCTCCATCGGCGTCGCGCAGCCGCTTGCGCCCGCCGGACAGGGTGGCCGCCCGGTGGTTGGGCACCACCGCCTCGCACAGCATCGGCTGGTCGTGGCGGCAGTAGTAGCATTGGCCGCAGGCCGCGTAGATGGTGCAGACGACGCGCTGCCCCGGCCTCACCCGCTGCACGGCCGAGCCGACCGCCTCGACCACCCCGGCGCCCTCATGGCCGAGCACCACCGGGACGGGCACGCCGAAGGCCCCGGTCATCGCCTCGCGGTCGGTGTGGCAGAGGCCGGCGGCGTGCATGCGGATCAGCACGTCGTTCGGCTCCAGCGGGGCCAGCGTCAGCGGTTCGATGGACAGCGGCGCGCCGACCTCGCGCAGCACCGCCGCCCGGAAGGGCGTTCCCGGCATCTTCCCTACTCCGCCGCCTGGGAGGCGGTGGCGTCCAGCCGCCGGATGGCGTCGTCGTCGCCGGTGGCCAGCGGCTCGCAGCGACGCGCCACCACCCATTCCGGGCGCGGATTCTCGACGCCGTGGGGCCGGTTGGAGACCTGGTTGTAGACGGTGTAGATGTGCCAGCGCGAATGGCGCGACATGTTGTGGCCGGAGCCGTGGACGATGTTCGGGTGGAACAGCACCACGGTGCCGGGCTTGCCGGTGATCGCCACCGGGTCGCCGAATTGGGTCATGATGTCGATGACCTGTTGCTTGGGCACCGTCCACAGCTTGTAGGAGGTCGTCGTCTCGTCCATCTCCGGGTCGAGGCGGCCGAGCTTGTGGCTGCCGGGGATGAAGTAGAGGCAACCGCCGATCTCCGTCGCCTCGTCCAGCATCAGCAGCGAGGTGGTCATGTCCGGCCGGTCGACGCCGTCGGTCTTCCAATAGCCGTAATCCTGGTGCCACTGCCAGATGGCGCCGTCGATCGCGTCCTTCAGGTTGCATTTGGTGTGGTAGACATAGACCGGCTCGTCGCCCAGCACCTGACGGGCCGGGTCCAGCACGCGCGGCAGTTCGGCCAGCGCCTGGAAGGGCGGCGAGGCGGTCGGGCCGCGCTCGTCATGGACGCGGAACACCGAGCGGACGCTGCCGGTCTTCTCGCGGATCACCCCCTCGGCTTCCAGCCCCGCCACCCGTTGCAGGTCGCGGCGCAGGATCTCGACCTCCTCGCGCGACACCAGTCCGGGGAACACCAGGAACCCGCGCTCCTCATACTCGGCGATCTGGGCGTCCGTCAGTCTCATGGCTTCCTCCTCGGGGCGAATTTCAAGATATTGTTGATGCACAGCCGATATATCGGTACCGTATTATCGTATGGAGACGAGATCAATCAGAATCTGAACGATCTGTTTTACGAACCATAGGGTGGCTCCGAGCCCCCGGTGCCCAACCCGGCGTCCACGGGGCAACCGCTTGAAACATAAGCCTGAAACATGGGAGGAAACGGGACGATGGCTTTGTGGACCAATCTGGTCGAGCCCGAGTTTCTCGAACCGCTGCGGCGCGTCGTCGCCGAGCATGTCGAGCCGCAGGCCGACGCCATCGACCGCGACGACGTCTACCCCGTCGCGGCGGTCAAGGCGCTGGCCCGCCACGGCTACAACAGCCTGACCCTGACGCCGGACCAGGGCGGCGCGGGCCTCGGCTTCGCCCATTGCGCCGCCCTGTTCGAGGAGGCGTCCTACGCCAGCGCCGCCGTCGGCATCAGCCTGATCACCATCCTCCAGGCCCAGACCATCATCCGGCTGTTCGGCGCCGACAGCCTGAAGGCCGCCGTCCTGCCGGAGTTCGGGCGCGGCCTGATCACCTCCTACGCCCTGACCGAGGCCAACCACGGCAGCGACATCCGCAGCCTCGACACCAAGGCGCTGCGCGACGGCGACCGCTGGGTGCTGACCGGGCGGAAATCCTTCATCACGTCGGGCTCGGCGGCGGAAGCCTATGTGATCCTGGCGGAGACGCCGGTCGGCGTGTCGGCCTTCTTCGTGCGCCGGGGCATGGAAGGCGTCTCGACCGAGGAGGGGCCGAACGCCGCCACCTTCGGGCTGCGCAACGGGCCGCACGTCGACCTCGTGCTCGACGGCGTGTCCCTGCCCGCCGACCATCTGATCGGTGTCGAGGGCAAGGGCGTGCGGCAGGCGGTGACGACGCTCGACTATTCGCGCACCATGGCCGCCGCCATCAGCCTGGGCATCGCGCGGGCCGCCTTCGACGGCGCCCTGGCCTTCGCCGCCAAGCGCAGCGCGTTCGACCGCAAGATCCTGGATTTCCAGGGAATCCAATGGTACTTCGCCGACATGCTGGCGGAGATCGACGCCGCCCGCCTGCTGACCCACAGCGCCGCCAGGGCGCTCGACAGCCACAGCGACATCGCGCGCTTCGGCAGCGAGGCCAAGCTGCTGGCCAGCCGGGTCGCCACCGACACCGCCGCCCGCGCGGTGCAGATCTGCGGCGCCTACGGCGTCATGGAATCGGCGCGCTTCGGGCGCTACCTGCGCGACGCCAAGGCCTACGAGATCGCCGGCGGCTCGTCGGAGATCCTGAAGAACACCATCGCCAAGCGCCTGCAACAGCACGCGGCCGAACAGACAGCCGAACAGGCGGCCAGACACCGGGAGGACCGCCCGTGATCGCCGACGCCCTCTACGCCCGCGCCGCCGCCACGCCCGACCGCCCCTTCCTGCTGTTTGGCGAACGGACCATCACCTACGGCGCCATGGCCGCCCTGGTCGATTCCGCCGTCGAGCGCCTCGCCGCCCAGGGTGTCGCCGCCGGGCGGACAGTGGCGATGCTGGTCGGCAACCGGCCCGGCTTCCTCGTCGCCTGGTTCGCCCTGTCGGAGCTGGGCGCCATCGCCGTGCCGCTCAACACGTCGCTCGTCGGCGAAGGCCTGCGCTACCTGCTGGAGCAGAGCGAGGCCACGCTGCTGATCGCCGAGGAGGAGTTCCGGCCCAACCTGCCCGGCACCGCCCCGGCGCTGCTGGCGATGGACGAGCGTTTCGAAACGGTGGACGGGCTGACCCGCGCGCCGCGCCGACGGCTCGCCCTGCCCGGTGGCACCGCCAACGCCATCCTCTACACCTCCGGCACCACCGGGCTGCCCAAGGGGGCGGTCATCCCGAACGCCTGCTACGAGCTGGCCGGCGCCCACATGACCGACGCGCTGGGGCTGACCGAGGCCGACCGCGTCCTGGTCTTCCTGCCGCTGTTCCACGCCAACCCGCAGATGTACGGGGTGATGTCCTGCCTGCACGCCGGGGCGGCGCTGGCTCTGCTGCCGCGCTTCTCGGCCTCGCGGCTGCTCGACGACGCGCGGCGGTACGAGGCCACCGGCTTCACCTATGTCGGCACGGTGCTGAGCATCCTGGCCAAGCGATTGAGCGAACCCGACCGCGACCACGCCCTGCGCTGGGCGGTCGGCGGCGGCGCCCCGCCCGGCGTCTGGCGCGAGATCGAGGAACGGCTGGGCATCGCCGTGCGCGAGCTGTACGGCATGACCGAGACCGGCGGCTGGGTGACGATGAACAGCGTCACGGCCGCGCGCTTCGGCTCGGTCGGCGCCCCGCGCCCCGACACCGAGCTGCGGGTGGTGGACGAGAACGACGCCCCGCTTCCACCCGGCGCGAAAGGCGAGATCGTCGTGCGCCCCGCCCGCCCCGGCCTGATGTTCGACGGCTACTGGAAGAAGCCCGAGGCGACCGTCGCGGCGACCCGGAACCTGTGGCTGCACACCGGCGACCGCGGCTTCCTCGACGAAGACGGCTTCCTGCATTTCGACGGGCGCTTGAAGGAGCTGATCCGGCGCGGCGGCGAGATGATCGCCCCGGCCGAGATCGAACTCGCCCTGCTGAAACACCCCGCCATCCAGGATTGCGCCGTCGTCGGCGTGCCGGACGACATCCTGGGCGAGGAGGTCAAGGCGGTCGTCGTGCCCCGGCCCGGCTTCGACCCGTGGGAGGTCGCCTCCTTCCTCCAGGGCCGCCTCCCGGCCTTCATGCACCCCCGCTTCGTGGAAGTGCGGCCCGAGATTCCCAAGACGGCGACCCAGAAGATCCAGCGCCACCTGCTGCTCGACCGGCTCGCCGGCACCGTCGATCTCAGGCCGGCGGGAAAGCGCTCATGATCGGTGGGGGACGGTGGGCCCGCCCACGCGGCTCCCCGTCCCGCCATCGATTCAGGGCGCCTCGCCCTTCACCACGACGCGCATCAGCACGCGGCGGTGCTTGCCCATCTCGAAATTCGCGACGGCGCGGTGCAGCAGGCAGCGGTTGTCCCAGAACACGAGGTCGCCCAGCCGCCATGTGTGGACGTAGAGGAAACGCTCCTGCGTGGCGTGGGCCAGCAGTTCCTCCAGCAGGGCGCGGCCCTCCTCCTCCGGCAGTCCCTCGATGTGGGAGCTGTACATGCCGATGTAGAGGCTCCTGCGGCCGGTCTCGGGATGGACGCGCACCAGAGGGTGGGCGACCGGCGGGGCGGCGGCGATGTCCTCCTCGGTCGGCGGGGCGCTGCCGGTGTAGCGGCGCATGAACTCCAGGCTCTGCACCGTCTTCATGCCCTCGATCCGCCGCTTGGTGGCGTCGGGCAGCGCGTCGTAGGCCTTGGTCATGTCGGCGAACTGGGTGTCGCCGCCGTTGGGCGGCAGCTCCACCGCCTGGAGCATGGTCAGCAGCGACGGTTCCGGCAGGAAGGACTTGTCGGTGTGCCAGAAATAGTTGGAGCTGATGAAGGGCTTGGCCACCGGGTTTCCGGCGGCGTCGAGGTTGGTGATGGTGTGCACCGCGTCCCATTTCGACCCGTCGGCCAGCCGGATCATGTGGCTCTCGATCGGGCCGAACAGCTCGGCGAAGCGGTACATGCGCTCCTTGTCGAGGGACTGGTTGCGGATCACCAGCAGATGGTGGTCGCGGAAGGCGGCGCGCACCGCCTCGACCGTCGCCGCGTCGAGCGGGCGGGACAGGTCGAGCGCGTCGGTCTCGGCGCCGAGCACCCCGGACAGCGGTCGGAAGAGGGGGACGGTGCCGGGCGGCGGCGGGGCGGCGGCGGTCTGTGCGTGCAGTTGGTCCATCACGTCGATCTCCTTGTCGAATCAATGTTTTCTAGAGGCGGCGGCAGGCCCACAGGGCGGCGCGCGTCAGGATTTGCCGATGCGCCGGATGCTCCAGCGTCGCGCGGTCGTGGCCCAGCGTGTCGGCCACCACGCGGCCGTCGCCGACGGAGCGCGCCCACAGGGCGGGCCAAGCGGTACCGCCTTCCGCCTGGACCGTCGCCAGCGGCTCGACGCCGGGGGCCAGATCGAAGTCGCCGTAGGCCTCGTCGGTCACGGTGAAGGGGAGCAAACCAGCGGTGACCGGGTGGGAAGCGGCGGTCGGGCGCAGGGTGACCGGTCCGCGCGGCGGGTGGGCGGAGCGCCCCCAGACCCAGGCGCCGCCCAGCAGATCCCGCCACTCCGGCCAGTCGTCGAAGCAGATCAGGGCGGTGTGCAGGCCGAGCAGCCCGCCGCCGCCGGTCACGAAGCCGGACAGCCGCTCCCGCCCCGCCGCCGAGAGGGAGAAGGCCCAGCGTTCGCGGTGGGGGGCGTATTTCTCGCTGCCCAGCATCCCCCAGCGCAGCGCGTAGACGGTGAGCAGATCGAACGCCCCGCCCTCCAGCGCCGCGAGCCCGCCCTCGATGTCGTCGGTGACCGTGGAGCGGATGCCGGCCTCGCCGAGCACGCCGCCGAGGGCCGGCGCGGCATCGTCGAAGGGGTGGCCGATCCCGCCGGTCAGGATCAGGTTGCGGGGCCCGGTGGTCATCGCTTGACCGGCGGGGCGCGCCGGGGCAGGTGCATCTTCAGGCTGAAGGACACGCCGCCGTCGACCATCAGGTGTTGGCCGTGGATGTAGCGCGCCTTGTCCGAGGCCAGGAACAGCACCGCGTCGGCGACGTCGTCGGCGGTGCCGAGCGAGCGGGCGGGAACCGCGCCGCCGCGCACCTCGCGCACCGCCTCGTCGGCGTAGATCGGCGCCGACATGCCGGCGTCGATGAAGCCGGGGGCCACCGCGTTGACCCGCACCCCGCGCGGGGCGAGCGACAGGGCCAGATGCTCGGTCAGCAGCGCCACGGCGGCCTTGGAGGCGGGGTAGGCCCCGGCGTCGGGGCTGGGGGCGACGGCGTTGAGCGAGGTGATGTTGACGATGGCCCCCGATCCGCGCGCCACCATCCGCCGCGCCACCGCGCGGGTGACGATGAAGGTGCCGGTCAAGTTGACATCCACCACGCTGCGGAAATCGGCGACGCTGTGGTCGAGGATGTCGCCGAAGCGGACGATCCCGGCGTTGTTGACCAGCACGTCGGGGCCGTCGCCGAACGCTTCCGTCATCGCCGCGACGACCGCCTCGATCTGGTGCTCGTCGGTCACGTCGGCCTGGAAGGCGAGTGCGCCCGGAATGCGCGCCGCCTCGACCTCCAGCCCGGCGGGATTGCGGTCGAGCAGGGCGACGCGGTAGCCGTCCTCGGCCAGACGGCGCGCGATGGCGGCGCCCAGCCCCCCGCCGGCCCCGGTCACCAGAGCGGATTTGGTCATGGAGTCCTCCGAAGCGTGGAAAGCCAAAGCGTGGGAAGCGCGCGTCACAGCGCGGCCTGGACGATGCCGCCATCCACGGGAATGGCGGTGCCGGTGATGTAGCTGGCCCGGTCCGAGCCGAGGAAGACGACGAGGTCGGCGATCTCCTCGGGCCGGGCGAAACGGCCGAGCGGAATCCCGGCGGCGATGCCGGCGGCGGCCTCGTCGGACGATTGGCCTTGCGCGGCGGCGCGGGCGCCGACCACCTGGGTCATGCGGTCGGTCGCGGTCCAGCCGGGGCAGACGGTGTTGACCAGGATGCCCTCGGCGGCGAGCTGCGTCGCCATCGTCTTGGCCCAGCCGAGCGCGCCCAGCCGCAGGCTGTTGGACAGCATCAGTTCGCCGATCGGCTGCTTGACCGAGTAGGAGCTGATGGTGACGATCCGCCCCCAGCCCTGCCGCCGCATGTGGGGCAGCGCCGCGTTGGTGGCGTTGACCGCCGACATCAGGGTCAGGCGGAAGGCCGCCTCCCAGTCCGCCCCGTCCAGCGTGTCGAAGCGGCCGGGCCGGGGGCCGGCGGCGTTGTTGACCAAAATATGGATGGTGCCGAAGGCGGCGACCGTCTCTCCCACCAGCCGTTCCACGTCGGCGGGGCTGCCGACGTCGGCGCGGACGGCCAGCACCGGCGCGCCGGTGGCCTCCAGCGCCGTCCGGGCGGCCTCCAGCCGCTCGGGGTCGCGGCCGCAGAAGGCGACGCTCGCCCCTTCGCGCGCGAAGCCCAGCGCCGCCGCCCGCCCGATGCCCTGGCTGCCCCCCAGCACCAGCGCGACCTTGCCCTTCAATCCGAGATCCATGCGTGCCGCTCCCCTTCCACGTCCGTCCTGGTCTCTCAGCCGTGTGGTTTCCGGGTGACCACGGTCCCGGCGTCGGGCTGGAAATAGCAGCGTTCGGCCTTGTAGGTGCCGCTCGCCACGGTGATGCCCCAGGTGTCGTCCTCCAGCGCCATGAAGCCGTGGATGTCGGCCGGCGGCGCGATCACCACGCTGTCGCCCGGCTCCAGCACGCGGTCGTCGATCACCGTCAAGTCGGCCTGTCCGGGGACGGAGCCGTCGTCGCGCCGCTCGTAGACCGTGTGCTTCACCCGGCCGCGGTAGACCGCCATGGTCTCCCAGTTGCCGTGGTCATGAGTGGGCACCGGCTTGCCGTTCGGCAGCTCGAACAGCAGGATCGACAGGTCGCCGTCGTAATAGAGGTATTGCGAGTTGGCGACGTGGTTGCCGACGCGCGGCACCCCCGCCTCGCGCAGGTCCGGGCGGGCGACCAGGGCGGCGACGGGGCCGCGCAGGGCCTCGCTCAGACGGGCGGTGTCGTGCCCGTGCGTCTCGATGGCCTGGATCACCGCCTGGGCGCAGGCACGGATGGCGGATCCGGATTCGGGGCTGGCCATGATGGAGGATCCTTTTGATCAGGGGCCGGTGGTGGGGGCCGGTCAGAGGCTCGCCAGCAGGCGGCGGGTGGCGGCGACGGCGCGGGCGACGCGGGCCGGCGCGTCCATCGTCCGCGCCAGCGTGGCGGTCGGGATTTCGAGGGCGAGCGGCAGGCCGGGCGGCAGCGCGCGCAGCAGCCCCGCCAGATCGATGCCGCCCTCGCCGGGAAACAGCCGCTCCTTCACGGCCGTATGGAGCAGGGAGTCGCGGTCGTTGGCGTAACCGCGCGGCGCGTCGCACAGGTGCATGTAGGCGAAGAGACCGGGCGGCACCGCCGCCACCTCGGCCGGCGTCCCGCCGGAGCGGTCGTAATGCAGGGCGTCGAGCGCGATGCCCAAATTGGGCCGGTCGGCGCGCATCACCAGACGGGCGGCGTCGGTGACGCTGGCGATGCTCATCCACGACACGAACTCGAACTGCACGGTCAACCCGAAGCCGGCCGCGTCGTCGCACAGCCGCCCCAGCCGCGCCGCCAGCCGCCCCTCGTCGGGATCGTCGCCGGTCGCCAGCACATGGCGGGCGCCGAGTTCCGCCGCCACCTCCAGGAAGGGGCAGAAGGCGTCCAGGTCGGTGTGGGGCAGCACGCGGGCGGTGTTGGCGTCGAGCGCGGTGACGCCGCTGTCGGCCATCCGTTGCTTCATGGCGCGGCGCAGGGCCGGGTCGGCCAGCAGCGGCATCGGCTCGCCGTCCGGCTGTCCGCCGAGCAGGCGCAGGCCGACATGGGCGCAGCCGGCCTCGGCCGCGACCGTCACCATGTCCGGCGGCGACAGCTCCGGCACCGTGTAGTGGGAGAGCGAGAGCGGATTCATCCGGCGCTCCCCACCCGTTCCGGGGCGGGACGAACGCCGCCATACTGCGCCCAGGTACCGGCGACGTGCCAGCCGGCGTCGACCACCAGATTGACCCCGGTGATCGCCGACGCCCGCTCCGAGGCCAGGAACTCGATGGTCTCCGCCACCTCCGACGGCTGGACGATGCGGCCCAGCGCGGTGAACTCCGCCGGGTCGGCGGCGTAGCGGCCGGACCTGATCCGCTCCGCCACGCGCGGCACCAGAGTGGATCCCGGGGAGACGCAGTTGACCCGCACCCCGGCGCGGCCCCATTCCCCGGCGAGGTTCAGCGTCAGGCTGACCACCGCCGCCTTGCTCGACGCGTAGGCGTGGACGGGCACCGAGCCGATGGCGGCGATCGAGGCGATGTTGATGATGCTGCCCCGCCCGTGCCGGGCCATGCGGGTGCCGAAGGTGCGGTTGGCGTACCAGGTGCCGGTCAGGTTGACGTGCACCGTCCGCTCCCACGCCTCCAGCGGCAGTTGGGCGGGCGGCAGCACGTCCTGGAAGACGGCGGCGGCGACCACCAGCGCGCCGACCGGTCCGTGCGCCGCCTCGATGGCGGCACCGGCCGCCTCGACCGCAACGGCGTCGGCGATGTCGAGCGTCACCGCCGCCCCGCCGATGTCCGCCGCCACCCGTTCGGCCGCGCCGGGATCGCGGTCGGCCACCACCACGCGCCAGCCGCGTTCGGCCATCAGCCGGGCGGTGGCCTCGCCGATGCCGTTGCCGCCACCGATGATGACGGCCAGCGGGTTTTGGCCCAGAGCCCCATCCTGCGTCATGCCGGGCGCCCTCAGTTCCGCAGGTCGGCGGCGAGGAAGGAGCCGTCCAGCACCTTCGACCAGTCGACCGGGCCGGACCATTCGCCCAGGCGCTCCATGCCCTTGACCCAGATGTTCAGGGCGTCCATGTCGAACTCGCCCTGGCTCCAGTATTTGATCTCGGCCATCCGCTTCATGGAGATGGTGGCGACGTTCAGCGGCAGGGTGTCGCCGTAGCGCTTGGAGACCATCTTCGCGGCCTCCTCCGGGTTCTCGTAGATGAAGTTCACCGCCGAGCGCCACGCGGCGAGCAGGCCGCGCAATTGCTCCGGATTCTTGCGCATGAAATCGCCGGTGGCGACCCCGACGGTCGGGGTCATCGACGGCAGGTTCTCCAGCGAGAAGGCGACCTTGTAGCGATCCTTGCGGGCGCTGTAGAGCGGCTCCAGGATCAGCGCCGCGTCGACACCGCCCTGCTCCAGCGCCGACAGGCCCGAGCCGACCGAGCCGAGCGCCACCATGTCGGCCTTGCCGGGATAGCCGGCGGCCTCGAAGGCCATGTTGACCAGCAGCTCGCCCGAGGATTTCGGCGCGGTGATGCCGACCTTCTTGCCGACCAGATCCTTGATCGAGGAGATGCCGCTGTCCGGCCGCGTCACCCACAGCAGGTCGTCGACCCGGCGGATCGCGGTGTGGACGATGCGGATGTCCATGCCCTGCTTGATGCCGGCCAGCGCCGTCGAGGTGCTGACGATGCCGTAGCCGAGCCCGCCGCCGACCATGTTGCGGATGCCGGTGCCGCCGCCGACCGAACTCATCACGTCGGTGACGTCGACGCCGTTCTTTTTGTAGTCGCCGCGCTCCAGCGCCACGGCGATCGGGGCGGTGTTCAGCAGGGCGCCGTAATGGGACGCCATGATCTCCAGCGCGCCGGCCTGCGGCGCCGCCAGCAGGCCGCCCAGCAGCGGCACCGCCGCGATGGTGCGGGTCAGGAAGCGGGTGATGGTCATGGCGTTCCTCCTTGGTGCGTTCTGGCTTGGTGCGTTCCGGTTTTTCTCAGCAGGCGGCGGGCGTTGTCGGCCAGCGCGGGGGAGACGGCCCCGTGGTGCCCGTTCTCGGGCTGGTCCCAGCCGGCGAAGTTGGTGCCGAACACCAGCCGCTCCGGCCCGACCACCTGGGTCAGCAAGGCCAGCGAGCGGTCGTCGTTCAGGTGCGTGTCGAACCACAGGCGCGACAGCATCTCCTCGAAGGCACCGTCCTTCTTCATCGACTGGCTGGCCCAGGGGCGCTTGATCCCGGCCTGCGCCAGCCGCCCGGCGACGAAGGCCGCCGCCCCGCCGCCGTGGCTGATCCAGACGTCGAGCCTGGGATGACGCTCCAGCACGCCGCCGAAGATCAGGGTGGCGACGGCGATGGTCTCCTGCGCGGCGAAGCCGATGATGACGTCGAGGTCGAAGCGCTTGAGCGCCGGATCGCCCGGCGGCCCGTCGATCCCGGCCGGCGCCGGGTGCAGGAACAGCGGGACGTCGAGCTTGACGAAGGCCTCGTAGAGCGGGTCGAAGGCCGGGCTGTGCAGCGGCTCGCCGGCGAATTCGGTGCCGGTCGCCGCCCCCCACAGGCCGAGTTCCGTCACGGAGCGCTCCAGCTCTTCCTTCGCCGCCAGCGGCTCCTGCATCGGTAGGGCCGCCAGCCCGCCGAGCCGGTCGGGGTAGCGGTTGACCAGCTCGGCCAGCGCGTCGTTGTGGCGCCGGCAGAAGGACACCGCCGAGGGCACGTCGATGTGGTGGAAGTAGTTCAGCGGGCTGGCCGACAGCACCTGGAAGTCGATCCCGGCCGTCTCCATGCGCCGGAGCCGCAGCTCCGGGTCGGTGAAGGGGCTGTTGGCGTGGCGCACCCCGCTCAGCCGGTAGTTGCCGACGCGGTACCAGGGCAGGCCGTTCTCGTCCACCCCGTGCTCGGGACCATGGACGCCGGCGGCGCCGTTGGTCGCCTCCAGCCGGACATGGGCGTGAACGTCGATCAGTGTGGCGGTCTCGATGGGCATGACGGGGGTCCTTCCCGGACTGCTCGGCAGCGGGTTCTGGAAGACGGGTGGAAGCGGGCGGCCTTGGCGCGGGCTCAGGCCCGGTGCATGCGGTGGTCGAGCGCCAGCAGCGCGCTGTTGACCACCACCGCGAACAGGCCGATCAGCACGGTGACGCTCATCATCGTCGCGGTGTCGTTGACGCTGATGCCGTTCATGATCATGAAGCCGAGCCCGCGCTTGGAGGCGAACATCTCGCCCACCATCACGCCCAGCAGCGTGATGGAGAAGCTGATGCGCAGGCCGGTCACGATCTCCGGCACCGTCGCCGGGACCAGGATGGTCGAGAGCGTCTGCATCGGGCTCAGCCGCATCGCGCGGGCCGAGCGGCGCAGCACCGGGTTCATCGCGCGGATGGCGCCCATGGTCACCAGCATCATCGGGATGAAGCCGTGCAGCGCGCCGAACGCCACCTTGGCCGGCATGCCCAGCCCGAAGAACAGCAGGATCACCGGGTAGAGCGTGACCTTCGGAATGGCGTAGAGCGTCACGAACAGCGGCTCCAGCACGTCCGACAGGCTGCGGCTGGCGCCGATCAGCAGCCCGGCCAGCCCGCCGCCGAGGCAGGAGATCAGCAGCGACAGGCCCAGAGCCTGCGCGGTCTCGGTGACGTTGGCCCAGAAGACCGGGTTGCCGAACAGGCTGCCCAGCCGCTGCGCCGTGACCAGCGGCGAGGCCAGAGCCTCGTCGCCCGCCAGCCCGTGGAAGACCTGCCACGCCCCCAGGATGAGCAGCGCGATGACGCCGCCGGCCAGCAGCTTCTCGCCCGTCCCGGCGTCGCCGCGCGCCGCCGCGCCGCGGCCGGCGCCGGAGCGGTGGTGGACCTTCTGCTCGGCCCAGTGCAGCAGCACGGTCAGGGTGGAGACGAAGACGACGACGAACAGCAGCAGCGCGTACATCGTCCGGTCCTGGAGGTTGTTGTACGCGAAGGAGATCGAGTAGCCGAGGCCGCTGCTGGCCAGGATGAACTCGGCGCCGATGACGCCGGTGACCGAATAGCTGAGCGCCAGCTTCACCCCGGTGAAGATGTGCGGCCCCGCCGCCGGAAGCTGGATCAGCAGCGCGTCCTGCAAGCGCCCCAGCCGGTAGGTGCGGCCAACCTTGCGCAGCACCGGCGGGATGCGGTCCAGCCCGGCCAGCGTGCCGGTGACCATCGCCATCACCGCGTAGAGGAAGCCCATGGCGATGATCGGCACCGCGTTCATGCCGAACAGCACGATGAACAGCGGGTACAGCACGAAGAAGGGCAAGGCGTAGTAGCTGGCGATCAGCGGCTCCACCGCGCGGCGGACGCGGGGGAAGGCGTGCAGGGTGGCGCCCCCGGCGAAGCCGGCGGCCATCGCCGCCACGGCGGCGGCCAGGATGTTGCGCAGGGTCGAGCCGATCTGCGTCCAGAAGCCGTCGGTCCCCATCAGCCGGACCAGTTCGGCCAGCATCTCGGACGGCGGGATCATGCTGCCGCGCCCGACCATGCCGGAGCGGCAGGCCGCCTCCAGCAGCAGGACGGCGCCGGCGGTGATCAGCAGGCGGACGACACCGGCCGGCTTCATGCTCCGGCCCCCTTCTGATTGGCCCGCTGGCCGGTCCGCTGGCCGGTCCGCTGGTTGGCCATCGCCTTCATGGATTCCTCGCGCAGCGTGGTCCACAGCCGGGTGGTGATCGCGCCGAAGGCCGGATCGCCGGCGATGGCGCTGGTGCGGTCGCGCGGCCAGCCGGTCTCGACGATCTCGATGAAGCGGCCAGGACGGGCCGACATCACGCCGATCCGGTCCGACAGCATCGCCGCCTCGTCCAGCGCGTGGGTGATCAGCAGCACCGTCGCCCCGCTGGCCCGCCACAGCCGCAGCAGCTCGTCGCCCATCAGCAGGCGCGTCTGCTGGTCGAGCGCCCCGAAGGGCTCGTCGAGCAGCACCAGACGCGGCCGCATCACCAGCGTGCGGGCGATGCAGACGCGCTGCCGCATGCCGCCAGAGAGCTGGCTGGGGTGGGCGTCGGCGAAGTCGTTCAGCCCCATGAAGTCGATGGCGTGGCGCACCCGGTCGTCGACCTCCGCGCCCCGGAAGCCGGCGCGGCGCAGCCCGAAGGCGATGTTGTCGCGCACCGTCAGCCAGGGAAAGGAGGCGTCTTCCTGGAACACCACGCCGACCCCGTCGGGGACGGTGCCGCGCACCCGCTTGCCCTCGAAGGTGATGGTGCCGTCGCTGGGCAGGCTCAAGCCCGCCAGCACGTCGAGCAGGGTGGACTTGCCGCAGCCGGACGGCCCGACGATCGAGAAGAATTCGCCCCGCCGCAGTTCCAGATCGACCGGCCCGAGGGCGTGGACCGCCGTGCCGAAGACGCGGGTGACGCCGGTCAGCACGGCGTGGCTGTCCGTCGTGGCCGCCCGCGCGAAGGGGATCGGCTGGACCGGCCGGGACGCGCCGGACGGATCGGAGGGCATCGGCGCTCGTTCTGACGACAGGCCACGCATGCGGTTGTCTCCCCTCTGGCAGCCGGCTGGCGGGTGCGTGTCCGGCGTCTGATAGTTTGTTGTCTAAACATACAAGGGCATGGGGCAGGACCTGTCCAGGACAGCTTCAGACCACCCCCATAGAAAAATTGTTTGCCCCCCGGACGACCCGATGCGAGCCTGCGGCGATCCACCAAGCGACAGGCCAAGCGACGGGAGCAACGGGCGCCATGCGCAGCCGCCAATTGGAAAGCTTCGTGCTGGTGTGCGAACTCGGCAGCATCAGCAAGGCCGCGGCGGTCCTGAACATCGCCCAGCCGGCGCTCGGCGTGCAGATCAAGGCGCTGGAGCGGGAGTTCGGCGTGCCCCTGCTGGTCCGCACGGTGACCGGCACCCACCCGACGCCGGCCGGGGAACTCTTCCTGGAGGAGGCCCGGCTGATGCTGGGACGCTTGCAGGATCTGAAGCGCCGTCTGCGCGAGGCGTCGGGGCAGGCGCCGCGCACGCTGGCGCTCGGGCTGACGCCGAGCCTGTCGGGGCTGCTGACCAGCCGGCTGATGGAGCGGCTGCGGACCGCGCTTCCCACCGTCGAGCTGAAGCTGTTCGAGGAACTGAGCCACGCGCTGATCGACCATGTCGCGTCGGGCAAGCTCGATCTGGCGCTGGCCTACAGCGTGCCCGACAGCCGGTCCCTGCACCGGCAGGCGCGGCTGGACGAGGCGCTCTGCCTCGTCACCCACCCCGGCTCGACCTTCGACACCGGCGGGCCGGTGCCGCTCGCCGCGCTGGCCACCGCCGAACTGGCGATGCCCAACGAGGGCGATCTGGTCCGCCGCCTCGTGACCGGGGCGATGACCGCGCACGGGCTGGTGCCACGGGTGGCCTTCTCGCTCGATTCCATGCAGGCGATCAAGGACGTGGTGAAGCGCGGGCTGGCCTGCGCGATCCTGCCGCACAGCGCGGTCGCGCAGGAGGTGCGCGCCGGCGCCCTAGCGATCCGGCCGGTGAGCGAGCCGCCGCTGACGCGCACGCTGTTCCTGGTGCGGCGGTCCGACGCCGAGCCGGACGCCACCACGGGTCCGGCGTTGCGCATCATCGACGAGCTGCTCGACGAACTCGGGCGCAGCGACGGCAACTTCACCAGCGCGGTGGACGGACGCCCCTCCGCGCCATGACCGTCCGAGTCATCCCCCCTCCTGCCCGGCGCCCCAGGGCCTGCCAATCTCGGAACGATCCCGCGTCGTGCCCCGGAGGACCATCGCCACACCGCACGGAGCGTTGCGAATCGTTCGCATTTTAACTACAGTCATCCCGTCATGCTCCGGTCATGGCGCGGCCACGCCGCTTTTCTGGTGGAGGAACGGGGCTACGCCATGCCCGATCAGCTTCGCATGAACGCACCGGTTCCCTGGCCGGTGACGCATGGTTGACACCGCCAAGCCGACGCTCGACGCCGTTTTCGTCGGACATCGGGGCGCGCTTGTCCGGCTGTTGGCCCGCATGGTGGGCAGCGTCGCCACCGCCGAGGATCTGGCCCAGGAGGCCTATCTCAAGGTGAGGGCGGCGGAACGCGGCCGGCCGGTGGACCATCCGGTGCCCTTCCTCTTCCAGACGGCGCGCAATCTGGCCTTCGACCATTTGCGGCGGGAGCGCCGGCACGCCGCGGTGATGGTTCAGGACCTCACCGCCGAGGGGATGGAGGAGGTCGCCGCCGCCCTGCCCTCCCCGGAAACCGAGGTTGGCGACCGCCAGCGGCTGCTCCGCATGGAAACCGCGCTGGCGGCCTTGAGCGAGCGGCAACGCCGCATCCTTCTGCTGAACCGGATGGAAGGCTTGTCCCATGCGCAGATCGCCGAACGGCTCGACGTTTCGGTCAGCACGGTGCAGAAGGATCTGAAAACCGCCCTGCTGGCCTGCCTGGAGGTTTTCGCACGGCTCGATCGCGAGGGATTGCGGGTTTCTCCCCGCCCGGACGTCTTATAAGGTGAAAGACCGTGACGGCACCACACGCGACCTCCATGCCTGACGACACCGACCCTTCCCTGCCGCTGGAACAGGCGCTCGACTGGTTCCTCCGCCTACAGGCGGAGGACGTGGGCGAGGAGTGTCGCCAAGCCTGCGCCGCTTGGTGCGCCGCCGATCCCCGAAACGCCCGCGCCTGGGACTTGGCGCAAGGCATGTGGGCCTCGCCCCTCTTCACGGACGCGCTGGCCGCCGCCGCCCTACCCAGCACCGCCCCCCCAAACACCGCGCCGGCGCCCGAGCCGCCGGCAATCATGCCGGCGGACGCCGCGAGGGTGCCGCCCTCCGGACGATTCCAATCCCGATCCCGGCCGCACCGGCCGGCGCGGCGCCAAGCGGCGCGCGTGGCGGCATGGGCGGCGGCGGTGCTGGTGGCGGTCGGTCTGGGCTGGGCGTCCGACCTGCCCTTGCGCCTGCGGGCCGACCACCGCACCGCGACCGGCGCGCAGGAGCGCGTGGTGCTGGCCGACGGGTCGCGGGTGCTGATGGACACGGGGACGGCGCTGGCCACCGACATCGCCGGGGCCGAACGGCGGACCCGGCTGCTGCGCGGGGCCGCCTTCTTCGAGGTGACGCCCGATCCCACCCGCCCCTTCCGGGTGGCGGCCGGTCCCGCCGTCGTGACCGTGGTCGGCACCGCCTTCGCCGTCCGTTACCTGGATGATCGGGTGACGGTGACGGTGCGGCACGGCACCGTGGACGTCGCACGGCCCGGCGATCCCGCCGTGCGCCTGCGCGCGGGGGAGGAGGTGGCGGTCACCGCGTCGGCCATCGGCCTGCCCCACCCCACCGATCTGACCGCGGCGCTCGGCTGGGTCGATGGCCGGCTGGTCTTCGAGGACCGCCCCCTGGGGGAGGTTCTGGGTGAGCTGGACCGCTATCATCGGGGCCTGATCGTGGTTCCCGATTCCCTCGCCGCCCGGCGGATCACCGGCAACTACCGGCTGGACGATCCGGTGCGGACGGCGGCGTCCCTCGCGGAGCTGGTGCGCGCCGAAACGCTGCGGATCTCCGACGCCCTGTTGATCCTGCGCCCGCGCCCCTGATCCGCCGGTCCCTCCCCCGCGCCTCTCCGCTCGCGGCGCGTCCACAAAAAAAATTCCGCTTTTCCCGATCCGCGAACGTCAAGTCGGCATGCCTTTCGGAATGCGTCGCACTTGCAATCCGCGACGCCGACCCGGCGGCTTGAGACATCGTGATCATGGGGAAGCACGGCGATGGGTTTGGGGATCATGGGAAGGGGCGCGGGCGCGCGCCGGGGAACGGCTCTGCTGCGGGCGGTGCTGCTGTCCTCGGCGATGGCGGGTGCGGCCACGGCGGGGAGCGGTGTCGCGGCGGCGGCGAAGGCCGACGGACAGGTGGCCCAGGCGGCGGGGCAAGCGGCGGGGCAGCGGTTCGACATCGCGCCGCAGGGGCTGGTGACGGCTCTCAACGCCTTCAGCGCGGCCAGCGGCTGGGAGGTCGGCTTCCCGGCCGAGGTGGCGCGCGGCGTGGCCTCCCCCGGCGTGTCGGGCACCATGAGCGCCGACGACGCGCTGCGCCGCCTGCTGTCGGGCACCGGCGTGTCGTTCCAGATGACCGGCCCCGGCCGCGCCGTGCTGTCGCGGCCGCAGACCGGCGGCGTGGTGCTCGATCCGGTGACGGTGCAGGGTGCGCGTGAACGGGCGACCGGCCCGGTGGTGGGCTATGTCGCCCGCCAGAGCGCCACCGCCACCAAGACCGACACGCCGATCCTGGAAACCCCGCAGTCGATCGCCGTCGTCACCCGCGACCAGATGGACGCCCAGGCGGCGCAGAATCTGGCCGACGTCCTGAACTACACCTCCGGCGTCACCACGGGACGCAACGGCGAATCCTCCTCCTTCGGCGGCGACGGCATCTCGGTGCGCGGCTTCGGCGGCGACGGCACCACCGGCGTGTCCTTCAACGAGTATCTCGACGGGCTGCGGCTGAAGGGCAGCGGCTATCTGACCTCCGGCATCGATCCCTACCTGTTCGAGCGGGTCGAGGTGCTGAAGGGCCCGGCCTCGGTGCTGTTCGGGCAGGCCAGTCCCGGCGGTCTGGTCAACATGGTGACCAAGCAGCCGTCCCCCGACGCCAGGCACGAAATCCTGCTTCAGACCGGCAGCCACGGCCGCAAGCAGGCCGCGCTGGATGTCGGCGGCGACGTGACCGGCGACGGCCGGCTGGCCTACCGCTTCGCGGGCATCGGGCTGGACACCGAAACCCAGACCGACTTCACCGAGCGCCGCCGTCTGGCCGCCGCCCCGTCGGTGACCTGGAGGCCGACCGACGACACCAGCCTGACCCTGGTCGGCCTCTACCAGCGCGACAATTTCGACGGTTCGCCGCTGAACTTCCTGCCGGCCCAGGGCACCCTGCTGCCCAACCCCAACGGCAAGCTGCCGACCAGCGTCTTCATGGGCGATCCCAACTTCAACGACTGGGACCGCAAGACCATGAGCATCGGCTACCGGTTCGAACACCGGTTCGACGAGCACTGGACGGTGCGGCAGAACGCCCGCTACCTGCACAACGACCTCAGCTACAAGGGCCTCTACGCCGCCGGTCTCCAGCCCGACCTGCGCACCATGCGGCGCAGCGCCTTCTCGCTCAGCGAGCGCGCCGACGATCTGACCATCGACAACCAGATCCAGGCGACCTTCGACACCGGCGCGCTGCGCCACACCGTGCTGGCCGGCGTTGACCACCAGAGGCTGAAGAGCGACACGGTGCGCGGGCTGGCGACGGCGCCATCCCTCGACATCTTCAACCCGGCCTATGGCCTGCCGATCGCCGATCCGCCGATCTACCAGAGCATCGCCACCCGCATCACCCAGACCGGCGTCTACGCCCAGGACCAGATCAAGTGGGGCGGGCTGGTTCTGCTGATGGGCGGGCGGCAGGATTGGGCCGAGACCCGGCAGCGCAACCGGCTGAATCAGGGGACCTCGGCCCAACAGGCCGATGCCTTCACCGGCCGGGTCGGGGCGCTCTACCTGTTCGACAACGGTCTGGCGCCCTACGCCAGCTATTCGGAATCCTTCGAGCCGACCGCCGGCAGCGATTTCGCCGGCAGGCCCTTCGAGCCCACCACCGGCCAGCAGTACGAGGCCGGGCTGAAGTACCAGCCACCGGGATCGAGCAGCCTGCTCACCCTGTCGGCCTTCCACATCACCCAGCAGAACGTCACCACCGCCGACCCGCAGCACACCAACTTCAACATCCAGACCGGCGAGATCCGCTCACGCGGCATCGAGGCGGAGGCGCGCGTCAGCCTCGCCGACGGGCTGAACGCGGTCGCCAGCTACACCTGGCTCGACGCCGAGGTGACCAGGAGCAACGACATCAACCGCGGCAAGCGGCCGGTCGCCGTGCCGACCCATTCGGCCTCGGCCTGGGGCGACTACACGGTGCAGGACGGCCCGCTGGCCGGGCTGGGCGGTGGCATCGGCGTGCGCCATGTCGGCTTCACTTACGGCGATCCGGCCAACAGCTTCAAGGTGCCGTCCCACACGCTGGTGGACGCCGCCCTGCGCTACGACCTGTCCCATCTGCATCCGCATCTCCTGGGCG
Source organism: Azospirillum agricola (assembly GCF_017876095.1). GTDB lineage: Bacteria > Pseudomonadota > Alphaproteobacteria > Azospirillales > Azospirillaceae > Azospirillum > Azospirillum agricola. The sequence goes on from NZ_JAGINM010000020.1 coordinate 147,111, forward strand.
TGCAGGCGGCGGTCAACGCCAGCAACCTGTTCGACAAGCAGTATGTCTCGGCCTGCTCGCGGGCGACCAACTGCTATTACGGCCTGCGCCGCACCGTCATCGGCTCGCTGAAGTATTCCTGGTGAGACGGGGAGTCGAGATCGCGCTGCGGACCGCGACCGCCGTCGCCGGTGGCTATGCCCTGGCGGCGGGAACGGCGGCGGCGCTGGCGCTGGTGTTGCCGGCCTTGCAGGACCGGTCGGAAGCGGTGTTGACCGCCACCATGGCGGCGCTGCCGCCCTGCGTCCTGACCGTGGTGATGGTGTTCGCAGCCGCCAGTGCCCTGCGCGCCCTGGCCTGGACCGCCGGTCTGTCGGCGGCGGTCTGGGGGGTGGCCATCCTGTTGAAAAACGTGGCGGGGACCGGGGCATGAACGGCAGTTTCCGCCTGTCGATGACGTGGCTGCACAATTGGGGCGGGCTGGTGGTCGGCTGGCTGCTGTTCTGCGTCTTCCTGACCGGAACCACCGCCTACGCCCGCCACGAGATCACCCGCTGGATGCAGCCCGAACGGGTCGAGGCCGCGGACAGCCCCAACGCCGCGGCGGCGGCCATCGCCACCCTGTCGCGCGAGGCGCCGCAGGCGCGCCGCTGGCTGATCATGCTGCCCGACGAGCGGGAGACCGCGACCCAGGTCTATGTCTACAACCGGCCGGGCGTGCAGCCCGGCTTCCGCCGGCTGACGCTGGAGCCGGCGGACGGCCGCCCGGTGCAGGCGCGGGCGACCTACGGCGGCGACTTCCTCTACTACTTCCATTTCGACCTGCGGATTCCCGGCGTGGCGGGGCGCTATCTGGTCGGCATCGCCGGAGTGGCGCTGCTGGTGGCGCTGATCACCGGCTTCGTCATCCACCGGCGGGTCTTCTGGGATTTCTTCGCCTTCCGCCCCAACCGCTCGCGCACACGGCTGTGGATGGACGTCCACAACGCGCTGGGCATCCTGGTGCTGCCCTACCACGCGCTGATCACCGTGACCGGGCTGGTGCCACTGATGTTGCTCTATCTGCCCTGGGGCTTGCAGGCGGCTTTCGGCGACCGGCCGGCCGAGTTCAACGCGGCGGTCTACGCCGAACCGATGCCGCCGGCCGCCTCGGGACGGGCCACCGCCCTCGCCGCCGTGGAGCCGCTGCTGGCGGAGGCGGCGCGGCGCTGGGATGGCGGGCGGCCGGGGCGGGTCGTCGTCGACAACCCCGGCGACGCCGCCGCCACCATCCTCGTCAAGCGCACCGATGCCGACCGGGTGGTGATCACGCCGGAGGCCATCCTGTTCGACGGCACGACCGGCGCGGTGCGGAAGGTCTGGGACGGGACGGGCGCCGCCGCCGCGACGCGGGCCGGCGCCTACGGCCTGCACATGATGCGCTTCGCCGACGCTCCGCTGCGGCTGGCGATGATCCTGTGCGGGCTGGCGGGAACCGCGATGATCGGCACCGGGCAGGTCTACTGGATCATCAAGCGGCGCAAGCGGGAGGCGACCGCGTCTTTCGGTCTGCGTCTGGCCGACGGCGCCAATCTGGCTGTGATGGTCGGCCTCCCGGTCGCCATCGCCGCCTATTTCTGGGCCAATCGCCTGTTGCCCGACGGGTTGGCTGGCCGGGAGACGCTGGAGGTCGTCGCCTTCTTCGCCGCATGGCTGCTGGCGGCCCTGCACCCGGTCCTGCGCGGTGTCCAACGCGCCTGGGGTGAGCAGATGGCGGCGGCTGCGCTGTTGTGGATCGCCCTTCCCCTGGTGAACGCCTTGACCAGCCATGCCCACCTTGGGGTGACGCTGACACGTGGGCTGTGGGGGGTGGCCGGCATCGACCTGACCGCGCTGGCGGCGGGCGCCCTGTTCACACTGCTGGCTTGGCGCCGCTTCCATGCGGCGCATCGGCACATCGACCAACCGCGCGAGGCGCTGCTGCGGCGCGGCCTGTAACTCGGCATGGCAACGGGACGCTGCCGATCAGGATCAAGGGTCGCCATCCTGCTCGGCAGACCATCATCCAGACAGGGACGACTAACCCTGGGATCCCCAACGCGAAAAGGCCCGTCGCGTCTGTGACGCAGCGGGCCCTTGGTGAAGGTGTCGCGTGTTCGGTGAAGATGGCGCGCGTTTGGCGAAGCTCCTGGTCGTGCGAGTTTTTGTGTAGTCTGATTAATCCTGTGCCTTGGGGACCTGGCGGCGACCTACTCTCCCACGCCTTAAGACGCAGTACCATCGGCGCAGAGGCTTTTCACGGCCGAGTTCGGGATGGGATCGGGTGTTTGTCACCTCGCTATGACCACCAGGTCACCGAGGCACAGGAACCGGACGTCTCGTCCAACCGGAGCGTTTCGCGTTCGCGCTTTCGTGCAAGTGACGTGTTCTGAGGATGATCGAAACGGCGTGTTGGCCGTGGGGTGGAAGCGGGCTTGCCGCTGCGCGCGGCGCGCCTTGTTGTGGGAGATCAAGCCGATCGAGCGATTAGTAAGGCTTAGCTTCGGGCGTTGCCGCCCTTCCACACGCCTCCTATCGACGTGATGGTCTGTCACGGCTC
>NZ_JAGINM010000021.1 GCF_017876095.1 Azospirillum agricola
ACGCCTGGAACGCGCTCATCGCCGAAACCGGCCGCATCAAATCCCTCTGCTTCCCGCCTTGGCTCCAGAAGGTCATTTCATAGGAGAGGCGGTATAAGCACCTGAAATAAGCAGCCTTTAGCTCTCGGTGACTAGGCCGTGCGCCGGGCCACCGGCTTCACGGAAGCAGGCGATCGAACTCCGCCTTGATGACGCCGTAACAGGGGCAGGCCGCCGCCTCCAGCCCGTCGCGTCCGAGGATGGCGACGGTCCCGCGCGTGTAGCGGATGAACCCGGCCTTCCGGAGCATACCGGCCGCCACGGACACGCTGGGCCGCCGCACGCCGAGCATCTGCGCCGGGAATTCCTGGAGAATTCCTGGGTGAGCGGGAAATGCCTAGCCTGGACCCGGTCGTGCGTCATCAGCAGCCAGCGCGCGCACCACTCCTCGCTCGGGTGCAGGCGGGTGCACGAGGCCGAGCGGGCGACCAGATTCAACAGGGCCTGCGTGTAGCGCAGCAGCAGCGCATGGAACGCCGGCGTGTCCGGCAGCACCGTCGAAAGGGAGTATCCGGAATTTCGTGCTCGGCGGGGTTATCCTGAAGCAGAAGGAGACCCTGAATGGCCCGCCGCAAAGAGCCCGTTATCCCCGACGCGATCCTCGACCAGCTGCTGGCTGGGGCGGATGCCAAGACGGCGTTCGACCAGAACGGCTTGCTCGACCAGTTGAAGAAGGCGCTGACGGAACGGGCGCTGAAAGCGGAACTGGATCATCACCTGGCCGGTGACGAGAGTGGCAACCGGCGCAACGGCTACGGCCGCAAGACGGTGCTGACCGAGGGTGGGTCGATGGACCTGTCCATTCCACGCGACCGGACGGGAACGTTCGACCCGGCGCTGATCGCCAAGTACCAACGGCGCTTCCCCGGCTTCGACGAGAAGATCATCTCGATGTACGCGCGAGGCATGTCGACGCGGGAGATCACCGGGCATCTGCGGGAACTCTATGGCATCGAGGTCTCGGCCGACCTGATCTCCACGGTGACGGACGCGGTGATCGAGGAGGTGACGACGTGGCAGAACCGGCCCCTGGAGGCGATCTACCCGCTGGTGTTCCTGGATGCCATCCGGGTCAAGATCCGCGACGAAGGCCTGGTGCGCAACAAGGCCATCCATGTGGCCATCGGCGTGCGCGCCGACGGCGCCAAGGAGGTGCTGGGCCTGTGGATCGAGCAGAACGAAGGCGCCAAGTTCTGGCTGCGCGTGCTGAACGAGCTGAGGAACCGGGGCGTCGAGGACATCCTGCTGGCCGTGGTCGACGGGCTGAAGGGCTTTCCCGAGGCGATCGCCGCCGCCTATCCCGAAACCATCGTCCAGACCTGCATCGTCCACCTGTTGCGCCACAGCATGGAGTTCGCGTCCTGGAAGGACCGCAAGGCCATCGCCGCCGCGCTGAAGACGGTCTACGACGCCGTCGACGACAAGGCTGCCGAGGCAGCCCTGACCGCCTTCGAGGACGGACCCTGGGGTGAAAAGTACGCGGCCATCGGCAAGGCGTGGCGGCGGGCGTGGCAGGAGGTCATTCCCTTCTTCGCCTTCCCCCGCGAGGTCCGGCGCATCCTCTACACCACCAACGCCATCGAGGCCCTGAATTCGAAGCTGCGCCGGGCGGTGCGGACCAGGGGGCATTTCCCCAATGACGAGGCGGCCCTGAAGCTCCTGTTTCTCGTCTTGAACCGCGCCGAGAAAGACTGGAAGATGCCGCCGCGCGAATGGACGGCCGCCAAGGCGCAGATGGCCGTCATCTTCGGCGAGCGGTTCGCAAAGGCGATGAACGCCTGATACTCAACCCGCCCCGCCGAGCACGAAATTCCGGATACTCCCCTTTCCCTCCGCGGTGATGCCATGAACCTGGAAGACATTCTTCGCCAGATCCAGACCGATCGTCGCCAGCGTGGTCATCAGCCGCTCCTGTAAGGTGGTTTCTTCAACGACCTCAGCTTGACACCGTTTCCCGGTGAAAGGGCCGTCCACCACATCACCTCAATCTGGTGGAGGCCTACAACGGTCTGTCGCCGACGCTGCGCGGCTTCGTCGACGACCTGCGCGGCGTGCACCGCTTCACGCCGCCGGAAGGCCAGGACGCGACCGAAATCTTCGACAAGCGGAACGCCGACCGGCCGCTCGTCAGCGAACACCCGCTGGTGCGCGTCATCCCGGAAACCGGCGAGCGCGCCCTGTTCGTCAGCCCGTCCTTCCTGAAGCGGATCACCGGTCTCGCGCCGCGCGAAAGCCAGCAGATCCTCGAGTTGCTGTTCGAGCACGTCACCCGGCCGGAGTACACGGTGCGCTTCCGCTGGCAGCCGGGCAGCATCGCCTTCTGGGACAACCGCACGCCGGCCCATCTGGCCTCCCGCGACATCTTCAGCCTCGACTTCGACCGGCAACTCTACCACATCACACTGCGCGACGATGTCCCGGTGGGGGTCGACGGCCGGCCTTCCACCGCCCTCAGAGGCGATCCCATCGACGCCTACACCCCCTGACGACGCCCGCGCTCCGGCGTCCCGGCAACCAGCCAAGCCATAAAATCCGTTCAGCGGCGGTCCGTCCAACGGCGGCTGGCTGGCCGCCACCGCCCCGTTCCACGGAGTCCGCATTCCATGACCAGCCTTGCTCTACCCTCCCCGCCCGCTTCGCCCAGCCCGATCGGCGTGGCGGAGTTGCGCGCCCTTCTGACCAGCGGCGAGGAGTTCGCGCTCATCGACGCCCGGGAAACCGGCGTCTACGCCGCCGGGCACATCCTGTGGGCGGTGTCGATGCCGCTGAGCCTTCTGGAGTTCCGCATCGCCACGCTGGTGCCACGCCGGGGCACACGGATCGTCGTGACCGACGCCGATGGCAGCGGCCTCGCCACCCGCGCCGCGCGGCGCCTCGGCGAACTCGGCTACGGCGACACCGCCGTGCTGAAGGGTGGCAACGCCGCCTGGGAAGCGGAGGGGAATCTCCTCTACAGCGGCATCAACGTCGTCAGCAAGGCGTTCGGCGAGTTCGTCGAGCATGCCTACGACACCCCCCGCCTCACGGTGGCGGCGCTGCGGACGAAGCTTGCCGCCGGCGAGGATGTGGTGATCCTGGACGGCCGGACGCCACAGGAGTTCGCGAATTTCAGCCTGCCCGGCGCGCTGTCCTGCCCGAACGCCGAGCTGCCCTACCGCATCCACGACCTGCTGCGGACGCCGGAGGCCCAGGTGGTGGTCAATTACGCCGGGCGCCCCCGCAGCATCATCGGCGCCCAGACCCTGATCAACGCCGGGCTGCCCAACCCGGTGCTGGCGTTGGAGAACGGCACCATGGCGTGGCTGCTCGACGGCCATGATCTGGAGCACGGGCGCACCGACCACGCTCCTGCCCCCTCCCCGGCCGGGCTGGCGAAGGCGCGGGAGTCGGTCGCCCGGCTGACCGAACGCTTCGGCATCCGGCGGATCGACGCGGCGACGCTGGACCGTTTCGTCGCGGAGTCCGGGACACGCTCGCTGCACCTTCTCGACGTGCGGACCCTGGAGGAGTACAAGGCCGGGCACATCCCGGGTTCGCTCCCGGCGCCCGGCGGGCAGGCGGTGCAGGCGACCGACGAGTATGTCGGCACCCGCAACGGCCGCATCGTCCTGCTCGACGGACCGGACGCGGTGCGCGCCACCATCACCGCCTCCTGGCTCATCCAGATCGGCTGGGGCGAGGTGCATGTGCTGGCGGACGCCTTCGCCGACCGGCCGTTGGAAAGCGGCAAGCCGCATCCCGTCATCCTTGGCGATCCCGGTCCGGTCGCGAGCGTCACCGCCACCGAACTGCGCGGCCTGCTCGACCGTGGCGAGGCCCAGGGGGAGGTGACAATCGCCGATCTCGCGTCCAGCCTCGTCCATGGGGAGGGGCATATCCCCGGCGCGTGGTTCGCCGTCCGCGCCAACCTCGCGGCGACGGCCGGGCGGTTGCCGGGGAATGGGACCGTCGTGCTGACCTCGCCCGACGGCGAACTCGCCCGCTTCGCCGTGCGCGAACTGGCCGGGGCCACCGCGCGGCCGGTGCGGACGCTGGAGGGCGGCACCGTGGCCTGGGCGGCGGCCGGGCTGCCGCTGGAGACGGGGGAGGCGAACCGGCTCGACGACACCAACGACGTCTGGCGTTCGCCCTACAAGCTGCAGGAACGCGGCGACCGCGAGGCCGCCTTCCGCGAGTATATGCGCTGGGAGACCGACCTGATCCGCCAGCTCGGCCGCGACGACACCGTGTCCTTCAAGCGTTACGCGTGACGGACCGCCCCGCCCCTTCCGGCGCGCCGGGAAGGGGCGGCGGCGTGTCCGCTCAGAGGCGTGCGGTGGTGTCGAAGCTCTGGCCGAGATAGGCTTGGCCGATGGTGCTCGACGTCCGGTCCGAGTTCTCGTGCAGGGTCTGGAAGCGCAGGTCGCGGACGATGCGGGCGAAGGGCGAACCCTCCAGATAGGCGCTCGACCCGGCGATCTGCGAGGCGCGGTCCATCGCGATGGTGGCGTTCTCGATCGCCTGGTGCTTGGCCTCCATCGCCGCCAGTTCGGCCCGCGTCTCGTCGCCCTGCGTCCACAGCCAGGCCGCCCGGTAGATGATCCAGCGGGTCGCCTCGATGCCGACGCGCAGTTCGCCCATGCGGAGCTGGGCGTAGGGGTCCTTGGCGGTGCCGCGTTCCGGCAGATAGGCCTTGAGATAGTCGAACAGCGCCTCGGTCGCGCCGAGGAACTGGGCGGCGAATCCCAGATGGCACTTGGCCTGATAGCGGATCGACGGGTTGGCGCCCGGCGGGCCCAGCACATAGCGGTCGGCGACGAACAGGTCGCGCAGCTCCAGATGCGGGCTCACCGCGCCGCGCATGCCGATCGGGTTCCAGGTGCCCTCGACGATGTGGAAGCCCTCGGCCCCCTGCGGGACGGCGACGCCGAGATGCCCCTCGGGCGAAGGCACGTCGCGCAGGCGCAGGAACACGATGTTGTAGGCGGCGATGTCGGCCAGCGTCGCGTAGTTCTTGGTGCCGCTGATCCGGTAGCCGCCATCGACCCGGTCGGCGGTGGTCAGCAGCCCGTAAAGGCCGCGCGCCGAGCGTCCCGGCTCGCTGCCGGTGCCGTTGAGGATGGCGCCCTCCGCAACGACACGGCCGAGGATCTCGTCCTTCTGCGCCGCGCTGCCGACCAGCGACACGTAATGCGCGCCGTGGGAATGCACCTGGAGACAGTGGGCGGTCGAGTGGCAGTAGCGCGCGAGCTGCTCGATCGCCAGCAGGTAGAGCAGCGGGTCGCTGCCCTTGGCGCCGCTGTCCAGCCCGCCATAGGCGGCCGGCACGGTCAGCTTCAGGAATCCTTCGTCGGCGAGGATCTTGAGAGCGTCCAGCGGCAGGCTCGCCTCCTCGTCATGGCGCCGGGCGTTGGGCGCCAGCACCTCGCGACCGATGCGGCCGGCGGTCTCGTAAATGTCCCTCTGCGCCTTCGTGAAATTGAAATCCATCGCTTTTTCTTCCCACGGTTGAGATGCGGATTGGCCGCTCCTTGTCGCACATACTACACATCGAATCCAAAAATGAATGTCTATAAATCTAGTTGACATATGGATTAAAGGACGGAAAACTGAACGCACACAAAAAGACCGGAGAGCGAACGTGACCATTGGCTGGCCCCCGAACAGGCGCGATGTTCTTTCTGCAATGGCAACTTTTGGGGCGATTCCTTTTCTGCCGTCGTCTATAGCGTTCGCGCAAGCGCAACCAAAGGACGCATCCCTGCAGGGCACGCCGGTGCGCGGCGGGACGCTGCGGGTGGTCGTCGATCCCGATCCGCCGACGATCCTGACCGTCGACAACTCCTTCGGCGCCAGCCAGAAGGTCGGCCCCAAGATCGTCGAGGGGCTGTTCGCGCATGATTTCCAGTATGGGCTGAAGCCGCAGCTCGCGACCTCCTACAGCCTGACCCCGGACGGGCTGCGCTACACCTTCCAGCTCCGCAAGGGGGTGAAGTGGCACGACGGCGCCGACTTCACCTCGGCCGACGTCGCCTTCTCGATCTCGCTGCTGAAGGAGTTGCAGACCTTCGGTCGCATGATGTTCGCCAACCTCGTGGAGACCCGCACGCCCGATCCCCACACCGTCGAGCTGGTGCTGTCGAAACCGGCGCCCTTCCTGCTGCGCGGCCTGTCGGCGGCGGTGTCGCCGATCATCCCGCGCCACATCTACGACGACGGCACGCCCTTCGCCCGCCACCCCCGGCGCGACACGCCGATCGGCACCGGCCCCTTCGTCTTCAAGGAGTGGGTGCGCGGCAGCCACATCATCCTGGAGCGCAACCCGAACTACTGGGATCCGGGCAAGCCCTACCTCGACCGCATCATCTTCCGCTACATCGCCGACGCGGCGGCACGCACCGCCGCCATCGAGACCGGCGAGGTCGACATCGTCCCCGACAACCGCATTCCCCTGTCGGAGATCGAGCGGCTGAAGGCGCTGCCGCACCTGCAGGTCAGCAGCCTCGGCTACGATTACCTCGGCAACCACACGCAGCTCGAACTCAACCTCGACAACCCGGTCCTCCAGGATCTGCGGGTGCGCCAAGCGCTCGCCCACGCCATCGACCTCAAGGTGCTGCTGAACACCGTCTGGTACGGCTACGGCCAGATCTCGCCGACGCCGATCAACCCGCACATGGCGCCCTACCACGACCCCAGCATCAAGCCGCTGCCCTTCGACCTGAAGAAGGCGGCGGCGCTGCTCGACGAGGCCGGGCACAAGGCGGACGCCAAGGGCCGGCGCTTCGGGCTGAAGATCGTCCACAACCCCGGCGTCGGCGACCTGCGCCGCGTCTCCGACTATGTCCAGCAGGCGCTCGGCAAGATCGGCATCGAGGTGACCATTCAGGCCCAGGACTTCGCCAGCTACGTCAAGGCGGTCTACACCGACCGCAACTTCGACCTCAACGCCGGCACGCTGGCCAATCTGTTCGACCCGACGGTCGGGGTGCAGCGAATCTACTGGTCGCAGAACATCAAGAAGGGCGTCGCCTTCTCCAACGGCAGCCACTATTCCAACCCGGAGGTCGACCGGCTGCTGGAGGCGGCGAGCGTCGCCACCGACGACGCCGAGCGGATCCGGCTGTTCCACGCCTTCCAGAAGATCGCGGTCGCCGACCTGCCGCTGATCAACTTCATCGCCGTCGACCAGTTCACCGTCGCCAACACCAAGCTGCGGAACTTCGCCATCGGCGCCTACGGCGCCAGCGACACCTTCGCGGACACCTACTTCCAGTCCTGACCTCAAGACGGCCCACGGCCACGCAACGGGGTGCCCGCGCGATGAAGATCACCAAGGTCGAGACCATTCTGCTCGCCGTTCCCTGCTCCTCGAACGGCGCCATCCGGCCGAGCACCGGCCGCAGTTGGTCGGCGTTCGACGTGCTGCTGGTGCGGATCGACACCGACGCGGGCATCAGCGGCTGGGGCGAGGCCTTCGGGCGCGCCCGCGACCTGCCGCTGAAGGCGGTGATCGACGCCCACATCGCGCCCAAGCTGATCGGCCAGGACCCGACGCGGATCGAGGCGATCAAGCACGACCTCGAATTCCGCCTGCACAACACCGGGCGGATCGGCGGCATCGCCTACGGCATCGCCGCCGTCGACATCGCTCTGTGGGACATCCTCGGCAAGCGCGCCGGTCTTCCGCTGCACCAGCTGATCGGCGGGCTGGTGACGCCGGAGCTGCCCGTCTACGCCAGCTTCCTGCGTTACGGCTCGGTGGAGGGGGTGCGGGGTGCCGTGCGCAAGGCGCTGGCCGAGGGCTACCGCCACATCAAGCTCCACGAGATCGGCATCGCCGAGAACCTCGCCGCGCGGGAGGAGGCCGGGCCGGACGTCGCCATCATGCTGGACGTCAACTGCCCCTGGACCGTGTCGCAGTCGATCGACGCCGCGCGGCGGCTGGCGCCCGGCAACTTCGACTGGCTGGAGGAGCCGGTGTGGCCACCGGAGAATTATGGCGGCCTCGGCGAGATCCGCCGCAAAGGGTCATTGCGTATCGCTGCCGGCGAGAACGCCGGCAGCTTGCACGACTTCAAGGCGATGTTCGACGCTGGAGCCATCGACGTGGCGCAGCCCGACCTCGCCAAGGCCGGCGGGATCAGCGAGGCATTGCGCATTGACGCGCTGGCCGAGGCCCATGGCGTCGACGTCGTGCCACACTGCGCCACCTTCGGGCCGGGGCTGCTGGCGACCATCCATTTCAACGCCTCGCGCCGCCGCCCGCCGTTGCTGGAGCGGCTCTACTTTGCCTTCGACGAGCACCCGATCGGCGCCGTCGCCGAACCGGTCGACGGCTTCGTCAAGGTGCCGACCGGGCCGGGGCTCGGCTACGACCCCGACCCCCGCGTGATCGAGCGCTACCGTGTGGAGCCGGCGGAGTTCGCCTGGACATGAGGATGATGGGTCAAATGGCGTCGGTGCGGGGAGCCGGACTTGTACAATCCCGCGAAAGGGGCCGGCCATGACGACGCCCGGCCGTCTGACGCGGCGGTTCCTGCGCACCGCCCTCCAGGCGATTCCGACCGTGCTCGGGATCGTGATCCTGAACTTCCTGCTGCTGCAGCTGGCGCCTGGCGACGCCGCCGACGTGATGGCGGCGGAATCGGGAACCGCCACGGAGGAGACGCTGGCGGCGCTCCGCGCCCGCTTCGGGCTGGACCAGCCGCTGCTGCTCCAGCTGCTCGGTTACCTGTCCAACCTCGCCCATTTCAGCCTGGGCTATTCGCCGCGCTACAACATGCCGGTCGCCGAGCTGATCGGCCAGCGGCTGCCGGGCACGCTGCTGCTGATGGCGACCGCGTTGGCGCTCGCCTTCGTCGTCGGGCTGCTGCTCGGGCTGGTGATGGCGGCCACCGCCGGGCGCTGGCCGGACCGCGTCGTTTCGGTGCTGGCGCTGCTGTTCTACTCGATCCCCGGCTTCTGGATCGGGCTGATGCTGATCGTCCTGTTCTCGGTGACGCTCGGCTGGTTGCCCAGCGGCGGCTACCAGACCATTGGTGGACCCTCTGGCGGCGGCCCCGCCGAAGGGCTCGCGGCGCTGCTCGACCGGCTGCGCTACATGGTGCTGCCGGCGACCTCGCTCGCCCTCTTCTACGTCGCCATCTACGCCCGGCTGGCCCGCGCGGCGTTGCTGGAGGCGCAGACCCACGATTATGTGCGCACCGCGCGCGCCAAGGGACTGCCGGCCTGGACGGTGATGACCCGCCACGTTCTGCGCAACGCCCTGCTGCCGGTGACGACGATGGCCGGCATCCATCTCGGCGGCATCCTCGGCGGTGCGGTGGTGGTGGAGACGGTCTACAGCTGGCCCGGCCTCGGCCGGCTGGCCTACGAGGCGGTGATGGCCCGCGACTTCAGCATCCTGCTGGGGGTGCTGCTTCTGTCCTCCCTGCTGGTGATCGCCGCCAACCTGCTGGTGGACGTCCTCCAGGCCTGGCTCGACCCACGGATCGAGGCGTCGTGATGCCCAAGACCTCCTCCCCGGCGCTGGCCGCCGCACCGCCGCTTCCCGCAACAGCCAATCCCGCCGCCGGCACGCCCGCCGCCGCGCCGCGCTACGGACGGCGGGCCCTGCGCGCCTTCCTGCGCAACCCGACGGCGATCGCCGGGCTGGTCCTCCTCGCCCTGGTCATGCTCGGAGCGTCGCTGGCGCCCCTGTTCTACCCCGACGACCCGCTCGGCATGGTGGGGCGCCCGCTGCTGTGGCCCGGCAGGCAATGGTCTCACCCGCTCGGCACCGATTCGCTGGGCCGCGACGTCGCCGCCGGGCTGATGCACGGCGCCCGAATCTCGCTGCTGGTCGGCTTCGCCGCCACCTGCGTCGGCCTGTCGCTCGGCATCCTGGTCGGGGCCGTCGCCGGCTACCGCGGCGGCTGGCTCGACGACGCGCTGGTCCGGCTGATCGAGATCTTCCAGGCGGTGCCGAGCTTCATCCTGCTGGTCGTGCTGGTCGCCATCGCCCAGCCGTCGGTCGCGACGATCGTCGGCGCCATCGGCATCGTCACCTGGCCGACCATCGCCCGGCTGGTCCGCGCCGAGGTCCGCGCCCTGCGGAGCAAGGACTTCGTCGTCGCCGCGCGCGGCATGGGCTACGGCCACGGCCGCATCATCCTGCGCGAGATCCTGCCGAACGCCATGCCGCCGGTCATCGTCACCTCCTCGGTGATGGTCGCCTCGGCGATCCTGATGGAGGCGGCGCTGTCCTTCATGGGGCTGGGCGACCCGAACACGGTGAGCTGGGGCAGCATGATCGGCGCGGGCCGCGAGCTGCTGCGCACCGCCTGGTATCTGACCGCCCTGCCCGGCCTGCTGATCGTGGTGACGGTGCTGGCGCTCAATCTGATCGGCGACGGGCTGAACGACGCGCTGAACCCGCGCCTTGAGAAGGACTCCTGATGGACCCGCTGCTCAGCGTCCGCGACCTCTCCATCGGCTTCCGGAACGGCGCAGGTGGCCATTGGTGGCCGGTCCGCGGCTTCGATCTCACGGTGGAGGCCGGCGAGACCGTCGCCCTGGTCGGCGAATCCGGGTCCGGCAAGTCGCTGACCGCGCTCGCCCTGATGGGGTTGCTGCCGCGCTCCGCCCGCGTCGAGGCCGCCGGCATCCGTTTCGCCGGCCAGGAGCTGACGGGCCTGCCGGAGCGCGCGAAGCGGCGGCTGCGCGGCCGCGACCTCGCGATGATCTTCCAGGAGCCGATGACCTCGTTGAACCCGGTGCTGACCATCGGCCGGCAGATCGCCGAGGTGCTCCGCCTCCACCAGGGTCTGTCGGCCAAGGCGGCGCGGGCGCAGGCGATCGAGCTGCTCGACCTCGTCCGCATCCCCGAGCCGCAGCGGCGGGTCGACGACCACCCGCACCGGCTGTCCGGCGGCATGCGCCAGCGGGCGATGATCGCCATGGCCGTCGCCTGCCGCCCCAAGCTGCTGATCGCCGACGAGCCGACCACGGCGCTCGACGTCACCATCCAGGCCCAGGTCCTCGAACTGCTCGACCGGCTGCGCCGCGAGCTGTCGCTGGCCTTGCTGCTGATCACCCACGACCTCGGCGTCGTCGCGCAATGGGCCGACCGCGTCGTCGTGCTCTACGCCGGCCGCAAGGTCGAGGAGGCCGACGCCGGACCGCTGTTCTCCGACCCGCTGCATCCGTACACCCGCGGGCTGCTGGCGGCGTCGCCGCGCATGAACGCCGGCCGGCACTACCGCGACGGGCCGCTGGACGAGATCCCCGGCAGCATCGCCTCGGCCGCCGGCCAGGCGGGCTGCCCCTTCGTTCCGCGCTGCCCCGCGGCGGTGGCCGCCTGCGCCGAGGCGATGCCGCCGCTCCTCGTCCCGGCCGCGCGGCGGGCGGTCGCCTGCCCGGTCGCCGTCGGTCTCCCCCTTCCCGGCTCCCCCCTCAACTCCCCTAGCGCCGCCTCGCCGGAGTTCCACCCATGACGCTGCTGTCCGTGACCGACCTGCACGTCCATTACCCCTCGCAGGGAGCATCGTTGCGCGCGGTGGACGGCGTCTCGCTGGACGTCGCGGCGGGCGAGACCGTCGGGCTGGTCGGCGAGTCCGGCTGTGGGAAATCCTCGCTGGGCCGGGCGGTGTTGCGGCTGGGCGACCGGACCTCGGGCCGCATCCTGTTCGCCGGCGAGGATTTCGGCGCAGCCCCCGAAGGCCGCCTGCGCGCCTTCCGGCGGCGGCTTCAGATGATCTTCCAGGATCCCTACGGCTCGCTGAACCCGCGCCACAGCGTCGGCGACATCCTGCTGGCACCGCTGACCGTCCACGGGATCGGCAAGCGGGAGGAGCGGCGGCGGCGGGTCCACGACATGCTCGACCGGGTGGGGCTGCCGCGCGACGCGGCGCACCGCTTCCCGCACGAGTTCTCCGGCGGCCAGCGCCAGCGCATCGGCATCGCCCGCGCGCTGATCCTGGAGCCGGAACTGGTCGTCTGCGACGAGCCGGTGTCGGCGCTCGACCTGTCGATCCAGGCGCAGATCATCAACCTGCTGGCAGCGATGAAGCGCGAGATGAACCTGTCGCTGCTGTTCATCTCGCACGACCTGTCGGTGGTGCGCTACGTCGCCGACCGGGTGCTGGTGATGTATCTGGGTCGCGTGGTCGAATCCGGCCCCCACGACCGCCTCTGGGACCACCCACAGCACCCCTACACCCGCGCGCTGATCGACGCCGTTCCCGATCCGGCCCGCCGGCGCCACGCCAGCCCGTTGCCGGGGGATTTGCCGAGCGCCCGCAACATCCCGGCCGGCTGCCGCTTCCACGCCCGTTGCCCGATCGCGACCGACCTCTGCCGGTCGGTCGATCCGCCCCTGCGCAGCGTGGCGCCCGGCCACCAGACCGCCTGCCATCACGCCGGGCACTGACGCCCCCCCCCTCGACCGCGTGATGGAGATAAAGGCCGGCCGGCTCCTGGCTCCGGAGGGAACGTCATAGGAACGGACGCTGTTGCCGGGAAGTGCCGATGTCGGCCCCCTTACACCGGGTCCCAGGAGAAGACGTCCGACACGCGGTCGAGCGGCACCAGAGACGGGCGCAGAGCCGGCAGCAGATGGTCGGTCAGCGTCTCCACCGACCATCCCTCCGCCCGATGCAGGGCGCGCGCGGGGCGGGGCTGGCTCATCAGGAAGATCTCGTTGCGGCGGACGGCGAAAATCTGGCCGGTCACCTCGCGGGCCGCATCGCTCGCCAGGAAGACGGCGAGCGGGGCGATGCGGTCGGCGGTCATGCTGCGGCGACGCTCGGCGCGCAGGCGCTGCTCCTCCGTCGCCACCGGCACGGTGTCGCCCATGCGGGTCGCGGCGCTGGGCGAGACGCAGTTGGAGCGCACGCCGAACGCCTTCATGTCCAGCGCGATGGCCTTGGACAGCCCGACGATCCCGAGCTTCGCCGCCATGTAGTTGGCTTGGCCGAGGTTGCCGATCAGCGCCGAGTTCGAGGTCATGTGGACGAAGGCGCCGGACTGCTGCCGACGGAAATGCGGGGCGGCGGCGCGGGCGACGTTGAAGGCGCCCTTCAGATGCACCCCCAGCACCGCGTCGAAATCCGCCTCGGTCATCTTGTGGAACATGCCGTCGCGCAGGATGCCGGCGTTGTTGACCACCGCGTCGATGCGGCCGAACCGGTCCAGCGCCGTCTCGACGATGCGGTGGGCCCCGGCCCAGTCGGCGACGCTGTCGGCGCTGGCGACCGCCTCGCCGCCGGCCTCGCGGATCAGGCGGACCACCTCGTCGGCCGGGGTCTCGCCGCCGGCCTCGCCGCCCTCCGCCCCATTCACCGACACGCCGAGGTCGTTCACCACCACCCGGGCACCCCGGCGGGCGAATTCCAGCGCGATCTCGCGCCCGATGCCGCGCCCGGCCCCCGTCACCACCACCGCCTTGCCGGCCAGCATGCCCGTGTCTCCGTCCGTCGTCATTCGCCGAGCCTTCCGATGATGGCGACGCTGCACACGTTCTGGTGCGGCGCGCCGCCGAGATTGTGCGTCAGGCCCAGCCGCACGTCGGCGCGCTGGCGCGGCCCGGCGCGCCCCAGCAGTTGCAGATACAGCTCGTAGACCATCCGCAGGCCCGAGGCGCCGATCGGGTGGCCGAAGCATTTCAGCCCGCCGTCGATCTGGCAGGGCAGCGCACCGTCGGCGTCGAACACCCCGTCCAGCACATCACGCACCGCCCCGCCCTCGGGCGACAGCCCGAGATCCTCCATGGTCACCAGCTCGGTGACGGAGAAGCAGTCGTGCACCTCGGTCAGGCTGAGCTCGCGGCGCGGATCGGCGACCCCCGCCTCGGCGTAGGCGCGGGCGGCGGCGACCCGCGCGGTCGCGACGTGGCTGCCGTCCCAGCGGCCGAAGCCCATCTCCTCGCCGTTCGAGACGGCGAGTTGCAGCGCCTTGACGCTGACCGCCCCGCGCTTGCCGAGGCCGCGCGCGATCTCCGGCGTGGTGACGATGGCGCAGGCCGCCCCGTCGCTGACGCCGCAGCAGTCGAACAACCCGAGCGGGTCGGCCACCATCGGCGCGTCGAGCACCGCCTGCTCGGTGATGGGTTTGCGCAGATGGGCCTTGGGGTTCCTGGCCCCGTTGGCGTGGCTCTTGACCGAGACATGGGCCATGGCGCGCTTCAGATCCACGCGCGACAGGCCGTGCCTGGCCCGGTAGGCCTCGGCGAGCTGCGCGAAGGATCCGGGTGCGGTGTAGGAGGGCCACCACAGCGCGTTCAACGCCCCGCGCGACCGCTGGGGCAGCCCGCCATAACCGGTGTCCTTCAGCTTCTCCACCCCCAACGCCAGCGCCACGTCGCAGGCCCCCGCCGCCACGGCGTAGACGGCGCCGCGCAGCGCCTCGGTGCCGCTGGCGCAGAAATTCTCCACCCGCGTCACCGGGATGCGCGGCAGCCGCAGCGTCGTCGCCAGCGGGATGCCGCTGCGCCCGACATGCAGATCCTCGTTGGCGGTGGCGAGCCACGCCGCCTGGATGTCCTTGGTCTCCAGCCCGGAATCGGCCAGCGCCTCGGCGTAGGCCTCGGCCATCAGATCCTCGGCGCCGTCGGTCCAGCGCTCGCCGAAGCGGGTGCAGCCCATGCCGACGATGGCGACCCGGTCGCGGATTCCCGTTGCCATCGCTCACAGCCCCCCGCCGCGCACCGGCGCGGCTTTCCAGAAATAGCGGCGGAAGTTGCGGCGCGGGTCGTGGTCCTTGACCCGGAACACCATGCGCAGCGGCGCCCCCACCGACAGGTCGCCCGGCTCGACGTCGGCGTAGCCCGCCAGCAGCCGGCCACCGGCCTCGAACTGGATCAGCCCGTAATGGGCCGGCGGCGACGGACAGTAGGTCAGGTGATCGGCCGTCCAGGTGACGACGCGCGCCGGGTCGTCGGCCAGCCGGACATCCTCTTGGGCGTCCCAGGCGTTGCAGTCCGGGTTGACGCAGACCCGCGCCTTGGGGAACTGACGCGTGCCGCAGGCGGCGCAGCGCCCGCCGACCAGCCCGAGCAGCATGTCCCGCTTGCGGTACAGCACCGTCAGCGGGGTTTGCAGGTCGAGTTCGGCGCGCATGCCCTCGTCGCGCTCGACGCTGCCGGTCAGGGCGGCGAAGCGGCCGTAGCCGCTCTCCACCCGCCCGCCAGCCAGCGCCGCCTCGATGCCCCCCTCCCCCCCTGCCCCCTGCCAGGGATGGCCGGTGGCGCGGAAGACCAGAGCGTCGGCCCCCTGCCCGAAGCCGACGGCGAGGATGAGGTCGCCGGCCTTCGCCTGCTCCAGCGCGTGGGCCAGCATCAGCGGCGCGTGCGCCGCGCCGCTGTCGCCGATGCGGGTGTCCAGCCCGTCGCGCACGGCCGCCGGCGGGATGCCAAGCCGCTCGGCGGCGGTCGCGGCGATGCGCGGCTGGCCGGGGGGCAGGATGAAATGCGCGACGTCGGCGGCGGCGACCCCGGCCTCCTCCAAAGCGGAGCGCGCCGCGCGCGGGACGATGGCGAGCCAGCCCTCGTCGCGGACCCAGCGGTCCTCCCAGCCATAGTCGTGCGCGGCGTCCGAGGCCCGGTAATGATCGACGAAATCGACGCTCAGCGAGACGCCGCCGAGGAACTCGGCCAGCACATCCCCAGCGCCCAGGGTGAAGGCGGCGGCCGCGTCGCCGTATTTCGCCTCCTGCGGCGAGGCGGGCTTGGTGCGCCGGCTCTCCGCCGCGACCACCAGCCCGGCCGTCCGCCCGCGCAAGGCCACCAGCAGGGCGGAGGTGCCGGCGCGCAGCGAGCCGGTGGCGTCCAACGTCGCCACCCCCTCCCCCAGCCCGAGCGCCGCCGCGACGATGCCGGCGTTCTGCCGGTCGGCGAAGGGCAGGCTGGTGGAGGCGAGCGTCACCGCCGTCACGGAGCGCCCGTTCAGCGCGCCCCGCGCGGCGGCGACCGCCATGGTTACGGAGTCCTCGTCCCAGTCAGCGAAGCTGCGCTGCCCCTTGGCCAGCGCCTTCAGCCCCGGATGACTCCAGCCATGCTGGTCGAGCAGCGCCCGGCGGTCGAGCCGCAGGCGCGGCACATGCACGCCGAATCCGGTGATTCCGAACATCACAGCGCCCCCAGATGCACGGCCACCCGCCGGTTGGTGAAGACCGGCGCCCCGTCCGCGTCATGGCCGTCGAGATCCTGCACCAGCAGGGTCAGCGGGCCGGAGCGGCCCTCCTTGCGCTCGACGGCGGTCAGGGTCAGCCGGCAGGTCAGACGGTCGCCGGCAAGAATGGGGCGGTGCAGGCGGAATCCCTGCTCGCCCGCGCGGATGCGGCTGCGGTCGAGCCGCGCCATCCAGGGCGGGTCGCCCGGCAGGCGGAAGCTCGCCGGGAAGGTCGGCGAAGCGACCAGCCCGCGATGGCCGGCGGCGCGCGCCGCATCCTCGTCGTGGCGGATCGGGTTGCGGTCGCCCAGCGCCTCGGCGAAGCGGCGGATGGCGCCCTTCTCGACCTCGACGGTGAAGGACGGGCAGACGTGTCCGACCAGATCGGCCAGCACGGACGGCTCAGGATGCGGGGGCATCGGCGCGCTTCCATTGGCTGATCTCGCGGCCGAGGATCTCGCTCGCCAGCATGTTGCGGTGGATCTGCAGGGTTCCGCCATAGATCGAGCCGCCGCGCGTCTCGGCGTAGCGGCGGGCCAGCGGATAGTCCTTCATGTAGCCGTTGGCCCCGGCGATCTGGATGGCGTCGTCGCAGATGCGCTTGGCGGCCTCGGCGACGAACAGCTTGGCGATGGAGGTTTCGTCGCGGCGCGGCAGGCCGGTGCCGGCCCCCGCATCGGCGTTGGCCGCCGCCCGCCAGACCAGCAGGGTCGCCGCATCGAGCCGCACCCGCATGTCGGCCAGCATCCATTGGATACCCTGGAAATCGGAGATCGGCCGGTTGAATTGCCGCCGCTGCCCGGCGTAGTCGAGCGCGAAGCGGTAGGCGAAGGTGGCGTTGCCCAGCATGCGGGCGATGCTGCCCAGCCGCTCGGCGTTGTAGACGCTGATCAGCTTGCCGAAGGCGTTGCCGTCCAGCAGCACGAGGTCGCGCGGCACCCGGCAATCGTCGAAGAACAGCTCGAACTGCAACTCGTCGGCCATGTTCAGCGTGCCGGCGCTGCGGCTGAAGCCGGGGGCGTCGTGCGGCACGATGACGGCGCCGATGTCGCGCGCCTTGCCGCTGCGGCCGAAGCGGCAATAGACCACGGTGTGTTCGGTGTGCTGCACGAAGCTGACGAACTGCTTGCGGCCGTTCAGCACGACGTGGTCGCCGTCGATCTCCGCCCGCGTGGTCATGGCGGTGGCGGCGCTGCCGGCCTCCGGCTCGGTGATGCCGATTGCCACACCCAGCTCGCCCTTGGTGACGCCGGTCAGGAAGCGGTTCTTCTGCGCCTCGGTGCCGTGGTGGCGGATGGCGCCGATCGCCCCGGTGGAGGAGCGGTGGGCCAGCGCCCCCAGCTCCGGCGCCTCCTCCTGCAGGGTCTGGATGATCAGCAGCGTGTCGAGCAGCGGCAGACCGGCCCCGCCATGCTCCTCGCCGATGTCGAGGCCGAGCAGCCCATGTTCGGCCATCGCCCGGCGCAGGCGGCGCACGCCCTCGACGCTGTGGTCGGCGGTCAGCGGCAGCAGCTTGCGCCGGGCGATGTCGCGGGCGGCGTCGATCAGCTCGGTCTGGCGGGGGGAAAGTTGGAAATCCATGGCCTTACACCGGCTCCAGCGTGGCGACGACGTCGCCGACCGAGACGACCTGCCCTTCCGTCACCGCCAGGCTCAGCCTGCCGGCGCCGGGCGCCGGGACCTCGATCTCCAGCTTCATCGATTCCAGGATCATGATGAGGTCGCCGGCGCCGACGCGCGCCCCCGGCTCGGCGGTGATCTGCCAGACGGTGCCGGCGACGGCGGATTGGATGTCGATGCGGCTCATGCCTGCTTTTCTCCGATCTCGGCCAGCAGGCCGGTGTGGGTGTGGCCGGCGCGGAAGGCGTCCGACGCCAGGACTCTCCGCAGCGCCGGGATGTTGCTGTGCAGCCCCGCCACCGCGAAGCCGGCCAGCGCCTGATCCAACCGGGCGATGGCCTCGGCCCGCGTGGCGCCGTGGGCGATGACCTTGGCGAGCAGGCTGTCGTAATGGGGCGTGACGTCATTGCCTTCGGCGAAACCGGTCTCGACCCGGATGCCCGGCCCGGACGGAGGACGGAAGACCTCCAGCACCCCCGTGGAGGGCAGGAAGCGGTCGGGATCCTCGGCACAGATCCGCGCCTCGATGGCGTGGCCGTCGGGAACGACGGTCGCCGGCAGCAGGGCGTCCAGCCGTTCCCCGGCGGCGATGCGGATCTGGGTGGCGACGAGATCGACTCCGGTGATCGCCTCGGTCACGCCATGCTCGACCTGGAGGCGGGTGTTCATCTCGATGAAGCGGACGCTGCCGTCGGCGGCGAACAGCGTCTCCACCGTGCCGATGCTGTCGTAGCCGAGGCCGCCCAGCACCGCCGCGACGCGCGAGGCCAGCGCGTCGAGCACGGCGCGGTCGAGGTTGGCGGCGGTCGCCTCCTCGATCAGCTTCTGGTGGCGGCGCTGCACCGAGCAGTCGCGCTCGAACAGGGTGCGGACGGCGCCGTGGCGGTCGGCGACCACCTGAAGCTCGATGTGGCGCGGCCGTTCGACCAGCCGTTCCAGATAGATGGAGTCGCTGCCGAAGGCCCGGCGCACGGTTGAGCGCGCGCGCCGGGCCGCGGCGGCCAGCTCGCCCGGATGACGCGCCACCACCATGCCGATGCCGCCGCCGCCGGACGCCGGCTTGACGATCAACGGAAAGCCGACCCGCTCGGCGGCGGAGAACAGCGCCGCCTCGTCGTCGGCCAACGGCCCGCTGCCGCCGCCGACGGGAATGCCGTGCTCGGCCATCAGGGCGCGGGCGCTCGGCTTGTGCCCCATGCGGGCGATCCAGCCGGGCGAGGGGCCGATGAAGCGGCCGACCTCGCGCTCGACCCGCTCGGCGAAGGTCGCGTCCTCGGCGAGGAAGCCGTAGCCGGGATGCACCGCGTCGGCCCGCACGGCCAGCGCCGCCGCGATCACCGCGTCGCGGTTCAGGTAGCTGGCGCCCGCCGGGGCGGCGCCGATGTGCACCGCCTCGTCGGCCTCGGCCAGATAGGGGGCGTCGCGGTCGGCGTCGGAATAGAGCGCCACCGAACGGATGCCGAGGTCCCGCAACGCCCGGATGACGCGGGCAGCGGCGGCCCGGCGGTTGGCGACGACGACCTTGTGAAACATGCCCGTCTGGACCATGCCTGAAACGGCCCCTCGAATTGCTTTGGGTAAATGATGCAATTGCATTCATGCACAGCCCAATTTCAAAATCAACAACGGAACTAGAGATTGACACGTCATTCTGTGAAAAGCAGATTGAGGCGATTGGTGCGAAACGAACGGACGAGCCATGGATCAGGGGACCATCGCGGAGCTTGAGGCCAGACGGGCGGCGGCCCGCGCCCTGGGGGGCGAGGCGGCCATCGCCC
The DNA here is from genome assembly GCF_017876095.1 of Azospirillum agricola. Lineage (GTDB taxonomy): Bacteria > Pseudomonadota > Alphaproteobacteria > Azospirillales > Azospirillaceae > Azospirillum > Azospirillum agricola. Next base: position 19,565 of record NZ_JAGINM010000021.1, read on the forward strand.
GCCACCATGGGCGGGGGGCGCTGACCGCGCGGGAGCGCATCGACCGGCTGCTCGACCCCGGCTCCTTTCGGGAGATCGGCGCCCTGGCACGCAGCCAGCACCCCGATCTTACCGCCCGCACCCCCGCCGACGGGGTGGTCGCCGGCTGGGGCACGGTCGAGGGCCGCGTCGTCTACGTCACCTCGGAGGACGCGACCGTGCTGGCCGGCACGCGCGGGCGGGTCGGCGACGCCAAGGTCTCGCGCGTCCGCCAGCTGGCGCTGGAGCACCGCAAGCCCTTCATCGCGCTGAGCGAGGCCGGGGCGGCGCGCTTCCAGGAGGCGAGCGGCGCGGTGGCCGCCGCCATCGGCAACCGCTTCCGCGAGCATTTCGCCCTGTCCGGCAAGGTGCCGCAGATGGCGGCGATCCTCGGCGCCTGCTTCGGCGGGCCGTCCTTCACGGCGGCGCAGTCGGACTTCGTCACCATCGCCAGGGGGCGCGGCGTGCTCGGCATGTCCGGCCCGCCCGTCGTCAAGGCCGGCATCGGCCGCGAGGTGACGGTGGACGAGATCGGCGGCGCCGCCAAATCCATCGAACGGACCGGCCAAGCCGACCACGCCGGGGAAAGCGACGCCGACTGCATCGACGCGATCCGCGCCGTCCTGTCCTACTTCCCGTCCAACGCCTGGGAGGCGCCGCCGCCGGCCCCACCCGTCCCGGCGGCGGCCGACAGCGAAGAGGGCCGGGCGCGGCTGACCGCGCTGGTCCCCGACAACCACCGGCGCGGCTACGACATGCACGCGCTGCTTGGCCTGCTGGTCGATGGCGGGAGCTATTTCCAGTACCGGCCGGGCTACGCCGACAATCTGATCACCGCCTGGACGCGGATCGAGGGGCAGCCGGTCGGCGTGCTGGCGAGCAACCCGCTGGTGCTGGCCGGCGCGCTGAACGACCGCGCCGCCATCAAGGCCCGCAAGTTCGTCGAGATCTGCGACGCCTTCCACATCCCGCTGGTCTTCCTGTCGGACTGCCCCGGCTTCATCGTCGGCCCGGACATCGAGAACCAGCGCATGGTGTCGCTGGCCGGGCGGCTGCTGAACAGCGTCATCGCCGCCAGCGTGCCGATCGTCACCATCGTGCTGCGCAAGGCGATCGGGCTGGCCTATCTGGCGCTCGGCGGCAAGACGATGGAGCCCGACGCGCTGGTCGCGTGGCCGGGCGCCCGCTTCAACGTGATGGGGCCGGCGGCGGGGGTGGAAATCATCCACGGCAAGCGCATCGCCGCCTCCCCCGACCCTGACGCGCTGCGCGCCGACCTGCTGCGCCGGGCCGAAGAGGAATCGAGCGCCTACCGCGCCGCCGAGATGGGGTTGATCGACGACATCATCGCGCCATCCGAGACACGCGCCGTAATCGCCGGGGCGCTCGCCCGCGCGCGCGGCCGGCAGGAGTACGGCTTCAAGCACCGGATCGACCCATGAGCACGGCGGACCGGGACATGTGGGACGAGGAGACCGACGTCGTCGTGGTCGGCTTCGGCGGGGCGGGCGCCGCCGCCGCCATCGCCGCGCGGCAGGCCGGGGCCGAGGTGCTGGTGCTGGAGAAGATGCCCGACCCCGGCGGCCTGACCATCGTGTCGGCCGGCGGCGTGCGGATCGCCTTCGACCGCGCTGCGGCGCTCTCCTATCTGGAGGCGACCTGCGCCGGCCGCACCCCGCGCGCGCCTCTGGAGGCGCTGGCCGACGGCATGGTCGCCGCCCCGGACTGGCTGCGGGAGCTCGCCGAGCCGCTGGGGGCCACGGTGACGGTGACGCCGTCGCCCGGCAACTACCCGTTTCCCGGCTACGAAGCACTGGGCTATGCCGCCATCACCGAGGTACCGGGGCTGGAAACGCCGCCGCACGCGGCCTCCAAGCTGACCGACGGCGGGCGCCTGTTCCACGCGCTGGAGGCCGCCGCCCGCCGCAAGGGCGCACGGATCGTCACCGACGCCCCCGTCCGCCGCCTGCTGACCGGGCCGGATCGTGCCGTGACCGGGCTGCTCGCCGAGATCGATGGGCGCACGGTCCGCGTCCGCGCCCGACGCGGCGTGGTGCTCGCCTGCGGCGGCTTCGAGACGGGGGAGGCGCTGAAGCGCGACCATTTCCAGGCAATTCCCGTGCTGGCCGGCTCCTTCCTCGGCAACAGCGGCGACGGCATCGCCATGGCGCAGGACGTCGGGGCGGCGCTCTGGCACATGTGGCACTACCACGGCCCCTACGGGCTGCGGCACAGCGACCCGGCCTATCCCTACGCCTTCTACCTCAAGGCCCTGCCGATGTGGACACCCGGCCCGGCCGGACACAGCTCGGCCCTCGGCCTGCCCGCGGGGACGAAGAAGGAGCCGGCGCGCGTCGCCTGGATCCTGGTCGACCAGACCGGACGCCGCTTCATGGACGAATACCCGCCCTACCCCGGCGACACCGGGATCCGCCCGCTCGACGCCTTCGATCCCAAGACCCAGAGTTTCCCGCGCATCCCCGCCCGGCTGATCCTCGACGAGAACGGGCGGCGGCTCTACCCGATCGGCCGCTCCATCGCCAACGGCCGCGCCCCGGTCCACGAGTGGAGCGCCGACAACCTCCGCGAGATCGAGCTGGGCATCCTGCGCCGCGCCGACAACCTCGCCGAGCTGGCCGCCCAGACCGGCATCCCGGAATCGACGCTGGCCGACACGCTGGCGCGCTGGAACGCCGCCTGCCGCGAAGGGCACGACCACGACCACGGCCGGAGGCCCGACAGCATGGTCCCGATCGACACCCCGCCCTTCTACCACGCCGAGGCGTGGCCCATCGTCATCAACACCCAGGGCGGCCCGGTCCACGACCCGCTCCAGCGCGTGTTGACGCCCTTCGGCGAGCCGATCCCCCGGCTGTTCGCCGCCGGAGAGCTGGGCAGCGTCTTCGGCCACCTCTATCTCAGCGGCGGCAACCTCGCGGAATGCCTCGTCGGCGGGCGGATCGCCGGACAGCAGGCCGCCGCCCCTATCCCCGCCAATCCCATCCTTCCCGCGTCCCCGGTGCCGGCATGAACGACTTCATCGGCAAGACCCACGGCGAGGCGCTCGATCTCGTCGCCGAGCGCTTCGCGGAGCGCGAGGCCCTCATCTTTCAGGGCCGGCGCTGGAGCTACCGCCAGATGCGGGCGGAGGTCGAGGCCGCCGCCTCCCGCCTCGCCACGCTGGGGCTGGAGCCCGGCGCCCATGTCGCGCTGTGGCTGCCCAACCGGCCGGAGTTCCTGTGGTACTGGCTGGGCGCGACGCAGAGCGGGCTGGTCGCGGTGGTGCTCAACACCCGGCTGGCGCGCGAGGAGGCCGCCTACCAGATCCGCCAATCGCGCGCCCAGGCCATCCTGGTGCCGGGCGCAGGCGCCTTCCGCGACTTCCTGGCGGAGATCGCGGCGGCCGGCCCCTTCCCCGAGCTGCGCCACGTCGTCGCCCTCGACCAACCGGGGCCGGATCATCCGGGAGCGCTCGACTGGTCGGAGCCGCCGCCGCATCCTCTGCCGCCGGCCCCGCGCGCCGGCAATCCGACGGCGCCCTGCACGCTGGCCTACAGCTCCGGCACCACCGCCCTGCCCAAGGGGATCCTGCTGACCCACGTTCTGTGGCGCAAGGGGTTCGACGGGGCGGTGCGGATGGGCGTCGGGCCGGAGGACCGGCAGTATCTCGCCGTGCCGCTGTTCGGCATCATGGCGATGGTCAACGGCATCCTGACCCTGTGGACGCAAGGCGGCGCCATTATTCTGGAGGAGCGCTTCGACGCCGGGCGGTGCCTCGCCACCTTGGTGGAGGAGCGCGTCACCGGCATCCTGCTGGTGCCCGCGATGGTCAAGGCGCTGCTCGACCACCCGGACTTCCCGGCGACCCGCCACGCCCTGCGCTTCGGCGGCGCCGTCACCCGCGACCCGGCGGAGCTTGAGACGATCATCACCCGGCTCGGCGTGCGCGAGCTGGTCAACAGCTACGGCATGACCGAGACCGCCGGCGTCGCCGTCCGCACCTGGCACCACGCGACGCTGGAGGAGCGTCTGCGGGTCCAGGGCCACCCGCTGCCGGGGGTGGAGATCCGCATCGGCGACCCCGACCAGGACGGCGCGCTTCCCGCCGGGGCGGAGGGCGAAATCCAGGCGCGCGGCTACTGCATCACGCCGGGTTATTTCGACAAGCCGGAAGAGACGCGCGCCGCCTTCACCACCGACGGCTGGTTCCGCACCGGCGACCGCGGCCGGCTGGAGGCGGACGGCAGCCTGGTCTTCCTCGGGCGGCTGAAGGACGGCTACAAACACAAGGGCTTCAACGTCTCCACCGCCGAGGTCGCGCACGCCATCGCCCAGCACCCGGCGGTGGTGGAGGTCGCGGTGGTCGGCCTGCCCCACCCGGCGGACGGTGAGGTCGGCGCCGCCTTCGTCGTGCTGCGGGCACCGCTCGACGCGGCGGAGCTGGAGGCGTTCCTGGTCCCGCGCCTCAGCGGCTACAAGCGCCCGGCGCATCTCTTCGCGCTCGACCGTCTGCCGATCACCGCCGGAACCGGGAAGATCCGGACCTCGGCCCTCAAGGCCTGGGCGCTGGAGCGGCTCGCCGGCACCAGGAGCGCCGCGCCATGAGTGCCGTCCCCGATGCGGCGGACAATATGGCGGACGACGTGGCCGACAACGCTGGGCTGACCGTCACCCCCTTCCAGCGCCATCTGGGCTGGCGCGTGCTGCGCTGGGAAACCGACCTGTGCGAGCTGGTGCTCGACCTCGAACCGCAGCATCTGAACCGCACCGGGGTCGTCCATGGCGGGGTGGTGATGGCCCTGCTCGACACCGCCAGCGGGCTGGCCGCCGGCTACGCGCCCAACGCCAGCCAGCCGCGCCCGACCGTGACCATCTCGCTGACCTGCAACTTCATTGCCCCGTCACGCGCCGGCCGGCTGACTGCGCAAGGGCGGGTCGAGGGCGGCGGCGGGCGGGTGGTTTCCACCTCCGCCAGCCTGCGGGCGGAGGACGGCAGCCTGCTGGCGACGGCGGTCGGCAGCTTCCGCCGCTTCGCCCGGCCGTCCGGCGGAAACCCGGACGTCTGAAACGGACTTACACCACGGTGAAGAGCCGGCGGCGGCGCGTGCCGGCCAGTCGGGCCAGCGTCTCCATGCTCCGGCGCAACTCGTCGGCCGTCGCGTTGCCGTTGACCGAGACCCTCACCGCGCGCGGCGTGGCGTCGCCGACGGTGAAGTTGTCGGCGGGGACGACCAGGATGCCCTCCTCCCGCGCCGCCGCCGCGAAGTCGCGGGCGCTCCAGCTTTCCGGCAAATGCAGCCACAGATGGAAGGCGGCCGGGTGCCCGCTGTGGGACTGGCCGCGCAGCGCCGCCTCGGCGATGGCGTAACGCTCCCCCATCACCGCGCGGTAGGCGGCGACGACGCGGTCGGCGGTGCCGTCCTCCACCATCACCGCCAGCAGTTCCCCGGCGAAGGGCGGGATGGCGAGGTCGGCCAGATGGGCGGTGTCCTCGATCCGCTCCAGCAGGTCGGGGGCCGCCGTCAGCACGCCGACGCGCAGCGCCGGGCTGATGCATTTCGCCGGGCTGGCGATGAAGACGCTGCGTTCCGGCGCCAGCGCGGCGATGGCGGGCGGACGGTCCGCCAGCGCCGCGGCGGCGGTGTCGTCCTCGATCACCGTCAGATCGAAGGCGCGGGCGGTGGCGGCGACGCGCTGGCGCCGTTCCGCCGGCATGCGCTGGACCGTGGGATTGTGCAGCGAGGGCTGGGTGACCAGCAGGCGGGCGCGGGTCTCGCCGGCCAGCCGCTCCAGCGCGGCGGGGTCCAGCCCCTCCCCGTCCATCGGCACGCCGACCAGCCGCAGCCCCAGCAGCTCCGCCATCGTCTTGACGCCGGAATAGGTGACCGCCTCGGTCAGCACCGCGTCGCCTGGGTTGGTCAGCGCCTTCAGCGTCAGGAAGGTCGCGTGCTGGGCCCCCATCGTCACCATCACCCGGTCGGCCGGCACCTCCAGCCCGAAGCGGCGCAGCCAGCGCGCCGCCGCCTCGCGGTGCGGCCGGTGGCCGGCGACCGGCGGGTAGCGGTGCGGCGGCAGCCGCGCCACCCGCGCCGCCGCCTCGGCGAAGACCGGGGCCAGCAGGCCGTCGAGCCCGGCCACCGGCGAGCGGAAGCAGCTGAGATCCACCGGCCGCACCGCCAGCGGTTCCGGGGCCGGGAGGCGCGGTTCGGCCATGACCGGCAGGGGTGAGGCGGGCGGCACCGTCGCGATCGACCGCTCCCCCTCGCGAATGAAGGTGCCGCGCCCGACCTCGCCGGTCACGAGGCCGCGTTCGCGGGCGATGGCGTAGCCCCGGTTGACCGTGCCGGCGGTGATGCCCAGCGCGTTGGCCAGCCAGCGCTGCGGCGGCAGCCGGAAGCCCGGCGGCAGCTCCCCGCTGGCGATGGCGGATTCGATGGCGGCGGCGAGCGCCAGATAGAGCGGCCCGTCGGTCCGTTCCAGCACCGGCACCCAGGGAGCGCCACCCGGATGGGCCTCCGGCCCGCCGTTTCCCTCAGGGTCCGCAGCGTCCGGCTGGGGGTGGCGGTGGTCCGGCTTGGGCAGCATGGATGGAGAACCTTCGGGCGGGGGCAGGCGGGGCGGGCGGGGTTGGGAACCGGCGCATCCTAGCAGCGGGCGGCGCGGCGGGCCAATGCAATTCGAGCGGGAAGATCATCGCATCGGCGCAATCCCGTCGGAAAATCGATGCAATACCCCTAGCATGGCCTTTGGATCGGGTACGATAAAAATACGCTTGCACTCATTGCATCGAATGCGACACACTCTATTCAAGAGATAGGAATTTGCAGATTTTTCTGTGAAATATGCGCGGCGCCTCCGGCCTTGCGGCCGTGCCGAGGCGCCCGCCAACCGAGCCGAGACCGGCCAACGCCAAGGATGGGCCTGAGGATGGGGATGATGTCGTTCAAGACGGGGAAGTTCAGCCGGCGCGGTTTCGCCCGGACATTGGCCGGGGCCGGTTTTGGCGCGCTGCTCGCCTGGTCCGCCCTGCCGGGCACGGCGCTGGCCGCCCCGGACAAGCCGGCGGTCGACCGCGACACGGTGGTGGTCGGGCTGGAGAAGGAGTTCCAGAATCTCGACGGGCTGGTCGCGGTCAGCGGCGAGTCCCTGCGCTACGGCTGGCAGATCTACGACACGCTCTATGGCTTCGACGTCAAGGGCACGCTGGTGCCGCGGCTGGCCACCGGGCTTGAGATTTCGCCGGACGGCCTGACCTACACCTACAAGCTGCGCAGCGGCGTCAAGTTCCACGACGGCAGCGCCTTCACCGCGGCCGACGTCAAGGCGTCGATCGACCACATCCTGAAGCCGGAGAACAAGAGCACCCGGCGCCCCTACTTCGCCCCCATCGTCGCCTCGGTGGAGACGCCCGACCCGCTGACGGCGGTGATCAGGCTGAAGGTGCCGGACGGCGCCTTCGCCAACAAGATCGCCGGCTACCTCTACATCATCCCCGGCGCCTACGTCGCCAGCCTGCCCTCGGGCGAGGCCTTCGCGCAGGCGCCGGTGTCGCTCGGGCCGTACCGCATCAAGGAGTACAAGGTCGGCCAGAACCTCGTGCTGGAGCGCTTCGAGGACTACTGGGGCGAGAAGCCGGCGATCAAGACCCTGGTCTTCAAGGTGATCCCGGAGCCGAGCAGCCGCGTCAACGCGCTGCTGACCGGCGAGATCGACCTCGCCGTCGTCGTGCCGCTGCCCGACTACGACCGGCTGAAGAAGGAGCCGGGGTTGGACGTCGTTGCCAACCCGGTGGCCTCGCCGCTCTACGTCCGCCTCTACACCAACCGCCCGGAGCTGCCGATCGCCAAGCGCGAGGTGCGCCAGGCGCTGAGCTACGCCATCGACAGCAAGGCGATCATCAAGGGCGTGCTGCACGGGGTCGGCGAGCCGCTGGCGACCTTCGTGTCGAAGCACTACCCCTACGGCTCCGACCCCGACCTGAAGCCCTACCCCTACGACCCGAAGAAGGCGAAGGAGCTGCTGGCCAAGGCCGGCTACCCCAACGGCTTCGACACGCGGCTCTACAGCGGCACCGACCAACCCAAGGAGGTCGCCGAGGCGCTGGCCGCCTATTGGGCGCAGATCGGCGTGAAGACCGACATCCAGCGCGTCGATTACGCCTCCTGGGGCCGGTTGAACAACACGCACAAGTCGGACCCGATGACGGTCTCGCAGTTCACCAACGCCATCTACGACCCGATCCACCCGGTCGGCGGCGCCTTCGCCAAGGAGGGGAGCTGGTCGGACTATTACAACGCCGACGTCGAGGCCCTGCTGGACGAGGTGAACCGCACCACCGACACCGCCAAGCGCGGCGAGCTGTTCAAGAAGGTCGGCAAGATCCTGAACGAGGACGCCGCCGCCATCTTCATCTCCGAACTCTATTACGTCTTCGGCAAGAAGAAGAGCCTGGATTGGGAAATCCAGCAGGGCTCCGGCTTCCTCAGCTTCCGCAAGGTCGGCTGGAAGTAAAACCGGCACCCCGTCGCATCAAAGCCCTCTCCCCCGCTCACGCGCAAACGACGTTTGAGCTGACGCGGCAGGCGGACCTTCGGTCCGCCGAGAGCGGGGAGAGGGTTTGTCATCGATAAGCGAGGCGCAACCCATGCAATGGCACGACAAGACCTTCGCGCAGGCGCTCGATTGGGCGGCCGGGGCGCACGGCGACCGTGTGGCGGCCAAGGTGGGCGGCGCCGCGCTGACCTACACGCAACTCGCCGAGCGGGCCAGGGATCTGGCGCGCGGGCTGCTGTCGCTCGGCATCGCCAAGGACGACAAGGTCGCGCTGTGGATGCCGGACGGGCTCGACTGGCTGGTCGCCCGCTGGGCGGTGCCGCTGACCGGCGCCGTGCTGGTGCCGATCAACACGCGCTTCCGCAACGCCGACCTCCGCTACGCGCTCGGCCAGTCGGACAGCGTGGCGCTGATCCTGGCGCCGGGCTTCCGCTCGGTCAGCTATTTCGACATTCTCGAACACTCCGTCCCCGACTGGCGCGCGCAGCCGCGCGACGGCTGGCGGACCGACGCCTTCCCGCAGCTCCGCACCGTGCTGTGCGCCGGGGACGAGGTGCCGGGCAGCACCCTGTCCCTGTCGGCCGTCGAGGCGGAGGGCGCGGCGCTGCGCAGGGCCGACGACGCGCTCGACCGTGCCATCGCGGCGGTCTCCGCCGACGACGTGGCGCAGATCCTCTACACCTCGGGCACCACCTCCTTCCCGAAGGGAGCGATGGTCGCGCACGGGCCGCTGCTGCAGAACAACTGGCACGCCATCGAGCGCTACGCCTTCACAGCGGAGGACCGCTATCTGCTGACGGTGCCGCTGTTCAGCGCGACCGGCACCTCGGTGACGCTGACGCTGTTCCTGGCCGGCGCAACGCTGGTCGTCCAGGACCATTACGAGGTCGAGGAGTTCTGCCGGACGATCGAGCGCGAGCGCATCACCGCCAGCTTCTTCGTCGAGCCGATCGTCCAGGACATCAAGGCGACCCGCGCGCACGAGCGTTACGACCTCTCCAGCCTGCGCACCGGCAGCGGCGTGCCGCTGGGGCCGCAGTCGATCCGCTGGGTGATCGAGACGCTGGGCGTGTCGCAGTGGGTCAGCGTCTACGGCCTGTCGGAGACCAGCAACGCCGCCACCCGCAACCGCTGGGACGATCCCGTCGAGACCCGCGTCGCGACGGTCGGCCCGCCCTCCCCCGGCGTGCGCCTCCGCATCGTCGACATCGACGACGGCAGCCCCCTGCCGCCCGGCAAGCCCGGCGAGATCCTGATCAAGGGCTACACCGTCACCAAGGGCTATTACCGCAAGCCGGAGGAGACCGCCAAGGCGATCGATTCCGAGGGCTGGCTGCACACCGGCGACCTTGGCGAGCTGACCGGGGACGGCCGGCTGGTCTTCCGGGGCCGCATCAAGGAGATGATCAAGCCCGGCGGCCACAACGTCGCCGCGCTGGAGATCGAGGAGTTCCTGAAGACCTTCCCCGGCGTGCGCGAGGCGGTGATCGTCGGCGTCCCCGACACCCGCTTCGGCGAGGTGCCCTACGCCTTCGTCGAGCCGGAACCGGGCGAGACGGTGGAGGCAAGCGCCCTGCTGCGCTTCTGCAAGGACAACATCGCCGGCTACAAGGTGCCGCGCCACGTCGCCTTCGTCGACGCGTGGCCGCGCACCAGCACCGGCAAGACCCAGCGGCTGGCGCTGCGCGAACGCGCCGTCGCCGCGCTTGCTTCGGAGGTCGTCGCCCCGGAGACCATCGATGGTTAGCTACATCCTGCGCCGGCTCGGCGCCGGTCTGGCGACCGTGCTGCTGATGACCATCATCATCTTCATCATCGTCCGGCTGGTCGGCGACCCCGCCCACCTGATGCTGCCGCCCGAAGCAACCGAGGCCGACCGCGACCTGTTCCGCCAGCAGCTCGGCACCGCCGACCCGCTGTTCGTGCAGTATCTGCGCTTCCTCGGCGGGCTGCTGCAGGGCGACCTCGGCACCTCCTTCCGCTACGGCGTGCCGGCGCTGGGGATCGTGCTGGAACGGCTCGGCCCCAGCTTGTACCTGACGGGCACCGCGATGGCCTTTGCCGTCGGGCTGGGGGTGCCGCTCGGCATCCTGTCGGCGGTGCGGCCGGGCGGCGTCGCCGATCAGGCCGGGCGGCTGTTCGCCGTGCTCGGCCAGTCGGCGCCGCCCTTCTTCTTCGCCCTGCTGTTCATCCGCTTCTTTTCGGTGGAGCTGCATTGGCTGCCGACCGGCGGCTATGGCGGGTTCTCCCATGTGCTGCTGCCGGCGCTGGCGCTCGGCTGGTACTCGGCGGCCGGGCTGATGCGGCTGACTCAGGCCAACATGGCCGAGGTCATGGACGCCGAATACATCAAGATGGCGCGCATCAAGGGCCTGCCCGAGCGGGTCGTCATCCTGAAGCACGCGCTGAGCAACGCCTCGCTGCCGGTCATCACCTTCGCCGCCTCGCAGTTCGGCATCCTGCTGGGCGGGGCGGTGTCGATCGAGGCGGTCTTCTCCTGGCCCGGCTTCGGCAAGCTGATCGTCGATGCGATCTCCCAGCTCGACTACACCGTCGTCCAGGCGGCGGTGGTGGTCTCGGCGGCGCTGTTCATCCTGATCAACCTCGTCGTCGACCTGCTCTACGCCTTCATCGATCCGAGGATCCGCTATGGTCGCTGACGCCCTGTCGCGGAGGGAGCCGGCCGTGGCCGCGCCCCGCCGCCGGATCTCCCTGCGCGGCGCCGTCCGCCGCGCCCGGCTGGTCCTGGCGCTGTCCATCCTGGCCCTGGTGGTCGGCAGCGCGCTGCTCGCCCCGTGGATCGCGCCCTTCGATCCCAACGCCATGGATCTCGGCAACGCGCTGCAACCGCCCTCGGCCGAGCATTGGTTCGGCACCGACCAGCTCGGCCGCGACGTGTTCAGCCGCGCCATCGTCGGCGGCCAGCTCTCGCTGCTGATCGCGGCGGCGGTGGTGGCGCTGGCGGGGACGTCGGGCACGCTGCTCGGCATCGTCGCCGGCTACCGCGGCGGCTGGATCGACGGGATCATCATGCGGGTCGCCGACATCCAGTACGCGCTGCCGCCGGTGATCCTCGCCATGGTGATGGTCGGCGCCATCGGCCCCAGCACCACCAACATCGTCGCCGTCATCACGCTGGCCAACTGGGCGCGCTTCGCCCGCGTCATCCGCGCCGAGGCGCTCAGCCTGCGCCACCGCGACTTCGTGCTGCTGGCGCGGCTGGCCGGCGCCTCGCACCTGCGGATCGTGCTGGTCCACATCCTGCCGAACGTCCGCAACACGCTGCTGGTGCTGCTGACGCTGGACCTCGGCCTGATCATCATCCTGGAGGCGACCTTGAGCTTTCTCGGCCTCGGCATCCAGCCGCCCGACCCGTCCTGGGGCACCATGATCGCCGACGGGCGCGGCTATCTGGAGCGCGCGTGGTGGACCTCGATCCTGCCGGGCTGCGTGCTGATGCTGACCGTGCTGGCCGCCAACCTGCTGGGCGATTCCTTGCGCGCCGGCAACGGCTCGGAGGAGGCCCGATGAGCGAGATCCTGCGCGTCGAGAACCTCACCACCCGCCTGTCGGCCCGCGACGGTTCGGCGGCGGCGGTGGACGGGGTCAGCTTCTCGGTCCATGCCGGGCGCACCCTGGGTCTGGTCGGCGAGTCCGGCTCGGGCAAGAGCCTGACCTGCCTGTCGATCCTGCGGCTGCTGCCGCCGGCGCTGTCGCAGGCCGGCGGGTCGGTATGGTTCAAGGGCGAGAACCTGTTCGACAAGTCACCGCGCGCCATGACCGCGATCCGCGGCGGCCAGATCGGCATGATCCTCCAGGACCCGATGACCTCGATCAACCCGCTCTTCACCATCGGCGATCAGGTCGGCGAAGTGTTCCGTTACCATCGCGGCGTGTCGGGGCGGCGCAACCTGTGGGCCCGCGCGGTGGAGACGCTGCGCCGCGTCCACATCCCGGCGGCCGAGGAGCGCGTCGGCAGCTATCCCCACCAGTTCAGCGGCGGCATGCGCCAGCGGATCGCCATCGGCATGAACGTCGGCTGCGAGCCCGACCTGCTGATCGCCGACGAACCGACCACCGCGCTCGACGTCACCATCCGCCTGCAGATCCTGTCGTTGCTGCGCGAGATCCAGGCGGCGCGCGGCATGGCGATGATCCTGGTCACCCACGACCTGCACCTCGTGTCGCGCTTCTGCGACGAGGTGGCGGTGATGTATGGCGGCCGCATCGTCGAGCAGGGTCCCGTCGCCCGCGTCTTCAACGACCCCGCCCACCCCTACACCAAGGGACTGATCGGCGCGGTGCCGAAGATCGCGCGGCACGCCGAACGGCTCGCCGTCATCCCCGGCCAGCCGCCGCTGGCCGGCGAGCATGGCGCCGGCTGCCGCTTCGCCCCGCGCTGCGCCAAGGCGCAGCCGCGCTGCTTCTCCCACTACCCCGACGACCGCCGCTTCGAGGACGACCGCCGCGCCGTCGCCTGCTGGGTCCCGGAAGGGCTGCCGTCATGACCGCCATCCCCGCCGACACTCTGGCCGACACCGACGCCTTCATCCGGATCAGCGGCCTGACCAAGACCTATCACGTCCGCCCGCGCTTCCTGGCCCGTCCTCGCCCGCTGGCGGCGGTGGCCGGCGTGTCCTTCGCGGTCGAGGAGGGCGGCACCTTCGGTCTGGTCGGCGAATCCGGGTCCGGCAAATCGACCATCGCCAAGATGCTGATCGGCGCCGAGACCCAGAGCGCCGGCGACATCCGCATCGCCGACCGCCGCTTCGGCCCCCGCCTGTCGGCCGAGGACGATGCGTGGCGCCGCCGCACGCTGCAACCGGTGCTGCAGGACCCGACCAGCGCGCTGAACCCGCGCCTGCGCGTCGCCTCCATCGTCGCCGAGCCGATGCGGGTCCAGGGCACCCAGCCCGACAACGCCGCCTACGAGCGCCGCGTCCTCGAACTGTTGGAGAAGGTCGGGCTGACCGCCGCGCACGCGAACCGCCGCCCCTCCGAACTCAGCGGCGGCCAGCGCCAGCGCGTCGCCATCGCCCGCGCGCTGGCGCTGGAGCCGCGCGTGCTGGTGCTCGACGAGCCGGTGTCGGCGCTCGACGTGTCGATCCAGGCGCAGGTGCTGAACCTGCTGAAGGACCTCCAGGCCGAGCTGAAGCTGACCTACCTGCTGATCTCGCACGATCTGGCGGTGGTCGCCTACATGAGCAGCCGGATCGGCGTGCTGTATCTCGGCCAGTTCATGGAGATCGGCGACAAGGCGGACGTCATCGCCCGCCCGGCGCACCCTTACACCCAGACCCTGATCGCCGCGTCGGAGCCGGAGAACGCCGCCAGCCTCGATCTGGTGAAGGGGGAGATCCCCTCGCCGCTGGCCCCGCCGCCCGGCTGCCCCTTCCACCCGCGCTGCGGGCAGGCCGTCGCGCGCTGCCGCACCGACAAGCCGCTTCTGCGCCCGATCGGCCCCAACCATCACGTCGCCTGCCATCTGGCCGGCCAAATCGCCGGCTGACCGCCCGTTCATCCAAAAACGCCCCGGAGATCCGCACCATGGCCGACCCACAGGCCGTCCTCGACAGCCCGACCTTCCGCGACCTCGACCGCCTCGCCACCAGCGTCTTCCGCGAGCGCGGCGCCGCCTACGAGCGCGACGACGCCATGCCGGTGGAGAACCTCAAGGATCTCCATGCGCGCGGCCTGCTGCACGTCACCGTCTCCAAGGAGAATGGCGGGCTGGGCGCCAACGTGTCGAGCGAGGACACGGCGACCTTCCCGCAGCTGGTCCGCACCATCGCGCGCGGCGACAGCTCGACCGCACACTGCTTCCAGGTCCACAACCACACGGCCTGGCTGATCGAGGGCACCGGCACGCCCGAGCAGATCGAGCGCTTCCTGAAGCCGGTGACCGCCCGCTTCGGCCTGTTCTCCTCCATCGGCAGCGAGCCGGGCCGGACCAACATGTACGTCATGCAGACCAAGGCGCGGCGGGTGTCGGGCGGCTACATCGTCAACGGCGTGAAGAACTACGCCACCAACGGCCCGCTGGCCGACGGGCTGGTCACCTTCGTGGCGCTCGACGGGGTCGAGGGCTACGCCAACAACCACCAGATGGTGATCCTGGAACCGGGCATGGACGGTCTGGTCATCGACGATTCCTGGTACCAGCCCAACGGCATGCGGGCGGCGCGCAGCTCGCTGCTGACGCTGAACGACGTCTTCGTTCCCGACAGCCATGTGCTGGGCGAGCCGGGCGCCTACCCCAACGGCCGCTGGCAGGGCCGTTTCCATCTCGGATTCGCCGCCAACTATCTCGGCACGGCGGAGGGGCTGTACACGTGGTATCTCGATTACATCCGCAAGAAGGGCAAGGCCGGCGACGGCATCACCCAGCTGCGCACCGGCGAGATGCGGATCGCGCTCGACGGCGCCCGCGCCCTGTTCCATCACGCCTTGCAGTCCTGGCGGACCCGGCCGGTGGTCGAGGCCGAGCTGATCTCGATGAGCGCCAAGTCGGCCGCCGCCCACGCCGCCTTCGACCTGTCGCACAAGGTCATCCACGCCGCCGGATCGACCGCGCTGTTCGACGAGTTCCCGCTCAGCCGCTTCATCCGCGACCTGGAAACCCACGTGCTGCACGCCGGCCACGACCGCACCGCCCAGATCATCGGGCAGGGCGAGCTGGGCGAGAGCTTCGACAGCACGTTGCAACGCTGACCCGGCCGCCGCGATGACGACCGCGTTTCCCCTCCCCGGCGACCGGGCGGTGCTGAGCGCCGGCCCGGTGACCACCGCCGATCTGGTGCGCTACGCCGGGGCGTCGGGCGACTTCAACCCGATCCATTACGACCATCTCCACGCGGTGGCGTCGGGGATGGACGGGGTGATCGCCCATGGCCTCTACGTCATGGGCGTCGCCGCCCGCGTCTTCGACGGCTGGCTGGGGGCGCGGGGGGAGGTCGCCGCCTACGATGCCCGCTTCACCGCCCCGGTCAAGCCGGGCGACCGGCTGGAGGTGGCGGCGACCGTGCAGTCCGTCGCGGATGGGCAGGCCCGGGTGACGGTCGAGGGCCGCGTCGGCGACCGCAAGGTGCTGGCGGCGGAGGCGACGTTGCGGTTCGCCGCCGCGTCATGATCCGGGCGCGGGCTCAACCTCCGCCCCGATCAAGGCCGTCCACCGACGCCGTCGTCTCCACCCTGGCGCTCGGGACCGTCGCCGTCGCCACGCTGGTCCGGCAGCTGGGCGGCCTGCCGGCCGCCGGGATCGTCGCCGACGGCGCTCTCGCCCTCTATCTGGCGGTGGAGGCGCCCAAGCTGCCGCGCCTGTGCAAGATCATGGTGGCGGCCGCCCTGGCGCTCGCCGCCCTGGCGGTGGCGCGGCAGCCGGACGGGGCGGCGGCGATGGCCGGGGCCTTCGGGCGGGCGACGCTGGTCGCGGCGCTGCTGGCGGCGCTGGGATTCGTCAACGAGGCGGCGCGCACCTCGCCGCTGATCCGCCGCTGCGGCACCGCGCTGATCGCGCAGCCGTCGCAGCGGCGCTACCTGATCATGACGCTCGGCGCGCATCTGTTCGCGCTGGTGCTCGGCGTCGGCGTGCTGACCCTGCTGGGCAGCATGGTCGTGCGCAGCAACACGGCGGCCTCGGCGCGCGGCGACGCGGCGCTGGTGCGGCAGCGGCTGCGCGAGCTGTCGATGGGGCTGATGCGCGGCTTCTGCACCATGCCGATGTGGTCGCCGCTGTCGATCGGGCTGGCGGTGGTGCTGGCCGTCGTTCCGGGGGTGAGCTGGGACCGGCTGATCCCCGTCGCGGCGGCGATGTCGGTCAGCTTCCTGGCGCTCGGCTGGCTGCTCGACGGCATGAAGCTGGTGCCGGCCTTCAGCGGCGGCGCCCTGCCGCGCGAGGAGGCCGCACCGCTGGACTGGCGGCCGTTGGACTGGATGCCGATGGCGCGCTTCGCCGCACTGGCGCTGCTGATCGTCGGCGGCGCGCTCGGCGTCACCGCCCTGGCGGGGGTCGCGCTGAACGAGGGCGTCATGCTCACCGTGCCGGTCGTCGGCATCGGCTGGCTGGTCGCGCAATACGCCCGCTACGGCCTGTCCAACGCGGTCGGCTTCACGGCAGGCCGGCTGCGGCGCCGGCTGTTCGGCATGTTCCCGAACTACCGCATCGAGATCTGCCTGATCGGCGCCGGCACCATCATGGGCAGCGCGCTCGGCGCGCTGGTGCCGCCCGATCTGGTGCGCGGCGCCATCCAGTCCGCCGGGCTGGCCCCGGCCCCGCTGGCGGCGGCGCTGCTGCTGGCCATCATCGTCAGCGCCCAGACCGGCATGGGGGCGGTGGTCGGCGTGACCATCCTCGGCTCCGCCATCCCCGACCCGTCGGCGTTGCAGCTGACGCCGCTGATGCTGGCGGTGACCTTCCTGTGCGCCTGGGCGCTGTCGTCGGGATCGGCGGTCTACGGTACGACGCTGGTCATCCTGTCGCGCATGACCGGGCAGCCCGGTGGCATCATGGCCTTCCGCTGGAACGGCGCCTTCACCGTGCTGGGCTATCTGCTGTCGGTGGCGTGGCTGCTGGCGCTGGCCGGTTTCCCCTGACCCGATCCTTCACCGTCAATCCGGAGAGAGTGACCATGACGAACGGAACTGCGAACGACTTTGGCGCCGATTTCGAGGGCCGCGTGGCCTGGGTGGTCGGCGCCTCGGGCGCGCTGGGCGGCGCCACGGCGCGGGGGCTGGCCCGGCGCGGCGCCACGGTGGTGCTGTCGGGCCGCAACGCCGACACGCTGGCGGCGCTGGCCGGCGAGATCGGTGGTGGAGCGGAGGCGCTGCCGATCGACATCGGCTCCGACCCCTCGGTGCGGGCGGCGGCGGACTCCATCGCGGCCAAGCACGGGCGGATCGACTATCTGGTCAACAGCAGCTCGGTGTCGGTGTTCGGCGACTTCCTGTCGCTGACCGACGAGGACTGGCTGGCCGTCTTCAACGCCAAGCATCTCGGCTATGTCCGCACGCTGCGCGCCACCATCCCGCACATGATCGCCGCCAGGTTCGGGCGGATCGTCAACGTCTCGGGGCGCGGCGGCCAGCATCCCAGCCGCATCCACCTGCCGGGCGGCAGCGCCAACGCGGCGGTCGATCTGCTGACCAAGGGCCTGTCGAAGATCTACGCGGAGCACAACATCCGCATCAACGCCGTCTCCCCCGGCCCGATCCGCTCGCCGCGGCTGGACGCCATGCAGGGGGCCGGACGCCCGGCCAAGGGGCCGGTGCTGGGCGACGGCCAGCCGGACGACGTGGCCGACGCGGTGCTCTACCTGCTGTCGGAGCGGTCCCGCTTCATCACCGGCGCCGCCCTCCAAGTGGACGGCGGCGGGCCGGGGCTGGGCTGACGGGAACGGGCGTCTGACGGAAAAGGATGGAGGCGCGGGTCAGCGGCCTAACGCCGGAACCCGCGCATCGCGATGTTGACCTCCCGCCCGGCCTCCAGCGCCTCGGCGAAGGGCAGATCGGCGACGCGGCGGAACAGCGCCTTGGTCGCCGCCATCGCCTCCGCCGGGGCGGCTGCCCAGGCGGTGGCGATCGCCAGCGCCGCGTCGCGCACGGCGTCGGGCTCCACCACCCGGTTGACGAGGCCGAGCGCCAGCGCCTCCTCCGCGCCGAGAAAGGCGCCCAGGCTCAGCAGCTCGAACGCCCGCTTGGGCCCGAGCTGGCGTTGCAGCCCGGTCATCACCAGCGCCGGCACCAGCCCGTGGCGCAGCTCGGGGTAGCCGAAGCGCAGGTCGCTCCCCGCCACCACCATGTCACAGGCGATGGCCAGCCCGGCTCCGCCGCCGACCGCCGCCCCGCGCGCGGCGGCGACCACCGGCTTCGGCATGCTGGCGAGCAGGGCGTGGACGTCACGGGTCAGGGTGGCGCGCTCGGCGACCAGCGCCTCGTTGGCCGGGGTCAGATCGGCCATCTCGCTTGTGTCGGCTCCGGCGCAGAAGGCGCGCCCTTCGCCGGTCAGCAGCACGGCGCGCACCGAGGGATCGGCCGCCGCGTCCTCCAGCGCCGTCAGCAGGGCGCGGGTCAGCGCGGTGTCGAGCGCGTTCAGCCGCTCCGACCGGTTCAGGCTGACGAGGCGGACGGCTCCCGCCGTCGCGGTCAGGACCAAAGACGCGGCCATCACACCGGCTCCGCGACGGCGTGGGCGTACTCCTCGCCGGTCAGGTCGTCGGCGGTCGGGGCGAGCATGCGCTCCAGATGCCGCTCGCGGTCGGCGAGGAACAGGTCGCGCCCGAGGGCCGACACCAGCCGGGGGACGTTGTGGCGCAGGCTGGGGATGTCGCCGACCGGCCGCCCCTGGCTGACCATGCCGGAATAGCCGTGATAGTGGATGTCGGCCAGCCAGGGCGCCTGCCCCGGCTCCGTCTCGACGAAGCGGAAGCCGGGATCGAGGTAGGGGCTGGCACCCAGCGCCGCGTCCTCGTCGCCCGGCTCCGGGGTGAAGCGGTCGCCCCAGCGGGCGATGCGGTCGGCGAAGCCGGCGAGTTCCGGCACCCGCGACAGGTCGGCGGCGTAGCCGGTTCCGGCGATGACGAAATCGACCAGCAGGCTCCGCCCGTCCTCCGTCGCGATCCGCACGGCGTCACCGCCCAGACTGTCCACCGCGCGCCAGCCGGCGCCGAGATGCAGGCGGAAGTTGGCGAAGCGCGCCGCCCGCCGCACCGTCGAGGCCGGCGGGAAGCTGGCGCGCGCCCGGTAGAGTCGCATCACCCGCCAGCGCTCGGCGTCGGACAGCGCGTGGAAATGCTCGGCCGCCGCCGGGTAGCCGAAATTCTTCATGCGGGTGCCGCGCGTCAGGTCGGCGTTGCGCCCGAACAGGTGAACCTCCGCGGCCCCCGCCTCCAGCGCCGCACCCGCCGCGTCGAAGGCCGAGGCGGCGGCCCCGAGAATGGCGACGCGGCGCCCGCGAAGGGTCTCGAAGTCGATGGCCTCGGCGGTGTGGGCGTAGAGCCTGCGCGGCAGCGCGTCGGCGATCACCGGCGGCACGAAGGGACCGCCGCCGCCGGCGAAACCGGTCGCCAGCACCAGCTTGCGCACCGTTTCCGTGCTGGCGACGCCGTCCCGCTCCAGATGCAGGCGCAAGCCCCCGTCGAGCGGCTCGACGCGGCGCAGCCGGGTGCCGTTGCGGACGGGAATCCCCGCCGCCGCGCGGAACCAGTCGAGATAATCGGCCCACAGCAGGCGCGGAACGTTGCCCAGCGCCGCGTAGGCGTCGGCGCCATACAGCGCCTCGTGCCACGCCTGGAAGGTCAGGGCCGGGATGCCGATCTCCGGCCCCGGCGGGGCCTTGGCGGTGCGCAGCGTCTCCATACGGGCGACGCTGCGCCAGACGCCCTCGCCCCCCGGTGGCGCGGCGTCGATCACCGTGGTGCGCCGGATGCCGGCGCGGCGCAGGGCGAAGGCGATGGACAGGCCGCTCTGCCCGCCACCGATCACCGCGACGTCGTGGTCGATGCCGGGCCGCGCCGGCACCCAGTTCGCCGGCTCCTCCCCGAGCAGGGCGAGCGAGCGCCGGGCCTCGGCGGCGAGCGCGGCGAGCGCGTTTGCGTGGGATCCAGTCATGTGAGTTCCGGTCATCGGGCCGCCGTCACTCCATCTTCGCGCCGGAGGCGTCGGCCACCTTCTTCCAGCGGGCGTTCTCGCTGACGATGAAGCGGCTGAACTCCTCCGGGCTGTTGGCGATCAGGTCGAGGCCGAGCGTCTTCAGCTTCTCCAGCGTTTCCGGCCGCTTGAGGATCGTGACGATCTCGCGGTTCAGCCTGTGGACGATCTCCGGCGGCGTGCCGGCCGGGGCGAGGATGCCGTGCCAGGCCGACGCCTCCAGCCCCTCCAGCCCCGGCGTCTCCGACAAGGCGGGAACGCCCGGCAGCAGGTCGGTTTTCTGGCTGACCGCGATGGCCCGCAGTTGGCCCGACCGCACATGGCCGATCGAGGAGGAGATGTTGTCGAAGGCGAAATCCACCTGCCCGCCGATCAGATCGACCAGCATCGGCCCGGCGCCCTTGTAGGGGACGTCGGTCCAGCTCGTCCTGAAGGTCAGCTTGAGCTGTTCGCCCAGCAGGTGGTGGATGGTGCCGAGCCCGCCCAGCCCGAGATTCAGCGTGCCCGGCTTCTGTTTGTCGAGCGCGATCAGGTCGGCCAGCGAGTGGACCGGCAGCTTGGGGTTGACCTCCAGGATCAGCGGCCCGCCGGCCACGGTGACGATCGGGGCGAAGTCCTTCGTCGGGTCGAAGGGCCGCTTCTCCAGCAGGTTCGGCGCCACCGCCAGCATGGCCGAGTTGCCGACCAGGATGGTGTAGCCGTCCGGCTTGGCCTTGGCGACCAGATCATGGCCGAGCAGCCCGTTGGCGCCCGGCTTGTTCTCCACCACCACCGGGCTGCCGAGCGCCTCGGCCAGCGGCTGGGCGACCAGCCGGGCGACGATGTCGGTCTGCCCGCCCGGCGGGTAGGGGGCGATCAGCTTGATCGGCTGGCTCGGGTAGTCGGCGGCCCAGGCAGAGGATGCTGCGGAGACGGCGGACAGCGCCGACAGCGCCAGCGCGCCGGCCAGGGACAGAAGGCGGTTCATGGACAGGGCTCCGGAAGGGCGGTCAGGCGGCGTGATGGGCCGCGTGATGGGCGGCCGGCTGCGAGGCCGCCGCGCGGTCGCGGAAACGGAAATCGGGGTCGATGCCGACCTGATGGATCAGGTCGATCTCCCACTCCAGATAGGCGCGCATCGCTGCCTCCGGATCGGGCTGCAGGCGGGGCGGCAGCCAGACGTCGTCGGTGTCGTCGGCGTGGCGCGCCTCGCTGTCGAGCGGCAGGCCGGCGGCGGTCCAGGCCCGCGTGCCGCCGTCGAGCGCCAGCGCCTTGACCCCCTGCGCGCGCAGCTCGGCGGCGGCGAAGCGGGCGATGGCACCG
The DNA here is from genome assembly GCF_017876095.1 of Azospirillum agricola. GTDB lineage: Bacteria > Pseudomonadota > Alphaproteobacteria > Azospirillales > Azospirillaceae > Azospirillum > Azospirillum agricola. Next base: position 41,081 of record NZ_JAGINM010000021.1, read on the forward strand.
TCCGGGCTGGTCAGCACCAGGGCGTCGGCCTTGGGCAGGCGGCCGAGGCTGGCGGCCAACCGTGCCCGCGTCGCGAACCATGCGCCGGGCAGATGGCCGCGCCGGTATTCGCTGCTGAGGCCGAGATCGACCAGCGTGACGCCGCCGCGGTCGATCCATTCGGCCAGCGCCTCGGGTGCGATCAGGCTGTCCGCCGGCTCGTCGAGCGCCTCCAGCCCCAGCACCCGCGCCGGACGCGGGCCAAGCTCCAGCACGCCGTCCGGCGAAGGAGCGTCGAGCACCGCCACGTCCCAGCCCATGCGGGCCAGCCAGGAGGCGGTGAGGCGGGCACGCACGAGGCTGCCGTCGTCGGCCAGCACGATGCGGGCGCCCAGCGTCGCGACGTGCCGGTCGGTCTCCTGCACCAGCTGCCCGCCGGGAACCGAGACGAAGCCGGGCCGGTGGCCGCGCTCATACTCCTCGGGCTGGCGGATGTCGATGCGGTGCAGGGTGCGGGTGGCGTCGGCGTCCCAGGCCGCCAGCGTGGCGGCGTCGACGGTCGGCACGCCGTGCCGCTCGGCGACCGCCGCCGCCGCCGCGACGCTCCAGTCCCGCGCGGCGGCGCTGGCCGGGGCGGAGCGGCGGCGCGCGCCCTTCTCCACCGCCAGCCCGCCCAGCGTCCAGCCCATGGTGCCGTTCCGCAGCGAGACCACGCGGTTGGGCAGCCCCGCCGCGATCAGCGCCTGGGCGCCGATGATGCTGCGGGTCCGCCCGCCGCAGCTCGCCACCACCAGCGTGTCGGGCGAGGGCACGAGGTCGCGCACCGCGTCGACGATCTCCGCCCCCGGCACGCTGATGGCGCCGGGGATGGTCTGGGCGCGGAACTCCGGGAAGGAACGGGTGTCGAGCACCACCAGATCCTCGCCGGCCCGCTGCTTGGCGTGCAGCGTCGCCACGTCGATCCAGGGGGTGCCGTCGTGATGCTCGACCAGCTCGGCGAAGGCCTTGCTGGGGACATGGGCGCCGCTGTAGACCGGGAAGCCCGCCGCCACCCAGGCCTCGGTGCCGCCGGTCAGCACCGACACGTCGCCGTAGCCCAGCGCGGCCAGCCTTGCGGCGGCCCTGGGCGCCAGCGTGCCGTCGCCATCCACCACCACCAGCCGCACGGAGCGGCGCGGCAGCAGCGTGTCGGCGATCACCTCCAGCCGGCTGAGCGGCAGCGAGGCGGCGTAGAGCAGATGGCCGGAGCCGGTGAAGGCCCCCTCCTCGCGCGCGTCGACGATGGCGAGTTCCCCGCCATCGTGCAGGAGGCGGCGCAGGGCGGCGGGGTCGATGCCGGGAATGGCGGTGCCAATCGTGGTGGCGGTCGTGGCGGTGATCGTGACGGCGGTCGTGGTCATGGCGAATGGGTCCCTCAGGCGGCGCGGCGTTGGGCGAGCTTGGCCTCGACGGCGGTGCCCTTGAAGAAGTCGGGGTTGGCGTCGGTGTAGAAGCGGTGCGGGTTGGTGAAGACCAGATCCTGGAAATCGCGCTCGGTCAGCGCGCCGCGCTCGACCAGCTCCCAGGTCTCGGCCAGCACGCGGGTCAGGTCGGGCACGTCCCAATGGCCGGCGTCCGACGCCCAGAAGGCGTTCAGCCGCACGCCGCCGGGGTTGACCTTCGTGTTGAAGGCGTGGGCGACGGTGGCGTCGTCGGCCTCGGCGCCGAAATAGAAGTTCGGCACGAAGCGGTCGAGGATGTCCGGCATGCTCCCGACCCCGGCGGCGGCGAACTCGTCGAGCGGGACGTCCTGCTGCGGGTGGAGCAGGATGCCGGTCGGGCCGGACAGCGCGGTCCGCACCAGCGCCGCGTCATCATAGTCCCGGCCGCGCAGCAGGTCGCCACCATGCTCGCGGAACAGCCGGGCCAGCAGGGCGTGGTCGATGGCGGCGGGGTCGTAGTTGGCGATGGCGTCCTTGTTGCGCTTCTCCCAATGGCCGACGATGTCGGCGAGCAGCGACACCCCCCAGCCAGCCCCGCCCTCCAGGAAGCCGAAGCGCAAGGTGGGGAAACGGCGGGTGACGCCGCCGAAGAACAGCGACTTGGCGAAGGCGTGGGCGGCATCGGCGAAATGGCCGATGTGGTTGTACATGAAGTTCGACGGGGTCGAGCGCGCGGTCCAGCCCTGGCCGCTGGCGTGGGTGGTCGGCGCCACCTTCAGCTCCACCAGCTTGGCCCAGAAGGGGTCGTAGTCGTGGGCGCTGTCGAGCCCCAGCGTGTCAAGCCAGAAGGCGTGGCGGGCGATGTCGGGATGCTCCGCCGCCGGGTAGCGGCGCGCGAGATCGGCGATCGGCCGGCGGACATAGCCGGGGATCAGCGCCGCCTTCAGCCCCAGCGTGCCGACCGCGTGCTCCAACTCCTCGATGCCCTCCTCGGGCGTGTGGAGCGGAATGGCGGCGACGGGAGTCACGCGGTCGGCGTAGGGCCGGTAGACCTCGGCGTTGTAGTTGTTCATCGCGCGGGTCACGGCGCGGCGCAGGTCGCTGTCGCCGATGGCGACGGCCATCGTCACGGCGTTGGGGTAGAGCACCGCGAAGTCGGTGCCCGATTCCTCCAGCCGTTCGTGCAGCAGCTCCGGCAGGGCGACGGTGGCGAGATCGAGCGTGTTCTTCGTCGGCAGGCTCCACCAGGGCGGCCGGACGGAGCGGCGGTCGCGGCGCTCCTCCGCCGTCTGGCCGTACCAATCGGACGCGCCGAAGCCGCGCACCCCGTGCCCGCCGCCGACGATGCGGCGGAAGCCGTCCACCGCCGTCGACCCGCCGACCGCGTCGATGTGCTCCTCCAGCAGCGGCGCGAATTCCAGGGTGTGCAGATCCGTGTCGATCACGGGATGGGACAGGCCCTGCCGGATCGCGGCGGAGGCCGAGGGCTTGCGGCGGCGGTGCTCGGCGAGGAAGCCGGGGCGGGTGGAACGGTCGCTGGCGGTCATGGCGGAACACAACTCCTTTGGCGCCGGATGCGGAGGGGAATGGGCGGGGTGGCGGGCGGGACGGCGGCGATCGGGCGCGCGTCCGCCGGGCCACGCGGAAGCGGGCTAGGATTGATCCGATTGTGTTGTTTCCTATTTCCTGAGTCAATTTACAAAACATACAACTGTTTATTATTGTTCTTATCATACCCCTGTTTGCACCGAAGCGCGGTGGCGGATATGGGCGCCCGGAATTCACCATACTATTGTTTTGCAACAATTTTCCCGAAACCCACCGAAGAGCGCAGCAAAGACACTGTTTTTATGTTGTATATATTTATTGTCTATAAAATCAGTTGACTGAATCCCCGCCTCCGTGTTTGCCTGTTGAACATTGCGTCGATGCCTGCATCGGACCGCCCTGACCGCGTCCCACGGCCTTGCCGCTCCAGCCCAGTGGACCCCCATGGATTTCAATCTCACGCCCAAGCAGCGCGAGGTGTATGAACGGACCGGCCAACTGGCCCGCCGGAACTTCGCCCCGCGCGCCGCCGCCTACGACCGCGACGCCGTCTGGCCGAAGGAGAATTTCGACGATTTCCGCGCCAACAACCTGCTGACCCTGACCATTGCCGAGGAACGCGGCGGCTGGGGCAGCGGCGCGCTCGGCAGCGACCCGCTGCTCTATCTGCTGGTCATCGAGCAGACGGCGCGGGAGTGCCTGTCGACCGCGCAATGCATCCACATCCATTCGCACGGCTCGCATCTGCTGGACCGCGTCGGCACCCCCGACCAGAAACGGCGCATCCTGGGCGCGGTGGTGCGCGACGGCGCCCTGCTGAACGCCACCGGCAGCGAGCCGGGGCGCACCGGACGCGGCGTCTACAACCTGCTGACCAAGGCGCGCCGGGTCGAGGGCGGCTACATCGTCAACGGCCGCAAGAACTACGCGACGCTGGGCGACGCGGCCGACTGGAACATCGTCTTCGGCGTTCTGGAGGACGCGCCCGGCGCGCAGGGCCATCTCGGCTTCGCCATCCCCAAGGGGACGCCGGGCTTCACCGTGGTCGAGGGCTCGTGGGAGCCGCTCGGGATGCGCGGCGCCTCCAGCCCCGATCTGGTCCTGGAGGAGGTCTTCGTTCCCGACGATCTCGTGATCGGGACGCCCGGCTTCTTCCCCCGCGACCGCTGGCAGGCGAAGTTCCATCTGGGCTTCGCCGCGCAGTATCTCGGCGGCGCCCAGGGGCTGTTCGACCGTCTGGTCGAGTATCTTCCCAAGCGCGGCACGGCGGGCGACCCCTACGCGCAGCTGCGCACCGGCGAGATCCGCATCGGCATCGAGGCGACCCGCTGGCTGATCTACCGCGCGGCGTGGCTGTGGACGCAGGGCGACCCGCTCGAAGCGGAGCTGGCCTCCATCCTCGCCAAGCACAAGGCGCTGGAGAACGCGGTGGTGGCGCTGGACAAGGCGGCGCAGATCCTGGGATCGAGCGCCTTTGCCGGCGGCAGCGATTTCTCCCGCCTCTACCGTGACCTGCGCGTCCAGACCCTGCACGAGAACCCCGACCGCACGGCGGCGATCCTCGGCCAGTGCCATCTGGGCCAACCCTACGACACCACCGCGCGCCTCTGACCAGGGCGGCGCCCGACCGCGGAGCCTGCGCCATGCCACGCAACGGGACCCGATTCGACTGCAAGAACCTCCAGGCCGGCGCGCTGTTCGCCGGCGCCGGCGCCGGCTTCGCCGCCGTGGCGTCCGGCTACCCGCTGGGGACCGCCGCCCGGATGGGGCCGGGCTGGTTCCCGCTGGTGCTCGGCCTGCTGCTGGTGGCGCTCGGCGCGCTGGTGGCGCTGGCCGGCGGCGCCGGAGCGGAGCGGCCCGCCTCCGACCAGCCCGCCGCCAGCCCGCGCGATGAAGCGGCGTCCGCCATCGGCTGGCGGCCGCTGCTGCACGTGACGCTGAGCGTCACCGCCTTCGCCCTGCTGATCGAGCCGGCCGGGCTGGTCGCCGCGTCGGTGGCGCTGGTCCTGCTCAGCGCCAGCGGCGGCTGGGAGTTCCGCTGGACCGAGGCCACCGCTCTGGCCGGATCGCTGGCGGCGCTGGTGGTCGGGCTGTTCGCCTACGCGCTGCACATCCCGATCAACGTCTGGCCGGTTTGACGGAAAGTCCCTGATGGATCTCTTCGACAACCTCGTCCTGGGTTTCCAGATCTGCCTGACCTGGAGCAACCTCGGCTACTGCCTGCTCGGCGTCGTCATCGGCACGCTCATCGGCGTGCTGCCGGGCGTCGGACCGGTGATGACCATCGCGCTGCTGCTGCCGGTCACCTTCGGGCTGGCGCCGTCCTCCGCGCTGATCATGCTGGCCGGCATCTATTACGGCGCGCAGTATGGCGGCTCGACCTCGGCGATCCTGCTGAACCTGCCGGGCGAAACCTCCTCCGTCGTCACCTGCCTGGACGGCCACCAGCTGGCCCGCCGGGGCCGCGCGGGCGCGGCGCTGGGCGTCGCGGCGCTGGGCTCCTTCTTCGGCGGCTGCGCTGCGACCCTGCTGATCGTGCTGTTCGCCCCGGCGCTCGCCGCCGTGGGGCTGAAATTCGGGCCGGCCGAGTATTTCTCGCTGATGGTGCTGGGGCTGGTCGCGGCGGTGGTGCTGGCGCACGGCTCGCTCTTGAAAGCGGTGGCAATGACCGTGCTCGGCCTGCTGCTCGGGCTGGTCGGTATGGACGTGAACTCCTCCTTCGTGCGCTTCGGCTTCGGGTTGCCGGAGCTGTCGGACGGGCTGGGCTTCGTCGTGGTCGCCACCGGCCTGTTCGGCTTCGCCGAGATCGTCGCCAACCTGACCGCCCGCGAATCGCGCAGCGTCGCGACGTCGGACGTCCACCATCTGTGGCCGACGCGGGCCGACTGGCGCGCCTCGACGGCGCCGGTGCTGCGCGGGACGGCGCTGGGCTCGCTGCTCGGCATCCTGCCGGGCGGCGGGGCGGCGATGGCGTCCTTTGCCGCCTATACGTTGGAAAAGCGCCTGTCGCGCCACCCCGAACGCTTCGGCCACGGCGCCATCGAGGGCGTCGCCGGGCCGGAGACCGCCAACAACGCCGCCGCCCAGACCTCCTTCATCCCGCTGCTGACGCTGGGGCTGCCGTCCAACCCGGTGATGGCGCTGATGGTCGGCGCCATGATGATCCACGGCATCACGCCGGGGCCGCAGGTGGCGACGCAGAATCCCGACCTGTTCTGGGGCACCATCGTCAGCATGTGGATCGGCAACCTGATGCTGGTGGTGCTGAATCTGCCGCTGATCGGGCTGTGGGTGCGGTTGCTGCGCGTGCCCTACCGGCTGCTCTACCCGGCGATTCTGCTGTTCGGCGCCATCGGCGTCTACAGCCTGAACAACAGCGTCACCGACCTGCTGCTGGCGGCGGGCTTCGGCGCGCTCGGCTACCTGCTGATCCGGCTGGAGTGCGAGCCGGCGCCGCTGTTGCTCGGCCTCGTGCTCGGCCCGCTGATGGAGGAGAATCTGCGCCGCGCCCTGCTGCTGTCGCGCGGCGACGCCACGGTCTTCCTGACCAAGCCGATCAGCCTCGCCCTCCTGCTGCTGGCCGTCGCCCTGCTGGTGCTGGTGATCTCGCCCGCCATCCGGCGGACGCGCGACGTCGCCTTCCAGGAATAAGGCCACCCTCCCCCTCCCGGCCCCTCTTCCCGGACAAGGAACTGCCCTGGTGTCCCGAACCGCCCCCCTCGCCTCCACGGCACCGGCGCCGGCCGAACCGCTCAGCGCCGCCATCGCCCGCCACGCCATCGCCACCCCCTTCGACCGGCTGCCGGACTCGGCGACGTCCGCCGCGATCGCGGTGGCGCTCGACACGCTGGCGGTCGCCTGGGCCGGCACCACCGCCCCCGGCGCCGTCGAGACGCGCGACCACGCGCTCGACCAGGGCGGCAAGCCGGAGGCCGAGATCTGGGGCCACGGCGCCCGGCTGCCGGCCGCGTCCGCCGCTTTCGTCAACGGCGTCGCCGCGGCGGCGCTCGACTACGACACGGTGAACATCGCCGCCGTCGTCCATTCCGACATCGTCGTGCTGCCGGCGGTGCTGGCGGTGGCGCAGCGCGAGCACGCCTCGGGCCGCGCCTTCCTCGCCGCGCTGACACTCGGCAACGACATCGCCGGCCGGCTGGCGCGCACGACGACGGCGCATTCCGGCTGGTTCTACACCTCGATCCACGGGATCTTCGCCGCCGCCGCCGCCTCGGCCCGCCTGCTCGGCCTCGGCGAGCGGCAGACCGTCGACGCGCTGGGCATCGCACTGTCCAGCGTCGGCGGCACCCAGCAGCCGATGGCCGAGCGCAGCCTGACCAAGCGCCTGCAATCGGCCTTCGCGGCGGAGGCCGGGGTGCGCGCCGCCCTGCTCGCCCAGCGCGGCATCGGCGGCCCGGCCGGGTCGATCGACGGCCGCTTCGGCCTCTACGCGCTGTACGAGGCGGGTGACCCGGCGCCGTTCCGCGACGGGCTGGGCGAGCGCTTCGAGAACGGCGGCTTCACCTTCAAGAAGTTCCCGACCTGCGCCTGCGGCCACGCCCCGACGCAGGCGGCCCTGGATCTCGCCGCCGACCACGCCATCGACCCCGACGAGATCACGGCGATCCGCATCGCGCTGACGCCCTATTCGCACCGGCTGGTCGGCGCGCCCTTCGCGCCCGATCCCAACCCGCAGGTCACGGCCCAGTTCAGCGTGCAGTATCAGGTCGCCTCCGCCCTGCTGCGCCGCCGGCTGGGGCTGGCCGAGCTGGAGGAGACCGCCGTCCGCGATCCCCGCATCGCGGCGCTGGTCGCCCGCAGCAGCGTCGAGATCCGCGACGAGCCCGGCGTCGACCGCCTGCTGCCCGCCGAGGTCACCGTGGTCACCGCCCGGCGCGGCGCCTTCACCCGCAAGGTCGCCCTCCTGCCCGGCTCGCCCGAGGCGCCGCTGAGCGACGCCGAGCGGCGCGCGAAGTTCGCCGACGCCACCGGCCGCGGGCTGCGCCCGCTCGACCCGGCGGCGCGCGACCGGCTGCACCGGCGGCTGACCGGCATCGCCCGCCTCGGCGACGTGGCGGATCTCTTCACCGGACTTCAGGATTCGCAATTTCAGGATCCGCAGGGGGACCGCGCATGACCCTCGTCACCCGCATCGACCGGCCCGGCGCCGCCCCTCCGCCTGGTGTATCCGACGGGGAATGGGCCGCCCGGCTCGACCTCGCCGCCGCCTACCGGCTGGCCGGGCGCTTCGGCTGGCACGATCTGCTGGGCAACCATCTCTCGGTCCGCGTGCCGGGGACCGCCGACCAGTATCTCGTCAACCCCTGGGGCTTCTTCTTCGAGGAGATCACCGCCTCCACGCTGGTCAAGGTCGACATCCGGGGCAACGTACTGTCCGACAGCCCGCACGGCCTGAACCCGGCGGCGGACGTCATCCACGCGGCGGTCTACGCGGCGCGGCCCGACATCGCCTCGGTGATGCACCTGCATTCCGTCGCCGGCACCGGTGTCGCGAGCCAGACCGGCGGGCTGCTGCCGATCTCGCAGAGCGCCCTGCTGATCATGCACCGCGTCCGCTACCACGACTTCGAAGGCGCCGCGATCGATCCGGGGGAGCGCGCCCGTCTGGTCGAGGCGCTGGGCGACGGCAGCGTCCTGTTCCTGCGCAACCACGGCACGCTGACCGCCGGCCGCACGCTGGGCGAGGCCTTCGCGCTGCTGGCGCGGGTCGAGCGCGCCTGCGCGATCCAGCTGGCGGCGCAGAGCGGCGGCGCGATCAACCCGCTGCCCGACGCCGTGATCGCCCGCACCATCGCCCAGGGCCGCGCGATCTACCGCGACGACGGCCCGTCGCCCGGCGCCCAGGTCGAATGGGCGGCCTTCCGCCGCAAGATCGACCGCGAGGATCCCGGCTATGCCCAATGAGGACCACCAGCGCATGACCGACTCCACCGCCCCCGTTCCGCCGTCGCTGTTCCCGACGCCCCTGTTCCCGACATCCCTGTCCCGGCGCGCCGTGCTGGGCGGCACCGCCGCCGCCGGGCTGCTGCTGACCGCGCCGCCGGGCCTGCGCGCCGCCGGGCGGACCGAGCCGGCCGTCGACCGCGACACGCTGGTCGTCGCCCTGCAGCGGAACTTCTCGAACCTCAACGCGCTGGTGGCGATCACCAGCGATTCCAACCGCTATCTGCTGCAGATCTACGACACGCTCTACGGCTTCGACGCCAGCGGCACTCTGGTGCCGCGCGTCGCCACCTCCTACGCCTCGTCGGAGGACGGCCTGACCCACACCTACCGCCTGCGCCCCGGCGTGAAATTCCACCATGGCGGCGAGCTGACCTCGGCCGACGTGAAGTTCTCGCTGGAGCATGTCCTCGACCCGGCCAGCAAGAGCACCCGGCGGCCGCAATTCGCGCCGATCATCGCGTCGGTCGAGACCCCCGACCCGCTGACCGTGGTGTTCCGCCTGAAGGCGCCCGATGGCGCCTTCCCCAACAAGATCGCCGGCTATCTGCCGCTGGTGCCCAAGGAGTACGGCTCGTCCCAGCCGGCGGCCGATGTCTTCGCGCGCAGCCCGATCTCGGTCGGCCCCTACCGGGTCAAGGCGTTCAGCGACGGCGAGAGCCTGGAGCTGGAGCGCTTCGAGGAGTATTGGGACGCCAAGCCCGGCATCAAGCGCCTGTTGTTCAAGGTGATCCCCGAGCCGGACAGCCGCACCAACGCGCTGCTGGCCGGCGAGGTCGATCTGGCGGCCGGGGTTCCGGCCCAGAACGTCGCGCGGCTGCGCGGCGTCGCCGGGCTGGACGTGATCGCCAGCCCGCTCGGCTCGCCGCTGATGGTCAACCTCTACTCCAACCAGCCGGGCCAGCCGCTGGCCAAGCGCGCGGTGCGCCAGGCGCTGAGCTATGCGCTCGACACGCCGTCGATCATCCGCAACGTGCTGCACGGCATCGGCGACCCGCTGGCGACGATCATCTCCAAACACTACCCCTACGGCGCCGACCCGGCCTTGCAGCCCTACCCCTACGACCCGAAGAAGGCGCGGGCGCTGCTGGCCGAGGCCGGCTACCCGACCGGCTTCGAGACCAAGCTCTACAGCGGCAACGACCACCCCAAGGAGATCGCCGAGGCGCTGGCCGCCTATTGGGGCCAGATCGGCGTCAAGACCAGCATCCAGCGCATCGACTACGCCACCTGGGCGCAGTTGAACAACACGCGCAAGACCAACCCGATGACCATCCAGCAGATGGCCAACGCCATCTACGACCCGATCCACCCGCTGGGCGGCACCTACGGGCGCGACGGCACCTGGAGCAACTACGACAACGCCGAGGTCCAGGACCTGATCGAGCAGGCCGGACCGCTGCGTGGGGCCGAGGCGCGCGGTGCCCTCTTCCGCAAGATCGGCCGCCTGCTGAACGAGGACGCCGCCGGCATCTACATCAGCGAGCTTTACGACGTCTTCGCCAAGAAGAACGGCCTCTCCTGGGACGCGCAGAGCGGCATCGGCCTGCTGAACTTCCGCAAGGTCGCCTGGGCGTAGGAACGTCTCCCCGCCCGCCCTCCGTCAGCACAGCCGAGGATCGCCCCACCATGTCCAAGCGCACCGGCACACTCAGCCTGGGAGCCTTTCTCCTCTTCACCGGCCATCACGTCGCGGGATGGCGCCACGCCAGCGCGTCGGACGGCACGACCCTCGCCGACTTCGTCCAGCTCGCCCGCCTCGCCGAGGCGGCGAAGTTCGACGCCCTGTTCCTCGCCGACGGCGTCGCCGCCCGGCTCGACGAGGCGGGGGCCGCTGGCCACAAGGCCCACAACGGCTTCTACCCGTTCGAGCCGATCACCCTGCTGTCGGCGTTGGCCGGGGCGACCACGCGCATCGGGCTGGTGGCGACGGCGTCGACCAGCTTTTCCGATCCCTTCAATCTCGCCCGCCAGTTCGCCTCGCTCGACCGGCTCAGCGACGGGCGGGCGGGCTGGAACCTCGTCACCTCCGGCGATCTCGGCAGCGCCTACAATTTCGGCCACGCCGCGCCGGTCGCCCACGCCGACCGCTACGCCCGAGCCGAGGAGTTCATCGACGTCGCCACCGCGCTCTGGGATTCGGTGGAGGACGACGCCTTCCGCCGCGACCGTGCCAGCGGCGACTATGTGGACCGCGCCAAGCTCCACCGCATCGATCATGCGGGACGGCACTTCGCGGTGCGCGGCCCGCTGAACATCCCGCGCCCGCCGCAGGGCCGTCCGGTGGTGGTGCAGGCCGGCTCCTCCGAACCGGGCAAGGAGCTGGCGGCGCGCACCGCCGAAGCGGTCTTCACCGCGCAGCAGACGCTGGCCGACGCGGTCGGCTTTTACACCGATTTGAAGGGCCGCCTCGCCAAGCACGGCCGCACGCCCGACGACCTGAAGATCCTGCCCGGCGTCCTCCCGGTGGTCGGCCGCAGCGAATCCGAAGCCCGCGAGAAGTTCGAGGCGCTGCAGGAGCTGGTGCAGCCCGTCGTCGGCCTCGGGCTGCTGCGCGAATACGGCGCCGACATCGATTTCTCGCAGTTCGACCTCGACGGCCCGCTGCCCGAGCTGCCGGAGACCGAGGGCGGCAAGAGCCGGCAGGCGCTGCTGATCGATCTGGCCCGGCGGGAGAATCTGAGCCTCCGCGCCCTCTACCTGCGCATCGCCGGAGCGCGCGGCCACTGGCAACTGGTCGGCACGCCGACGCAGATCGCCGACCAGCTGGAAGAGCGTTTCACGAACCACGGGGCCGATGGCTTCAACATCATGGCGCCGACGCTGCCGGGCGGGCTGGTCGATTTCATCGAGCTGGTCGTTCCCGAGCTGCGCCGGCGCGGCCTGTTCCGCACGGAGTATCAGGGCACCACCCTGCGCGACCATCTCGGCCTGAAACGCCCGCAGAGCCGCTACGCCGCCCCCCTCGCCACGGCGGCGGAGTAGAAGACGTTGCCCAGCGGCGTGGCGATCCGCCGCCAGCGGGCCTGCTGCTCAGGGCGGCGGGTGCGGATCCGGCATGGCCGTGCCTTTCGGGACAGGGGGGAGGGGAATGGGCCATTGAATCGGGGCGTGGCGCCGTTCAGCCGGAGGGCGGGGTTTCCTCCGTCCCGCACTCTCCCCGCAGCCAGTCGCGGAAGGCGCGGACACGGGGGTCGCCGGCCCTGTCGGGGACGCAGAGAAGGTAATAGGCGAAGCGCACGCCCTGGCTCCGGCAGGAGGGCCGATCCTGGCCGAAAGGCTGGACCAGCCGGCCGGCGCGCAGATCGGCGTCGGCCAGCCGCGCCTTCGCCAGCGCCACCCCCTGCCCGGCCAGCGCCGCCTCCAGCACCAGGCTCGATTGATCGAAGCGCAGGCCCTGCGCCGGGTTCACGTCGTTGATCCCGGCGGCACGCAGCCACATACGCCAGTCCGGACAGCTGGCGTCGCCGTCGGGGCTGTCGTCGTGCAGAAGGGTGTGGTGGCGCAGGGTCTCCAGCCGGTCGGGTGGGTGCGATGCCGCCATCAGCGTCGGGCTGCACACCGGGATCACCGCCTCGGTCAGCAGCCGCTCGACCGCGACGCCCGGATAGACGCCGCCGCCGTAGCGGATCGCGCAATCCACCCCGTCGGCGGACAGATCCGCCAACGCCATCGACGCAACGATGCGCACGTCCTGGCCGGGATGGGCGGCCTTGTAGCGCTCCAGGCGCGGCACCAGCCATTTGGTGGCGAAGGAGGGCGGGACCGACACCGTCAGCGGCGTCCCCGGATCGGGCGCCGACAGGTCGGCCACCGATTGCACGATCCGCCCGAACCCCTCGCGCAGGCCGGGCAGCAGCGCGCTGCCGTCCTCGGTCAGCCGCAGGACGCGGCCCTGGCGCAGGAAGAGCGGCCGGCCGAGGTGGGATTCCAACAGGCGGATCTGCTGGCCGACCGCCGCCGGCGTGACGTTCAGCTCCTGCGCCGCCCGCGCGAAGTTGAGGTGCTGGGCGGCGACCAGGAAGGTGCGCAGCGAGGACAGCGGCGGCAGCCGCGTCAGGCTCGGCCGGGGCGCCGGGCGCGACGACGGGCGTGGCGGGGACAAGGGAGAGGATGAATCGGGCATCCGCGTCATTCCCCGCCGCTGGCCGTTCCCTCAAGAACCCACTCCTCGCCGGCCACCGGTTCGAGGGTGAGCAGGCGCTCGGCCACCGCGTTGGCGCGCGGCGCGATCTCCGAGGCGCCGACCACCTCGCCCAGCGTCCCCCGCGTCGGCGGGCCGACGACGAACAGCGCCGGGGAGGGGCGGGCATCGGCGGCGACGGCGCGCGCGTCGGGATCGACGGCGATGCCGATTCCCAGCGCATCCCCCTGGATCAGCCCCGCCGCCGCCAGCGCCGCGAGCAGCGGGTTGCGCCGCAGGGCGGCCCCATGCCCCGCCCCGGTGCAGTTGACCAGCGCGTCGAAGCGCTCGACCGTCACCACGTCGGAACCGCGCCGGCGGTGGCCGATCTCCAGCCCGTCCGGCCGCGCGGCGGCGTGAACCAGCGCGCCGGCCCGCACCGTCAGGGCGCCGACCGCCCGCTTCTCCGCCACCAGACGGTCGATCTGCGGCGCCGACTGGAAGCGGTGGACATCCCAATAGGGGCGCAGGTGACGGCGGAAGCGGTGCTTCTCCTCCAGCGGCAGGGCGGCCCACAAGGCGCCGTTCTGCACGCGCACGGCGTCGAGCACGTCGGTCCAGGGCCGGTTCGCAGCGGCGGCCTCGCGCAGCGTCGCGCGGACTCGGCGCAGCAGGACGCTGACCCGTCGTGGCGGATCCGTGGCGAAGTCGCCGAAGGAGTCGGCGAAGCCGAACGGCCTCGGGCGCGGGACCAGCCCGTGGCGCGACAGCGCGACGATCGGGCCGCGATGCCCGCGCGCGTCGAGCGTCGCCACCGCGTCGCCCATCGACAGACCGCTGCCGACGATCAGAACCCGGCCATCGGGCGGAACGTCCGCCGCCGCACCGGGCGCCCAGGGATCGACCGTCACGCGCGCATCGCCGGCCAGCGCCGCCAGCGGCCCCGGCAGCTCCGGCGGCGGATTGCCGGTGCACAGCACCAGTGCGTCGGCGCAAAGCGTGGTGCCATCGGCCAGCCGCACCGCATAGCCCGACCCGTCATGAACCGCCGAGACGGCTTGCGTCCTCCGGTGCCGCAGCCGGAGCGGCCCCGGCCGGTCGAACAGCCCGCGCACCCGCTCGTCGAGATAGCGCCCGAAAGCCTCACGGCGCGGGTAGAGACAGCCGTCGGCCAGCGCATCGGGATCGGCCGCATCCTCGCCGCGCTCCGTGTACCAGCGGTGGAAGTCCTCCGACGCCTCGCCCTCCACCGACATGCGGGTGGTGGGCACGTTGACGCGGTGCCGGGGATCCGTCGCCGAATAGGTCAGGCCGGCGCCGAGCAGCGAGCGCGGCTCGACCAGATCGACCTGGATCGGCCGCTCCGACCGGGCGAGCCGCAACGCGACGGTGACCCCCGACACCCCGCCCCCGACGATCGTCACACGCAGCATCGGCGTCACTCCCCACGATGGACGACGCGGCCGCCGAGGCTCAGGACATCCGCGTCAAGGGCGGGCGCGTCAAGGGCGGGCGAGGCGGGGTTGGACAGGCTGGGATCGAAAGAAAGCGGCCCAGGCGCTCTGGCCATCGGTGGAACTCCGGAAGTGATCTTGGGGAAACAGGCGGATCGAACGCTCAGCTCCCGGCCTCGCCGTGCAGGTCGGAGAAGACATAGTCCTTCCACGAGGCGGGCTTGTTCTTGATGGACCCGACCCGGTGCATGAAGTCGGCGATGACGCCGGTGTTGTAGGGCACGAAGGAATGGGTGATGTCCGGATTGTTCAACAGCGCCAGCACGTCGGCTTCGCTCAGCTTGCTCCGCTCCTCGGCCAGATAGGCGCGGGCGGCGAGAGTCTTGTCGCGCTCGATCACGCCGAAGGCCTCGCGCAGCGCCCCCAGGAAGGCGGCGACAACCTTGGGGTTCTCGTCGTGGAACTTGGCAGTGCCATAGGCCAGCACCAACGTCGCCGGCCCGATCACATCGCGGGAGTTCAGGATGCGGTGGACGTTCGGATAGGCGAGCTGCTGCGACCCGTAGGTGGGCGTGGTGACGTGGCCGGTGATCTCGGTCTTGCCGGACACCAGCGCCGCCGTCGCCTCGGGCGGGCTCAGCGTGGTGGTGAAGGGCTCCAGGTCGTAATGGTGGCCAAGGCCGAACTCCTTCTCGGCGGCGATCTGGAGGATGACCGAGTTGATGGAGATCCGCGTCGCCGGCACGGCGATGCGGTCCTTCTCGGTCAGGTCGCGGATGGTCTTGACCCCGGGGTTGTTGCTGTTCAGCCAATAGGCCGAGGAATCGAGACCGGCCAGCGCCTTGACGTCCAGCGAGCCGCGCGTCTTGTCCCAGATGGTCAGCAGCGGCGCGATGCCGGCGGCGACGATGTGGGCGTTGCCCGACAGCAGCGCGTCGTTGGTCGCCGCACCGCCGTTCAGCACGGTCCAGCTCACCGCCAGCTTGCCGGCCCCCTGGGCCTCGGCGTGCTTCTCGATCAGGCGCTGGTTCTTGGCGACCAGCAGCGGCAGATAGCCCAGCCCGTACTGGATGGCGATCTTCAGTTCGCCGATCTCCGCCCGCGCGGCGGCCGGCAGCGTGGACAGGCCCAGCGCGGCCGCCAGCAGCAGGCCGAACGCGCGCTTGGGCAACAGGACCCGAAATCCTCGTGTCAGCATGGTTCCACCTGAGTCAAATTTAACAGTTTGTTTTCGCAGAAAACACGGTGATCCAACGATCATAACTCATAGAAATATTGCTGAATACAGCATATTCCTATTGATACAGTAGATATTTGTGCTAACCTCCTCTCGACGCCATCCAAAAAGGAACCGCCGCAATGGCCACCCCCCTCGTCGTCTGGGGGCGACGAAGCGCGTTCAACGTTCAAAAGGTTCTGTGGCTGGTCGGGGAGCTTGGGCTCGAACACCGCCGGATCGACGTCGGCGGACCGTTCGGCGGACTCGACGATCCGGAGTTCCTGGCGCGCAACCCGAACGGCCGCATCCCGGTCATCGAGGATGGCGGCACGGTGGTCTGGGAATCGCACAGCATCCTGCGCTACCTCGCCGCGCGCCACGCCCCCGGCCGCTTCTGGCCGGAGGATCCGGCGGCGCGCTCGCGCGCCGACCGCTGGACGGACTGGGCTCTGTCCAGCCTCCAGCCGGCCTTCGTCGATCTGTTCCGCGGCTATTACCGCACGCCGGACGACCAGCGGGACTGGGCGGCGATCCGCGGCGCGCTGGAACGGACCGCGCGGCTCTACGGCCTGCTCGACCGCCATCTGGCCGACCGCCCCTATCTGGCGGGCGACGAGTTCACCATCGCCGACATTCCGGCGGGGGCCTCGCTGTTCCGCTATTTCGCGCTCGATCTCGACCGCCCGGCGCTGCCCAACGTCGAGGCGTGGCACCGCCGCCTGGCGGAGCGCCCGGCCTAGCGCGCCCACGTCATGGTCCCCTTCGAGGATTTGAAGGGCCGGCTCGATTTCTGAGCGCGCCCTTCCCCCCTTCCATCCCGCCCCCGCCCTTCGCATCAGGAGCTTGGATCGATGAGCACCGCCTCTTCCACCGACACCCTTCCGCCCGGCCTCGACATCAAGCCGATCAACGGCAACATCGGTGCCGAGCTGCGCGGCGTCGCCCTGTCCGGCGACCTCCACCCGGCGACGCTGAAGGCCATCCAGGACGCCGTGTACACCTACAAGGTGGTGTTCGTCCGCGACCAGCATCACATCGACGACGCCCAACAGGAGGCGTTCGGCCGGCTGTGGGGCGGTCTGGTCGGCCACCCGACCGTTCCCTCGCTGGGCGGGACCGAGGCGATCCTCGACGTCGACGGGGCGCGGGGCGAGCGCGCCAGCTCCTGGCACGCCGACATCACCTTCCTGGACGCCTACCCCAGCGTCACCATCCTGCGCCCGCACGTCCTGCCCGAGCGCGGCGGCGACACGCTGTGGGGCAACACGGTCGCCGCCTACGCCGAGCTGCCGGAGCCGCTGCGCGAGCTGGCCGACAAGCTGTGGGCGGTCCACTCCAACCTCTACGACTACGTCGGCGACCGCGGCTCCGTCCACAAGGATGGGCTGAAGCGCTACAACGAGGTCTTCACCTCGTCGGTTTACGAGACCGAGCACCCGCTGGTCGCGGTGCATCCGGTCACCGGCGATCGCACGCTGATCGTCGGGCATTTCCTGCGCCAGATCATCGGCTTCGGGACGTCGGATTCGCAGCGGCTGGTCGGCATCTTCAACGACCACGTCACCCGTCCGGAAAACACCGTGCGCTGGCACTGGTCGCCGGGCGACGTGGCGATCTGGGACAACCGCGCCACCATCCACCGTGCCGTCGACGATTACGGCGATCTGCCGCGCATCGTCCGCCGCACCACCGTCGCCGGCGAGCCGCCGGTCGCCGTCGACGGCCGCCGCAGCTTTACCCGCGCCCTCGGCAAGAAGCCCGGCCTCGCGGCCTGACGCGGCAAGCCCGCGGGCGAAAGCCCGGATGGCGCCGGTCCGCCGGCACCATCCGGGCTTTGCGTTTGCGGGCTTGCCGTCAACAAGGCATGACAGGAAAGCCGCCTTGACCGACACGACACTGAATGGCTGGCGCGACACGAACCGCTTCCTGCTCGTCTTCGGCCTGCTGACCTCGCTGATGGGCACCAGCGTCGGCGTCGCCAAGCTGACCACCGCGCTCTACGCCATCACGCTCGGCGCCGATCCCGAACAGCTCGGCCGGCTGGCCGCCGGACAGGCTGTCGGCACGCTGGTGATGAGCGTCCCGATCGGCTTCCTGGTCGACCATTACGGTCCCCGGCGGCTGTTCGTGCTGGGCAGCGCGCTGGCCGGGCTGACCTACGCGCTGGTCCCGGCCGTCGCCTCGCCGTCCTTCCTGTTGGGCTGCACCACCGCCGTCAGCTTCTTCATGCCGCTGCGTTTCGTCTCGCTGAACACCGTGTTCTTCGAGCAGCTCCGCCGGATAGGAGCCGGAAAGTCCGGCTGGTACCGCGCCACCCATCTGACCGGGCAGTTCCTCATCGGTCCCGGTCTGGCGGTCGCGCTGATCGCCCATCTCGGCTACGCGGGAACCTGGTGGACGCTGGCCGCGAGCTTCGTCCTGACCATCGCGTTCTCTTCCCTGGTGTTCGGGCGCCTGCCGCCCCGCCCGCTGGCCGATGCCCCCGGAAGGCTGGCTCCGCGCCGCATCGCCGGAGAGCTTGCGGCGTTGCTGCGCGACCGCGAGCTGCGCACGGTCTGCCTGATCGGCCTGGTCATCGAAGCGATCCTGACCTACCAGACGAGCTTCATCGTCGCCATCGCGCTGACCGTGTTCGGCCTTGGGGAAAGCGGCGCGTCGGCCTTTGTGACGGGCACCGGCCTGTCCTTCATCGCCACCCTCTTCCTGGCCGGCAGCGTCGTGGAGCGGCTGGGAGGAAACGCCAGCTGCCGCATCGGCTTCACGGCAGCGGCCATCGGGCTGCTCGGGCTGGGGCTGGCGGAAACCCCGGCGGCCCTGTGGCCGGGCGTGCTGCTCCTGGGCGCCGGGCTCGGCCTTCTGCAAACGGTGACGCTCGCCCGGACGGCGCGGATCGGCGGCCGGCTCGGCCAGGGGAAGGTGTCGGGGTTGACCCTGCTGACCTTCCCGGTGGGCAGCATCCTCGGCGGGCTGGTCGGCGGCTGGGCCGGGCAGCGGCTCGGCTTGCAGACGGTCTATCTGCTGTTCATTCCGGCCCTGCTCGCCCTGCTCGCCTGGCAGTGGCGGAGCCGGCCCCTCTGACCATCGGCGCGACGGGCGGTCACGGCACTGCCGCGACCGCGCCACCATGGGAGTCGCCGTGGGGGCCGACATGGGGAATATGCACGCCCAGCCGCTCCAGGACATGGTCACGCAACGCCACGAATTCGGGGCTGGACCGGTCGGCGCGGGCGGCCTCGGGAACATGGATGTCCTCGGCGATGCGACCCGGACGCGGATGCATGATGACCACGCGGTTGCCGAGATAGACGGCCTCGTCCACGTCATGGGTCACCAGCACCGCGGTGGCGCCCTCGTGGCGGACGATCCGCTTCAGCTCGTCCTGGAGACGGAGCCGGGTCAGCGCGTCCAGCGCGCCGAGCGGCTCGTCCAGCAACAGGAAGCGCGGGCGGTTCACCAGCGCGCGGGCGATGGCGACCCGCTGCGCCATCCCGCCCGAGAGCTGCCCCGGATAGGCGCCGGCGAAATCGGTGAGCCCGACCAGCGCCAGATGCTCGCGCACCGTCCGGTCCTTTTCGGCCCGGCTCAACCCGCTGCGCAGCAGCGCGGCCGCGACGTTGCGCTCGGCCGTGAGCCAGGGCAGCAGCCGATGGTCCTGGAAGACGATCGAACGGTCGAGGCCCGGACCGCGCACCGGCTTGCCGTCGAGCTCGACGCTGCCACGATGATCGAGGTCGAGCCCGAGGATCAGCCGCAGGAGCGTGGACTTGCCGCAGCCCGACGCTCCGACGATGGCGACGAACTCGCCGGGGGCGATGGTCAGGTCGATGCCGGACAGGACGTGGATGCGCTCGCCGTTGACGGAGAAATGCTTGTCCAGTCCACGGATGCGCAGCGTCGGCGACGGCGTTTCGACGGGGAAGACCCGATCGTCCGGAGCCGTGGGGGAAGGGAGGGCGCTCATCGGGTTTTCCACCTCACAAGCAGGGCTTCGGCGCGTTCGGCCAGCGCGTTGTAGACGAGACCGATGGCGGCGAAGATCAGGATGACCAGGAACAGCAGGTCGATCTGGAAGAGCTGGCTTCCTTCGCTCAGCCGCCCCCCGAGGCCGGACGAGATGTTGAGGAAGAGTTCGGAACCGACCGTCGCCAGCCAGGCGTAGATCAGCCCCGCGTGCAGTCCGGTGAAGATGGAGGGCAAGGCGGCCGGCAGGGCGACCAGGCGGATGTAGTCGTGCCGGCGGAACAGCAGCACCGCCGACAGCTCGCGGTAGCCCGCCGGCACTTGCGCGATGCCGTACCAGGTGTTGATGACGATCGGCTGGAAGGCGGCGACGCTGATGAACGCGATCTTGCCCACGTCGTTGCCGCCGAACCACATCGCCAGCAGCGGCACCCAGGCGAACAGCGCGGTCTGGCGCTGGGCGACCACCGTGGGGCCGACGACGGCGGCGAAGAGGCGCGACACGCCAAGCGCCGACCCCAGGACAAGCCCCACCGCCGCGCCGATCGCGAAGCCCAGGATGTTGCGGTGGAGCGTCGCCGCCACGTCCGCCAGGATGGTGCCGCCGGTGATCTCCGCGTGGAAGCGCTCGACGATCGCCAGCGGCGACGGCAGGAAGCGCAGATCCACCCAGCCGAACCGCCGGGCCGCGATCCACAGGACCAGAACGGCCGCGAAGGCGAGCACGGCCCGCCCGTCCCACCCGCCAAGCCATCCGCCCGGACGCCGCGACGGCACGGAGGAGACGACGCCGGCCGCGCCGGTCTCGCGGCCCCAGGGTTGTGCCCGGCGTTCGACCCATCCCAGAGCGGTGTCGAGCGACAGGCCGAGAAGGCTCACGACGATCATGGCGATCAGCACCAGATCGAGCTGGAAAAGCTGCCGCCCCCAGGTCATCAGGTAACCGAGCCCCTCGAAGGAGGCGAAAAGTTCGGCCAGCACCAGCGTCTGCCAGGCGTTGGCCAGCCCCTCGCGCAGCCCCGTGAAGATCGAGGGCAAGGCAGCCGGCAGGACGATCAGCCGCAGCCGGTCGCCGGCCCGGAAGGCGAAGGCGTCGCCCAGTTCGCTCAGCGCCGACGGGGTCCCGGCGATGCCGCGCTCGGTGCCGATGAACACCGGGATCGCCGCCGACCAGGCGATCACCACGCATTTCAACGCCTCGTCGATGCCCAGGAACAGCGCCAGCAGCGGCATCCAGGCCAGGACGTTGACCCGCGAGACCGCCTGCACCGGCGGATAGACGTAGGCGCGGAAGGTGGGGAACAGCCCGGCGGCGGCGCCGAGGAGCAACCCGAACCCCGCGCCCCCGGCGAACCCGACCGCCACGCGCCACAGGCTGACCCCCACATGCTCGGCGAGTTGGCCGCTGGCCCAGAGCTCCGCGAGGCTGCTCCAGACCAGCGGCGGGGCGGGCAGTATCTGCGGCGGCAGCCAGCCCTGGTCGGCCGACACCCACCACAGCGCCAACAGGACGGCCGGAAAGGACAGGCCGAGAAGAAATCCGGGAAGCCGGACCCGGAGGCCGGCCAGCCCGGCCGACAGGCGCCGTCCGAGGGGCGCGCCGTCACCGGCGGCCGGGGTTTCGATCGTTGTCTGGGAAAGGCTCATGGCGCGTCCTTCGGGGATAGCGTCGCGTCGCGTTCCGTCACTTCGTGTCGAGCGCCCCGGCCTGGACGATCCGGCCCTCGGCGTCATGGGAGGACCAGAAAGTCTCCAGCTTCAGCTCGGCCAGCGCGCGGTCGAGATACTGGCGGTCGAACCAGCTCTCGATCCGGGGATCGCCGCGCAGCAGGCCGTATTCCTTCGCCGCCCGCGCCTGCTCCTGGTAGCGCGCCACGACGTAGCCGTCGATCAGCGGGCTGAGGACGTCCGACAGGCGCACGCCCTCGAAATTCGCCTCGAAGGTCTCCTTGGGGAAGCCCGAGAGCGTCCAGGCGTCGAAGGCCTCCGCCCGGTTCTTCTCCTGTGAAATGAAGTGGGCGGCCTTGACGATCGTGTTGACCACGCGCTGGGTCAGGTCGGGGTGGGCCTGGGCGAAGACGTCGGTCACCAGGAAGGAGGTGTTGCGCCCGAGCGTCGGGTTGTCGCCCTTGGTGGTGTAGGGAATCGCCACCACGCCCCGCTGGGCGAGGGACAGATACTCCTGCCCGCCGAAAACCGCGTCCACGTTGCCCGACGTCAGCGCGGCCACCGCCGCGCCCGCGTCGAGGTTGACGAAGCGCACGTCCTTTTCGGTCAGGCCGTGCAGCGCGAGGATGCGGTCAGTGGCGTTCTGAAGGTTCGTGCCCTTGAACAGGGCGACCTTGCGCCCGCGCACGTCCTCCACCCGCTTGATGGGGCTGTCGGGCTGCACGGCCAGATAGATCGGATCGTTGCGGCCGGTGGCGAGGATGAACTTGTGCTTCAGGCCGTTCGCGCGGCCGACGATCGCCGGCAGGTCGCCGAGCAGGAAGAAGTCGAGCTGGCCGGCCGCCACCGCCTCGTTCAACGCCGGGCCGGCGCCGCGGTAGAAGGTCCAGGTCACCTTGACGCCGGGGTCGTTCGCGAACTCCTTCTCGATCAGTTCGCGCGCCCGGACATAGGGAACCGCGGTGCTGTGGGAATACGGCTTGTTGTCAGCTCCCACCCCGGGGAAACCGAAGCGGATTTCGGTTTCCGCCGCCGCCGGTCCCGCGAGCGAGAGGGCGACGGCCAGAGTGGCGAGGATGTGCGTCAGCTTCATCGAGCGGCTCCTGTTCACGCAGGGTCGAAGCGGCCGTGGCGGCAGAGATGCGAGCGTGCCCGCCCGCTTCCAGTTTGCACGGATCGATCCGGACGGCGGGGACGATTCATACATCGTTGTCTGGTTGTTAATTTTTATATATCATATTTTCCTGTTGTTTCATGCGAAATCTGAATAGTTCTTGGCGTAAAATTTCTTTCAGGATAAGAAAGAAAACATGTCTTTACTGTTGTTTTCCGTGATGCTGGTGGCCCTTTCCAGCACCGCCGGCTCCCAATCCCCATTCATCGCAGCCAGAGCGCGGCGGCCCGCTTCTTCCGAAAACAGGGACGCTTCCAAGGAGCCACCCCCGAGGCCTGGGTTCCATCCCGGCGAGGTGGAGCAATCGATGGGGATACGTCCCGGTTGCGTGCCGCCCTCCGGCCCGACGCCATTGCGAAGATGGCTTGACAGAGGCGCGCGTACAATGGAATACAAATCACTACTATGTTTGTGGGGATAAGCCTTGGCCTCGCTGTGGGTCCGGCTCCGCCCCCGAACGCCGGCCCCCGTTCAGCGGCCCGCGTGGCCCGACAACAAGAGAGATTCCAAACCATGGCCGCTTCCAGGATTGTCGCCTTGGCCGTCGCGGCCGCCATCGGTCTCGGGTTGACCGGCACGGCCGCCGCCGCAGACGCCCTGCGCATCGCCACGCAGCCCTTTCCCCTCTATGCGCCGCTGTTCGTCGCCAAGCAGAAGAAGTGGCTGGACGAGGAGCTGGCCAAGGCGGCGCCGAACACCGCCGTCCAATGGTCGTCCTTCCCCGCCGGCCCGCCGATCAACGAGTCCCTCGCCGCCGGCCAGCAGGACGTGGGCTTCCTCGGCGACACGCCGGCGCTGGTCGGCAAGGCGGCCGGCCTGGACACCAGCGTCGTCGCCCTGAGCTCGGACGGTCCGAAGAGCCTGGCGGTGATCGTCGGCGGCGGCTCCCCGATCGCCTCGCCCAAGGAGCTGAAGGGCAAGAAGGTGGCCGTGACCAAGGGGTCCTACGCCCACCATCTGCTGGCGCTGGTCCTCGATCAGGGCGGCCTGACCTTCAACGACGTCGAGCTGGTCAACCTGCCGGTCGCGGAAATCCCGCCGGCCATCGTCGCCGGCACCATCGACGCCGGCGCGGTGTGGGAGCCGATCCTGACCCGCTACGAATCACAGAAGGCGGTTCGCGTGCTGGCCGACGGCACCGGCATCAAGAAGGGCCTGCTGCTCATCGTCGCCGACAACGGCTTCCTCAAGAACCGGCCCGAACAGGCGAAGGCGCTGCTGAAGGCGTACAAGCGCGCGTCGGACTTCATCACCGCCAATCCCAAGGAAGCGGCCGAACTGATCAGCGGCGACGTGAACCTGCCGCCCGACCTGCTGACCCAGGTTCTCCAGCGCATGCATTACGACCCGGTCATCCACGACGACGACGTGGCCGAGGTCAGGAAGACCGAACAGTTCATGCGGGCCTACGGCCTGATCAAGACCGCCGTCGATGTGGACGCCTTCTTCAACCGCAAGCCGGCGGTCGAGGCGGGACTGCAATGACCGGCGGGCTGGCCGCCGAGGCGCCGTCGGCGCGACGGGCCGGGCAACAAACCGGATCCGGGGCCGCGGTGGCGGCCTTGCGCTCCCCTCTGGCCGGGCTGGGGCGGCTGGCGCTGTATCTGGCGCTGCCGGCGGCTCTGGTGGCGGCGTGGCAGACCGCGTACGAACTGGGCTACATCCGCCCCATCCTGCTCCCGCCGCCCACCAAGGTGGCCGGGGCGTTCGTGGAGCTTGCGGTCAGCGGCGACCTGTTCCGCCACCTGGGCGTCAGCCTGCTGCGCGTGCTGGAAGGCTTCGCCATCGCCGTCCTGATCGGCCTGCCGCTGGGGATCGGCATCGGTCTGTCGCGGCTGCTGGACCGGCTGACCGACCTGATCATCCAACTGACCAAGCCCATTCCGCCCATCGCCTGGATTCCCCTGGCGATCCTGTGGTTTGGCATCGGCGAGGCCGGAAAGGTGTACATCATCTTCCTCGGCGCCATCTTCCCCATCCTCGTCAACACCATCGACGGCATCCGCCAGACCGACCACCGCCATGTGGAGCTGGCGCGCGTGCTGGAGGTGACGCGCGGGCGCTTCATCCGTCAGGTCGTGCTGCCGGGAGCGCTGCCCAACATCATGACCGGCCTGCGCGTCGGCCTGATGGTGGCCTGGATCTGCGTCGTCGCCGCCGAGCTGATCGCCGCCTCCTCGGGGCTGGGCTATCTGATCACGGACGCCCGCCAGATGAGCCAGACCGACCAGGTGCTGGTGGGGATGATCACCATCGGTGCCATGGGCAAGCTGCTCGACGTGGTGCTGCGCGCCGCCGAACGCCGCTTGGTCACCTGGAAATCCACCTTCTCGGGACGCTGACGCCATGGCCGCCTCCGCCGCCGCCTCCGCCGCGCGGGCCGACGACCTGCTCGTCGGCCCGCTGTCCAAGACCTTCACGCTCAAGACCGGATCGGTCCAGGCGCTCAGCGACATCCGGCTCGACGTTCCGGGCGGGCGCTTCATCAGCATCGTCGGCAGCTCGGGCTGCGGCAAGAGCACCCTGCTGCGCATCATCGCCGGGCTCGAGACCAGCGACGGCGGTGCCGTCACCCTGGGCGGACGGCCGGTCGCCGGCCCCGGCCTGGACCGCGGCGTCATCTTCCAGGAGCACCGCCTGCTGCCCTGGCTGACGGTCGAACAGAACATCGCCTTCGCTCTGAAGAACCTTCCCAAGGCCGAGATCGCCCGGCGGGTGCGGGAGCATCTGGAGCTTGTCGGGCTGGACGGCTTCGCGAACGCCCATCCGCACCAGCTGTCGGGCGGCATGGCCCAGCGCGTCGCCATCGCCCGCGCCCTGGTCAATCGGCCGCGGGTGCTGCTGCTGGACGAGCCGTTCGGCGCGCTGGACGCGCTGACCCGGATCCAGATGCAGCAGGAGATCCTGCGCATTTGGCAGGCGCAGCGAACCACCATGGTCCTGGTCACCCACGACATCGACGAGGCCATCTTCCTGGGCGACGAGGTGGTGGTGATGTCGTCGCGGCCGGGGACCATCAAGACGGTGCTGCCGGTGCGGCTGCCCCGCCCGCGCGACCGTTCGAGCCCGGACTTCATCACGCTGCGCAAGGACATCCACCGGGAGTTCTTCACCGCGGCGGAACTCCCGTTCGCCTACGAAATCTGACAGGGGGGATCATGAGCTTCTACCGCGACTTCCACGACAAACGCGCCATCGCCGACTGGAACGGCCGCGAGCGCCCCGGCTACGAGACCATCGTGGTGCGCCCGCTGTCGCCCGCCCTGGGCGCCGAGGTGTCCGGCGTGGATCTGTCGAAGCCGCTGAGCGAAGCGCAGCTGGCCGACATCCTCAAGGCCATCGGCGACAATCTGGTGCTGGTGTTCCGTGACCAGGACATCACCGCCGAGGACCACAAGCGCTTCGCCCGTCACTTCGGCACGCTGCACCGCCATGTGCTGGGCGGCGCCCGGCAATTGTCGTCGACCGACCACGACCCCGAGATCCTGGCTTGGCGCACCGGCCCCGAGACCCGCTTTACCGCCGGCGACGCCTGGCACGCCGACGTGTCGTGCGATCCCGAACCCATCTGGGGTTCGTTCCTGCGCGTCACCCGGCAGCCCGGGATCGGCGGCGACACCGCCTTCGCCAACATGCACCTGGCCTACGAATCGCTGTCGGAGCCGCTGAAGACGCTGCTGGACGGCCTGACAGCCGTCCATGACGGGGGCAAGGCGTGGACGGCGGGCTACGGCGCCGCGCCCCAGCCCGGCCAGTCCTTCCCGGCCACCGAGCATCCGGTCGTGGCCCGCCACCATCTGACCGGGCGCAAGTACCTGTTCGTCAACGAGGCGTTCACCAGCCACATCGTCCAGCTGACGCGCGTCGAAAGCGACGCCATCCTGAGCCTGCTGTTCCGCCACATCGAACGGAACCCGGCGTTCCAGACCCGCATCCACTGGCAAGCCAATTCCCTGGTGTTCTGGGACAATTGGGCCACCCAGCACCACGCCATCTGGGACTACTACCCACAAGAGCGGTGGGGCGAACGCGCCTCGGCGTTCATCGGCTCGGCCCCGCGGGGCTGACCAGCGGTCCCCACGGTCCGCGCCGAACCCCTGCGCGGACCGTCAGCCTCTCCATCGACGCGCCTTCGGGCAGCCGTTCCAAAACACCGATGACGGATCCGGGCTGGAAAGGTCAGCCGACCCGCCTGGCGTAATGCAGCACGAAACGCGCCACCCGCTCCGTCAGCGCCTCGACGAGGGCCGCGCCGGTTTCGGGCGAACTCAGGCGGGCGTCGCCGTGCAGCACGCCGTTGGGCGTGATCTCGTCGACGGCGACCGGCATGGACACCTCCGCCCCCTCGAAGGTCACCGTGCCGAACCCGGCCATCGGCAGCCCCAGCACCTCGCCCGGCGGAATCGGTTCGGGCACCAGATCCGGGCGCATCAGGCCGGGAAACAGATGGTGGTAGACGCTGGTCAACGGATCGGCGCCATGCCCGGCGCTCCGCTTGGCCCGCTCCGGCCCGAGAATCTCGGACAGCAGCCCATAGCCGATCCGCCACAGGTACAGGCTGGGGATCAGCACCCGCCTTTGCCGGTAGACGCCGCGGGTCACGTCGTTGATCGGCTCGACGTTGCCGCCATGCCCGTTCAGCACGACGAGCCGGTCGATTCCCTGGTCGACGAGGCTGGCGAAGACGTCGCCGAGCACCGCCCGCATGGTGGTCTGGGAAAAGGCGATGCCGCCGACCGTGGTGGCGAAGAAGTTGCCGCCGCCAAACGGCAGGGTCGGGGCGACATAGGTCTCGACCCCGCGCGCGTTGGCCCTGGCCGCCACGAGGTCGGCGATTCCCCCGGCGGCGAGATGATCGCCCATCGGTGCGTGCGGCCCCTGGTCCTCGTGGCTGCCCATCGGCAGCAGCACCACGGGACGCCGGGCGAACACCTCGCGGGCTTCCTGCGCGGTCAGTTCGGCAAGCCTCGTCTTGGCCCGGCGATCGGGTGGGTGCGTGTCGGTCATCGGAAGTCCTTCGCGGCTCGTGTCATAAAATGATTATCATATTTGCATAGCGAATTTATGCCGAATGATCCAAGCATCGTCCCGGCCTGTCAACATTTTTTATGCAGCCGCAATGCTTGGCGCTTGACAGCGGACAAACGGCCCGTCAGGCTAATTTGCAGATATAAAATTCGCATAGCGAATATACAGACCCATACCAACCCGTGGAGACAGCCTTCGCCATGCACAGCCGCATTGGGTTCGACGTCGGCGGCACCTTCACCGATTTCGTGCTGCACGACGCCGCGACGCGGGAGATCCGCTGCTTCAAGCTGCCCTCGACGCCGCACGACCCGTCCGAGGCGATCGGCGCCGGCCTGTCCCAGATCCTCGCCCCGGCCGAGATCGGGGCGGGCGGGATCGAGCCATCCCGCATCGGCCGGATCGGCCACGGCACGACCGTCGCCACCAACCTCGTCATCGAGCGCAAGGGCGCCCGCACCGGGCTGCTGACGACCAGGGGGTTCCGCGACGTGCTGGAGATCGGCCGGCAGACCCGCCCGCATCTCTACGACGCCACGGTGCGGCGCCCGCCGCCCCTGGTGTCCAGGGCCAACCGCATCGAGATCGACGAGCGCGTGCTGGCCGACGGCACCGTGCTCATCCCGCTCGACCGGGCCGGGGTGGAACGCGCCGCCCGCCGGCTGGCGGCGGCGGGGGTCGAGGCGGTCGCCGTCTGCTTCCTGCACAGCTACCGCTTCCCCGGCCATGAGCGCGAGGCCCGCGACATCCTGCGGACGATCCTGCCCGACGCCTATGTCAGCCTGTCGTCGGACGTCCTGCCGGAGTTCCGCGAGTTCGAGCGCCTGTCCACGACCGTGCTCAACGCGGCGGTGGGGCCGCGCATGGGCGGCTATCTCGACCGTTTCCTGGCGGCTGTGCGCCGGCTGGGAATCGCCGCCGAACCGCACACCGTCCATTCCAACGGCGGGCTGATGTCGGCGGCGGCGGTGCGCGAGTTGCCGGTGCGCACCTGCCTGTCCGGGCCGGCGGCGGGAGTCGTCGGCAGCGCCGAGATCGGCCGGGCGGCCGGCTTCCCCGACCTGATCACCTTCGACGTCGGCGGCACCTCGACCGACGTGTCGCTGGTGGCGGACGGGCGGCCACTGTTCACCTCGGAACGGCTGATCGCCGGCTATCCCGTCAAGACGCCGATGGTGGACATCCACGTCATCGGCGCCGGCGGCGGCAGCATCGCCGCGCTCGACGAGGGCGGAGCCCTGAAGGTCGGGCCGCGCAGCGCCGGGGCCGTGCCCGGCCCGGCGGCCTACGGCAGGGGCGGCAGCGAGCCGACCATCACCGACGCCAACATCGCGCTCGGCCGTCTCGATCCCGCCGCGCTGCTGGGCGGCCAGCTCGCGGTGGACGCCGACGCCGCGCGCGACGCGCTGCGCCGCCGCGTCGCCGTCCCGCTCGGCCTGCCGCTCGAAGAGGCGGCGCACGGCATCATCCGCATCGCCAACGCCACGATGAGCCGGGCGATCCGCTCCATCTCCACCGAACGCGGTCACGACGCCCGTCGCTTCGCCCTGTTCGCCTATGGCGGCGCCGGACCGCTGCACGCGGGCGAGTTGGCGCAGGATTGCGGCATCCGCACCGTTCTCGTCCCTCAGGAGCCCGGTACCTTGTGCGCGCGCGGCATCCTGCTGTCGGACGTCAGCATGGATTTCGTCCGCAGCGTCATGGAGCTGACCGATCCGGCGGGCTGGCCGGGGATCGCGGCGGGCTTCGCGGCGCTTCGCCGCGACGCCGCCCTCTGGCTCGGCCGCGAAGGCATCGCGCCGGCCGAGCGGCGCTACCGGCACACCATCGACGCCCGCTTCCAGGGCCAGAACTTCGAAATCCCGGTGCCCATCGACGATCCTGAGGCAACCGGCCCCGACCCCTTCCTCGCGCGGTTCCGGACCATCCACCGTCAGACCCACGGCTACGACATCGCCGGCCGCGCGGTCGAGATCGTCAACCTGCGCGTCCAGGCCATCGGCCCGGTGGAGCGGATCGCCTGGACGCCGCCGCCGGCGGCGGGGAGCCCGGGCGACGCCCTCAAGGCGCATCGGCGGGTCTATTTCGGGGGCGGCGACGGCTGGCTCGACGTGCCGGTCTTCGACCGCGCGGGGCTGCCGGCAGGGACACGGATCGACGAGCCCTGCGTCGTCGAGGAGATGAGTTCGACCACCCTCGTGCTGCCGCGCCAAAGCCTGGGGATCGATCCCGCGGGCAACCTCGTCATCACCCTCGCCTGAGGCCCCGCGACCATGCCGCCCGCCGCCCTCGCCACCGCGCCCGTCGCCGACCCCATCGCTGCCGACCCCATCGCCATGGAGATCTTCTCCAACCGGCTGCTCGCCATCGTCGACGAGATGGGCCACACGCTGATCCGCTCCTCCTTCTCGACCAACATCAAGGAGCGCAAGGACTGCTCGGTGGCGATGTTCGACGCCGCCGGGCGGCTGATCGCCCAGGCGTCGCACGTCCCGCTGCATCTGGGATCCTTGACCGGCAGCGTGCGGGCGGTGCTGGCCAGCCGGACGCCGGAGGCGATGGAGCCGGGCGACGCCTTCATCTGCAACGACAGCTACCTCGCCGGCGGCACGCACGCGCCCGACATCAGCATCGTCACCCCGGTCTTCGTCGATGGCCGGGTCGCCTTCTTCGCCGCCAATTGCGGCCATCATTCCGACGTCGGCGGCAGCGTGCCGGGCTCGACCTCGCACACCGCGCGCAGCGTGTTCGAGGAGGGCATCCGCCTGCCGGTGCTGCGCATCCTGCGCGGCGGCGAGCTGGACACCGACCTGCTGGAGATGATCGCCCACAACACCCGCGACTTCGAGGAACGGATCCTCGACCTCAAGGTCCAGATCGCCACCAACCAGCGCGGCGGCGCCCTGATGGCGGATCTGGTGGCGCGGATGGGCCACGCCGAGGTGACCCGCGCGATCGACGATCTGCTCGCCTACACCGCGCGCCGGCTGCGCCGGAGGATCGTCGAGACCGGTGACAACCAGGGAAGCTTCACCACCTATCTCGACGACGACGGTTATGGCGGCGACCCGGTGCCGGTGCGGGCGACCGTCACCCTGCGCGGCGACCGGCTGAGCGTCGATTTCACCGGGTCGGGGCCGCAGTCGCGCGGCAGCTTCAACATGCCCCGCAACGCACTGGAGGCCAGCGTCTACTACGCGGTCAAGGCGATGCTCGACCCCGACCTGATGCCCAACCAGGGCATGGTCGAGGCGATCACCATCCACGCCCCGGAAGGGACCATCGTCAACCCGCGCTTTCCCGGCGCGGTGGGATCGCGCGCCAACACCGCCCAGCGCGTCGCCGGGGCGGTGATCGGCGCCTTCTGCCGGTTCCTGCCGGTCGAACGGCGGGTGGCGTCGGGCAACGACGTGATGTCGACCGTCGTGTTCTCCGGCCCGGCCAACCGCGGCGGGCGGACCTTCGTCTATGTCGAGACGATCGGCGGCGGCGCCGGGGCGCAATGGGACGGCGACGGCACCGACGGCGTGCACGTCCACGTCACCAACACCTCGAACCTGCCGGCCGAAGCGCTGGAGAAGGAATACCCGCTGCTGGTGGAGGAATACGCCCTGGTGACCGACAGCGGCGGGGCCGGGGAGTTCCGGGGCGGCATGGGAATCGCGCGGCAGATCCGCTCGCTCGACGACCGGATCGTCTGCCACGCGCGCCTGGACGGGGCGCGGCGGGGCGCCGCCGGCATCGAATCGGCCAAGCCCGGCGGGCGGAGCCGCGTCGTCCTCGACAAGGGGCGGCCGCAGGAAACGCAGGCCGCCTCCAAGATCGTCAATCTCGCCCTGGCCGCCGGACGCTCGATCCGCGTCGAGACGCCGGGGGCGGGCGGCTTCGGCCCGCCCGAACGGCGCCCCCCGGCGCGCATCGCCGGCGACCTCGCGGAGGGCAAGGTGACGCGGGCCGCCGCCGAGGCCGATTACGGCGCCGCCGCGGTCGCGGCCGCCGCCTCCCTGGTCGCCGCCTCCCTGGTCGCCGCCTCCCTGGTCGCCGCCTCCCTGGTCGAAGGAACCCCACGATGACGATCACACGCCGCGCCCTGGCGCGCGGGGCCGCCGGCCTCGCGCTGAGCGCCCCCTTCATCGCCCGCGCCCGCGCGCCGGACACCACCCTCACCCTGGCGTCGTTCAGCGGCGTGTTCCAGGAAAACTACCACGCCGCCGTCGTCGAACCCTTCATGGCGGCGCATCCCGGCATCCGGGTGAGCTACGCCGGGATGCGGAACTCGGCCGAGATGCTCGGCACCCTGCGCGCCCAGCGCAACGCGCCCCAGCTCGACGTCGTCCTGCTCGACATGACCTCGGCCAGGGTGGCCAGCGGCGAGTCCCTGTTCGAGCCGATCGCGCGGGAGTCGCTGCCGGTCCTCGACGAGTTGGATCCGCGCGCCTTCCTGCCCGGCGTCGCCGGACCGGCGGTCACCGCCGACCATCTGGTGCTGATCTACGCGCCGGACCGCGTGAGCCCGGCGCCGACCTCCTGGCGCGAGCTGTGGAAGCCGGAGCACAGGCGCAAGGTCGCCTTCGCCGGCGTGCCCGATCTGGGCGGCGTCGCCCTGGTGCTGATCGCCAACCGGCTGGCCGGCACCGACGATTACCTGGGCGGCGTCGACCGGGGCATCGCCCTGCTGGGCGACCTCGCCCCGAACGTCCTGTCCTTCGACCCCAAGCCCGACGCCTATGCCTTCATCGTCAACGGCACCTCCGCGCTGGGCTACGGGTGGAACGGGCGGGCCCAGCTCTACGCCCGGCAATCGCCGGGCCGCATCGCCGCGACGGTTCCCGCCGAGGGGTCGGTGATGCTGCTGAACACCATCAACCTCGTCCGCGATGCGCCTCAGCGGGAGGCCGCGCGGCTGTTCATCGCCTACGCGCTGGGCGCCGCGGCGCAGAGCGCGGTCGCCGACCGCATGTTCTACGCGCCGATGAACCGCCGGGCGGTGGTCGGCCCCGACGCGCAAAGCCGGATCGTCCGCCCCGACCAGACGGCGTCCTGGCTGCCGGTGAACTGGCTCGACATCGCCCCGCTGCGCGACCGGATCAACGATTCCTGGCGCCGCAACGTCGTGACGCGCGGGTGACGCCGCCCATGCCGCCGATGCCCGAAACCCTGACGCTGGACCGGCTGGAAAAGCGCTTCGGCACGGCTCCGCCGGCGGTGGCGGCGCTGTCGCTGACGGTCGGCGCCGGCGAGATGCTGGGCCTGCTGGGGCCGTCCGGCTGCGGCAAGACGACGGTCCTGCGGATGATCGCCGGGCTGGCGGCGGCCACGTCGGGCCGCATCCTGGTCGGTGGCCGCGACATCACCCGGCAGCCCGCCCACGGGCGCGGCATGGGCCTCGTGTTCCAGAACTACGCGCTGTTCCCGCACATGAGCGCCGCCGCCAACATCGCCTTCGGCTTGCAGATGCGCCGGCTTTCCGCCAGGGACATCCGCGACCGCACCCGCCGCGCGCTCGATCTGGTCCGCCTGGGCCCTCTGGCCGAGCGCCGGCCCAAGCAGCTGTCGGGCGGCCAGCAGCAGCGCGTCGCCCTGGCCCGCGCGCTGGTGATCGAGCCAAACGTCCTGCTGCTGGACGAGCCGCTGTCCAACCTCGACGCCACCTTGCGCGCCGACATGCTGGCGGAGATCCGCGACCTCCAGCGGCGCCTCGGCATCACGGCGGTGTTCGTCACCCACGACCAGTCGGAAGCGCTGGCCGTCTGCGACCGGATCGCCGTCCTGCGCGGCGGCCGGCTGGAGCAGGTCGGCACGCCGCGGGAGATTCACGACCGCCCGGCGAGCCGCTTCGTCGCCGGCTTCGTCGGGCGGGTCAACCAGTTGCCCGCCCACCGGGCCGCCGACGGGTCCTTGAGCGTCCACGGCCATGCCCTGCCGGGGGATTCCGCCGACGGCCGGGCCGGAACGGTCCAGTTGCTGGTGCGCCCGCACCACATCCGCCTCGACGCCCCGGCGACGGCCGTTCCCGACGGCGACCGGTTGCGGGTCGGCGGCGTTCTCCGCGACCGGATCTTTCTCGGCGACCGCACCACGCTGACGGTCATGGTCGGTCCCACCCCGGTCAGCGTCGAATGGCAGGGAAGCGACCCGCCCGCCGCCCTCGCCCCCGGCGATCCGGTGGCGCTGTCCTGGCGCCGGACCGACATGTCGGTCTTTCCGGAGGACGACCCGCCATGAACGCCGACGAAGCGGCGGAAGCCCTGCCAAGGCTCGCGCTGGCCTCCCTGATCCTGCCGGCGCTGGCCGTGACCCTGCTGACCTTCCTGTGGCCGCTGCTGCGGCTGGCCGGCTACGCCTTTCACGAAGGCGCACCCGGCGGCGCCATCGGCGCGGACTGGACGCTCGTCACCTGGGCGAAGGTCCTGGGCGACGGCTGGCATCACCGCCTCGTCCTGAATTCGCTCGCGCTGGCAGCGACGGTCACCGCGCTGACCCTGGCCGCCGCCTATCCGTTGGCGCTTGCCGTGCATCGCAGCCCACCCCGCTGGCGCAACACGCTGGTGATCGTCTTCGTGTCGCCGCTGCTGCTGTCCGCCGTGGTCCGCAGCTATGGCTGGCTGCCGATCCTCGGCGACCAGGGAGTCGTTCCCGGCCTTCTGCGGAGCGCCGGCATCGAGCCGCCGCCGCTGCTGTTCAACGGGACCGGGGTGGTGGTGGGGCTCGTCGAAATCCTGATGCCCTATGCGATCCTGTCGCTGCTGGCGGGCTTCGGCCGCGTCGCCGGCGATCTGGAGGATGCTGCCGCCAGCCTGGGCGCGCCGCCCTTCACGGTGTTCCGCCGCGTCATCCTGCCCTTGAGCGCGCCCGGCATCCTGCTCGGCGGACTGCTGACCTTCGTGCTGACGGTCGGCAGCTTCGTGACGCCGAAGCTGCTGGGCGGCGGGCGGGTCCCGTTGATCGCCACTGAAATCCACGACCAGGCCATCGTCACGCTCGACTGGCCGGTGGCGGCGGTCCTGTCGCTGGTCACGCTGCTGCTGTTCGGAGTCCTGCTCGGCGCCTACGGCCGCGTGATCCGCCGCGTCGAGGAGGCGATCGGCTGATGCCGTACCCCACGACACACTGGGCCGGACGGCTGGGCTTCGGGCTGCTGGTGGCGGTGCTGGCGGCCTATCTGCTGGCTCCGGTCATCCTGGTCTTCCCCATGTCCCTCTCGGCCGACACCGCTCTGTCCTGGCCGCCGTCAGGATGGAGTCTGCGCTGGTACGCCGCGCTGGCGTCGGACCGGGGCATGGTCGAGGCCTTGCGCAACAGCCTTCTGCTCGGCGCCGTGGTGACGGCCGTCTGCCTGCTGATCGCCGTTCCCGCCGCCGTCGCGCTGGTCCGGGGCCGGCTGGCGCCGCTGGCCCTTCTGCTGACCCTGCCGCTTCTGCTGCCCTCCATCGTTCTCGGGCTGGGCCTGCTGATCGTCTTCGTCCGGTTCGGGCTGGTCGGGAGCTGGCCGGGGCTGGTGGCGGCGCATCTGCTGGTCACCCTGCCCTACGCGCTGCGGGTCCTGGAAACGGCGCTGCGTGCGCTGCCGCCCGGTGTCGAGGAGGCTGCCGCCAGTCTGGGCGCCCGGCCGCTGGCGGTGACGCTGCGGGTCACCCTTCCTCTGGCGGCGCCCGGCATCGCGGCGGCGGCGATCCTGGTGTTCCTGGTCTCCTTCGACGAGGTGGTGATCACGCTGTTCGTCGCCGGACCACACCTGACCACCCTGCCGGTGGCGCTCTACCACCATGTCGAGAGCCGGACCGACCCGCTGGCCGCCGCCGTTTCCGCCCTTCTCGTCCTCGTCACCCTGGTGTCGGTCCTTGCGCTGGAACGCCTGGTCGGGCTGCGCCGCGCGGTCGGCGGCGGCGGGTCATGACGGCGCGCCGCTCAGCTCCGGCGCGCGGTCCCTTGGGCGGCCATGGCGTTCAGGTCGCCGATCAGGAGCGACAGCTCGCCGGCGATCTCGCGCAGCATGGGGCCGGCCTCGGCGCGGATCCTGGCCTCGGTGAAGTCGGTCGCCGCCCCCGAGCAGCCGAGCAGGTAGACGTCACGCGATTGGCGCACGCTCAGCGGCAGCGCCACGCCGTTGATGATCTTCTGCGACTTGCCGCAATTCACAACGAAGCCGTCGCGCGCGTAATCCGCCATGGCGCGCTCGATGTCGGCAAGCAGTTCGGCGCCGCCCTCCTGCGCCTCGACCTTCAGATCCGCCAGCAACCGCCGCCGCTCCTGCGACGGCAAGCCGGCGAGATAGCCCCAGCCGATCGCCGAGCGCGACAGCGAGACCGTGGACCCGGCCGACAGGTTCAGCGTCAGCATGGTGTCGGCCTGCCAGCGCTGGAGCAGCAGGATCGCGTCGCGTTCCCGGATGGCGATCGAGGCGGCGCCGCCGAACCGTTCGGCGATCCGCTGCAGATAGGGGTTGACCGCGTCGGCGAAACCCGCCCGGCTGACCGCCGAATAACCCAGCATGAGGACCGCCGGACCGACCGACAGCTTCTTGCTCGCCGGGTTGGACACCAGATAGCCGCACTCGATCAGCGTGTAGCACAGGCGCCAGACGCTGGGCTGCGGCAGGCCGGTCAACTGGGCGATCTCGACCGTGGTCAACTCGCGCCGGTTCAGCGAGAAGCAGCGCAGGATCTCCAGCCCGCGCGACAGCGCGGTGACGAACTGGCGGTCCTTCGGCTCGTCGTCGGTAGTCTTCGGCATGTGTCCTCCCCTCGGCCCTTCTGTTTGGCCGATGACTACAGTTCAAATTCGTTATTTGCAATGCAAATATCGTGGGGTATCCTTCATCGCTGCCATCGCCGCGCGGCGCGGGCCGCCCGCCCGTTCTCCCCGCGCGTCCCCGTCTTCCGACCGATAAGGGGGCGGGGGCGATGGAATCCTGAGGTTCGTCGCATCATGGATCTCCTCGCCCAAGCCATCGGGCATTCCTTCGACGGCCTGACCGTGCTCGCCGATGTGTCGCTCGCCATCCGCTCCCGCGAGGTCGTCGCCATCGTCGGGCCGTCGGGCTGCGGCAAGAGCACGCTGCTGTCGATCCTCGGCGGGCTGGTGGTGCCGGCCTCCGGCCAAGTGCTGATCCGGGGCCGCGAGCCGCCGGGTTGCATCAGTCCGATCGCCGCCGTCTTCCAGGATTTCGCCCTGTTGCCCTGGCGGTCGGTCGAGGACAACATCCGGTTCGTGCTGGACCACCGCCCGGTCGGCCCGGCCGAAAAGCGCGGCATCGTCGCCGACGCGCTGCGCCGGACCGGGCTTTCCGAGTTCGCCGCCGCCTACCCGCGCCAGCTTTCCGGCGGCATGAAGCAGCGGGTCGGCATCGCCCGCGCGCTGGCGGTGCGGCCGGCGATCCTGCTGATGGACGAGCCGCTGTCGGCGCTGGATTCACAGACCCGCGCGGTCCTGATCGAGGATCTGACCCGGCTCCTCGACGCCGAGCGGGTCGGCGTCGCCTATGTCACCCACACCCTCGACGAGGCCGTCCGGCTGGCCGACCGCGTCGTGGTGCTGTCCGCGCGGCCCGGCCGGATTCAGGACGTCGCCGACGTCGGCATCCCGCGGAGCGAGCGCGCGCGGCCCTCCGCCCAAAAGGAGCTGGCAGCCCTCCAGGCGCGGCTCTGGGCGTCCATCCGCGATGGCGCCATCGCCGCCGAACGCGAGGTCGCCCGTGCTTGACCGGCCGCCGCCCCCATCGGAAAAGGCCGCTTTGCAGGGTGCCGGGCCAGAGAAAGCCGGCCAACCGGCCCGGCCCATGCCGTTCCGGGGCCGCGGATTCGCGCCGGCCGCGACGGCACCGCCGGCGATTCTCGCCTTCGCGACACTGATAACCGTCTGGCAGGCCGTGGGAACGGCGGAGTGGGTCAACCCGCTGTTCCTGCCGAGCCCGGCCGCCATCGCCAGGGCGCTGTGGACGCTGGCGGCCTCGGGCGAATTGTGGACCCACCTGACGCGGTCGGCCCTGCGGGTCGGCGGCGGCTGGATCGCCGGCACCGCCGGCGGTCTGGTCGTCGGCTGCGCGGTCGGCCTGTTCTCCCTGACACGGTCGGTCGGGCTGTCGCTGGTCTCGGCCTTCTACCCCATCCCGAAGATCGCGCTGCTGCCGCTGCTCATCCTCTGGCTCGGGATCGGCGAGACGCCGAAGGTGGCGACCATCGCGCTGGGGGTGTTCTTCCCCACCGTCATCGCAGTGTGCGGCGGCGTCGACCAGGTCCCGCGCAACCTGATCCGCATGGCGCAGAGTTTCGACGTGCCGTTTTCCACCATCCTCCGGCGCGTGATCCTGCCGAGCGCCCTGCCGGCCATCCTGTCGGGCTTCCGCATCTCCAGCTCGACGGCGCTGCTGCTGGTCGTGTCGTCGGAAATGATCGGCGCCGACAGCGGGATCGGTGCCTTCATCACCCAGGCCGGCAACCTCATGAAGACCGCCGACCTGCTCGCCGGGGTGGTCGTCCTCTCCATCCTCGGGCTCGTGGTGGCCCGGACCATCTCATGGCTGGAAAGGCGCGCGCTGCGATGGCGCGCCTGAGCCCTATCTCCGAGCCCGATCCGCCGCACGCGCCGTGCAACCGCCTTTCAAACGGGGAGTTCCCAATCATGGTGACACGTCGTCTCCTTCTCGGCGGGGCCGCCGCCACCATCGCCGGCGCGTCGTGGCCGGTCCGCTCCGCCACCGGCATGCTCCGCCGGCTGCGCATCGGAACGCTTCGACCGGTGTCGTCGGCGCCGCTGTTCCTCGGGCATGAACTTGGCTATTTCGCCGATCTCGGCTTCGAGTCCGAACTGGTCTTCTTCGACGCCGCCCAGCCGATCGCCGTCGCCGCCGCGTCGGGCGACATCGACCTCGGCTGCTGCGCCTTCACCGGCGGGCTGTTCAATCTGGCGGGAAACCGCGCGTTGACGGTGGTGGCCGGCGGCAGCCCGGAAGCGCCCGGCTATCCGCTCGTCGGCTATCTCGCCGGCCGCCCGGCCCACGAGGCGGGGCTGAAAACCCTGCGGGATTTCCCCGGAAGGACGGTGGGGATCACCCAGATCGGCTCCAGCTACCATTATTCGATGCATCTGCTGGCGCGCAAACACGGATTCGATCTGGCGCAGGTCCGCCTGCAGCCGCTCCAGAGCCTGTCCAACATGGCGGCGGCGCTGACCGGCGGCCGGATCGACGCCACGCTGCTGCCGACCACCCTGGTGCCCGATCTCCTGCAATCGGGCGCTGCCCGGCTGCTCGGCTGGGTCGGCGATGAGACGCCCTGGCAGATGTGCGGCGTGTTCGTCTCGGCCAAGGCGGCGGCGGACCGGGAAAACGTCGGCCGCATCCTGCACGCCTATCGCCGGGGGTGCGAAACCTACGCCGCCTCCCTCCTGGCCAAGCGGGTGGACGGGATCGTCCCGCTCGACGCCGAAACCCGTCCCCTGCTCGACCTCCTCGCGAAGCACGCGCGGCTTCCGCCCGAACAACTCGCCAAGACCCTGCCGTTCATCCGGGCGGACGGCCGGTTGGCGCTCGACAGCGTCCAGGACCAGATCGACTGGATGGCGGGCAGCGGTCTTGTCACTGAACGCTTCGCGGTTCGGGACATCGTCGACACCGGCTATGGCTACATCGTCTGACGCAACCACCCGCTCGTCTTGTGGATCGCGTCCCGGTGAGTGGTGTCTGAGGGAGCCTCTGTGCTCTTCGGCGAGTTGAAGGCGCCGGCCTACTCCGCGGCAATGGGTAGCGGATCAGCGGCCTGAGGGGGGCTGTGAATCGGCTCGGAAGCGGGACCCCTATCAGAAGCAATGTAGCCCTTTGTAAATGAATGAGTTTTGGTCACCAATGTGGGGTCCCGATCGGCGCCGATCGGGATCCCACCTCAGCAGAGTTTTTCTCAACCACTTCAAATGATTGTGGTGCGTCGGCTTGGGGTTCCCGTTGACTGCTGGTTCACAGCTATTGCGGCAAGGTGCTGAGTTCCGAGGCGATCGTCGCCGCGCTGGACAGCGGACGGCCCATTGAATTCCCGGTCATCTACACGCCGTAACCGGACCACCTCCCCACCCCTTGACCGAGGACGACGCCCTATGGCCGACACCCCGACCCTGAAGCCGACGCTGGGACTGTTCAGCGCCGTGATGCTGGCGCTGAGCGTCGTCGTCGGCGCCGGCATGCTGATGCTGCCCGGCCTCGTGTTTCGCAGCGCCGGACCGGACGCCTACTGGAGCTGGATCGGTGATTCGCTGATGTCGCTGCCGCTGCTGTGGGTGTTCGTCCGGCTCGGCCGCGCCCACCCCTCGGCCGGCGGGGTGTCCCATTTCGTTCGGGTCGCCTGGCCGCGGGCGCAGGCCGGGGTCGCCTTCGTGCTGCTCGGCGCCTTCGGGCTCGGCATTCCCTCCATCGCCCTGACCGGCGGCTATTACGTCGCCGAGGGGCTGGCGCTCCCCGGCGGCACGGCGACCGCCGGTCTGGTCGCCGCCGCCCTGCTGGTGGGAGCGGCGGCGATCGTCCGGCACGGGGCGACGCTGGCGAGCCGCTGGCAGAACGCGGTGATGGTCGCGCTGCTGCTGATCCTCGTGGTTCTGGCCGGCAGCACGCTGCCACGCTGGGGCCGCGAGTTCCACTGGCCCGACGCCGCCGCGCTGCCCGCGGTCTGGCAGGGCATGGCGCTGGCCTTCTTCAGCTACACCGGCTGGGAGCTGTTCGCCGCCCTGTCGGAGGAGATGAGAAACCCGCGCCGCGACTTCCCGCTGGCGGTGGTGATCAGCTTCGTCGCCGTCTCCCTGCTCTACCTCGGCGCCGCCCTGGCGGTGCAGAGCACGGTGGCGGTCGACGACCCCCGGCTGATCCGCGCGCCCTTCCTGCCGGTGGTCGAGGCACTGGTCGGCGGGGCTTCCGGCCGGGCTGCGCTCGGCGGGCTGGTCGCCCTCATCATCGTCGCCAACCTGGTCGGCGCCGTCTGGGCGGCGTCGCGCCTCGTCTTCGACATGGGGCGCAACGGTTTCCTGCCTGCAGCGCTCGACGCCGGCCGGCTCGACGCGGGCGGCACGCCGGCACGGGCGCTGGCCACGGTCCTCGCCGGATTCCTGGCGGTGATCGGTTTTCACCTGATCGGCGGCGTGCCGCTCGACGCACTGCTGACGCTGGCCGGGCAGAACTTCTTCCTGCTCTACCTCGCCTGCGTCGCGGTGTTCGTGAAGATCGTGCCGGATCGCCGCGAGCGCGCCTTTGCCCTGCTCGCCCTGGTCGGGCTGCTGGCCTTCGCTGGGGCGTTCGGCTGGAGCCTGCTCTACCCGCTGGCGCTGTTCGCCCTCCCCTACGCCGCCCGCCAGGGCAGGGTCGTCCATTTCGGCCGCGCGGGATGATCAGCCCCTCCGCGCCCGCTGTCGCATGCGGAGCGCCGAGGGGACAGCGAGAGCGCGGCAGGGATCGAAGCCGGAGGCCGAGACTCCGCAGGAGGCTCGGTTCACGAGAGCCCGGTGCACGGGCCATGCCCGTGCAGCCGCCCCCATTTCGGCAGCAATGCGCCGATAGTGTTGAAAAAGTCGGGCGCTGCCCGAGTGCCGCTCTGTTGATCGCAAGGGCGGAACAGCAGGCACCGGCCCCTTCACGCCGGCCTGGGCTCCGGCATGGGGATGAGCTTGGCGAGCTTGCGGAGGTTCTGGGCGGCGGCGGCGAGGTGGAACTCGTCGCGGGCGCCGTTCGGCCCCCGCAATCGCAGGCGGTCGAGCCCCAGGATGCGTTTGAGGTGCGCGAACAGCATCTCGATCTTTTTCCGCTCGCGCCGCGAGATGGCATAGGCGTCGGTGGCGGCGAACCTTTCCCTCCGCGGTGATGCCATGAACCTGAAAGACATTTTTCGCCAGATCCAGACCGATCGTCGCCAGCGTGGTCATCAGCCGCTCCTGCAAGGTGGCTTCTTCGACGGACCCAGCTTGACACCGTTTCCCGGTGAAAGGGCCCTCCACCACATCATCTCACGGTCGTTTTCCCGTCATACCGCCCAGTTCATATCGTTTGTGAAACCGCCACCCCTGGATCGTTCAGGCGCCCTGGAGCCCATAATGCGCGGACAGGGTGTCGCCCTCATACCCGGTGCGGAACAGGCCGCGCTTCTGCAGGATCGGGATCACCTGCTCCACGAACCCCTCCAGTTCGTCCGGGGTCATGTTGCCGATGTTGAAGCCGTCGGCGGCGCGGTTGACGAACCAAGCCTCCAGCGTGTCGGCAACCTGCTCGGGCGTGCCGATGACGACGCGGTGCGGACCGCCGACCGGCTGCCGGGTCAGGAACTCCCGCAGCGTCGGCCGCTCACGGCGCAGCAGGGCGACCAGCGCGTCGGTGTGCCCGCGCGAGGCGGCGCGCTCCGGCGCGCGGTCGAGGATGTGGTCGGGAACCGGCGAGTCGAGGTCGAGGTCGGCGGGCTCCACCCCCAGCCGGGCGGCGAGCTGTTCGACGATCAGCGTCCGGCTGGTCTGCTTCTCCAGCAGGGACTGCCGCTTGCGCTCGGCCTCCTCGACCGTCCCGCCGAGATAGAGATAGACGCCGGGCAGGACGAACACCCGGTCAGGGTCGCGCCCTTCGGCGCGGACGCGGTCCTTGACGTCGCGGTAGTAGGCTTGCGCGTCGGAGAGGTCGAGGCCGATGGAGAAGATGGCGTCGGCGTGGCGCGCGGCCAGAGCGCGGCCCTCGGCGGAGCCGCCGGCCTGGAACAGCACCGGGCGGCCCTGCCGCGAGCGGGGAAGCTGCGCCGGCCCTTCGACGGAAAAGAAGCGGCCCTCGTGCTGGACGTGCTGGATGCGCGACCCGTCGATCTGGGGCGCTCCGCCGCCGGGGGCCGGACGGACGGCGTCCGGTCCCCAGCTGTCCCACAGCCTCCGCACCACGGTCACGAACTCGTCGGCGCGGGCGTAGCGGTCGGCGCGCTCCGGCAGGGCCGCCAAGCCGAAGTTGCGCGCCGCGTGCGGGTCGTAGGTGGTCACCACGTTCCAGCCGATCCGGCCGCGGCTGACATGATCGAGCGCGCCGAAGCTGCGGGCGATGTTGTAGGGCTCGTTGAAGGTGGTCGAGGCGGTGGCGACGAAGCCGATGCGCTCGGTCAGCACCGACAGGGCCGACGCCAGCACCACCGGATCGATCACCGGCCGCGGCGGGCGCCCGCCGCCCTCGAACAGATGCAGGTAGTTGGCGAAGAAGACGGCGTCGAACAGCCCGCGTTCGGCGATGCGGGCGATGCGGAGGTAATAGTCGAGAACGAAGTCGGCCGGCGCGTCGGCCGAGTCCCGCGTCCAGGCGCCGGCGTGCTCGCCGGCGGTGTTGCCATGAAAGTTGAGGTGGATTTGGCGGCGTATCGGGCGTGGGCTCATGGCAAGGCTCTCCTGTGTCCGCCCGCCGGGAAGGCGGGCGGGGCGTGTGTCGTGTTCGGTGGGCGCATCGGTCGACGATGGCCTAGTCGAAGATGGCCAGGGTGCGGGTGCGGAAGCTCTTCACCTGCCCCTCCCATTGCGCCAGCGGGATGCCGGTGAAGCGGTAGCCCTCCAGCGCCGGCAGGTCGGGCGGCACCGGCGCGCCGGTGCGGGTGCCGTAGCTCGACGCCTTGGTCAGCGC
This sequence comes from Azospirillum agricola, assembly GCF_017876095.1. GTDB lineage: Bacteria > Pseudomonadota > Alphaproteobacteria > Azospirillales > Azospirillaceae > Azospirillum > Azospirillum agricola. Next base: position 84,223 of record NZ_JAGINM010000021.1, read on the forward strand.
GGTCTGGCCCGCCGTGCCGAGCAGCCAGCCCTTGAACAGCCGGGCTGCGTTGGGGTGCGGGGCCTGGCGCAGCAGGCTGAGGCCGGGGCCGAAGGTGACGGCGGAGTCCGCCAGATACTTGACCTTGATCGGCGCCCCGTCGCGCTGGAGATTCCCGACATTCTGCGTCGGTCCCCACAGGCCGAAGGCGACGCGGCCCTGCGCCACATGGGTGAGGAGCTGCGCCGCCGTCGGCGACACCTGGCCGTTGGCCTTGATCGCCTTCAGCTGCTCGTCGGTGATGGCGTCGTTGTGGGCCAGCGTGGCGCCGACCAGATCGGGCGCCGCGGCGCCGGTGTAGCGGGTGTAGCCGAACTTCCCGGCCCAGCTCTTGCCGATGGCCTCGTCCAGCGTCCTGGGAAGCTGCTCCTCCTTCACGAGGGTGGTGTTGTAGACCAGCGTGAACAGGGTGGTGAAGGGAACCTGGAACAGGCCGTTCGCGTCCTTGTACTGCGGATCGAGGGCCGCCGCCTCGTCGGGCGTGTCGGGCTCCAGCCGGCCGTCGGCGGTCAGCGTGGCGATGTCGCCCATGCCGCTCAGCACGAGGTCGCCGACATGGTTGCCGCTGGCCGCTTCGGCGGCGATGCGGCCGACCAGCGGGGCGCCGCCGCCGGAGATCACCGCGGGCTGCACGGCGATGCCGGGGTAGGCCCGGGCGAAGGCGTCGAACACCGATTGCAGGTGGCCGTAGGGGGTGTAGAGCACGAGCTGGGTCTCGCCGGCCTGCCTGGCCTTGGCGTAGAGGGAATCGAGGCTTTCCGCGTGGGCGGCGGCGGCGGCCGTCAACGACAGCGCGGTGGCCAGCGGGAGAAGGGGAAGGCGCAGCATCGGAGGCACAGGTCCTTGGATCGGGGGTGAAGGGGGCGGGGGCGGAGTCAGGCCGCCGCGTCCAGCGCGACGAGATCGTCCGCCGGCAGGATGGCGCGGAGCGTGGCGCCAACGGCGCCGAGCAGGCCGGGGGTGCAGCGCTCGGCCGGGATGTTGGCGGTGAGGATGGCGTCGTCGGCGGTGCGCAGGCGGAACTGGTGGTGGTCGCCGAGGAAGCTGACATCCTCGACCCGGACCGGCAGGCCGTTGGAGGAACCGCCCGGCTGGCCCTCCGCCCGTCCTGCGGCCGGTTCGGCGGCCAGCCCGATGCGGCTGGCGCGGATCAGCAGGTCGGCCGTCCGTCCGCCTTCCAACGGGCCGGTGCGGCGGGCGATCAGCGGGGCGGACACCCCCGGCAGCGCGACGGCGGCGCGGTCGCCGTCGACGGACAGCACGCGGGCCGCCAGTCGGTTCTCGTAGCCGACGAACTCGGCGACGAAGCGGGTGCGCGGCGCGCGGAACACGGCGTCGGGGCTGCCGATCTGCTCGATCCGCCCCTCCTTCATGATCGCCACCCGGTCGGCCAGCGCCAGCGCCTCGGTCTGGTCGTGGGTGACGTAGACCGCCGTGTGCCGTGTCTCGCGGTGGACCAGATGCAGATCCTGCCGCAGGCGGGCGCGCAACTGCGCGTCGAGGTTGGACAGCGGCTCGTCGAACAGGATCAGCCGCGGCGAGGCCGCCAGCGCGCGGGCGAGCGCGACGCGCTGCTGCTGGCCGCCCGACAGCTCCGCCGGGTAGCGCTCGCCATAGCCGGCGAGGCCGACCCGGTCGAGGGCGCCGACGACCGCCCGGCCCACCGCCTCGCGCCCGACGCGGCGCGCGCGCAACGGATAGGCGACGTTGTCGTTCACCGTCATGTGCGGCCACAGCGCGTAGCTCTGGAACACCATGCCGATGTCGCGCTTGTCGGGCGGCACGAACAGGCCGCGCCCGGCGTCGGCGACGACGCGGTCGCCAAGCAGGATGCGGCCGCCGTCCGGCTCCTCCAGCCCGGCGATGCAGCGCAGCGCCGTCGTCTTGCCGCAGCCGCTGGGGCCGAGCAGGACGAAGAACTCGCCGTCGTCGACCGTGATGTCGAGCCGCTCGATGCCCCGGCCGTTGCCGAAGCCTTTGCTCATCCCGTCCAGTCGGATGGTGCTCATCAGGCGGCCTGCCTTTCCAGGGTGGAGGAGCGCGGGACGCGCGGCGTGCCGAGCGCCGGGCGCCGCCGTTTGACGGCAAGCAGGCGCAGGGCGCCCAGCCCCGACAGCCCGGCGGCGAACAGGCCGGCCATCGTCGTCACCAGCAGGGCGGTGGCGTCGCCGAGTTGCCCCTGGGTCTGAAGCTGGTAGATGTGCGAGGCGACGGTGCCGAGCGTCGGGGTGCCGAGCAGCAGCGGCACGTCGAGGTTGCCGGCGACGGCGATGGCGACGAGGAACCAGCCGGTCAGGAAGCTGGGCGCGATCAGCCGCCCGACGACGTCGAGCAGCGCGCGGGGCGCCGACGCGCCGGACACACGGGCCGCCGCCGTCAACTCCGGCGCGATCTGCGCGCTGGCCGCCTGGGCCGCCTGCATGGCGAAGGGCAGCGCCACGACGACCAGGGCCAGCACCAGCATCCAGACGGTGCCGTAGATCTGGCGCAGGCCGGGAACGCCGACATAGGCCCACATCACGGCCAGCGCCGTGACGATGCCCGGCATGGCGAAGGGAATCAGCGTCATCAGCCGCAAGGCCGAGCGGGCGGGCACCGGCAGGGCTTGACCGGCTTGGGCGAGCAGCACGGCGAGCGTCATCGCCAGCGCGCCGACGCCGACCGCCAGCAGCGCGGTGGTGCGCACCGCGTCGATCATGCCGGGGCGTTGGAACACGCGCTGGTAATGCACCAGCGTGAAGGAATCGAGCACGCCCGGCACCGACTGGACGGAGCCCAGCAGCAGCGACAAGAGCGGTCCGATCACCGCCACCAGCACGAAGGCGAGGATGGCGGCGTTCCCGGCCAGCCCCCAGCGGCCCAGCCGCAACCGGTGCTGGCGGGTCGCCTTGCCGGCGACGGTCACGAAGCTGCGCCGGCCGAGGACGCGGGCCTGCAACAGGCTGAGCGCGGCGGCAACGAGCACCAGCAGCAGCGACAGCGCGCTGGCGGTGGCGTATTGCGGCGGGTAGGCGTGGACCAGCCGGTCGTAGATGGCGGTGGACAGCACCTCGATCCCCGCCGCCTGCCCGAGGATCAGCGGGATGTCGAAGGAATGCAGCCCGGCCACGAAAGCGAGGATCGCCGCCCCGCTGAGCGCCGGGGTCAGCAACGGCAGGTCGATGCGCAGGACGGTGCCGAAGCGCCCGACCCCCGAGACCAGCGAGGCGTCCTCGTGCGCGCGGTCGAGCGCCAGGAAGGCCGGGGCGAGCAGCAGGTAGGTGAAGGCGGTGGCGCGGATGGCGATCACCGCCAGCAGGCCGGGCCCGGACTCGACGTTGACGAGTCCCGCCTCCGGCCCGAAGGCGGCGCGCAGCGCCGCGTTGGCGAAGCCGATCGCCGGGTTGCCGAGCAGGCTGAAGCCGATGCCGTGGAACAGCGACGGCGTCGCGTAGATCACCACCATCGTCGGGGTGACGAGCCGGCGCAGGCGCAGGTCGGTCCGCTGCGCCAGGAAGGCGAAGCCGGCCGCCGCGACGACCGCCACGGCGGTCGACAGCAGGGCGAGCAGCACCGAATGGGCGGCGGCGCTCCACAGCTTGGTCGAGCCCGGCAGGGCAAGCAGCGGCTCCACGCTCCAACCGCCCGGCATGCCCGGCGGCGCCGTGCGGAAGACGCCGATGGCGAGCATCGCCGCCGGCCACACCAGCAGCAGCGCCAGCCCGGCGAAGAGCGGCAACGGCCACAGCCGGCGCCGCCGGCGGCGGAGCCAGGACCATGCGGACCGGGCATGATGATCGTCGTGAAAAGGGGCTGGTGCCATGGTGGGCGTCTCCCGTCCGTCGACCGGCTGTCAGGCGCTGCGGAAGGCGGCCTTTTCCGGTTCGGGGGTCTTGAAGGCGAGGAAGTCGGCGTAATAGGCGTCGGCGTCCTCGACGAAGAGGTCGCGCACCAGCGCGTTGGTCAGCCGGGGAACGCTGAAGCGCAGGCCGGGGGCGCCGGCCGAATTGCCCATGCTGGCGACGGCGCTGCCGTTGAAGTTGTGGATGTTGCGCAGGAAGGGCGCCGTTCCCGGCTCGCGCTCCAGGAATTCGAAGGCGGGACCGAGATAGGGAAAGCGGGCCAGCCGCCCGCTTTCCTCGCCGGGCGGCGGGGTGAAGCGGTCGCCCCAGCGCGCGATGCGGTCGGCGAAGGGGACGAGCAGCGGCGAGCCCGCCGGATCCGGGTCGAAGCCGGTGCCACAGATGACGAAATCCACCTCATGGTCGCCCCGCTCGGTCTCCGCCAGGATGCCGGTCGGCCGGACCGTGGCCCGCCGCCACGCCGCACCGGTGCGCAGGTGGAAGTTCGCGAAGGCCGTGCAGCGCGCCACTGAGGTCGGCGGCGGCGGGTTCGGCGCGCTTTCGAAATGGCGGTTGAAGCGCCAGCGGTGGCGGTCCGGCAGCTCGGCGAAATGCCCCATCACCCCGGCGAAATCCATCCAGTACAGGGCGTTGATGGTGGGCAGGGTGTCGCGCCGGATGAACATCTCGACGCTGGCGGCGCCGGCCTCCAGCGCGGTCGCGGCGTTGTCGAAGGCCGAGGCGGCGGCCCCGATCACCGCCACCCGCCGTCCGGCCAGGGCCGTGAAGTCGATGTCCTCGGCCGAATGGGCGTAGAGGGCGCGGGGCAGCGCCTGGACCGCCGCCGGGATGCGCAGGCCGCCGCAGCCGATCTGCCCGGTCGCCAGCACCAGCTTGCGGGTCAGGCGTTGCTCCACCCCGTCGGGGCCGGACAGGGTGACGCGCAGGAGGCTGCCCGCCGGCTTGACGATGACGGGCTCGATCGCGGTCACGCTCGTCCCGTTGCGGACCGGAAGATCCAGCGTGTCGCGGAACCACAGCAGGTAGGCGTTCCAGTCGCCGCGCGGGATGCTGGTGATCCGCTCCCAGGCGTCCGGCCCGTGCTTTGCCTCGAACCAGGCGCGCGGGGTCAGGCTGGGGATGCCGAGGTCCGGCCCGGTCACCGCCTTGGGCGTGCGCAGATGGCGCATGCGGGCGAAGGTCGTCCATGGCCCTTCGCGGCCGCGCGGCGCCTTGTCCACCACCAGGATGTTACCGATCCGCTCCTGGCGCAGGGCGAAGGCCAGCGTCAGGGCCGATTGCCCGCCACCGACGACCAGCACATCGAGCGGCTCCTGCCCCTCGACCACGCGCGGCAGCGTCCAGCGGCGCGCCTTCGGGTAATCCAGATGGGACAGGTCGGCGGCGACGCGCTCCGCCAGTTCGGCGAGACAGGAGGGGGACGGGATGCCCGCATCGCCGCCCGGCCGCGACGGCCGGGTGATGGGAAGGGTCGCTGACATGGGAAAGCACCGGATTTCATTGTGAATATCGGGTCCTGAGAAACGCTAACTCCCAAAAACCTATTAATCAACTATATTTATAGGCTTCTAAAATTCTGTGAATCATGCCTAATTCCCCAGCGCTCTTTTGTCCGTGGTTGCCGCTCCACCGCGCGAAGGGAGGAGGAGGTCAGAAAATGTCGATCAGTTTCAGCCGCTTGCGCAGCTTCGTCGCGGTCGCCGAGGAACGTCAGTTCCAGCGCGCGGCGGAGCGGCTGAGCGTGTCGCAACCCTCGCTCAGCGGCCAGATCCGCGACCTGGAGGCGGTGCTCGGCGCCGTGCTGTTCGTCCGCACCACCCGCAAAGTGCAACTGACGGCCGAGGGCGAGCGCTTCTTCCACCGCGCCCGCCAGATCCTCGCCGACGTCGAGGCCGCGGTGTCGGACCTGCGCGACCGGTCGGACCTGAAGCACGGGCGGATCGTCGTGGCCGCGACGCCGTCGATCGCCTGCTCCCTGGCTCCGGCGGCGATGGGCGCCTTCCAGGCCCGCTTTCCCGAAATCACCGTCCAACTGCATGAGCTGACCGCGCCGGAGATCGAGGAGATGCTGCGCAACGGGCTGGCCGACATCGGCTTCGGCCCCCTGCCCTCGGGTCCGTCGGACCTCGCCGCCACGCCGCTCTTCGTCGAGCGCTTCCGGGGCGTGGTCGCCGCCGGCCACCCGCTGGCCGGGCAATCCAACGTGACGCTCACCCGCTTCCTGGAGCATCCGCTGATCGCCACCGACCACGGCACCGGCATCCGCGAGGCCATCGACCGGGCGCTGCGCGACTGCGGCCTGCGCGCCGGCACCGGGCACCACCTGCACCGCTACGAGACCATCGTCGCGCTGGTCGAGGCGGGCATGGGGGTGGCGCTGCTGCCCGAACTGTCCTTGTTCACCAGCGATCTGCGCCGGGTGAGCGTGCTCGACGTCGTCGAGCCGGAGATCACCCGCGAGATCGGCATCCTGCGCCGCAAGGGGGGCTGCGCCTCCTCGGCGGCGTCCGAATTCTTCGCGCACTGCACCTCCGAAGCGGTCCTCGCCCCCTTCCACGAGCGCTGGGGGCTGGGCCCCAAGCGCGGGCGGACCGCCAAACCCACCACCCGAAAGGCCAAGGCATGACCACGCTCTCCACCCCGCCCGACCTCCGTCCCGCCGAAACGGAATTGACCGCAACGGAACCGACCGACGTCTGGTACACCGTCTGCCCGGTTCCCGCCGCCTCCAGCCTGGCGATCGCGCGCGGCGAGCTGGACGAGGCCTTCCGCGACGGCGACGTGCGGCTGAACTCGATCCGCTCGCACCCCGACCGCAAGGTGCGCGAGGCGCATTACGACCAGAGCCAGCCCAACGCCTTCCGCGAGGGCGGCAACGTGCCGCCGCTCTGGGCGAAGTCGGTGGGCCGGAACCTGCGGGTCATCGGCCTGTCCTGGGTCGAGACCTATTCGGCGGTGCTGGCGCTGCCCGGATCGGGCATCCGCGAGCCGGGCGACCTGCGCGGCAAGCGGCTCGGCCTGATCGGGCGGCCGAACGACCCGGTCGACTACCCGCGCGCCACCTCCCTGCGCGGCTACCACGCGGCGCTGGAATCGGCGGGGCTCGGCTTCGACGACGTCACCCTCGTCAACATCCCCATCACCGAGACTCTGGTCGGCAAGCCGCCGGAGGCGGGCGCGCTCAGCCGCTCGCTGTTCAGCGCCCGGCTGATGCGCCGCCGCCAGGGTCCGGAGCTGCGCGCGCTGCTGCGCGGCGAGATCGACGCGCTCTACCTCAACGCCCAGGGCGCCGAGGTGCAGGCGCTGCTCGACGCCGAGGTCGTGTTCGACGTCGCCGCCGCCCCGGATGTCCGCAGCCGCATCAACAACCTGTCGCCGACCGTCTTCACCGTGCGCGGCGAGCTCCTCGACAGCCGGCCCGATATCGTCGCGCGTTATCTGGCGCGGGCAATCCGCACGGCGCGCTGGGCCAAGGCCAACCCGGTCGAGGCCAAGCGCGGCATCGCCCGCGACAGCGGCATCGCCGAGGAGTGGGTCGACGCCGTCTACACGCCCGAGGTGGCGGCCATCCTGGAGCCGACGCTGGACGACCACCTGATCGCCCTGCTGGAGGACCAGAAGAACTTCCTGCTGCGCCACGGCTTCCTCGGCGGCGATTTCAGCGTGCCCGACTGGATCGCCCGCGGTCCGTTGGAGGAGGCGCTGCGTCTGGTCGCCGACGACCCGCGATGAGCGTCCATACGGAATCGGCGCCGGAAACGGGCCGCCGGGCGACAGGCCCGGCGGTCGACCTGTGGGCGGCGGGGCTGTTCGTCGCCACCGGGACGGCGTGGCTCGGGCTGGCCGGCGGCTACGCCATCGGCAACGCCGGCCGGATGGGGCCGGGCTTCTTCCCGGCGCTGGTGGCCGGGCTGCTGCTGGCGGTGGGCGCCGCGATCGGCGGGACGGCGCTGGCGCGCGGCTCGGAGCGGTTCGAGCCATTCCGGCTGCGGCCGTTGGCGGCAGTGCTCGGCAGCGTGCTGGTCTTCGGGCTCGCCGTCGACCGGCTCGGGCTGCTGCTCACGGCGGTGCTGCTGGTGGTGATCGCCGGACAGTCGCTGCCCGGCGGCGGCCTGCGCCAGACCCTGCTGCTGGCCGCCGGCCTCGCCGCCGCCTGCTGGCTGCTGTTCATCGTCCTGCTGGGCGTCCCGCTGGAAGCGTTGCCGCGATGACCGACCTGTTCGCCAATCTCGGGGCCAATCTGGGGCTCGGCCTGTCGGTGGCGGCCTCGCCGCAGACCGTCCTGTGGTGTCTGGTCGGCTGCCTGCTCGGCACGCTGATCGGCGTGCTGCCGGGCATCGGGCCGGTCGCCACCATCGCCATGCTGCTGCCGGTCACCTTCTACCTCGATCCGGTGTCGGCGATCATCATGCTGGCTGGCATCTATTACGGCGCCCAGTATGGCGGCTCGACCACGGCGATCCTGATGCGGCTGCCCGGCGAATCCTCGTCGGTGGTGACCTGCCTGGACGGCAACGCCATGGCACGGCGCGGCCGGGCCGGGGCCGCCCTGGCGGTGGCGGCGCTCAGCTCCTTCTTAGCCGGCACGGTCGCCACGCTGCTGATCGCGCTGTTCAGCCCGTCGCTGACCGCGCTGGCCCAGAGCTTCGGCCCGGCCGAGTATTTCTCGCTGATGCTGCTCGGCATGACCGGGGCGGTGGTGCTGGCCCACGGCTCGGTGCCCAAGGCGGTCGCCATGGTGCTGCTCGGCCTGCTGCTCGGGCTGGTCGGCACCGACGTGGAATCGGGGATGCAGCGTTTCACCTTCGGCATTCCCGAGCTGGCCGACGGCATCGACTTCGTGCCGCTGGCGATGGGGCTGTTCGGGCTGGCCGAGATCATCGTCAACCTGGAGCGCGGCGTGGCGAAGGTCGACGACGTCGCCGCCATCGGCCGGCTGCGGCCGACGCGGGAGGAGATGCGCGCGGCCGTTCCGGCGGCGCTGCGCGGTACGGCGGTGGGCTCGCTGCTCGGCCTGCTGCCGGGCGGCGGGGCGGTGCTCAGCGCCTTTGCCGCCTACACGCTGGAAAAGCGGCTGTCGCCCACGCCCGAGCGCTTCGGCACCGGCGCCGTCGAGGGTGTGGCGGCGCCCGAGGCGGCCAACAACGCCGGCGCCCAGACCTCCTTCGTGCCGCTCCTCACGCTCGGCATCCCGGAAACCCCGGTGATGGCCCTGATGGTGGGGGCGATGATGATCCACGGCATCCAGCCCGGACCGCAGGTGATGACGGCCCAGCCGGCGCTGTTCTGGGGCCTGATCGCCAGCATGTGGATCGGCAACCTGATGCTGCTGGTGATCAACCTGCCGCTGGTCGGGCTGTGGGTCCGGCTGCTGCGGGTGCCCTACCACCTGCTGTTCCCGGCTATCCTGCTGTTCTGCGCGATCGGCGTCTACAGCGTCCACAACAGCGCCTTCGACGTGCTGCTGACCGCGCTGTTCGGGCTGGTCGGCTACGGGCTGGCCAAGCTGAAATGCGAACCGGCGCCGCTGATGCTGGCCTTCGTGCTGGGGCCGCTGATGGAGGAGAATCTTCGCCGCGCGCTGCAGCTCGCGCACGGCGACGCCGGCGTGTTCGTGCGGCAGCCGATCAGCCTCGGCCTGCTGCTGGTCACGCTGGCCCTTCTGCTGGGCGCCGTCCTGCCGGCCGTCCGCCGCGTGCGCGCGGTGGCCTTCGCCGAAACCGACACCTGAAGACCGGCACCCGTTCAAACCCATCCTCCAAACATCCGGGATCCTGATCCGATGCACACTCCCTCACCGCTCCGCCGCCATCTGCGCGGCCTCGCCGCCGCCCTGCTGGCCGCCTCCCTCGGGGTCGCAGGCGGAGCGGCCACCGCCGCCGACTTTCCTGCCCGCCCGATCCGCCTCGTCGCCCCGGCCGCGCCGGGGGGCAGCCCGGACATCCTGGCGCGCACCGTCGGCCAGTTCCTCAACGAGCGGGTCAAGCAGCCCGTGGTGGTGGAGAACAAGCCGGGCGGGGCCGGCAACATCGCCCACGAGCTGGTGGCGCGGGCGGCGCCCGACGGCTACACGCTGCTGGTCGCCACCGACCAGCTCGCGATCAACGACAGCCTGTTCCACGACCTGTCCTATGGCGGTTCGCGCGGCTTCGCCGGGGTGGTCCAGGCGATCTCGGCGCCCCAGGTGCTGGTGGTGAACAGCACGGTTCCGGCGCGCAGCGTCGCCGAGTTCCTCGACCTCGCCCGCGCCAGGCCGGGGGAGATCGCCGTCGCCACCCCGGCGGTCGGCACGGTCGGGCATCTCGCCACGGCGCTGCTGCAGCGGCGGACCGGGGTGCGCCTCAACCACATCGTCTACAAGAGCGCCCAGCCGGCCATCGCCGAGGCGCTGAGCGGCCGCGTCCAGGCGGTGTTCGTGACGCTGGCCCCGGCGCTGCCGCACATCCAGTCGGGCGCCCTGCGGGCGCTGGCCGTCTCGACGGCGGAGCGCTCGCCGGCGGTGCCCGAGGTGCCGACCACCGCCGAGGCCGGGCTGAAGGACTTCACCTTCAGCTCCTGGCAGGGCTTCTCGGCGCCCGCCGCGACCCCGGCGCCGGTCCTCGACGCGCTGAACGCCCATTTCAACGCGGTTCTCGCCGATCCGCGAACCCGGACGGCGCTGACCGCCCAGGGCTTCGACGTCGCCGGCGGAACGCGCCAGGCCTTCGACGGCCTCGTCGCCGCCAGCGCCGCGCAGTGGGGCGACGTCATCCGCGCCGCCGACATCAAGCCGGTCGATTGACGCGGTTCCACACCCGCTAAAGCGTACCCCGGCGTTCAGGGCGATCGTGCCCGGTCAGCGCGCAGCCTCGCCCAAGCTCAGCATCAGACGATTCGCCCAAGCGAAGATGGCGACCGCCAGCACCAGATCGAGACTATCGCCCTCCTCAAACCCGGCGTCGCGCAATCCGGCGACATCCTCATGGGCCAGGGCGGACGGGGTGGCGGTCAGCCGGGCGGTGGCGCGCGCGATCGCCCGCTGACGCGGGTCGGCGATGCCGGCCACGCCCTGGGCGAACAGGGCCTGCACCGTATCTCCCCGGCCGGTCAGTTCGGTGAAGCGGCGGGCGTGGACCGACGCGCAATAGACGCAGCCGTTCAGGACCGACTCGACGGCCGTCGCCAGTTCACGCTCCGCCCGAGGCAGGCCGCGCGGAGCGTACATGATGCCGTTGAACAGCGGCGTCCGGTGGAGCAAGGATTCCGGCTCGTGGGCCAGCACCAGCGAATAGGCGCCGATGGCCGTGTTCGACGGCGTCACCGCCAGCGCCTCCAACTGCTCCGGGCTGGCCTGCTCCAGCACCAGCGGGGGGATCCAGGGCGTCCAATCCAGAATATCGGCGGTGAAGCCGAGGACCGCGTCGGCCGGAACCGGTGCGCCGCCGGGTGGCTCCACCGCTTCGCCGCCGCGCCCATCCAGCGCACGCAGACCCGCCAGCAGGCGAAGCTGGTAGTTGACCAGGGCGATCAGTTGCGACAGGGCGACGATGCCGTGGGCGTCGAGGCCGGCCGCCTCCAGGGCGCCCAGATGCTCCGGCCGGGACTCGCGGGGCGCGCGGGTGACCCGCTCGGCATGGGCGAGCAGAGCCGGGCGCGCGACGGCGTCTCCGGCGAGCGCGCGGTAATGGTCGGCGAGCCTCTCGTCTCCGCCCAAGGCGGCGATCCGCCCCGCCACCGCCGCGCGTTCGGCCGCAGGAAAACGGCCGGGACGCCGGGGCGCCAGCAGGACGTCGTGAGCAGCCTGGGTGCGGCTGCGGATGTCGGCCCGGCGGGCGCGCAAGGCGACAAGGGGTGCGCCTTCGGCGAGTCCGGCCAGCCGGTCGATGAGGTCGGGCGCGACCGCGCCGGCAACGGTGACGGTCATTGGAAAGCCTCCGCTTCGGTCCATTCGTCCCCCAGCAGTTCCGGCGTCTCGAAAGCGAGCAGCCGCTGCCAGTGACGGTCGTAATCCTCGGTGAACAGAGCGGCGACGATGCTGTCGGCCAGCCGCTCCGCCCCGGCGCTGATGCCGGGGATGTCGCCGGTCACCTTGCCATGGCTGAGCGAGGCGGCGTAATTGAAAGCGTGGATGCGGGACAGCCAGGGCGCCTCGCCGGGGACGCGCTCTAGGAATTCGAAATCCGGACCGAGATAGGGGTGCTCGGCGAAGTCGCCACCTTCCTCGCCGGGCGCGACGTAGCGGTCGCGCCACAGGAGGGCGTGGCGGGCGATCCCGGCCAGTTCCGGCCGCTGCGCCCAATCCACCGAGAATCCGGTCGCCAGGATAACATGATCGACCGTCACCACCCCCCGTCCGGTGTGCAGCGTCAAGCGGCCACCGTCCGGCTTGGCCTGCTCGATCGGGCAGCCGGTCAGCAGGGCGAAGTTCGGGTGACGGGAGCAGCGCAGCATCGAGTTGTGCGGCGCCGGCACGCCGGTGTCGGCGATGTACTGGTTGTAGGCCCAGCGCCGCTCGTCCGACAGGGTGTGGAAGCCCAGGACCATGCCGGGGTGTCCGGCGCCGATCCCCTTGTTGATGCGCGGCAGCGTCGCGCGGCGCACCAGCATCAAGACCTTGGCGGCTTCGTTCTCCAACGCTTCGGCGGCGTTGTCGACCGCGCCGGCACCGGCGCCCAGCACCGCCACCGTCTTCCCTTTCAGCGCCTGGAAGTCGATCGCTTCGTGGGCGTGGCTCCAGAAGCGCTTGTCCACTCCCTTCCAGAAGGGCGGGATGAAGGGACCGCCCAGACCGTCGCGGCCGTTGGCCAGGATGACGCGGCGCGCCCGCACCCGCCGCAGCCCTTCCGGCCCGGTCAGGTCCAAGGTCACGCCGCTCCCGTCACCGGAGATCGCCGTCAGGACGGTTTCATTTTCCACCGGGGGGTTGGTGACGCGGCGGTACCAATTCAGGTAATCGAGCCATTGCAGGCGCGGGATCCGGTGCAGTTCCTCCCAGGCGGCGCGACCGAACTGGGCCTCGAACCAAGCGCGGAAGGTCAGGTTGGAAAAGCCCAGCGCCGGACCGGCCAGCGTCTTGGGCGAGCGCAGGGTTTCCATGCGGGCGTAGGTCGCCCACGGCCCTTCCCGCCCGGCCGGGGCACGGTCGAACAGGCGTATGTTGGCGACGCCGACCTTGCGCAGGGCGAAGGCGGCGGTCAGCCCGGCCATGCCGGCGCCGACGATGGCGACGTCGAGAACGCCCCCAGGCACGCCGTCCTGCGGCGGCACCCAGTCGGCCGGCGGCAGGGTGAGAAGGTCGAGGTCGCGGGCAAGCCGCGCTTCCAGCGCGTCCAGGGAGCGGGGGCCGGGGTCGGTCACGTCTGCGGTGTCCTTGGTCATCGAAAAGAAGGGCCGGCGGGGTCACGCGGCCCGGGTGCCGCCGAGATAGGCGTCGCGGATCTGAGGATCGCGGGCGAGGTCGGCGGCGGGTCCGGACAGCACGATGCGCCCGGTTTGCAGAACATAGCCGCGATGGGCGATCCGCAGGGCAAGGCTGGCGTTCTGCTCCACCATGAAGACGCTGACGCCCTGCCGGTTGATCGTCCCGATCAGCTCCAGCACCTTGTCGACGTGCAGCGGCGACAGGCCCATGGTCGGTTCGTCCATGACGATCAGGCGGGGCCGGCCCATCAGGGCGCGGGCCATCGCCACCATCTGCTGCTCGCCGCCCGACAGGGTGCCGGCCTGCTGGGCGTGGCGCTCCCGCAGCTTGGGGAAAAGGTCGAGGACCCGCTCGTGATCCTCGACCACCGCCTTGCGGTCGTCGCGGGTGTAGGCCCCCATCAGAACGTTCTCGCGCACCGTCATGGTGGCGAACAGCCGGCGGGATTCGGGGACCGAGCCGATGCCCCGCCGCACGATCTGCGGCGTGGCCAGGCCGGTCAGCGGCCGGCCGTCGAAACTGACCTGGCCGGAACGCGGCTTCAGCAGCCCCAGGATGATCTTCATCGTCGTGGACTTGCCGCTGGCGTTGCCGCCGAGCAGGCAGACGATCTCGCCCTTCCCCACCTCCAGCGACAAGTCGAAGTGGACCTGGACCGGTCCGTAGAAGCTGTTCACGCGGTCGAGCCGCAACAACGCGTCGGTCATTCCTCAGCCTCCCCTACCTGGCCGCCCGGGCGACAACCGGCCGTTCCCCATGCTGGTTGCCCCCGCCCTGCCCGGCCCCATCCGGCTCGGCCCCATCCGGCTCGGCCAAGCCCCCCACCGCCTTGTGGCCGAGATAAGCCTCGATCACCGCCGGGTCGGCGGCGACGGCGGCCGGCAGCCCTTCGGCGATGCGGGCGCCGTGGTCCATCACCACCACCCGGTCGGACAGCTGCATCACCAGATCCAGCTTGTGCTCGATCAGCAGGATCGTCAGGCCACGCCCCTTGAGAGAGCGGATGATCGCCAGCATCTCCGCCGTCTCGGTCGGGTTCATCCCGGCGGTCGGCTCGTCGAGCAGCAGCAGGCGCGGGCGCAGCGCCAGCGCGCGGGCGATCTCCAACCGGCGGCGGTTGGCGTAGGACAGGCTGTGCGCCGGCTGGTCGAGGCGCGGCGTCAGCCGTTCGCCGAACAGCGCGACGATCTCCAGCGCCTCGGCGCGCAGCCGCTCCTCCTCCGCCCGCACCGGCGCCGGGCGGACCAGGGCGAGCGCCAGCTCGGCCAGCGGCCCCAGCAAGGGCAGGCGCGGCCGCGGACGCACCGCGCGCAACCGGGTGTGGGCGCCGACCAGCACGTTGTCGAGCACACTGAGATTGCCGAACACCCGGCCATGCTGGAAGGTGCGGGCCAGCCCCAGCGCCGCCAGCCGCTCGGCGGGAAGGCCGCTGACGTCGCGGCCGTCGAAGGCGACGGCACCGGCGTCCGGCGCGTCGAGCCCGGCGATCAGGTTGAACAGGGTGGTCTTGCCGGCGCCGTTCGGGCCGATGACGCTGACCAGTTCCCCCTCCCCCACCGTCAGGTCCAGCCCGTTGACGGCGGTCAGGCCGCCAAAGCGGCGGGTCAGGCCGGCGACCTCCAGAAGGGGTTTTCCCGGTTGGCTCGTCATGGCGTCCTCACACCGTTCCCAGAAGGCCCTGCGGGCGGAAGCGGATCAGCAGAAGCAGGACGATTCCGTAGATCAGCATGCGGTACTCGGCCGCCGCGCGGAACAGCTCCGGCAGCCCGACCAGCACCGCCGCCCCCAGCACCGCGCCGGCGACGTTGCCGAGCCCGCCGAGGATGACCATGGTCAGCGCCAGCATCGACACCGGCGCCGGAAAGGTCTCGTGGTTGATGTAGGAGTAGAAATGCGCCATCAGCGCCCCGCCGATCCCAGCGACGAAACCCGCCACCGCGAAGGCCAGCGCCTTGTAGCGGTCCAGCTCGACGCCATAGGAGCGCGCCGCGATGTCGTCCTCGCGGATCGCCCGCAGGGTGCGGCCAAGATGCGAGTCCAGAAGCCGCGACTGGACCGCCGCCAGCGCCAGCAGGACGACCAGCGGCACCCAGTAGACCCATTGGCCGCTGACCAGCGGCGTGCCGGCCACCGCCAGCGGCGGAATGCCGGTGACGCCGATCGGACCGCGCGTCAGGCTCTCCCAGTTCAGGATGACCAGGGTGACGATCTCGCCCACCGCCAGCGTGGCGATGGAGACGTAATGGCCGCGCAGCCGGAAGGCCGGGTAGACCAGCGCGGTGCCCAGCGTCGCCGCGACCAGCCCGGCCAGCGGCACCGCCAGCAGCACCGGGACGCCCGCGTCGAGCGTCAGCAGGGCGGAGGCGTAGGCCCCGATGGCGAGCAGCCCGGCGTGCCCGAGCGACACCTGCCCCACCGTGCCGGCCACCAGCGTCAGGCTGAGCGCCAGCAGGGCGAACAGCCAGGCGTTGCCCAGCGTCTGCAACAGATAGGGCTGCCGGACCGCCAGCGGCAGGGCGAGCGCGGCGGCGGCGAGCCCCCAGACCGCCCAGCGCGGCAGCACGACCGGCCGGCTCGGCGCGATGAAGGTGCCGGTCAGCGGCTCCGGCGGCAGGCGGCGGGCCCGCGCGAACAGGCCATTGGGCCGCAGCACCAGGATCACGATCAACGCCACGAAGGCGAACAGGTTGCGGTAGCTGGTGCCGAACAGAGCAATGCCGTAACTCTCGATCAATCCCAGCAGCAGGCTGCCGGCGATGGCGCCGGGCACGTTGCCGACGCCGCCGATCAGTTGGGCGACGATGCCCTTCAGCCCGGCCTGGAAGCCCATGTTGGGGTCGATGGTGTTGTAGTACATACCGACCAGCAGCCCGCTGACCCCACCGAGCGCCGAGGCGATGGCGAAGACCGTGCGGTTGACCTTGTCGACGTCGACGCCGCATTGCCGGGCGGCGTCGCGGTCGAGCGCCGTGGCCCGCACCGCCCAGCCGAGCCGGGTAAAGCGCAGGAATCCGTAGAGCAGCGCGGCACTGCCCACGCCCACCCCGGCGATCAGCAGGTCGAGCGCACCGATGCTGCCGCCGCCGACGGCGATGCGCCATGCCGGCAGCTGGGTCGGCGGGGCGCGCGGATCCGGGCTGAACAGCAGTTGCGCCGTCTGGTCCATCACCACCGACAGGCCGATGGTGGCGAGCAGCGGCGCGATGCGCGGGGCCTCGCGCAACGGCCGCAGCCCCACCCGCTCGATCACGACGCCCAGCAGGCCGCACCCCGCCGCAACCACCACAAAGGTCACCGGCAGCGGCAAGGCAAGTTGCGTCACGCACAGCCAGCCGATGTAGGCGCCGACCATGTAGACCGAGCCGTGGGCGAAGTTGATCAGGTGCGAGACGCCGAAGATCAGCGCCAGCCCGACCGCCAGCAGGGCGTAGATGTTGCCGATCACCAGCCCGTTGATCGTGTAGTCGAGCCACGGGCCGAGGGAGGTGGGGAGCACGATGCGCGGTCCTTCCCGCCGGAGGTTCAGTTCGCCGCCTTGCCGGCGCCGTCCCACAGGGCGAAGGCGCCGTTGCGCACCACCAGCCGGGTGCTCAACGGCTTGTCGACGCGGCGGGTCTGCGGGTCGAAGCGGACGGTGCCGTAGACGACGCTCGGCGCGTCCTTGACGGTGGCGAGGCCGTCGCGCACGGCGGTGCGGTCGGTGCCGGACTGGCGGATCACCGTGGCCAGCAGCAAGAGCGCGTCGTAGGCGCGGCTGGAGTAGGCGTCGGGCTCGGCACCGTACTTGGCGACGTAATCCTTCACGAAGCCCTGCACCACCGGACGCGGGTCGCCGGGGAAGAAGGGGGTCGTGGTATGGACGCCGTCGACCGCGGCACCGCCCAGCTCCAGGAATTTCGGGGAATAGACGGAACCGGCGGCCACCACCGGCTGGGCCAGCCCGGCCTCGCGCAGCTGCCGGGTGATCTGGGCGCCGTCGGCGTAGTAGGACACCAGCACGATGCCGTCCGGCCGGGTGTCGCGCACCCGCACCAGGGCGGAACGGAAATCCTTCTCGTCGGCCAGATAGCCCTCGGCGCCGACGAGTTCGGCCCCACGTTCCTTGGCCGCCTTGGCGAACAGGTCCTTGCTGGTGCGGCCCCAGTCGTTGTTGATGAACAGCACGGCGATGCGCTTCAGCCCCAGCGCCGTCACCGCGTAATCGGCCAGGACCGGCATTTCCTCCGCCTGGTTCAGCGCGTTGCTCCAGATGAAGTCGCCGCTCCTGGTGAAGTCGGGGTGGGAATTGGTGAAGCCGAACTGCACCAGCCCGGCGTTCTGGTAGATCGGCGAGGCCGCCATCGAGGCGGCGCTGGTGAAGTCGCCCAACTCGGCGACGATGCGGGCGTCGGCGGCGAACTTGCGGGCGATGGCGACGGTCTGCTTAGGGTCGCTCTGGCTGTCCTCGAACTGGACGCGGAGCGGACGGCCCTGGATGCCGCCGGCCGCGTTCACCTGGTCCAGCGCCAGATCGAAGCCGCGCTGCCACTGCGCGCCGTACTGGGCGTATTGGCCGGTCAGCGGGCCGCTGACGCCGAGGACGACCGGCTCCTTCGCCGGATCGGCGGGCGGGCCTTGTGAAAAGGCCGGCTGGACGACGCCGAGCGCCGCGAGGACGGACAGGGCGCCGGTGACGAGCGCCGCGGAACGGACAAGCAAGGCGAGCGTGGGCAAGGCGGGCATGGGACAGGCTTTCGAAGGCGGGAGCGGATGCGGACGGGCCGGATCAGTGGGCGGGAGCGGGGACGCCGCCGTCCCACAGGGCGAAGGCGCCGTCCTTGACCACCAGCTTGACGTTGCGCACGCCGGACACCCGGCGGGTCGCGGGGTCGAAGCTGGCGCTGCCGAAGATGACGCTGGGGATGTCCTTCACGCGCGGGAAGGCGTCGCGGATGGCGGTGCGGTCGGTCCCGCCGGCCTCGATCACCCGGTGCGCCACCAGCGCCGCGTCGTAGGCGTAGGCGGAGAAGGCGTCCGGCTCCTCGTTGTGCTTGGCGCGGTAGGCGGCGACGAAGCGCTGCACCTCCGGCCGGGGTTCGGCGGGGAAGAAGTTGGCGCGGGTGTGGACACCCTCCACCGCCTCGCCGCCCAGCTCCAGGAACTTCGGCGAATAGACGGAGCCGACGGCGACCACCGGCTGGGTCAGCCCGACCGGCTTCAGCTGCCGGGCGATGGCCGCCCCGTCGGCGTAGTAGGAGATCAGCACGATGCCGTCCGGGTTGGCCTCGCGCACCCGCACCAAGGTGGAGCGGAAGTCCTTCTCCTCGGGCAGGTAGCCTTCGGTGGCCACCACCTCCGCCCCGCGCTCCGTCGCCGCCTTGACGAACAGATCCTTGCTGGTGCGGCCCCAGTCGGTGTTGAGGTGCAGCACGGCCAGCCGTTTCAGCTTCAGGGAGTTCACGGCGTAATCGGCGACGTTCGGCTGCTCCTCGGCCTGGCTGATCGAGTTGCTCCACACGAAGTCGCCGGTCCTCGTGAAGTCGGGGTGCGAGTTGGTGAAGCCGAACTGCACCAGCCCGGCCCGTTGGTAGATCGGCGAGGCGGCCATCGAGGCCGGGCTGGAGAAGTCGCCGAGTTCGATGAGAATTTTCGGATCGGCGACGAATTTCTGGGCGATGGCGATGGACTGGCGCGGGTCGTTCTGGCTGTCCTCGAAGACGTAACGCAGCGGCCGGCCCTTCACCCCGCCGGCGGCGTTGATCTCGTCGAGCGCAAGGTCGAAGCCTTTCTTCCATTGCGCGCCATACTGGGCGCCGGGACCGGTCAGCGGGCCGCTGACGCCGAACCACAGCGGCTCGCCCGTTGCGTTCGCCGCGGCGGCCGGGCTGCCGGCCAGGACGGCACCGGCAAGCAGCAAGCCGCCGGCCAGAGCGTTGAAAACTGCGGAGCGTCGCGAAAGGACCGGTCCGATCATGCCCGCCTCCCAAAGAAACGAATGACAGCGATTGACAAGAATGGCACCGCCGCCCCTTCGCGGGGCGTGGACCCGCGGACGGGCGGCGTCTAGGTACAAGAAGACAAGCCGTTGTCGGCGCCGTTGTGCAACGGACGGAACGGCACGCCCGCAACTCCCCGATCAACCACACTGCGGTTTGATCATAACCATTCTAATTTCCTACTGTAAATATGGATTTATATAAGCGTACCACTTTTCCAATCGTTGATTTTACACCCAACGCAATCCACCCCCGCTCCGCGCGACGGAGGAGCCGTCAGATCGCCGCCGCCGGGAAGGCCTCGTCGCCGTCGGTACGGTGACGGGAGGCGCGGCCGAGTTCACCCAGCAGCCGGCGTTTCCACTCCTCGAACAGAGGGTCGCTGCGGTCGCGCGGGCGCGGCAGCGGCGGGGTGGCCACCGTCAGGATGCGACCCGGCCGGGGCTGCATCACCACGACCCGGTCGGACAGGACCAACGCCTCCTCGATATCGTGGGTCACCAGCACCAGGGTCGGCCGGTCGTAGGCCCAGAGATCCAGCAGATGGTCCTGAAGGTCGCAGCGCGTCAGCGCGTCGAGCGCCGAGAAGGGTTCGTCGAGCAGCAGCACGGAGGGCCGCCCGACCAGCGCGCGGGCCAGCGCCGCCCGCTGCGCCATGCCACCGGACAGCTCGCGCGGCCAGGCACCGGCGAAGTCGATCAGCCCGACGCGGGTCAGCGCCTCGTCGGTGCGCGACCGGCGTTCGGCCTTGGGCAGGTGGCGGATGCCGAACCCGACGTTGTCGCGGATCGACAGCCAGGGCATCAGGCGCGGCTCCTGGAAGACGACGCCGATCTCTCCGCGCGGCCCCCGCACCGGCTGGCCGTTCAGGGTGACGGTGCCGGAGGTCGGGACCTCCAGCCCGCTGAGGAGGCGCAGCAGCGTGCTCTTGCCGCAGCCCGACCCGCCGACCACGCCGAGGATCTCGCCGGGCGCCACCTCCAGCCCGATGCGGTCGAGCGCCAGATGGCCGTTGGGGTAGCGCTTGGACAGGGAATCGACGAGCAGCATCGGCTCAACCCTCCGGCTTGAAGGAATCCTGCCAGCGCAGCAGCGGGCGGGACAGGGCGGCGAGCAGCCCGTCGGTCAGCTTGCCCAGCACCGCGAAGGCGAGGATGGAGGCGAGGATCGACTGCGGCTGGCCGGTCATCTGGCCGTCGACCAGCAGGAAGCCCAGCCCCTCGCTGGCCCCCATGAACTCCGCGGCGACGACGAACATCCAGCCCAGCCCCAGCCCGGCCCGCAGCGCCAGCACATAGGCGGGCAGGGTCGCCGGCAGCAGGATCCGCCATACCAGCTCCCAGCCCGACAGGCGGAAGACGCGCCCGACCTCGACCAGCTTGCGGTCCACCCCCAGGATCGCGCCGGACAAAGCGAGGTAGATGGGGAAGAACACGCCGACCGCGATCAGGATCACCTTCGAGGTCTCGAAGATGCCGAACCACAGGATGAACAGCGGCACCCAGGCGATGGACGGGATGGCGCGCAACGCCTGGAGCGTCGGGTCGAGCAGCCGCCGCGCGCCGGTCAGATAGCCGGTCAAGGCCCCCAGCAGGGTTCCCGCCAGCACGCCGAAGAAGAACCCCGCCGCCACCCGGCCGAGCGTCGCCAGCACATGGACGATCAGGTCGCCCGACCGCCACAGCCCCCACAGCGTGGCCAGGATTCGGCTGGGCGGCGGCAGCAGCCGCCCGTTGCCCCAGCCCCTCGCCACCGCCAACTCCCAGCCCAGCGCGAGGGCCAGCGGCAGGACGAGGCCGATCAGCCAATCCTTCCAGGGCAGGCGGCCCCGCTCCGCCGCTCCGGCGGAAGCGACGGGCGGCACCGGGGCGGCCGGTTCGGACACGGTCACGGCGGTCATCCCTTACGGCGCCAGCCCCTTGGTGTAGGACGGATCGATCAGCGCCGCGACCTGCCCCTTCACATCGACGTCGGCGGCCAGGAAGCCGACCTGCTGAAGCGCCAGACCGGCCTCCAGCAGCGTCGCCGCCTGGGCCTCGCCGATGGCGGCGTGGCCGAGGTCGGTGCGCTCCAGCTGGCGGGCGGCGACCGGTTCCGACAGCTTGGCGGCGGCGGCGATGGTCGCCTTCAGCTCCGCCGGGTTGGCGAGCGCGTGGGCGCGGGCCTTCTCGTAGGCGCGCAGCACGCGGCCGACCAGCTCCGGCTGCTCCTTGGCGAAGGACTCGCGGACGTTCAGCACGCCCCAGGTGTTGGCGCCGGCGTTGCGGTGGAACAGCCTGGCGCCGTTGTCCAGCTCGGCCTGCGCCATCAGCGGATCCAGCCCGGCCCAGGCGTCCACATCGCCCTTCTCCAGGGCCAGACGCCCGTCCTGGTGCTGGAGCAGGACCAGCTTCACGTCCTTGTCGGTCAGCTTGCTCTCGGCCAGGGCGCGGACCAGGAAGATGTGCGGGTCGGTGCCGCGCGTCACCGCCACGCGCTTGCCCTTCAGGTCGGCGACCGAGGCGATGGCGCTGTTCGGACCCGCCACCAGCGCGGTCCATTCCGGCTTGGAATAGACGTAGACCGACTTGATCGGGTTGCCGTTGATGCGCGCGATCAGCGCCGCCGAGCCGGCGGTGGAGCCGAAATCGAGGCTGCCCGCGTTCAGGAACTCCAGCGCCTTGTTCGACCCGAGGCTGAGCACCCAGCGGACGCCGATGCCGTCCTTCTTCAGCTCCTCCTCCAGATAGCCCTTCTCCTTCAGGACGAGGCTGACCGGGTTGTAATAGGCGTAGTCGAGGCGGATTTCGCTGATCGTCCCGGCGGCCCGCGCCGCACCCGGCAGGGCGGCGACCGTGGCGGCGCTCAGGGCCAGAAGGGCGAGAGCGGCGCGGCGGGTGATGGAAAGCGGCACGTGGGACCTCCCTGTGGATTGTCGTCTGATGGATCGGCGTCAGGCGGGAACCGGAGTCCGCGCGGTCAGGCTGCATTGCCTTTTCTTTTGATAGGCAATCCATGTGCCATTCGATCAGGTGGTTGATTTTTCTGAAGAACATTGTCCACGAACGCGCCGCGCAACGCTGCAAACGCAGCAGGCAGCGGGGAGGCGGTGCTGCCTATGCAGCAGACGGCCGATCGGACGGGAACGCGATTCACAGATAATACCTATTTTATTGGTGATATATTTCGAATTTCTCTGCACATACATTGGTGAAACTTGATGATTTAACGTTGCGCTGGTGTTGGCATGAGCAGGACCGACTTTCCCGATGAAGGGCCGGCGATCCGGGGGCCGGGCATCCGCGCGTCCGACCGCGAGCGGCGCCGCATCGTCTCCTTCGACCCGGAGGCGCGGAACCGCCACCAGACCACCATCCGCGCCACCGCCATGGTGGTCCAGGATCCGGCGTCGCAACGGCTGCGCGACGACCTCGACCGCATCGCGCCCTGCGACGCCACCATCCTGGTGATCGGCGAAACCGGGACCGGGAAGGAACTGGTCTCGCGCTACATCCACGCCAACAGCCTGCGGCATTCCGGTCCCTTCGTCGCGGTCAACTGCGGCGCCTTCACCGACACCCTGGCCGAGGCCGAGCTGTTCGGTTTCGAGAAAGGCGCCTTCACCGGCGCCCTGAAGACCCAGCCGGGCTGGTTCGAGGCGGCCCACGGCGGCACCCTGCTGCTCGACGAGATCGGCGACCTGCCGCTGGCGCTCCAGGTCAAGCTGCTCCGCGTCCTCCAGGAGCGCGAGGTGGTGCGCGTCGGCTCCCGCAAGCCGATCCCGGTGGATGTGCGGGTCGTCGCCGCCACCAACGTCGATCTGGAGGCCGCCGTCCAGGCCAGGCGGTTCCGCGAGGATCTGTATTTCCGCCTCAACGTCGCCCCGGTGCGGCTGGCGCCGCTGCGCGAGAGGCCGGCCGACATCCCGCCACTGGCCGGTTATTTCCTCGACCTCCACAAGGAGCGGCTTGGCCGTCCCGACCTGACGCTCGGCGCGGACGCGCTGCGGCGGCTGGCGCTCTGCCCCTGGCCCGGCAACATCCGGCAGTTGGAGAACACCCTGCACAACGCGGTGCTGCTGGCGCCCGGACCGGTCATCGGCGCCGACGACCTCCGCCTGCACGGCCAGGGGCCCACGCGCCACGCCGTGCCGGAGGCGCCGGACCTGGAAAGCGCTGTCAAGGCGCTGGTCGGACGCGCGGTGGCCGAGGGAGAAGCCGACATTCATGAGCGGATCGTCCGCGGCGCCATCCGCGCCGCCTTCGATCTGGCCGACGGCAACCAGCTGCGGGCCGCCGAGAGCCTGGGGATGAGCCGCAACGCCTTCCGCACGCAGCTGGCCCATCTCGGCGCCATCCCGCCGCGCCGCCGCCCATCGCCGAGCCTGCCGCCGATCCCGCCGAGCGCCCCGCCATCGGCCCGCCGGCTGGCCGAGCTTTCCATCGGCTACCAGAAATACGGGACCTCCAGCATCCTGAAGAGCCGGGGCGCGGTGGAGCGGCGGCTGGCCGCCCATGGCTACCGCGTCACCTGGACCGAATTCCTGTCGGGGCCTCAGTTGATGGACGCGCTCGGCAGCCTGCAGGTGGAGTTCGTCGCCACCGGCGAGGCGCCGCCCGTCTTCGCCCAGGCCGCCGGGGTGCCGCTGGTCTATGTCGGCCACGATCCGGCCGCCCCCAGCGGCGAGGCGCTGCTGGTCCGCCGCGACAGCCCCCTGCGCGGCGTCGGCGACCTGCGCGGCCGGACGGTCGCCCTGCACACGGGATCGAACGTCCATTACTTCCTGCTGCGCGCGCTGCAGGCCCACGGCCTGTCGCTCGACGACATCCGCCCCGTCCACACCCGCCCGGCCGACGCGCTGGACGCCCTGCTGGAGGGCCGCGTGGACGCCTGGGCGATCTGGGATCCCCTGCTCTCCTCGGCGCAGATCCGCGGCGACACGCGGGTGCTGGCCGACGGCAACGGGCTGGTGCCCAACCACCAGTTCTACCTGACCAGCCAGTCCTTCGCCGAGCGCGACCCGGAGGCCGTCGCCATCCTGCTCGACGAGTTGGGCAAGGCGGGCGAATACGCCGCCCTGCATGCCGCCGAGGCCGCAAGATCAATGACCGCCGCCTTCGGCATCGAAGCCCCGGCCCTGGAACTCGCCTTCAGCCGCCTGACCTACGGCGCCAAGCCGCTGGACGACCGGGTGGTCCGGCGGCAGCAGGGGGTTGCCGACAGCTTCCACGCGCTGGGCCTGCTGCGCTCCAGCATCTCGGTGCGCGAGGCGGTGTGGACAGGAACCTGAGGACGGGCGTGAGGACGGGAGCATGAGCACGGCGGCGGCCCGCTCCGCTGCCAATGCAGCAGGCTGTTGCCGGCGCTGTTGCCATGGCAGCGCCACGGCCGGAAGGCGTCCCCTCAACCCTTTGTAAATCCATGGAAATCGGTTGGCACCGATGTTGCGTTTCCCGGACCCGGCATTCCCATCCGGAGACCATCGCCCGTGTCCCGCAAGATCATCGACCTGCGCAGCCGCCCCGCCTTCCTGCATGATTTCTACGGCGCCACGCCCGGCACCCCGGCCTATGAGGGCGCGAAGTGGCTGAACCGGCGCGTCGGCTCGAAGGACGACGAGCACTTCACCCGCTCCCACACGCTGGACGGCTTCATCGCCGAGATCCATGACGCCGGCATCACGGCGGCGGCGGTGATCGGCCGCGACACCCCCGGCGTCAGCACGTCGAACGATCAGGTCGCGGCGCTGATCGCGGGACGGCCGGAGCTGATCGGCGTCGGCTCCGTCGATCCCCAGCGCCAGGGCGTCGCCGGGGCGTTGGCCGAGGTGGAGCGGGCGGTCGGCCGGCTCGGGCTGAAGGGGATCAACCTGGAGCCCGGCTTCCTCGCCCCGGCCCTCGCCTTCGACGACCCGCTGCTGCTGCCGGTCTACGACGCCTGCGACCAGTTCGGCGTGCCGGTGTTCCTGATGTCGGGGCCGACCACGCCGGATCCGGCCTTCAACGACCCCGCCCCGGTCGGGCGCATCGCGCGCGACTTCCCCAACCTGACCATCGTCTGCCACCACGGCTTCTGGCCGCACGTCGCCGAGATCGTCGGCATCGCCTTCCGCCATCCCAACGTCCACCTCGTGCCGGACATGTACCTCTTCCTGCCGGGCAGCCGTCTCTACGTCGAGGCCGCCAACGGCTTCCTGCGCGACCAGCTTCTGTTCGGCACCTCCTTCCCCTTCCGGGCGATGAAGCAGACGGTCGAGGATTTCCTGGCGCTCGGCTTCGACGAGGCGGTGCTGGACGGGCTGCTGTCCGGCAACGCCGAGCGCGTCCTGAAGCTGGACCTCTGACGCCCTTCCCCACTTTTCAGGCCCCCTCCTTTCCAGGAACACCCCGATCATGGACATCTTCTGGTTCCTGCCGGTCTACGGCGACGGCCCCTATCTGGGCAGCCAGGACGAGAGCCGCCCCGCCACCCTGGCCTATCTCAAGCAGATCGCGCAGGCCGCCGACCGGCGCGGCTACCACGGCGTACTGGTGCCCTGCGGAAAGACCTGCGAGGAGCCCTACATCGTCTCCGCCGCCCTGATCGAGGCGACGGAGCGGCTGCGCTTCCTGGTGGCGACCCGCCCCTCGGCGCTGACGCCGACCTTCGCGGCCCGGCTCGCCAGCAGCCTGGACCGGCTGTCGGGCGGGCGCTTCTACCTGAACGTGGTCGCCGGCGGCGACGCCGACGAGTTGGCCGGCGACGGCGTCTTCCTCGACCACGACGCCCGCTACGCCCACGCGGCGGAGTTCTTCTCGGTGTGGAAGCGCGTCCTCTCCGGCGAGCGGATCGACGCCGCCGGTGACCACGTCACCGTGCGCGGGGCCGAGGTTCCCCTGCCCCCGGTGCAGCGCCCGCACCCGCCGCTGTTCTTCGGCGGCTCGTCGCCCGCCGGGCACGCGACGGTGGCCGAGCATTTCGACACCTACCTGACCTGGGCCGAGCCGCCGGGCGCGGTGGCCGAGAAGATCGCCGACGTCCGCGCCCGCGCCGCCCGCCATGGCCGCACACTGACCTACGGCCTGCGCGTCAACGTCATCGTCCGCGAGACCGAGGCCGAGGCCTGGGCCGCCGCCGACCGGTTGATCAGCAAAGTCGACCGGCAGGCGGTGGAGACCGCGCACAGCGCCTTCCGCCGCTTCGAATCCGAGGGGCAGCGCCGCATGACGGAGCTGGCCTCGCGCCCCGATCTGGTGGTGTCGCCCAACCTGTGGGCCGGGGTCGGGCTGGTCCGCGGCGGGGCCGGCACCGCCCTGGTCGGCAGCGCGCGGCAGGTTGCCGACCGGCTGCTGGAATATCGCGATCTCGGCATCGACGCCTTCGTGCTGTCCGGCTACCCGCATCTGGAGGAGGCGCACCGGGTCGCCGACCTGCTGTTCCCGCTGCTGCCGGTGTCCGCCCAGCCGCCGGCCGCCCAGCCCGCCCCGGAGGTCGCCTTTGTCAGCCCCTTCGGCGAGCTTCAGCCCGCGCGCGGGGCGGCGTGATGCCCGCACCGCTCTCCAATCCGGCCCACCGCACCGCCCTGGCCGATCTGAAGCAAACCCTGGCGGCCACGGCGGTCGAGCGCGACCGCGCCGGTGGAACCGCCAAGGCCGAACGCGACGCGATCCGCCGCTCCGGCCTGCTCGACCTTGCCGTTCCCACCGGTCACGGCGGAGCCGGGGAAGGCTGGCCGGCGATCCTCGGCGCGGTGCGGGAACTGGCGCAGGTCGATTCCTCGCTGGCCCATCTCTTCGCCTTCCAGCACCTGATGGTCGCCTCGGTGCTGCTCTACGGCAACCCGGCGCAGCGCGAGGCGCTGCTGGGCGCGACGGCGCGCGGCCCCCTGTTCTGGGGCAACGCGCTGAACCCGCTGGACCGCCGCACCACCTTGGTCCCCCACACGAGCGGAGGCTGGATCCTGAACGGCACCAAGAGCTTCTGTTCCGGAGCCAGCGATTCGGACCTGTTGCTGGTGTCGGCGGACGATCCCTCCGGCACCTTGCGGGTGCTGGCCCTGCCGACGGCGCGGGCGGGCGTCGCCGTGCTGGACGACTGGGACAACATGGGCCAGCGCCAGACCGACAGCGGCACCGTGACCTTCACCGATGTGGCGGTGGACGCCGACGACGTGCTGGGACCGCCGGGGCCGTTCGGCGATCCGGCTTCCAGCCTGCGGCCCTGCATCGCCCAGTCGATCCTCGCCAGCATCTATCTGGGCATCGCCGAGGGGGCGCTGGCGGCGGCGCGCGGCTTCACCCTGGGCGAATCCCGGCCCTGGCGCGCGTCGGGCGTGGCCAGCGCCGCCGAGGATCCTTACATCCTGCGCCATTACGGCGAACTTCACGTCGCCATCGCCGGGGCCGAGGCGCTCGGCGACCGTGCGCTCGACCGGCTCCAGGCGGCGTGGGAGCGCGGGCGGGATCTGACCCCCGCCGAGCGGGGCGAGGCCGCCGTCGCCATCGCCACCTTCAAGGCGGCCAGCACCCGCGCCGCGCTCGACGCGACCACCCGCCTGTTCGACGTCACCGGCGCGCGGGCCACCGCGTCGCGTTTCGGTTTCGACCGCTTCTGGCGCAACGTCCGCACCCACTCGCTGCACGATCCGCTGGACTACAAGCTGAAGGAATTGGGGGCCTGGACCTTGACCGGCGTCCTGCCCGAGCCCGGCTTCTACTCGTAAAGATCGCCTCCATGGAAGGATGCGGGAGTTGCGAGGAATTGGCCCACCCAAGCGCTCCCGAGTTGGTCCCCGTCGGACTGGCTGGGTCTGGTTCCCCCAGGATGAGCCGCTCGACGGGGAGGCGGCGATCATCCGAGGCCGGAGGCTTTGAAGCACCGGCCCTCGGGCCTCATCCCCGGTCCTGTCCGGTCTCCCGCGCCGCGCGCTCCGTCCAGTCCTGCAGCAGGATCAGGGTGTGGAAGACGGCGCGCACCGCCAGCCGCATGCGGTCCTCGATCAGCCGCCCCTCCCCGTCCAGCGTGCCGGCGCCGGGGGTGATCAGGATGTTGGCATCGTCGGACAGGTTAGGCAGCACGCCGGCCCGCGCCAGCGCCTGGTTGAACAGGTTGCTGCGGGCGATGCGGTCCTCGTGCGTGAAGATCGGGATGCCCCAGGGTCGGTCGCCCCGGCTGGCCGGCGCCCAGGTCCGCTGGTAGTTGATCTCCACCCCGCCGAGGTTGGCCGAGGCGGCGATGGCGATGCCGTCCCACAGCCGCCCGCGCGCCCGCTCGAACTCGTCCAGCACGATGGCGTGGGTCTGCTCGATCGGCGCCAGGATCGTCTCCGGGGCGTCGCGCAGCGTGCGCAGCGCCGCCAGCGTGCCGTGCAGCGCCTCCTTGCCGGGATCGACCGCGACGTGCGAGCCCTTGCCGTGCGACGACACGGTGCCGAACCGCTCGCCATGGATGCCGAGCGCGCGGCGGATGTTGACCATCGGCCCCTCGCGCCCGACGATCAGTCCGGCGCTCGGCCCCCCGGCCACCTTGTCGAGGCTGAACAGCATGACGTCGGCGCCGATGCGGCGGATGTCGGTGCCGAGGAACGGCACGCCCCAGGCGTTGTCGGCGATGTAGGGCACGCCGAAGCGCGCGGCCAGCTCGCCGATCCGCCGGTGCAGCACCGCGGTGCCGTCGGCGAACCTGGTCCCGTAGCCGAAGCCCGGCGTGTCGTAGGCCAGCGAGACGAAGCCGCCCAACTCGGCGGCGTGGCGGTCCGCCGCGGCGCCCAGCGCCAGCGCAGCCGCCTCGGCGTCGACCTCCAGCAGCAGCGGCGCCGGGTAGCTCTTGATGCCGTGGACGTCGTAGCGGGCGCCCGGCAGCTTCACCAGCGCGACGTCGACGTTCTCCTGCCGGCGGCCGAGCAGGCCCAGCTCCCCGGCGGTGGCGCCGCGGTCGGCGAACAGATCCTTGTAGAATCCCGGCACCGGCCGGCCGTAGCTGGCGTGATGCTCGATGTGGCGCTCGTAGGGGACCACCGCCTTGACCCGCGACGGGTCGCCGCGCCCGACCAGCGACGGGGCGATCAGGGTTTCGTAGGAGACCCACAGCCCGGCCTCGGCGCTGTTGACCACCGCCGCGTCGTACTCGTCGCCGTAGACCGACTTCACGACCCGGCGGATGGCGTCGCCGACGCGGACCAGCGGCACCAGATCGCGCGAGCCCGCCGCGATGGCGTCGATCACCGCGCGGCGCAGGGGGCCGGGATGGCTGGAGTTGCTGGCCGACAGGCCGAAGCGGCCCTCCCAATCCTCGGGGATGGCGAGGTCGGCGGCGCGCCGCCCGGAATCCTCGACGATGGCGGCGGCGTGGTTCTGGAGGAACTGGTAGAGGTCGAGACGGAACGGGCCGGCGGGCATGGAGGGGACATCCTCAGGAATTGGGTTGGTGGGCATGCGCCTTGCGCGCCTCCTCGCGGACGAGCCGGACGACGTCGCGCCGCAGCGCCATCAGCACCGGGTCGTCGAGGAAGCCGTCGACGTCGCGGGCATCGCTGGACGGCACGCGGATCTCAGCGGTCACCCGGCCGGGGCGGCTGCCCATGACCAGGATGCGGTCGGCGAGGAACAGCGCCTCGTCCACGTCGTGGGTGACGAACAGGATGGTCGTCCCGGTCTGCCGCCGCAGACCGAGCAGCAACTCCTGCATGGTCAGCCGGGTCTGCGCATCGAGCGCGGCGAAAGGCTCGTCCATCAGCAGGACGCGCGGGTTGCCGATCCAGGCACGGGCCAGGGCGGCACGCTGGCGCATCCCGCCGGACAGGTGATAAGGGGCGTGCCGCTCGAAACCGGTCAGGCCGATCAGCCGGACGTAGCGCTCCGCCTCCGGCCGGTAGACCCGTTCGGGAACACCGGCCATGCGCGGGCCGAAGGTGATGTTGTCCAGCACCGACAACCAGGGGAAGAGCTGCGGCTGCTGGAACACCACGGCGCGTTCCGGGCCGGGGGCGCCGACCGGGCGGCCGTCCACCGTGACGCTGCCGGAACTCGGCGTCTCGAAGCCGGCGACGAGGTTGAGCACCGTCGACTTGCCGCAGCCGCTGGGGCCGAGCAGGCAGACCAGCTCGCCCTCCGCCACCTCCAGCGACACGCGGTCGAGCGCCAGCGTCGGCGTGCCGCCGCGCAGGCCGGCGAAGCGCTTGCTGGCGTCGCGCAGATGGATCTTCGGCGGGGCCGGAGAGGCCGGGGCCGCAATCCCCTCGGCGGCGGTCAAGCGTGCCCCGTCCATGGCACCATCACTTTCTGGAGCCCGACGATCGCGCGGTCGAGCCCGTATCCGATAAGGCCCAGCAGCACGATGCCGAGCATGACGACGTCGGTGCGCAGATAGGCCCCGGCGTTCACCACCATCCAGCCGAGCCCGGAGGTCGCCGCCACCATCTCCGCCGCGATCAGCGTGGTCCAGCCGATGCCGAGCGCCAGCCGGACGCTGGTGAACAGCTCCGGCAGGGTGCTGGGCAGCAGGACGTGGCGGAACATCTGGTAGCGGCTGACGCCGAGCACCGCCGCCGCCCGCCGCCGCTCCTGCCCGACCGCCGCGACGGCGCCGGCGGCGCCGACGACGATGCTCAGCACCGTGGCGATGTAGATCAGGAAGAATTTCGAGAATTCGCCGATGCCGAACCAGACGATGACCAGCGGGATCAGCGCCAGCTTGGGCAGCGGGCGGAGGAACTGCACGAAGGGATCGAACAGCGCCGCCACCGTCGGCGACACCCCCATCACCAGCCCGAGCGGCACCCCGGTGAGCACCGCCGCCAGGAAGGCGACCCCGGCGCGGGCGACGCTGACCAGGATGTGCTCCCACAGCGGCACCTGCCGGTAGCCGGTCTCCGCCAGTTCGCGCCCGGTCTGCAGCACCTCGGCCGGGGTCGGCAGCAGCGCCGGGCCGATCCAGCCCAGCGACCCCGCCGCCTGCCACAGCGCCACCACCGCCAGCACGGCGGCGACGCTCACCAGGGGCCGGGAGCGGACGGCGCCGGCCCGCGTCGCGGCGGCCCCGTCCCTGTCCCCGGCGGCGCCTGCGAGGCCTTCGCTCATGGCTTGACCGCCGCGTCCTTCCGGGCCAGCGCCTCGCGCAGGTAGCGGGTGTTGATCCAGGGGGCGAAGCTGTCGGGAATGTCGGCCTTGCGGACCTCGCCGATCTCGGCCAGGAAGTTCGCGGTGTCCTTCATGCCCTTGGCGATCACCGAATCCGCCGTGTCGGTGCCGTCGCCCAGCCATTTCAGGGTCGCCTGCTCCGCCAGCTCCGGATACTCGATGCCGGCCAGCGTGCTGCGCGCGGCGGCGAGGTCGACGTTGAGATGCTCGGCGACGATCTTCGCGGAGCCCTCCGGGTCGCGCTTGTACTGCTCCACATTCTTCTGGAAGACGCGGAGAAGCTGCACGGCGATCTGCGGGTGCTTCTCGAGGAACTCCTTGCGGGCGACGAAGTTGTTCCAGACGTAGTAGCCGTCCTTCTGGAGATCGCGCGAGGCCAGCACCTCGTGGCCGCCGTCGGCTTCCAGCTGCTGGGTGAAGGGACCCCAGACATAGGCGGCGTCGATGTCGCCGCGCTTCCAGGCGGCGACGATGTCGGCCGGGCGCAGCGGCACCTGCTTCACCTTGGCGACGTCGACCTTGTTGACCTTCAAGGCCGCCTGCAACGCGTAGTGCGCCGTGGAGTTGGCGGGGTAGCCGACGGTGCGGCCTTCCAGATCCTTGACCGATTTGACCGCCGCGCGGCCGATCAGCCGCTCGCTGGTGGCGATGACGCCCGACACGCCGATCACCTCGATGGGCAGCTTGCGGATGATGCCGGCGACCGCCGGGCTGGAGCCGAAGCGGACGATGTCCAGCTCCTTGGCGGCCAGCAGGGTCAGCACGTCGGCGCCGGAGTTGAAGGGCACCCACTGCACCTTGGTGCCGAACGCCTTCTCGTAGGAGCCGTCGGCCTTGCCCAGCATCCAGACGCGCGGCCCCCCGGCGTAGCCGAGGCGGACCACCTCGGGCACCGCCGGCGCCGTGGCGGTCTGCGCCGCGGCGGACGATGCGAGCGACGACAGGAGGGCGGCGGGCGCCAGCGGCACGGCCAGCAGCGACGCCACGGCCAGGGCTCTGGCGAGCCAGTGTTTCAGCATGGTCGGGATTCCTTCCGATGGTGGGTTGTGACGCCGAGGGATCGACCTTCGGCCGCCCCTCAAAGGACGCTTCTCACGGGGATCGCGACGCGGCGCACCGACGAGGAATATTGAACGTTTTTATTTTGCTGTATATGTTTATATCCTATTATTTTTATAGATTATCCAGCTTGTCAATCCCTATGTGTGCCAATCTTTCGCCAGCACCGGTGTGAAGGCCGAAGCGGATAAAACATATTTTAAATGTTGATATAGAAATAAATATCTACTTATTGAGTTGACATATTCACCGCCCGAAACGCACAGTCCCAGCCGTTAAACCGTTCCCTCACCACGGCTCATGATTTTTCCCGACGCAGCGCCCCCACGGCGCCGATGCGTCGGCAACCTGATGGACCCAAGCATGTGGCATGACCTGAAGCGGCATTTTGCGGGGCCACTGATCGCCGCCGCGGTCGTCGGACTCGGCGCGGCCGGCGCGCACGCCGCCCCCCGGCAGGGCGGAACCCTGACCTGGATCGTGACGCCGGAACCGGCCTCCCTGATTCCGCTGACCAACACGGCCGGTGGCAACGCCGAGATCGGCCCGAAGGTGGTGGAGGGGCTGCTGACCTACGACACCGACCTCAACCCGAAGCCGCTGCTGGCGACGGCGTGGGAGGTCGCGAAGGACGGCCTGCAATACCGCTTCTCCCTGCGGCCGGGCGTGAAATGGCACGACGGCAAGGACTTCACGTCCGCCGACGTCGCCTTCTCGATCCTGACGCTCAAGCAGTCGCACCCGCGCGGCCGCAGCACCTTCGCCAACGTCGTCGAGGTGCGGACCCCCGATCCGCTCACCGCCGTCATCGTGCTGTCGAAGCCGGCCCCCTACCTGCTGACCGCGCTGGCCGGCGCCGAATCGCCGATCGTGCCCAAGCACCTCTACGAGGGCACCCACGTCGCCGCCAACCCGCGCAACAGCGCCCCCGTCGGCACCGGCCCCTTCGTCTTCAAGGAGTTCGTCAAGGGCAGCCACGTCGTGCTGGAGCGCAACCCGGATTACTGGGACAAGGGCAAGCCCCATCTCGACAAGGTCATCGTCCGCTTCATCCCCGACGCGGTTGCGCGCGCCGCGGCGCTGGAATCCGGCACGGCGCAACTCGGCGGACAGGCGATCCCGCTGTCCGACGTGAAGCGCTTCTCGGAGCTGCCGGACCTCCGCGTCGATTCGGTGAACTGGGCCTATGTCAGCAACCACCAGCAGCTGATCTTCAACCTCGACACCCCGATCCTGCAGAACAAGGCGGTGCGCAAGGCGATCTCCCAGGCGATCGACGTCAACGCGCTGAACAAGGTGGTGTGGTACGGCTACGGCACCGTCTCGCCGGCCGCCATCGGCAAGGCCAACACCAAGTACCACAACGCCGGCATCCAGTATTTCCCGGTCGACACCAAGCAGGCGGAGGCCGCGCTCGACGCGGCCGGGCTGAAGCGCGGCGCCGACGGCACGCGGTTCAAGCTGCGCCTGCTCTTCAACCCCTTCCAGGAGCGCCGCGCCGCCGACTTCGTGCGGCAGTCGCTGGCCCGCATCGGCGTCGACGCGGTGATCGAGAGCTACGACTTCGCCACCTACACCACCAAGGCCTACACCGAGCGGGCCTTCGACATCACGCTGGAGGCGCTGGCCAACGTGTTCGACCCGACGGTCGGCGTGCAGCGGGTGTTCTGGTCGAAGAACTTCAAGATCGGCTTGCCCTTCTCCAACGCCGCCCACTACGCCAACCCCGAGGTCGACCGCCTGCTGGAGGCGGCGTCGGTCGAGGTCGACGAGGCCAAGCGCAAGGCGCTGTTCCTGGAGTTCCAGCAGATCGTCCACGACGACGTCCCGTCCGTGGAGTTCGGCGCCAACCCGAGCATCACCATCCGCTCCAAGGCGGTGCAGAACTACGCCCCGACCGGCGAGGGGCTGCGCGGCAGCTTCGCCGACCTGTCCCTGGAACCATAAAGGGGCAAGCCCTTCCATCGGCCGGCGGGGGGAGCGCCATCGCCCCCCGCCGGCCGCTGCCGTTCCTCCTCCCCCGTCCCGGAGCAACCCGCCGATGCCCCACCTCGCCCGTCTGGGCGGCGTCCTGCGCCGCACCGCATGGCAGGCGGTGCCCACCGTCATCGGGATCGTCGTCCTGAACTTCTGCCTGCTCCAGCTTCTGCCCGGCGACGCCGCCGACGTGATCGCCGCCGAATCCGGCAGCGCCACGGTGGAGGGCATGGCGGCGCTGCGCGCGCATTTCGGCCTCGACCTGCCGGCGCTGAACCAGCTCCTCGGCTATCTGAACGCGCTCGCCCATCTCGACCTGGGCGTGTCGCCGCGCCACAACCTGCCGGTGACCTCGCTGATCGCCTCACGGCTGGGCGCCACCCTGCTGCTGATGGGCACGGCGCTGGGGCTGGCGCTGCTGGCCGGGATCCTGTTCGGCGCCGTGATGGCGGTGACCGTCGGGCGCTGGCCGGACCGCATCCTGTCGGTCGCCGCCCTGCTGTTCTACTCGACGCCCTCCTTCTGGCTGGGGCTGATGGCCATCGTGCTGTTCGCGGTCAAGCTCGGCTGGCTGCCCACCGGCGGCAACGCCACCATCGATTCCGGGCTGGCCGGCTGGGCCTGGGCCGCCGACCGCGCCCGCCATCTGGCGCTGCCGGCGCTGGCGATGGCCGGCTTCTTCGTCGCCATCTTCTCCCGCCTGACCCGCGCGGCGATGCTGGAGGTGCGCGGGCAGGATTTCGTGCGCACCGCCGAGGCCAAGGGGCTCGGCCCCTTCGCCGTCACCGTGCGGCACGTGCTGCGCAACGCCCTGATCCCGGTCACCACCGTCGCCGGCATGCAGGTCGGCACGCTGCTGGGCGGTTCGGTGGTGATCGAGGTGGTCTTCAGCTGGCCGGGGCTGGGCCGTCTCGCCCTCGAATCCGTGCTGTCGCGCGACTACCATGTGCTGCTCGGCATCCTCTTCCTGTCCTCGCTCCTGGTCATCGCCGCCAACCTGCTGGTCGACCTGCTGCACGCGTGGCTCGATCCCCGCATCCAGGTCCGCTGAACGCCCCGCCGCGTCCCCCGCCGAGTCACCGCCATGCCCGATCCCGCCCGCCTCCTGCGCGCCCTGATCCATCCGCTGCGTCCGCGGCGGGAAGCGTCGCCGACCACCGATTTTCTCCCCGGCAGCGAGTCGCAGGGGCACGTCCTGTGGCGCCTGCTCAGCCACAGCCCACAGGCGCTGTTCGGCGTCGCGGTGCTGGCGCTGGTGGCCGGCACGGCGCTGACCGCCGGCTGGTGGTACCCCGACGACCCGCTGGCGATGGTGGCCCCACCCCTGCTGTGGCCCGGCGAGGATCCGGCCTTCCCGCTGGGCAGCGATTCGCTGGGGCGCGACGTCGCCGCCGGCCTCGTCCACGGTGCCAAGGTGTCGCTCACCGTCGGGCTGGTCGCCGCCATCCTCAGCCTGGGCATCGGGCTGACGGTCGGCGGCCTCGGCGGCTTCTTCGGCGGCGCGCTCGACGACGCGCTGGTGCGGGTGACGGAGCTGTTCCAGACCGTGCCGTCCTTCCTGTTCGTCATCGTCCTGGTGGCGATCGGCAAGCCCTCGGTCACGGTCATCGTCACGGCGATCGGGCTGGCCTCCTGGCCGGTGATCGCGCGGCTGGTGCGGGCCGAGTTCCGGTCCCTGCGCGAGACCGAATTCGTCCTGGCGGCGCGCAGCCTCGGCTACGGCCCCGCCCGGCTGATCCTCCGCGAGATCCTGCCCAACGCGCTGCCGCCGGTGATCGTCACCACCTCGGTGCTGGTGGCGACGGCGATCCTGATCGAATCCGCGCTGTCCTTCCTCGGCATGGGCGACCCCAACATGGTGTCCTGGGGCAGCATGATCGGCGACGGCCGCGACCAGCTGCGCACCGCCTGGTTCCTCACCGCCCTGCCCGGCGGCGCCATCCTGCTGACCGTGCTGGCGCTCAATCTGGTCGGCGACGCCCTCAACGACCGCTTCAACCCGCGCCTGCGGGGCCTGCGATGACCGCCGCCCAGCCGCTGCTCGCCGTCGAGAACCTGAACGTCCGCTTCACCGGCCCGCGCGGCACCCACCACGCGGTGAAGGACCTGAGTTTCCATCTGGAGCGCGGCCAGACCCTGGCGGTGGTCGGCGAGTCGGGCAGCGGGAAATCCACCGCCGCCCTCGCCCTGCTGCGGCTGACCGCCCCCGGCGCCGCGGTCGGCGGCCGCATCCTGTTCGAGGGGGAGGATCTGCTGGGCCTGCCACTCGACGCGATGCGGCGGCGGCGCGGGCGCGACGTCTCGATGATCTTCCAGGAGCCGATGACCTCGCTCAACCCGGTCCACAGCGTCGGCGCCCAGATCGGCGAGGTGCTGCGCCTCCACGAAAGGCTGTCGTCCGCCGCCGCCCGCAGCCGCACCCTCGACCTGCTGGATCGGGTCCGCATCCCCGAGCCGGGCCGGCGCATCGACTCCTACCCGCACCAGCTGTCGGGCGGGCAGCGGCAGCGGGTGATGATCGCGATGGCGGTCGCCTGCCGGCCGCGCCTGCTGGTCGCCGACGAGCCGACCACGGCGCTCGACGTCGCCACCCAGGAGCAGATTCTCGACCTGCTCGACGGCCTGCGGCGCGACCTGTCGATGGGGCTGCTGCTCGTCACCCACGACCTCGGCGTGGTCAAGGACCGGGCCGACCGCGTGCTGGTGCTGCACGACGGCGTCAAGCTGGAGGAAGGCGGCACCGCCGCGCTGTTCGAACGGCCGCATCACCCCTACACCCGCTGCCTGCTGGCGGCGTCGCTGCACGCCGGGGACACGCCGCATTGTACCGAGCGCCGGCTGCCGGAGATCCGCATCGCCCGCGACGCCGCCGGAACGCCCAGCTTCGCGCTGGAGGTGCCGCCGGTCCGCCCGCGCCGCGCGCCGCCACGAACCGGCCCCCTGCTGTCGGTCCGCGACCTGCGCGCCGAGTACCGGACCGCCGAGGGCGTGTTCAACGCCGTCGACGGCGTCTCCTTCGACATCGCCCCCGGCGAGACGGTGGGGCTGGTCGGTCCGTCCGGCTGCGGCAAGTCCACCTTGGCGAAGACGGTCATGCGCCTCGTCCCGGCGAGCGGCGGCCGGATCCTGCTGGACGGCACCGACCTCGCCCGCCTGCCGGACCGCGCGCTGAAACCGTGGCGGCGGCGCTTCCAGATGGTGTTCCAGGACCCCTACGGCTCGCTCAACCCCCGCCACACCGTCCACGACAGCCTCGACGCCGCCCTGGTCGTCCACGGCGTCCGCGAGCGCCTTGACCGCGCCGCCCGCGTCAAGGCGATGCTCGACCGCGTCGGCCTGCCCGCCGACTCCGCACGGCGCTACCCGAACGAGTTCTCCGGCGGCCAACGCCAGCGCATCGGCATCGCGCGCGCCTTGCTGCTCAAGCCGTCGCTGGTGGTGTGCGACGAGCCGGTCTCGGCGCTCGACGTGTCGGTGCAGGCGCAAATCCTCAACCTGCTGGCCGAGTTGAAGGAGGAGTTCAATCTCGCCTATCTGTTCATTTCCCACGATCTGGCCGTGGTCCGCCACATCGCCGACCGGGTGTTGGAGATGAAGGCCGGACGGCTGCTCGCCTGATGACTGCGGAGGGAACCCATGACACGACAGCTTCATCTCGGCGCCTTCATGCGCCCGGTGTCGATCCACACCGGGGCATGGCGTTATCCGGGCGCCTTCGCCGACGCGAACTTCAACTTCGCCCACCTGAAGCGCTTCGCGCGGAAGCTTGAGGCCGGCAAGTTCGACGCCTTCTTCATGGCCGACCATCTGGCCGTGCTGAACATGCCGGTCGAGGCGCTGAAGCGCAGCCACACCGCGACCTCGTTCGAGCCCTTTACCCTGCTGTCGGCGCTGGCGGCGGTGACCGAGCGGATCGGGCTGGTCGCCACGGCCTCGACGACCTTCGACGAGCCCTACCACATCGCCCGGCGCTTCGCCTCGCTCGATCACCTGTCGGGCGGAAGGGCCGGCTGGAACATCGTCACCACCGCCAACCCCGACGCGGCGCTGAATTTCGGCCGCGACGGCCAGATGGAGCATGGCGACCGCTACCGCCGCGCCCGCGAATTCCACGACGTGGTGACCGGGCTGTGGGACAGTTGGGCCGACGACGCCTTCATCCGCGACCAGCAGAGCGGGCTGTTCTTCGACCCCGACAAGCTGCACGTCCTGGATCACAAGGGGGAGTTCCTGTCGGTGCGCGGGCCGCTCAACATCGCGCGGCCGGTGCAGGGCTGGCCGGTGATCGTCCAGGCCGGCGCGTCGGAGGCCGGGCGCCAGCTCGCCGCCGAAACGGCCGAGGTGGTCTTCGCCGCCGCCGCCACGCTGGCCGAGGGGCAGCGCTTCTACGCCGACGTCAAGGGACGGCTGGAGGCGGCGGGACGGTCGCGCGACAGCCTGAAGATCCTGCCCGGCGCCCTGGTGGTGGTCGGCGACACGGTGGAGGAGGCGCGGGCCACGCGCGCCCGGCTCGACGGCTTGGTCCATGAGGCCAGCGCCATCGCGTCCCTGTCGATCGCGCTCGGCCACGACGTG
Source organism: Azospirillum agricola (assembly GCF_017876095.1). Lineage (GTDB taxonomy): Bacteria > Pseudomonadota > Alphaproteobacteria > Azospirillales > Azospirillaceae > Azospirillum > Azospirillum agricola. The sequence goes on from NZ_JAGINM010000021.1 coordinate 123,185, forward strand.
TCGGGCTTCGACCTCGACGGGCCGCTGCCGGACATTCCCGAGACCAACGCCGGCAAGAGCGGCCGCCAGCGCGCCATCGACCTCGCCCGCCGCGAGGGGCTGAGCGTCCGCCAGCTGGCGCAGCGGCTCGGCGGTTATGGCGGGCTGTCCTTCGTCGGCACCCCGGCGACCATCGCCGACGCGATGGAGGAATGGCTTCTGACCGAAGGGTCGGACGGCTTCAACATCATGTTCCCCTTTCTGCCGGCAGGCCTCGACGCCTTCGTGGACCGGGTGGTTCCGGAACTCCAGCGCCGCGGCCTTTTCCGGACCGAGTATGAAGGGACGACGCTGCGCGACCATCTCGGGCTGCGGCGCCCGGAGAACCGCTTCTTCGCGACGACGGGCTGACAGGCCACCACGGCGGACGGGCAGAGCACGGCGATACCCGCCAAGCTGTCTCGGGGGCGGAGCGGACCATGCGCGGCAGCACCGCATGCACCCACGCCAGCGGGGCGGTGCATGCCAAGCCCGCAACCGCTACGCCGCCAACCGCCGTGACGCCTGGAGATGGGCGATCAGCGCGACCAGGGCGAAGCCGGCGCCGATCAGGCAGATCGCCGGCCAGCCGCCGTGCGCCCAGGCGACACCGGCCACCGCCGAACCCAGCGATCCCCCCAGGAAGAACAGCCCGACGAACAGGCCGTTCAACCGGCCGCGCGCCGCCGGGTCCAGCAGATTGATGGCGCGGCGGCCGAGCGTCTGGTCGCCGACCGCTCCGACATCCAGCCCGACGGCGGCCAGCGCCAGCAGGCCGAGCGCCAGCACCGGCAGGCCGGCGACCGCGTCGGCCGAAGCCGCCAGCGCGAAGGACAGCACCACCAGAACATGCGAGGCGATGGTGGTGCTCCGCGCCCAACCACGGTCGCCCAGGCGGCCGGCCAGGGGCGTCGCCAGCGCGCCACCCGCCCCGACCAAGGCGAACACGGCGATGCCGCCCTGGTCGAGCCCGAACGGCGCCTGGGACAGGCGGAAGGCGACCGCCGTCCAGAACAGGCTGAACGCCGCCATCATCAGCGCCGCGGTCAGGGAGCGCAGCCGCAGCACGGGCTCGTCGCGCAGCAGCCCCCACATCGAGGCGATCAACGCCGGATAGCGCTGTCCTGCCGATGGCCGGCGCCGCGGCAGCCACAGCGGCAGCACGAGCGCCAGACCGCCCAGCAGCGCCGCGTTCGCCACATAGAACGCCCGCCAGCCGAAGCTGTCGGCGATCAGGGCGGCCAGTGGCCGCGACAGCAGGATGCCCACCATCAGGCCGCTCATCACGTTGCCGATGGTGCGGCCGCGATGCTCGGACGGAGCCATCGCGGCGGCGATCGGCACCAGCACCTGGATCACCGAGGACGCGGCGCCGAGGGCGAACAGCGCCGCCATCAGCGCCCACATCCCCGGCGCCGCCACGGCGATGGCCGACGCGACCGCCGCGCAGGCCAGCATGCGGACCGCCAGCGCCCGGTTCTCCATCAGGTCGGCGAGCGGGATCAGCAGGAATAGCCCGGCGGCATAGCCCAGCAGCGGCGCCATGGCGACCAGCCCGCCCAGCGCGGGATCCAGGCCGATCGAGGCGCCGATCGGACCGACCAGGGGCTGGGCGGCCGACAGGTTGATGATGATCACGCCGACGGAGGCGGCGAACAGGAGCGTGAGCGGAGCGGAAATTCCCTGCGCCCGTGCCTCTGCGGCGACGGACGGGGCGTCAGCGGACGGAACGGCCGCCGCGTTGCATGAAACCGACACTGATGTCTCCTTGGCGTTCGTGCGCTGCAACGCCTGGGACTGTACGCACCGGCTTCATCATGATACAAATCGATTAACCTGATAAACTTTATGCGCAACTCGCATGAACACGCATGATCTTGATGCGTTCATCGCCGTCGTCGAGACGGGATCGATCGTTGCCGCCTCGGTCCGGCTCAACCTGACGCAGCCCGGGGTGACCCGCCGCGTCCAGAACCTGGAGGACACGCTGGGCGTTCCCCTGCTCGACCGCAAGGCCAAGCCGCTGCGGCCGACCGCGGCCGGGCGGGAAGCCTACGAGCAGGGCCGCCGGGTGCTGGGCGCGCTCGCCGACCTCGCCGCCAGCGTGGCGCCGGCCGGCACGGAGACGGCGGGCGAATTCCGCGTCGGGGTCATGGCCCATTTGTCGGAAGCGGCGCTGTCGGCCCCGCTCGACGCGTTGCGCGAGGCCTATCCCCGGCTGCTGCTGCGCGTCGGCAGCGGCTGGTCGCCGCAGCTGGTCGAGCAGCTCCAGCGCAACGCGCTGGACGCGGCGGCGGTGTGCCTGCCCGAAGGCCTCGCACCGCCGGACGGGCTGGCCGCCGACGACCTGGGTCCGCAGCGCGTGCTTCTCGTCGCGGCCCCCCGGCTTGGCGTGCCCAGCCCGGCGCGTCTCAACGATCTGGCCGGCTTCCCCTGGGTGATGAGCGAGAGCGGCTGCGGCTTCCGCCAAGTGATCCGGCGCAGCTTCGAGGCGGAGCGCCTGCCCTTCACCGTGGCGATCGAGGCCAGCAACAACGACCTGCGCCTGTCGCTGATCGCCCGCGGCTTGGGGATCGGTGTCGTCGCGCCCGATGCTCTGGTGCGCAGCCGTTGGCGCGACGAGGTCGCGATCATCGACACCGTCGATTTCCGCCCGCAGGTCCGCGCCTGGATGCTGCACCGCCTGCCGGCCAGCCGGCTGATGCAGCCAATCGCCCTGTTCCGCGACACCCTGCGCGACACGCTGGCCGAAGACCCGGCAGCGTCGACGAACCCGGCCGAGGCCGTGCCGGCTATGCCACCAAGTGTATAAGCCTGACAGGCTCGCTGACGGTACTTTTCGATGCGGAGCCGGTCGTGCTCGCCGCCGTGGCTGGCATGAAAGATCGATCAACTGGTCCCGATAGCTATCGGAACCGTGAAAAATTTTCTCGGGTGCTTTTTTATTAAAAATCAAAAGCGTAGCTCTTTGACGGCCTCATGGTCGGACATCGTTGATCAGATTGAAATTTTCTTATAAATTTCAATGCTTTATGATAGATTTCAATCATCAAGTGGGAGTGAGGGGTACGGGATACCCTGGAGGGTTCTGGAGGGGGAGTAGCGTAGAGGAAAACAGAGGGTTACGGGATAATTCTTCGATTGTCCGATGTGCATCATCAATTGACCCCACCCTCTTTTCCAAATGGCCGATTTTCCACGGATGCCGTCCAAGGGCTCTATCGGCACCGACGATCTGGCACCGCTCGGCCACGCGCTGCCCGGCGATCTGGAGGCCGAGGTGGAGATCGGCGGGATGGACCTCGGCGACAGCCTCGACCAACGCGCGGACCGCCGGCTTGTCGGTCTTCAGCAGGCTGGCGGTGACGCCGACGACGCAGCAGACGCGGTGCTCGCAACGGCCGGTCTGGTTGGAAGCCAGCTCGACGACCCCCTCCTTCCGGAAGCGGAAAGCCTCGGGGTCGTAATGGGCGATCGCCTGCGCCTCGCCCTTCGACACCGCCAGCGACAGCAGGTCGCCGGGGAAAGCCTTCCAGGTGACGTCCTTTTCCGGGTCGAGGCCGGCGCGCGCCAGCGTGACCACGAAGGCCTCCTTGGCCGGGCTGGTCAGCGCGGCGACGGCAATGGTCTTGCCCTTCAGGTCCTTGACGTCGGTGACGCCGCTCTGCGCTGACGTCAGCAGGCGCAGGCAGCCGCCATGGGTGCCGAGGAGCCTTGGCTCCAGGCGAGCTTCAGCGTGCGCAGATTGCCCTTGGGGGCGGCGCCCTGCGCGAAGGAGCGCAGCAAGTGGTCCGATGGGACGTGGCGTTCGAGGCTGAACTCATAGAACAGCGCCGCCTGCATCACCGTCCGCTCGCCCATCATCGTTGCGTCCTCCTTCTGCCAAGGAGGATTGAATCAGCACTTCAGGCTACCGGCAACACCGACTTTTTCAACACAATCGGCGCATTGCCACCGAGCCGGCTATCCAGGATAACGGATTTACGGAAAGTCGGCGATCCGCCGAAACGGATCGCCGGAACGACGGCGCTCAGGCACCACCGTCGCCGAAGCGCCACACCGGGATGCCGAGGCGCCGCGCCTTGTCGGCGAGGTTGGCGGCGATGCCCGAGCCGGGAAAGGCGATGATGCCAACCGGCAGCGCTTCCAGCAGACGGTCGTTGCGCTTGAACGGGGCGGCCTTGGCGTGGCGGGCCCAGTCGGGACGGAACAGCACCTGCGTCACCTTGCGGTGCTCGGCCCAACAGGCGGCGATGCGCTCGGCCCCCTTCGGGCTGCCGCCGTGCAGCAGGACCATGTCGGGGTGCTTGGCGCGCACCTTGTCGAGCACCGCCCAGATGCGGTGGTGGTCGTTGCATTCCACCCCACCGGTGAAGGCGATGCGGGGGCCGGCCGGCAGCAACGGCTCGGTCTCGACCCGCCGTTTGGCGGCGAGGAAATCGCGGCTGTCGATCAGCGCGGCGGTCAGGGTGCGGTGGCTGACCAGCGAGCCGGCCCGCGGCCGCCAGCCGGAGCCGGTGTGGACCTCGAACAGGTCGGCGGCGTGGTCGCGGAAGGTCTCCATGGCGGTGCGGCGCTCGATCAGCGTCAGTCCCTCGGCCAGCAGCCGTTCCAGCTCGACCGAGCGGATCTCCGAGCCGTCCTGTTCGCGCTGGCTGCGCTTCTGGGCGTCCTCGTTGTCGTCGAGCTCGCGCTGCACGCGATCGGCGGCGCGGTGGAACAGGTCGACGGTGGACCACAGCAGGTCGACCAGGTCGGGTTCCAGGCGGGTGTCCTTCAGCGTGACCACGAGGGCGTCGAAGACGTCGGCCAGGGCGGCGCGGATGGCGGTCTCGCCGGGCGGCGGCCGAGGGTCGGGATCGTCCTCGAAGGGCCGGTGGCCGTAGAGTTGGAGTTCGGTCAGGGCGTGGTCGGTGGGGGAGGAGGCGTGGTGGAGCCCGGCGGCGTCGGTGTCGGTGATCATGGCGGCTGCCCTTCGGCTGGAGGATCGGCCGCGCCCACCGCGGCCTTCGTGGCGATCCCCCGACGGCGGGCGGGGCGGGTCCGCACCCTCTTGGGCCGCAGCGCAGCGGAGGACGGCGGGGGGCGGCTTTCTTGTTTCGCGAGGAAGGCCGGCTTGGCCGGCCGGGGAAGAAAGTTGACCGCCGCCGTTGCGGAGCCGCCCCGCCCGCCGCCCGATCGCCCGCTGGAAGGCCGTGGCCGCGGCCCTGTCCGAAAGACGAAGCGTCCACCCCGCCGGTCGAACGCACCGGCCGGAAGCGGTTACCCGGCCCTCATCCCTCGCGGCGCCTGTCGCCGATCTCCCAGAAGCGCGCGACATCCTCCGGAGCAAGCTGCGCCCGCAGAGGCGCGCGGAGCGCCGCCACCCCACCCGCCAGCAGGTCATCGTTGAAGTCCCCGGCCTGCGGCACGAGGGGCAACGCCTCGACCCCCGCCGCTTCGGCGCGGGTCCCCAAGCACTCCACCGCCCGACAGCCGGCCGGGTCGTTGTCGCGGGCGATGTAGAGGCGGCGCAGCGCCGGTGGAAGCTGCAGGGCGGCAAGGTGGCCGGCGGACAGGGCGGCGACCATGGCCAGGGTCGGCAGGGCGATGCGCAGCGCCAGCATGGTCTCGATCCCCTCCCCCGCCGCCAGGACATCGTCGGCCACACCGAAGCGGACCCCGTTGCCGAGCAGATGCCCCAGCGCCCGGCGCGGTGACGTCATCGCCGCCTTGCCCCGGCCGGACGAATCGAGCCAGGTCCGCTGCACGCCGGTGATCCGGCCCTCCCGGTCGGTGACCGCAGCGACCAGCGCCGGCCCCGTGGCGAGCCGGTCATCGGCGTCCCGGTACCAGCAGCGCGGCTGGGACCGCAGGGATCCGGCGCTCCGGATGTGCGGAAATCCGCGGTTGCGCAGATACGCCTCGGCCAACGTGCCGGCGGTCGGCATGGACCGGGCGAACAGGCGGCGGGCGGCCTCCGGCGATCCGGCAGGGGAACGCGGCTCCCACCGCTTTGGAGCGCCCATGATCTGTGGGAGGCTGAGAAAGGAGCGGGCTTCCTCGAGCGCATCGCGCAGCCGGTCGAAGCCCCGGTTCGTGCCGATGAGATCGAGCAGGTCGCCGCACTCCCCAGTCGCGGCATCTGCCCAACGACCGGCGGCGGGTCCGTGCAGCCGGACATAGAGGCTGGACCCCGGCGTGCCCTGTACGTCGCCGATCCGCCAGTAACGCCCCTCCCGCCGGCCTTCGGACAGGTAATGCCGGCACACCGCCTCGGCCTCCAGCCCCAGCGCCTTCAGCCGATCGACCATGCCGCCGGTGAAGCCGAACAGCTCGATGCGGTGTGCGCCCGCCACTTTCACCCGGCGCAGCCGCAGCCCGTCGGCCAGATGCAACGCCATCCGCTCGCCCTGCACCAGCGCCCAGGCTTCCTCCAGCGACGGCAAGGGAACGGCCCCTCCCGTCCCAACCCCGAAGTTCCGCTCGACCTCGGACAGGACCTCCGGCGTCACCACACGGCCGATGATCCGCTCCCCGTCGTCGGTCTGCAACCGTACCACCCGCGGGCTCACATCGGGCAGGCGCCGCCACACCGGCAGCAGCAGCCCGGTCACCACGTGCAACGTGCCGGTGGAGAACGCCGGCACCGTGGCGACCTCCGCCGCCCAGGCCGCCGAGAAGGGTTCCGCCTCGGAAGGACGCCAGTGGCTCTGGGCCAGCTCGGCCACCGTCACGGTCAGGCGCTCCATCGGCCGCAGCAGGCGGACCCGGCGCTCCATTGTGCCATCGTCGAGCAGCAGGCTCGCCGCTGGCACCGCCACCGCCACCCGACCGGACCGCGCGTTCACCAGCAGCTTGGCTTGCGGCCCCGCCGCCCGCTCCAGCGCGTCCTCCACCGCCATCGGCTGGTTGCGGTCGCGCCGGGCCAGGGTGAACAGCCGGGTCTCCGCCCCGGTCGCCGCGTGGGTGTGCAGCGTCCGCCGCTCGGTGACGGTGAAGCTGTCGGCCACCAGCGTCTCGACGCCGCGGTCGTAGGTGCCCGACGCGATGGCCCCCTCGATCTTCGCGGTGAGCAGCTGCTCGAACACGGTGAACAGCGTGTTCTGCAGGCCGATGGTCAGCGCCAGCAGGCGGTTGAGGAAGGTGGTGATCGGCGGCAGTTCGTCGCGCAGGCCCCCGTCGCGGTCGCTGAGCGACAGCCCGGTCGCCGCCTCGAAGGCTTCCAGCGAGCAGCCCTCGACCTTGCCGGCGTGCAGCAGCCCGTAGAGCTGGCGCAGCGCCGCCCGGGCGTAGACGGATTCCAGGTTGTCGTCAGCACGGAACAACCCCTGCCCGCCGGTCTGGCGCTGGCCGCGGGTGATGGCGCCCAGCGTATCGAGCCGGCGGGCGATGGTCGAGAGGAAGCGCTTCTCCGCCCGCACGTCGGTGGCGATCGGGCGGAACAGCGGCGGCTGCGCCTGGTTGGTCCGGTTGGTGCGGCCCAGCCCCTGGATAGCGGCGTCGGCCTTCCAGCCGGCCTCCAGCAGGTAATGCACCCGCAGCCGCTGGTTCTTCGCGCCGAGATCGGCGTGGTAGCTGCGGCCGGTACCGCCGGCGTCGGAGAAGACCAGGATGCGCTTCTCGTCATCGAGGAAGGCCTGGGTTTCAGCGAGGTTGGCCGAACCGGGCCGGCTTTCCACCGCCAACCGCTCCAGACCGCCGGGCTCCACCTTGCGCACGATGCGGCGCGAGCGGCCGGTGACCTCGGCGACCATCTCGGTGCCGAAGCGCTGGACGATCTGGTCGAGAGCGCCCTGAACCGGCTCCAGCGCGGCCAGTCGTTCGATCATGCGGTCGCGCCGCTCGACCGCTTCCCGGCAGAGAACGGGCTGGCCGTCGTGCCACACCGGCCGCGACGACAGGTTCCCTTCGCCATCGGTGAAAGGCTCGTGCAGTTGGGTCGGGAAGGAATGCCGCAAATACTCGAGAACCCCCTCACGCGGCGTCACGTCGATTTCAAGGTCGCCCCACTCCTCGGTGGGAACGTTGGCCAACCGGCGTTCGGTCAACGCCTCGCCGGTGGAGACGATCTGCACCACCACGGCGTGGCCGGCGGCAAGGTCACGCTCGATGGCGCGCAGCAGAGTCGCCCCCTTCATCGCCGTAATCAGATGGTTGTAAAATCTTTGCTTGGTGCTCTCGAAAGCGGAGCGGGCGGCGGCCTTGGCGGCGCGATTCAAGGTGCCGCCCGCCCCAGTGACGTTGGCGGCTTCCAGCGCCGCGTCGAGGTTGGCATGAATGACCTGGAAGGCTTCGGCGTAGGCGTCGTAGATCGCCACCTGCCCCGGCGTCAGCCGGTGCTCGACCATCTCGTAGGCGACACCATCGAAGGACAGCGAGCGGGCGCTGTAGAGGCCGAGCGCCTTGAGGTCACGGGCCAGCACCTCCATGGCGGCGACGCCGCCGGCCTCGATGGCCTGGACGAACTCGGCGCGGGTGGCGAAGGGGAAGTCCGCGCCGCCCCACAGGCCGAGGCGCTGGGCGTAGGCCAGATTGTGCACCGTGGTGGCGCCGGTGGCGGAGACGTAGAGGACGCGGGCGTCCGGCAGGGCGTGCTGGAGGCGCAGGCCGGCGCGGCCCTGCTGCGAGGGGGTGGCGGGACCGCCCTCACGGCCGAAGCCGGCGGTGCCGCCGGCGTTGCGCAGGGCGTGCGATTCGTCGAAGATGATGACGCCGTCGAAGGCACGGCCCAACCAGTCGACGATCTGCCGGACGCGCGGCACGGCCCCCTCCCCGCCGTCGCCGCGCAGGGTGGCATAGGTCGTGAAGAGAATCCCGCATTCCAGGGCGATCGGCACGCCGGGCCGAAAGCGGGACAGCGGCGTCACCAGCAGCCGCTCCTGGCCGAGCGCGGCCCAGGCGCGCTGAGCGTCTTCGATCAGGGTGTCGGACTTCGAGACCCAGAGCGCGCGTTGGCGCCCCTTCAGCCAGTTGTCGAGCAGGATGCCGGCGACTTGGCGGCCCTTGCCGGCGCCGGTGCCATCGCCGAGGAACCAGCCGCGGCGGAAGCGCACCGCATCCTCGGCCCCCTCCGGAGCGGCCGAGACAATGTCGAAGGTCTCGTCCACGCTCCAGGAACCGGCAAGCTGACCGGCATGCGCCTCGCCGGCAAGGATGACGCTTTCCAGCTGGGCGTCGGAGAGAACCCCGCCGCTGACCAGGGTGACGGGCAGATGCGGACGGTAACGGGGCTTGGGTGGGGCGACCGAAGCCATGGCGGCGGATTGCACCAACGGCGTCGGATGCGGCTTGGCGCCGGGGATGGCGATGGATTGCAGCACGTAGGGCTCATAGATCCCCGCGGTGAGCCGCGCATCAGCGGCCGGCGCCCAGTCGCGCGTCTCGTAAACCAGCTCGACGGCCGGATCGGGCGTGGGGGACGCCGATGCGGGAGCCACAGCCCGGCGCGTTGGCCGCCTGTTCGCGGCACGGGCCAGCAGCGGAGTCACGACCGGCACCACCGGCGGTGCCACCGGTGCACGCGCCGGGACGTCGCGCTGCACCCAGCCGAGCAGCGTGGCGACGTCCGGTGCCATGCCCGGCGATGCCGGAAAGCGCGTCGGATCGTCGGCAGGAACGCAGTCGATGACGGTCAGCCGGGTGTCGACGCTGGTGCCGTGGCGGGCGTAGACCCGGCCGTCGATGGCGGCGGAGAATAGCACGCGGCCTCGCTCCTGCAGACGGACGAAGGCGTCCCGCCAGGACGGTTGATCGGGAGCCAAGCCGGCACTGGTAACGACGATCAGACGGCCGCCCTCGGCCAGCCGGGCCAAGGCCGAGGCGATGTGGCGCAGGGCGACGTCGGCCACCCGGCCCTCCACCGCGGCCAGGGCCGAGAGGGGCGGGTTCATCAGCACCACCGTCGGCCGGACGGCGGCGTCGAGATGATCATGAATGTTGGCGGCATCGAACCCAGTCACCGGCACGCCAGGGAACAACCGCTCCAGCAGACCGGCGCGCGCGTCGGCCAACTCGTTGAGGACCAGCGAAGTGCCGGCCAACTCGGCGAAGATCGCCAGCAGACCGGTACCGGCGGACGGCTCCAGCACGCGGTCGGCCGGCGTCAGCGCCGCCGTCTCGGCAACCACTGCGCCCAACGGCAGCGGGGTCGAGAACTGCTGCCGGGCCTGGCTCTCCTCGGAGCGCCGGGTCTGGCTGGGCAACAAACCCGCCAGCCGTCCCAGCATGGCGGCAAAGGCCCCCGCGTTGCCGGCCCGGGCCCGCATCGCCGAGCCGAAACGACGCAGAAACAGCAGCTGCGCGGCCTCGCCGGCGTCGTAGGCCAGCTTCCAACTCCAGGCGCCCTCGGCATCGGTGCCGCCGAAAGCCGCCGTCATCGCGGCGCCCAACGCCACGATGTCGATGGCGCGGCCGCGTTCGAGGTCGGGCAACAGCCGCTCGGCAACGGCGAACAGGGCGGCAGGACCATCAACCGTCGCAACAGACGGAGCGGCGGCCGCACGGGCGGGAGAGACGATCGAAGACATGACGGTTCTCCAAGAATGGAAATGCCCGGCGCAAGGCCGGGCAAAGTGGGGAAGGAAGACGGGGCGGCGGGCGGATCAGGACGGACAGCCGAGGCGGCGTTCAGCCGCGCCGATGGCGGCCAGGGCCGCCTGGAACAGGGCGGTTCCTTCCTCATCGTCCAAACGCGGCCGACCCATGACGGTCCGGCAGGCCTCATGAATGTCGGCGTCGCTCACCATCTCCGGGGACAGCGTGGTGAGCATCGCGTCGGCCTCGATCATGATGCGGATTTCCGCGCGGACGTCGGCCTCGGCAAGGGGCAGGAAGGCCGCCTCACTCGGTGCGTCTGGGCGCTCCGACGAAATGGCGCCCTTCAGAGCAACGAGGAACACACCGTCGGCGGTGATCACCAGCACCTGCCTGGCGCCGGCCGCCGCACCGACGGTTTCGACACAGGCGAGGACCGCGGCGCGCTCGTCCGGGGAGACGGCAGTGCCGTTCCGCGCGTCGAGCGCGGCATGGAGCAACAGCCCGCTCCGGTCGGCGCCAGCCCAGGCCAGACGGGCAAGCAGCAGGCGTTCGAACGGGGTCAAACCGCCGACGGCAACCGGCAGGCGCACGATCATCGGGGCGGAGGAGTCGGTCATGATGACCTCCTGAAGAATTCAGGGAAAAGAGGCGGAGCGGCCGGAACCGCTCCACGACGTCGGGGTCAGGCCGCTTCGGCGGGGGCCTCGTCCCCGCCCGCCTCCGGATCGCCGTCACCGGCCAGGAAAGCCGGCAGCGTGTCGGCCTCCGCGCCATCAACCGTGTCGCCATCCCCAACCGCCGAGGGTTCTTCCGCCCGGCCACGCAACGGTTCCGGCAGCCAGCCGCTGCCGGCGAGCAGCCGCTCGGCCTCCTTCGCCATGTCGGTCTTGCGCAGATGGTCGATCAGCCGCGCCGCCTCGGGCCCCCGTGCCTCCCGCACCGCTTCGAGGATGCGCGCCTTCGGCACCCGGCCGAGATAGTTGTCCACGGTCGCCATCCAGCCCACCGCCGCCATGTCGAGACCGATGGCCTCGGCCAGCACATCGGCATGGGCCGCCCGCTGTGGCGTCCGGTTCCAGGATTCATACACGGCGTTGACGCCGAACGAGACGCAGTGGGCGAACAGCGCCGCCCGGCTGTCGCCGTCGAACGCCAACAGCGCTTCCCACAGTTCGGCCGGCTCACGAGGCAACTGGCCGGCCCAATTGCGCTGGCGGGCGTCGATCGCCTTCGCCGAGGCGCTGGCGGTCAGGGCCGGCGGTTGCTCGCCGAAGATAGCACTCTTCAGTTCCAGCTCAAGGCAGGAGGCGCCGCCCCGCTGGTAGAAGAGGCGCAGGCACAGCGCATGGAGCACCGCCAGGAACGCCATGTCAGGGTCGTTGGCGAGCGCGTTGCGCAAAGCCAGGGTGCGATGGACGCTCAACTCGGTCTGCAGCCGGTCCGGCAGCGGGCGGATGCCGTCCTCCTCGTCGGTGCTGTCCGATCCGGTGGCCGGAGGCGGGACCGGTGCCGAAACCCGGCTGCCGCTGATGCTGGCGGGCTGGGCGGCGACGGGACCGACGGCACCGCCCGCCGGTTCGGCCATCGTGGCACCATCGCTGCCGGCCACCGGCACCGGTTCGACCGGCGCCTCGTCCTCCGGCCGCACATAGCCGCGATCGACCTGCAGCCGGCCCTCGGCGTCGACGCTGACGAACACGCCGGCCCGCGCCACCTCGGCCGTCTCGTAAACCAGCGGCCGCTCCTCCAGCTCCCGCAGAGCGACGTCGATCTCGTTCAGCCGCAGCGCGGACTTCTCCAACGCCTCCAGGTCAGCCGGATCGGTGCTCTCCAACCGCTCATACTCGGCGTGCAGCGCGTCGTAGGTCGCCTGCTCCGCCGCGGTCAGCGGCACCGGCTCGCCGGACAGTCGGCGCAGAGCGCGGCTGTGCCCGTAGGGGAAGCCCAGCGCCGCCTCCACCCACCGCCACCCCTCAGCCTGGACGGCGGTGACCTCGGCCTCCAGCTTCTCCGTGACCAGCCGGTCGAGCAGCGCCGGATCCTGCAGCCAGCCGCCGTCGTCGTGCTGGAACAGGTCGCGCATCACCATGCCGCCGGCCGCCACATAGGCCTCGACGCCGACGAACAACGCCCGCTTGTCCGAGGCCCGCACCGCCCCCTCGGTGAGCAGCCGGCGGATTTGGTAGGGCTCGCGGCTGTAGGCCTTCGACAGCGCCTCCCACACCCGCTCCTGGCGCTCCCGGTCGTCGGTGACGGTGAAGGCCATCAGCTGCTCCAGCGTCATCCCCTCCTCGGCGTAGACCTCGAGCAGTGCCGGAGCGACGGTGGCGAGCTTGAGGCGCTGCTTGACCACGGCGGGGGTGACGAAGAAGCGGGCGGCGATCTCCTCCTCGCCGAGCCCGGCCTCGCGCAGGGCCTGAAAGGCGCGGAACTGGTCGAGCGGGTGCAACGGTTCACGCTGCAGGTTCTCGGCCAGCGAATCCTCCTCAGCCAGTCCGCCGCCGCGCACGACGCAGGGCACCGGCTGGGTCTTGCTCATGCGCTTCTGCTTGACCAGCAGCTCCAGCGCCCGGAAGCGGCGACCACCGACCGGCACCGCGAAGACGCCGGTCTCGCCGCCCTCGGCGTCGAGCACCGGACGAACGGCGAGGCCGTGCAGCAGGGTGCGCCGCGCGATGTCCTCGGCGAGGTCTTCGATGGAGACGCCGGCCTTGACCTTGCGGACGTTGGCCTGGGACAGCACCAGCTTGTTGAAGGGGATGTCGCGCGAGGGGCTGAGGACAATCTTGGCAGTGGCCACGGTGGTCTTCTCCGCGACGGGCGGCCGGAGGCCTCTCCTCCGATCTCCTCACCCGTCATCCTCCCCCCGCCCCCCTTTCCCTCTTCCCCGAGGCCACACCCTGGGCGTCCTGGCTGGTGGTCAGACCCCGCACAGCCCTTCGCACTCATTGGGCCAGAGATCGAGCTGTCCCGGATCGGCGCCGTCCGACAGATCGGCCAGCTCAAGCGGCACCGCCGAGCGGTGCAGGTAGAGCGTGCCGCGGATTCCCCGGAAGCCGGTGCGGATCGCGCGGTCCACCAGGACCGCATCCGCCCAGGCCTCCGGCTCCTCATCGCGAAGCCGACGCCAAGCCGCATCGGAGTGGAAAGGGCAGCCGATGCAGGCGCTCTTCGGCGGCTCCGGATAGCCGTGCCGTTCCAACCAGCGCAGGCAGTCCCGGCGGGTCATCCGCCGTTCGACCAGCGGCCAGCGGTTGACCTGCCAGTCCTCCATCGACGGCTTTATGCGAACCAACTCGTCCAGCGAGATGCCGATCCACTGCTCGGCCACCGGCCAGGAGGGCGAACGCCAGCCGGCGATGCCGGTGAGTTCGCGCACCTTCCGCCGGATCGGCACCACCTTGTAATCAGCGGTGCAGTGTCGATGGATCATGCCGATCGAATCCTCGCCGTCAGAGGATCGCCGCAGACCGACGATGCGGTCGTCGGGCTTGGGAAACAGGGGCCGCTCTTTGCCGGCCGGAACGGCGGTTCGGGTGTAGGCGGGGATCGAGGCCCGACGACGCCCCCGCGCTTCGGCGAGAAGATCGTCCCGGATGTTGCCGGCCGAGACGACATGGACCGGGAAGGCCAGCACGCCGGGCGCCATCAGCCAAGCGAGGTGCCGGTAGACGGCTGGCGGTTCCCAGCCGGTGTCGGCGAAGATGGCACAGTCCGGCATCGGTCTGATTTCGCCATGGGTGGCCATCAGGGCGAGCGTGGTGGACTGGACCCCGGCACCGAGGCTGAGCACGCGCAGCCGGACCGATGCCCCGACCGGCTCCGGCGCGACGAGGGATGCGAAGGGCGCCTGCATCACCGGGCCTCCCGCGCATCATCGGCCACCGGGGCATCGTCGGGGAGGAAACCGAGCAGATAGTCGGCGGCCTTGCTCGCCTGGCTGGCGGCGCGGACGACGGCATGGTCGTCGTTGCGCAGCACGTCCAGCCAGGCGCCGATGTAGTCGGCATGGCGAACGGTGGGCACGATGCCGAGCGCGGCGCAAAGAAAGGCCGAGGCGATCTCGGCGACCAGTTCTTCGAAGGCGTACTTGCGGGAACCGAAGCATCTCGACAGGTCACGCCCCAGGCGGCTGGGGTGTCCACTGCTGTGACCCAGCTCGTGGAGCGCCGTGCGGTGCCAGTTCACGGGGGCGAAGAAGCTTTGCGGAGGCGGCACCTGCACGTAATCGTGCTGGAGATGATAGAAGGCCCGGGAGCCGCCGATGCGCAGATCGACGCCGCTGGCGCGGACCAGCGCCTCGGCGCGCGGCAGGATCAGCCCCTCCGGGATCGGCACGGGGACCGGAGCGATGTGTTCCGACAAGCCGTCGCACTGGTCGGTGTTGAAGACGGTGAAGCGCTTGAGGAAATGAACAGCCTGGGCCTCCTCGCCGTCCTCCCGCGCCCGCTGCCGTTCGCGGTCGGGAATGAAGCGGTCAGCATAGACGGCGGTGGTGCCGCGCTCGCCCTTGCGGACGTTGCCGCCGAGCGCCAGGGCCTGACGGTAGGTCAGCCAACTCTGGCCGGAGAAGCCATCGGCGAAAACGACCCCCCACAGGATCAGGACATTGATGCCGCTGTAGCTGCGGCCGGAGGCGGCGTTGCGCGGCAGGCCGAGGGGAGCAGCGGTGTCCGCCCCACCCCAAGGCTGAACCCAGGGCAACCGGCCGGCCTCAAGCTCGGCGATGATCCGGGTGGTGATCTCGCTGTACAGGCTGGCGCGGTCGCCAACGGAGCGGGGAGCGCGTGAAGCATCGGGCATGGCGGGTCTCCGTGACGGACCGGCCGGAGGCCTCTCCTCCAGCCCTTCGGCCCGTCACGGTTTCCCCCGCCGCCCTCTCCCTTTCCCGCAGCACCGGCACCACCACGGATGACAGCGCTCCGCCGCGCCGTTAGACTCCGCTCCGCCCAAGCCTCTGTTGGCTGGACACCGCATTCCCCAGGCACGAGCCGATGGCCCCCAGATCCCAGTCTCCGCGTTTTCGCGCCGAAACCGGCGGCCGCCGGTCCAACGACGCCTCCCCGCCCTATCAGCCTGCCCGGCCCCAGCAGCCACCACGCGTCGGCGGATCGCCCGAGCAGAAGCAGGCGCAGTGGCTGTCCCGCGCCGAGGACGCGGCACGCAACGGCGATCCGGTGGAGGCCGAACACTGCCGTCAGCACGCCGAGCATTGGTACCGGGTTTCGCGCGGACAATTCTAAGAGCCGTCTCTGTTCTGCCGACCAGCCGCCGACGGCCGCTGCTCAAAGCCACCGGCAAGTGCTTTCCCTGTTTGGCCGACCGAAGGATGCGATCGGGAGCGGGCTGTTTGACAGCCGGAAATTCAACTTTTTGTTGCATAACATTCCGCCTTATCGTACAGTTTTCCGAATTGGAAAAGTCCTTCCTGATGAATCCAACTGCCGTGAATTGGCGGCGGAACGATTGGAGGCGTATGTCACCATGGTCGCCAGCACAGCGTTTTCCGACCAGCGTGCGAAGACTGCATGTTCTTGCGCTATGACGCTCTGCCCGCCTCTGCGCCGGGACGCGCCACCCCTTTCAGAAACTCGCCACCCTTCGCTTCAATGCATTGTTTCGGAAGGATACTTTGCTTCCAGCAATCGGATGTGACGGGCACCCTGTCCGGCAGACGGTCCAGGCCGTCGGGAGGCGGGGAGGCCATCGTGGCGAAATCCAAAGGGACGGCGGTCGAGACACTGCGCGTGGTCGCCGAGGCGACCGGCGAAGCGCCGGCCCCTGGCACAAAACCCGACCCGCGTCTCGTCGATCTGGTCCGCCTGCTCGCCCGGCAGGCGGCCCGGGAGTTCGTTCGCAGCACCGGGGAGGACCAAGCCGGCGATTGCCCTCCCTCATGAGGAGGCCATTCGATGAAGGTTGCGCTCTACGCCCGCTACTCCTCCGACAACCAGCGTGACGCCTCGATCGAGGATCAACTGCGCCTGTGCCGAAGCCACGCCGAGCGGCAGGGCTGGCGCGTCATCGACAGCTACTCCGACCGGGCGATCTCCGGCTCCTCGCTGCTGCGCCCCGGCGTCCAGGATTTGATCGCCGACGGGCTGAAGCGACGGTTCGACGTCATCCTGACCGAATCCCTCGATCGTCTGTCGCGCGACCAGGAGGACATTGCCGGCTTCTACAAGCGCATGCGCTTCGCCGGCGTCGCCATCGTGACGCTGTCGGAGGGTGAGGTCAGTGAACTGCACATCGGCCTGAAGGGGACGATGGGAGCGCTCTATCTGAAGGACCTCGCGGACAAGACGCGGCGCGGGCTGCGCGGCCGCGTCGAGGAGGGCAAGTCGGGCGGCGGGCTGTGCTACGGCTATGATGTGGTCAAGCAGGTCGGCGCCAACGGCGAAGCGATGCGGGGCGATCGCCGGATCAACGCGGCCGAGGCCGCAGTCGTGCGCCGCATTTTCAGCGACTATCTCGCTGGCGAGTCGTCGCGCCGGATCGCCTGGCAGTTGAACGATGAAGGTGTGTCCGGCTCGCAGAGCAGCGCATGGGGACCGTCGACCATTCACGGCAACCCCAAGCGGGGCACCGGCATCCTGAACAACGAGCTGTATGTCGGCCGGCTGGTGTGGAACCGGCTGCGCTATGTGAAGGATCCGGACACCGGCAAGAGGGTGTCGCGGCTCAATCCCGAGAGCGAATGGGTGATCCAGGAGGTCCCCGAGCTGCGCATCGTCGATCAGGAGGTCTGGGATGCGGTCAAGGCCCGGCAGAAGGCGTTCGCCCTCACTCCGGAGGAGGCCGAAGAGGCGGACGGCAAAGTCCTGACCGATCGCCGGCGTCCGAAATATCTGTTCGCCGGTTTGGTGAAGTGCGGCTGTTGCGGTGGTGGTTACAGCATGATCTCGAAGGATCTGCTCGGCTGCTCGACGATCTGGCGGCGATGCTGAGCTTCGCCGCACATACGAAGAAGCCCGGCCTCCGTGGGGAAACCGGGCTTGTCTGCGATCGAGGATCGCAAGCATCGTTGGTTGCGGGGGCAGGATTTGAACCTGCGGCCTTCAGGTTATGAGCCTGACGAGCTACCGGGCTGCTCCACCCCGCGGTTGCCGGTGTGCGTGAAGATGGCGCGCGTTTGGCAAAAAGCCGGTTTTGCGAGTTTTTGTGTAGTCTGATTAATCCTGTGCCTTGGGGACCTGGCGGCGACCTACTCTCCCACGCCTTAAGACGCAGTACCATCGGCGCAGAGGCTTTTCACGGCCGAGTTCGGGATGGGATCGGGTGTTTG
>NZ_JAGINM010000022.1 GCF_017876095.1 Azospirillum agricola
TCCCGTGGACTCCCTGGACAACGGGCTTCTGCAACTGGAAGCGTGGCTGGAAATTGGACGCCGATGATGGCTGGTTTTTCGAGGCCGATTGACAGTCATGCCGCTGGATGACGCTGGAGCGCTTCCTCCCTCGGCTGGGGCTCGCCAGAAGGTTAGCCTCCAAGTCGCCTCGATCGATTGCCCAATTCACAATGCGGAGGGCGATTTCCCGGACCTTGTGGGCCTTTTGGATCGTTCCAACCTCAACGAGAGGATCTAGGAGGGCGACCAAATCTCGCCGCCGCAAATCAGCCGCCACCCGATCCTTCCAGGCCGGCATGATCTCACGATTGATCATCGATACGATGTTAGGCCCTCTTCGGAGGGTGGGGCATTCCAGCTTGATGTAGAGGGATGCCAGTTGGCCGAAGGTGCCGGGAGCGTAGCCCGTGGCGGCCTTGTGCTCGATTGCCAAGCGGGCCTCATCCTTCGCTGCCTGCTTCTCTGCCGCAGGGTCGCTACCTGCCTCCACCAACTCCAGGGCCTTGCTCGCCTTCTCCCGCGCCTCACCGAGCTTCAGGGTAGGGTAGTGACCGAGCGTTAACCGCTTCTGCTTACCCTCGAAGCGGTAGAAGACGAACCACGACTTGCTGTTGTCGCCCACCCGCAAGCCGAAGCCAGGTAGGGAGGCGTCGAACAGCTCAAGGCGCTGGCCAGGACTTGGAGGTGTTGCGTTTTCCACCGTCTTCGCGGTGAGCTTGACCTTTGGCATATCATCCTCTGGTTCGGAGGGGGCGGCCAGATGCGGCCAGGGTAACAGAGCGGGTAACAAGGCGGGTAACAAAAGGCGTGTTTGTCAGGGTGCGGCACGGTGCCGTAATGTTCGCATGTAAGGCGGTAATATTATGATTTTAAACCATATTGTGTGCCGTCTCGTGCACCGCGGTTCCCTTTGGCACATCGCCATGCCCGACCGGTGAATCCGGCCTGGACCGTTCCCGGCCCGGCCGGCGGGACCCTGCCCCGACGCAGGAGAGTCTTGACAGCCCGCCGCCCGCCGCTAGACCTGACGCCTCTCCGGTTCGCGGACCGCCCGTCGGCACGCCGCACGTCGACGGCGCGGTCGGGCCGGTTCGGCCAGGGCGCCCGCGAACATCCATGACTCGAGACAGGCTGGTCGGACGTGCAGGACTATATCCGGAAGATTCTCTCGGCCCGCGTCTACGACGTGGCGATCGAGAGCCCGCTCGATTCCATGCCCCGCCTGTCGGAGCGTCTCGGCTGCGCCATCGCCCTGAAGCGGGAGGATCTCCAGCCGGTCTTCTCCTTCAAGCTGCGCGGCGCCTACAACAAGATGGCCGGGCTGGAGCGGGCGGACCTCGACCGCGGCGTCATCTGCGCCTCGGCCGGCAACCACGCCCAGGGCGTGGCGCTGGCCGCCCAGTCGCTCGGCGCCACGGCGACCATCGTCATGCCGCGCACCACCCCCGACATCAAGGTCCAGGCGGTCAAGAGCCGGGGCGGTCGGGTGGTGCTGCACGGCGAGAGCTTCGACGAGGCCTACGCCCACGCCCGCCGGCTGGAGGCCGAACAGGGCCTGACCTTCATCCATCCCTACGACGATCCCGACGTGATCGCCGGCCAGGGCACCGTCGGCATGGAGATCCTGCGCCAGCACCCCGACCCGATCGAGGCGGTGTTCGTGCCGATCGGTGGCGGCGGGCTGGCCGCCGGGGTGGCGCTGTTCGTCAAGTTCCTGCGCCCCGACGTGAAGGTGATCGGCGTCGAGCCGGAGGAGGCGGCGAGCATGGCCGCCGCCATCGCCGCCGGCGACCGCGTGATCCTGAACCAGGTCGGCCTGTTCGCCGACGGCGTCGCCGTGCGGCAGGCCGGAGAGGAGACCTTCCGGCTGTGCCGCGAACTGCTGGACGGCGTCGTCACCGTCGGCACCGACGAGATCTGCGCCGCCGTGAAGGACATCTTCGAGGACACCCGCGCCATCGCCGAGCCGTCCGGCGCCGTCAGCCTCGCCGGCCTGAAGAAGTATGTCGAGGACGGGATGGGCGGGGAGCGCGGCGCCCTGGTCGCCATCAACAGCGGCGCCAACATGAATTTCGACCGGCTCCGCCACATCGCCGAGCGGGCCGAGATCGGCGAGCACCGCGAGGCGCTGCTGGCCGTCACCATCCCGGAGAAGCCGGACAGCTACCGCGCCTTCATCCGGCTGCTGGGGACGCGGGCGATCACCGAGTTCAACTACCGCTACGCCGATTCCTCCGCCGCCCAGATCTTCGTCGGCGTCCGCCTGTCCGACGGCGAGCGCGAGAAGGCCCAGATCATCGCCCTGCTGCGCGAGCGGGGCTATCCCGTGCTCGACATGAGCGACAACGAGATGGCCAAGCTGCACGTCCGCTACATGGTCGGCGGCCGGGTGGCCGGCTTGCAGGACGAGGTGATCTACCGCTTCCAGTTCCCGGAGCGGCCCGGCGCCCTGCTGAGGTTCCTCGACAGCCTGTCGGGGCAGTGGAACATCTCGCTGTTCCATTACCGCAACCACGGCGCCGATTACGGGCGGGTGCTGGCCGGCATCCAGGTGCCGGCGGGGGAGCGGGATCAGCTGGCGCGCAGCCTCGACGAACTCGACTATCCCTATTGGGACGAGTCCGACAACCCGGCCTACCGCTGCTTTCTCAGCGCCGGGCCGGGGATGGAGCGGGATCCGGAGTGACCTCCATCGACGGCACGATGCCCACGGCCTAAACTGTCCGCCCATCCACGGTGCCGCCTGTGTGCTGACCCATGACCACGCCCGCTCCTTCCAATCCCGCCGTGGTCGCCAGCGTGGCCTATTGCAACGGCCGCCGGGTCGCCGACGTCCCGGTCGCCGAGGCTGGAGCCTGGGCGGCGCGTGAGGGGCATTTCGTCTGGATCGGCCTGCACGAGCCGGACGAGGCCCTGCTGATGGAGGTCAAGCGCCAGTTCGGCCTGCACGAGCTGGCGGTCGAGGACGCCCTGCACGCCCACCAGCGCCCCAAGGTGGAAATCTACGGCAACAGCCTGTTCATGGTGCTGCGCACCGCCCGGCTGGAGAAGGAGGCGCTGGTGCTCGGCGAGACCCATGTCTTCGCCGGGCAGGGCCATGTCGTCACCGTGCGGCACGGTGCCTCGAGCAGCTATTCGCCGGTGCGGGCGCGCTGCGAAAGCTCCCCGCATCTGCTGAAGCACGGCGAGGATTTCGTCGTCTACGCGGTGATGGACTATGTGGTCGACTGCTATTTCCCGGCGCTCGACCAGATGGCCGGGGTGGTGGACGAATTGGAGGCGCTGCTGATGACCCGCCCGCCCAGCGTGGCGGAGATCGAGCGCATCCACCAGCTCCGCCACGACCTGGAGCGGCTGCGCCGCGCCGCCTCGCCGCTGCTGGAGGTCTGTTCGCGGCTGGAGCGCTTCGACCTGCCGATGATCGACGCCGACATCCGGCCCTATTACCGCGACGTGCAGGACCATGTGATCCGCGTCAACGAGCAGATCGGCTCGCTGCGCGAAGTGCTGTCCTTCGCCTTTGAAACCAGTATGATCCTGGCCGCCGCGCGGCAGAACGACGTGACGCGCAAGCTGGCCGCCTGGGCCGCCATCCTCGCCGTGCCGACGGCCATCGCCGGCCTTTACGGCATGAACTTCGAGCACATGCCGGAGCTTCACTGGCGCTACGGCTATCCGGCGGTGCTGGCGGTCATCGCGGTGGTCTGCGGCGCGCTGTTCGTCCGCTTCCGGCGGACGGGCTGGCTTTGAAGGGCTGGCTTTGAAGGGATGGCTGTGAAGGATGGGGCGAGGATGAGCGACCCGAAGGACACGCTGCGCGCGCTGCTGGACACCTATCTGCGCTGCCCGGTCGAGGCGGCGCGGGCCGAGCTGGACAGCGCGCTCGGGGCCTACCAGACCGACTGGATCCGCGCGCGCGCCGGGGCCGACGCGCCGCCCCTGCCGGCGGCGGGCCCGCCCGCCCGTCCGGCGGCGCCACGGCCGAAATTCCCCATCGCCGCCGCCGATCTCGACGTGCTGAGGCGGCTGGCCGACGGCTGGGCCGGGACCACGGCGGAGGTGTCCCGCTGGGCTTGGTTCGAGAACCGCGAGCTGGTCACGCTGGAACCGAACCCGGCGGGGGAAGGGCCGGAAACGTTGCGCCTGACGCCGGCCGGCTGGGCGGCGGCGGGGCGGACTCCGCCGGGCTGATCCTCCGCGCGGCGCCGCCGCTTCAGTTCACCGGCGGCAACGAGAAGATCTGGCCCGGATAGATCATGTCGGGGTCGCGGATCTGCTCGCGGTTGGCGGTGTAGATCGTCGTGTAGAGCATGCCGTCGCCGTAGGTGCGCCGGGCCAGCCGCCACAGGCTGTTGCCCGGCTGGACCACCAGCTTGCGCCCGTCCGTCAGGTCGGCCGGCAGGGGCGAGACCTGGACCGGCAGCTCGGCGCGGGCCAGCACCTTGCCGCTGTCGCTCACCTGATCGGCGCGCAGGGTGTAGAGGCCGGGGTCGATCAGCTTCTCCGGGCTCAGCCGCCACTGCCCTTGCGGGTCGGTGTGGGCGCGGCCGACCAGGATGTTGTCGAGATAGAGCTGCACCGCGCTGTTGGGCTTCGCCCGTCCGCCGAGCGCCACGCGCCCGGCCGGGTCGTAGTCCATGGTCTCCACCGACACGCCGCCCGGCGGGGCCGGGGCGCCCTGGCCCGACGTCTGGTCCGGAACCGGCGGGGCTTGGAGCAGCGAACTGCCGCCCATGTTGCCGCCCACGCCGCGGGTCGGGCCGGGCGTCAGGCCGTCGCGGGGCACCGCGACCGCCAGCGCCGTGGCGGGCGGGCTGGCCATGGCGTTGGCCGAGGCCGTGGCGGGGGCCGGCGGGTCGGGCACGACGACGACGACGACCTTCTCGGCCGGCACCGGGGCCTCCGCGCCGGGGCGGCTCTCGCTGAGATTCAGTTCGCGGGTGCCGGGGGCGAGCGGCTGGTCGGGCAGCATCACCCATTCGCCGCGCCCGTCCGCCTTGGCCGAGCCCAGCGTCCGGTCGCCGTCCTGGACCGTCACCGAGGCGCCGGGGGCGGCGCGCCCGGCCATCACCGTCGCGCCGTCGGGCGCCACCCGCACCACGTCGAAGCTGGGGGCCGCCGGCTGCGCGGGCGCGGCCGGAGCCGTGGCGGGAGCGGCAGGGGCGGCGGCCGGCGGCGGGGGCGCCTGCTTGAGGGCGATCGTGGCTGGCTGGGGAACGGAGGATTCCCGGGGCCACAGGCCATAGGCGGCGACCGCCGCCAGCAGGGCCAGGGCGGAACCACCGAACAGCGCGCTTTGCTTCACCTTGGACACCCTTCCGGCGACCGGCCGCGTCTGGCCGTTGCCGTCAACTATAGCAGAAGGAGATGCGCCGAAAGAACAGCGCCGACGGGGCGTCCGCATCATCCCCCAGCGTTCCGAAAGGGGGGGCCGAAAGGGGAGTGCCGGAGGATGAGTGCGGGAACGGGCGTCACTCCAGCGCCGGCACCGTCCGCAGATAGGCGGCGATGGCGGCGCGGTCCTCCGCCGTGAGCTTGGAGGTGCTGTTGCGCACCACCTCGGCCATCGCCCCGCCTGCGACGTCGCCGTCGGGCAGCAGCCCGGTTTCCAGCATCAGCGTCAGATCGCCGTCCGACCAGTCGCCGAGTCCCTTGGGGTGCGGGGTGATGTTGGGCACCTTGCCGCCGTCCGGCCCCCGCGGGTTGCCGGCGAGGTAGCGGTCGCCGTCCAGCCCGCCGAGCATCGAGCGCGGGCTGTGGCACTCCGCGCAATGGCCGAGCGCGTCGACCAGATAGCGCCCGCGGTTCCAGGCCGCCGGCTTGGCCGGATCGTCGGGCAGCGGTCCCGGCGTCAGGTACAGCCATTGCCAGGCCGGCAGCAGGAACCGCCAGGAGAAGGGCGGTGTCAGATCGTGCGGCTTGTTGGCGATGGGGACGGCGGGCTGGCTGAACAGGTAGGCCTTCAGGTCCAGCAGGTCGCGGTCGGTCATCCGGGTGTAGCTGGCGTAGGGGAAGGCCGGGAACAGCGCCGCCCCGTCCGGCCGCCTGCCCTCGCGGAAGGCGCGGACGAAGTCGGCGTCGGACCAGCGCCCGATCCCGTTGGCCGGGTCGGGCGTGATGTTCGGGGTGAAGAAGGTGCCGAACGGGGTCGCCAGCGCCCGCCCGCCGGCCAGCGGAGCCCCGGCGGGCGCGCCGTCCTTCTCCGGGGCGGTGTGGCAGCCGAGGCAGCCCGCCGCCTGGAAGACGTAGGCGCCGCGGGCGACGGTGCCGGCGTCGGGGGGCGCCGCCCATGCGTTGCCCGCCCAGAGGAGGGCGGCCAGACCTGCCCCCACCCCGACTCTCCCCCGCTTCGCAGGGGAGGGGACTGCCGCTGCACGCCGGCAAAGCTCCCTCCCCCGCCCAGCGGGGGAGGGTTGGGGTGGGGGCACGGGAGAATGAACCATGGCGCTCATTGCTTCTTGACGCGGAAATCCTCGTGGCAGCCGCCGCAGGTCTTCGACGTCGCCCCCAGCGCCTGGGCGATCTGCGCGCGGTCGCCGCCCTTGATCGCCGCCTCCAGCGTCTCGGCGGCGGGCCGCATCGCGCTCCAGCGCTCCTGCGCGGTGCCCCAGCTCGCCCACAGCTCCGGCTTGGCGGCGCTGTCGGACACGCCGACGGCGGTGCCCTCGGGGAAGATCGCCTTCGGGTCCATCTTCGCGACCGCCAGCACGGCGTCGGCGCCCTTGGCGGCGTCCTCGGCCGTGGCGCCCTCGTTCTTCACGAACTTGGCGACGGCGCCCATGCCGCCGCCCAGCTTCTTCATGGTCTGCTGGCGGTCCTTGACCTGCTCCGCCGGATCGGCGGCGCCGGCCGTTCCGCCGAAGGCGGCGAAGAGCAGCCCGGACACGCAGGCGGCAGCAAGGGCGTTGACGACGCGGTTGTTCATGTGGTCCCTCCCGGTGATACCATGGCCATGACCGGCCGGCTCCGGTGATGACGCCGGGTGCCGGCCGGTTATTCCGTCGGTCCAACAAAGAATTCGTCCGCGCCCCGCGTCCCGTCAAGCGAGCGGTTCCGGTTCCGGGCACGAGAAAGGTTGAGTCGCGATGAAGACCCTGTCGTCGGTGTGCGTCTATTGCGGGGCGTCCTCCCAGGTCGCCGACATCCACAAGCAGGCCGCGCACGCGCTGGGCGACGGTCTGGCGCGCCGCGGCATCCGTCTGGTCTATGGCGGCGGCCGGGTCGGGCTGATGGGCATCGCCGCCGACGCGGCGCTGGCCGCCGGCGGCGAGGTGGTCGGCATCATCCCCGAGCACATCCAGTCGGCCGAGGTCGAGCACACCGGCCTGACCGAGCTGCACGTCGTCGACAGCATGCACACCCGCAAGCGGATGATGGTGGAGAAGTCCGACGCCTTCGTCGTCCTGCCGGGCGGCCTCGGCACGCTCGACGAGGCGTTCGAGATCCTGACCTGGAAGCAGCTCCAGCTCCACGACAAGCCGATCGTCATCGCTGACGTCGACGGCTACTGGCGGCCGCTGCTCGGGCTGGTCGACCACATGGTGGCGCAGGGCTTCGCCCGCATCGACCAGAAGAAGCTCTACGCCGTCGCCGACCAGATCGACGGCGTGTTCGACGCGCTGGAGGCCTCGCCCCCCGCGGCGCTGCCGACCCAGCCCCGCAAGCTCTGACGCCGGGGGTCAAACCCGTCCCAGGGAAGTTATCCCCGGACTTCCCAATCTGTGGATAACTTTTGTGCACAGCTTTTGCGGAGGGGCTCCCCCCTTCGCACAGCGTTCCCGTTCCGTTTCTGCTACAGTGTCCCGCATGAGCAACCAGACCTCCTCGCTGTTCGATCCCCGCCCGCAGTCCGCCGTGAAGCCGACGGCGGAGTACCGCACCCCGCCCAACAACGAGGAGGCGGAGCAGGCGCTGCTCGGCGCGATCCTGGTCAACAACAAGGCCTACGAGAAGGTCGGCGAGTTCCTGCGGGCGGAGCATTTCTACGACCCGGCGCACCAGCGCATCTTCGCCGCGATCACCAAGATGATCGACCGCGGCCAGATCGCCAACCCGGTGACTCTGAAGTCGCTGTTCGACAACGATCCCGAGCTGGCGGTCGAGGGCGGCAGCGCCTATCTGGCCGAGCTGGCGGCCAACGTCGTCACCGTGGTCAACGCCGGCGACTATGGCAAGACCATCCACGACCTGTTCATCCGCCGGCAGCTGATCGAGGTCGGCACCGACATGGTGAACGAGGCGTACCGCCACGACCTCGACGTCACCGCGCTCGACCAGATCGGCGAGGCCGAGAAGCAGCTGTTCGACCTCGCCTCGACCGGCGACGTGCAGGGCGGCTTCGTCGCCTTCGGCGAGTCGGTCAAGCACGCCATCGCGACGGCCGAGGTGGCCTTCCGCCGCTCCAGCCACGTCACCGGCGTCACCACCGGCCTGATCGACATCGACCGCAAGCTGGGCGGCCTGCACCCGTCCGATCTGGTCATCCTCGCCGGACGCCCGTCGATGGGCAAGACGGCGCTGGCCACCAACATCGCCTTCAACGCCGCCCGCGCCCACATGCGCTCAACCGGGCAGGAGGGCGGGGTCGTCGGCTTCTTCTCGCTGGAAATGTCGGCCGAGCAGCTCGCCACCCGTATCCTCGCCGAGGTGGTCGAGGTGCCCGGCGACAAGATCCGGCGCGGCGAGATCCGCGACAGCGACTTTCCGAAATTCGTCCAGGCCAGCCAGGATCTGGCGCGCTGCCCCTTCTACGTCGACGACACCCCGGCGCTCTCGGTCTCGGCCGTGCGCACCCGCTGCCGCCGGCTGAAGCGCACCTCGGGCCTGAACATGGTGGTGGTCGACTATCTCCAGCTGCTGCGCGGCTCGTCGGCGCGCGGCTCGGAGAACCGGGTGCAGGAAATCTCCGAGATCACGCGCGGCCTGAAGGCCATCGCCAAGGAGCTGGAGGTCCCGGTCATCGCGCTGTCGCAGCTGAGCCGCGCGGTCGAGCTGCGCGAGGACAAGCGCCCCCAGCTCGCCGACCTGCGCGAATCCGGCTCCATCGAGCAGGACGCCGACGTCGTGATGTTCGTTTTCCGCGAACAGTATTATCTTGAGCGCGCCGAGCCCTCGCGCCGGCCCGACGAGAGCGACGACAAGTTCAACGACCGCTACCAGCGCTGGCAGCAGCGCCTCGGCGAGGTGCACAACACCGCCGAGGTCATCATCGCCAAGCAGCGCCACGGTCCGATCGGCACCGTCCGTCTCTACTTCGACGGCCAGTTCACCAAGTTCGGCGACCTCGACCAACGCCACCAGGACGACGAGTGAGCAGGACGATGACGGATCCCCTGCGGCAGGCCGCCGCCATTCTCACCGTGGATCTTGGCGCCGTCGTCGCCAACTGGACCCAGCTGCGCGACCGCGTGGCGCCCGCCGAGTGCGCCGCCGTGGTCAAGGCCGACGCCTACGGGCTCGGCGTCGCCCGCGTCGTGCCGGCGCTGCGCGACGCCGGCTGCCGGACCTTCGTCGTCGCCCAGTTCGAGGAGGCGCTGGCGGTCCGCGCCGCGCTGGGGCCGCAATCGGACGCGCGGGTGCTGTCGCTGGGTGGGCTGCCGCAGGGGAGCGAGGCGGAGTTCCTCGCCAACCGCATCCTGCCGGTGCTGAACCATCTGGGCGAGATCGCCGCGTGGCGCGCCTTCGCCGGCGGCCAGGGGCGGGCGCTGCCGGCGGTCGTCCACATCGACACCGGGATGAACCGGCTCGGCCTCGGCCCCGACGAGCTGGACACGCTGGCCGGCGACCTCGACCGCTTGCGGGGGGTGGACGTCCAGCTCTGGATGACCCACCTCGCCTGCGCCGACGAGTTCGAGTCGCCGATGTCGGCCCAGCAGCATCTGCGCTTCCAGGACGCGCTGGCCCGGCTGCCCAGGGCGCCGGCCAGCTTCGCCAACTCGTCGGGCGTCTTCCACGGCCCGGCCTTCCATTTCGACCTCGCGCGGCCGGGCTGCGCGCTCTATGGGGTGAACCCGACGCCGCACCGCGCCAACCCGATGGCCGGCACGGTGCGGCTCGACGCCCGCGTGCTTCAGCTGCGCAGCGTTGACAGCCCTATGACCGTTGGCTACGGTGCCGCCCACCGCGTGGAAGGGGCTGCCAAGATTGCGACCATCGCCGTGGGATACGCCGACGGATACCTGCGCTCGCTCAGCGGGCGCGGTCATGTGCATGTCGATGGCGTGCCGGCCCCGATCGTCGGGCGCATTTCCATGGATCTGATCACGGTGGACGTCAGCGGGCTGCCCGACGGCGCGGTCCGCCCCGGCGGGCTGGTCGAGCTGATCGGCCCCAACCGCCCGGTCGACACCGTCGCGGCGGAGGCCGGGACCATCGGCTACGAGGTGCTGACCTCGCTCGGCCGCCGCTATCACCGGGTGTACGCCGCTCCATGACCATCCGTGCCGTGCAGGCGGTCGCCGGGACGACCATGCCCATCATGACCACCACGACAACGATCCGGGCCTTCTGATGGGTTTCCTCGCCGCCACCGGCCGGGCCTTCCTGGTCTTCCTGGAAGCCACCGGCCGCCTCGCCATGTTCACCGGATCGGCCCTGTCGCACTGCGTGCGCCCGCCCTTCTACCCGCGCCAGATCCTGCGGCAGATGATCGACATCGGCTACTACTCGCTGCCGGTGGTCGGGCTGACCGCGCTGTTCACCGGCATGGTGCTGGCGTTGCAGAGCTACAGCGGCTTCTCCCGCTTCCAGGCGGAGGGCGCCATCGCCACCGTCGTCGTGCTGTCGGTGACGCGCGAGCTGGGGCCGGTGCTGGCCGGGCTGATGGTGGCGGGCCGCATCGGCGCCGCCATGGCGGCGGAGATCGGCACCATGCGGGTGACCGAGCAGATCGACGCGCTGTCCACCCTGTCGACCAACCCGTTCAAGTATCTGGTTGCGCCGCGCCTGCTGGCCGGGCTGACGATGCTGCCGATCCTGGTGGTCGTCGCCGACATCATCGGCGTCTTCGGCGGCTTCCTGGTCGGCGTCTACCGGCTGGACTTCAACGCCAGCAGCTACATCAACCGCACCTGGGAGTTCCTCCAGCCGATCGACGTCATCTCCGGCCTCGTCAAGGCGGCGGTGTTCGGATTCCTGATCGCGCTGATGGGCTGCTACCACGGCTACCATTCCAAGGGCGGCGCCCAGGGCGTCGGCGCCGCGACCACCAACGCGGTGGTGTCGGCCTCGATCCTGATCCTGGTGTGGAACTACCTGATCACCGGCCTCTTCTTCTCGACCAAGTGAGCGCGACCGCCATGCCCCTGCCAACGATTGCGCCGAAGATTGCCCTCAGCGGCGTCCACAAGAGCTTCGGCTCCAAGCGGGTGCTGAACGGCGTCGATCTGGAGGTCGGCAAGGGCGAGTCGCTGGTCGTCATCGGCGGCTCGGGCACCGGCAAGTCGGTGATGCTGAAATCCATCCTCGGCCTGCTCCAGCCGGACAGCGGCTCGATCCGCGTCGACGGCGAGGAGACGACGAGGCTGCGCCCGCGCGAGCGGGAGAAGCTGCTGCACAAGTTCGGCATGCTGTTCCAGGGCGCCGCCCTGTTCGACAGCCTGACCGTGTGGGAGAACGTCGCCTTCGGCCTGATCCAGGGCGAGCACATGCCGCGCGCCCAGGCCAAGGAGATCGCCATCGCCAAGCTCGGCGCCGTCGGCCTGACCCCCGACGTGGCCGAGCTGTCGCCGTCGGAGCTGTCGGGCGGCATGCAGAAGCGCGTCGGCCTTGCCCGCGCCATCGCCGACGAGCCGGAGATCATCTTCTTCGACGAGCCGACGACCGGCCTCGACCCGATCATGGCCGACGTCATCAACGAACTGATCGTCCAGTGCGTGAAGGATCTGGGGGCGACCGCCGTCACCATCACCCACGACATGGCGTCGGCCCGCAAGATCGCCGACCGTGTCGCCATGATCTACCAGGGCCGCATCATCTGGACCGGCCACGCCCGCGACATCGACCAGTCCGGCAACGCCCATGTCGACCAGTTCGTGCATGGCCGGGCCGAGGGGCCGATCAAGATGCAGATCCGCGCGCTCTGACCTTCCCGCCCTGACCGCCGTCATCGGGGGGGCGGACAGGGGAACGGAGACGGCGGTCCGGCAGGCTTTTTCCGGGAACGAAACGGGCGGCGGGGGCGTTGTTCCTCGGCCGCCCTCCCGCCCCGGAGTCCCGCCCTGAATCCCGACGCCGCCCTCGCTTCCTTCGACATCGACGAGGTGTTCCGGCGCCTGCGGATCGCGCTGGCCGGGCGGCCCAAGGCGGCCATGTTCGAGCTGCGCGACCGAGGCTACCGCTCCCCCTTCGAGCAGCTCGTGGCCAGCCTGATCTCCGCCCGCACGCGCGACGAGACAACGCTGGCGGTCAGCGAGCGGCTTTTCGCCGAGGCCCGCACCCCCGCCGCGATGGCCGCCCTGCCGGAGGAACGGCTGGTGGCGCTGCTGAACGGCGCCACCTTTCCCGAGCCGAAGGCGCGCGACATCCTGGCGCTGTCCCGCCGCATCCTGGCCGAGCATGGCGGGGCCGTGCCCGACACGCCCGACGCTCTGATGGCCTTCCACGGAGTCGGCCCGAAGATCGCGGCGCTGACGCTGGCGGTCGGCTTCGGCATCCCGGCTCTGGCGGTCGACATCCATGTCCACCGCGTCACCAACCGCTGGGGCTATGTCGCCACCCGCACTCCCGAGCGCACGATGGCGGCCCTGCTGGCGGTTTTGCCGCGCCATTACTGGGTGGAGATCAACGAGCGGCTGGTTCCCTTCGGGAAATGGGTCTGCACCGGCGAGCGGCCGCGCTGTTCGGCTTGCCCGCTGCTGTCGATGTGCGCGCGGGTCGGCGTCACCCAGAGCCGCTAGGGCGCGGCTTTCAAGGACAGCCGTCCGTTCCGGTGTGCCGTCCGTTCCGGTGTGACGGCGCGGGAGAGGCGGGCGCTGTCCGGCCCTTCCTCGTTCGATCCTTTGGACGATCCGGCGTTCCGCATTACCCCTTTTGCCCCGCGCCGGATGTGTTGGGGGTAGCGGCAACACGAAAAGGCCGGGCCGGCCCTGCTTCCTCTGTCTCTTCTTTCCCGCGATTTCGGAGAATTCTGTATTGGCGGCGTATTTCTTTGCCCATGCGAACAGGTGCGCGGCCTCTTCGCCTTCTCCCCGGCCCTTCTTTGAAGGCCGGGGCCTGCGACGACTGGAGATGGCCGTCGCACACCTTTGAATGCATTTTCATAAAATGCATTCAATTGCAGGGCCGTTGTGATCTTACAATTTCAGGGTCGGCGGCCTATCACCATCGATAGGTTTATTTCAAAATCCGATCTGGCCACCATCGCCTCACCGACATCAAGCGCCGGGCAGGCCGAGGGCAGTCCACCGACGAGCGCTCCTGTTTCCTTGATGCCGGGCTCCTGTTTCCACGGGATTGTCGGAGAGTTGCGATGACTGTGGTCTCCTATCCTGGCCGGCCCCTTTTTCCGATCCGCAAAATCGCGACGGAGCGGCCCGCAGGCGGCGGCGCATCGACCGGGTGAAGGCCCATCCACAGGCAGCGGCTCCAGCACCCACACCCCCGCCACTTCCCGAACCCAGGACGTCCGATGAATCTTCTCGATCCCATCCTGGGCGGGCCGACGGCGCGTTCCGACGCCGCCTCCCGCACGCCCGTCCGCCGTCCGTTTGCCCCCCGCCCGCTCGCCGATGCCGCCGATCCGGCCAGCCCGGCCGGGGATGGGCGGACCCGGCCGGGCAAGCTGATCGCCGTCGTCGGCGCGCGCGGCGGGGTGGGGGCGACCACGGTCGCCGTCCATCTGGCCGCCTGGCTGTCGGAGGCGCGCGGGCGCACCGCGCTGGTCGATCTCGACTTGCAGGGCGGCACCGTCGCCCTGGCGCTGCGCCTCAAGCCGGGCCCCATGCCGCGCGAGGCGGTGGAGGCCCCCGACCGCGTCGACGACCTGTTCATGGAGCGGGCGACGGTCGCCGCCTCGGAACGGCTGGCGGTTCTGGCCGCCGAGGAGCCGATCAAGGACGCCGTCGAGGTCGGCGGTCCGGCCGTGCAGGCGCTTCTGGACCGTCTGCAACTCCGCCACGACTACGCCGTCGTCGATGTCGGCCGTCCGCAGGGGCGGGCCGCCCGCGCCGTTCTGGAGGCGGCGTCGCTCCGCGTGCTGGTCGGCGACGCCAGCCGGCCGAGCCTGCGCGATCTGGTGCGGCTGCGCGCCGCCGCGCCGTCGAGGCCGGGGGCGCGGGTGATGACCGTGCTCAACCGGCTGGGAGCGCCCGGCGAACTGGCGATGGCCGATCTGGTGCGGACCCTGGGGGAACCGCCCAGCCACTGTCTGCCCTACCGGCCGGTTCCGCTGGCGGTGGCCGCCGGCATCGGCGAGCCGGTCTTCCGCCACTGCCGGCGCTTCCGCGAGGCAATGGCCTGGCTCGGCGCCGACGCCGCCGGCCGGTGAGCCCGCTGCCCGGTCGGCGCTCAGACGGTGGAGGACAAGGCGGCCAAGCCGCTCAGCACGACCACGTAGAGCGCCAGGTCGAACAGCGGAGGGTGCCAGACCCAGCCGTAGAATCCGGCGGCGCGCAGGCCGCGCCGGAGCAGGCCCGAGAGGATCCAGGCCACCACCGCCAGGATCAGCAGGGGCGGCAGGAACAGGCCTTGGACGTCGATTTCACCGATCATGCGAGTACACCTTCCGGATGGGCGGGCGCCTGGAGCGCGATGGCGGGGAACAGGCTGCGGCGCAGGCCGGCGAGCGCCACCACGGCGCGGTCGCGCTCGGGGGACGGCGGCGCGGCGCCGACGCTCGACAGCGCCCCGTCCAGGCTGCCGAGCAGCTCCTCCGGCGGGGGAGAGGGGTGCCTGGCGGTATCCTTGGTTATCCGGGCGCGGAAATGGCCGGCGATGCCGCCCAGCAGCCGCTCGATCGCCGGGGCCGCCGCGTGGCCGAGCGCCGGGCGCACCCGCTGGAGCTCGACGACGTTCAGTCCGACCCGCAGGTCGGCCACCGCGTCGATGGCGGCCGGATCCAGGCGCCGGCCGGGCTGGGAGCCGAGCTGGGCGAAGCGGGCCGACAGCAGGCCGACGCGGTCGAGCATCCGGCTTTCGAAGCCGGTCGCCGCCGACGGCGCGCGCACGGCGGCGAGCGCCGCGATCTCCCGCCAGCCGGCGTGCAGCAGGCGGCGCGCGCTCCAGGCGGCCCCGACCGAGCGGCACAGGCGGGTCACCTGCAACGCCGCGACGATGCCGACGACCTGTCCGCTGCTGCTGTTGAGGAAGGAGGCGAAGTCGGCTGTGTTGGTGTCGAGCAGGCTGAGCGAGCCGGCGACGCCGAACAGCAGCGCCATCGACTGCCCCATCAGCGCCGGGCGCGGGATGAAGCAGCCCAGCAGCAGGAAGGTCGGGGCGAGGGAGAGCGCCAGCATCGGGAAGCTGTCGGTGGAGGGCAGCACCACCAGCAGGTAGAAGGCGCCGATCGGCATCGACAGCAGGGTGAAGACCAGGAACATCCGGATTCCCGGCGCCGGGTCGTCGAAGGAGGCGAAGAAGCAGCAGAAGATGGCGACCATCATCGCCGCCGCCGACCCCGAGGACCAGCCGGTGGCGATCCAGAAGCCGGAGACCAGGACGATCCCGAGGAAGGCGGCGGCCCCCGACCACAGCGCCATGCCGCAATCGAGGTGGAAGACCCCGCGCGACCGGCCGCGCGTCAGCGGATCGAGATGCGCCGGCAGGCTGTGGTTCCCCGAGCGGATGTGCGCCCGCAGTTCCCGGCAGTCGCGGTGGATGCCGACCAGCGTGCGCAGCCGCGTCACCAGGCCGAGCAGGGTGGCGCGGTGCCAGGGCGACGGATCGTCCCGATCGTCGCCCAGGACCGGGGCCAGCCGGTCGAGCGCCGCGCGCAGGGCGTCGGCCTGGGCGGGCGTGCCGGAATCGTCGGCGATCCAGCGCCTGACGTCCTCCAGCACCGACAGCAGGGCGGGAGGCAGACCGCCGCTCCCGTCCCGGTCCCCGGCTTCGCGGAGCGCGGCCAGCCGCTCGCCGACCGCGGCCAGCACCGGCAGCAGATAGGTCATGCGGTCGGTCAGCGCGCGCACCGACCGCGTCATCCAGCGGACGTCCGAGGTGTCGTAGGGCAGGTGGGCGGACATCACGCGCAGCTCGGTGACGTCGCGGGCCAGCTTCTGGCGGTCGGCGGCGCGGGCGGCGTCATCGGCGCCGGACAGCGCGTCGAGCGTCCAGCGCTCCGCGTCGCACAGCGTGCCGTCCAGCCTGGCGAGCAGCACCGGGCCGATGCCGCGCGGCAGCACGACGCTGTGGATCACCGTGGCGCAGAGGATGCCGAGCAGGATTTCCTCGACCCGCGCCAGTCCGGTGTCGAAGATGGTGTCGGGGCTGGTGACGGCCGGGAAGGCGATCAGCCCGGCGGTGTAGCCGGCCAGCATGAACAGATAGCTGCGCGGCGTGCGGTCGAGCAGCGAGACGAACAGGCACAGCCCCACCCACAACCCGACCCCGAGCACCATCAGTTCCGGCGCGTCGACCAGGGCGACGGTCAGCGCCACCGCGGCGACGCTGCCGAGGATGGTGCCGGCGACGCGGTAGACGGCCTTGGAGCGCACGGCCCCCGACAGCGGGCCGGCGACCACATAGGCGGTCATCATCGCCCAGAAGGGGCGCGGCAGCCCCATGCCGAGCGCGATGTAGAGCGCCAGCATGGCGGCGGCGAAGGACTTGACCGAGAAGATCATCTCGGCGGCGTTGGGCGGCTTCGGCATGACGGGCCCCCTTACAGACCCGCCGTGCGCGCCGAACTTGCGTCGGCGCTTTGGGGCGCGCTTTGGGGGGCGCTCTGGGGGGCGCTCTGGGCGGTGCCGTGGGGCGCGCGTTCGTCGGGACCGAGCACGCGCACCGTCACCGTGCGTCCGGCCACGAGGTCGAGCGTGTCGGGCACCGGGTCGAGCGCGATGCGCACCGGGATGCGCTGGGCCAGCCGCACCCAGTTGAAGGTCGGGTTGACGTTGGCGAGCAGGCCGCTGCCCTCGGTGCGGTCACGGTCGACGATGGCGCGGGCGACGCTGTCGACATGGCCGGACAGGCTGCCGTCCATCCCCATGATGGTGACGGCCACCGGGTCGCCGGCGTGGATGCGCGGCAGCTTGGTCTCCTCGAAATAGCCCATCACATGGAAGGAGCGGCGGTCGATCAGCGCCACCACCGCCTGACCGGCCGACACGTGGTTGCCGGCCTTGAGCTGGAGGTTGGCGACGTATCCGTCCACCGTCGCCCGCACCTCGGTCCGCTCCAGGTTGAAGCGGGCGAGGTCGAGCGAGGCTTCCGCCTGCTTGGCCGCCGCCGACGCCTTGGCCATCGCCGAGGCGACCTCCTGGCGCTGGGCGGTGGAGACCACGCCCTCGGACAAACGCTCGTAGCGGCGTGCCTCGGCGCTGCGGAAGGCCATCTCGGCGCGGGCGCTATCCAGGTTGGCCTCCGCCTGCTCGATCGCCAGCCGGTAGCGGGCGGGATCGACGACGAAGAGGACGTCGCCCTGGCGGACCGTCTGGTTGTCGGCGACGCGGACCTCGGCGACGAGGCCGGCGACGTCGGCCGACACCTGCACGATGTCGGCCCGCACGCGGCCGTCGCGGGTCCAGGGCTCGTTCATGTAGTGGTCCCACATCCACCAGCCGCCGACGGCGGCGGCGGCCGTCACCAGCAGGGTGACGCTGAGGCGGGACAGGACGGACAGGAGTTTCAAGGGAGTGTCCTCACGGACCGGCCGAAGCGGCGCCGGTCACGGTTGTTCGCGCTTGGCGTTGGTTTCGATGATCGAGAGGACGCGGGAGCAGGCGTCGATGTCGTCCTTGCTGGCCTGGGTCAGCAGGCGGCTGCGGACGTCGCCGAGCACCGCGTTGACCCGCGCCAGCAACTCGCGCCCCTGGTCGGTGAGATGGAGGGTCTTGGCCCGGCGGTCGGCCGGATCCTCGCGGCGCTCGACCAGCTTGCCGGCCTCCAGGCTGTCGAGCAGCCGCACCAGGGACGGGCCCTCGACCCCCATCTCCTCGGCCAGCTCGCGCTGGCGCATCCCGTCCCCCAGTTCGTTCAGCAGCATCAGCGGCGTGATGACCGACGAGGAAAACCCCCAATCCGCCAGGATTTTGTTCACCGCGCGGCGCCACAGGTGCGCGGCGCGGAAGAGATGCAGGCCGAAGCTGGCCGGAAAGCGGGGGGGATCATTGTCTAGCATGGCTATTAAATAGTTTTGCTATCTAAATCCGGCAAGACGGATTCGTCGCGGGGTGACAAGCGCGTTCCGCATGGCTGCGATGACGACGGTCGGCCGGAAGGCCGCGGCCAGGGCGTCGGCGCGGCTAAGAGCACCCAACAGAACCTTGGGTCGTCTCTCGCCCCGTCATCCCCGCCTTCGCGGGGATGACGGCCCCATTGGGCACCGATGGCGAAAACGGAATTCTGTTCGGCGCGGCTAAGGCCGCCGCGTGCTGCCGCGCTCGACGAAGCGCGCCGGCACCACCCGCACCGGGCCATGCGCCGGCGGGCGGGCGGTCATCTCCTCGACGAGGGCGAGCGCCTCCGTGACCAGCGCCTCGGCGTCCTGGTCGAAGCTGGTCAGGTCGTAGGCGCCCCACGCCGCCGAGGGGATGTTGTCGTAGCCGACCAGCATCACGTCCTCCGGCACCCGCAGCCCCAGCTCCCGGCGGATGACGTCCATGGCGCCGAAGGCGATGAGGTCGTTGGCGCAGAACAGCGCGTCGGCCGGCTCCCCGGCGGAGCTCCGGGCGAACAGCCGCCGCGCCGCCGACTGCCCGCCGGCGTAGCTGTAGTCGCCGGCCATCACGCGCGGTTCCTCCAGCCCCAGCGCCGCCAGCCCGTCGCGGAATCCGGCGAGACGGTCGCGGCTGGCCGGGCTTTCCTCCGGCCCCGCCAGGAAGGCGAAGCGCCGGCCGCCGCGCCGGCGCAGCAGCGCGGCGGCGGTGGCGGCCGAGGCGCGGTTGTCGGATTCGACCGAGGCGACCCGCTCGCTCGTCACCCCGGCGTTGAAGGAGACGATGGGAATCCGGAAGGCCGACAGCGCGTCGGCGACCTCCTGCGACAGCACCGCCAGACCGCTGACGATGGCGTCCACGCGGTAGCTCGACAATTGCGCCAGCACGGCGTCGAGCGCGTAGTCGCTGTCCACCGGTACCAGCAGCACCTGCTTGCCGGCGTCGCGCAGCCGCGTGGCGAAGCGTTCCAGCACCGCGCTGTGGTAGGCGTTCTGCAAGCCTCCGACGATGACGGCGACGAGGCCCGACCGGTCGGTCAGCAGGATTTGCGGGATGATGCTCGGCCGGAATCCGAGCGCCTCGGCCGCCTCAAGGACCTTGCGGCGGGTTTCCGCCGACACGCTGGCCCCCGGCGTGAAGGTGCGCGAGACCGCCGATTGCGACACGCCGGCCAGCCGCGCCACGTCGGTCGAGGATGCGTATCGCTTGCCCGGCGTCATGGTGGCGGCCTTCCCCCTCTTCGCGTCCCCGCGGCGTCCCCGCCGATGATAGGGAGCGCGCGGAACGGCGTCCATGCGCCCGGCGCGGCGTCTGCCCACCCAAAGAGCAAAACTAGATGAGAATGACTTGCAATCGCATAAGAGCTTTTGTAGGGTCTGCTCATGGCCGGCCGGGATGGCAGATCGCCGCACCCCCGACCGCCGCCGTCTTCGCGACCAACCGTCTTTCCAACCAGAAAGCCAAGGCCATGCAGCAGAACGCCGTCACCGCCACCCTCGCCGGTCCCGCCGCTTCGCAAGCCATGCCGTGGCAAGGTGTCGCCGCCTTGTCCCTTCCCGTGGTGGAGTCGGCCCGTCTGATGGCCGGCGGCCGCGAGATCGTCATCCAGCACGCCGGCCAGAGCTACCGCCTGCGGGTGACCCGGGCCAACAAGCTGATCCTGACCAAGTAGGAGAGGCGGGACGCCGCCTCTCAGGCGGTGCCCTCCACCTCGTAGCCGGCGTCCTCGATGGCCTTGCGGACCGCCGCCATGTCGGCGTTCCCCTCCACCGAGACCGCGCCGGCCTTGAGGTCGACCAGCGCGCGCTCGACCGCGGGCAGGGCCTCCACGGCCCTGGTCACGGTCTGGGCGCAATGGCCGCAGGTCATGCCCGACACCTTCAACGTCACCATGGGATCCTCCGTCGCGTGATGGACTGGGTCGATGGGAATCAGCCTGCACCTTCCAGCGGTGGGAAGGTCAAGCGCTGTTTCCGGGGGTGTCGCGGGATTCCGCGCCGCTTGCCGAAGGCGGCGGGCTGCCCCAGACTTCGGGCATGCTGAACACATCCCAATCGTCGTCACCGCCGCCGTCGGGCGGCATCTCCTTCGTGGAATTCGTCACGCTCATCGCCGCGATGATGGCGCTGACGGCCCTGTCCATCGACATCATGCTGGTCGCCCTGCCGGACATCGCCCACGCGCTGGGCGGCGACGGCGCCAACGACCGCCAGCTCATCATCACCGCCTACATGCTCGGCTTCGCCGCCGGACAGCCCTTCGCCGGCCCGCTCTCCGACCGTTTCGGGCGCAAGCCGGTGCTGGCCGCCGGGCTGGTCGTCTTCGCCGTCGCCTCGCTGGCGGCGGTCCTGGCGCCGAGCTTCGGGGTCATGCTGGCGGCGCGGGCGATCCAGGGCTTCGGCGCCGCCGCCCCGCGCATCGTCGCCGTCGCCATCGTGCGCGACCGCTTCGCCGGCCGCGACATGGCCCGCGTCATGTCCTTCGCCATGATGGTCTTCATCATCGTGCCGGTCATCGCCCCGGCCATAGGCGAACTGATCCTGCATGCCGGAAGCTGGCCGTGGGTCTTCGCGGCGCTGTTCCTGGCCGCCGCCGGCGCGCTGGCCTGGTCGGCGCTGCGCCTGCCGGAAACCCGCCACGCCGAGGACCGGCTGCCCCTGTCGCCGGCCGCGCTCGGCAACGCCCTCCGCATGGTCGTCACCACGCGGCAGACGGTGGGCTACACCGTCGCCATGGGCTTCATGTTCGGCAGCCTGCTGAGCTACATCGGCAGCGCGCAGCAGGTGTTCGTCGACATCTACGGGCTGGGGACCCTGTTCCCGGTCGTCTTCGGCGCCATCGCGGCGGTGATGGCGGTCGCCTCGCTGACCAACGCCCGGCTGGTCGGAAGGCTGGGGATGCGGCGGGTGTCGCACGCGGCCATGCTCGGCTTCCTGGCGGCCTGCCTGGCGATGGCGGCCTTCGGCTTTCCCGAGCGTCCGCCGCTGCTGGCGCTGGGCGGCTTCCTCGCCGCGACCTTCTACTGCTTCGGCCTGATCGCGCCGAACTTCAACGCGCTGACCATGGAGCCGCTCGGCCACATCGCCGGCATGGGGTCGTCCTTCACCGGCTTCTATTCGACGGCGGCGGGCGCCCTGTTCGGCTGGGGAATCGGCCAGGCCTTCGACGGCACCGTGCGGCCGATGACCATCGGCTTCACCGTGCTGGCCGTGCTGGCCGTCCTGACCGTGCTGAAGACGGAGGGCGGCGTCCTGTTCCGCACCCACGCCCATGTGTCGGGCGCGGCCCGGCCGGCCGGCGGCGAGTGAGGGCGGGGGAGCGCCCCCCCGCTGTTCCGGACGCTTCAACGAAAAAGGCCCGTCCCGCGAGGGATGGGCCTTTTTCGTGAACGCCAAACGGCCGCCTTTCCATCATGACGGGTCCGTCATGCGGGAAGGAACGGCCGGACGCGCGCCGATCACCTCGGTGCGAGGACCATGATCATCTGGCGCCCTTCCAGGCGCGGCATCTGCTCGACCTTGGCCATCGCCTCCAACTCGTCGCGGACACGCAGCAGCACGTTCATGCCAAGGTCCTGGTGGGCCATTTCACGGCCACGGAAGCGCATGGTCATCTTGACCTTGTCGCCTTCCTCCAGGAAGCGGCGCGCGGCGCGCATCTTCACGTCGTAGTCGTTGTCGTCGATGTTCGGACGGAGCTTCAGCTCCTTGATCTCGACGATCTTCTGCTTCTTGCGCGCCTCGTTGGCCTTCTTCTGCTCCTCGAACCGGAACTTGCCGTAATCGAGGACCTTGCAGACGGGCGGATCGGCATTCGGCACGATCTCGACAAGGTCGAGGTCGGCGTCGGCGGCAGCCGTGAACGCCTGATGCAACGGGACGATGCCCACCATCTCGCCATCGGCGTTGATGAGACGCACCTGACGGGCCGTGATCTCGCGATTGAGCCGCGGGCCTTCGCGGACGGGGTCCTGATCGTAAAGCTTTGCTATGACCATCTCCTTGGATGCGCCGGCCGGAAGCACGATGCCCGAACGGCAACGATGTCGCCGAGGGCGACCGAACCACGCCGCCCTTTAACAGCAACCATCATATAGGTGCAACAGTTTCTCGGTTCCATATCCATGAAACCGGCGGCCGCAACATCCAGCAACGACTCTTTGGCGGTATAACCCGCTCCTGAACGGGAGATGGGCGCTTGAGCGCGGGAAATCCAGCGCTCTTTCGGGGGGCGCCGCGGCCGGCGGCCGGCCGGTTCCCGCGAATCAGGAAAATTTCTCGATTTCGACACTATTCTCATTTTTGAGACAAAGTGCGCTAAGAATATCTCGATTTCGAGATGTTGGTCAGAAAAACCGTCTGTAGTTCCATCAAAAATTGTCCAGGCTTTTCAAGCAATCTCCCATCACACGCAATGCTGGCATGGGGTTTGCTTTCGAAGGGCCACGCCCCACGGGGTACCCCACCCGGTCGAAGCCCGACTCGACATGCCGATGATCGCCGTCACCATTCTGCTTCCCGATCCGGCCCGCCGCCTGTGGCCGCTGGTCCGTTGGGACGGCCGGCTGTGCGACTGGTATCCCGGCGCGATCGCGCTGAGCGTCGACGGAACGGAGAAGGGGGCCGTGCGGCGCCTGCTGCTGAAGGACGGAACCCGTCTGGTCCAGCGGCTGGAGCACATCAGCCGAATCGACGACGCCTACACCTACGCCGTGGTCGAGAGCCCCTATCCGGTCGCCGATCTGCTCGCGCAGATCCGCGTCCAGCCGGGGGACGACGGACACGCGACGCTGACATGGACCGCCACGTTCCAGCCGCTCGGCCTGCCCGGCGGGCTGGACGAAGCCAGGACCGAACGCTTCGTCCGCGATCTCTACGACGCGGGCGTGGAACGGCTGCGCGGCCTTCTGACCCCCTTCCGGCTCTAGGAACACGGCGCACCGACCAACCGGCGCCCAGAACAAAAACGAGGGAGCACCCGTCCAATGAGTTTGCTGATCTGCGTGGGAGCGCTTGCGTTCCTGATGTTCGTCGCCTACCGAGGATTCAGCGTCATCCTCTTCGCGCCGGTGGCGGCGCTGGGGGCGGTGCTGCTGACCGATCCGGCCGCCGTGCCGCCCATCTTCACCGGCCTCTTCATGGACAAGATGGTCGGCTTCGTGAAGCTGTACTTCCCGGTCTTCCTGCTGGGCGCCGTGTTCGGCAAGGTGATCGAGCTGTCGGGCTTCTCCAAGTCGATCGTCTCGGCCGTCATCAAGATGATCGGCCGCGAGCGGGCGGTGACCTCCATCGTTCTGGTCTGCCTGCTGCTGACCTACGGCGGCGTGTCGCTGTTCGTGGTGGTCTTCGCCGTCTACCCCTTCGCCGCCGAGATGTTCCGCCAGGGCGACATCCCCAAGCGCCTGATCCCCGGCGTGGTGGCGCTCGGCGCCTTCACCGTCACCATGGACGCGCTGCCGGGCACCCCGCAGATCCAGAACATCATCCCGACGACCTTCTTCAAGACCGACGCCTACGCCGCCCCCTGGCTGGGCATCATCGGTTCGGTCTTCATCCTGACCGTCGGCCTGGTCTATCTGGAATGGCGCGTGCGCACCGCCATCGCCCGGGGCGAGGGCTACGGCACCGGCCACAGCAACGAGCCGGAGGCGGTCGCCGCCGAGACGCTGCCGAACCCGCTCGTCGCCCTGCTGCCGCTGGTCATCGTCGGCGTGCTGAACAAGGTGTTCACCCTGGCGATCCCCAAGGTCTACGGCTCCAGCTACGAGGTGGCGCTCACCCCCGGCGCCAAGCCGCTGGTGACGGCGGTCTCGTCGGTCGCCGGCATCTGGGCGGTCGAGGGCGCGCTGCTCTGCGGCATCCTGACCGTGCTGGTCTTCGCCTGGAAGCCGGTGACGCAGCGCTTCGCCGAGGGCACCAAGGCCGCCATCGGCGGCTCGCTGCTGGCGGCGATGAACACGGCGTCGGAATACGGCTTCGGCGCCGTCATCGCCGCGCTGCCGGGCTTCCTGGTCATCGCCGGCGTCCTGCAATCCATCCCCAACCCGCTGGTCAACGAGGCGGTGACCGTCACCGCGCTGGCCGGCATCACCGGCTCGGCCTCGGGCGGCATGAGCATCGCGCTGGCCGCCATGGCCGACCAGTTCATCGCCGCCGCCAACGCGTCGGGCATTCCGATGGAGGTCCTGCACCGCGTCGCCTCGATGGCCAGCGGCGGCATGGACACCTTGCCGCACAACGGCGCGGTCATCACCTTGCTGGGCGTGACGGGCTTGACCCATCGCCAGTCCTACGGTGACATCTTCGCCATCACCTGCATCAAGACGCTGGCGGTCTTCTTCGTGATCGCCGTGTACTACCTGACCGGGATCGTCTGATCATGAAGAACAAGCTCATCTCCCTGGAGGACGCGGTCGCGCGGATACCCGACGGCGCCTCGATCCTGTTCGGCGGCTTCATGGCCGTCGGCGGCCCGACCCGGCTGGTGGACGAGATCATCCGCCAGCGCAAGAGCGGCCTGACCATCATCGCCAACGACACCGCCCGCCCGCACCAGGGCATCGGCAAGCTGGTGGTGGAGAAGCTGGTCGCCAAGGTCATCACCAGCCACATCGGGCTGAACCCCGACACCCAGAAGCAGATGATCGCCGGCGACATCGAGGTGGAGCTGGTGCCGCAGGGCACGCTGGCCGAGCGCATCCGCGCCGGTGGCGTCGGGCTGGGCGGCGTGCTGACCCCGACCGGCGTCGGCACGACGGTGGAGGAGGGCAAGCGCACGGTCGAGATCGACGGCAAGACCTTCCTGCTGGAGACGCCGATCAAGGCCGACTTCGCGCTGCTGGCGGCCAAGCAGGCCGATCTCTACGGCAACCTGACCTACGCGCTGACCGCGCGCAACTTCAACCCGATCATGGCGCTGGCCGGCGCCACCGTGATCGCCGAGGCCGAGGACATCCTGCCCGTCGGCTGCATCGCGCCCGACGCGGTGATGACCCCGTCGGTCCTGGTGGACCACATCGTCACCGCCCGGCCGCGCTGAGAGGGAAGACCGGAATCATGGATGAAAAGACCCTGATCGCCAAGCGCGTCGCGCTTGAGCTGTTCGACGGCGACCTCGTGAACCTGGGCATCGGCCTGCCGACGCTGGTCGCCCGCTACGTGCCTGTCGGGCGCCACGTGTTCTTCCAGTCGGAGAACGGCATCCTCGGCATGTCCGGCCCGATCACCGGCGCCGAGAACAACGACCTGACCGACGCCGGCGGCTCGCCGATCTCGGCGCTGCCGGGGGCGGCCTCCTTCGACAGCGCGCTGTCCTTCGGGCTGATCCGCGGCGGCCACCTCGACGTCACCGTGCTCGGCGGCCTCCAGCTCGACGAGGAGGGCCATCTCGCCAACTGGATGGTGCCCGGCAAGATGGTGCCCGGCATGGGCGGCGCCATGGATCTCGTCACCGGCGCCAAGCGGGTGATCGTCGCCATGCAGCACAGCGCCAAGGGCGAGTCCAAGATCGTCAAGCGCTGCACCCTGCCGCTGACCTCGGTCCGCCGCGTCGATCTGGTCGTCACCGACCTCGCGGTGATCGAGCCGACCGATTCCGGCCTCCTGCTGAAGGAGACCGCGCCCGGCGTGACCGTCGAGCAGGTGATCGCCAACACCGGGGCCGAGCTGATCGTGTCGCCGGATCTCCGCACCATGCCGCTGGAAGGGTGAAGACCATGACCGCTTTGAAAGGCAAGACCGCCCTCGTCACCGGCTCGACCAGCGGGATCGGGCTGGGCATCGCCCGCAAGCTGGCCGGGCAGGGCGCCGACCTGATGCTGAACGGCTTCGGCGACGCCGCCTACATCGCCGAGCTGCGCGAGGGGTTGGCCAGGGAGTTCGGCGTCCGCGTCGCCCACAGCGGCGCCGACATGTCGAAGGCCGCCGAGATCGAGGCGATGGTCGCCGCGACCGAGGCCGAGTTCGGCCGGCTCGACGTCCTCGTCAACAACGCCGGCATCCAGCACGTCTCGCCGGTCGACGAGTTCCCGGTCGAGCGCTGGGACGCGGTGATCGCCATCAACCTGTCGGCGGTGTTCCACAGCACCCGCGCCGCCCTGCCGGGGATGAAGGCGCGCAACTGGGGCCGCATCATCAACATCTCGTCGGCGCACGGCGTGGTGGGGTCGGCCAACAAGTCGGCTTACGTCGCGGCCAAGCACGGCGTCATCGGCCTGACCAAGGTGGTCGCGCTGGAGACCGCCGAGACCGCCATCACCTGCAACGCCATCTGCCCCGGCTGGGTGCTGACCCCGCTGGTGCAGAAGCAGATCGACGCGCTGGCGGCATCCAAGGGCCTGTCGAACGAGGCGGCCGGCCGCGAGCTGCTGAGCGAGAAGCAGCCGTCCAAGACCTTCGTGACGCCCGAGCAGCTCGGCGATCTGGCGGTGTTCCTGTGCTCGGACGGCGGCGCCAACATGCGCGGCGCCTCGCTGCTGATGGATGGCGGCTGGACCGCGCAGTAAGGGCACGGGGGGATTTACGTGCCCCCACCCTGAACCCT
The DNA here is from genome assembly GCF_017876095.1 of Azospirillum agricola. Classification (GTDB taxonomy): domain Bacteria; phylum Pseudomonadota; class Alphaproteobacteria; order Azospirillales; family Azospirillaceae; genus Azospirillum; species Azospirillum agricola. The sequence goes on from NZ_JAGINM010000022.1 coordinate 26,874, forward strand.
CCCAGCGGGGGCGGGTTCAGGGTGGGGGCACGCGATGCCGTTGCCCCGCATCCCGCGCGGATCTGCCCCGCGCATTGCATAGCTATGCAAAGCTACCGGCCTCCGGCCTTATGAGTGCGACGCTGCGCCGCAGCATGAGCATGCCCGGCCTCCGTCCCCCTCTTCACCGTCCCGAGGTCCGGAGCCCGCCGCCATGGTCTCGCTTCCCATCCTGGCCCTTGCCGCCGCCTCCTTCGGCATCGGCACCACCGAATTCGTCATCATGGGCCTGCTGCCCGACGTCGCCCGCAGCCTGGGCGTCAGCGTGCCGGGGGCCGGCTATCTGGTGTCGGGCTACGCCATGGGCGTGGTGGTCGGCGCGCCGCTGGTGGCGATGGCGACGGCGCGTCTGCCGCGCAAGACGGCGCTGCTGGCGCTGATGGCGATCTTCATCGCCGGCAACGTCGGCTGCGCGCTGGCGCCCGGCTATTGGCTGCTGATGGCGGCGCGGGTGCTGACCGCCTTCGCGCACGGCGCCTTCTTCGGCATCGGCGCGGTGGTCGCCAGCACCCTCGTGCCGCGCCACCAGCGCACCCAGGCGGTGGCGCTGGTCTTCTCCGGCCTGACCATCGCCAACATCCTGGGCGTGCCGCTGGGCACCGCGCTGGGGCAGGCGGCGGGCTGGCGCTCGACCTTCGTCGCGGTGGTCGCCATCGGCGTGGTGGCGTGGCTGGCGATCCTGCGCTACGTGCCGGGCGGCATGCCGGGCTCGAAGGGCGGGCTGCTGTCGGAGTTCCGCGTGCTCGGGCGCTGGCCGGTGCTGCTGCCGATGCTGGTCAGCACGCTGTGCTCGGTCAGCCTGTTCAGCGTCTTCACCTACATCGCCCCGCTGCTGGAGCATGTCAGCGGCCTCACCCCGCAGGCGGTGACCGGGGCGCTGCTGGTCTTCGGCGTCGGGCTGACGCTGGGCAATTTCGCGGGCGGCCGGCTGGCCGACCGCGGCGCCATGGCGACCATCGTCGGCAGCCTGCTGGCGGTCGTCGCCGTGCTGGTGCTGTTCGTCTTCACCGCCCCGGCGGCGGTGCCGGCGGTGGCGACGCTGGGCGTCTGGGGGGCGCTGGCCTTCGCGCTGGTGTCGCCGCTCCAGCTCTGGGTCGTCGATTCGGCGACCGACGCGCCCAACCTCGCCTCCACCCTCAACCAGGGGGCGTTCAACCTCGGCAACGCGCTGGGCGCCTGGGTCGGCGGCGTGGCGATCAACGCCGGGGTGGGGTACGGGGAGCTTCCCTGGATCGGCGCCGGCTTCGCCCTGCTGGCGCTGGCCTTCGTGGTGACGGCGCGCTCCGGCGCGCGGCGCGCGGAACTCGCCTGCGAAACCGGACAGTGACCGGACCGTTGCGACATCAGCGAATCCCGGCCACCTGTTCGGCGATGAAGTCGAGGAAGCGCGGGTCGCAGGCGTAGGCGATGTTGATGCGCAGGGACAGCCGGCCGGCCGCCCTGCCGGTCGAGAACACCGAGCCGGGGGCGAGGAAGATGCCCCGGTCGGCGGCGGCGCGGACCAGCGCCGTCTCCTCCAGCCCGTCGGGCAGGCTGCCCCAGATGTAGTAGCCGCCGGCCGGGGCGGCGGGAACGGCGATGCCGACCCGCTCCAGCGCCGCCAGAGCGTCGGCGCTCGCCGTTTCGATCCGCGTCTTCAGCCGGCGCAGATGGCGCAGATACTGCCCGCCGGCGATCAGCGTGAAGACCAGCCGCTCCACATAGTCGGACGTGCTGACCACGGTCAGCATCTTCAGGTCGCACAGGGTCTGCGCCAGGGCCGGCGCGGCGGCGATGTAGCCGACGCGCAGGCTGGCCGACAGCGTCTTCGAGAAGGTGCCGATGTAGATCACCCGCTCCAGCTGGTCGAGCGCGGCGAGGCGCGGGGCGGAGGCGGGCAGCACGTCGGCGAAGGGGTCGTCCTCGACGATGGTGACGTTGTGCTGGGCGGCGATCTGCAACAGCCGGTGCGCCACCGCGATGGAGATCGACCCGCCGGTCGGGTTGTGGGCCAGTGACTGGGTGAAGAAGATCTTCGGCTTCAGCGCCTCGATCTTCGCCGCGAACTCCTCCAGGTCGGGGCCGTCGGGCTGGCGCCGCACCCCGGCCACCGTCACCTTGGCCAGCTTCAGCTTGCCGAACAGCGGGTAATAGCCGGGCGTGTCGACCAGCGCCGTGTCGCCCGGCTCCAGAAGCTGTCGGCACACCAGATCCAGCGCGTGGTTGGCCCCCTGGGTCAGCAGGATGCGTTCCGGCGCCGCCGCGATCGAGCGCTCCGCCAGCGTCAGCGCGATGCGCTCCCGCAAGGGAGCGTAACCCCACGGGTTGCCGTAGCCGTGGTCGAGGCTGCTGCCTCCCGCCGGCCGCACCAGCCGGGCGTGGGCGCCGACCTCCAGCCGCTCCAGCCAGGAGGGGGGCGGGCGGCCGTCGCCGACCCGCACGCTGTACTGCCGCTCCAGCTGCTCGCGCAGCAGGGAGACATGGTCCATCGCCTCGGCCAGATGCGGCCCGCGCGGCCCCCTCTTCGGCGTTTCCGCGCGGGCGACGTAATAGCCGGAGCCCTGCTTGGCCTCCAGCCGGCCCATCGACACCAGCCGGTCGTAGGCCTCCGCCATCGTGTTCTTGGAGACGCCGTGCTCCTGCGCCCCGGCGCGCACCGAATGCAGGCGGTCGCCCGGCTTCAGCAGGCCACGGTCGATCTGTTCGGTGATCCGGTCGACAATGTCGGTGATCCGGCTCATCGGCTGCTCCTGACTGTCCCCGTCGAACAGCTGGGACAGTCGGACCAAAAAACCGCCGAACTGTCCCTTGCTCCGTCCCTTCGTATCACAGACCATTGCCACCACAAACAAAATGGCTGCGTACCCAGAGGAGATCGTCCCCGTGCCCAACACGCCCCGGAATTCCCGGATCTCGGGCTTTCACCGCATGTCGCCGCAGGAGCGGCGCGACACGGTCGCCGGCTTCGCCGGGCTGGACGCCGCCGCCGTGGAGCGGCTCGCCGACACCGGCAACCTCGACGCGGGGCTGGCCGACCGGCTGATCGAGAACGTCGTCGGCACCATGAACATCCCGCTCGGCGTCGCCACCAACATGAAGGTGGACGGCGAGGACGTGCTGATCCCGATGGCGACGGAGGAATCCTCGGTCGTCGCGGCGGTCTGCAACGCCGGGCGGCAATGCTACGAGACCGGCGGCTTCACCACCTCGCTGTCCGGCACGCTGATGATCGCCCAGATCCAGGCGGTCGGCGTCGCCGACCCGCACGCGGCGCGGTTGCGCATCCTCGACCGTCGCGACGCCATCCGGGAAGTTTGCGACGGCTGCGACCCGATCCTGCTGGGCCTCGGCGGCGGCTTCCGCGACGTCGAGGTGCGGGTGCTGGAGACGGCCGGCGGCACCATGCTGATCACCCACCTGATCGTCGACACCCGCGACGCGATGGGCGCCAACGCCGTCAACACCATGGCCGAGAAGCTGGCGCCGCGCATCGAGGAATGGACCGGCGGCCGGGTCTATCTGCGCATCCTGTCGAACCTCGCCGACCGCCGGCTGGCCCGTGCCCACGCGGTCTGGCACCTCGACGCGATCGGTGGCCAGGGCGGCGGCGAGGCGGTGCGCGACGGCATCGTCAGCGCCTACCAGTTCGCCGCCGCCGATCCCTACCGCGCGGCGACCCACAACAAGGGCATCATGAACGGCGTCAGCGCCGTCGTGCTCGCCACCGGCAACGACACCCGCGCGGTGGAGGCCGGCGCCCACGCCTACGCCGCCCGCAACGGCTCCTACAGCAGCCTGACCCGATACGAGGTGACGAAGGACGGGCATCTCAGCGGCTCCATCGAGCTGCCGATGGCGGTCGGCCTGATCGGCGGCGCCACCAAGCTGCACCCGACGGCGCAGACCTGCCTGAAGATCGTCGGCGCGACCTCGGCGGAGCGGCTGGCGCGTGTCATCGCGGCGGTCGGGCTGGCGCAGAACTTCTCGGCGCTGAAGGCGCTGGCGACCACCGGCATCCAGAAGGGCCACATGGCCCTGCACGCCCAGAACATCGCCATGATGGCCGGCGCGGTCGGCGAGGAGATCGAGCGGGTGGCCCGCGCCCTGGTCGAGCGCGGCACCGTGCGCATCGACGTGGCGCAGGCGGTGCTGGGCGAACTGCGCGGGGCGTAAGGGTCAGGGTGGGGCACCACTCCGCCGAACGAAAAGAGACACAACGGAGGAAACGATGATCAAGCGTGGGCTTCTGGGCGGTTCCGCCCTTTCGGGCGCCATTCTCAGCGCGGCGCTTCTGCTCGCCACCGCCGCCCCGGCCTCGGCGGAGATCGCCGGCAACAAGGTCAAGCTGGGCGTGCTGACCGACATGAGCGGTTTCGCCGCCGATTCCACCGGTATGGGCTCCGTCGTCGCGGCCCAGCTCGCGGCGGAGGATTTCGCCAAGGAGCTGCCCGGCGTCACCATCGAGGTCGTGCTCGGCGACCACCAGAACAAGCCAGACCTGGGTTCCTCCATCGCCCGGCAATGGCTGGACCAGGAGAACGTCAACGCCATCCTCGACGTGCCCTTCTCCTCGGTGGCGCTGGCGGTCAACGAGGTGACGCGCAACTCCAAGGCCATGTTCATCGCGTCCGGCCCCGGCACCACCGAGCTGACCGGGCCGAAATGCTCGGCCAACACCGTGCAGTGGACCTACGACACCTACGCGCTCGCCAACGGCACCGCCCGCGCCGTGGTGGGGGAGGGGGGCAAGAGCTGGTTCTTCCTGACCGCCGACTACGCCTTCGGCCACGCGCTGGAGAAGGACGCCAGCGGGGTCGTCGCCAGCGCCGGCGGCACCGTGGTCGGCAGCGTCCGCCACCCGCCGAACGCGCCGGACTTCTCCTCCTTCCTGCTCCAGGCGCAGGCCAGCAAGGCGCAGATCATCGGGCTGGCCAACGCGGTGGGCGACACCATCAACTCGGTCAAGCAGTCGGTCGAGTTCGGAGTCACCGCCAGCGGCCAGCAGAAGCTGGCGGCGCTGCTGATGCAGCTCACCGACGTCAACGCGGTGGGGTTGCAATCGGCCCAGGGGCTGTATCTGACCGAAGCCTTCTATTGGGACCTGAACGACGGCACCCGCGCCTTCGCCGACCGCTTCGCCGCCAAGATGAAGGGCCGCCGGCCGACCGGCAACCAGGCCGGCGTCTACAGCGGCGCCCTGCATTACCTGAAGGCGGTCAAGGCGGCCGGCACCACCGACGCCGCCAAGGTGGCCGGCGCCATGCGCGAACTGCCGATCGACGACGTGCTGTTCGGCAAGGGCAACGTCCGCGTCGACGGCCGCGCGGTGCACGACATGCACTTCTTCCAGGTCAAGAAGCCGTCCGAATCGAAGGCCGACTGGGACTATTACACCCACGTCAAGACCATCCCGGCGGCCGAGGCGTTCCGGCCGCTCGACCAGGGGAACTGCCCGCTGGTCGGCAAATCCTAAGCGATACCCTGCACGGCGGCGCCCGCGAGCGCGCCGCCGTTGCGCCGGCAGGCGCGGCTATCTATAAGGCAGGGGGTGAACCGTCCCCGAAGGCGCGATGATCGTTTCCTGCCCGAGCTGTTCCACGCGCTACACCCTGTCCGAAGCGTCGCTCGGGCCCGGCGGGCGCAAGGTCCGCTGCGCCAAATGCGGTCACCTCTGGTGGCAGCGGCCGGAGGATGAGCCCGACTTCGCCCGGATGCTGGCCGACGCGCCGACCGAGATCCGCTCCTCCCGCCCGGCCGAATCCACGGGGAACGGCGGCTTCGCCTTCCACAAGCTCGGCTTTTCCCGCCCGACCCGGCGCACGGTGATCGGTTTCGCGGTGCTGGGGCTGGTGCTGGCCGGGGTCGCCGGCGGTGGCTTCGCCACGCGCGACACGCTGGTCCGCGCGTGGCCGCCGCTGGCACTGCTGTTCGAGACGGTCGGCCTGCCCGCCGAGCCGCCCGGCGCCGGGCTGCAACTGCGCAGCGTCCGGTCCGAGCAGAAGAGCGAGAACGGCGCCACACTCCTGCTGATCGAGGGCCAGATCCTCAACGAATCCGACAGCGACCGCCCGGTGCCGCGCCTGCGCGCCACGTCGCGCGACGCCGAGCACAAGACGCTGCAAAGCTGGACCATGGAGGCTTCGGCCCCCACCCTGCGTCCCGGCGAGGTGACGACCTTCCACCACAGCCAGCCCGATCCCGGCGCCGTCGCCGAGGTGACGGTGACGCTGGACGGCCGCTGACCTCGTCGTCTGGCCTTGTCTTTATCGTTGCCGAGGCGGATCACTGGGACGGGTGGAGCCCGGCGGCCGGATGGGTCGCGACGAAATCCACCAGCGCCGCCACCAGGTCGGCGGCGTGGCCGGTGCGTCCGTGGGCGCGCGCCACGGCGATGTCGTCGGCCAGAATGTGCAGGATGCGCGCGTGGCCGGCGGGGCTGTGGGCCAGGCAGCAGCCCAATTCCACCGCGACCATCTCCGGCACATGCTCGTGTTCGGCGATCGCGTCGATCTGCGCTTCGGTCAGATCGCTCAACGCGATGCAATCCTTGATCGTCAACATGGCGCGTTCCTCCCGGAACCGCCGGGCTCCCTGGAGTGGGAAGCCGGGATGGGGGACCATCGTCCAGCCGGGAGGGCGCCCCCGCGGAAAAGAGGCGGGGGCGTCGCCGTGTCGGCCTAATGGGCCATCAGCACCGGCAACCCGGCGTGATTGAGTACGTATCGGGTGACTCCGCCCAGAATCATTTCCCGCATCCGGCTGTGCCCGTAGCCCCCCATCACCAGGAGGTCGGCGCCGAGTTCCGCGGCCTTTTTGGTGACCGTCTCGCCGACGGGTTCCGATCCAGGCTTGAGAATAGTTAACTCAGGGTTAACGCCTTGCCAAGCCAAATAATCGGCGATGCGGCGTCCTGCCGCAGCTTCGGTCGCCGAGGTCTCGGCGGTCAGGGTGAGGACCCGGTCGGCGCCGCGCAGGAAGGGCAGGGCGGCGGCCACGGCGCGCGTGGCCTCGATCTTGCCGTTCCAGGCGATGGCGACGGTGCGGCCGATTTCCGCCGGCAGCACCTTCGGCACCAGCAGCAGCGGCCGGCCGGACCCCAGCAGCGCGGTTTCCATGGTGGCGTAGCCCTGGGTGTCGGCGTCCAGCGAGGTGTGGGCGAAGACGATCAGGTCGGCCAGCCGGCCCTCGGCGGGCACCACGTCCTCGATGCGGCCGACGACCTCGCGCCACGCGGCCGACGGGGCTTCCACCCCGCCGGGAACGTCGCGCAGCTCGATGCCGGACTCGCGCACCGCGTCGTCGAAATGGCGGCGGGCGACGGCGCGGTGGTTCTTCGACTCGCCCTCCGCCGCGCGCATGATCTCGTCCACCATGGCGCCGGACATGCCCTCGCCCAGCATCGGAACGGCGTCGCGCGGGTCGAGCGACACGAACAGCGCGACGATGTGGGCGTCGAAATCGCGCGCCACCGCCAGGGCGGCCTTCAGGGCGACGGGGTCGTTGTCGCCGCCGCCGAGCGGAACGAGGATGGTCTTGTACGTCATGGACTCCTCCCGGACCGGTTCGTTCGGTCCTCTTGGACGGTTTCCGGGGCCGGGCCAGCGGTTGCTGTCTGGCCGGACCCGGCCGGTGCGAGGGACCGGGCGGCGGCGGGCGCCGCCGCTCTGTTCCGTCAGTGTAGCCGACCGGGTGGCGCTTCGCCGCCCGTCGTTTTGGAATTACGCCAGCGTAGCCCGAGCGTCGGCAAGCACATCCGCTGCAACCCTGCCAGAATCCAGGCGCGCCCAGCGGATGTCTCCCAGATCGTAGGATTCCTGCCGCTTCGCCACCTCCGCCGTCGCGTCGGAGGCGTCGTTGCGACGATTCGTCACGCGCAGGGCGCGCAGCTCCAGGGCGGCGTCGAGCCAGATCCCGTCGAAGCGCACCGATGCTGCGGCCGCGAGCGATTCGAGGGCGGCGCGTTCCTCCGGCCGGGCGCAGACCGCGTCGACGACCACGGCGTGGCCGGCCTCCAGAACGGTGCGCGCGCCGTCCAGCAGCGCGGCGTACACCCGCGCGGTCACCGCTGGATCGTAGGCGTCGGGCGGCAGCCGCTCGGTTTCCGGCACCCCCCGCATCCGTTTGCGCAGCGCGTCGCTGCGCAGGATCACCGCCCCCGGAGCCGGTCCGAGAGCGGGGGCCAGGGCATGGGCGAGCAGCGATTTGCCGGTGCCCGACAGCCCGCCGACGGCGACGAGGCGCGGCGGCGGCGGTTCCAGCGCGGCGACGGCGTGATCGAATCCGCGCCGGGCCTCGGCCGCCAGCTCCTCGGCCTTGCCGGGTGACAGGGCGGCCGCGGCGGCGGCGATCTTGGCGCGCACGGCGGCGCGCACCGACAGGAACAGCGGCAGCGCCGCCAGCCCGGCGCGGTCGCCGGTCTCGTCGAGCCAGCCGTTGAGCAGCGCGTTGCCGAGCGGGCGCAGCCCGCGCCGCTCCAGATCCATCAGGAGGAAGGCCAGATCGTAGAGCAGGTCGGTGACGGCCAGGGTTTCGTCGAACTCGATGGCGTCGAACAGGGTCGGGACGCCGTCCAGCAGCAGGATGTTGCGCAGATGCAGGTCGCCGTGGCAGCGGCGGACGAAGCCGTCGCGCCGCCTCCGTTCCAGCAGGGGCTTCAGCCGGTCCAGCGCCGCCGCCGAACGGGCGGCGAGCCGGCCCAGGCGCTTCGTGGGGAACAGCGCCGGCGATTCCGCCATCTCGGCGATGTTGCCGTCCACCACCGCGCGCAGCGCCGCCTCGCCGCCGCCGTCACGCCGGACCTCCGCCGCCGCGTGGAAGGCGGCGACGCGTCCGGCCAGCGCCCGCATGATCGCCGGGGTGAGCGCGCCGCGCTCGGCCATCCGGTCGAACAGGGCGTCGGCGGGAAAGCGCCGCATCGCTACCACCCAATCCACCGCCGGGCCGCTCCGCGCGCCGTCGCCGGCCTCGTCGAGGAACAGCCCGCCGTCGGGCCGCCGTCGGATCGCCAGGACGTCGCGGTACAGCGTGGGGGCGGTGCGGCGGTTGATCGTCAGCTCGGCCCGGCAGGCGGCCTCGCGCTTTTCCACCGTCGAATAGTCGAGGTAGGGGTAGCGCACCGCGCGCTTCAGCTTGTAGGCGCGCCCGCCGGCCAGGAAGACCACGGCGGCGTGGGTGTCGACGCGCTCCACCGGACGGCCGCCGTGGCTGCGCGGATCGCCCAGGAAGGCGAGCGTTCCGGCCTGACTCCTGTCGGTGGACGGGGCGGCGTCGATCGGCGGCATCCGTCCAGACTAGCAGTCTCCGGCCCGTGGCGTCGCTTGCGCTTTCGCGCTCGCTTCCATGCCGCATTGATGGTTGAATCGCCGTGTGTCAGGTCCGACATAGTTGGAGGTAGCGCCGATACGCCGGAGGACGGAGGGCGGTGCCCTTCGTTATGGTGGATCGCCGTGTCGTCGGAGGGGCAGCCCGTGAGCCGTCGGTCCTTCATCCTGTGCCTGTCCGCCGCCCTGGGCGCCCTGCTGCCGGGGCTCGCGGCGAACGCGCAGACGGTGGGGGCCGGCGACCGCATCGGCAACTGGACCGTCGGCGGGCTGGCCTACACGGTGCAGACCCCGCCGGAAAACACCCTGTCCGGGTTGAACAGCAAGGTGCGCATCGGCGGCGCCTCGCTGCTGCCGCAGATCGAGCGCTACGCCAGCGTGCGGCCGTGGATCGGACCGGGCGCGCAGTCCTTCGACGGCAGCGCGCGCGCCTCCATGGCCGGATCCCTGGCCGGGGCCGGCGGCACGACCGGGCTGATGGGCGGTGTCCTGATCGACGTGCCGCTCGGCTCCTTCGTCTTCACCCCCAGCTTCGGCGCCGGCACCCTGCCGCGCACGCCGCGCGACGGCGGGGCGACCACGGAGTTCCGGTCCCAGCTGGAACTCGGCTACGAGTTCGACAACAAGTCGCGCTTCAGCCTGGGCTACAGCCGCATCGCCACCGACGGCGGGTCGGCCGATGCGGCGTCGGCGCCGAACAACGTGTTCGGCCTCTACTACCGCCTGCCGTTCGGCGGGCCGTGAGGGCGCGAGGGACGACGACGATTCCGGCCGGAACCTTCCGGTGGTGCGACGAACGGTTCCACTCGCCCTTAACCGCATCTTAAACATGGTTGGTTCTAGTGGACGCGGATTGAACGCTCCCGGGGAAACGACCATGGCCACCAAGCGCAAGACCGCCGCCTCCGCTCCGCCCGCCCAGGTTTCGCAAGCGACCCCCGCGACCGAACTGCCGTCCGCGGCCACCGATTCGGGGGCCGAGGTCATCCTGCGCACCAACTTCGCCGTGGCGGAACAGGACAGCGTCGCGCTGCTGCACGCCGCCAGCCTGCTGCTGGACGCCGACACGCCGGAAAAGGTCAACGTCGCGCTCGACCACAATCTGAAGCTCTGGATCGCGATCAAGGCCGTCCTGCTCAACGGCGACAGCCCGATCGAGCCGGAGGCGAAGGCCAATTTGCGCAACCTGGCGCAGTATGTCGTCGGCACCACCATGGAGGCCACCGGCGGCTCGATCGAGGAGCGGCGCCTGGTTTCGCTCGCCCGCCTCAACATGGGAATCGCCGAGGGGCTGCTGGGCGGCCAGCAGAGCAAGCTGATCCAGGACCGCGCCTATCAGATCTGGGAGGAGGAGGGACGGCCCCACGGCCGCGAGCAGGACCACTGGCTGCGCGCCGAGGCCGAGGTGACCGGCCAGCTGAAGGCCTGAAGCGGCTGAAAGCCGCAACGCGGGCAAGCCGTTAAGGCCGCAGGGCCGCCATTCCGTCGGGACATGACCGCCCGCGTCGCGACACCGTGACGCGGGCGGTTGCGCTTTGATAGACTGCCGGCCATCGTGACCTCCCCCCCCCAGACGACGTCCAAGCCTCACCGGCGGGTGGACAACACGCCGCTCGGCATCGCCGCGATGTTCGGGTCGGTGTTCCTCTTCTCGATGATGAACGTCCTGGTGAAGCTCCTGACCGAGCGTTTCCCGGTGGCCGAAGTCTCGTTCTTCCGCAGCTTCTTCGCGCTGATCCCGGTCTGCGTCGCCATCCATCTCGGCGACGGATTCGCGCGGACCCTGCGCACCCGTCATCCCTGGGGGCATCTGGGGCGGTCGATGATCGGGCTGACGACGATGGTCGCCATGTTCTGGTCGTTCCATCTGCTGCCGCTGGGCGACGCCATCGCGCTGAACTTCGCGGCGCCGCTGTTCCTGACCGCGCTGTCGGTCCCGCTGCTGGCCGAGAAGGTCGGCATCCACCGCTGGAGCGCGGTGCTGGTCGGTTTCGCCGGCGTGCTGATCATCGTGCAACCGAGCGGCGACGTGCTGAATCTCGGCGCCATGGTGGCGCTGGGCGGCGCTTTCGGCAACGCCTTCGCGGTCATCGCCATCCGCCAGCTGAGCCGGACCGAGCCGCCCAACACCATCGTCTTCTACTTCACCCTGATCACCACGCTGGCGCTTGGGCTGGCGCTGCCCTTCGACTGGGTGACGCCGACCGCGACCGAATGGGCGCTGCTGGTCGCCATGGGGCTGCTCGGCGGCGGCGGCCAGATGCTGGTGACGCGGGCCTATTCGCTGGCCCCGGCCGCGGTGGTGGCGCCGCTGAACTACTCGTCGCTGCTGCTGGCGGTGCTGTTCGGCTGGGCGCTGTGGGGCGACGTGCCGACCGGGACGATGGCGCTGGGCGCCGCCGTGGTGATGGCGAGCGGCCTCTACATCCTGCACCGCGAGACCCGCCGCCGTGTCGCCGTGACCCGCGCGATTCCCCCTGGCTCCGGCGACTGACCCGCCTCCAGGCGGCTCCGCCCGTCACAGTTTCGCCATCCGGCGATGGTGTGCTGTACCATCGCGCCGGTGGGCAAAACCGGCGGCGGCGCCTTATATGGTGGATGGCGCACGGCCACGAACGCGGAAGTGGGGTACGGGATGAGGCAGGACGCACGGCGGACCGACCCGGCGACGGACGCGCGCGGCGGCGACCAGGGCGGCGACCAGGGCGGCGCCTCCGCCAATTCCCTTCCCCCATCCGAACCGCGCGCCCGGCTGTGGCAGGCCCGCTCGGCGCTGCTGTGGGAGCGGCTCGGGCCGGCCCTGTGGGCGCCCTTGACCATTCTCGGCGTCTTCCTGGCGCTCGCCCTGTTCAATCTGCTGCCGCATCTGCCGGGCTGGCTGCACGCGGCGCTGCTGGTGCTGCTGGCCGGCGCCTTCGCGCTGGCCGTCGTGGCCGGCGTCCGCCGCCTCCGCCTGCCGGACGAGGGCGACGCCCGGCGCCGGCTGGAGCGCGACAGCGGCATCCCCCACCGCCCGCTGACAGCGCTGCGCGACCGTCCGTCGGGCAACGACCCGCTGGCCGAGGCGCTGTGGCGCCTGCACCAGGAGCGCACCCGCGCGGCGATGCGCCGGCTGCGGGTGGCGTGGCCGGAGGCGACCGTCCCGGCGCACGACCGCTTCGCCTTGCGGGCGCTGGTGATCCTGCTGCTCGTGGTGGCCGGGGCCGCCGGCTGGGGCGACTGGCGCCCGCGCCTGATGGCGGCGCTGTCGCCCCGCTTCGACGGCGGGCCGGCGACCGCCGTGGCGACGCTCGACCTGTGGGTGACGCCGCCCGACTACACCGGCCTGCCGCCGGTCTTCCTGAAGGCCGGCGCCACCGTCAACGCCCCGGCCGACCAGCCGGTGCCGGTGCCCTCGGGCAGCCAGGTGATGGCCCGCGTCAGCGGCGGCGGCGGCGTTCCGACCCTGGAGGCGGGCGACCGCTCCGCCGGCTTCGAGACGGTGGACGCCACCACCTTCCAGATCCAGCAGCCGATCACCGCCGGCAGCCGCATCGCGGTGACGCAGGGCGGACGGACGCTGGGAAGCTGGCCGGTCCGCGTCGTGCCGGACAGCCCGCCGATCGTCGCCCACGCCAACCCGCCCACGGCCGGCGAGCGCGGCGCCCTGCGGCTGGACTACGCCGCCCGCGACGATTACGGCCTGACCGAGGTGAAGGCGCAAATCCGGCCGGCCGTGCCGGCCCCCGCTTCCGCCCCTGGCCCCAACGAGGCCGCGCCCGGCGCCGCCCCGGCGCCCGCCACCCCTTCGGCCCTGCCTCCGGCCCTGCGCAACGCCCCGCCGCTCGATCTGCCGCTGGCCCTGCCCGGCCTGCGCCCGAAGGACGCGCGCAACACCGCCTTCCACGACCTGACCGCCCATCCCTGGGCGGGTCTGCCGGTCACGGTGCGTCTGATCGTCACCGACGGCGCCGGCCAGACCGGCCAGTCGGAGGACGCCCCGATCGTGCTGCCCGAGCGCGTCTTCAACCATCCGGTCGCCCGCGCCATCGTCGAGCAGCGCAGGATCTTCACCCGCCAGCCGGCGGAATCCCGCACCGACGTCGCCCGCGCCCTGGCCGACATCTCGGCGCGGCCCGGCCAGTACGGGCAGGATCTGGTGGCCTTCCTGGCGCTGCGCACCGCCGTCGCCCGGCTGATGCTGGACGACAGCGCGGAGTCGGTGCCGGCCCTCCAGCAACTTCTCTGGGAAACCGCGCTGCGCATCGAGGACGGCGGGCTGTCGCTGGCCGAGCGCGACCTGCGCGACGCCGAGCGCCGCCTGTCCGAGGCGCTCGACAAGAACGCCAGCGACGAGGAGCTGAACCGCCTGATGGACGAGTTGCAGGCGGCGCTCGACAAGTTCATGGACGCCATGGAGCAGCGGATGATGGAGGCGCTCCAGCGCGGCGAGCAGATCCCGACCATCCCGCCGGAGATGGCCGACCGCATGACCGACCGCAACGACCTCCAGCAGATGCTCGACCGCATGCGCGAGATGGCGCAGACGGGCTCGCGCGACGCCGCCCGCCAGATGCTGTCGCAGCTCCAGCAGATGCTGGAGAGCATGCGCAACGGCGCCATGGCGCAGTCGGGCCAGCAGAACAACCAGAACGACGCCTGGCGGATGATGCAGGACTTGCAGAAGCTGACCCAGCAGCAGCAGCAGCTTCTCGACCAGAGCTTCCGCCAGGCCCAGGATCCCAGCCAGCAGCAGGGCCAGCCGGGGCAGCAGTCTCCGCGCGGGCGCCAGCAGCCGGGGCAGCAGGGCCAGCGCAACAACCAGGGCAACATGGCCGGCAGCCCGACCCTCCAGAAGCAGGCCGAGCAGCAGGAGGCGCTGCGCCGCCAGCTCGGCGAGCTGATGCGCCGCATGGGCGAGCAGTCCGGCGGCGAGATTCCCCGGCCGCTGGGCCGCGCCGAGCGCGCCATGCGCGACGCCGCCCAGGCCTTGCAGCAGGGCTCCCCCGGCGCCGCCGTGCCGTCGCAGACCCAGGCGATGGACGAGCTTCAGCAGAGCATGCAGAGCATGGCCGAGCAGCTCGCCAACCAGATGATGATGGGGCAGGGGCCGGCGATGATGGGCCAGCAGCAGCCGGGGCAGCAGGGGCAGGGGCAACGCCAGGGCCGGGGCCGCGACCCGCTGGGCCGCCGCCCGTCCGGCTACGGCATGCAGGATTCCAACGACGTCAAGATCCCCGAGCAGTCGGAGCTTCAGCGCGCCCGCGAGATCCTGGACGAGCTGCGCCGCCGCTCCGGCCAGTACAACCGGCCGCAGCCGGAGCGCGAGTACATCGACCGGCTGCTGAAGCAGTTCTGAGCCGGGGGCGGCGCTCAAGGGGAGGGGGCAAGGAACACCGGGCCGCCGCCGGGGTTCTTCCAGCAACGGATTTCATTGGAAGGACGCCGCAATGGCCCGGAAGACCGACATCTTCGCCCGCATCAAGACCGACCACGACACCATCCGCGCCCTGCTCGACAAGATCGAGCAGGCCAACGGCAACGGCCGCGCCGTCTTCGAGGATTTGCAGCGCGAGCTGTGGGCCCACGCCAAGGTCGAGGAGGGCGTCTTCTACGCCTCGCTGTCCAAGGCCAAGGAGGCCAAGTCCGAGACCGTCGAGGGGCTGAACGAGCATCACCTGATCAACGGCCTGCTCGACGAGCTGAACGCCATGAAGGTGACGGACAGCGGCTGGAAGGAGAAGCTCCAGGTCCTGGGCGAGCTGGTCCGCCACCACCTCGACGAGGAGGAGGAGGAGCTGTTCGAGGAGGCCAAGGACGTTCTCGACGACGGCCGCGCCGCCGAGCTGGGCGGCTTCTACGGCGAGCGCAAGGACCACATCATGGCCGGGCTGGCGCCGCTGCCGAAGTGAGGGGCGCGGCCGGGGGGCGACTTCCTCTTGCCCCCCGGTCGCCCCCGTCCTAGGAACGGGGCAGCGCTTTCCGTTCCGAAGGTTCGTCCATGCCCCCCGCCCCCAAATCCGCCCCCAAATCCGCCGCCGGCTCGTTGGCCTCCTTCTGCGCCTGGGCGGCGGAGCCGGGCGTGCGGGTCTATCTGCGCCCGGTCGGGCTGATGCCCATCGCCGCCTGGGCCAAGGGGGCGGCGGTTCCGCTGGCCGGCGGGCGCTTCGCCTTCGCCACGGCGGAGCTGATCGTCCGCCAGGGGGGCGGTCTTGAGGGAGGGCGCGTCGAGCGCGCCTTCGCGCCGCTCTCCGAGATCCTCGCCTGGGGGTGGGAGCGCGCGCGGGAGGTGGCCGAGGCGCTGGACCGCCAGCTCGGCGCGCTGACCCGCGCCCGCTCCCCCTTCGGCGCCGTCGAGCTGGGGCGGCCCGCCATCATGGGCATCGTCAACGTCACGCCCGACAGCTTCTCCGACGGCGGCGACTTCCTCGACCACGCCGCCGCCATCGCCCATGGCGGGGCGCTGCTGGATGCCGGCGCCGACATCCTCGACATCGGCGGCGAGTCCACCCGTCCCGGTTCCAGCCCGGTGTCGCCGGAAGAGGAGGAGAGGCGCGTCCTCCCCGTCATCCGCCATTTCGCCGGCCGGGGCGCCACCGTCTCGGTCGACACGCGGCACGCCCGCGTCATGGCCGCCGCCATCGGGGCCGGCGCGCGCATCGTCAACGACGTCGCCGGCCTGGGCGATCCGCTGGCCCTGCCGGTGGTCGCCCGATCGGGCACGCCGGTCGTGCTGATGCACATGCTGGGCGAGCCCGGCACCATGCAGGCGAACCCCCAATACGCCGACGCCGCCCTCGACGTCTTCGACTGGCTGGAGGAGCGCGTCGCCCGCTGCGCCGCCGCCGGGGTGCCGCCGGAGCACATCGCCGTCGATCCCGGCATCGGCTTCGGCAAGACGGTGGAGCACAACCTGTCGATCCTGCGCCACACGGCGCTGTACCATGCGCTCGGCTGCGCGGTGCTGATCGGCCTGTCGCGCAAGGCCTTCATCGGCCGCCTGTCGCGCGGCGAGCCGCCGAGGGAGCGTCTGGCCGGTTCGCTCGCCGCCGGGCTGGAGACGCTGAACCAGGGGGCGCAGATCCTGCGCGTCCACGACGTGGCGGAGACCGCGCAGGCCCGCGCCCTGTGGGAGGGGCTGCACCCCCTGCAATCCCGCCTATGAACCTTGCCCGCCGTAACCCTTTCGCGCAGATGTGGGAAGGATGCTTGACCGCGCCGAGGAAACCGGTGGAAAAAGTCATTTCACGGTTTCCCCCGGCCGGCGTCGCCGGCCGTCGGGCATGTCCATTCCCGAGGTTCTCATGACGCGACACCTGTTCGGCACCGACGGCATCCGCGGCACCGCCAACGTCGATCCGATGACCGCCGAAACGGCCCTGCGCGTGGCGATGGCGACGGCGCTCCAGTTCCGGCGCGGCGACCACCGCCACCGCGTGGTGATCGGCAAGGACACGCGCCTGTCGGGCTATCTGCTGGAGCCGGCGCTGACCGCCGGCTTCATCTCGATGGGGATGGACGTCGTGCTGGTCGGCCCGCTGCCGACCCCGGCGGTGGCGATGCTGACGCGGTCCTTGCGCGCCGACATGGGCGTCGTCATCTCGGCCTCGCACAACCCCTACCAGGACAACGGCATCAAGCTGTTCGGCCCGGACGGCTACAAGCTGTCGGACGAGGTCGAGATCGCCATCGAGACGCGGATGGGCCAGCCCTTCGCCGCCGATCTCGCCGCCCCCTCCGACCTCGGCCGCGCCAGCCGCATGGAGGACGCGACCGGCCGCTACATCGAGTATGTGAAGAACACCTTCCCGCGCGGCCTGCGGCTCGACGGGCTGAAGATCGTCGTCGACTGCGCCAACGGCGCCGCCTACCGCGTGGCGCCCAAGGTGCTGTACGAGCTGGGGGCCGACGTCATCCCGGTCGGCGTCGCGCCGGACGGCACCAACATCAACAAGGGCTGCGGCGCCACCGCCACCCAGACCTTGCAGGAGCAGGTCGTCGCCCACAACGCCCATCTCGGCGTCGCGCTGGACGGCGACGCCGACCGGCTGATCATGGTGGACGAGGCCGGGCGTCCGATCGACGGCGACCAGCTGATGACCCTGATCGCCTCCTCCTGGGCGGCGTCGCAGACGCTGCGCGGCGGCGGCGTGGTGGCGACCGTCATGTCGAACCTCGGCATGGAGCGGCATCTCGACGGGCTCGGCCTGCATCTGGCGCGCACCCCGGTCGGCGACCGCTACGTCGTCGAGCTGATGCGCGAGCGCGGCTACAACGTCGGCGGCGAGCAGTCGGGCCACGTCGTGCTGTCGGACTATTCGACCACCGGCGACGGGCTGATCGCGGCGCTCCAGGTGCTGGCGGTGCTGATCCAGTCCAACGGCCGGTCGGCGAGCGAGGTCTGCCGCGTCTTCGCGCCGGTGCCGCAGAAGCTGACCAACGTCCGCTTCGCCGCCGGCTCCAAGCCGCTGGACGATCTGACGGTGCAGGACGCCATCCGCGAGGGCGAGGCGCGCCTGGCGAAAAGCGGCCGCATCCTGATCCGCAAATCGGGGACCGAGCCGGTGATCCGCGTCATGGCCGAGGGCGACGACGAGGCGCTGGTCCATCAGGTGGTCGGCGACATCGCCGAGGCGATCCGGACCAGCGCGCTGGAGGGCGCGCGATGAAGGGCCGCGTCCTCATCGTCGCCGGGTCGGATTCCGGCGGCGGCGCCGGCATCCAGGCCGACATCAAGGCGGTGAGCGCGCTCGGCGCCTACGCGGCGACCGCCATCGCGGCGCTGACCGCGCAGAACACCACCGGGGTCTACGGCGTGCTGCCGATCGACCCGGCCTTCGTGGCGCTCCAGATGAAGGTGGTGCTGGAGGACATCGGCGCCGACGCGCTGAAGATCGGCATGCTGGCCAACGCCCCCGTCATCGACGCGGTGGCGACCGAGTACGAGATGCGCGGCGGCAACGTGCCGCTGGTCGTCGATCCGGTGATGATCGCCAAGAGCGGCCATCATCTGCTGGAGCCCGAGGCGATGCTGACCCTGCGCAAGCGGCTGCTGCCGCGCGCCGCCATCGTGACGCCCAACCTGCCGGAGGCCGAGGCGCTGACCGACGTGCCGATCCGCGATCTCGACGACATGCGCCGGGCCGCCGAACTGATCCTCACCTTCGGGCCGAAATCGGTGCTGCTGAAGGGCGGGCATCTGGAGGACGACCGCCTCTACGACCTGCTGCTGACGGAGGAGGGCGAGACGGTGTTCCAGGGCGAGCGGGTCCACACGCCGCACACCCACGGCACAGGCTGCACCCTGGCGTCCGCCATTGCCGCCGGTCTGGCGCAGGGCCTGGGCACCCGCGACGCGGTTGCCCGCGCGCGGGCCTATGTCGAGACCGCGATCCTGACGGCGCCGGGGCTGGGCCATGGCCACGGGCCGCTGAACCACCTGCACACGGTGAAGGATTTCCCGTAGGCGGCGGCACCCGTGCCCACCCTCCCCCTCCCTCGCTTCGCAGGGGAGTGGGAGGGTGGGAGTTTAACACCCCTCAGACATCCAGCCCGATGTCGAGGTTGGGCGCGCTGTGGGTCAGCCAGCCGCAGGAGATCATGTCGACCCCCGCCTCGGCGATGGCGCGGACGGTGGCCTGCGTGACGTTGCCCGACGCCTCGGTCAGCAGGCGGCCGTCGACCATCCGCACCGCCCGGCGCAGCGTGTCGGGATCCATGTTGTCGAGCAGCACCACGTCCACCGGCAGCCCCAGCAGCTCGTCGAGCTGATCGAGCGTGTCGACCTCGACCTCGACCTTCACCATGTGGCCGATGTGGGCGCGCACCCGCTCCACCGCCGCGCGGACGCCGCCGGCCACCGCGATGTGGTTGTCCTTGATCAGCACCGCGTCGTCGAGGCCGAAACGATGGTTGAAGCCACCGCCCAGCTTGACCGCGTGCTTCTCCAGCACGCGCAGGCCCGGCGTGGTCTTGCGGGTGCAGACGATGCGGGCGCGCGTCCCCTCGACCTCGCGGACCAGCGCGCGGGTGGCGGTGGCGATGCCGGACAGCCGGCCCATCAGGTTCAGCGCCGTGCGTTCGGCGGTCAGCAGGGCGCGGGCCTTGCCGGCGACGGTGGCGATGGTGCCGCCGGGGGCGACGTCGCCGCCGTCCTCCCGCTCCACCGTGACGACGACGGCGGGGTCGAGCAGGCGGAAGGCGATCAGCGCCGCCTCCAGCCCGGCGACCCGGCCATCCCTGCGGGCGGCGATGCGGGCGGTGGCGGTGGCGTCGGCGGGGATGATGCTGTCGGTGGTGATGTCGCCGGCCCGGCCCAGATCCTCGGCCAGGGCGGCGCGGACGATGGGCTCGACGGTCAGGGGATGCAGCATGCGGCGTCTCCGGGCAGGGGGCCGGCGGGGCCGGCCAGATCGGTGAGGGTCAGGGTGCGGCGGTCGGCGCTGCGGCCGGCGTCGCGGTCGAGGGCCGGGTCGGGCAGGGGGTGGTCGGTCCGGCAATGGGCGCCCCGGCTCTCCTCGCGGGACAGCGCGGCGTGGACGACCAGCCGGCCGACCAGCAGCCGGTTGCGCGCCTCGCCCCAGCGGCGGATCGCCTCCGGGGTGGGGAGGTGCCCGCTGCCGGCGTCGCTCAGGCTGTCGAGCGCCGCCGCCAGCCGGTCGAGCTTGCGCCGCGCCGCCCGCAGCCCCAGCCCGTCGCGGACCAGCCCGGCGCCCTCGTAGAGCACGGCGCGCGTCTCCGCCGCGATGGCGTCGAGCAGTGCGTCGCCCAACCCCGTCACCACGGCGGGGGGAGCGGGCAGGGCGAAGGGCGGCGGCGGCGGCAGGGTGCGGGCCGCCACGTCGCGGGCGACGCGGTCGCCGAAGACCAGCGCCTCCAGCAGCGAGTTGCTGGCCAGCCGGTTGGCGCCGTGGACGCCGGTGCAAGCGACCTCGCCGCAGGCCCACAGCCCCTCCAGGCTGGTGCGCCCGTCGGCGTCGGTGACGATTCCGCCCATGTGGTAATGGGCGGCCGGGGCGACCGGCATCGGTTCCCGGAACGGGTCCAGCCCATGGGCGGCGCAGAGCGCCAGCACGGTCGGGAAACCGTCCGGCCTGGCGGCGAGCGCCGGGCGCAGGTCGAGGAAGACGCCTTCCCCCGCCGCGACGCGGCGGCCGATGGCGCGGGCGACGACGTCGCGTGGCGCCAGCTCGGCCAGCGGATGCTCGTCGGGCATGAAGCGCCGCCCGACGCGGTCGAGCAGGATTGCGCCGGCACCGCGCAGCGCCTCGGTCAGCAGCGGCGCCGGGTCGGCGGCGACGGCCAGCGCGGTGGGGTGGAACTGCACGAACTCCAGGTCGGCGAGCCGGGCGCCGGCCCGCGCCGCCAGCGCCAGCCCGTCGCCGGTCGCCTCGGCCGGGTTGGTGGTGCGTGCGAAGGCGGCGCCGATGCCGCCGGTCGCCAGGATCACGCGCGGCGCGCGGTGCAGGACCCAGCCCTCCGATTGGAAGGCCAGCAGGCCGCAGACGCGGCCGCCGCGCATGGCGAGATCGACGGCGAAGGCGTCGGTCCCGACCCGCACCGACGGGGTGGCGCGCAGCCGCCGGGCCAGCGCCGTGACCAGGGTCCGCCCGGTGGCGTCGCCCCCGGCATGGACGATGCGCGCCGCGCCGTGCGCCGCCTCGCGGCCGAGCAGCGGCGCGCCGTCCGCGTCGCGGTCGAACGGGAGGCCGTCGGCGAGCATCGCCCGCAGGCATTCGGCGCCGTCGCGGGTCAGCAGCGCCGCCATCGCCGCGTCGACCAGCCCGGCGCCGGCCGAGACGGTGTCGGCGGCGTGGTCCTCCGGCCGGTCGCCCGGACCTATGGCGGCGGCGATGCCGCCCTGGGCGTGGAGGCTCGACCCGCCGGGCAGGTCGGCGGTCTTGGTCAGCAGGGTGACGGCGCGCGGGGCCAGCGCGAGCGCCGCCGTCATTCCGGCCAGCCCGGAGCCGACGACGATCACGTCGGCGTCACGGACCTCGTAGGGGATGGACGATGTGGGTGAGGTCATGGGCGATCCTCGGCACGGGCGTGGTGTCCCTCGTCCGGGGCGGGCGAGGGCTCGAAGCTCACCGCGGCTTGACCGCCAGCATCCGTTCCACCGAGCGGCGGGCGCGGTCGGCCAGCTCCGGGGCGATCTCGACGCGCGGCTCCAGCGTTTGCAGCGAGTCCAGGATGCCGGCCAGCGTGACCGTCTTCATGTGCGGGCACAGGTTGCAGGGGCGCACGAACTCGGTGTCGGGCGAGGCGGCGGCGACGTTGTCGCTCATCGAGCATTCGGTGACCATCAGGACGCGCGGCGGCTTCTCCCCGGCCACGAAATCGATCATCCGGGCGGTCGAGCCGACGAAATCGGCGGCGGCCAGCACGTCGGGCGGGCATTCCGGGTGGGCGATCACCGTCAGCCGGTCGAAGCGCCGGCGGAACTCGTCGATCTCGGCGCCGGTGAAGCGCTCGTGGACCTCGCAATGGCCCTTCCAGGCGATGATCTCGACCTTGGTCTGGGTGGCGACGTACTTCGCCAGATACTCGTCGGGCAGGAACAGCACGCGGTCGACGCCGAGCGATTCCACCACCTCCACCGCGTTGCCGGAGGTGCAGCAGATGTCGACCTCGGCCTTCACCTCGGCCGAGGTGTTGACGTAGGCGACGACCGGCACGCCGGGATGCGCCTCGCGCAGCAGCCGCACGTCGGCGGCGGTGATCGAGTCGGCCAGCGAGCAGCCGGCGTTGCGGCTGGGGATCAGCACCGTCTTGGACGGATTCAGCAGCTTGGCCGTCTCCGCCATGAAATGCACGCCGGCCAGCACGATGACGTCGGCGTCGGTCTGCGTCGCCTTGGCGGCCAGCGCCAGGCTGTCGCCGACGATGTCGGCCACGCCGTGGAAGATCTCCGGCGTCTGGTAGTTGTGGGCGAGGACGACGGCGTTCCGCTCGCGCTTCAGCGCGTTGATGGCGTGGATCAGCGGGGCGTGGAACGGCCATTCGATGGCGGGGACGACGCGCCTCATCCGCTCGTAGATGGGCGCCGTGGCCTCGGCGACGGCGGGGGTGTAGGCGAGGTCGCCGGGGGCGGCGCGGAGGTCGCGGGGCGCTTGGGCGGGGCCGGCGGCGTCGGGCATCGTTCGCTCCAAAATGCTCGTTTCGAGCAAAAGACTATGTGCTCTATCAGAGCATATCAAGGGGAAAAACGCGGAGGCTGGAAACAATCGCCCGGCCCGGCTGTTGTCAGGTCCAGGAGCGTCAGGAGCCCGCGGCGACCGGACCGCGGGTCTTGGAAGGAGAGGTGGGGATGAAAGCCTTCGTCACGGCCCTGGCGGCCATCGTCGTGCTGGCGGCCGGGGCGCGGGTCGTGCTGCCGGAACTGCTGGACCGTTCGGCGGACGAGGCCTTTGCCGCTTCAAGCGTGCGCGTCGGCGAGGAGGCGTCGATCGCCCATCGCGACTTCACCGGCAGGGAAGGGCGTTCGAAGGCGGAGCGCTGATGGATTCCGGTGACGGCCGGAAGGGCGCGGGATTCAGCTTCCGTCGGCGACCGGGATGCGGCCGGCGATGATGGCGCGGCGCGCCTCCTCCGCCTGGGCCAGCATGGCCGGGGTCAGAAGCTCGCGGTTGTTCACGTCGACGGCGTAATCGACGGCGCCGTCCGCCAGGCCCAGCGCCCGGCCGCCGGCGCTCCAGACGCCCTGCCGGCCGGCCTGGAAACTGGCCTCCACCGCCAGATCGACCCGTTTCAGCATCGAGGTCAGGATGGTGCCGGGATAGAGGTGGTTCTGGTTGCCGTCGACCCCGATGGCCAGCCGGCCGCCGTCCCTGGCCGCCGCGAAGATGCCGAAATTCGACACTCCGGCCCCGGCGAACACCACGTCGGCGTCACGCTGGAACTGGGCGCGGGCGACCTCCGCCCCGTTCGTCGGGTCGTTGAAGGCGGCGGGCGTGGTGCCGACGAAATTGACCAGAACCTTCACGTCGCCGCGCGCGTGGCGGGCGCCCTGCTCGAACCCGGCGGCGAACTTGCGCAGCAGCGGGATGTCGAGGGCGCCGATGAAGCCGACCGTTCCCGTCTTCGAGGCCAGCGCCGCCAGAACCCCGACCAGGAAGGCGCCCTCCTGTTCCTTGAAGGTGACGCAGCGGATGTTCGGCCCCTCCGCCACCCCGTCGACAAGGGTGAAGCGCACTTGCGGATGGCTCGGGGCCAGGGCGGTGAGCGCCGTCGCGTAGTAGAAGCCGATGGCCGCCACGTCGGTGGCCTTGCGGCGGAGCAGCGACGCCACCGCCTGGTTGAACTGGGCCGGGCTGGCCGGCGCGTATTCGAGGTAGGGGATGCCGGTCGCGGCCTTGAAGCGCTCCGCCCCGAGATGGGCGCCCTCGTTGAAGCTCTTGTCGAACTTCTGCCCGACCGCGTAGACGAGGCCGGGGATGAAGCCCTCGGCCCGAGCCGGGAGGGCGCGCGCGGCGAGGGCGGCGGCACCCAGCGTCAGGACCGAGCGGCGGGAGCAAGCCATCATGGAGCGGCCTTCGGCGGGTTCGGCGGTCAATGTGGAATTCTAGACGCGAAAAGCCTCTGGACGCATAGGTGATTCGCGTGGCGCAACCGTCATGGGCGGTCGCCACCCGCCTGGCCGTTGCCCGTTCGGCAGATCAGCCATGCCGAGACGGGGCTTTGTGAGGTTGCGGAAAAGGCTCAGCCTGAACGCTTCGGACTCCCACCCTTCCGTCCTCCCCCCAAGCATCCAAGCCGGACACACCATGCTCGCGCGCCTTGCCGCCGTCCGTTCCCTGTCGCCTGCGCACAGCCCCTTCTTCATCGCCGCCCTCGGCGTCCTGATGTCCTTCGGTCCGATGGGGACCGACATGTATCTGCCGGGCATGCCGGCGATCGGGGCGGATCTGCGCGCCAGCCAGGGGCAGGTGCAGTGGACCCTGTCGGCCTTCTTCCTGGGCTTCGGCGTCGGGCAGCTCCTGTGGGGGGCGCTGGGCGACCGTTTCGGCCGGCGCGGGCCGGTGGCGACCGGCATCCTGCTCTATGCCGTCGGCTGCGTCGGCTGCTCGCTGACCGGCGACATCGCGCATCTCGCCCTCTGGCGCTTCGTCCAGGCGCTCGGCGCCTGCGCCGGGCCGGTGCTGGTCCGCGCGATGATCCGCGACGTCTTCGAGCGCGACCGCGCGGCGAGCACCCTGTCGATGATGATGCTGGTGATGGGGGCCGCCCCGATCATCGCCCCGCTGATCGGCGGGCAGATCCTGGTCTGGGCCGACTGGCGCTGGATCTTCTGGGCGCAGGCCATCTTCGGCGCCGTCGCCATGCTGGCGCTGTTCACCCTGCCGGAGACGCTGGCGGCCGGCAACCGCACCAGCCTGCGCCCGATGCTGCTGGCGCAATCCTACCGCCGGTTGCTGACCGACCGCGCCTATCTCGGCTACGCGGTGGGGTCGTCCTTCATCTATGCGGGGATGTTCGCCTTCATCTCCGGCTCGCCCTTCGTCTACATCGAGCTGTTCGGGGTGCGGCCGGAGAATTACGGGTATCTGTTCGGAATCAACATCGTCGGCATGATCCTGGTCAACACGGTCAACAGCCGCATCGTCATGCGCTTCGGTTCCGACCGCATCCTGCGGGCCGGCACCGCCCTGTCGGCGGCGAGCGGCCTGCTGCTGGCGGTGGTCGCGCTGGAGGGCTGGGGCGGTCTGTGGGGGCTGGTCGGCTGCCTGTTCCTGTTCATGGCGCTGACCGGGCTGACCAACGCCAACGCGATGGCCGGCGCCATGCAGTCCTTCCCGCAGATGGCGGGCACCGCCTCGGCGCTCGCCGGCATGTTGCAGTTCAGCACGGGAGCGCTGGCGGGCTGGGTGGTGGGTCTGACGGCCGACGGCACGGCGATGCCGATGGCGCTGGTGATCGGCGGTTCCGCCGTCGTCAGTCTGGCGCTGAACCGGTCGCTGGTGCGGCGGGGAGCCGGATCCGCGGCGTTGTAGGAAAACAGACTTCCAGTGTTGTTTCCGGGATGTGTTTTTGTCCGTGACGTGAATTGATTTCCCAAGGCCGCCGTCCTAGGGTGTTTTCCATGGACCACCGGGAAACCAGACGATGCCCTTGAACCGCCGCGCCCTGCTGCTTTCCGCCGCCGCCCTGGCCGGAAGCGCCGCCCTTCCGCACCCGACCCGCGCGGCGACGACGCTGCGGGTCGGCTACATCCCGATCATCCCGATGACCCAGCTCTATGTGCTGTCCGGCGAGGGCTGGGCGAGGGAGGCGGGGCTGGAGCTGGCGACGACCGGCTTCCAGTCGGGGCCGGCGATGATCCAGGCGCTCGCGTCGGGCACGCTCGACGTCGCCTATGTCGGGATCGGTCCGGCGATGATCGCGCGCTCGAAGGGGGTTCCGTTGAAGGTGGTCGCCGCCAACGTGATCGATCAGGTCGCCCTGATCGGCCGCGGCCCGCTCGCCGAGACGGTCGCCGGCGCCGCCAGCCCGGCCGACGGCTTCAGGGCGTTCCGCGCCGCGCAGGGGCGCCCGGCCAAGATCGCCTCGCTGCCCGCCGGCTCGGTGCCCGACCTCGTTCTGCGGCATTGGACGGCGGAGGTCGCCAGGATTCCCGCCGCCGACATCCAGGTGGTCGGCATGGGCGACGAGCAGGTGCAGCAGGCCCTGCTGTCGGGCGCGGTCGACGGCGCCTCGATCCTGGAGCCGACCCTGACCCTGGTGCAGTCCCGCCTGCCCGACGCGCGGATCGTCGCCCGCGCCGGCACGATGTTCCCCGGCCAGCCCGGCGCCGTCCTCGCCGTGACCGAGGCGGCGATCGCCCGCGACCGCGCCGCCGTCGCCGCGCTGGTCAGGCTGCACATCCGCGCCACCGCCTTCGCCAGGGCCAATCCGGACCGCACCGCCGAGCATGTCACCGCCGCCATCGGCAAGGGGCTGATCGAACCGGCGGTGATGCGGGCGGCCCTGACCTCCGAGGCGACGAACTTCGTCGACGATCCCCGCTCCATCGTCGATTCGACCAAGCGCATGCAGGCGTTCCAGCAGGGGCTGGGGCAGATCACCGACCCGGTGGACATCGACGCGCTGTTCGACTTCTCCTTCCACGACGCGGCGAAGGCGGGCTGAGCGATGGCCGGCGTTCCCCTTCGGCTGGTCATCCACGCCCCCACCGCCGCCGCGCTGGAGCGGGCGCGGCGCAACGCCGCCAACCTGCGAAAGGCGCGGCCGGACGGCGCCATCCGCATCGTCGCCAACGCCGAGGCGGTGGCGGCGGCGCTCGACCGGCCCGATCCCGACACCGACCCGCTGCTGCGGCTGTGCGGCAACACGCTGGCCAAGCTGGGGCGGCCGGCGTCGGGCCTGACGGTGGTCGAGGCCGGCGTGCTCGACATCGCCGAGGCGCAGGCCGAGGGCTGGGGCTACATGCGGGCGTGACGGGGAGCCTTCACCCCGGCAGTGCGAAGCTGGCGACCAGCGGGGCGTGGTGGCTCTCGGGCGTCGGCGTGTCGGTCGCCTGGAGAACCTCGTCGCGCAGGGCCTCGTTGTGGATCTCGGCCTCGCGGAACCAGCCGGCCAGCGCCCGCGACACCAGCAGATGGTCGAGCATCACCGGGGTGCCCCCGTGCAGCACCGAGAAGCGGCGCTCCTCGGGAAGCTGCTGTTCCAGCGGGATCAGGGCGCGGGCCGCAAGCTCCTCGTTGCCGGTGAAGTCGGGGTCGGCGCGCAGGATGCGCACGGGGGTCTGCTCCAGCTCGGCGTTGCAGTCGCCGGCCACCACCACCAGCGCGTCGGGATCGGCGTCGAACAGCCGATCCACCGCCAGCCGGGTTTCCAGCGCCTGTCCGGCGCGCTTGACCGAGGCGAGGTAGAAGCCCTCGGCCCAGCCTCCCGCCGTCTTCCAGGTGAAGGCGCCCGCCTTCTGGCCCGGCACCGGAGCGGCCAGCGGCGAGCGCAGATGCAGGTCGAAGACGTGCAGGGCCCGCCCGTCGGGCAGCGTCACCTCGGCGTGCAGGACCGGGCGGTCCCATTCGACCTCCGCCGGGGCGTCCTGCGCCGGGTCGGCGGTGGCGAAGCGGATTTGCGGCGGCCGCACCAGATCGTGGCGCAGCAGGCGCGCCGCCCTGATCGGCCAGCGGCTGACCACCACCGGGTTGTGGCGGTCGGCCGGGGTGGCGCCGTCGCCCGCCGTGACGTGGAAATCCGCGTAGCGCGTGCCCTCCAGCAGCCGGCCGAGCGCCCGCAGGACGCGCGGCTCGCTCTTCACCGGGTGCTGGGCGTCGACCTCCTGAAGGCAGAGGATGTCGGCGGCCAGCCGCTCCAGCTGGGGCCGCAGGGTGGCGATCCGCGCCTCGAAGGGCGGATCGGCGGTGTCGTCGTCGAGATTCTCCAGATTGAAGCTGGCGATGCGGAACAGGGTTTCGGCCATGTCGGTCTCTCCACGACGCCTCCGTGAGGCACCCCCGGTCAGAACAGCTCGACCTCGCCCTCGATCTCGCTGCGGCGCAGATGTTCGATGAAGGAGGATTCGCTGCGGGCGACGTCGCGCAGGGTCTCGCCGCCGATCAGCCGGCGCTGGCTGCGCCCGGTGGTCGGGAAGAAGCGCACCGCGCGCGGGGTGGAGCCGCCGACGTCCCAGCTCAGGGTCGGGATGCCTTCGGTGGCCAGATACTCCATGACGAACTCGACGTTGCGCTCGCCGATGTTGGAGCCGGGCAGGGTCATCAGGTTGACGTTGGCGCCGCCGAAGATCTTGGCGCGCAGCCGTTCGCGCCGCGCCGTCGCCGAGAGCAGGCGGTTGATGAGCTGCTCCATCGCGGCGCTGCCGTAGCGCGACGCCAGCGACAGCGTGTCGAGCCCGGCGTCGGGCAGCAGGAAATGGTTCATGCCGCCGATCCCCGCCACCGGGTCGTAGAGGCAGGCGGCGACGCAGGAGCCGAGCGTGGTGGTCACGATCACCTTGGGATCGTCGCTGACCACGCAGCCGCCGACGACGATGTTGACGATCTCGGCGCCCAGCCGGTGGTCGTGGTAGCGGTTGGCGGCGATGTCCTGCCGTTCCAGGGATCGCCGCAGGAAACTGCGCGCGGGGTGTGACGTCCGGGACGGGTCGGGCGGCATCGGGGCAACGGTCCTCGGCTTCGGCGGTCTGATGAAGGCAGGCGGGTTCGGTGAGTGTCGACATCAACCTATGGCGGAACGGCGTCTTTGCCAATCCAGGTTATTCCCGGATCTGAATCATGGATATACTCAAGCCCCGTTCCGGCTGCGGCGGGAGAATTTACACCCGCCAATGTTGTATTTCCTGTCCATCCGCCGGCATTTTTCTTGCGCCGGCTTCTCGCCCCGGGCGGCGGCGGCGGGTGGCGTCGCGTTTCCGATGCGCCGCCCCGGGCCGGAACTGGGACGGAGACTTGCCGTCGCTTCATCCGGCGTGCCATAAAGTTTCAAAGGATATGGCGCTGGAAAACGGGGCAGGGAACGTAGCCGGAGTGCCACGCCGGCCGAGGGGGCGCTATGGCGATGTCCAAACGGCGCGAGACGCGCTTCGAGGTGGTGGTCGAGCAGGGCGGAAAACCCAACATCGACGGCGTCTTCGACGATGAGAAGGCCGCGACGGAACGCGCGAACTATCTGCTGCGGCTCGCGAAATTCCCGGTGGTCCGCATCGTCCGCGTCAATGGCGCCGGCCGGGAGGAAACCATCTTCCAGAAGGCATCGGCCGGCGGCGAGAGGCTGACGACGATCTCGCCGATCAGCGAGGCCAATCTCTGCACCGACGTTCTCCAGGTCTTTTCGTTCGACAGCCGGATGACCCTGCTGCGGCTGCTGCGCGGCTATTGGGACGACCAGGGCGTCATCCCGGCGGAGCAGCTCCACCGCTATTACCCGCTGCGCCATTTCGAGCGCGAGGCGTTGCTGTTCAACCCGGCGGTCAGCCGGTTGGCGACCCTCCAGGCACCGATGGCCGGGCAGAAGCCGCAGGATCGCCACGACCAGCTCCTGCGCCTGTTCACGGCGCTGAAGGCGTTGGCCCAGCAGGGCGACAGCCTCGCCCCCTACGACCAGGCGCTGGCGCGCGGCGGCGTCGGCGGGCTGCTGGCGGCGCTGGTCGGCCGCCCGCCGGAGGAGCGTGACCGCATCGTCACCCACGCCGTGGGCGCGCTGCTGGAGCCGCACCGCGAATGGGGCGCCAAGACCGCCGCCATCCTGCGCCTGCACCAGGAGGGCGACGCCGAGAGCACGCGGTTGGCCGACGAGTTCCTGGCGGAGATCATCGACGGCCGCGAGCCGATCCGCGCCCTGATCGGCTACGCGCCCGATCTCGGTTCGGCGCTGCTGTCGCTGCTGGCGGTGCTGCGCGGCGATCTCGACGACCGTCTGCCCAACACCGATCCGCTTCTGGCCCTGTCCGGCGCGGTCGGCGGCGGCGGCTTCCGCGAGGTGCGCGACGCCCTGCTGCGCCGTGTCCGGGGCGGGCTGGAGGGGCTGAACCCTCTGACCAAGACCGGTCCGGCCAGCGAGGCCAGGGCGTTCCAGGCCATCGCCGACGGCATGGTGTCCTTCGACGGTTTCCTGGGCGGCCCCGGCATCGCGGAGGCGCTGACCAAGCGCGGCAAGACCGTCTGGGGCGTCGGCGGCCAGGATTGTCCGTTCGAGGACACGGTGCTGCGTCTGGCCGGCCGGCTCGACTCGACGGCGGCGCGGCTGGGCTACCTGCTGGATCTCGCGACCGGCGACTATGGCCGGCGCAAGATCAGCTTCCTCATCCAGCGCGTCGCCGACGAGTTCGGCCGGGTGAAGTCGGCCGCCGAGCTGGCGGCGCCCGGCGTCTCGGTCCAGGAGGTCCGCGACGGGCTGGGGCGGCGGCTGCGCGCCGCCGGCATTCCGCGCGCGCTGGCGGAAGGCCTGATCGCCAAGATCGCCGCCATCCCGGACGAGCAGCGGGCGCTGACCCTGCCGCCGGGGCTGCGCCAGAACGAGACGCTGGAGATCCGCGCCCCCCGGCCGGGCCGGCCCGTCGTGACGGTGAGCTACCAGGGGCGCGTTGCGACCCTGGCGGAGGACGGGGCGGAGATCGTCGTCGGCCGCGCGTCGGACTGCGCCATCGTGCTCGACCACGCCTCGGCGTCGCGTCGGCACGCGGCGATCCGCATCCGCGACGGCGCCTGCGTGGTCGAGGATCTCAGCCGCAACGGCACCCGGCTGATGCCGGCCGGCGGCGACACCCGCCTGCTCAAGCAGGGGGAGGAGGCGCCGCTGTCCGGACGGGGCGAGATCGTCATCGGTTCGCTCGACCTCGGCGAACAGCCCGCCCGCATCGGCTGGGAGGTCAGGACGGTGCGCTGACCTGCGGCGCGGCCGCGCCCGTGAAGAGCGCCTCTCCGACCAGCCGGGTTTCGACGGTCCAGCCGGTGCCGTGCGCGGCCACCGCCGCCACCGTGTCGGGCAGGACCCGGCGGTCGAACAGCGACCAGTCCTCCGGCCGGCCGGCGTCGCCGCGCAGGGCCTCGTCGACCGCCAGCACCGCCGCCGGGGCGTCCGGCGTCACCGACACCGCGAACTGGTCGAGCGGCATCGACAGGCCGATTCCCGCCGCCTTGATGAAGGCCTCCTTGCGGGTCCAGGCCAGCAGGAAGCCCTCGTCGCGCCGCTCCGGGGGCAGGGCGCGCAGGGCGGCGTTCTCGGACGCGTGGAAGAAGCGGTCGGCGATGCCGTCGGCGCTCTCGACCTCGCGCAGCCGCTCGATGTCGACGCCGATCCGGCCCTCCGCCGCCACCGCGATGGCCACCGAATCCTCGCTGTCGGCGAGGTTGAAGCTGGGGCCGCCGGGCAGCGAGGGCTTGCCGTGGCTGCCATAGTCGAAGCGCAGGCTTTCCGGCGCCCGGCCGGCGCAGCGCCCGAGCAGGACGCGCAGCAGCCCGCGCCGCAGGATGAAGCGGTTGGTCAGCCGCTCCATGGTGAAGCGCTGGGCCCGTTCGATCTCGTCGTCGCTCAGCAGGGCGCGCAGCGGCGCGAGCCGGCCGTCCAGCGCGCGCAGGTCGGCGAACCACACCCGGATGGTCCGGGGCGGCAGGTCGTAGCCGCCATAGGCCTCGTCATGCATGCGAAGCGTTCCTCCCTTGGAAATTAGCGTCCTGGCTCCCGGCGAGGTTTCGGGTATCATGCCGCCCTCTTGTTCTGCCGGATCCGTGCCCCATGGTTGACACCGCCCTGCTTGCCCCGCACCTGACCAACGTCCTGAAGGACGCCTCCATTCCGGAGCTTCCCAATCATTACCGTGGGAAGGTGCGGGAAAACTACGACCTTCCCGACGGGCGGCGCATTCTGATCACCACCGACCGGCTGTCGGCCTTCGACCGCATCCTGACGGCGCTGCCCTTCAAGGGCCAGGTGCTGACCCAGACCGCCCGCTTCTGGTTCGAGGCGACGAAGGACATCTGCGCCAACCATGTGCTGGAGTATCCCGACCCCAACGTCGTGGTCGCCAAGCGGCTGACCATCATGCCGGTCGAGGTCGTCGTCCGCGACTACATGGCCGGCACCACCGGCACGTCGATCTGGTCGATGTACAAGAAGGGCCGCCGCGAGATGTACGGCCACCGCTTCCCCGACGGGCTGCGCGAGAACCAGAAGCTCGCCGCGCCGATCATCACCCCGACGACCAAGGCCTTCGACGCCGGCCACGACGAGGAGCTGACCGCCGCCGCCATCGTCGAGCAGAAGCTGCTGACCCGCGCCCAGTGGGACGAGGTGTCGGACAAGGCGCTCGCCCTGTTCGCGCGCGGCCAGGCGATGGCGGCGGAGCGCGGCCTGATCCTGGTCGACACCAAGTACGAGTTCGGATTCGACGCGGACGGCAACATCCTGCTGGCCGACGAGATCCACACGCCGGACAGCTCGCGCTACTGGTTCGCCGGCAGCTACCCGGAGCGCTTCGCCGCCGGCGAGCGGCCGGAGAGCTTCGACAAGGATTTCGTGCGGAGCTGGGTGACCGCGCGCTGCGACCCCTACGCCGACGAACTGCCGGAGATCCCCGGCGAGGTGGTGCTCCAGGCCGCCAAGGTCTACATCGAGGCGGGCGAGACCATCACCGGCCGCCCCTTCGAGGTTCCCGCGGAAGCGGTGCCGGTGCTGGAGCGCATCCGCGCGAATCTGGCGCCCTACTTCACGAAGTGACGCGGTTCCGGCGCCTGTCCGACCGGCGGCGCCCCGCCTTCTCCACACGACGTCATGCCCGGCCCCGCGCCGGGCATCCACGGCCGCGAACCGCCGGGACGGGTTCGCCCGTGGATGGTTTGGGGCGGGTCCGGCCATGACGGAAGGGAGAAGGGCGGCGGCCAGGGGGCCGGCCCGCTCCACCCGCACCGATTGGTCTCCCCCTGCACGAGGTCGCGCCGATGTCCCTCTCCGTCGCCATTCTCGATGACTACCAGAACGTCGCCCGCGATCTCGCCGACTGGTCGCGGCTGCCGGCGGGCAGCGGCCTGACCGTGTTCGACCGTCCGCTCGGCGATCTCGACGCGGCGGCGGCGGCGCTGGCGCCCTTCGACGCGCTGGTGATCATGCGGGAGCGCACGCCCTTCCCGGCGGCGCTGGTCGAGCGTTTGCCGAACCTCAGGCTGCTGGTCACCACCGGCATGCGCAACAACGCCATCGACCTCGCCGCCTGCGCGGCGCGCGGCGTGACCGTCTGCGGCACCGGGGCGGTCGGCGCCCCCACCGCCGAGCTGGCCTGGGGCCTGATCCTCGCCCTGGTCAAGCGAATCCCCGCCGAGGACCGGGCGTTGCGCGAGGGACGCTGGCAGACCGGCCTCACCGGCAGCCTGGAGGGCCGGCGGCTCGGGCTCGTCGGGCTCGGCAAGCTCGGCACGCAGGTCGCCCGAGTCGGGCAGGCCTTCGGCATGGAGGTGGCGGCCTGGAGCCCCAACCTCACCGACGAGCGCGCGGCGGCGGCGGGCGCGGCCCGGCTGGAGAAGCGCGACCTGTTCGCCACCGCCGACGTGGTCTCCGTCCATCTGGTGCTGGGCGAGCGGACGCGCGGGGTGATCGGCGCCGACGAGTTCGCCGCCATGAAGCCGACCGCCCTGTTCGTCAACACATCGCGCGCGGGGCTGGTGGACGAGGCGGCGCTGATGGCGGCGCTGCGCGACGGACGCATCGCCGGTGCCGGACTCGACGTTTTTCCCGTCGAGCCTCTTTCGGCGAACAGCCCTTGGCTCGATCTTCCCAACACGGTGCTGACGCCCCATCTGGGCTATGTCACCCAGGACAACTACGCGGTCTATTACCGCGACGCCCTGGAGGACATCCTGGCCTGGAGCGCCGGGACGCCGCGGCGCCTGCTGACGGCGGGATAGACCGACACGCAGGGAGGGCGCCGGTGGGCTGGAAGGATCGGTTGGAAAACGGGTTCTGGGCGCGGCTCGGCCGGCATCAGCTCGGCCTTCTTCTCGGGCTCTCCCTCATCGCCGGCCTTCTCTTCGCCTTCGTCGAACTGGCCGGCGAGGTGGTGGAGGGCGACACGCTCGCCTTCGACAAGGCGCTGCTGCTGGCGATGCGCGACGCGGCCGACCCGGACCAGCCCGGCGGCCCCTGGTGGCTGGCGCGGATGGCGCGGGACCTCACCTCGCTCGGCAGCACGACCATCCTCACCCTGACCACGGTGGCGGCGCTGGGCTTCCTGCTGCTGCTGCGCAAGCGGGCGGCGGCGCTGCTGGTGCTCGTGTCGGTCGGCGGCGGCATGGCGCTGAGTTCGAGCCTGAAGGCGATGATCGGGCGGGCGCGGCCCGATCTGGTGCCGCATGGCGACCTCGTCGTCACCGCCAGCTTCCCCAGCGGCCACGCCATGCTGTCGGCGATCGTCTACCTGACGATCGGCGCCCTGCTGGCCCAGTTCGTCGCCGGGCGGCGGGTGAAGGCCTATCTGCTGGTCTGGGCCATGCTGCTGACCCTGCTGATCGGCGCCAGCCGGGTCTATCTGGCGGTCCATTGGCCGACTGACGTGCTGGCCGGCTGGTGCATCGGCGCCGCCTGGGCGGCGCTGTGCTGGATCGTCGCCGAATGGCTGCAACGGCGGGGCGCCGTCGAGCAGGACCGGGGCCATGAGAGCGCGGAGGGAGATGAGTCGACGGGCCGGGCGCGGCCCGTCCTGTCGGTCAAGAACGCCTCGTCGGGAAGATAGAACCCGGCCCCCCGCTGCAAAGATGGGTTGAACGGCGATCCGTGCCTGTCGATACTGCGTCCACGAACAACCGGCCCCCCATCGATGGCTTCCGCGACACTCGACCACCACACCTTGGAAGCCATCGCCGTGCTTGCCCGCGCCGTCGAGCGCGAGCGGGTTCCCGGCGTCCTGGAGTTCCGCCTGCTGACCAACGCCTTGAACCGCGCCGCCGATTCCCGGTCGGAGCGGGAGTTGAACGAGGCCGCCCGCGTCTTCAAGACCCTGGAGCCGGAACTGCGGGTGCGCATCGTCGAGCGCGCCAAGGCGGAGGCTCACGCACAGGTTCGCGCCGGCCGCGCCGACGCCACGACCCTGGAAATTCCAGCCCTGGATCTGTCGGCGCTCGACACGCCGGCGCCTTCCGCCCGGCCGACGGTCAGGACGGTGAAGGCGGCGGGCTCCAGTTTTCTCGCCGCGCTCAACGGGTTGCGGCCCACGGGTGTGAAGAGCGGCCCGAAGGTGGCCGGCGGCGCGGCGCCCGACAGCCGGGACGCCGCGAAGGATCGCCTGAGGGCGGCGGTCGAAACCCAGCGGGCGCTTCCCGAAACCGCCCCGGATGTGGGATACGACAGGGGGCTTCGCCCCGGCGTGCGGCTGCCCCGCGCGACCTGACCTTAAGTCGGGAGACAATCATTTTGACCACCACAGCCGCCAGCTTCCGTGTCGGCGACCGCGTGACCATCCACAGCGGACAGTCCGGCCCGCAATCCATCGCGACGGTGGAGCGCTACACCCATGACAATCGCTGCATGGTGTTGTCCGACGGAACCGAATGGCGGGCCGACGGCCGGCGGCAATGGGGTTTTCGCGGCAGCTTCTACAAGGGGCCGGTGGTCGAGCCCATCCGGGACGGTGACGAGGATCACGTCGTCAAGCGCCGCAGCATCGGCGCCCTGCGCAAGTTCGCCGACAGCCTGACCATGGAGTCGCCGATCTCGGCCGCCGCGCTGCGCCGCATTCTGGAGGTTGTCGAGCAGGAAAAGGCCGCCATCGCGGCATCCGAGCAGCCCTCCGAGGGGGCCACGCGGGGGTGAGCGGTCGCACGGCCGGGTTTTTTTCCGGGCCGACTCAGAGCGCCGAACAGAATTCCGTTTTCGCCATCGGTGCCCAATGGAACCGTCCTCCCCGCGAAGGCGGGGATCCAGGCTTTTCCCATGGGTTCCGCTCGGATAACTCTGGATCCCCGCCTTCGCGGGGATGACGAGTCCAGAGACGACCCAAGCTTCTGTCAGGCGCTCTTATGCAGAGCCGGGCGGTTCGCCTACACCGTCACCGAAACCAGACCGCCCGGCGAGGCCGTTCCCCCGCCGCCTCCCGCCAGCGGCGGCGGGACGGCGCCGGAAGCCGCAGGACCGGGGGCGGAGCCGCCGGTCCCGGAGATTCCCAGGCTGGCGCCGGCGGAAGCGGACGCACCGAACGAGGCGAAGGATATTCCGCGGCTCGCCGCCGTGCCGGTTCCCGTGCCTCCAGTCCCGAAAGCGGATGCGGCTCCATCGCGGCCCGCCCCTCCCGCATCGGCTGCCCCCGCATTGGTCGCCATGTGGCCGTCGCTCTCGGTGGACGGCGACAGACGG
Source organism: Azospirillum agricola (assembly GCF_017876095.1). Taxonomy (GTDB): domain Bacteria; phylum Pseudomonadota; class Alphaproteobacteria; order Azospirillales; family Azospirillaceae; genus Azospirillum; species Azospirillum agricola. Next base: position 62,990 of record NZ_JAGINM010000022.1, read on the forward strand.
CCGGCGGTGCGGCGGTATTCCTCGACCACGCGCTGGGAGGGGATCTGGTCCTGGGTTTCGCCGGTGTCGATGTCGCGGAACAGCAGAACGGCGACCCGCGCCCCCTGGTCGTAGCGCAGGAAGGGGCTGATGTAGCCGCCGACGCCGCTGGTCTTGGCGCCGGTGATGGCGGGGGAGGGCGAGTCGGACTCCGCCCGGTCGGCGGTTTCCACCACGGCCTCGGGCGTCTGGGAAGCCGCCGGCCGGCTTGCCGATGCGCCGGAAACGCTGCGGATGTCCATCGGTGCCTCCCGCCTTGGCCATTGTGGTGGTTGTCGGTGGTCGCCGCCGGTCCCCGGCAGAGCGCTGGAAACGGATCCCTGCCGATCAGACCGTGATGTTCAGGTTCTGGCCGCGCGTCGGCGTCGTGTTGCCGCCCGAGGAGCCGCTCTGGGTGCTGGTCTGCGCCTCCTGGGTGCGGCGGGTGCGTTCCGCCTCCTCCTCCTGCGCGGTCTCCACGGGGGAGGTCGACCGCTGCGCGGCCGCTGGACCGCTGCTGAGCGGGGTGGTGTAGGGCTGCTGGTAGCCGCCGATACCGCCGATGCCGCTGACGCCCATGATGCTTCCTCCGGCTGCCGGGGCAGCCCTGATTTTTTCAATAGGCAAATTTTGCCCGATCGAAAGGGGAAGCGCCACCGAAATCGACTCCCTGAACGTCGGTTTTCCGGTTTGTCAACCGCCGTTTCACCGGGAACCGCAACGATCACAACTCTTTTTCGGCAACCGGCTCTGGATGGGCAACCGGAGCGCTGTCGGCGGCTGGATCGGCGTTGCGCCACAGCGCCGCCTCCACCGCCAGGGTCCAGAAATTCTCGGCGGCCTTGCTCTGGCGCGAGCGGGGGCGGATCAGGCGGATCTGCACGGGAACGCTCCAGTGCGGTTCCCCGGCCGGCACCAGCGCGCCGCGCCCGAGATCCTCGGCGATCAGGCTTTCCGGCAGCCAGGCCACGCCCCGCCCGTCGCGCGCCAGCGTCCGCAGCACCGCCGCGAGGTGCGAGGTGAACACCGTGTCCAGCACCGCCGGCACCGGCGACGACGCCCGCACCGCCTCCAGGATGCGGCCCATGCCCGATTCGCGGCTGTAGGAGAGATGCGGCAGCGGCGCCGAGTCGCCGCCCGGCAGGCGGTGACGCGGCGCGCCCACGCCGTCGGGAGCGGTCACCGGGACCAGCCGGTCCGACCCGACCACCACCGAGCGGAAGGCGTCGGCGTCGAGTCGTCCGGCGGCGGCCGACTGGGCGTGCGCGTGGCACAGCAGGAATTGCGCCTGCCCGGCCAGCATGATGCGCTCGCAGGCCTCCAGGCTGTCCGACGCCAGCGTGATCGCGCCCAGCCGCGCCCGCGATTCGAGCGTCCGCAGCCAATGCGGGAAGAAGGTCAGCGACAGCGCGTGGGTGGCGGCGAAGCGCAGGGTCGCGGCCTCCGTCTGGGCGGCGAGCCGCGCCTCCTCGCGGCCCTGGAGCAGGCGGCGCGCCGTCTCGTCGGCGAAGGGGCGGAAGCGCCGTCCGGCCTCGGTCAGCGCCACCGGCTGGCCGGCGCGGTCGAACAGGGGCGTTCCCACCCAGTCCTCCAGCGCGCGGATGCGGCGGCTGAAGGCCGGCTGGGTCAGGTGGCGGGCCTCCGCCGCGCGGGAGAAGTTGCCGCTGTCGACCAGCGCCAGGAAATCGTCGAGCCAGGAAAGTTCCATCACCATGCCGAACGGACATAACGCGTTCCGACTCTGGCATTGGCCGGGCGGGGCCGTCCATCCCTAGAGTGTGGCAACTGCCATCACCGCTCTCCACCGCCAGCCCCAGGGAACCGCCATGCGCATCGTCGAGATCCGCGAGAAGACCGCCGGCATCAAGTCCGACATCGCCAACGCCTACATCGACTTCAGCCAGATGACGTGCAGCGTCGTCGCGGTGGTGACCGACGTGGTGCGCGACGGCAAGCCGGTGATCGGCTACGGCTTCAACTCCAACGGGCGCTATGCCGCCGGCGGGCTGCTGCGCGAGCGCTTCATCCCGCGCCTGATGAGCGCGCCGGCCGACAGCCTGCTCGACGAGTCGGGCGGGAACCTCGACCCGTTCCGCATCTGGGCGCGGCTGATGACCAACGAGAAGCCGGGCGGCCATGGCGAGCGCTCGGTCGCCGTCGGCACCATCGACATGGCGGTGTGGGACGCCGTGGCGAAGATCGCCGGCAAGCCGCTCTACCGGCTGCTGGCCGACCGCTACCGCGGCGGGGTGGCCGACGACAGCGTGTGGGTCTACGCGGCCGGCGGCTACTACTACCCCGGCAAGGACACCAAGGCGCTCCAGGACGAGATGCGCAGCTACCGCGACCGTGGCTACAAGGTCGTGAAGATGAAGATCGGCAACGGGCTGGACGAGGATCTGCGCCGCATCGACGCCGTGCTGGAGGTGGTGGGCGAGGGCGCCAACCTCTGCGTCGACGCCAACGGCCGCTTCGACCTGAAGACCGCCGTCGCCTACGCCGAGGCGCTGAAGCCCTATGGCCTGTTCTGGTACGAGGAGGCCGGCGACCCGCTCGACTACGCGCTCCAGGCCGAGCTGGCCAACCATTACGACGGCCCGATGGCGACCGGCGAGAATCTGTTCTCCCACCAGGACGCCCGCAACCTGATCCGCCATGGCGGGATGCGGCCCGACCGCGACTGGTTGCAGTTCGACTGCGCGCTCAGCTACGGGCTCGTCGAGTATTTGCGGACGCTCGACATGCTCGCCGAGCATGGCTGGTCGAGCCGCCGGGTGGTGCCGCACGGCGGCCACCAGATGTCGCTGAACATCGCCGCCGGCCTGCATCTGGGCGGCAACGAATCCTACCCGGACGTCTTCAAGCCCTTCTGCGGCTTCGCCGACGGCATCGCGGTGGAGGACGGGCGCGTCCGCCTGCCCGACCTGCCGGGCGTCGGATTCGAGGCCAAGTCGGAGCTGTTCGCGACGATGAGCGGCCTGCTGGAAACGCAGGGCTGACGGCCCGGCTCTCCAGCCCCCTCCTGTTCGTTTGGGAGAGGGGGATTGACCCAGCGCGCCGCTGTGGCAATCTCTGCCGTGTCGCAACATTTCAGAAAGGAGGTGATCCAATGTCTCATGGAGCAAGTCCGGTCGTTGCCGCCCTGTTCGGTCTCGCCGCTCTCCTGACGGCGGGGATCGCCAACGCGGATTGTTCGCCAAGTCACAGCGCGAGCGCTTCGCCGCCGCCCGCAACCAGCACCACGGGTTCGAGCGGCACCCCGGCGACGAGCAGCACGCCCGGCTGACGACCGGCACGCCGCCATGTCATGAGACGGGCCGTCCCCTCGCGGGGGCGGCCCGTTTCGTTTCGCGGCCGTTCCCCGATCCGCTCCCCCCGCCCCGTTCCGAGCAGCAAGCGTAAACGGGGCTGTTCCGATTGTGTCGCTCTCTCTTAAGTTTTTATTGCTTTTTCGCTTCGTATAAGCCGCGATATTGAAATTTTCCTGCTCCCTGCGATGATGCGACGGGAAGTCACCGACGCGTTGACGGAAGGGGTGTCGAGCATGGATCAAGAGCATGGGCAGGGCTGCTGCCAAGGCGAGCGGAATTCGCGGCGTTCGTTCCTGAAGCTGGCGGCGCTGGGTGCCGGCGTGTCGCTGCTGGCGCCGGTGATGCCGGGCGTGGCGCGGGCCGGCGGCGGCGTCGACACGCTGCTGCTGTCCTGCATGGACTACCGCCTGATGGGGCATGTCGCCAGCTACATGCAGTCGCGCAACCTCCAGGCCAATTACGACCACATCGTGCTGGCCGGCGCCAGCCTGGGCGCCCTGACCGACAAGAAGCCGAGCTGGGGCGAGGCCTTCTGGGACCATGTCGCGGTGGCCAAGGACCTGCACCACATCAAGAAGCTGGTCGTCATGGACCACCGCGACTGCGGCGCCTACAAGGTGTTCCTCGGCCTGGATCTGAAGGGCGACGCGGCCAAGGAAGCCGACGTGCATGGCCAGTATCTGGCCAGGCTGAAGGCGATGGTGACGGAGCGCCACCCGGATCTGGAGGTCGAGCTTCTGCTGATGGGCCTTGACGGGCAGGTCGAGAAGGTCGCCGCCTGATCGCCCGGACAGTCCCCGTCCCGACCCTGGGCGGGGACCGTTCCGTATCCGCCGTTCCGTCCGGCTGTCCGCTCAGACGATGGACATCATCGCCGAGGCCGGCGCCTCCAGCGAATCGGCGATGGCGCGCAGGCCGCGCGCCGCCTCGTCGCGGGTGCCGGGCATGCACAGGCCGACGCGCACCGCGTGCGGCGCGCTGGCCCGGCCGACCGCGAAGGCGTCGGCTCCGGTGACGATCACGCCGCGCCGCCGGGTCTCCAGAACGAAATCCTCGCGCCGCCACGGTTCCGGCAGGACCAGCCAGAGATGCTGCGCCGCCGGGTGGCCGTAGACCGTCTCCACCGGCAGGATCGAGCGGGCGAGGCGCTGTCGGGCCAGATCCTCGACGCGCTGCGTTTCGGCGACGCGGTCGGCGGTGCCGTCCTGGATCCAGCGCGACGCCACCTCCGCCGGCAGGGTGGGGGCGGAGTATTGCAGCGATCGGATCGCCGCCTCGACGCGCGGCTGTAGATCGGGCGGGACCACCGCGTAGCCGATCCGCAGGCCGGCCGACACGCTTTTCGACAGGCTGGTCACATAGATGGTGATGTCCGGCGCGATGGTCTGGATCGGCATCGCGTCGGGCACCATGAAGCCGAACACGTCGTCCTCGATCAGAATGACGCCATAGCGCCGCGCGATCGCCGCGATCTCGGCCCGGCGCGCCTGCGGCATCACCACGGCGGTCGGATTATGGATGGTCGGCACCAGATACAGCGCCTTCGGCCCCAACCGGCGGCAGGCGCTGTCGAAGGCGTCGGGCATGATCCCGTGCTCGTCGAGGGCGACGCCTTCCAGATGGTAGCCGAGGGTTCCGGCCAGGGTCTTGAAGCCGATGTTGGTCAGCCGCTCGGCGAGGATGACGTCGCCCGGCCGCGCCACGGCGGCGAGCGCCACCGCCATGGCGTTCTGCGCTCCGGTGGTCATCAGGACCGAACCGGCGGTCGTCGACACCCGGTGCTGACGTTCCAGCCACGCCGCTCCGGCGGCCCGGTGGTGGGGCAGGCCGGCGTGCGGCGCGTAGCCCAGCAGGTCAGCCGCCTGTCCCGACGCGGCGATGGCGTTCAGCGTTGTGCCCAGGGACTGGACGGCGACCGCGTGCTCGGGCCGGATCGTCGTCATGTTGATCGGCCCCGTCCCGCCGGGAACGGACGGGGGAGTCCAGCTCAGCGGCAACGGAGCGGCGGGCGGCCGCTGTCCCTGCACGAAGGTGCCGCGCCCGACCTCGCCGCCGATCAGGCTGCGCTTTTCCGCCTCGGCGTAGGCGCGGGTGACGGTGCCGACGGTGACGCCAAGCCGGAAAGCGAGGTCGCGGTGGGTCGGCAGCCGGGTGCCCACGGCGAGCGAGCCGTCCGCGATGCCCTCGGCGAGCGCGTCGGCGATGGCGCGGTACAGCGGGCCGCTGCGGCCGTTCAGATCCGGTGTCCAACTTGTCATGGATACAAAGATGACATTCTCCGCCCGAATTGTCCAGTGGGGCGGAATTGTCACCATGCGGAACAGCGCCGGACGCCGACAATCCGTCCCGCCTTGCGGAGGACACGAACGGGTTGTGCCGGCACCGGCGACCCGATAATTTCTCAGCCGGGCCACCGGCGCCCGGCCATCGGCGCCGGACCCCCGGCCGGCCATGCCGCAGCCGTGGGGGACGATGCACACGATCGCCGTTGTCGACGACGACCCCATCACCCGCGAAACCCTGAAATCCTATCTGGAGGGCGAGGGCTACCGCGTGATGCTGGCCCGCGACGGCGACCAGTTGTCGGCCCTGCTGGCGCGCGGGCGGATCGACCTGCTGCTGCTCGACATCCGTCTGCCCGGCAAGGACGGGCTGATGGTGACGCGCGAGCTGCGGGCGAGTTCCAACATCGGCATCATTCTGATCACCGGCCGCTCCGACCGGATGGACCGCATCGTCGGGCTGGAACTGGGCGCCGACGATTACATCACCAAGCCGTTCGAGCCGCGCGAGATCCTGGCCCGCACCCGCAGCCTGCTGCGCCGTGTCGCCGCCAAGCCGGCCGCGGCGCCCACCGGCCGGGTGAAGCGGTTCGAGGGGTGGGAACTGCACCTCGACAAGCGGCGCCTGCGCGACCCGGCGGGGGAGGAGATGCGCCTGACCTCGGCCGAGTTCGAACTTCTGGCCGCCTTCGTCGGGAATCCCGGCCGGGTCCTGACCCGCGACGACCTGCTGGATCTGACCCTGCGCGGCGACAGCGTGCCCTACGACCGCTCCATCGACCGTCTGGTCCGCCGCCTGCGCCGGGTCGTCGAGCCCGATCCGGCGGAACCGACGCGGATCGTGACGGTCCACGGCATGGGGTATCTGTTCCAGGCCGAGGTGGAGTAGCGCACGCTCAGGATTGGCTGGCGGCCGCGCCGCGCAGGGCGGCGCAGCGGGCGCGGCGCTGGGCCAGGTAGCGGTCGCGCGTGGCGTCGTAGTCGGTGAAGCCGAGGGCCTTGGCCTGCGGGTCGATCTGGCGGGTGGCGACGATGTCGGCGACCACCTCCACCGATTCGGCGATGACGATGGTCTGCACGCTGGCCCCGGTGCCGAACAGGCTGCCCGCCGCGATCCACAGCACCGCGTTGGTCAGCACCACGTCCGACACCGCGTCGCGCATCGTGCGCGGGCCGATGAAGGGCAGGACGAGATAGGGACCCTCGCCGACCCCGGCCTTGCACAGGCTGAGGCCGGGGTCGGTGTGGGTGGATTCGTACCCCCAGGCCGTCGCCGTGTCGTAATAGCCGAGCACGCCCGCCGTGCTGTTGATGGCGAAGCGTTCCACGGACCGCCAGCTGCCGCCGAACTCGCCGACCGCCAGCGCGGTGACGGCGGTGACCGGCTCGTTGACGAGGTTGGCGACGACGTTGCCGAGTCCGCCGCTCCCGGCGGCGGGGGCGGCGGGAGGATTCGCCGCCCCCGCCGGCGTGCCCGACCACCATGCCGACGCCTGGTCCAGCCTGGCGTACAAAGCCCGGTTGGCGTCGAACATGAAGCGGCTGTAGCCGTCGAGGATGCCGCCGGCCGGTACCGGCGCGGCGGAGTGGGGCGGGGCTTCCGCCGGCACGGACACACCCTCGGCCGCCGCGGGGACGGCGAAGCCCGTCAGCGCCAGCAGGCCGGTGGCGAGGAGCGGCCGCAGCCTCACGGGCGGGCCAGCTTGCCGCCGATGCGGTCGGCCAGCTTCGCGATGGCGGCGTCGGCGGCGATGCGGGCGCGGGCCTCCTGAACCCAGCTTTCGACGAGGGCGGCGGCCTCGCCGCTGAGCGGCGAAAGCTCGTGGACCGCCGCGTCGAGGTCGCCGCCGGCCAGCCGCTCCTTGACCCGGTCGGCGACGACGGAGGCGCGCTCGATCGGCGGCACGACGCTCTGCGGTTCCTCTCCGGGCGCCGGGCGGCCGAGCAGGGAGTTGATCCAGGCGACCGGAATCACCTTGAAGTCGCGGCGGCCCAGCTCGTCGGCGAGGTCGCGGAACTCCTGGCGGAGTTGCGAGCCGACCAGGATGCCGGTCGCGGCGTATTTCTCCACCGCCGCCAGCGCCGGCTCCAGAGCGCCGAGGTCCGGGTTGGAGGCACGGGCCAGCGCCAGCTCGACGTCGAAGGGGCCGGGGCGGCGCAACGCCGACTGGAGCTGCACCAGGGCGACCAGACCGACCCGCGTCTCGGCGGCGGACTGCGCGGCCTTGGCCGCGGCGGCGTCCTGCTGGGCCCTGGCCAGCGTGGCGCTGGTGTCCGCCAGCTTGCGTTCGAGATCGGCGACCGACTGGTTCAGGCGGCCGATCTCGACGTCCTGCCGGGCCTGGGCGGTGGCGGCCGGCGTGCGCAGGTGCATGAATTTGAAGAGCGGCGGCGCCCAGAAGGCCGAGGTGATGGCGGCGACCAGCGCCACCGCCGCCATCGTCGTGGTTCCGCCGGCGGCGCGATAGCCCGTGCCGGATGCGGACGCCGATGGGGAAACGGCCTGGGAGACCGTGTTCGGTGTGGAGGAATCCTGGTCACCCGACATGCATCACCTCGCTCGACTGGCCCATTGTAAGTACATCCGAAGAGAAAACCCGGCAAGGCCGTATGCGGCGTCGCATAACGTCCTGGTCCGGGCGCCTCCGCCACGGTTTCAGAAGGTCAGCGTCAGCACCGACACCAGCGCATGGACCAGCAGCGTCACGGTCACGCCGGCGATGATCGATTGCGCGATGGCCGTGTTGATGGCGATGACCGAATCCTTGCGCCCCATCCCGATGGCGATGGCGATCGCCCCGGCCAGCAGCCCGCTGAGCGCCACCTTCAGCAGCACCCAGCCCATCTTCGGCGACGGCGTCAGCCCTTCGGTCAGCAGCTTGCGGAAGAAATGCTCCTGCCACAGCTCGCGGTGCTGCTGGGGGAACAGCAGGTGCCACGTCTCCATCGACCCCCAGCTCGCCACCGCCAGCGACACCAGCAGCAGCAGGCCGGAGCCCACCACCATGTTCAGGATGATGGCGGTGAAGATGTAGCCGCGCGCCGGGATGCGCAGATTCTCCATCGCCTTGAACTGCGAGGACAGCACCCGGTTGCCGATGTCGGCGGCGATGATGGCGTTGTTGCGGGCGACGAACAGGATGCTGCTGATCAAGGGCACCGCGATGGTGCCCTGCACCAGCCCGACCCCGGTCAGCGTCTCGTCGTGCAGCACCGACTTCAGGAAACCGCCGAAGGAATTGTAGTTGAAGCCGAACCACATGGACACGAAGCCCATGATCAGCGCCCCCATCCCCATGTAGATCAGCATCAGGGGGGAGACGCAGAGCGCCCAGAAATACTCGGCGAGATAGCGCAGGAACCAGTGCGCCCGCGACCGTCGGCGGATGGTCGCCGGCCAGGGGTTGCCCGCGACGGCGGCCGGCGGTTGGCCCTGGGGCCGGATGGCGGCGGCCGGGATGGCGTCGCCGCTGTCGGTCTTCAGCAGCTCGGCTTCCACCAGATCGGCGTCGGGCGGCACCTCGACCAGCCGGCGGCCGCGTGTGTCGAGCAGCAGCACGCGGTCGGCGATCGGCAGCAGATCCTTCACATGATGGGCGACGATCAGCGCCGGCTTGCCCATGCCCCGGCACAGGCCGCGGATCAGCTCGCCCAGCCGGCGGGCCGACACGACGTCGAGGCCGGAGTTCGGCTCGTCGAACAGCAGGACCGGGCGGTCGGCCAGCACGGTGCGGGCGATGGCGAGGCGCTGGCGCTGGCCGCCGCTGCACGACGCGATGCGCTTGTCCGGCCCGATGTCGGCCAGCAGCCCCTGGGCGTCGCCCATCGGGGCCGGGTGGCGGCCCGGCGCGTGGTCGGCGGCGATGCGCAGATTCTCCATCGCCGACAGGTCGTCGAACAGCGCGTGTTCCTGGAAGACGATGCCGCCGATGTCGCTGCGCTCGGTGGCGAGGTCGATGCCGCGGTCGCCGTGGCGCAGGCGCCCACCCACCGTCCAGCCTCCCTCGCCGACCTCCAGAAGGCCGCCGAGCAGCTTGACCAGCGTGGATTTGCCGCCGCCGCTGGGGCCGATCAGCAGCACCACCTCGCCGGCCCGGATGCGCAGCGTCGTGTCGTTCAGCACGCGGCCGCCGCCGGGGCGGTCGATGGTGAGATTCTCGATGAGGATGTCGTCGGAGGCCATCGGCGTCACGGCGTGAGGCTCCGCACCAGAAGCTTGGGCGCGCGGGAATCGAGGCGCAGCATCTCGTCGCGTTGCTGGGGGCTCATCAGGATCACCACCGGGCCGGGACGTCCGGCGATCAGGCCGTTGAAGGTGTAGGCCGCCATGGCGTTCAGGTCGCTGCCGTCGCGCACCCCGAACAGGATGCGGGGCGCGGCCAGCGACAGGGCGTTGGCCGGCTGGGCCATCGGGGTCAGGTAGGCGGTCATGCGCGGGTCGGTGGCCAGCCGGACCAGCGTGCTCTCGACCGTCCGGTCGGCGGCCAGCATGTCCATCGTGGTGCCGGCGAAGACCTGGAGGAACGCCTTGGTCTGGCGGGTCTCGAAGATGCTGGCGACCATGCGCTCCATCACGCCCTGGTCGCGGATGTCGCGCAACGCCCCCTCCAGCGCCTGCTCGATCGGCGCGGTGTTCCAGGGGCGGGCGTTGAACACGTCGAGGACGGTGCCGATGTTGGCCTGCACGGTGTCCCAGATCAGCCCGTCGACCCGGCGCAGCAGGATCGGCCGGATCTCCCGCAGCGCGGTGTCGCGCAGCACCGGCTCGGCCCCGCGCATCATCTCGTCATAGGCGGCGCGGGTGCGCGGCGACCGCCACGCCGCCTCGATGGCGTTGCGCGCGGCCTCCTGGAGGGCCGGGCGGTAGTCGGCGTTGAACTCCGGCGAATGCAGGATGGCGTCGGCCGACCGGCGCAGCGACTGGGCCAGTTCGGTGAACCCCTCGCGCAGCCGGGTCCGCTCCTCGTCGGTGGCGAGCATCCACAGCGTCCGCAGGTCGGCGGAGAACAGCACGCCCTCGCTCGCCTGGGCGAGCAGCGGCTCGTAGGGGTCGTAGAGCGTGACGCGGAGGCGTCCGCCGGGCTGGCCGGTGGACTCGCGGGTGGCGTAGCCGGAGCGGATCGTCGTGCGGTCGGCCCGCAGGGTCAGGACCGGGATGCCGCCGGACAGGGCGGGCAGCGGGTCCGGGACCGCCGGGGTGAAGAACAGGCTGGGCGGCGCCCCGCGCAGGGGCAGGGCCGACAACCCGGCGGCGGTGAACAGACCCAACAGCAGCAGGCTCGCGATGACCGGCAGCGCCCCCGATCGACCGACAGCATCCATCCCCGGCGAACCCCGTTTCCGTCCCAGCCGACACGCCTCCGCAGGGAAGCATTATAACCGACGGAAAAACAGCGGAAATCGGCGTGACCGTTTCGAGACTTGCATACGGGGTCAGGACCGGGCGACCGACGCCTTGCGCGGCGCCTTGGCGGCGCCGTCCTCCTCGTCCTTGCCGGGTTTGCGGAAGGTGCTGAGTTCGGCGATGCGGCTGACCGACAGGCCGTTCACCCGGCAGCCGGCCACCTCGACCACCTCGAATCCGACCTTGCGGGGGAAGCGCGACGACGCCCGGTCGCGCGCGTCGCGCTCGCTGTCGGCGATCAGGATGTAGCGGCGGATGCCGGACCAGCCGCGGAAGCCGCGCATGTCGCCGAGATGCATCCCCGCCGCGCTGTGGCGCACCGCCACCTCCCAGAAGCGGCCGGGGCGCGGTTCCAGCCGGTCGAAGATGAAGTAGCGGTCGAGCGGCGCCACCTTCTTCTGGTCGAGTTCCTGGAGGGCGGCCTGGAGATCGACCTCGGCCTTCTGGACGCGCTTCTCCATGTCGGCGTGCTGCTGGGCGAGATGCGCGTGGTCGGCGGCGGCGTCGGTCAGCTCCTTGCCGGCGTCGTCGACCTTGTCCTTCAGCTTGCTCATGGCGATGCGCGTCAGCACGAGCTGGCGGCGCCAATAGCGGTTGGACAGGACGGTCAGCACCATCAGTCCCAACGCGATGTACAGCATCATCCCGGTCATGCGGGAACGGCCTCCGCCTCGGGATCGGGGGCGAGCGCCAGGGGCACGACGGGCGAGACCGCGAGGCCGTTGCGCGGACCGAAGCTGCCGCGGACGATCGCGTGCGCCTGGTCGGCCGACGCGGCGGAGATGTGGGCGACGTTGCGGAATTCCCAGATCTGGCGGGAGAACACGATGTCCTTGCGGTCGAGCTCCGCGAAGTTCGGCGCCGGCACGACCTGCGCCCAATAGATGTCGTTGTTCCCCTCGGGCTCGCCCAGCTCGTGGACCAGTTCGATCTTGGCGTATTCGAGGGCCCGCAGCTCGGTCAGCGCCTTCTGGCGGCGGGCGTTGAACTCGGTGAAGCGGGCCTGCTGGTCGATGAGCTCGCCGCGCTTGCGCTCGCTCTTCTGCCGCCATTCGGCGAGGGCCGCGCGCCTCTTGTCGTAGAGGCGCTGGTTCATCGCCTCGCGCGTCTTCTCCGCGCTGACGCGGCCGACGTCGATGACGATGGACAGGCCGAGGGCGGCGGCGCTGGTGATCAGAAGCAGCATGCCCAGGAATTCGCCGGAAATCACCATTCGCCCACCTGCCGCCCCCACTTGCCGCTGCGACGGATGCTCTTTCCGGGGCGCCGGACACCGCGACCGCCCCGGCCGGATCATAGCATCGGGGGCGTGTGTCCGGGTTGTAATTTTTGATGAAATCCGGGGAGCGCGGACCGTTTTCGGAGTGTGGCCATGACGGGGACGACACGCGGTCGCATTCGCGTCATGGCCTTCGTCTTTCCGTGCTCACGCCGCGACGCCCGCGACTCTCTGGTCGCGCCGTTCTACTCTTCGCCGCGCGGCGCGAAGCTCATCGCCGCGCCGTTCATGCAATAGCGCAGGCCGGTCGGCTGCGGCCCGTCCTCGAACACATGGCCGAGATGCCCCTCGCAGCGGGCGCAATGCACCTCGGTGCGCGGGTAGGCCAGCTTGTAATCGGTCGAGGTGGCGACGGCCCCCGGCAGCGGCTCCCAGAAGCTGGGCCAGCCCGACCCGCTCTCGTACTTGGTGGCGCTGCTGTAGAGCGGCTGTCCGCAGCCGGCGCACAGGAAGGTGCCGGAGCGCTTCTCGTCGTTCAGCGGGCTGGAGCCGGGGCGCTCGGTGCCGTGCTCGCGCAGGACGCGGTACTGCGTCGGCGACAGCTCCTGCTTCCAGTCGACGTCGGACTTGTGGGGCTGGGTCTTGTCGGTGCCGGTCATGCCGGGGCCTCTCCTGATGGGATCGTTGGCGGATTGGCCCATCATATTGGTCGGTCTTGTCCGTTTCCCAGGACCGGGGCGACCCCGCTCACGCACTTGTGACCGGACGGCGGGCGGACGCGTTAACAAAAGTTTCATGGAACCGCAGCGTCGGAGTCACCGGCCGTCCCATTATGCTGCAATTTGCCACAACCTCTCCAGGAGGCTGCCGGCGTTTCGGGCCGGCTTCCCGGCATCCCCCGATCCCGATTTCCCTCGACCCCGATTTCCCTCGATCAAGGTGCGACCCGATGGCGATCTCCCTCCTGCGCAGCCTCACGCTGAAGCAGGCGATCCACGCGATCCTCGCCGCCTTCGTGATCGGCTTCGCCATCACGGCGGTCGAGTTTGCCTGGACCGCGACCCGCGAGCGCGCCATCGCGCTCGACCGGATCGGCGAGGTCGCCATGCTGATGGATGGCGCCGCCACCACGGCGGCCTGGACGCTCGACCGCAACCTGGGCGAACAGGTGCTCGACGGCATCCTGGCGGTGCGCACCGCCGCCTGGGCCGAGATCCGGCTCGACAACGGCACGGTGACGAGCCGGCGCACCCGCCCGCCGACCGAACAGACCCTCGTCCAGCGCACCGCCCAGGCCATGCTGTTCGTCGACGAACCCGTGGTGGCGCGCGCGCTGTATCCGCTCGACACCCGGCGTGGCCGCCAGCCCTTCGCCCATCTGCGCATCGGCGTGGACACGGCGGAGGCCGCCGACGGCTTCCTCGACTACGCGGCGCGCACGCTGCTCGTCGGCCTGCTGCGCAACCTGATGATCGGCTTGGCGATGGCGGTGGTGTTCCACCGGCTGCTGACCCGGCCGCTGGTCCGCATCGGCCACGCGGTGGCGCGGATCGACCCGGAGCGGCCGCACAGCCAGCCGCTGCCGATGCCGCGCGGCCACGCCGACGACGAGCTGGGCTACGTCGTCGCCCGCTTCAACGAGACGCTGAGCCAGCTTGAGCGCGAGCACGCCGAACTGCGGCGGATGGCGACGCGCTGCACCCTGACCGGGCTGGCGAACCGGGCCCTGCTGATCGACCGGCTGTCGCACGCCATCGCGCTGGCCGGGCGGTCGCGCGGGCGGCTGGCGCTGCTCTACGTCGATCTCGATCGTTTCAAGCGCATCAACGACAGCCTGGGCCACACGGTCGGCGACGCGCTGCTCTGTCGGGTGGCGGATCGGCTGAGCGAGACGGTGCGGCGCTCCGACACCGTGGCCCGGCTGGGCGGCGACGAGTTCATGATCGTGCTGGAGCGGGTCGCCGACTCCGACGAGGCGGCGGCGGTGGCCGGGCGGCTGCTCGATTCCCTGGCCGGCGTGACCCTGGTCGAGGAGCACCGCGTCCACATCGGCGCCAGCGTCGGCATCGCGCTCTACCCGGAGAACGGGGCCGACGGGCAGGGGCTGATGCGGATGGCCGACGCCGCCATGCAGGTGGCCAAGGCCGACGGCGGCGGGCGGTTCGTCTTCTACACCCGCGACATGACCGACCGTGCCCTGGCCCGCCTGCGGCTGGAGGCCAGCCTGCGCGAGGCGACGGCGCAGCGCGCCTTCGAACTGGTCTACCAGCCGAAGATCGACGCCAACGACAGCCGGCTGACCGGATTCGAGGCGCTGATCCGCTGGCGTCACGAGGGGGCGATGGTCCCGCCGATGGAGTTCATCCCGGTCGCCGAGGACACCGGCCTGATCATCGACATCGGCGCCTGGGTGCTCGACGAATCCTGCCGCACGGCGGCGCGCTGGGCGCTCGACCACGGGCCGGTTCCGATCGCGGTCAACGTCTCCGCCCGGCAGCTCGCCGACCCGGCCTTCGCCGAACTGGTCGAGGCGACGCTGGCCCGCCACGGCACCCGGCCGGAGCTGCTGGAGATCGAGATCACCGAGACCGTCATCATGAAGGACGTCCGCCACCATCTGCCGACGCTGAACCGCCTGCGGGCGCTGGGGGTGCGGATCGCCATCGACGATTTCGGCACCGGCTATTCCTCGCTGGCCTATCTGCGGCAATTGCCGGTCGACGTGCTGAAGATCGACCGCAGCTTCGTCACCGACCTGCCGCACGCGCCGGACATCGCCTCCACCGTCATCGGGCTGGCGCAGCGGCTGTTCCTGTCCACCGTCGCCGAGGGGGTGGAGACGGTCGAGCAGCAGCGCTGGCTGGCCGAGGCCGGCTGCAACTGCCTGCAAGGCTACCTGATCTCCCGGCCGCTGTCGGCCGACGCGGCCGAGGCGATGGTGATGGGCGCCTTCGCGCGCGCCGGGGGCATGGCGCTGACCGCGTGACGAGGCTTCACGCCCGCGCCCGCTCCGGTTCCCGGCGGGCCTGCCCGGTCGGGCAGAGATCCAGCAGCACGCAGCGGTCGCAGGCCGGGTCGCGGTGATAGCAGCAGCGCTGCCCGTGCAGCATCATGACCTCATGGTTGTCGTAGACCCGCTGGGCGTCCCAGTCCGGCGGCAATTGCGCGGCGAGCACGGCGTGGGACGGACCGACCGCCAGCGAGGCCGGGATCAGGCCGGTGCGCACCGCCACCCGGTGGTGATGGCTGTCCACCGGAAGGGCGGCCCGGCGCAGGGTGGAGAAGCTGAGGACGGCCGCGCTGGTCTTCGGCCCGACGCCCGGCAGCTCCTCCAGCCACGCGCGGGCCTCGGGAACGGACAGCCCGTTCAGGATGTCGAGGGACAGGCCGCCGGTGCGTTCGGTGATGCGGCGCAGGATGGCCTGGATGCGCGGCGCTTTCTGCTCCGGCCATGTCACCCCGGCGATGACCGCCTCGACCTCCGTCGTCGGCGCGTCGCGCACCGCCGCCCAATCCGTTGCCGACTGGCCCCCCGATGACTGGTCCCCCAGTGGCTGGCCCGGCCAGCGCTTGCGCAGCGCCTTGAAGGCGGCGCCCGACGCGGCGTTGCGCGTCCGGTGCGACAGCAGCGAGGACACCAGCTCGCTGAGCGGATCCAGGCTGTGGAAATAGGGCACCGGGCAGCCGTGGATCCTGCACAGCAGCCGGTGGATCTCAAGCGCCTTGGCACGCAGCGCGGCGGGGTCGGTGAAAAGGTCGGTCATGCAGCCGACAACAGCGAGGCGGCCGAAGCGTCACCCGACCAGGCCGGACATCACCGCGCGGAGCTGCGCCGGCTTCACCGGCTTGTTCAGCACGAGGCAGCCGGCGGCCTTGGCCTCGTCGGCCAGCTCGGGGGTACGGTTGGCGGTGACGATCACCGCCGGCAGGATGCGTCCGCAGGCCGCCCGCAGCCGGGCCACCTCGTTCACACCAAGGGCGCCGTCGTCGAGGTGGTAGTCGGCGATCAGCAGGTCCGGCGGCCGCGGCATGCCCGACAGCAGCGCCAGCGCCTGCTCGCCCGAGGTCGCCGAGACCACCGCGCAGGACCAGCCGCGCAGCAGCGCCTCCATCCCCGCCACCACGGCCGGCTCGTTGTCGAGCACCAGCACCGAGGTGCCGGCCAGCCGGTCGGTCAGCGGCCGCACGGCGGCGGCGCTCGGCGGACGGGCGGCGCGGCGTTCGGTGCCGCGCGGCACGGTAACGGCGAAGACCGAGCCGCGTCCGGGCTCCGACCGCACGGTGATCGGGTGGTTCAGCATGCGGGCGACGCGCTCGACGATGGCCAGCCCCAGCCCCATGCCACGGTCGCGGCCATGGACGACCGGCGTGTCGAGGCGGCGGAACTCCTGGAAGATTTCGGCGAGCTTGTCGGGCGGGATGCCGGGGCCGTTGTCCCACACCTCGATCCGCACCCCCTCGGCGCAGCGGCGGCAGCCGACCACCACCCGGCCGCTGCGGACGTAGCGCAGCGCGTTGGACAGGAAATTCTGCACGATCCGCCGCAGGAGCCGCATGTCGCTGCGCACCACCGCGCCCGATCCGACCACCCGCAGCGCGATGCCGCGCTCCGCCGCGACCGCCGCGTATTCGGTGGCGAGCGGTGCCAGGATGCCGCGCAGCGGAAAGTCGCTGACCTCCGGCGTCACCGCCCCGGCGTCGAGCTTGGAGATGTCGAGCAGCGCCGACAGCAGATCCTCGACCGAGGCGAGCGCCACGTCGATGTTCTCGACCAGTTCGCCGACGCTGCCGGTCTTCTCCAGGTCGGCGAGCGCCGAGACGAACAGGCGGGCGGCGTTCAGCGGTTGCAGCAGATCATGGCTGGCCGCCGCGATGAAGCGGGTCTTGGACAGGTTGGCCTGCTCGGCCTCCGCCTTGGCCTGGTGAAGCTGGTCGTTCAGCAGCATCAGGCCGGTCTTCTCGGCCCGCTCGGATTCGCGTCGCCTCTCCTCGGCCTGCTTGATGTCGGTGATGTCGGTGTAGACGCCGACGATGCCGCCGTCGCGGGTGCGCCGCTCGTTCACCTGCACCCAGCGCCCGTCGGCCAGCCGGTTGATGAAGACGCCGTTCAGGTCGTGGCGGTGGTCCAGCCGTTCCTTCAGCCAGAGGTCGGGCGGCGGCTCGATCACCGCGCGCGCCTCCGCCACCATGGCGGCCAGCTCGCCGAAGCGGATGCCGGCCTGGATGCGCGGGGCCACCGCCGGCCAGTAGGACAAGTATTTGCGGTTGCACAGCACCAGCCGGTCGGAGGAGTCGAACAGGGCGAAGCCCTCGTTCACCGACTCGATGGCCTCGAACAGGCGGGTCCGCATGGTCTCCGCCAGCTCCTTGGCGCGCGCGATGTCGCGGTTGCTGTCCTCCAGCTTGTGGAGCGCGCGTTCGAGTTCCAGCGTGCGCTCGCGGATCTTCTGCTCCAGCACGATGGCGGTCTGGAACAGCGAGAAGGCGCCGCCCTGGAAATCCATCGACCGTTCGACGCGGTCCATCAGCACCTTGTTGATGCGCTGGAGCTTGGCGTTCTCGCGCTCCAGCTCGGCGATGCGGTCGCTCTCGCGGCTCATGGTCAGCGTCCCCCGATCGCCACGCCGGTGAAGGTCTGGTTGACGTGCATCCCGTTCACCTGTTCGCCGTAGGCGCAGAACCCGACGACCCGGTGCCGCGTCAGGCGTTCCGCCATGACGGCGCCGAGCTGGCGCTGTTCCATCTCCAGCCGGCGCAGGATGCAGTCGCACCCAAGGATCAGGTCGGGCGGCCCGACCTCCGATTCAATGCCGTCCATCAGCGCGTCGAAGTTGGCGACCGGATCCACCCCTTCCGCCACCGTCAGCACGATCCCCTCGTCGATGGCGCAGAAGAAGGTCAGGCTCTCGTCGTCGTTGACCTTCTGGATCGAGCGGACATGGTACTGGCCGCCGACCCGCACCACGACGGGGTGCGAGGCGAAGATCATCGGCGTCAGCGGCTCCCCCTCCAGCCCGACCAGCCGGGCGTATTCGCGGCCCGCCGGTTCGGCGTTGATCTCGGTGACGATGCGACGCTGCGGGTCGGCGCCGGTCACCACCATCTTGCGGTCCGAGCTGACGAAATGCTGGGTGCGGAAGACGGTGAAGGGGCGCGTCGTGGTGAACAGCGCGACCACCGCCGCGTTGGGGTGGAAGGCGCCCTCGTGCAGGACGAAGGTGCGCTCGAAATGCATGTCGTCGCCGGCCGAGGCGCCGAACAGCGGGATGTCGATCATCGCGTTGTGCAGGGCGCTGACGACGGTTTCCTCGCTCATCGACAGGCCGTCGATCAGCAGCATGGCAAAGCTGCCGGTCTCGCCCATCGGCACCGGCCGCGCCGCCAGCGCCCGGTCGCGCCGGGTCAGCAGCGAGCGGGCGATCACCGTGCTGTCGGCGATCTCGAAACGGTCGACATGGTCGACCAGCGCGGTGACGACGGTGAAATCCTCCGACGGGAAGCCGACCGCCACCACCGCGCCGACGCTGTAGCCGCCGGGGCCGATCTCGCCCGCCGTGGTGCAGCCGATGACGGGGACGGTGCCGAACTGCACGGCCAGCGCGTCGGCCAGCGCGGTCAGGTCGTAATGGGGCGCGCAGAAGACGACGACCATCTCCAGCGGGGTGTCGCCCAGCCCCTCGCGCAGCTCGCGCGCCGCGTCGGCCGGGCGCTCGGCGTGCGACATCGCGCGCGGCATCCCGTCGCCGGGCCGGGGGGCTGGACTGGGTTCGGACATGGCGGCCCCTTCCGTCCGCAGATTCTCTCCGGCCAGCGTACTCCAGGGATGGCGGTGGGCAAGCCCGTTGCGCGAGCGGGTGAGTGCGACCATCGTCGAATTCGGGCTCCTAATGGGGAACGGCGAGCGTGCCGGCCGGGACCGGGGGCAACAGATGCGGCAATTCCTCGTCGCTGAACAGCCTGGCCCGCACGGTGAAGCGCACGCCGTCCGGCGCCTCCAGGGAAAAACCGCCGCCGCGCGCCTGGATGACGTCGAGGATCACCTGGCTGTGCTCCCAATAGGCGAAGGTGCCGTCGGCCATGCAGAAGGGCGTGCCGCCGACCGCGCCGAGGCAGAGGTCGCCCCCGCCCATGCGGAATTCCCCGAGCGGCAGGCAGAGCGGCGCCGTGCCGTCGCAGCAGCCGCCCGACAGATGCAGCAGCAGCGGCCCGTGCTTCGCCGACAGCCGGTCGAGCAGGGCGAGCGCCTCGGGGGTGGCGGTCACGCGGTCGGTCATCACCGTTCTCCAGGGATCGTCAAGAAAAAAGGCCGGGGGTTCGCACCCCCGGCCCAGTTCTGCCCGATAGGGAGGAGCACACTCAGAAGAAGCCGAGTGCTTTCGGGCTGTAGCTGACCAGCAGGTTCTTGGTCTGCTGGTAGTGATCGAGCATCATCTTGTGCGTCTCGCGGCCGATACCCGACTTCTTGTAGCCACCGAAGGCGGCGTGGGCCGGATACAGGTGGTAGCAGTTGGTCCAGACGCGGCCGGCCTGGATGCCGCGGCCCATGCGGAAGGCGCGGTTGCCGTCGCGGGTCCACACGCCGGCGCCGAGACCGAATTCGCTGTCGTTGGCGATGGCGAGCGCCTCCTCCTCGGTCTCGAAGGTCGTGACGGCGACCACCGGCCCGAAGATCTCCTCCTGGAAGATGCGCATCTTGTTGTGGCCCTCGAGGATGGTCGGCTGCACGTAGTAGCCGCCCTCAAGCTCGCCGCCGAGATGGGCGCGGCCGCCGCCGATCAGCACCTTGGCGCCCTCGGCCTTGCCGATCTCGATGTAGGAGAGGATCTTCTCGAGCTGCTCCTGCGAGGCCTGGGCGCCGATCATGGTGGCGCCGTCGAGCGGGTGGCCCTGGGTGATCTTGGCGACGCGCTCGACCGCCAGCTTGATGAAGCGGTCGTAGATCGACTTCTGGATCAGCACGCGGCTCGGGCAGGTGCAGACCTCGCCCTGGTTCAGCGCGAACATCGCGAAGCCTTCGAGCGCCTTGTCGAGGAACTCGTCGTCCGCCGCCATCACGTCCTCGAAGAAGATGTTCGGCGACTTGCCGCCCAGCTCGACCGTCGAGGGGATGATGTTCTCCGACGCGTATTGCAGGATCAGGCGGCCGGTCGAGGTCTCGCCGGTGAAGGCGATCTTCGAGATGCGCTTGTTGGTCGCCAGCGGCTTGCCGGCCTCGATGCCGAAGCCGTTGACGATGTTCAGCACGCCGGCCGGCAGCAGGTCGCCGATCATCTCGGCCAGCACCAGGATCGCCATCGGGGTCTGCTCGGCCGGCTTCAGCACGACGCAGTTGCCGGCGGCGAGCGCCGGGGCCAGCTTCCAGGCGGCCATCAGCAGCGGGAAGTTCCAGGGAATGATCTGGCCGACGACGCCCAGCGGCTCATGGAAGTGGTAGGCGTAGGTGGTGTGGTCGATCTCGGCGATCGAGCCTTCCTGGGCGCGGATGCAGCCGGCGTAATAGCGGAAATGGTCGATGGCGAGCGGGATGTCGGCGGCGCGGGTCTCGCGGATCGGCTTGCCGTTGTCCAGCGTCTCGGCCAGCGCGATGATCTCCAGCCGCTCCTCGATCCGGTCGGCGATCTTCAGCAGGATGTTCGAGCGCTCGGTGGGCGAGGTGCGGCCCCAGGCGTCCTTGGCCTTGTGGGCGGCGTCCAGCGCCAGCTCGACGTCGGCGGCGGTCGAGCGGGCGATCTCGCACAGCGGCTTGCCGGTGATCGGGGTCAGGTTCGTGAAGTATTGGCCGTCCACCGGGGCCACCCACTGTCCGCCGATATAGTTGTCGTAGCGGGGGCGGAGCGCGATTTGCTTCTGAAGCGTGTCGAGTGCCTGGTGGAGCATTGGGCCGTTCCTCTCGAAGTGGCAGGCCGGTCAAGGTTCCGGCCCAGCGCGTTTGTCCGAGCCATTCAGCCACCGGGGGAGGGGGACGGTAAATTATACTATGGAAGGAGGCCCGCGCGGTCGGGGTAGCCTTCGCTTCCGGATGACCCCGGCCGGCCGGCGAAACCATCCTTCGCTTGGGTTGTTTCCCTGGTTCAGCCGAGTTGCACGCGGACAGCCGATGACGGTTCCGGCCCTTGATCTGGATGATGACGCGACGGTAGGGGACGAGGCCGACCGGCTGCGCGCCCACGTTTACCGTTTGCTGGCGCTGACCCTGGCCAGACCGCCGGACGCCGGCCTGCTGGCCCTGCTCGCCGGCCTGCAAGGCGACGGAACGCCGCTTGGCGATGCCTTCGACGCCCTGGCGGCGCGCGCGGGGGCCGGCGACGCGGAGACGGCCGAGCGGGAGTTCAACGCGCTGTTCATCGGCGTCGTCCAGGGCGAGCTGGTGCCCTACGCCTCCTACTACCGCACCGGCTTCCTCAGCGACCGGCCGCTCGCGGCGCTGCGCGCCGACCTCCAGGCGCTGGGTTTCGAGCGTGCCCCCGGCGTGTCGGAGCCGGAGGACCACATCGCCGGCCTGTGCGACCTCATGGCCGCGCTGGTGCTCGACGGCGCCGACGACGCGGTGCAGCGGCACATGTTCGCCAGCCACATCCTCCCCTGGGCCGAGCGCTTCTTCGGCGATCTCGAAAAAGCCGAATCCGCCAGCCTTTACCGTCCGGTCGGAACCATCGGGCGGCTGTTCCTGTCGATCGAATCCAACGCCTTCGCGATGCTTGAGGGAGCCGAACCATGAAGCCGGAAGAACCGGGCCAAAAGGCGGGGCCGCGCCAGAAAGCGGGCCTGGAGCGCCGCGACCTCCTGAAGAGCCTGGGGCTGGGCGCCGCCGGAGCGGCGGCGGCCACCGTGATGCCCCACGGCACCGCGCAGGCGGCCGAGTCCCCGCGGGATCAGGTCAAGGCGCGGTATCGCGAGACCGATCACGTCAAGCGCTTCTACGCGCTGAACCGCCTGTGATGAGTCGGGGGAGGGCCGCCGCCATGCTCGTGAAACGCTCCTCCGGAAAGGCGCCGCGCGGGTCGCTGCTGCGGGCGCTGTCCGGCGATTTCAACGGGGCGGGAAACCTGGAGTCCGGCGTCAGCCGGCGCGGCTTCCTGCGCCGCTCGGGCCTCGCCGCCGGCGGGATCGCCGCCATCGGCGCGCTGCCCGCCGCGATGATCCGCCGCAGCGAGGCCGGCCCCGTCCTGCCCGATGTCGAGCTGGTGACGCGCAAGAACGTCTGCACCCACTGCTCGGTCGGCTGCACGGTGATCGCCGAGGTGCAGAACGGCGTCTGGGTCGGCCAGGAACCCGGCTGGGAAAGCCCGATCAACCAGGGCACCCACTGCGCCAAGGGCGCCTCGGTCCGCGAGCTGACCAAGGGCACGCGCCGGGTCAAATACCCGCTGAAGCTGGTCGACGGCGAGTGGAAGCGCCTGTCCTGGGACCAGGCGATCGAGGAGATCGGGACCAGGCTGCTGGAGATCCGGCAGGCGTCGGGCCCCGACGCGGTGTTCTGGCTCGGCTCGGCGAAATTCTCCAACGAGGGGGCCTATCTCTACCGCAAGCTGGCGGCCTTCTGGGGCACCAACAACGTCGACCATCAGGCGCGCATCTGCCATTCGACCACGGTCGCCGGGGTGGCGAACACGTGGGGCTACGGCGCCATGACCAACAGCTACAACGACATCCAGAATTCCAAGGCCCTGCTGATCGTCGGCGGCAACCCGGCCGAGGCGCACCCCGTCTCGCTCCAGCACATGCTGCGCGGCAAGGAGCACAACCGCGCGCCCTTCATCGTCATCGACCCGCGCTTCACCCGCACCGCCGCCCACGCCACCGAATATGTCCGCATCCGCCCCGGCACCGACATCCCGATCGCCTGGGGGCTGCTCTGGCACATCTTCGAGAATGGCTGGGAGGACAAGGAGTACATCCGCCAGCGCGTCTACGGCATGGACGAGATCCGCGCCGAGGTGAGGAAATGGACTCCCGAGGAGGTCGAGCGGGTGACCGGCGTCCCCGGCTCCCAGGTCCGCCGGGTGGCTGAGGCCATCGCGAGGAACAAGCCGAGCACCGTCATCTGGTGCATGGGCATCACCCAGCACACGGTCGGCACCGCCAACGTCCGGGCGCTGTCGATCCTGCAACTGGCGCTCGGCAACATCGGCGTCGAGGGCGGCGGCGCCAACATCTACCGCGGCCACTGCAACGTGCAGGGCGCCACCGACTTCGGTTTGGACGTCACCACCCTGCCGGCCTATTACGGGCTGGCCGAGGGGGCGTGGAAGCATTTCGGCCGGGTCTGGGACGTCGATTACGACTATCTGAAGGGCCGCTTCGGATCGAAGGATCTGATGGAGGCCAAGGGCATCCCGACGACCCGCTGGTTCGACGCCGTGCTGGCCCGGCCGGACCAGATCGACCAGCCGAGCCCCTTGCGCGCCATGGTCTGCTTCGGCCATGGCGGCAACACCGTCACCCGCATGCCGGAGATGATCAAGGGGCTGGAGAAGCTCAGCCTGCTGGTGATCGCCGACCCGCACCCGACGACCTTCGCCGCCATCAAGGAGCGGCGCGACGGAACCTACATCCTGCCGACCTGCACCCAGTTCGAGACGGACGGCTCGCGCACCTGCTCCAACCGCTCGATGCAGTGGGGCGAGAAGGTGGTGGAGCCGATCTTCGAATCGAAGGACGACTACACGATCATGTATCTGCTCGCCCGCAAGCTCGGCTTCGCGGACGAGATGTTCAAGCACATCACGGTCGAAGAAACCCGCCCGGTGCCCGAGGACATCCTGCGCGAGATGAATCGCGGCTGCCTCGCCATCGGCGCCACCGGCCAGTCGCCGGAGCGGCTGAAGATGCACATGAAGCATCAGGCCGATTTCGACAAGATCACCATGCGGGCCACCAGCGGCCCCTGCGCCGGGGATTATTACGGGCTGCCCTGGCCCTGCTGGGGCCATCCGGAGATCCGCCACCCCGGCTCCGCGATCCTCTACGACACCTCCAAGTCGGTGATGGACGGCGGCGGCGGCTTCCGCGCCCGCTTCGGGGTGGAGCGCAACGGCGTGTCGCTGCTGGCCGACGGCTCCTACCCCAAGGGGTCGGAGATCGAGGACGGCTATCCCGAATTCACCATGGCGGTGCTGAGGAAGCTGGGCTGGGACAAGGATCTGACGCCCGAGGAGATGCGCGTCGTCGAGGCGGTCGGCGGCGGCAAGACCGACGAGGTGAGCTGGCAGACCGACCTGTCCATGGGAATCATCCGCGTGGCGCTGAAGCATGGCTGCGTGCCCTACGGCAACGCCAAGGCCCGCGCCGTCGCCTGGAGCCTGCCCGACCCGGTGCCGGTCCACCGCGAGCCGATCTATTCCCCGCGCCCCGATCTGGTGAAGGCCTATCCCGCCATCGAGGACCGACGCGACTTCCGGCTGGTGCAGCTCGCCCGCTCGCTCCAGTTCAAGGCGGCGGAGAGCGACCTGCGCGGCAAGTTCCCGATGGTCCTGACCTCCGGCCGGCTGGTCGAGTACGAGGGCGGCGGCGAGGAGACGCGCTCCAACCCGTGGCTGGCCGAGTTGCAGCAGAGCATGTTCGCCGAGATCAACCGCAAGGACGCCGAGCGGCTGGGGATCAGGGACGGATCCTGGATCTGGGTGCACGGGCCGGAGAACGCCGGCCGCGCCAAGGTGCGGGCGCTGGTGACCGACCGGGTGGGGACGGGCACCGTGTTCATGCCCTTCCATTTCTCGGGCCAGTGGCAGGGCGACAGCCTGCGGCGCAACTACCCGCCGGACACCGATCCGATCGTTCTGGGCGAGCCGGTCAACGGGGTGACGACCTACGGCTACGACCCGGTGACCTTCATGCAGGAGACCAAGGTCACGCTGTGCCGCGTCGAGCCGGCGTGACGGGGAGGAGAGAGGATCGCCATGGCCCGGATGAAATTCCTGTGCGACGCGGAGCGCTGCATCGAGTGCAACGCCTGCGTCACCGCCTGCAAGAACGAGCATGAGGTCCCCTGGGGCATCAACCGCCGCCGCGTCGTGACGCTGGACGACGGGGTGCCGGGCGAGCGCTCCATCTCGATGGCCTGCATGCATTGCAACGACCCGCCCTGCGCGGCGGTCTGCCCGGTCGACTGTTTCATCCAGACGGCCGACGGGGTGGTGCTGCACAGCAAGGATCTGTGCATCGGCTGCGGCTACTGCTTCTACGCCTGTCCGTTCGGGGCGCCGCAATACCCGCAGACCACCAATTTCGGCAGCCGCGGCAAGATGGACAAATGCACCTTCTGCGCCGGCGGCCCGGAAGCCGACGGCAGCGTCGAGGAGTACCAGAAATACGGCTCCAACCGGCTGGCCGAGGGCAAGCTGCCGCTTTGCGCCGAGATGTGCTCGACCCGCGCGCTGATGGCCGGCGACGGCGAGGTGCTGGCCGACATCTACCAGGAACGGTCGGCGCGGCGCGGCTACGGCTCGGGCGCCGCCGGCTGGTCGGTGGCCTATGGCCAGCACGATCGCGGCAGCCCCTTCGCGCCGGGCGGGCCGAGCACGGGCGGGGCGTAGCGGAGACGGCCCCCCTCCGCTCTCGCGGCGGAGGGTCGGGGCGGGGCCAAGAGACTATCCGGGAGACCACCACCATGCGCAGGATCCTCCGCCTTCTCCTGCTGGCCGTCCTGCTGACGCCGGTCGCTTTCACCCAGGCCGGCGCCCAGCTCTACCAGACCCCCGGCCCGGCCTCGCCGACCTCGAAGGAGCAGGTGCCGCTCTACACGCCGCAGACCGATCAATTGATCGGCCGGGTCAGCATCCCCGACGCGCGCTCCGCCGTGCTGATCCAGCCGGAGGGGCGCGAATGGCGGAGCTTCCGCTCCCACACGCTGAAGCTGGTGGTCGGCGGGCTGGCGCTGGGCATGGTGGTCGTGCTGGCGCTGTTCTACCTCTACCGGGGCAAGATCCGCATCTCGGCCGGCTGGTCGGGCCGGCAGGTGCTGCGCTTCAACGGGCTCGACCGTTTCGCCCACTGGACGACGGCGGTCAGCTTCCTGACGATGGCGCTGACCGGGGTGGTGCTGACCTTCGGGCGGACGCTGCTGATTCCGCTGATCGGCCATCCGGCCTTCACCAGCCTCGCCGAGACCTCGAAGTCGATCCACAATTTCGTCAGCGTCCCCTTCATCGTCGGGCTGCTGCTGATCGTCGCCCTGTGGGCGCGCGACAACATTCCCAACCGGGCCGACTGGGTGTGGTTGAAATGCATGGGCGGGCTGATGTCGAGGAACGGCCATCACCCCGACGCCGGCCGCTTCAACGCCGGACAGAAGGGGGTGTTCTGGACGGTGGTGCTCGGCGGGGCGGCGATGGCGGTGACGGGCTATTGGCTGATGGTGCCCTTCACCGGCGTCGGCATCGGCGGGATGCAGATCCTTCACGTCATCCACGGCCTGCTGGCGGCCCTGCTGATCGCCGCCATCATCGGTCACATCTACATCGGCACCGTCGGCATGGAGGGCGCCTTCGACGCCATGGGCAGCGGTGAGGTCGACGAGAACTGGGCCATCGAGCATCACCGGAGCTGGTACGAGGAGCAGCGCCGCAAGGGCTATGTCGAGGACCGGCAGCCGGCCGAGTGACGGGACCCGGCCGGATCAGGCCGGCTGCGCCACCGCCTGCTGCCCGAGCACGCCGGTGAGGTCGGCGCCCTTCAGGGTCGCGAAGCTGGTCTTGATGGCCGTCAGGTCGGTGCCGCGCAGCAGCACCCCGGCGAGGCTGGCGTCCCGCAGGTCGGCGCCGGTCAGCCGGGCGCGGGAGAGGTTCGTCGGCCACAGGCGGGTGCCGTCGCCGCTGAGATCGACCTCGCGCAGCCGGGTCCGCCACAGCTTGGCGCCGGTCAGGTTGGCGCCCTCCAGGTTGCAGCCGGACAGGTCGGCGCTGGTGAAGTCGGCGTCGCGCAGGTCGCTGTAGGACAGATCCGCCATCATCAGCCGGGCGCCGGAGAAATCGGCCCCGCGCAGCCCGCAGAACCGCATCACCGACCCGCACAGGAGCTGGTTTGCAAAGGAGTAGCCGCGCAGGTCGACGCGCTGCAACTCGATCCGCTCGCCGCCCTTGCCGCCCTTGTCGACCCAGAGCTGGTGGGCGGAGATCAGCTCCGACATGCGGGCGGCGGTGGTGGTGGCGCCGGTGCCGTCGACGTCGATGCCCTTGCGCTCCAGCGCCGTCCGCAGCTCCTCGTTCAGCCGGGCGCCGCACATCAGCACGCCGTCCAGCGTGGCGCGCCGCATCGTCGCGTCGGACAGGTCGGCGCCGATCAGGATGGCGCCGCTGAGGTCGCTGTCGGTGAAGTCGGCCCCCGACAGGTCGCTGCCGGAGAAATCGCACTGCGCCATGCGGCAACTGGTCAGCACCGCGCGGGTCATCGAGCAGCCGACGAAGGTCGTCGCCCCGTCGGAGTTGCCGGCGGCGCGGAACTCGCCGCCCTCCAGCACCATGCCGCGCCGCAGGTCGGCGCCCTGGAGGTTGGCGTTCTGAAGCTTGGCGCCGTCCACCCGCGCGCCGCGCAGGTCGGCGCTCTGCAACTGGGCGCCGCTGAGGTCGGCCTTGGACAGGTCGGCGCCGTAGAGGTCGGCCCGGCTCAGCACCGTGCCGACCAGCCGGGCGCGGGTCAGGCGGGCGCCGGTCAGCTTGGCGACGGACAGATTGATGCGGTTCAGGCCAAGCCCGGTCAGGTCGTGGAAGCTGAGGTCGGCGCGGCGGCCCTGGCCGGCGGGGTCGCGGAGCAGCCACTGCTGGTGCCGCACCAGCGCGTCGCGCACCGCCCGCAGATACCGCTCGTCCATCATGCGACGCTTCCGTGCCGTTGTGAAACGCGGCTGCCGTCCGGTCCGGTTGCCGCTTCGCAACATTCGACACCGTTTGGTGGGACGATATTACCGGATTGAAAGCCGATTCGGAAGGTCGGAAGGATCACGCTTTTGCGACAGCGACGGAACGGTTTGTGGGGTACGCATATGAAGGCCCCTTGCCATGCATGGGGCGCAAAGCTCCCATTCAGCAATGGTAATACCACTTAGTGTGCGGCGCAGCATATCCTGCCCTTGCCCATTCTCGGGGCGTTTCCTCCCTAGACTTCAGGGCCGCGGGTTCTCCCGCGGCCCTTTTTCTTTGCCCGGATTCTCCGTCCAGGCCGCAGAATCAGCGCCGCTCCCAGCGGTCGCGGAAGACCAGCTCGTCCAGCTCCAGCCGGCGCCGCCATCCCTTGGTCTCCAGCTCCGGCGCCGGCTCGAAATGGCTGACATGGCCGATGCAGAGATAGGCGATGGGGACGATCCGTTCGGGAATTCCCAGCGTCGCCTTCAGCGCCTGCTCGTGCAGGATGCTGACCCAGCCGACCCCCAGCCCCTCGGCCCGCGCGGCGAGCCAGAGATTCTGCACGGCGCAGACGCAGCTGTAGAGATCCATCGCCGGCATGTGGGTGCGGCCGAGCACCACCGGGCCCGAGCGCTCGCGGTCGCAGGTGACGCAGAGGTTGACCGGCGCGTCGCGGATGCCCTCCAGCTTCAGCCGGCTGTAGAGGGCGCGGCGCTCGCCGTCGAACAGCGCGGCGGCTTCCTCGTTGGCCTGGGCGAAGTCGGCGTGGATGCGCGCCTTCACGTCGGGATCGGTGACGACGATGAAGTTCCAGGGCTGCATGAAGCCGACCGACGGCGCGTGGTGGGCCGCCAGCAGGATGCGCCGCAGGACCTCCTCCGGCACCGGGTCGGGGCGGAACTGGCCGCGCACGTCGCGCCGCGAGAAGATCGCCTTGTAGAGCGCCTCGCGCTCCACCCCGGTGAAGGGCCCGGTGAAGGGCCCGGTGAAGGGCCCGGTGAAGCCGCCGTCCATGCTCACCCCCGTGCGATCAGATGGAAGAACGACCCCATCGCGTGGCCGCGCCGCCCGCCGAGCGCGCCCAGATCCCCGCCGTCGGCCGAGCGCGCCGTCACCAGCGGTTCGTCGTCGCCGCGCGTGATCGTGGAGGCGTAATGGAACTCGTGCCCCATCAGCACCGTGCCCGCCGGCCCCAGCGGCCCGTCGGCGAGCAGCGTCGCCCGCCGGTAGCCCAGATGCAGCCGCCGCTTGGCGAATGAGGTGCGCACCCCCAGCAGCCCGGCCATCGCATGGACCACCCCGTCGGCGTCCTCCAGCGTCTCCCCCATCGCCATGTAGCCACCGCACTCGCCATAGACCGGCTTGACCGCCGCCGCCGCGACCAGCCCGGCGCGGAAGCGGCCGGCGGCGGCGAGGCGGCCGGCGTGCAGCTCGGGATAGCCGCCGGGCAGATAGACCGCGTCGGCGTCCTCCGGCGGCGGCTCGTCGGCCAGCGGGGAGAAGGTCCGGATCTCGGCCCCGGCGGCGCGCCAGCCGTCGAGCAGATGCGGGTACGCGAAGGTGAAGGCGGCGTCGCGGGCGATGGCGATCCGCTGGCCGAGCGGCGGCATGGCCGGCGCGTCGCTGCCCGCCCCGGCCAGCGACGGGGCCGCCAGCCCCGCCACCCGGTCGATGTCGACATGGGCGGCGACGAAGCGGCCGAGCGCCGCCAGCCGTTCGGCCAGCCCCTCGGTCTCGCCGGCCTGGATCAGGCCGAGGTGGCGCTCCGGCAGCACGATGTCGGGCGAGCGGGGCAGGGAACCCAGGACCGGAATGCCGAGCGCCTCGATGGCGCCGCCGGCCAGCGCGGTGTGGCGCGGGCTGCCGACGTTGTTCAGCACGACCCCGCCGATCCGCACGTCGTCGCGGTAGGTCGCGAAGCCCTTGACCAGGGCGGCGGCCGACTGCGACTGGCCCTTGGCGTTGACCACCAGCAGCACCGGCCAGCCGGTGCGCGCGGCGATCTCGGCGGTCGAGCCGGTGCCGGTGGCGCCGATCCCGGCGACGCCGTCGAACAGCCCCATCAGCGCCTCGCAGACCAGCAGGTCGGTGCCACGTCCGGCGCGGGCGGCCAGCCCGTCGAGCAGATCCGGCCCCATCGCCCATGTGTCGAGGTTGACGCTGGGGCGCCCGGTGGCCGCTTGGTGGAAGGCCGGGTCGATGTAGTCCGGCCCGGACTTCACCGCGCCGACGCGCAGGCCGCGCCCGCGCAGCGCCACCAGCAGACCCAGCGTCACCGTGGTCTTGCCGGTGCCCGAGGCCGGCGCCGCGACGATCAGCCCCCTCGCCCCGCCCCCGTGGGCCATCCCATCCCCCTCAGCCATGGCGCGGCAGCCAGTCCAGCGCCGGGCGCAGCCGCACCACCTCGCCGATGACGATGATGGCCGGCGGCTCCAGCCCGCTCGCCGCCAGATCGGCGACGCAGGATCCCAGGCTCGTCACCAGCGTCTTCTGGTTGGGGGTGGTCGCCTCCGTCACCACGCCGACCGGCGTGTCGGGGGCCAAGCCGCCCGCCGTCAGCTCGGCGGCGATGGCCGGCAGCGCCTTCCAGGCCATGTAGAGGATCAGCGGCGCGCCGGTCGCCGCCAGCGCCCGCCAGTCCGGCCCGCCGCCCAGCGAATGGCCGGTCGCCAGGATCACCGCCTGGTTGGCGCTGCGGTGGGTCGCCGGGATGCCGGCGTAGGCCGGGCCGGCGATGCCCGCCGTGATGCCCGGCACGATGCGGAAGGGGATGCCCTCCTCGGCCAGCGCCTGGGCCTCCTCGCCGCCGCGCCCGAAGACGAAGGGGTCGCCGCCCTTCAGCCGCAGCACCCGGTGCCCCTCCTTCGCCAGCTCGATCAGGCGGCCGGTGATGTCGTCCTGGTGGGCCGAGGGCCGGCCGCCGCGCTTGCCGGCGAATTCCAGCCTTGCCGTCCTCGACGCCAGCTCCAGGATCCGTTCACCGACCAGCGCGTCGTGGACGATGACGTCGGCTTGCCTTAGACCTTGCAGCGCCAGCAGGGTCAGCAGGCCGGGATCGCCGGGGCCGGCGCCGGCCAGCCAGACGCTGCCGGGGGTGAAGGGAACCAGTAGGGAGTCGGGCAGACACTGCTCGGTGGGCATGGACGGGACTCGAGGCTCAGGCGACGGGGAAGGCGGGGAGAAGGGCGCGGGCGAGGATCCTACACCCTTGCGGCGCGGCTGGACGACCGGGACCTGCGCCACCGCCGCCGCGACGGCGGCGACGGCGGCCCTGTTCGGCGGGGAGTTTCCCGATCCGGTGACGGTGATGCTGCCGGGCGGCCAGACGCCGGCCTTCGCGCTCGCCTGGACGGCGCGCGGCGAGGGCGGCGACGGCCCCTGGGCGGCGGCCGGGGTGGTGAAGGACGCCGGCGACGACCCGGACGTGACGCACGGCGCGCTGGTCCGCGCGCGGGTGTGGCGCGGGCCGGCGGGAAGCGGCGTGGCCTTCCGCGCCGGGCCGGGGGTCGGCACGGTGACGCTGCCCGGCCTGCCGTTGCCGGTGGGCGAGCCGGCGATCAACCCGGTGCCGCGCGCGATGATCCGCGCGGCGGTGACGGCGGTTGCCGAGGCCGCCGGCCGGCCGGCCGATCTGGTCGTCGAGATCGGGGTGGAGAACGGCGAGATCCTGGCCAGGCGCACGATGAACGGGCGGCTGGGCATCCTTGGCGGGCTGTCGATCCTGGGGACGACGGGGATCGTGGTGCCCTATTCCTGCGCGGCCTGGATCGCCTCGATCCAGAGGGGGATCGACGTGGCGCGGGCCGCCGGGCTGACCCATGTGGCGGCCTGCACCGGCGACGTCTCGGAGAAGGCGGCGACGGCGCGCCACGGCTTTTCCGAGCAGGCGCTGATCGACATGGGCGACTTCGCCGGCGGGACGCTGAAGTACCTGCGCCGCCACCCGGTCGCGCGGCTGACCCTGTGCGGCGGCTTCGCCAAGTTCGGCAAGCTGGCGCGCGGGCTGATGGATCTGCACTCCAAGCGCGGCGGCGTCGATCTCGACTGGCTGGCGGAGCGGCTGGCGGAACTGGGGGCCGGCCCGGAACTGGTCGCGCGGGCGCGCGGCGCCAACACGGCGGCCCATGCGCTGGGCATGGCGCAGGCCGCCGGCCTGCCGCTCGGCGACCGGGTGGCCGAACTGGCGCGCAAGGCGGCGCTCGACACGCTGGAGGGCGCCCCGGTGGCGGTCGAGGTTCTGGTCACCGACCGGCAGGGACACATCGTGGGCGAGGCCAAGGGGTGGTGATGTCCCTCTCCCGCCCCGGGGCGGGAGAGGGAAAAGCCTCCCGGTGATCGTCCTCACTCGCCCAACCCCCGGTAGCGGCGGACGTGGCTGCCGTCGTAGAGCGCACTGCACCGGAAATCCTCGGTCGCCAGCGCCGGCCCGACCAGGATCAGGGCGGTGCGCTCCATCGGCGCGGCCGCCACCTTGGCGGCGATGTCGGCCAGCGTGCCCTCCAGCACCCGCTCGTCGGGCCAGCTCGCGCGGTAGACCACCGCCGCCGGACAGTCGGCGCCGTAGAGCGGGGTCAGCCGTTCGACCAC
This sequence comes from Azospirillum agricola, assembly GCF_017876095.1. Classification (GTDB taxonomy): domain Bacteria; phylum Pseudomonadota; class Alphaproteobacteria; order Azospirillales; family Azospirillaceae; genus Azospirillum; species Azospirillum agricola. The sequence continues at coordinate 95,650 of NZ_JAGINM010000022.1, forward strand.
CTGCCCGATGACGTGGATCGACAGATGGACCGCCAGCGTTCCGCCCGAGGCGCCCAGCACCTCCAGCGTCTCGTTGGCCGGCATGGCCGAGGCGCGGCCGCCGGTGCGGGTGAGGATCAGCGTCTGGCTGACCTCCGGCAGGGTCAGCTCCCGCCCGAGCGCCGCCGCCGCCGCCGCGAAGGCCGGCACCCCTGGCGTGATCGTGTAGGGGATGCCGAGTTCCCGCAGCGCGCGGGTCTGCTCGCCGAGCGCGCTGTAGACCGACAGGTCGCCCGAATGCAGCCGCGCCACGTCCTGTCCGGCGGCGTGCGCCGCCTGGAACTCGGCGACGATCCCGTCGAGCGTCATCGGCGCGGTGTCGACGATCCTGGCGCCCGGCGGGGCGTGGGCGATGATCTCCCTCGGCACCAGGGAGCCGGCGTAGAGGCAGACCGGGCAGGCGGCGATGAGGTCGCGCCCGCGCAGGGTCAGCAGGTCGGGCGCGCCCGGCCCGGCGCCGATGAAATGGACGGTCATGAGCGGGTCTCCGGAACGGCGTCGGCTGCGGGAAGGGCGGCAATGACGGCGGGAAGTGCGGCGATGGCGACGGTGGCGCGGGGGCTGGAGCGGCGCGGCAGGATCAGCCGCGCGTCCGGTCCGGCGGCGGCCAGCGCCGCGGCCTCCGCCACGGAGGCGAGCCCGACCGCCGCCAGCACGGTGGCGGAGCGGGTGTGGACGCGCGGCTGCGCGTCGAGCATCGCCTCCTCCCCGACGAAGTCGAGCGGCAGGCCGAGCGCGCGCGCGGCCTCGGCGATGCCGGGCTCGTCCCGCTTCAGCGCCGGGGCCGCCAGCCGGGCGGACGCGCGGGCGCCGCCGTCGAGCCCGGCCTCGTCGAAGGCGGCGGCGGCGAGGCCGGCGATCTCTTCCCAGCCGCAGCCCCGGCGGCAGCCCAGACCGACGACGATCATGGCTTCTCCACCCGCCACAGCGTGACCGGCATCGACGGTCTCCAGCCCCTGAAGCCGCCGACCGGACTTGCCCGGCTCACGGCGATCTGCGACAGCTCGCCGCCCAGGCGCTTGTGGGCGTCGAACAGCACCGCCTCGCTTTCCAGCGTGACCGCGTTGGCGACCAGCCGGCCGCCGGGCCTCAGCGCGTCCCAGCAGCGGTCGAGCACGCCCGCGCCGGTGACGCCGCCGCCGATGAACACCGCGTCCGGCGCCGGCAGGCCGGCCAGCGCGTCGGGCGCCTTGCCGCGCGCGACCTCCAGCCCCGGCACGCCGAAGGCGGCGGCGTTGGCGAGGATGCGGGCGACGCGCTCCTCGCGATGCTCGACGGCGACGGCGCGGTTGGCCGGGTCGGCCAGCATCCATTCGATGCCGATCGAGCCGGAGCCGGCGCCGACGTCCCACAGCAGCTCGCCCCGGCGCGGCGCCAGCGCCGACAGGGTGACGGCGCGCACCTCGCGCTTGGTGATCTGGCCGTCATGGGCGAACCAGTCGTCGGGCAGGCCGGGCGCGCGGGGCAGGATGCGGGCGCCGGGGGCGGCGACGCACTCCACCGCCAGCGTGTTGAGGTCGGCGACGCGCTCGACGCTCCAGGATTCGGCCGTGGCGGCGGTGCGGGATTCGCGCGGGCCGCCCATCGCCTCCAGCGCGGTCAGTCGGGAGGCGCCGAAGCCGCGCGCCCGCAGCAGGGCCGCCAGCTTCGCCGGGGTGGTGCCGTCCCAGGACAGGAGCAGCAGGCGGGCGCCGGGCAGGAGATGCGGGATCGCCAGCTCCAGCGGGCGGCCATGGACCGTCAGGCAGGCCGCCTCCTGCAACGGCCAGCCCAGCCGGGCGGCGGCGAGGCTGAAGGCGGAAGGGGCGGGCAGGACGGTCATTTCGATCGCCGGGACGATCCGCGACAGGGTGGCGCCGATTCCGTACCAGGAGGGGTCGCCGCTCGCCAGCACGCAGACCGGCCGGCCGCGCCGGGCCAGCAGCGCCGGAAAGGCGTCGGTCAGCGGCGAGGGCCACGCCATCCGCTCCTGCCCGGCGACGGCGGGCGCCAGGGACAGGTGGCGGGCGCCGCCGACCAGCCATTCGGCGCGCTCGACCAGCGCGCGGGCGGCGGGCGGCAGCCCGTCCCAGCCATCCTCGCCCAGCCCGACGACCGACAGCCAGGGGGACAGCCAGGGCGGTGGCGGTGTGCTATCCATGGCGGTGCTCCGAAGGAGCATGGCGGCGGTCCGGATGAGGGGGGAAACGGTGCTCAAGGTCCTGATACTCGGCGGAACGACGGAGGCGACCGCGTTGGCGCGGCGGCTGGCCGGGCATCCCGGCATCGACGCGGCGGTGTCGCTGGCCGGGCGCACCAGGAATCCGGTGCTGCCGCCGCTGCCGACCCGCATCGGCGGCTTCGGCGGTGTCGAGGGGCTGGCGGCCCATCTGGGCGAGGCCGGCGTCCAGGCGGTGATCGACGCCACCCACCCCTTCGCCGACCAAATCTCCGCCAACGCGGCGGCGGCCTGCGCGCGGGCCGGGGTGCCGCTGCGCGTTCTGACCCGCGCGCCCTGGACGGCGGGGCCGGGCGACCGCTGGATCGGCGTGCCCGACATGGCGGCGGCGGCCGAGGCGGTGCGTGATCCCGATCCGGGGATGGACGGCACCGTGTTCCTCACCATCGGCCGGCAGGAGGTCGCGGCCTTCGAGGCGGCGCCCGACCGGCGTTATCTGATCCGCGCCGTCGACCCGCCGGAACCGATGCCGGCCCTGCCGCGCGCGACGCTGATCCTCGACCGCGGCCCCTTCACGCATGAGGGCGAGATCGCCCTCATGCGGGAGCACGCCGTCGCCACCATCGTCAGCAAGAACAGCGGCGGCAGCGCCACCGACGCCAAGCTGGAGGCCGCGCGGCGGCTGGGCCTGACCGTCGTGATGGTCGGGCGCCCGCCGGGCAACGGCGTGGAGGAGCTGCGCGACGTCGATGCGGCGGTGGCGTGGCTGGAGGCGATGGGCTGAACCTTCCCTCGCGGGAATCGAGGTCTCCATCCTCACCCCCGGTAATGGCGGGGCGTGTAGACCCAGGGCTGGCCGTCGGCGCGCGCCACCAGCCGGGTGTGGGAGGCGCCGATGATCACCAGCGTCCGCATGTCGGCCTGCGCCGGATCCACCGTTCCCAGGCTCGTCACCGTCAGCGCCTCGTCGGGGCGGCCGATGGCGCGGCCCAGCACGATGGGGGTTTCCGGAGCGCGGATCTCCCGAAGAGCGTCGAAGGCGGCGCCCAACTGCCAGGGCCGGGCGCGCGAGATCGGGTTGTAGAGCGCGATGACGAAATCCGCCTCGGCCGCCAGCCGCAGGCGCTTCAGCACCACCTCCCACGGTTTCAGGTTGTCGGACAGCGAGATCGCGCAGAAATCATGCCCGAGCGGCGCCCCGGCCCGCGCCGCCGCCGCCTGCATCGCCGACAGGCCGGGATCGACCGCCAGCGGCACGTCCCGCCACGCCGCCGGGGCGCCGGGATCGTCCAGCGCCTCGAACACCGCCGCCGCCATGGCGAAGATGCCGGGGTCGCCGCCCGACACCACCGCGACCCGCCGGCCCTGCGCCGCCAGATCCAGCGCGAAGCGGGCGCGGTCCAGCTCGACCCGGTTGTCCGAGGCGTGGCGCACCTGCGGCCCCGGCGGCACGCGCTCGACATAGGGGAAATAGCCGACGAGGTCGGTCGCCTCGGCCAGATCGCGCCGGGCCTCCGGCGTCAGCCAATCCTCCGGGCCGGGACCGAGCCCGACCACCTTCAGCCAGCCGGTCATTCCGCCGCCCCGCCTCCCGCTTTTCCACCGCGATGCCCGTCGCCCGGAATGACGATCTGCGAGAAGTAGGGCGCGCTGTCCGGCGCCTCCAGGAAGGGCATGAAGCGCTGCTCCTCCATGCTGGCGCGCTCGACGTACCAGGCGCGTTCCGCCAGGCCGGCGGCGGCGATGGCGCGGCGCACCTTGGGCAGGTTCTGGCCGAGCTTCATCACCACGCAGGCGTCGGCGGCGGTGAGCGCGCGGACCAGCGCCTCCTCGTCCAGCGTGCCGGGGATGACCGACAGCACGTCGTCGCGCAGCATCAGCGGGCGCGGCAGCAGCGAGGCGCTGCACACCATGCTGGTGACGCCGGGAACCACCTCGGTCGGGAAGCGGGTGGACAGGCGCAGGAACAGATGCATGAAGGAGCCGTAGAAGAACGGATCCCCCTCGTTCAGCGCCGCCACCGAGCGGCCGGCGGCGAGATGCCCGGCGATGCGCTCGGCGGACTCGTCGAAGAAGGCCTCGATCTGGCGGCCGTAGTCCGGATGGTCCGGCGGCAGTTCGACCGTCACCGGATAGACCATCGGCAGCTCGACCTGCCCGTCGACGATGGCGTGGTCGGCGATGCGGCGGGCGTGGCCCTTGGTGCCGCGCTTGCAGAAATAGGCGACGACCGGGCAGGCGCCGATGGTGCGCACGGCCTTCAGCGTCATCAGCTCCGGATCGCCGGGACCGACGCCGACGCCGTAGAGCCGGCCGGGGGTGACGGTTCCGCCGCTCATTCCACGTCGCTCGCCAGGGCGTTGACCGCCGCCGCCGCCATGGCGCTGCCGCCGCGCCGTCCGCGGATCGCCAGATGGGGAATGCCGAACGGGTTTCCGGCCAGCGCCTCCTTGCTTTCCAGCGCGCCGACGAAGCCGACCGGGAATCCCAGGATCGCCGCCGGCTTCGGGGCGCCGGCCGCGATCATCTCCAGCAGGCGGAAGAGCGCCGTCGGCGCGTTGCCGATGGCGACCACCGACCCGGCCAGCCGGTCGCCCCACAGGTCGAGCGCCGCGGCGGAGCGGGTGTTGGCGACCGCCTTCGCCAGATCGGGAACGGCGGGGTCGCGCAGCGTGCAGACCACCGGGTTGCCGGCCGGCAGCCGGGCGCGGGTGACGCCGTGGGCGACCATCTCGCTGTCGCAGAGGATCGCGGCGCCGGCGCGCAGAGCCTCGCGGGCGGCCGTGCCGACGTCGGGGGAGAACATCAGATCCTGCGCCGCGTCCACCATGCCGCAGGCGTGGATCACGCGGACCGCCACCGGCTTCAGGTCGTCGGGCAGGGCCGACAGGTCGGCCTCCGCCCGGATGGTGGCGAAGGACTGGCGGTAGATGGCCGCTCCGTCGCGGATGTAGTCGTAGAGCGGCTCAGGCACCGGGCAACTCCTCGGGGGACAGGCCGGCGACGCAGGCGACCGCGTCGTCGGGTGACAGGCCGGCGTGCCGGGAAGCGGCGCCGGGTTTGGCGTTCAGGGCGACGTCGTACACGCCGTCACGCGCGGTGAGCGTGACATCGGCCGCCCCCGGATGGGCGCAGCCCTTGGCGCAGCCCGACACATGCACCATCCGCACCCGGTCCAGCAAGGGGCCTGCGCGGTCGGCGATGGCCAGCGCCGTGGTGTGGGTGTCGGTGGTGCCGACGTCGCAGCCGCGCAGGCCGCTGCACGCCGTCAGCTTCAGCCGCCGGTCGGCGGGCGTGAGGATGGCGCCGAGCGCCGCGGCCTGGGCGGCGGCCTCGGGAGCCGGGCGGACCAGCAGCAGGGCGCGCCAGGGGGTGAGGCGGATTTCGTGCGTGAGATCGGACAGCGCGGACAGGGCGGCGCAGGTCAGACGGCCGAACGGGAAGGCGACCGTCAGCCACGCGTCATGCTCCTTCTTCCCCCCCGGGAGAAGGTCGGGATGAGGGGGTTCGGCGCAACCGAAGATCTCCATGAGGTGCGTCCCCCTCACCCCGACCCTCTCCCCGGGGGGGAGAGGGAGAAGCAGGGGGGAGAGGCGTGCGCGGAACGGTTCAACGCCGACCGCCGCAACCAGACCGGCCATCCGGCGCGGCGGCTCCGGCAGGGTGGCCCGCAGCTCCAGGAAGGCGCGTCCGAGCGCCGACGCCACGTCGGCCACCTCCTCCGCCCGGCACAGCCCCAGCGGCACGGCCTCGGCCAGCGTGCCGCCCAGCGACACCCGCAGGCGCTCGCCGTCCACCGCGTCGAAGCGCACGTCGGTGCCGCTCGACGCCAGATGCGCGATCCCGCCGCCGCAGACCAGCCAGCCGAATTTCGGCGGCAGCCGGTGCAGCGCCGCGTCCCCGGCCAACCGCGCGTCGAGCGCGCGGGCCACCGGCCGCGCGTCCATCGGCGCCGTACCGTCCAGCCCGGCGGCCGGGGCGCACAGCACGTTGCGCACCGCCTCGCTGACGGCGTCGTCCGCGACGTAGCCCATCGCCCGCAGCGCGTCCGTCACCGGCTCCAGCCCGCGCGCCGGAACGCCGCGCAGTTGCAGGTTGCCGCGATGGCTGAGGTCGATCAGGCCGTTGCCATGCTCCGCCCCCAGCGCCGCGATGCGCCGCGCGTGCTCCGCCGGCAGAACGCCGGCCGGGACGCGCACGCGCAGCAGGAACCCGTCGCCGACCTCCATCGGGGCGAGGACGCCCGGACAGGTGCCGCGGCGGCGCGGCGGGTTGCGGGGGGAAACAGGGGTTGGAACGGTGCTCCGAACGGTGCTGGTCATGCGGCTCTCTCCCGGCGCAGGCGCGGATCCTCGGCCGTGGAGTTGCGGCGCGGGTGCCACAGGCCACGGTCGAGCGCCTCGCCCATGCGCGCGAGAATGTGCCGGGAGGCCGCCGGGTTGGCATGGGTCAAAAAGTCCCAGACGGCGGCGTCCTCGACATAGGCGTCGAACAGCAGGTCGAAATGGGCCGAGCGCACCGCGTCGGTGGTCGCGGCGAAGGCGAACAGCGTGTCGACGCCCGCCGCCATCTCCGCCGCCCCCCGGTAGCCGTGCCGCATCATGCCGGCGATCCAGCGCGGGTTCGCCGCCCGTCCGCGCAGGGTGCGGGCGATCTCCTCGGCCAGCGTGCGGACGGCGAGCGTCTCCGGGTCGGAACTGTCCAGATGGTAGAGCGCCGGCTCCGCCGCCTCCAGCGACGCGGCGGCGGCGGCGAAGCCCCCCTCATACTGCATGAAACCGTCGGTGGAGAGGACGTCGTGCTCGCGCTGGTCCTGGTGGTGGACCAGCGCGTCGGCCCCGCCGACCCGGCGGCGGAACAGGGCGGGCAGGGGCTCGCCCTCCAGCCCGGCGCCGTAGGCGTGGCAGCCGCCGTCGAGATAGGCGGCGCCGAAATCGGCCCGCGCCGTCCAGTCGCCGCGCGCGATCATTCCCGGCAGGGCGGTGCCGTAGACTCCGGGAGCCGAGCCGAACACCCGCGCCGTCGCCCAGCGGCGGGCTTCGTCGGGCGGGGTGCCGGACGAGGCCAGCGCCTCCGCCTCGGCGCGGGCGGACGCCGCCAGCGGGTTGGCGGCCCCGTCCTCGTCCAGCCCGGCGACGGCGCGCACCGCCTGGTCGAACAGAGCGATCTGCTGCGGGAACACGTCGCGGAACAGGCCGGAGATCCGCAGCGTCACGTCCACGCGCGGGCGGCCGAGCACGCCGGCCGGCATGATCTCGTAGCCGGTGACGCGGCCCGAGCCGTTCTCCCACAGCGGGCGCACGCCGAGCAGGGCCAGCGCCTGCGCCAGTTCGTCGCCGCCGGTGCGCATGGCCGGCGTGCCCCAGCAATCGACGACCAGCCGTTTCGGCCAGTCGCCATGGTCCTGGAGGTAGCGGGTGATCAGCGCGTCGGCCGCCTGCCAGCCGAGCGTCCAGGCGGTCGGCGTCGGCACCCCGCGCGGGTCGAGCGCGTAGAGGTTCCGCCCGGTCGGCAGCGTGTCGGCCCGCCCGCGCGCCGGGGAGCCGCCGGGACCGGGAGCGACGAAGCGGCCGTCGAGCCCGGCGAGCAGCGCCCGCATCTCCGCCTCGCCGCAGGCATCGAGGTTCCGCGCCACCTCCGCCGCCTCGGCGTTGCGGGCGACGGCGGCGGTCAGCCGGTCGCGCCGCTCGCCGGCCGGGCTGGCCCCGAAGACGTGCAGCCCGTCGCGGATCTGCATCTCCTTGATGTCGCAGAGATGGGCGTCGAGCCGGCTGAGGATGGCGTCGGGATCGTCGTCGGGGCGCAGGTTGCAGTCGTCCGCCACCCCCGACCGCCACGCCAGATCGAGGATCGTCTGGCGCAGCAGACCCAGCCGGCGCGGGTCGAGCGCGGTCGCCTGCGAATACTCGTCGATGGCGGTTTCCAGCCCGGCGAGGTCGCCGTGCAGCCCGGCCTCGACCGGCGGCGGCGTGAGGTGGCCGATCAGCACGGCGGCCGAGCGGCGCCGCGCCTGCACCCCCTCGCCGGGGTTGTTGACGATGAAGGGGTAGAGCAGCGGCAGGGCGCCGCCGACGATCTCGGGCCAGCAGTCCGCCGACAGGGCGACGGCCTTGCCGGGCAGCCACTCCAGCGTGCCGTGCGCGCCGATCTGCACCAGGGCGTGGATGCCGGCCACATGGCGGAGCCAGAGGTGGAAGGCGAGATAGCCGTGGCTGGGCGGCGTGTCCGGGTCGTGGTGCTGGGCGGTGGTCAGCGGACCGTGGCCCCGGCTGGGCTGCACGGCGACCAGGGCGTTGCCGCAGCGCCGGAGCCGGAACGCGAACGCCCCGTCGCGCAGCGCCGGGTCGGCATCCGGCTCGCCCCAGACGGCGGCGATGCGCGCCCGCGCGCCGACGGGGGCGAGCCGGTCATACGCGGCGAGCGTCAGCGTCGCGGCGGGCGGGCCGGTCAGCGTCTCCATCAGCGCGGCGCCGTCGGGTGGCAGATCGGTCAGGGCGTAGCCCTCGGCGGCCATGCGGGCCAGCATCGCCACGGCGCTCGCCGGGCTGTCGAGCCCGACCGCGTGGCCGATGCCGCCGCCGGGACCGGGATAGTCGGAGAGCACCAGGGCGACCCGCCGTCCGCCGCGCGGTGTCCGCGCCAGCCGCACCCAGGCGGCGGCGAGGTCGGCGGTGGCGGCCACCCGGTCGGGCAGCGGACGCAGGACGGGGGCGGCGAATTGCAGGTCGGGGTCGGGCTCGCCGGCCGCCTTGAAGGCGACGGCGCGGGCGATGATGCGGCCGTCCATCTCCGGCAGCACGACGTTCATGGCGAGGTCGGAGGGGGCGAGGCCGCGCGTCGAGGCGCGCCAGCCCTCCTCCGGCGTGGTCGACAGGATGGCCTGGAGCACCGGCGTGCCGTTGGCCTCCAGCGGCGAGCCGTCCTCGCGCGCGGCCGAAAATCCGGTGGTGTTGACGACCAGCGCCACGTCGCGTGCGGTCAGGGTGGCCCGCATCCAGGCGGCGCAGTCCGGCTCCTTCAGGCTGGACACGAACAGCGGCAGCGGGGCGATGCCGCGTTCGGCCAGCGCCTCGCACAGCGCCCGCACCGGCGCCAGATCGCCGGCCAGCAGGTGCGAGCGGTAGAACACCACCGCCGCCACCGGGGCCGCCACCACCGGGGCCCCCGCCACCGGGGCACCGTCGGGTACGACTCCGCGCCAGCCGTCATAAGCGCCGAATCGGGGAACCGGCGCGGGCTCGCTCCAGGGCAGCGGCCGGCCGGCCAGGGTTGCGGCGTAGGCGAGCAGGCTGGCGTTGTTGTCCGGCCCGCCCTCGCAGAAGAAGCGCCACAGCCGCTGCGCGGCCTCGGCCGGAACGGTGCCGAAGCCGTCGAGGTTGGGATCGGGCCGCGAATCGCCCGGCAGGACGGCCAGGGCGACGCCGCGCTCCCGGCAGACGGCGGCGACGCGGTCCAGCCCGTAGCGCCAGTAGCCGCTGCCGCCGAGCAGCCGCAGCACCACCAGCTTGGCCCCGGCGATGACCGAATCGGCGTGGAGATCGACCGACAGCGGATGCCCCAGGCGGTTCAGGTTGGCCAGCCGCAGGGACGGCAGGCGGTCGCGGTTCGCCCGCCACGCGGCGGCGAGCGCGGTCAGGTCGCTGTCGGAAAAGGACAGCACGACGAGGTCGGCCGCCGACTGCCCCAGATCCTCGGCCTGGGGGCCGGCGTCGAGGTCGTCCTGACGGGCGGCGAGCAGATGCATCGGTTGCCACACATGTCCAGGCGTGATGCCCTCTCCCGCCCCGGGAGAGGGAAGGGACCCGCGAAGCGGGGAGGGTGAGGGCGGGACGCGCTCCACGCCCGATCGCCCCTCACCCGGCCCTGCGGGCCACCCTCTCCCGGGACGGGAGGGGGATGGGACGCTACCCGGCGATCGCGCGGGTCACGGCGTCGCGGTCCAGGCCGGTCTCGCCGATCACCACCAGACGGCTGCGGCGCTCCTCGCCGGGCTTCCACAGACGGTCGTAATGGGTCTGCACCCGCGTGCCGACCCCCTGCACCAGCAGGCGCATCGGCTTGCCGGGCACGTCGACGAAGCCCTTCAGCCGCAGCACGCCGTGCAGGCCGGCGACCTCCTCCAGCGTCCTCGCCAGCGCGGCCGGGTCGGGCTGCGCCGGCAGCTCGACGACGAAGCTGGTGAAGTCGTCGTGGTCGTGGCCGTCCTCGTCGTCGTGATGGCTCGGGCGGTTGGCGAGGTCGTCCTCGACCGCCGCGCCGACGCCGAGCAGCACCAGCGGGTCGACCGCCCCCTGCGATGCCCGCACCAGCTTGGCGTCGCGGTTCAGCGCCTCGCGGATGATCCCCTCGACGCGGACGAGATCGTCGGCCCCGACCAGATCGGTCTTGTTGACGACGATCAGGTCGGCGCAGAGCAGCTGGTCCTCGAAGACCTCCTCGATCGGCGTCTCGTGGTCGACCGTGCCGGCGGTGTCGCGCTGGGCCGCCAGCGCCGCCGGATCGGGCGCGAAACGCCCCTCGGCCGCGGCGGCGGCGTCGACCACGGCGATCACGCCGTCCACCGTCACCCGCGACTTGATCGCCGGCCAGTGGAAGGCCTGGACCAACGGCTTGGGCAGGGCGAGGCCGCTGGTTTCGATGACGATGTGCTCGGGCGGATCCGGGCGGGCCAGCAGCTTCTCGATGGCCGGGACGAAATCGTCGGCGACGGTGCAGCACAGGCAACCGTTCGCCAGTTCGATGACGTCGTCCTCGGTGCAGGTCGGGTTGCCGCAGGCGCGCAGGATGTCGCCGTCGATGCCGACGTCGCCGAACTCGTTGATGATCAGCGCGAGGCGGCGGCCCCCGGCGCGCTCCAGCAGGCCACGGATCAGCGTGGTCTTGCCGGCGCCGAGAAAGCCGGTGATGACGGTGGCCGGCGTCTTGCCGGCCGCCGCCCTGAGGGTGGCGGACATGGTTCGGTCTTCCTTACGCGTCGCCGTCGTCGGCCGAGCCGACGACCCGGCTCATCATCGCGCCGCACACGGCGCCCAGCAGCGCCCAGAACAGCGCGGCGCCGCCCAGCGAAACCGCCACGAAATGCGCCGCCAGCTCGGGCGGGAAGGCGCCTTCCGGCGATTCGGGATGCGGCGCGCCGACCAGATGCGGCAGGGCGGCGAGGACGACGCCGGCCGCGACCAGCGCCCGATTGCGGGCGAAGGCGACGGCGAGCAGGCCGCCGCCGGCGCACAGCGCCGCCGCCAGCCACCAGAGCTGGCGGGCCTCCAGATCGGCCCCGGCCATGCCCGGCAGTTCCGGCGGCAGGCCGAAGGAGGGCGACAGCGCGAAGGCGACGAATCCGCCGACGCCCCACAGCAGGCCGCGCCGCGCGTCCACCCGCTCGCCCACCAGCAGCATGACGCCGGCGAGCAGCAGCGCGTAGCCGACGCCGGTCAGCAGGTTGGAGGCGACGGTCAGCCACAGGCGCTGGAACGCCTCCTCGGCCGATTCGGGAACGGCCTCGCCGAGCTGACGGACGGGCGCGCCGTGGGCGGCGTGGTCCGATGCTGCCGGAGCGGCGGTCGTCGCGGTTGCGGCGGCCGGGGGAGGCGTCACCACCTCATACTTCTCGGCTTCCAGGATCAGCGGGACGGTGGTCGCCTGCTGAACGACGGAAGCGGCCGTGCCGGAGAGCACGCCCGCGACCAGGGCGGCTGTGAACAGCCGCCGAATCAGAGCCATGAGTCGGACTCAGTGGCAGGGGAAGGCGAAGGAGTGACGGGCGTCGTGGGCCGCGTCGTGGATCTGCTGCGGCTGCGCGAAGCCGACGCCGTACAGCAGGAAGCTGCCCAGCAGCATCGCGGCAAAGGCGGCGACGGCGGTGCGGGCCGAGGTGGCGGCGGCGTTTCGCGCGGACGCGGTCCGGATCGAAGGGGTGCTCATGCTCTCGCTGTCCTTATTCTCCCGCCACACCCGGCGGGGCTGGATAGGGTGTTCATGATCCGGCGGCAGGTTTCCTGGCTCGCGGGTCGTCGTTCCGTCTTCCGCCTTCCCGGCCCGAGGGACAGTGGCTTTCTCGAAGTGGAACTCGCCGCACACAGTTGCGGGGGCAGCCGCGGCATGGGATCCCGAAACGGGTTCCGAACCGCATTCCCTATTATCCCCGACGCCTTGCGGGCGCCACGGCACCGTCGGTCCGCCACATTCGCAGCGGCGGTGGGGTTTTGCAAGCGTGATCGCCCGTGGCGGCTCAGCCCGTCCTTGCGACGCGGCGGAGACGCAGGCCGTGGGCCGCCGGGAAGGCGGTTGCGATGACCGCGCGCGGCGCCGTCATCGCGCCGGCGGCCTTTTCCGGCCCCGCTGCGCGGGAATCGCCAGCGCCGGGATGACGCAGGCCACCAGAGCGCCGGCAAGGTCGGCAAGGAGCACCTTCGTGCGAATCTCCCATCGTTGTGCGGCGCACATTTCGCTGGTCAGCGGTCGGCCACCAACCAATACGGGTATGTTACCATTGGCTTTTTCAACAGTTCGGTCTTTCGACAACCTCTTGTGAAGTGTCGGGAATCTTGGCATGTTCGTTGGACAGAGTGTCTGGTAATCCGACACTTCCGTGAACAAACGGATTAGGCCGAATGGCTGTCCGGCGAACGGAAGGCAGGAATCCCAAGCATTCCGTCACGAACGCCGTTTGTTGGCACGCCTCGTGCTTACGAAGGCCGGTGAAACGTCCCACCGGGAACGGCCGGGAACCACAAGGACGACAGGGAGGGGATCGCACCGCCGATGACCGACGACATCATCCTGGAAGCGCGTGGCCTGACGAAGGAGTTCAAGGGCTTCGTGGCCGTGAAGGAGGTAAACCTGCAAGTGAGGCGGGGGACCATCCACGCGCTGATCGGCCCGAACGGCGCCGGCAAGAGCACGGTGTTCAACCTGCTCACCAAGTTCCTGACGCCGACGCGCGGCCAGATCCTCTACAAGGGGAAGGACATCACCCGGACCAAGCCGGCCGACATCGCGCTGATGGGGCTGGTCCGCTCCTTCCAGATCTCGGCCGTCTTCCCGCACCTCAGCGTGCTGGAGAATGTCCGCGTCGCCTTGCAGCGCCCGCTCGGCACCAGCTTCCATTTCTGGAAGTCGGAGGCCAGCCTGCACGACCTGCACGGCCGCGCCCTGCAACTGATCGAGGACGTCAACCTGACGCCCTGGGCGCACCATCTGGCCGCCGAGCTGCCCTACGGCCGCAAGCGCGCCCTGGAGATCGCCACCACGCTTGCCCTCGACCCGGAGGTCATGCTGCTCGACGAGCCGCTGGCCGGCATGGGCCACGAGGACATCGAGGGCACCGCCGCGCTGATCAAGCGCGTCGCCGCCGACCGCACCGTGCTGATGGTCGAGCACAACCTCTCGGTCGTGGCGCATCTGTCGGACACCATCACCGTGCTGCGGCGCGGCGAGATCCTCGCCGAGGGGCCCTACGAGGTGGTGTCGAAGAACGCCCAGGTCATGGAAGCGTATATGGGGACCGGACATGCCTGACGGGATGCAGAGCAAGACCAACCAGGTCGGGACCGCCATGCTGGAGGTCCGCGACCTGCACGGCTTCTACGGCGAGAGCCACGTGCTGCACGGCGTCTCGCTGGAGGTCCGCCAGGGCGAGGTGGTGACGCTGCTCGGGCGCAACGGCGCCGGCAAGACCTCGACCATGCGCGCGATCATGGGCATCATGGCCAAGCGCACCGGCTCGATCCGCTTCCAGGGCACCGAGCTGATCGGCATGGCCCCGCACCGGATCCCGCGCCTGGGCATCGGCTATGTGCCGGAGGAGCGCGGCATCTTCTCCTCGCTCAGCGTCGACGAGAACCTGACGCTGCCGCCGGTCATCAAGGACGGCGGGATGACGGTGGAGCAGATCTACGAGCTGTTCCCCAACCTGAAGGGGCGCGGCTCGACGCAGGGCACGCGGCTGTCGGGCGGCGAGCAGCAGATGCTGGCGATCGCCCGCATCCTGCGCACGGGTGCGAACCTGATCCTGCTCGACGAGCCGACCGAGGGTCTGGCCCCGGTGATCATCGAGCAGATCGGCGTGGCGGTGCGGGCCTTGAAGCAGCGCGGCTTCACCATCGTGCTGGTCGAGCAGAACTTCCGCTTCGCCGCCACCATCGCCGACCGCCATTACGTGATGGAGGAGGGGCATGTCGTCGACATGATCCCCAACGACCAGCTCCACGCCAACATGGACAAGCTCCACACCTATCTCGGCGTGTGAGGCAACCAACGTTCGAGGCGTCCGGCCGCCCGCCCTTGCAAGCCGGCCGGAGCGGCGCCGCTTCCTGCCCGCCGGGCAGGGGCGGCGCCGCTCCGGCGCTTCACCAAGAACAACAAAACCACGCCCGCACACTCAGAAGAATCCAGAGGGAGAGACCATCCATGCGCACCCTTCTTCTCGCCGGCACCGCGCTGCTCACGCTCGCCGGCACCGCGGCCCAGGCCCAGGTGTCGAACGACGTCGTCCGCATCGGCGTGCTGAACGACCGGTCGGGCATCTACGCCGATCTGGCCGGCGAGGGCTCGGCCATCGCCGCGCGCATGGCGGCGGAGGAGTTCGGCGGCAAGGTCGCCGGCGCGCCCATCGAGATCGTCGTCGCCGACCACCAGAACAAGGCCGACATCGCCGCCAGCAAGGCGCGCGAGTGGGTCGACACCGGCAACGTCGACGTCATCGCCGACGTGCCGAACTCGGCGGCGGCGCTCGCCGTGCAGGGGATCACCAAGGAGAAGAAGCGCATCTTCCTGATGTCCGGTCCCGGCGCCACCGCGCTGACCGGCGCGCAATGCAGCCCCTACGGCTTCCAATGGGCCTACGACAATTACGCCATGGCCGCCGGCACCGGCCGCGCGCTGGTCGAGCAGGGCAAGAAGAACTGGTACTTCATCACCGCCGACTACGCCTTCGGCCAGTCGCTGGAGGAAGAGACCACCAAGATGGTGACCAAGCTGGGCGGCAAGGTCGTCGGCGCCGTCCGCCATCCGCTCGGCACCGCCGACTTCTCGTCCTTCCTGTTGCAGGCGCAGGCGTCGAAGGCCGACGTCATCGGCTTCGCCAACGCCGGCGGCGACGCCACCAACGGCGTCAAGCAGGCGGCCGAGTTCGGCATCACCCAGGGCGGCCAGAGCCTCGCCGGGCTGCTGCTGTTCATCACCGACATCCACGCGCTGGGTCTCCAGGCCGCGCAGGGGCTGATGTTCACCGAGGGCTTCTACTGGGATCTCGACGAGCAGACCCGCGACTGGTCGAAGAAGTTCGAGGCCAAGGCCGGCAAGAAGCCGACCATGGTGCAGGCCGGCGTCTATTCGGCGGTCAAGCATTACCTGAAGGCGGTCGAGGCCGCGAAGACCGACGATTCCGACAAGGTCGCCGCCAAGATGCGCGAGCTGCCGGTCGAGGACATGTTCGCCAAGAAGGGCAAGATCGCCGCCAACGGCCGCATGTTCCACGACATGTATCTGGTGCGCGTGAAGAAGCCCGGCG
The DNA here is from genome assembly GCF_017876095.1 of Azospirillum agricola. GTDB lineage: Bacteria > Pseudomonadota > Alphaproteobacteria > Azospirillales > Azospirillaceae > Azospirillum > Azospirillum agricola. The sequence goes on from NZ_JAGINM010000022.1 coordinate 111,357, forward strand.
AATCGAAGGGGCCGTGGGATTATTACGAGGTCGTGAAGACCATCCCGGCCGACACCGCCTTCCTCGATCCGGCGCAGAGCGGCTGCCCGCTGGTGAAGTGACGGACCGGCGCCGTCCCGTCCGCAACACGGGACGGCGTCACCCAAAAAGAACTCGTCAAGCACGGAACATCGGGGAGGAACGGTCATGTTCGAACTTCTGGGGGTGCCACCCCAGGCGCTGTTCGGCCAGCTTCTGCTCGGCCTGATCAACGGCTCCTTTTACGCGCTGCTCAGCCTC
>NZ_JAGINM010000023.1 GCF_017876095.1 Azospirillum agricola
GTCGCGGCCTGCGGCGGCAGCGTGGCCGGCAAGACGGTGGCGGTGCTGGGCGTCGCCTTCAAGCCCAACACCGACGACATGCGCGACAGCCCCTCACTCGACATCGTCCCGGCCCTTCAGGCAGCCGGCGCCACGGTGCGCGCCTACGACCCGGCGGCGATGCACGAGGCCGAGAAGCTGCTGCCCGGCGTCGAATGGTCCAAGGACGTCTACGGCACCTTGGAGGGCGCCGATTGCGTCGCCATCTTGACGGAATGGAACGAGTTCCGCGCGCTCGACCTGCGCCGCGTCAAGGCCCTGCTGAAGGCGCCGGTGATGGTCGACCTGCGCAACATCTACAATCCCGACGACATGGCGCAAGCCGGCTTCGTCTACACATCGATCGGCCGGCCCACACCGGCCAAGGCCTGACGGCCGGCCAAGACTTTATTTTCTGAGCGGTTGGGTTCGAGACGGCGTCCAAACGGAAGGACAAGAAGAACATGAGCGAAGCCCACACTTTCCATCCCACCGTGCTGCGCGAGTACGACATCCGCGGCATCGTCGGCAAGACGCTCAACCCGGCCGACGCCCGCGCGGTCGGCCGTTCCTTCGGCACCGTGGTGGTGCGCGGCGGCGGCAAGACCGTCTGCGTCGGCTATGATGGCCGCCTCTCCTCCCCGGCGTTGGAAGAGGCGCTGGTCGAGGGTCTGGTCTCCACCGGCCTGCACGTCCTGCGCATCGGCCTCGGGCCCACGCCGATGCTGTATTTCGCCACCCGCGACCGCGAGGCGGCGGCCGGCATCATGATCACCGGCTCGCACAACCCGCCGGACTACAACGGCATCAAGATGATGCTGGGCAAGGGCCCGGTCTACGGCCAGCAGATCCTCGACCTCGGCACCCTGGCCGCCAAGGCCGACTGGGCGACGGGCGAGGGCTCGTCGGAGACGATCGACGTCCAGGACGAGTATGTCGCCCGCCTGCTGAAGGACTATGACGGCACCCGCGACCTGACCATCGCCTGGGACGCCGGCAACGGCGCCGCCGGCGAGATCCTGCGCCGCCTGACCGCCAAGCTGCCGGGCAAGCACGTCCTGCTGTTCGACGACATCGACGGCAACTTCCCCAACCACCACCCGGATCCGACCGTCGAGGCCAACCTCGTCGACCTGAAGAAGGCGGTGGCCGAGCATGGCTGCGACCTCGGCATCGGCTTCGACGGCGACGGCGACCGCATCGGCGCCATCGACCATCAGGGCCGCGTGGTGTGGGGCGACCAGCTCGTCGCGCTCTACGCCGCCGACGTGCTGAAGAGCCACCCCGGCGCCACCATCATCGCCGACGTCAAGGCCAGCCAGGCCCTGTTCGACGAGATCGCCAAGCATGGCGGCAACCCGCTGATGTGGAAGACCGGCCACTCGCTGCTGAAGGCCAAGATGGCGGAGACCGGCTCGCCGCTGGCCGGCGAGATGTCGGGCCACATCTTCTTCGCCGACAAGTGGTACGGCTTCGACGACGCGCTCTATTGCGGCGTGCGTCTGGCCGGTCTGGTCAGCAAGCTGGGCACGACCCTGGCGGCGCTGCGCGACGGCCTGCCCGACATGGTCAACACCCCGGAGACCCGCTTCCAGATCGACGAGGAGCGCAAGTTCGCCGTCGTCGACGAGGTCAAGGCGCGGGTCAAGGCGTCGGGCGCCAAGGTCAACGACATCGACGGCGTCCGCGTGACGACCGAGGATGGCTGGTGGCTGCTGCGCGCGTCCAACACCCAGGACGTGCTGGTCGCCCGCGCCGAAGCCTTCAGCCAGGAGGGTCTGGAGCGTCTGAAGGGCGCGCTGATCGAGCAGTTGAAGGCGTCCGGCCTGTCGGCCCCGTCCTTCGACGGCGGCGGCCACCACTGATCGGCGATCGACACTCGACCGTCATCTCCTCTCCCCCTGGGGAGAGGGTTAGGGTGAGGGGGGATGCGTCCGCCGGACTGATTTCGGCTGCGCCGCCCCCCCCTCATTCCGACCTTCTCCCCAGGGGGGAGAAGGAGAAAATCCAAAGCTTCGACTTACCGGAATGGCGGCGCATACAGCATGCCGCCGCGCAGCCAGGGACGGTTCAGCCCGCGTTCCATGCCGTAGGGCTCGCCCAGGTTGCGCTCGAAAATCTCGCCGTAATTGCCGACCTGCACCAGCACCTGAAGCGCCCAGTCGTCGGGCAGCCCCAGCGCCTTGGCAGCGTTTCCGCCGTGGCCCAGCATGCGGTGAAGCTCCGGGTCGTCGGGCATCCGCCCGGCCTGCACGTCGGCGGCGGTGACGCCCCTGGCCTCCGCCAGGATCGTCGCGTGGATCACCCAGCGGCCGATGTCGTACCAGTTGCGGTCGCCGCGCACGACGTAGGGGGTCAGCGGCTCGCGCGAAATGACGTCCGGGTAGATGTGGACGTTCAGCCCGGCCTTGCGGTAGCCGGCCAGCGAGGTCACCAGCACCGTGCGGTCGGTGGTCAGCAGCCCGCATTCATGCGCCAGGAACGCCTGCAAGGCTTCGTCGAAGGTCTTGAAGGTTCGGATCGTCCAGGGCCGGTCGGTCTGCCGGATGTGGTCCTGCAAATTGCGCTCGGTGGTGGTCGAGGATTTCACGCAGACCGTCTGCGCTCCCAACCGCTCCAGCGGCGCAACCGGCCCGTCGGCGAGGATGGCGAAACCCTGGCCGTCGTAGAGCAGGGGCAGAAGGAATTCGACGTCGAAAGACACGTCCCGGCTGAAGGTCCAGGTCGTCGTCGTCAGCGCGATGTCGACCTCGTGCTTCTCGACCGCGTCGAACTCCTGCGGCTTGTCGGGGAGGCGAACGACGCGGATCGCCTGCGCGTTGCCCAGCGTCGCGGCGGCGTAGGCCCGGCAGAAGTCCACCAGGAAGCCGTCGAGATGGCCCTGCGGGTCGGTGAAGGAAATGCCGCTGAGGCCGCTGCGCAAGCCGCAGACCACCATCCCACGGTTGCGGATGCGCTCCAGCGTCTCGCCGTCCTCGGCGCGGGCGCCGGCCGTGGCGAAGACGCTCCCGGCCAGCAGAGCCAGTGTCGCGACGGCGCAAAAACGCCGTCTCCAGTCCCCCATCCGCATCGCCAACCCGCCCATGCCCCTCGCCCACGGCACGCGGATGCCGCGCCCGCCGGTCAGGCCGCCTGCTGGGCGCGCAGCGTGCCGAGCAGACTATGCAGCGAACCCGCCTCCTCGGCCAGCCTGTTCGCCGTCTCGGTCAGGGTGCCCGCGATGTCGCCGGTCCGCGCCGCCTGTCCGCTCACCCCTTCGATGATCGCCGCGATCTCGCCGGAGGTGGTGGCGATCTCGCCGACGCGGGCCTTGATGTCGGTGGAGGATGCGGTCTGCCGCGCCACCGCGTCGCCGATCAGGTCCTGAACCGTGCTGATGCGCTCGACCGAGCCGGAAAGGCGCGCGAAGCTGCCGACCGTGCCCTGGATGCTGCCGTTGATGGCGCCGACCGAGCCGGCGATCTGCACCGTGGCGTTGGCCGTCTCCTCGGCCAGCTTCTTGACCTCGGCGGCGACCACGGCGAAGCCGCGCCCGGCCTCGCCGGCCACCGCCGCCTCGATGGTGGCGTTCAGCGCCAGCAGCTTGGTCTGGTGGGCGATGCCGGTGATGACGTCGACGATCCTGCGGATCTGGTCGGTGTTCTCGCCGAGCTGCTCGACCACGCCGCGCGCGGCGGTCAGTTCGCCGATGGTGGTGGCAACGACGTCCGCCGCCTCGTGGGCGAGGCCCGACACGGTGCCGATGGTGGTCATCAGCGTCTCGGCGCTGCCGTTGCAGGTGGCCGCGCTGCGGTTGCTCTCGGCCACGAAGCTGCCGGCGCTGACCGTGCTGTCGATGGTGCTGGCCGATTGCTGGCGCAGCGCGTCGGCCAGGCTGCGGAGCTGGCCCGACTGCCGCGCCACCCCCGAAGCGACCTGATGGACGTCCTCGATGAGCTGGCGGGCCAGTGCCGCGGAGCGGACCTGCTCGGTCACGTCGGTCCAGGACAGGGTCTTGCCCAGCACGTTGCCCTGGTCGTCGCGCACGCTGTCGACATGCGCCTCGACCGTCGTGTCGCCGACCAGCAGGGTGCGGCGGGGGATCGGCGGGCGGGACGGATCGGCGCATTCGGCGGCGAAGCCCGGCCCCTGCGCCAGCAGGTCGGCCGAGGTTTCGTCGATGCCATGGTCGCGGCAAAAGCTCCGCGCCGCCGGGTTGACGAAACCGACGCTGCCGTCGGGCCGCAGCAGCGCGGTCGGCACCGGGCTGGAATCGACCATGCGCTTCATCAGCAGCACCTGCTCGACGCTGCCGCGCAGGCGGCGCAGCGCCGCGCCCATGACGCCCAGTTCGTCGCGGCCGGTGCGGGGAATCTCGATGGACAGGTCGCCGGCGGCGATCTGCTCCATGGCGCGGGCGAACTTGCGCAGGTTGGTGAAGACCGCCATGCGCAGCAGCAGCGCCGCCGCCACCGAGACGGCGAGCGCGAACAGCGCCACCATCTTGATCGCCTCGTTGCGGAGATGCTCGATGTTGCCGACGAACTCCCCGATGTCGCGGGAAATCTCGGCGGTCGCCCAGGGCAGGCCGCCGTCGCCGCCGATGACGACGCTGGTGGTGGAGATCTGGGCGTCGGCCGAGGGCGGCGTGCCGCTTTTCGATTCATACAGGACGTTGCCGGTGGCATCCTTGAAACGGATGTCGGCGTTCAGCACGGCGCCGAGCGTCGACAGGCCGGGCAGGGGGTCGGTCACCACCTCCAGGAAGCCCAGCACGCGGAAACCCCCGATCGGCATGATCATGCTGAACAAGGGCTGGCCCTGCTCGTTGCGCCACAGCAGGGCGGCGGGGCGGCGCCTGTCGGCCAGCTCGCGGCCCTTCAGCGCCTCGAACAGGGCCGGCACCGTGGCGATCGTGTCCCTGGGCGTGCCGCCGGTTTCCGCCACCCGGTTCATGTCCGCGTCGAAGACGCCGACCGAGACCAGCCTGACCTCGCGGTCGACGACGATCGGCCGGGCCGAGATGTTCTTCAGCGCCAGCGTCGCCTTGGCGAACTCCTTCTGGCTGACGCTGTCGACGAGGAAGCCGTCACGGCTCCATTCGTTGGCGTGGCCCTGGAGCCATTCCGTGTAGTTCTTGCGGATGCGGTCGTTGACCAGCACGCCAAGCGTCGCGGCGCCGCTGCTGTCGAAGGTCGCCACCGCGAAGTCGGTGTAGCGTTGCGACACCCAGGCCTGGCTGCCGAACAGGGCCGCCACCAGCACGCCGACCACCGACACCATGGCCCGCCGCAGGGTCCAGAACCGGAAGCGCGCCCCGGACTCGTCCATGTTCGCGAATCTCTTCATGCCCAAACCCCTCGCCGCCGCCGCACGGTCTGCTGGATTGCAACACGGTCATCATCGCTACGTCTCTTGAACGGTTTAGCGTCCATATGTGAACAGACTGTGACGTTTCGTCGGTATTTGATGCGAAAGATCACAGCCAGTCACAGTCCTGGTCCGGGTCTTGCTGAATAAGTTTTAAAGATTGGTCGCGCCTCAGCTGAATAAACCGGAATCCAGACAACGCTCGGTTCCGATTTGTCTGCAATCCGGGCAGAACTTGGCGCTTTCTGCATAAAAATAAGCCACGGAGACAACAGGAAATGTTTTCCCGTGTCTCCGTGGCCCAGGCTGCCGAGCGCGTGGCCGCCGCTTGGAACGCTTGCGGCGGGGGAGTTGGCCCGGGGTCTCTCGGAGCGGTCAGGCGCCCTGAGTCACGTCCCCGGCGAACAGATAGCCGGTGCCGTGCACGGTGATGATCAGGCGCGGATCGGCCGGGTCGGTCTCGATCAGGCGGCGCAGACGGCGCACCAGGCTGTCGATGGTGCGATCGGTCGCGTCCGACTTGCGCCGGGTCGTCGCCGTCAGCAGGTAATCCCGGTTCATCACCCGGCCGGGGTTGCAGACGAAGGTCGACAGCAGCTCGAACTCCGCGCTGGTCAGCCGCACCGGCTGGTCCTGCGGATCGGTCAGCCGCATGCGGTCGAGGAACAGGGTCCAGCCGGAGAAGCAGCGCCGCCGGTCGTCGCGCGGGCTGCCCGGCGCCTTCAGGCGGCGCAGCAGGTTGCGCACACGGGCCAGGATCTCGCGTGGCTCGAAGGGTTTGGCGATGTAGTCGTCCGCCCCCATCTCCAGCCCGATGATACGGTCCAGCTTCTCGGCCCGGCTGCTGACCAGGATGATGCCGATCTCCGACACCGCGCGCAGTTCGCGGGTCAGCGTCAGCCCGTCCTGGCGCGGCAGCCGGATGTCCAGCAGCACCAGATCGATCGTCTCGGCGGCAAGAAGCGTCTTCAGCTCCTCCGCGCTTCCGGCCAGCCGGACGGTGAAGCCCTCGTCCGTCAGGTAGGACTTCAGCGTCTCCCGCGTGACCGCGTCGTCGTCGGTGATGGCAATGGTCGCCGCCATGCGCGGGACTCCTTCGGCCTTGACCGTCCGCCCGTCCTCAATGCTCCAGAATCTGGCCGAGGAACTGACGGGTCCGTTCGCTTTTCGGGTTCTCGAAGAATTCGGCCGGCGACCCGCTCTCGATGATCGAGCCCTCGGCCATGAAGACGATAGAATCGGCGACCGAGCGGGCAAAGCCCATTTCATGGGTGACGCAGACCATCGTCATGCCCTCGTTCGCCAGCTCGATCATGACGTCGAGCACCTCCTTGACCATCTCGGGGTCGAGCGCCGAGGTCGGCTCGTCGAACAGCATGATCTCCGGCCTCATGCACAGCGCGCGGGCGATGGCGACGCGCTGCTGCTGGCCGCCGGAAAGCTGGCCGGGGAACTTGTGCGCCTGGTCCGGGATGCGGACACGGCGCAGGTACATCATGGCGATCTCCTCGATCTCGGACTTCGCCATGCCGCGCACCCAGATGGGCGCGAGGGTGAGATTCTGCAACACGGTCAGGTGCGGGAACAGATTGAAGTTCTGGAACACCATGCCGACCTGCTTGCGGACCTTCTCGACCGACTTCACGTCGTCGGTCAGCTCGGTGCCGTTGACGATGATGTGGCCGGTCTGGTGCGCCTCCAGCCGGTTGATGCAGCGGATCATCGTCGATTTGCCCGAGCCGGACGGGCCGCAGACGACGACCTTCTCGCCCTTGCCGATGGTCAGGCTGACGTCGCGCAGCGCGTGGTAGCTGTTGTACCACTTGCCGACCTTGCGGAGTTCGATGATGGCGTTGGACATTGCGGGTCTCCGAAAAGGCCGGTCAGCGGCGGTTGTAGCGGTTCGCCATGCGCTCCAGCCATTGGCTGTAGCGGGACATGCTGAAGCAGAAGATCCAGAACACCAGCCCGGCGAAGACATAGACCTCGGCGAAGAAGGGGCGCCATTCGGGGTCGGTCGTCGCCACGGTCGCGGCGGTCAGCAGGTCGTAGAGACCGACGATGGTGACCAGCGAGGTGTCCTTGAAGCAGGAGATGAACTGGTTGACGATCGGCGGGATGACGATGCGCAGCGCCTGCGGCAGGACGATCAGCCAGGTCTTCTGCCAATAGCCGAGGCCGAGCGCGTCGGCCGCCTCGTACTGCCCCCGCGGGATCGCCTGCAACCCGCCGCGCACCGCCTCGGCCAGATAGGCGGCGGTGAACAGCGTCAGGCCGGCCAGCGCGCGCAGCAGCTTGTCGATGGTGACGCCTTCCGGCAGGAAGAGCGGGAACATCACCGAGGCCATGAACAGCACGCTGACCAGCGGCACGCCACGCATCAGCTCGATGAAGCCGACGCAGATGCTGCGGATCGCCGGCAGCGACGACTGGCGGCCGAGCGCCAGCAGGATCGACAGCGGGAAGGCCAGCGCGATGGCGAAGACCGACAGCATCAGCGTGATCGGCAGACCGCCCCACTTGTCGTTGGGCACATGGGTCAGCCCCAGCACGCCGCCCCACATCAGCACGCCCATGCCGACCAGCACCAGGGCCCAGGCGCCGACCAGCCAGGGCCGCCAGAAGGCGCGCACGCCGCTGACGCCCAGCATCGCCACGAACAGGCCGCAGGCCAGGAAGGGGCGCCACTGCTCATCAAAGGGGTAGGTGCCGAAGAAGATCAGCCGGTGCTTGACCACGATGACCGACCAGCAGGCGCCGACGGCCTCGCGGCACGCCTCCGACGAGCCGGTCCAGGTGGCGTCGAGCAGCACCCAGCTCACGACCGGCGGCACGGCGAACCACAGGATGGCGAGGCAGATCAGGGTCAGGACCGTGTTCAGCCGGCTGTTGAACAGGTTGTCCTTGGCCCAGCCGAAGGGCTTCAGCGCCGTCATGCCGCCGGGCGAGGGCGGAACCCCGGCCTGCGAGGGCTCCTCCTCGTAGGAGGCGGCCCAGGCGGCGGACGGTTGGGAGGGGTTGTCCTTGCTCATCGCGTCACCAGGGCCACTTTGCGGTTGTACCAATTCATGAAGCCGGCGATGGCCAGGCTGATGACGAGGTAGACGACCATCATCATCGCCACCGCCTCCACCACCTGGCCGGTCTGGTTGGCCGAGGTGTTGGTGACGCTGACCAGATCCGGGTAGCCGATGGCGACGGCCAGCGAGCTGTTCTTGGTCAGGTTCAGGTATTGGCTGGTCAGCGGCGGCACGATCACCCGCAGAGCCTGCGGCAGGATGATCAGCCGCAGGATCTTCGCCGGGCTGAGGCCCAGCGCCAGACCGGCCTCCGTCTGACCGTGCGGCACGGCGAGGATGCCCGAGCGCACGATCTCGGCGATGAAGCCGGCGGTGTAGACCGACAGGCCGATCAGCAGCGCGGTGAACTCCGGCGAGACCGAGGAACCGCCCTCGAAGTTGAAGCCGGCCATCACCGGCACGTCGAAGGCGAAGGGGGCGCCGCTGGCGAGGAACACCACGACCGGCGGCAGGACGATGGAGGTCAGCGCCGCGGGCAGGGTGGGGAAGGGCTTGCCGGTCGCCTCGCGGTGGCGACGGCCGTAGCGCACCACGGCGATGGCCCCGGCGATGCCGAGAAGAAGCGCCAGGAAGGCCCAGCCATGGCCGGCGTGCTCGACGAAGACCGGGTATTTCAGGCCGCGGTTGCTGAGGAAGATGTGCGGCAGCACCTCGATCGCCTCGCGCGGGCTCGGCAGCCGGTTCATGATGGTGTACCAGACCACCAGTTGCAGCAGCAGCGGCACGTTGCGCACCGTCTCGACGAAGACGGCGGCGAAGCGGCCGACCATCCAGTTCGAGGACAGCCGCGCCACGCCGACGGCGACGCCGAGGATCGAGGCGAGGATCACAGCACCCGCCGACACGGTCAGCGTGTTCAACAGGCCGACGACCAGCGCCTTCAGATAGGTGTCGGAGGCGGCGTAGGTCAGCAGGCTCTCGCCGATCTCGAAGCCGGCCTCGCGCTTCAGGAAGCCGAAGCCGGTGGCGACGCCCCGTTTGCCGAGGTTGGTCAGGGTGTTGGAAACCAGATACCAGCCGACGGCCAGGGTGCCCGACACGAACAGCGCCTGGTACAGCCAGCCCCGCACGCGCGCGGAGTTCAGCGCTTGGACAAGTTTCGACATCTCACGCTCCGTACGGGGGAGGGGAGGCGGCGGAGCCCTCCGACAGGGGAGGCTCCGCCGCCGTTTCCAGGTCCTGTACCGGCGTTACTTCAGCGGCGGGGCGTACATCAGGCCGCCCTCGCTGTGCAGCGCGTTCTGACCGCGCGGCATCTTCAGCTTGGAGCCCGAGCCGACGTTGCGCTCGTAGCTCTCGCCGTAGTTGCCGACCTGCTTGACGATGTTGTAGGCCCAGTTCTCCTCGACGCCGAGCGCCTTGCCGTTGCCGGCGGTGACGCCGAGCAGGCGCTTCACGTCCGGATCGGGCGAGGTCATGGCGGCGTCGACCGTCTGCGCCGTGATGCCCTTCTCCTCGGCCTGGACCATCGCGTAGAAGGCCCAGGTCACGAGGTTGGTCCATTCCTCGTCGCCTTGGCGGATGGCCGGCGACAGCGGCTCCTTGGAGATCAGCTCCGGCAGGATGAGGTAGTCGTTGGGGTTCGCCGTCTCGGCGGCGCGGATGGCGGCGAGCTGCGAGGCGTCGGAGGTCAGGGCGTCGCAACGGCCGGCGAAGAAGGCCTTGTGCAGCTCCTCGTTCTTCTCGATGACGACCGGCTTGAAGTTCATCTTGTTGGCGCGGAAGAAGTCGGCGACGTTCTGCTCCGTCGTCGTGCCGGGCAGCACGCAGATGGTGGCGCCGTTGAGCTGCTTGGCGCTCTTCAGCCCCAGCTTGGACGCCACCATGAAGCCCTGGCCGTCATAGTAGTTGGTCGGCGCGAAGTTCAGGCCGTTGGCGGTGTCGCGGGTCAGGGTGCGGGTGGTGTTGCGGGCCAGCAGATCGACCTCGCCCGACTGGAGGGCGGGCAGGCGCTGCTGCGCCGACAGCGGGGTGTACTTGACCTTCTCGGCGTCACCGAACATCGCGGCGGCGACGGCACGGCAGACGTCGACGTCCAGGCCGGTCCACTTGCCCTTGTCGTCCGGCGCCGAGAAGCCGTACAGGCCGAGGTTGACGCCGCACTGGACGTAGCCCTTCTGCTTGACGCCGTCGAAGGTGGCGCCGGCCTGCGCGGTGCCCGACAGGGCGAGCGGAAGAGTCACAACAGCCGCGAGAGCCGCCGCCTGGAGTTTGCTGATCACCGGAAATCTCCTTGCCTGAAACCCGCCCGGACCGACCGGTAGGGACACCGGCGGAGGACCGAACGAACGATTCGACCGCCGAACCGTCCGAGGCCGACTTTCGGTTGATGCGATGAACAAGTTAGGCCGCGATTGTGAACAGGATGAGGAGCGTTGTGGATGGCGGTGAGGACAACCGCCCCGCTTGCATAGAATAATCGCATAATTTCAATTATGGAAAATACGCACAAGCCCCACAGGAAAATGTCGCAGGCCGCGCAGGATCGCCGGGATGGCTTCGTATAACATCAGGACGGCAATCTGGAGCGGACGGACACGGGCGTGGAGCCTTGGGCAGACGATACGGCATCCGACGAGGCGTTGATGGCGGACGCCGCGGCCGGAGACCGAAAAGCGTTCGGAACTCTGACGCGGCGCCATCTGCGCCGCAGCTTGTCCTTGGCGCAACGGGTCGTCGGCAACGCCAGCGATGCCGAAGAGATCGTGCAGGACGCCTTCCTGCAAATCTGGGCGAACGCCGACCGCTGGCGCGGCGACGGAACGCGCTTCACGACATGGCTCTACCGCATCGTCGTGAACCGTGCCATCGACTACAAGCGCCGGCGGACCTTCGCGCCGCTCGACGCCGCCGAGGAGATCGCCGATCCCGCCTGGAGCGCCGAGACGATCGTCGACGGGCGGCGGATCGGCGCCGAGGTCGATGCCGCCATCGCGGCGCTGCCGGACCGGCAGCGCGCCGCGCTGAGCCTTTGCTATCATGAGGAGATGACCTGCGCGGAGGCGTCTGAAATATTGCAGGTGTCGGTTTCGGCAATGGAAAGTCTTCTCGTCCGTGCGCGCCGCGTGGTGCGCGCACGGCTTCAACCCCTGATCCGTCAGAAGGACGGCGTACGGCCATGACACTCAAAGAGTTCAAACGTTACGCCGCGGTCCATGGTGCCAACCTCGACCGCTGGCCGCCCCAGGTCGCCCCCGAGGCCCTGGCGCTCCTCGATCTCAACGAGGATGCCCGGCGGGAGCTGGCCGATGCCGCGCTCACCGACGGCCTGCTGGACGCGGCGACCGTTCCGGCCATCCCGACGGAGCGCGAGCAGCGCGTCCATGACCGGATCCTCGAACGGCTGGCCGAACGGACCGTGCCGGAGTTTGTTCCATGGTTCCTCGCGAAACCACCCATCCGCATCGCGCCGACCGCCGGCTTCCTGGCCATGATGGGCGTGCTGGGCTTCCTGTCCTACAACCAGGGCATCCTGACCACGCAGAGGGCGAACTCCCTGGATTTGTCCGGCGCGATGATCGTCAGCTATCTGGGAGAGACGCGATGACGCCGTCCGTCCGGCGCCGTTGGCCTTGGTTCCTCCTGGTCGGTTCGCTCGCGGTCAACATGCTGGCCGGCGGCTTCGCCGTCGCCCACATGCTGCGCCCTCCCCCGCCTCCCGGCCCGGAAGGCGCACTGGCCCATCTCGTCGACCATGTGGCGAAGGATCTGCCGGCCGCCGACGTGGCGATCCTGCGCCGCGCCATGGACGATGCGCGGCCGCTGTTCGTCCGCATGCGCGCCACCCATGAGGAGTTCGGTCCGCGCCTGCGCGAGGAGTTGGTCGCCCGCCCCTTCGACGCCGATCGTCTCGCCGCGCTGTTCGTGGGACGGCGCGCCACCGACGAGGCGCTGCGCAACGAGATCGAGACGCGCATCGTCGATACCCTCAAGCGCCTGTCCCCGGAAGCGCGCCTGCGTCTGGCCGAAAGCCGCCTTCCCTGATCCAGCGTGTTCGGTCGGATCGGCGCATCCGCTTTCCGGCGAGGACCGGGACGGCCACTCCGTCCCGGTCCTTTTCCCGTCCGGCCGGCGCCCTGCCTTGCCCTATCCCGCCTTCCCCTACCCTGCCCGCCAAAAAGAGAAAGGCGGCTCCGCCGTGATGGGCGAGCCGCCTCAAGTCTAGGTTCGGGAGGAAACGCAACCAAGTTGCACGCAAAGATATAGGGCCAACATGGTTAACGTCCGGTGAAGACGGCGAAGGAATACGCCCCTACCACCTTTTTGCGAAACACCGTCCGGCAACCGGTCCGACCCCGCTGACCATCAGGGGGCTGGCCGGATCGCCCCCACCGCGCTATAGGAGCCGCCTTCGGGTTCCATAGCCAGCACGGTTCATCCTCATGCTGTCCATCAGCCAGCGCATCGCCGACGAACTGTCGGTCCGCGAATCCCAGGTCGCCTCGGCCGTCGCCATGCTCGACGAGGGCTCCACGGTGCCCTTCATCGCGCGCTACCGCAAGGAAGCGACCGGCGGGCTCGACGACACCCAGCTCCGCACGCTGGAGGAGCGCCTGGGCTACCTGCGCGAGCTGGAGGACCGCCGCGCCACCATCCTGGCGACCATCGGCGAGCAGGGCAAGCTGACGCCCGAACTGAAGCGCCAGATCGAGCAGGCCGACACCAAGACCCGGCTGGAGGATCTCTACCTCCCCTACAAGCAGAAGCGCCGCACCAAGGCCCAGATCGCCCGCGAGGCCGGGCTGGAGCCGCTGGCCGACCTCCTGCTCGCCGACCCGTCGCGCAGTCCGGAAGGCGAGGCCGCCGCCTTCGTCGACGCCGACAGGCAGGTCGCCGACGTCAAGGCGGCGCTCGACGGCGCCCGCCACATCCTGGTCGAGCGCTTCGGCGAGGACGCCGAGCTGGTCGGCCGCCTGCGCACCGCCATGGCGGACAAGGGCGTCATCACCTCCAAGGCGATCGAGGAGAAGAAGGCGGAAGGCGCCAAGTTCTCCGACTATTTCGATTTCTCGGAGAACTGGGCCAAGGTGCCGTCGCACCGGGCGCTGGCGTTGTTCCGCGGCCGGACCCAGGGCGTGCTCGACATCCGCCTCGATCTGCCGGTCGAGGAGGGGCAGCCGCACCCGGCCGAGCGCACCATCGCCGCCCACACCGGAATCCGGGACCAGGGCCGGCCGGCCGACAAATGGCTGTCCGACGTCGTCCGCTGGACCTGGAAGCTGAAGATCGGCCCGCATGTCGAGACCGACCTGATGGGGAGCCTGCGCGAGCGGGCGGAGGACGAGGCGATCCGCGTCTTTGCCCGCAACCTGCACGACCTGCTGCTCGCCGCCCCGGCCGGCCAGCGCGCCACCATCGGCCTCGACCCCGGCATCCGCACCGGCGTGAAGGTCGCGGTGGTCGACGCCACCGGCAAGCTGGTCGAGACGACCACCATCTACCCGCACCCGCCGCGCAACGACTGGGACGGTTCCATCGCCGTGCTGGCGGCGCTGGCCCACCGCCACAAGGCCGAGCTGATCTCCATCGGCAACGGCACCGCGTCCCGCGAGACCGACAAACTGGCGTCCGACCTGATGAAGCGCCACCCGGAGCTGTCGCTGACCAAGCTGGTGGTCAGCGAGGCCGGCGCCTCGGTCTATTCGGCGTCGGAGACGGCGGCGCTGGAATTCCCCGGCCTCGACGTCAGCCTGCGCGGCGCCGTCTCCATCGCCCGCCGCCTCCAGGACCCGCTGGCCGAGCTGGTGAAGATCGAGCCGAAGTCGATCGGCGTCGGCCAATACCAGCATGATGTGGCGGGCGGCAAGCTGGCCCGTTCGCTGGACGCGGTGGTCGAGGATTGCGTGAACGCGGTCGGCGTCGACCTCAACACCGCCTCGGTGCCGCTGCTGACCCGCGTGTCGGGCCTGAACGAGACCATCGCCCGCAACATCGTCGAGCACCGCGACCGCAACGGCGCCTTCCGCTCGCGCAAGCAGCTGCTCGACGTGGCGCGGCTGGGGCCGAAGACCTTCGAGCAGGCCGCCGGCTTCCTGCGCATCCGGGCCGGCGACAACCCGCTCGACGGCTCGGCGGTCCACCCGGAAGCCTACCCGGTGGTGGAGCGCATCGTGAAGACGACCGGCAAGGATCTGGGCAGCGTCATCGGCGACGCCCGTTTCCTGCGCGGCCTCCAGGCCGAGGACTTCACCGACGCGCGGTTCGGCGTGCCGACCGTCGAGGACATCATCAAGGAACTCGAGAAGCCCGGCCGCGACCCGCGTCCCGAGTTCAAGACCGCCACCTTCAAGGACGGCGTCGAGGAACTGAAGGATCTCCAGCCCGGCATGATCCTGGAGGGCGTCGCCACCAACATCACCGCCTTCGGCGCCTTCGTCGACATCGGCGTCCACCAGGACGGGCTGGTCCACATCTCGCAGCTCTCGACCAGCTTCGTGAAGGATCCGCACACGGTCGTGAAGGCCGGCGACGTGGTGAAGGTCAAGGTGCTGGAGGTCGACATCCCGCGCAAGCGCATCGCCCTGACCATGCGCCTGACCGACGAGGCCCCGCGCCCGGCGGCGCGAGGCGGACAGGGCGAACAGTCGCCCGGCAACGGCCGCCCCCAGGGAGGCCGCCCGCAAGGGGAGCGTCAGGGGGAGCGTCCTCACCAGGGCAACCGCCCTGCCCCGTCGCCGGCCGCCGCCAAGCCTTCCGCGCCCAGGCCGGCCAAGGCTCCGGAACCGCTCAACAACGCCTTCGCCGAAGCCTTCGCACGGGCGCAGGCCGGGAAGAAGAAGTAGACGATGCCCTGCCCGGCCCGCCCCAACGGCGGGTCAGGGCGCGGGGGTGGTGGCGTCGGCAACGAGCCGCAGGCCCAGAGCCCCGATGGCGGTCGCCGCGACGCGGTCTATCCAACTCTTGAAACGCAGATAGGCGGCGCGCGGGCGCCCGGCCGAGAAGGCCAGCGCCACCGCCGCGTACCATCCCGCCTCGATCAGGAAGACCGACGGGGGCAGGACGGAAAGCAGCCAGCCCGGAGGGTTCGCCGGCAGCAGGGCCGCGAAGATGCTGCCGTAGACGATGGCCGTCTTCGGGTTGCAGAGCTGCGTCGTCAGCCCGAAGATGAAGGGTCTGGCGAGCCCGGCGGGCGCGGTATCGCCTTGCTCCGCCACCGCCAGCGGTTCGGCCGCGCCGCGCCAGATGCGCACGGCCAGCCAGACCAGATAGACTCCGCCGGCCAGCTTCAGGACGGCATGGAGCCAGTCGACCTGCATCAGCAGCGCGTGCAGGCCGAGCAGCGCCAGGGCCGCGAAGACCACCCCGCCGACGCCCATGCCGAGGGCGGCGGCGAGGCCGGCGCGCCGCGACACCGCGACCGAGGTGCGGGCGACCAGCACGAAGCTCGGCCCCGGGCTGGCGGCACCGACCGCCAGCGCGCCGAGAATTCCCGCCAGAGCGAAAGCCGGTTCCATCAGCGTCCCCCGCAAAGAGCACAATTTGCGAAAGGTTACCGCGGCTCTTGCCCGGCGTCATGAAAAAAGCCCCTCGTTCGCGGGGAGAACGAGGGGCGAGAGCCGATGGCCGTACCGGTTACGGGGATGTCATTCGGCGGCCATCAGCGCCGGAGCCTCGGCGGACGCGGGCGCGGCGGCCTTCCGATTGGCCGCCACGTAACGGTCCAGCGCCGCGAGGCAATCCGCCACCGTCCCCGACCCCACCGCCCGGCAATCCTCGAAGGCGTGCGGGTCGGGGCGGAACCAATGGGTGATGTAGCAATCCTCACGCCCGTTCAGGGTGAGGGTGAGGGCGAAGCGGCCCTCGCGCCCGACCTGGGCTTGAGCGGCGCGCAGACGCGCCTGGACCTCCTCGATCATCATGACGTCGCGTCCTTTTCGGTCAGTCGGTGAACGATCCGGTCGGGCCACGGGGCGTCAGGCCGCGTGGCGCAATGGATCGCGGTGCATGTCTTCCTCGGGATCGTCCTCTTCCAACCGTCGGGCCCAGTCGATGTCACGGGCGAGCGACTCGATCAAAAGGCTGGCCGGCCCTGCGGTTTCCGCCGGGGTGTCGGGACGCAGCAGCCCCGACAGCCGCGAGGCGAGCGTCCCGGCCTCCGCCTCGACCCAGCGGGCGTAATACCGCCGCCGCCGGTCATGGTCCCAGTACCAGCGCGGAAGCTGGGCGTTGCTCCGTTCGAACTCGCTTTCCCAGATGCTCATGCGGAACAGCCCGCTGGGCGAATGGGTGGGGGGCGCCGTCGTCCGTGCCGTCATGGCCAGTCTCCAGAGGGCTCGCTCTCCAAGGATCAGGCGGCTTCCCGGCCGTCCTCCTCCTCGCGCTTGAGGATTTCCGCCTTCTTCTGGGCGAAGAGGCCGGTGATGCGGTGCTGCGCCGCCCGATCGATCGCGCCGATCTCGCGCAGGCGGGTGCCGACGCCGCCGCGCCAGACCTCCTCCAGATCGTCGAGATCGAGACAGCCGTTGAGGCGCCGCTTCACCTCCGCCTCGAAGGCCTCGATGGCCTCGGGTTGAAGATCCGGGTTGGCCTTGGCGGCGTAGAAGGCTTCCGATTCCTCACGGTACTTGCTGTCGTCGAACTGGCCCATGTAGACGTCGGCGGCCAGCCCGAGTTGCAGCAGGCATTTGCCGACCGCGTCGGTCATCGACATCTTGAAGCACTCGTCGTCCGGCATCTCCATCCCGTTGCGGCGGCGCACCATCTCGGTGCCGCCCCATTGCGGGCCGGTGAAGCACTTCTCCTTGGTCTCCGGGTCGATGTACCAGACGCGGGCGCAGATGAAGACCATCCGCTCCGCGATGGTCCAATCCATCTGCTCGTAGCCCCAGCCCTTGCCGACCGGCCCGAACTGCTCGGTCATCATCATCAGCCGCCAGGTCGGGTCGATCTGCGTGCCGCGAAAACCGCCGGAGCGGGTGAAGGGCTTGGTCGCCTTCGGGTCGGTGCGCTTCAGCCGGTTCCACAGGAACAGGGTGTCGATGCGCTGGGGCGGGCCGTCGGCGGCCTCGACGCGGGGCGCCGCGCGGCCCTTCGCCGGTTCGGCCTTCGCCTCCGTCGAGGGTTGCGCCGTGGGCTGGGCCGGCGTCTCGGCGGTCTGGTTCTCGGCGACGACACTGTCGGTCTTGCTCATGCGTCCCATAGATCGCGTCCTTTTTGTCCAGTCGTTTCGGCACTCCCCTCACCCCAGCCGGCGGCCCAGCCGTCGCTCAGCACGGCCTCCAGGCTCGGGTCAGCGGAGGGCACCCAATCCTGCGCGTCGGCCAGGGCCCGGCGCGGCGGCGCGCCGTAGCGCAGGCTGAGCCGCCCGTCGCGGTCGCGCGCCAGATACAGGCCCCGCCCCGGCTCGTCGGCGCCGACGAAGGCCAGACGGGCGTCGTCCGGCATCAGCGCCTTGATGGCCGCCTCGGCCTCCCGCACCTCCAGCGCCGCCGCCCGGCGGTCGACCAGCGCGTCGGCGAGCGCGCGGAAGCGGTTGTGACGGCTCATGTCGAACACCCGCCGCGTCTCGTAGGACGGGCCGTCCATCGGCAGCGGATCGGACGGCTCGACGTCGTTGACGACGTGCCACCAGAAGGCCTCCAGCGTCTCGACCAGCCGTTCCACGTCGTCGGCGCGGCGCGGGACCGCCACCATCGCGTGGCCGGTCGGCCGCAGGATCGACAACAGCCCGCGCTCCAGCCCCATCACCGCCAGCTGGTGCTGAAGCTGCCAGTGGTAGCGGCGCGCGAGATCCAGATCGCTCTGGAAGCCGCTGTTGAACTTGGCCTCGACGATGGTGTCGAGATCCCCGTCCGGCGCGCTGCGCGCCAGGAAATCCGGATGCGCCACCATCCAGTCATGCTCGGCGTGGGCGTAGGTGTCGGTCGCCGCGACGCAAGCGAGGCCGGTCGCGTGCTCGACGAAACGGGGGTGCAGGGACTCGGTCGCGATGCCGATCTGCACGGCGGCGACGAGATCGAGATTGTCCCGCTCGGCCCGTCCGGTCTTCTCGCGCCACAGCGCCAGCCAGTCGCCGGCCATCACGCGCGTCGCGTCCGAGGATCCGATCCGCCCCGCCCGCAAGGCACGCTGCGCCTCCGTGATCGCCATGTCCACCGCCGTTTGTTCGCTGTTCCCCTGCGGCGCTGCGGCTTCGCAGCGCATCCGGCGCACACCGCCGCCGGACCCTGAATATGGGATGCGAACATGCAGCTTTCAAGAACAAAAGAAGAACCTATAGCTTAGCCATATCTCATTTGAAAGAATTTGAACAGGTTTTTCTTTAAGACATTGACCAGCTTCTTTCAATAGCCGGATCTATCGGGGTAGATTTATCGGTGTTCTTTTGTTCTTTGGTCGTTCGATTCAATGATGTGATAATTTTAGGCGACGCAAAAGGGACGGAAAGCTTGGTCAGGACGGCTTGAGCGCCCGCACCACCTGGACCGCCACCCCGGCCACCTGGGCGTGGTCGATCAGCGTCGGCCGGCAATCGGGATCCGTGGACACCGGCAGCAGTTGCGGCGGAAAGAAGCGGTAGCCGCAGACCGTTCCGTCGCCCACCGTCACCACCATGTCGCCGGCGCGCGGCGGCAGCACGTCGAGCGGTTCCAGCACCACGCAGTCGCGCGGCAGCACGCCGGCGGCGTTCAGGCTCTTCGAGGCGATGCGCAGGGCGAAGGCCCGGCGCGACGCGGCGCCGTCGAGCAGGATCGAGGCGCTGCCCTCGCGCAGTGCCCCGGCGAGGAACGCCTCCCCCGCCCCGCGCCCGAGGGCGAGGAACACATGGGCCTGCTCCGGCGTCAGCACCGGCACCCGCGCCACCGGCGGGTAGGCGCGGTCGTCGAGGAAGCGCGGCTCCGACCCGGCGACGCGGGCGAGGCGGGCCAGCGTGTCGGCGCTCGGCACGCTGCCCAGGACCGGGTCGCGCAGGAAGCGCGTCAGGTTGGTGGCGGTGACGCCGGCCCGGCGCGCCCAGGCGCCGGCGCTCCAGGTCCGCGCCTCCATCACTCCGGTCATCCAGCGCAGGATGGCCCGCCGCGTCTCGTCCATGGCGACTGTCCCCAGTGAGAATGCCCCTCGGCAGCGGAACGGACAGGGTGCCCGCATGGGCGCGGCGCGGGGGAGGCGCTTTGGACTCAGCCGGCCTGCGATTTTGCAGTGCCGCCTTGGACTCGGCCGTTTGCACCGCCATCTGTACGGCGCCATCCGCCAACAGGAGACACCGGAATGATCATCACCACCACCGACGGCGTCGAAGGCCGCCCGGTCCGCCAGTATCTCGGCATGGTCGCCGGCGAGGCCATCATGGGCGTGAACGTCTTCCGCGACCTGTTCTCCTCGATCCGCGACATCGTCGGCGGCCGGGCCGGCGGCTACCAGGCGGCGCTCCGCGAAGCGCGCGAGGCGGCGCTGGCCGACATGACGGCGGCGGCCCAGGCGCTGGGGGCGGACGCCATCGTCGGCGTCGACGTCGATTACGAGGTGCTGGGCAAGGAGAACGGCATGCTGATGGTCTCGGTGAACGGCACCGCCGTGCGGCTGTGAGCCTCCCGCCATCGAACGGCGCTGGACAGGGCCACAGCGTGCCGTAGACTTTCCGCACAGAAAAGCAACCGGTCAAAAAATCGGGAGGACGAGTTCATGCGTTGTCTTGACACCAGCGCCGCCGCGCGTTGGTCCGGCCGCCTCGGCGGCCTCGCGTTCGCGGCCTGCCTGCTCGGCCTGACATCCCCCCTGGCCCCTGCGTTGGCGCTGGACGGCATCGTCGAGAAGAAAACCTTCGAGATGCCCTCCTACACCACCGTCGGCGGCGGGACGATCAAGAATGTCCGGATCGGCTGGGAAAGCTACGGCACGCTGAACGAGGCCAAGGACAACGTCATCCTCGTCACCCATTTCTTCAGCGGCAGCAGCCACGCCGCCGGAAAATACAAGGCGGACGACCCGGCCCCCGGTTACTGGGACAGCATCATCGGGCCGGGCAAGCCGCTCGACACCGACAAATACTTCATCATCAGTTCCGACACGCTGGTCAACCTGTCGCCCAAGGATCCGACCGTCGTCACCACCGGCCCGGCCAGCACCAACCCGGACACCGGCAAGCCCTACGGCCTGAGCTTCCCGGTCGTCGCCATCCGCGACTTCGTGAACGTGCAGAAGGCGCTGCTCGACAGCCTCGGCGTGACGTCGTTGCAGGCGGTGATGGGCGGTTCGATGGGATCGCTCCAGGCGCTCGACTGGGCCACCGCCCATCCCGACATGGTCAAGCGGGTGATCGCCGCCATCGGCGGGGCGGAGGCCGACCCCTTCCTGATCGGCTGGCTGAACCTGTGGGCGGCGCCGATCAAGCTCGACCCCAACTGGAACAACGGCGACTATTACGGCAAGGCCGAGCCCAAGGCCGGGCTGACCGAGGCGCTGAAGCTGGTCACCCTGCACGCCCGCCACTGGAAATGGGCCGACGCCGCCTTCGGCCGCAAATGGGCCGAGGAGGGCAAGGATCCACGCGCCGCCCTCGGCAACCAGTACGCCATCGAGGCGTGGCTGGAGAAGGCGGCGGCCAGCCGCGCGGCGGTCAGCGACGCCAACCACTTCCTCTATCTGGTCAAGGCCAACCAGACCTTCGTGGCCGGCAACGGCGGCTCGCTGGAGGACGGCTTGGCCAAGATCAAGGCGCCGGTCCTGCTGCTGCCCTCGGCCGACGATCTGGTCTTCCCGCCCGACCGCAACATGCGGCCGCTGAAGGAGCGGCTGGAGAAGCAGGGCAACGCCGTGGAGTACAGCGAGGCGGTCACCTCCACCCTCGGCCATCTCGACGGGGTGGCGAACATCGCCAAGGCCGGCGACAGCATCGCCGCCTTCCTGGCGAAGTGACCGCCCGACAACGGGCGCGCGGCAGCCCGCCGCCGCGCGCCCGGCTCAGCCCCGGAAGTTCAGCAGGCTCGGCGCCTTGTCGATGATCTCCTCCAGGATCAGGGAGGCGGTCTCCAGATCCCGGTCCAGTTCCGGGCCGAGCTTGCCGACATAGCTCGGCCGCTTCAGCTTCTCGCTGGCGTCGTGCAGGCTGCGCAGCTCCGCCACGAAGATTTCGCGGGCCCCCATCGGCAGGATCGGGTTGGCCGACAGCACGAAGAAGAAGCGCATGCTGGCGCGCACCAGAAGCGCCAGCATCACCGTGTCCAGCCGCTCGAACTGGTCGCGCAGGTCGTCGGACCGGTTGTCCACCAGATTGCGCAGCCGCTGCTCGATCAGGATGACGAGCGCCTGGAATTCGCCGACCTTGTCGCGGAACTCGCGGTAGGCGCCGAAGCTGTGCTTGCTCGCCTCGACCTCGGCCTGCTGGGCCAGCTTGGAGGCCTCACGGCACTGGCGCTCCAGGGCGCCCAGCAGCTCCTTGACCTCGCCTCGGGTGTATTGACGCTTGCTCATGCGGACCGGGTGGGGATCGGAGGATGGATGGTCGGGCGCTTATAGCACAACCGGAGCGGCCCGTCCCATCCCGCTCAACCCTGATCCGCCCGCCCCTTCCCCGCTCAATGGTCCGCCTTGACCATGCCGCCCGGCCGCCGCACCAACGGCATGAACAGCAGCGCCGCGAAGAACACGCCGGACATCAGCAGCAGGCAGTCGTTGAAGGTCAGGATCATCGATTCGCGCTGCACCAGACCGACCAGCTTGGCCATCGCCGCCGCGTTGGCGTCGGCCACCAGCCCGTCGAAGCTGGCCGCCAGCCCATCCAGCGTCTGCTGCACCTCCGGCCGGGCGAGGTTGAGGTTGTCGCCCAGCCGGTTGGTGTGCAGGGCGCCGCGCTCGATCAGCACGGTGTTGATCACCGCCAGCCCGATGGCGCCGCCAAGGTTGCGCATCAGGTTGTACAGGCCCGATCCGTTCTTAAGCTTGTCCGGCGGCAGGGTACCGAGCGCGATGCTGTTGATCGGGATGAAGCACAGCATCAGCGACAGCCCGCGCACCGCCTGCGGCAGGAACAGCTCCCAGAATCCGGTGTCGGCGGTCAGGTGGCTGTTCAGCCAGACGCCGCTGCCGAACAGCACCAGCCCCATCGCCAGCATGACCCGCAGGTCGAGCCGCTTGGACAGGGCGCCGGCGATCGGCGCCGACAGGAACTGGAAGGCGCCGGTCACGAACATGATGGTGCCGATCTGAAGGCTGTTGAAGCCCCGCACCCGCGCCAGGAACAGCGGTTGCAGATAGACCGACCCGTAGAGCCCGATGCCGATGATGAAGCTGTAGAGCGACCCGATGGCGAAGTTGCGGTCGGCGAAGGCGCGCAACTCGACCACCGGGTTGCGGTAGCTCAGAACCCGCCAGAAGAAGCCGATGCCGCCGACCACCGCGACCACGGCGAGGATCGCCACCGATTCATCGGCCAGCCAGTCGTTTCGCGGCCCTTCCTCGACCACATACTCGAGACTGCCGAGGAAGGCGGCCATCAGGGCGAGGCCGATGAAGTCGAACCCCTTGCGAAGCTCCAGGTTTGGCTTGTCGACGTCCACCAGGGTCCAGACCAGCGAGGTCACGAGGATGCCGGGCAGAACGTTGGCGAGGAACAGCCAGTGCCAGGACAGGCTCTGCGTCAGCCAGCCGCCCAGCGTCGGACCGATGGTCGGGGCCATGGTGGCGACGAGGCCGATCATCACCGACACGCCGGCCCGCTTCTCCGGCGGAAAGATGGCGAAGCTGGTGGCGAAGACGGTCGGGATCATCGCCCCGCCGATGAAGCCCTGCAACGCCCGCCAGACGATCATCGTCTCGATGCCGCCGGAGAAGGCGCAGGCGATGCTGGTCAGGGTGAAGCCGGCGGCGGCGATGGTGAAGAGGATGCGGGTGGAGAGGATGCGCGAGAGGATCCCGGACAGCGGGATCATCACCACCTCGGCGATCAGGTAGGAGGTCTGCACCCAGGAGATCTCGTCGGCGCTGGCCGCGAGGCCCGCCTGGATCTCGGACAGGGAGCTTGAGACGATCTGGATGTCCAGGATCGCCATGAACATGCCGACCACCATGGCGAGGAAGCCGATGCGGTCGCGTGCGGTCAGCGGACGCATCGCGTGCGCCGCACCGGGTGCCGGTGTCGCCATGGGATGATGCCCCGTCCGGGAAACAGGCGGCCGTCGTCGTGATCGGCCGCCACTCTGTCTCTGGAGGCCGCCGTTACTTGGCGGCCACCGCCTGCTTCGCGTTCAGCGCGCCGAACACGCCGCCGGCCTCGACATGCGGATGGCTGTCGGCGCCGCGGGTGTCGACCTCGGCCTCCACCGACAGGCCGGGACGCAGCAGACCGGCGAGCGCGCCGTCGCGCGGCAGGGCGATGCGCACCGGCACCCGCTGGACGATCTTGGTGAAGTTGCCGGTCGCGTTCTCCGGCGGCAGCAGCGAGAATTTCGAACCCGAGGCCGGGGCGAAGCTCTCCACCTTGCCTTCCAGCTTCTGGCCGGGGAAGGCATCGACCGAAACGGTCACGCTCTGGCCCGGACGCATGCGGCCGATCTGCGTCTCCTTGAAGTTCGCGACCACATAGACGTCGGGCAGCGGCACCAGCGCCAGCAGCTGCACGCCCGGCCGGGCGTACTGGCCGACCTGGACGCCGCGGTTGCCGACGACACCGTCGACCGCCGCGCGGATCACCGTGTTGTTCAGGTCGTTGCGGTCGGTCTCCAGCGCCGCCTGGGCCTGGGCCAGCCGGGCCTCGGTCTCCGTCCGGGTGGCGCGCAGGACGGCCACCTGATCGTTCTCGGCGGCGAGCGCCGCGCGGGACTTGGCGACCTGGGCCACCGCCTTGCGCAGGTCGGCGTCCGACGTCTCCAGCTTCTGCCGGCTGGTCCAGCTGTCGCTGGCGAGCGAGCGGTTGCGGTCGTAATCCTGCTGGGCGCGGCGCTGCTCGGCCTCGGCGCTCGACAGCGTGGCGGCTGCCTGGTCGATGATCGCGCGCTGAAGCTCCAGCTTGCTGTCCAGCGTGCCGAGCGCCGCCCGCTGGGCGGTGACGGCCGCCTCGGACTCCGCGACCTTGGCGCGGAAGTCGCGGTCGTCGAGCAGCGCCAGCACGTCCCCCGCCCGCACCTGCTGGTTCTCCGCCACGCGAACCTCGCGCACATAGGCGGACACCTTGGGGCTGACGATGGTGATGTCGCTCTGCACATAGGCGTTGTCGGTCGATTCGATGAACCGGCCCTCGGTCCACCAGCCATAGCCGGCGTAGCCGCCTCCCGCCAGGGCCGCGGCCGCGATCACCGGCAGGACGATCTTGCGGACATTGGTTGCCATTGCCTGAAACCCTTGTGCCCCTGCGGCCGTCGTTCCGCCGGTCGGCCCTGCCGCCGGAAGAAACTGAACCGTTCAGTTTAGTGTTGCCTGAAGATGCGCGATGACCTATCTGTTGTCAACACCGAACTGAACGGTTTAGTTTCGATGAGAGGGTTGCCGTCCGATGCGGAACGCGGTAGGGGCGAAGAACACAGTCGCAGATGAGGCACGCATGACCACGCTGGTTGCCCCCACCCCAGAGGCGGGATCGAAGGCCGCCCAGATCCTGGAGGCCGCCGGCGCGCTGTTCCTGGAGAACGGCTATGGCGCGGTCAGCATGGACGCGGTGTCCAAGAAGGCCAACGTCTCCAAGGCGACGCTCTACGCGCATTTCGGCAGCAAGGACGAGCTGTTCCGGGCGATGGTCGCCTGCGAATGCGCCAACTCGGCCCTGGCCGAGGTGTGGGAGGAGGCACGCCCCCTGCCGGCCGCCGAGGGCCTGCGCCTGATCGGTCTCAAGTTCGTCACCTTCGTGATGTCGCCCAAGGCGCTGTCCGCGCACCGCGTGGTTCTGGGCGAGGCGCACCGCTTCCCCGAGCTGGCCCGCGCCTTCTACGACGCCGGCCCGGCCCTGACCTTCGCCCAGGTCCGCGCCCACCTCGACGAGCTGGTGCGCCGGGGCGAGCTGTCGATCCCGGATCTCGACCTCGCCACCCACCAGTTCTTCGGGCTGGTGAAGGCCAATCTTCACCTCCAACTCATGCTGTGTCTGGAAGACCGGCCGAGCGACGAGAAAATCGAGCGCTTCGTCAACGCCGCCGTCGCGCTGTTCGTCAAAGGTTATGCCCCGGCGGAAAAGCCGTAATCAGGCCCCGGCCATGACCGGTCCTTTCCCGCTTGTCACCCGAACATTGCTCCGATAGCGTCACGCTGCATACTGCCGTAATCACGCGTGACGACAGGGCGCATGAATCTCGACACCGCCTTCATCGCCCAGATGACCACCATCATCGCCTTCGCGGTCGGTGTGTCGGTCCTGCTGGCGTCGATGAAGTACCCGAGCTACATCCGGCGCTCGCTGCTGTCCTTCGCCTACGGCAAGTTCCTGGTCGGCGCCGGCTTCCTGGTGGCGGCGACGCGCGGCGGGATGATGCCGGAGCTGATGGCCGCCCTGGCCAACGGCCTCGCCATCGCCGGATTGAGCCTGAACTATGTCTGCGCCCGGCAGGTGCAGGAAAAGGCGGTGCCGCGCCATTTCGCCCTCGCCTGCGGGACAGCGGTCGGCGTCGGCGCCTTTCTGCTTCTGCTCGGCGGGCCGTCAGACCTCTCGCGGGTCCGCCTGCTGTCGAGCGTCGCCGCCATCCTGCTCCTTCTGCTGATCGCCGCCGAGCTGCTGCTGTTCTACCGCGGGCGCGGCGTCGCCCACTACCTGTCCGGGGGCATGACGCTGGTCGTGGCCGGCGCCTTCATCGCCCGCATCGGCGCGGCGCTGGGCCAGCCGGCGGTGCCGCTCGACCAGATGGTCAATGACGGGACCGAGCGTCTGGTCTTCATCCTGGCCTTCCTGAGCACGGCGGCGGGCGCCATCAACTTCGTCCTACTCGCCAGCGACGAGTTCAACAAGGAGCTGACCAAGCTCGCCCACACCGACGGGCTGACCGGCGTCCTCAACCGCCGCCGCTTCTTCGAGGTGGCGGAGACGGAGTTCCAGCGCGCCCGGCGGCACGACCGGCCGCTGACCCTGCTGATCATCGACATCGACCGCTTCAAGACGATCAACGACCAGGCGGGCCACCCCTTCGGCGACCGGGTGATCCAGGCCGTCGCCGACTGCTGCGCCCGCCAGCTCCGGCCGGGAGACACGATCGGACGCCTGGGCGGGGAGGAGTTCGCCATCCTGTTGCCGGACGCGGGGCCGGACGTCGGATGGGACGTCGCCGAACGCCTGCGCGCCGCCATCGAGCGCGAGGTGACGCCGCTCGGCGATGGGCTGGGACTGCGCATCACCGGCAGCGTCGGCGGCGTGGCGATGGACGCAAGCCATGGAACCTTCTCCGACCTGTTCGCGCAATCCGACGCCGCCCTCTACATGGCCAAGAACGACGGCCGGAACCGGGTCCGCTTCGCGGAACCGGTCGGCCCGCTGCCGGTCACGGCCTGATTCCGGCCATCGCGGGGGAACGGTGAGAAAAAGGGCGCCGCGCCCGCGCCCGGCTTTACCGCCGGGGTCCCTTGCCGCATTATCCGCCGCATCCGCCCGGCCGGCGCCGCCGGGCCCCATCGACGAACACGGCACATGGTCGCGGTCCTATCCAACCTCGGTTCCGGCGGGCTGGAGCCCCAGCGCTCCCAGCTCACCCTCGGCACGAAATTCCGGCTGATCAACTGGGGGCTGGTGCTGCTGGTCGCCATCATCACGGCGGTGGGCGTCGCCCTGCTCTACTCCGCCGCCGGCGGCCACTGGAAGCCCTGGGCGCAGCCGCAGCTCGTCCGCGCCATTCCCGGCTTCGTCCTGATGCTGGGCATCGCGCTGATCGACGTCCGGCACCTGATGAAGTCGGCCTACGTCATCTTCTTCCTGGTGCTGTGCCTGCTGCTCGCGGTGGAGCTGATGGGCCGCATCGGCATGGGCGCCCAGCGCTGGATCGACCTCGGCTTCTTCCAGCTCCAACCGTCGGAACTGATGAAGCCGGCGCTGACGCTGGCGCTGGCCCGCTATTTCCACGGCATCACGCTGGACCAGATCGGCCGGCCGCTGCTGCTGATTCCGCCCCTGCTGCTGGTCTTCACGCCGGTGGCCCTCGTGCTGATGCAGCCGAATCTCGGCACCTCCATGCTGCTGATCATGGGCAGCGGCGCCGTCTTCTTCGCGGCCGGCGTGCGCATCTGGAAGTTCCTGCTGGTGATCGGCGGCGGCCTCGGCGCCATCCCCGTCGCCTGGGAGTTCCTGCACGACTACCAGAAGCAGCGCGTCTACACCTTCCTCGACCCGGAGACCGACCCTCTCGGCGCCGGCTACAACATCCTGCAATCGAAGATCGCGCTGGGATCGGGTGGGCTGTTCGGCAAGGGCTTCATGTCCGGTTCGCAAAGCCAGCTCATGTTCCTGCCGGAAAAGCACACCGACTTCATCTTCGTCGTGCTGGCCGAGGAGTTCGGCATGGCCGGGGCGCTGGCGCTGCTCGCCCTCTATCTGCTGCTGCTGATCTACGGCTGGGTCATCGCGCTGAGCTGCCGCAGCCAGTTCGCCCGGCTGGTGGCGGTCGGGATGACGGCGCAGTTCTTCCTCTACGTCTTCGTCAACGTCGCGATGGTGATGGGTCTGATCCCGGTGGTCGGCATCCCGCTGCCGCTGGTGTCCTACGGCGGATCGGCGATGCTGACGCTGATGATCGGCGTCGGCCTGCTGCTCAGCATGTCGGTCCACCGTGAAATCCGCATTCCCAAGAGCGGCGTGACCGATGTCTGAAGGCGCCGCGCCGGAACCGCCGCCGGAGGTACCCCGCCGCCGCCGGCACGGGTAAGCCGGCCGACCGGCGGTCGCACCCCTGACGCGCCGTTGCCTCCTTCCCTCCCCTCCGCGATATCGGGTAGGCGGACGCCCGATGGTGGAGGCGTCCCTTCCCGTCGATGGAGGTGGAGATGCGGGTTCGCAAACAGGCCGCGATGGTGGCGATGGGCGTCGGACTGGCGGCCACGCTCGCCAGCCAGACGGCGCGGGCGGAGACAGCCTTCAGCCGCCAGGGAGGCAGCTTCGAGGAGCGGTTCGCCACGTTCGACAGCACGCGCTGGCAGAAATCGAACGGCTGGAGCAACGGCAGCTACATGGGCTGCGGCTGGAACGAGGGGAATCTGGCGATCCAGAAGGGCAAGCTGACCCTGTCCGTCACCAACCAGCCGAGCGGCCGCGAGGCGATGTCCTGCGCCGAGTACCGCACCCACCGCTTCTACGGGCCGGGCACCTACAGCGTGAACCTGAAGGCGGTGAAGGCGGAGGGGGTGATGACCTCGGTCTCCCACTACACCGGCCCGCCCTTCGGCGATCCGTGGGACGAGATCACCATGGGCATCGCCGGCAAGGACACCACCAAGCTGGAGATCAGCTACGTCGCCAACGGCGTCGGCCACCGCGACACGGTGATCGACCTCGGCTTCGACGCCGCCAAGGAGTTCCACACCTACGGCTTCGAGTGGAAGCCCGACCGCATCGTCTGGACGGTGGACGGCAAGGCGGTGCACACCGCCACCGGCAAGCCGGACGAGTTGCCGCGCCTGCCCGGCCGGCTCTATCTGCAATTCTGGAACGGCGCCGGCGACACCGCCTGGCTGCACCGCTTCCAGTATCCGGGCAAGCCGCTGACCGCCGAGATCGCCTGGGTCCGCTTCCGCGAGGACAGCTCGACCCTGAACAACTGACACGCGCCCGAAGGACGCTCAGCCCTCCTCGGCACCCAGGTAGGATTCCACGACGCGGGGGTCGGCGACGACCTCCGCCGGGGTCCCTTCGGCGATCTTCTCGCCATGGTCCAGCACGACGACCTGGTCGGACAGCGCCATCACCGCCCGCATGACGTGCTCGATCATCAGGATCGTCATTCCCTCCCGGCGGTTCAGTTCGCGCAGGACCTCGACCATGCGGTCGACCTCGGTCGGGCGCAGGCCGGCCAGCACCTCGTCGAGCAGCAGCAGGGTTGGCCGGGTGGCGAGCGCGCGGGCGACCTCCAGCCGCTTGCGGTCGGGCAGCGTCAGGCTGCGCGCCGGACGGGCCGCCTGATCGAGCAGTTCCAGCCGTTCCAGCACCGCGCGGGCCTGGCTGCGGGCGACCGCGACCGAGCGCTCGCGGGCGAGCGCGCCGACGACGACGTTCTCCTCCACCGTCAGTTCGCCGAAGGGCTTGACGATCTGGAAGGTCCGGCCGATCCCCGCGGCGCACACCCGATTGGGCTTCAGCCCGGTCAGCCGCACGCCCTTCAGGGTGACGGTGCCCTCATCGGGCGGGAACACCCCGGCGATCAGGTTGAAGGTGGTGGTCTTGCCGGCACCGTTCGGGCCGATCAGCGCCAGTATGCGCCCCTCCGGCACCTCGAAGGAGACGTTGGAGACGGCCTTCAGCCCGCGGAAGCGCTTGGACAGGCCGGAAACGGTGAGCAGCGCGGTCATCTCAGGCTCCCTCCCCCGGCTGGCGGACCAGACGCAGGCGGCGGGCCAGCCAGGGCCACACGCCCTCGGGCCGGAACACCACGATCACCACCAGCGCCACGCCGTAGAAGAGCTGCTTCAGGCCGGGCAGGTCGAAGCCGCTCTCCTCGAGCACGAAGGTCAGCGCCTCGCCCAGCGGCGTCAGGATGAAGGCGCCGAGGATCGGGCCGATCAGGGTGCCGATGCCGCCGACGATGGCCGGCAGGATGATCTCGATGGAACGGCCCATGGAGAACACCTGCTCGGGAAACAGGTTGTTGAAATAGAAGGCCTGGAACACGCCGCCCAGCGCGGTCAGCGCCGACGACACCGCCACGGCGGTCATGCGGGCGCGGAACAGGTCGACGCCGACCGCCTCCGCCGCCTCCGGCTCCTCGCGGACGGCGAGCCACTGGTAGCCGAGCCGGCTGTGCAGCAGCACCCGCGACAGGGCGAGCGCGCCGACCACCAGCGCCAGGATCACGTAATAGAACAGCAGCGGCGAGCCGCGCAGGTTCAGCGGATCGCTGACCCCCGCCTCGACCGGCAGGAAGAAGCCGCCGGAGCCGCCGAGCCACTGGATATGGTCGAAGCCGATCCGCGCCACCTCGGCGAAGGCGATGGTCAGCAGGGAGAAATGCACCCCCTTCACGCCGAAGCGGAAGCCGAGGAAGCCGATGAAGGTCCCGACCGCGACCGCCACCAGCATGGCCGGCACCATCCCGGCCCACGGCCCGACGCCGTAATGCACGAACAGCGCGGCGCTGACATAGGCGCCCAGGCCGACATACAGCGTGTGGCCCAGCGACAGCAGGCCGGAGAAGCCCATCATCACGTTCCACGCCTGCCCGACATAGGCGAACCACAGCACGGTGGTCAGCACC
Source organism: Azospirillum agricola (assembly GCF_017876095.1). GTDB lineage: Bacteria > Pseudomonadota > Alphaproteobacteria > Azospirillales > Azospirillaceae > Azospirillum > Azospirillum agricola. The sequence continues at coordinate 30,752 of NZ_JAGINM010000023.1, forward strand.
GAGACGACGTAGCGGTCGCCGACCAGCGGCGCCACGGCCAGCAGCAGGCCGGCCAGCGCCAGGAGAACGAGTCCGCGTCCGGTCATGACCGCTTCCCCAACAGCCCTTGCGGGCGCAGCAGCAACACCACGATCAACACCGCGTAGCTGAACAGAGACTTGAGCGAGGGCATCAGCAGGAACCCGGCCAGCGCCTCCGACACGCCGATCAGCATGCCGCCGAGCAGCGCGCCGGGCAGGCTGCCCAGACCGCCGACGATGACGATGATGAAGCTGAGCAGCGTGTATTCCGGGGCGAGCTGCGGCCGGGCGTCGACCAGCAGGCTCATCAGCGCGCCGGCGATGCCGACGACGGCGGCGCCGATGCCGAAGGTCAGCGCGTAGAGCCCGTCGATGTTCAAGCCCACCACGCGGGCGCCCAGCGGGTTGTCCGCGCAGGCGCGGATCGCCTTGCCGGTGCGGCTGAAGCGGAAGAAGGCGAACAGCGCCGCCGCGACGACGATCGCCGCGGCACCGGCGCGCAGCCGCACCGCGTCGAGCAGCAACGGCCCGACCTCCACCGTGTCGAAGCTGTAGGGGACGGAGACGTTGCGCGCGTCCGGCCCGAACATCATCAGCATGGCGTTGACGAGGATGCTGGCGATGCCGAGCAGCAGGATGAACTGCATGTGCTCCGGCCGTTCGACGAACTTGTTGACCAGGCCGCGCTGCAACACCCAGCCGCAGCCGAACAGCAGCACCGCGACGATGGGCGCCGACAGCAGCGGATCCAGCCCGAGGAAGCCGGCGAGCAGAACGGCGCCGTACATGCCGGCGACCATCATCTCGCCATGGGCGAAGTTGACGACGCGGACCACGCCGAAGATGACCGACAGACCCAGCGCCGCCAGCCCGTACACGAGGCCGGTCAACAGGCCGGAGGCGGCGATGTTGAGATAGTAATCGATGGGCATGGAGCGGCGGCGACCCGAAAGAGTGAAGCCCTGCGGGTTAGCAGCCCAGCCCTGTCCAGGCAAGAGAAGATCGAACGGATTGCTGAGGGAGTCGGTGAAACGCGCCGCTCAGCGACCCGCCATGCGGCCGCCCCCCTGCAATTCGGCGATCCGCTTCGCCACGTCGTCGAGACGGCCGCTCAGCGCCCCGGCCAGACAGGATCGCGCGGCGGCGGCGACCGCCGGATCGCTCTCGCTTCCCAGGCGGATCCAGCACAGCGCCGTGATCCGGTCATCGAACCGCCGCTCGTCCCGGAGGAGGGCGTAGGCGGCGGCGGCGCGGTCCGGCAGACCCGCCAGAAAGCGCTCCTGGAGCCCCCGCGCCCGCCCGTCGAGCACCGACAGGGCCGGCGTGTCGCAGATCAGGCGCCGCAAGGGGGCCGTCGCCGTCGGGCAGCGCGGGTCCGGCACCGGCGAGGGCGGCGGGTCGGGCACCGTCGAGGATGGCGGGAGCACGGGCGGCGGGAGCGGAGATGGTGGGGAAGCCGTTGCCCGCACGGGCGCCGTGGCGGAAACGCCCGCTGGCCGCACCGTGGGCGCGGCACCCGCCTCGACCGTGGGGTGGATGCCGGTCGAGTCGCGCTGGACCCGCACCGGCGTGCCGACCGGCACCGCGTCGAACAGCGCCTCGATGTCGGCCGGCAGCATGCGGAAGCAGCCGGCGCTGGCCCTCCGCCCGACCGAGTCCGGTTCGTTGGTGCCGTGGATCGCGATGGCGGCCCAGCCGAGATCCAGGGCGAACCTGCCCAGCGGATTGCCAGGTCCCGGCGGAACGGACAACGGCAGCGACGGCTTGGCCCGGCGTTGCGCGGCGGTCGGCCGCCAGGTCGGGTTGCGGCGCTTGCGGATCACGGCGCTGTCGCCGAGCGGGATCGCCACCCCCGGCCGCCCGATGGCGACCGGAAAGCTGCGCGCCTCCCGCCCCGGCTCCAGCAGATTGAGCCGGCGGTCGGCAAGGCTGATGACGATTCGGGCCGTGGGCGTCCCCACCGGATCCCCCCGTGAACCGCTGGCACAGGCAGGCTCCGAGGCGACCAGGAGGATCACCGCCGACAGTGCTTTCAAGGATGCCCAACGTGGGGTCGAAAAGCCGCGCATGCGGAAAGTTGACCGCACATCCCCTAAAACAGGATAAAGATCGACCTCGCACCCGCGCGAACGACACCCGGCAGGGTTCACACAGGGTCCGCCGACCCGGCAACAGGAACGCCACCATGGACATGATCGAACAGACGTTGGCCGTCGCGACCGAGCATCACCGCGCCGGCCGCACCGACGAGGCGGAACGCCTGTACCGCGACGTGCTGGCGGCCTCGCCCGGCCATCCCGACGCGCTGCATCTGCTGGGTGTGATCGCGCTCCAGGCCGGCCGGGCGGAGGATGCCGTGGCGATGATCGGGCAGGCGGTGGCGGGTGACGGCGGCTCCCCCCTGTTCCAGGCCAATCTCGGCCACGCCCTGCACGCCTGCGGCCGCACCCGCGAGGCGGCCCTGAGCTTCGCCCGCGCCCTGACCCTGCTGACCAACGAGGGCGAGAGCTGGGGCAATGTCGGCGCCCTGGCCAACCTGATCCGCCGTTACGACGACGACACCCGCAAGGCGGCGGCGGAGGAGGTCGACGCCAACTACAGCATGGGCGACGTGATGCGCCGCTATTCCCTGCTGTTCCTGCTGGACGGCGACATCGCGCATTACCGCCATCTTGTCCAGACCGCGCTCGACGATCCGCTGCGCTTCTCCGTCCCCTCGCTCCATTACGCCTATTGGGGCATAGCGATGGGCCTGTTCCAGGGCGAGGCGCGCTCCGGCGACATTGACAGCTTCAAAACTGGAGAGTTCCGCCGTTTCCACCGGCTTCTGGTGGAGGAAACCACGCGCCGCTACGGGTTGGCGGCACAGCTGCGCCCCGCCCTGCCCCGCGACAGGATCCGCAAGGTCGCGCTCATCACCAACCAGATGCTGGGTCATGACCACCAGCCGACGGCGGATGCCTTCGACTATGCCCGCCGCATCCAGGACGTGCATGGCTGCGAGGTGGTGATCGTCAACCCCAACGCCATGGCGATCGTCGGGGAGAACGGCTTCGTCCCCGAATACAGCCACGACGTCAACGAGGGGTATGACGGCGACCAGACCATCGCCACCTTCGGCACGCGGATCCGCATGCTCTCCTTCCCGCAGAAGCATTTCGACGAGGACAAGCTGCGGGACATCGTCGGAGCGGTCGAGCGCTTCGATCCCGACGCGATCATCGCCTTCGGCGGATCGAACCTCGTCGCCGACCTGTTCGCGCGCACCCGGCCGGTCGTCTGCCTGCCGACCTCCGGCGGCCTGCCGCCCTCGCTGGCCCGCCTGATTCTCGGCCACGGTCCCGAGGACAGCGCCGCCGGCTGGCCCGACGACATCCGGGACCGCTTCCGCCCCTTCTCCTTCGGCCGGTCCCTATCCTCGGGCGATGCCGGCGCGGGCGGGGAAGGCGACCGGGCGCGCTCCGTGGAGCGGCTTCTCGCCTACGCGCTGGAAGCCCAGCGGGCCTGACGGCTTCCGGTCTCCTCAGAAGGGGCACTGTGCTTCTGCGCACCAGCCCCCGACCGGCAACCGGCGCACACTCTCCCTTCCGACATGACGGCACGACGCCTCCCGACCGCCGACAAGACGGTGCGGGGGCGTCGTGCCCTTGTCCGTTCGCACAGGGAGGGGCACATGGATCGCCAGCAGGTGTATCAGGAGATCGAAGGGATTTTCGGTCTGGTCCCCAGCTTCTTCAAGGAACTGCCGGACAACACGGTGGAGGCGGAATGGCGCCTGTTCCGGGCTGTCCAACTGGACGACGGCCCGTTGCCAGTGAAGGTCCGCGAGCTGATCGGCCTCGGCATCGCCGCGGTCACGAAATGCCGCTACTGCGTGTTCTACCACACCGCCATCGCCAAGCTGTTCGGCGCCAGCGACGCCGAGATCGAGGCGGCCGTCCATTACGCCAAATCCTCGGCGGGATGGAGCGCCTACCTGAACGGCCTCGCCGTCGATTACGACAGCTTCACGCGGGAGGTCGAGCAGGCCTGCGACTTCGTGCGCTCGCGGCAGGAGCACAAGCAGGCGGCGTGATGATTTACCGGTAAAGGAAAGCCGCCCTCCGGCGGCTTTCCCTCTTCCCGGATCGCCTCACAGCCCCAGATAGGCCTGCTTCACCGCCGGATCGGCGAGCAGCGCCTCGCCGGTCCCCGACAGGGCGACGCGGCCGTTCTCCAGCACATAGGCGTGCTGCGCGATCCTCAGCGAGGCGGCGACGTTCTGCTCGACCAGGATGATGGTCATGCCGTCCGCCGCCAGCGCGCGGATGATGCGGAACAGTTCCTGCACCAGGGCGGGCGACAGGCCGAGCGACGGCTCGTCGAACATGATCAGGTCCGGCTTGCCCATCAGGCAGCGGCCGATGGCGAGCATCTGCTGCTCGCCGCCGGACAGCGTGCCGGCCGCCTGGTCGAGCCGCTCGCGCAGCCGGGGAAACATGTCCAGCACCCGCTCGAAGGTCTGCCGGGCGCCGGCGCGGGCGCGCGGGATGACGGCGCCCATCTCCAGATTCTCGCGGATGCTCAAGCTCGGGAAGATCTGCCGCCCTTCCGCCACCTGCCCGATGCCGAGGTCGCAGACCAGATGGCTGGGCATCCCGCCGATCTCACGGTCGCGGAAGCGGATGCTGCCGCGCGCCGGCTTCAGGATGCCGGCGACGGTGCGGATCAGCGAGGTCTTGCCGGCCCCGTTGGCGCCGACGATGGCGGTGGTCGCCCCCTCCGCCACCGCCAGCGAAACGCCGTCGAGCGCCTGGGCGTCACCGTAGAACAGGTCGAGGTTTGAAACGGTCAGCATGGCGGGACGCACGCGGTCGGTGGAGGGGCAGCGCACTCTATAGCGCGGCCCCCGCCCTTCATTTCAAGAAAAACAGCAGGCTCATCGCCAGCCCGACGGCGATGATGCCGCCGCGCAGGACCGCCGCCGGGATTCGCCGCCCGACCCGCGCCCCGACATAGCCGCCGGCCACCGCCGCCAGGATCATCAGCGCCGCCTTGGGCCAGTCCACCGCGCCGCCCGCCGCGTAGGCCACCACCGCGATGGCGGTCAGCACGGCGGAGAACAGGTTCTTCAGCCCGTTCATCGCGTTGAGGTCGGTCATGCCGAACAGGCTGAGCTGCGCCAGCAGCAGGATGCCGAGCCCGCCGTTGAAATAGCCGCCATAGACCGACACGACGAACAGGGTCGCCAGCAGGGCGCCGCGCCCGTGCAGCCCGACCGAACGCAGCCGCGCGGCCAGCGGCCCGCCGAAGGCGAACAGCCCGGTCGCCAGCAGCAGCAGCCAGGGCACGATGCCGCGGAACACCGCGTCCGGCGTGACCAGCAGCAGCCCCGCCCCGGCCAGCCCGCCGACGAGGCTGACCAGCGCCAGCACCGGCAGGCCGAGATCGCCGACCGGCGCCAGATCGTTGCGATAACCGTAGACCCCGCTGGCGTAGCCCGGCAGCAGGGCGACGGTGCCGGTGGCGTTGGCGGCGACCGGCGGCACCCCGGCGTAGATCAGGGCCGGCAGGGTGAGGAAGCTCCCCCCACCGGCAACGGCGTTCATGGCCCCGGCGAGGAAGGCGGCGAGCAGCAGCAGAAGTTCGATCATGATGTGGTACGGTCACGCAGTTCGCGGCGGATGATCTTGCCGGTGGTGGTCATGGGAAGCTGGTCGAGGAACTCGATGGCGCGCGGGTACTCGTGGGCGGCCAGCCGGGTCTTCACATGCTCCTGGATGGAGGCGACCAGCGCGTCGTCGCCCGTCACCCCCTCCTGAAGCACGATGAAGGCCTTGACGATCTCGGTGCGCAGGGGATCGGGCACGCCGACGACGGCGGCCATGCGCACGGCGGGATGGCCGATCAGGCAATCCTCGATCTCGCCGGGACCGATGCGGTAGCCGGCCGAGGTGATGACGTCGTCGTCGCGTCCGACGAAACGGATGTAGCCGTCCGCGTCCAGTTCCCCCTGGTCGCCGGTGACGAGCCAGTCCCCGATGAACTTCGCCGCCGTGGCGTCCGGATTGTTCCAGTATCCGAGGAACATCACCGGGTCGGGCCGGCGCACGGCGATCAGCCCGACCTCGCCGGGAGGCAGCCGGTCGCCGGCGGAATCGATCACCGCCACGTCATGGCCGGGGGCCGGGCGGCCCATGATGCCGGGCTTGGGTGGCATCAGCGTCGCCGCCGACGAGACGATCATGTTGCATTCGGTCTGGCCGTAGAACTCGTTGATGGTGACGCCGAAGGTCCGGCGCCCCCAGTCGAGCAGCCCGGCCCCCAGCGTCTCGCCGCCGCTGGCGACCGAACGCATGGAATAGGCATGGCGCGTCTGCGGATCGGCGACCGAGCGCATCATCTTCAGCGCGGTCGGCGGCAGGAAGGCGTTGCGGACGCCGAACTCGGCCAGCAGCCGGAAGGCCTCCTCCGGATCGAACTTCTCGAAGCGGTGCGAGACCACCGTCACGCCATGGTGCCAGGCCGGCAGCAGCACGTCGAGCAACCCGCCGATCCACGCCCAGTCGGCGGGGGTCCAGATGCGGTCGTCCGGCTGCGGAAACAGGTCGTGCGACATTTCCACGCCCGGCAGATGGCCGAGCAGCACCCGGTGCGCGTGCAGCGCGCCCTTCGGCTGGCCGGTGGTGCCGGAGGTGTAGATGATGACCGCCGGATCGTCGGCCGCCGTGTCCACCGGGGTGAAGCCGTCCGACGCCGCGTCGGTCAGGGCGTGCCAGTCCAGGCAGTCCGGCGTGCCCTCGATGCCGTCGATGCGGAAGACGGCGCGCAACTCCGGCAGCCGGTCGCGGATCCGCGCCAGCTTGGCGGCGCCCACGGCATCGGTGACGACCGCCCGCGCGCCGCAGTTGGCGAGGCGATACTCCAGCGCCTCCACCCCGAACAGGGAGAAGAGCGGCACGGCGACGCCGCCCATCTTGTAGACGGCGACGTGCGAGACGGCGGTTTCGGGCGCCTGGGGCAGCAGGATGCCGACCCGGTCGCCGCGCGCCACGCCATGGGTGGCCAGCACGTTGGCGAAGCGGTTGGACAGGGCGCGGATGTCGGCGAAGCGATACTCCTCCACCCCGCCGCCGCGGCGCTTGTGGATCAGGGCGAGCCGGTCCGGCTCCCGCTCCGCCCACCTGTCGCAGACGTCGACGCCGATGTTGTAACGCTCCGGCACGCGCCAGACGAACTGGTCGCGCATGGTCTCATAGCGGTCCGCCCGGGGCAGCATCGCGGTTCTCCTCCCATATCTTCGCCGGCCCGTTCACGGGCTCCGTTGCCGGCGATCATAGGGGCAGAGGGGGAGCCCGTCACGCGGACGGAATAATTCGCGGGTCTGCCATGTTGATGGTGCTGGAACCGACCGTTCGAAGACGTCCTTTCAAGACAGACGAGAGCCGATCATGAAAGCCAAGCCCTTCCTCGCCGTCGCCCTGTCCGCCAGCCTGCTCGCGGCCCCGCTCGCCGGCTGCGCCCAGCCGGGCTACGGCGATTCCTACGGCGGCATCGCCGCCAACAAGCAGACCGCCGGCACCGTGCTGGGCGGTGTGGCCGGCGGTCTCGCCGGGTCGCGCTTCGGCGGCGGGAGCGGCAAGCTGGTCGCGGTCGGCGTCGGCACGCTGCTGGGCGCGGCGCTCGGCAACATGGCGGGCGCCTCGCTCGACCGCGCCGACCAGACCTACGCGCTTCAGGCAGCCAACAACGCCTACGCGGCGCCGACCGGCAGCACCATCCGCTGGAACAACCCGCAGAGCGGCAACTACGGCAGCTACACCCCGGTGCGCGACGGCACCGGCGCGTCGGGCGAGCTGTGCCGCGAATACCAGACGACCATCGTCGTCCAGGGCCGCACCCAGCAGGGCTTCGGCACCGCCTGCCAGCAGCGCGACGGGACGTGGCGGATGGTGAGCTGACCGGTCACGTCACGACGGACGGCGCGAGACGGGTGGCGGTGAAGGCGCGGGCGATCCGGCAGGCGCCTTCACCATCCAGCGGCAGCGCCGCGGCGGCCTCCGCCATCGCGCCGCGCCGCGCCGGATCCGCCCACAAGGCCAGCGCCGCCTCGACGATGGCCGGAACCGCGTCGCCCCTCCGGGCATCCACCGCGTCGCACCAGCCGAGCGTTGCCGCCTCGGCGCTGGCCGGCGCCTGGTTGTCGGCGGTCACCACCAGCAGCGTCGGCACCGCCAGCGCGGCCAGTTCCCCCATCGTCCCGCCGCCGGCCGACACCGCCAGCCCCGCTTCGGCCATGAGCGTCCCCATGCGCGGGCAATCGACCGCGACCGACACCCCCGGCCCGAGCCGGGCCCCCAACGCCGACACCTCGGCGGCTCGCGGGTTGCTGCCGCCGACCACGGCAACCAGCCGGCAGCCGGACGGCCGACGGACGGCCAGCGCCTCCAGCAGCGGGCCGGTCAGCCCCAACGGATCGGAACCACCGAAGGTCAGCAACAGGACCGGGCGCCCCGCGATCGGGCGCCGGCCGGCACGCGCCGCCTGCCGGATTTCCCGCCGCAGCGGCGCGTAGGCCGGACCGAGCAGCAGCAGCGCCCCCGGCGCCATCCGGTCGTAGGGCAGCCGGTGCGCCTGCGGCGCGGCGTTGACCACCAGATCGGCGTGCAGCGCGCTTCCGTCCCCCAGATCGTCCCAGGCCAGCACCCGCGCACCCGCCGCCCGCAAGCCGGCGCGGTAGGCGTCGCCGAAACGGTAGCCGTCGAGCATCACCGCCGACGCATGCTCCCGCCGCAGGGCGGCGCGGGTCGCCGCAAGGTCCGCCGCCTCGCCGACCGGTCCGGCGATGGCGATTTGGCGGAATCCTTCGGCCGCCAGCCGCCGGTCGATGGCCGGGGTCGATTCCGCCGCCGCGAACACCACCTCATGACCGTCCTCGCGCAACGCCTCGGCCACCGCGAGGCAGCGCATCACATGCCCTGTTCCGATGGCGGGCGACGCGTCGGCGCGAACGAGGATGATGGCCATGGGGCGGGTCATCGTCAGACAGAGGACGCGGAATTGCAGCCGATGGCGAGTTTGCCCCGCCCCGGATCGGGAGTCCAGGCCGCTTCCGGCGGGCGCGCCGGAACGCGGACGGCGCCCCCCATCCGTGCATCCCGGCACCCGTCCACCCGGCACCCGTCCACCCGGATGCCGCCCCCGGCGGTGCGGTCAGGCGCGGCGGCGGCGCTCGAAATCGTCCGGCTCGTAGACGACGATCTTGCTGCCGCCGGAATCGAAACGGAAGGTCACGGCGGTCAGATCCTTCAACCGTTCGCGCACCGCCGGCTGACGCTCCGGCGGGATGAACAGCAGCAGGAAGCCGCCGCCCCCCGCCCCCAGCAGCTTGCCTCCGAGCGCACCGGCATCGAGCGCCGCCTGATAGAGCGAGTCGATGAAGGCGGTCGAGACGTTGGACGCCAATTCGCGCTTCAGCATCCAGCCATCGTGCAGAAGCCGGCCCAGTTCGGCCAGATCGCGACGCGGATCGCCAAGGATCGCGGCGGCCTCGTCCACCAGGGCGCGCAAGCCATGCAACTGGTCCTCGCGCCGGGCGATGTTGGCGATCTTGTCGCCTTCGATGTCGGAGGCGAAGCGCGACAGACCGGTGAAATACAGGACGAAATGATTTTGCAGCGTGTCGCGCCGCTCCCGGCCGATGATCAGCGGGGTGACGTCGATGCCGCCATCGGTCTGGAAATCGATGCGGTTCAGCCCGCCGAAGGCGGCCCACACCTGGTCCTGCGACCCGACATTCTCGCCGATCACCTCCTGCTCGATGCGGATGGCCTCCTCGGCCAGTTCCCGACGGCTCGCCATGTGGCCGCGATAGGCGTGGAGCGCGTTCAGCAGTCCGACCGTGAAGGAGGAACTCGACCCCAGCCCCGACCGCGCCGGCAGATCGCCATCGTGATGGATTTCCAGCCCGGCTTCGATTCCCATCTCCGCAAGGCAGGCGCGGACCGAGGGGTGCCGGATCTCCGACGTCCGCCGCACCAGCTCGATGTTCGAATAGACGATGCGGTGCTTGTGCTCGAAGAAGGGCGGCAGGGTGCGGAGGCTGATGTAGCAGTATTTGTCGACCGCCCCGCCGATCACGGAGCCCCCGTTGCGACGGTACCATTGCGGAAGGTCGGTGCCCCCTCCGAACAACGAGACACGGAAAGGGGTGCGGCTGATGATCACGCGTCTCTCACGCCGATCACCCCGCCGGCCGCCGCAAGGCTTTCCGGCGTGCCTATGTCGATGAAGCGCGCCTTGGCGACATGGGCGTTCAGGCTGCCCGGGGGCGCCTTCTCCAGCACGTCGCGCTCCAGCGACACCGCTCCCTGGGCGATCACCCGGTCGAGGAAGGCGGCGGAGAACAGATAGACCCCGGCGTTGATGGTGCCGCTTCCCGGCGCCTTCTCGATGAAGCGGCGGATCCGGCTGTCGGCCCCGATCTCGACCCGGCCGTAGCGGGAGGCGTCGTCGACGGCGACGCAGAGCACCGACGCCTCCGCCCCGGACAGCCGGTGGGCGGCGACGAACGCGCGCAGGTCGGCGTCGAGGAAGGTATCGCCGTTCATCACCAGAATGGTGTTCGACCGCAACTCCTTGCGGACATAGCCGAGCGCCCCGGCGGTCCCCAGCGGCTTCGGCTCGATCTGGCAGACGACGTCCATCGCACCGGCCGAATCACCGCGCGCCAGCCAAGCGGTCACCCGGTCGGCCAGATGCCCCAGGCACAGCACCACCCGGCGCGAACCGTGGGTGGAGAGATAGTCGAGCAGATGCCCCAGGAAGGCCCGACCCGCCACGGGTGCGAGAACCTTGGGGGTGTCGCCCAGAACTCCCCGGATGCGCGTGCCGAGCCCACCGGCCAGCACCGCAACGTCAATGTTGGCAAGAGCGTCCTCAGACCTCAACCGACCGCCCTTTCCTGCAAGCCCATCTCGTCATCACGCAGCAGCTTACGACGAAGCGTGTTCCGGGTCACCGCAGGAATGCGCCGCCCCGTCTCCGCGCCGCAAGGCTGGCCGCTCGTCCCCGGCCGCACTGCGGACAACCGCCCCAGGTTGGGAGCGGCGCCCATTAATAAGGATTTCATGGTGTTTGGAAAGCGCGGCGTCGCCGAACGGCCGCTCAGACGAACAGGTTGAAGCTTCCCATGAGCTTCTGCGTGCCGGTCTGGCCGCTGGGAATGGAGTTCATGTTGCTGATCGCCTGATTCAACCCGTCCAGCATCTTCTGCTGGTTGTCGGAGAGCTGGAACGGGCTGTCGCCCTTCCTCGGCTCCTTGGCGATGGTGTCGTAATCCTGGGAATAGCTGGAGCCCATGGTGAACTGGAGCGCGTAGTTCTTCTGCTCCCTGGCCGACTCGCCCTTGGCCCGGCTGACCCGCACGGTGTAGTCGCCCCGGTCGAGGGTCAGCTCGCCGCGTTGCAGGCTGCGGAAGGAATCGTAGGCTTTGCCCGCCTTCTCGTTGCTGTCGGCGACCACCTGCCCGGTCTTGCTCATGACCTGGATCTGCATGCCCGGATCGCCGACCTGCCCGATCGTCGCCTCACCCTTGGTGGTGACGCGGAACTTGTAGAAGTCGACGTTGTCGTTGGGGGCCAGCGTGCCGACCACGTTCAGCCGGGAGACGTTCTTCGACAGCACCCCGATGTCCGTCGCAAACATGCGGCTGTCGGAGGAGGATTTCCGGACGGTCTTCTCGTAGCTCTTCACGTCGCCCGTCGCCGCCGCCGGGGCCGCGGCCTCCTGCGCCGCGGCGATGGCCGCGTTGAGGGACTTGTTGAGGTCCGAGACCATTTGCTTGACGCCAGACACGCTGCCCGACATGGCCTTCCCTCCCTCGCGACCAAGCCTTCACCACGATCACGGTACCGGCCACCCGGTTAACCGACAATTAATTTTTGCCCTTCGCCGCTTTTTGGCGCAGGAGACACCCCCATCCCCCGTAGGCGCCGGGCCGCGCCGGCGATCGTGTCGGCGTGGCCGCGCCCGTCGCGCCCCAGCACGGCCATGGCCGGAAACCAGGGACGCACGCCGGCCCCCAGCGCCGACCAGTCGTTCCCTCCGCCCAGGCGCCACACCGGGATGCCGACCGCCGCCGCCAGTTCACCCACCGAGGTCGGGGCCGTGATCACGAGGTCGAGCCCGGCCATCAGCGCCGCCACCGCGTCCAGGTCGTTGCGCAAATCCAGGTCCGGCCAGGTCGCGATGGCGACGCCGAACCGCCGCCGGGCGTCCGCCAGTTCGGCGGCGCATTCGTCGTATTGCAGATTGACGAAGCGCAGGCCGGGCACCGCGAACAGCGGTCCCCACTGGTCGAGCCGGCTGTAGGCGCCGGCCCGTTCCGCCGTGATCCGGCTGCTGCGCCAGCAGACGCCGACCGTCAGGCCGGAACCGAGCGCCGCCAGCCGGTCGCGCCAGCGCGCCGCTTCCAGCGGGTCGGGAACGAGGAAGCCGGGATGGGTGGGAAAATCCCCCAACCGCCGACGCAGGATCGCCGCGACGCTCCCCATCGCGGCGTGACGGTCGCAGTCCCGTGGATCGCCGGTCGGCGCGCGCACCTCGGCGCCCGGAAGGGCGCGGGCGAACAGGCGCACGAGACGGGCGTCGCACTCGACGACCAGCCGGCCGGCCCGGCGGACCAGATCGGGCAAGGCGGTGCCGAACATGATCTCGTCGCCCAGCCCCTGCTCCCCCCACACCAGAATGCTCAGGCCCGACGGATCCTCGCCCAGCCATTCCGGCATCGCGAAGCGCCGCCCCCGTGACTCGCCCGCCGGGAAACGGGCGGCGTAGTCCCGCCAGCCGCCGTCCAGGTCGCCCGCCGACAGACGCAGCAAGGCCCGGTTCATCCGCGCGTCGGCCCGGCCCGGCGCCAGCCGGATCGTCCGCTCGGCGTGCCGCCGCGCCGCGCCGCTCCGGCCGAGCACCTGCTCCGCATGACCGAGGTTGAGATGCGCGTCGGCGAGCGCCGGGGCCAGCGCCAGCGCGCGGCGGTGCGCCGTCAACGCCTCCTCCCAGCGCGAGAGGCCGGCGAGCGCGGTCCCGAGATTCGACCAGGCCTTGGCGTGGCCCGGCGTCACCCGCAAGGCCCGCCGATGGTCGCGGGCGGCGTCGGCGAAACGCTCCATGCCTTTCCGCGCGGCGCCGCCGGTGGTCAGCGCGCCGGTCAGGGCCGGAGCCAGCGCCACCGCGCGGACGGCGGACACCAGCGCCTCGCCATGGCGCTTCAGGGTCAGCAGCGCCGCCGCCAGATTGCCCCAGCTTTCCGCCGAGGCCGGAGCCAGCCGCACCGCCCGGCGGTGGCAGGCAACCGCCGGCTCCCCCGCTCCCAGCCCCTGCAACGCCACCCCGAGGTTGTTGAGCACCTCGGGAAAGGCGGGCGAGACGGCCAGTGCCTGGCGGTGCCCGACGGCGGCCTCGCCCAGGCGCCCCTGCGCGCCCACGGCCAGAGCGAGGTTGGTCCTTGCGGCCGCCCGCAGCGGCTCCGCCGCCACCGCCGCCCGGTGCCAGCGCTCGGCCGCCGCCGGATCGCCCAGCAGGCGATGCGCCGCGCCCAGCAAATCCAGTGTGACGCCGCGACGGTTGCCGAGGCCGACGGCACGCTCCAGGCTGCCGGCGGCCTCGGCGTGGCGTCCGCGCTTGAACAGGGCAGCCCCCAGCCCGGCATGGGCGTCGGAATCGGCGTCGTCCAGGGCCAACGCCGCGCGATACTGAATCTCCGCCTCGGCGGCGCGTCCGAGATCGTTCAGCAGCGCTCCCAGCCCGAGCCGCGCGTCGAGCGCCGCCGGATCGCGCTCAACCGCATCGGCGAGGCAGGCAAGCGCTTCCGTCCGCCGCCCCATGGCGTGCAGCGCGGTCCCGAGGTTGGCGAGCGCCTGGACGAAGCCGGGCCGCTGGGCCAGCGCGGCGCGGTAGCGCGCCTCGGCCTCGGGCAGGCGGCCGAGCGCCTGGAGGGCGCTTCCCAGATTGTTCAGCGCATCGGGATAGGCCGGGCGCAGCCGCAGCGCCGTTTCATAGCAGCCCACCGCCTGCGGCAACCGCCCCAGAGCCTGGAGAACGGACCCGAGATTGCCGTGATACTCGGCAACGTCGCCGCGCCGGGCGATGGCGCGGGCGATCAGCGCCGTCGCCTCCTCGTTGCGGTTCCGCTGATGGGCGGCGACACCCAGCAGATGGAGGGCGTCGGGATGCTCCGCATCGGCCGCGAGGATGGCCCGATAGACCGCTTCCGCCTCGTCGAGCCGCCCCGCCTGATGCAGCCGCAAGCCGTCGCCGAGACCGACGGCCGGGACTTGCGGATCGGGCGGAAGGGCCGGGGGCGGAGGGGCGTCCCGCGTCGGCGGGGCCAAGTCGCGCAGGTGCGCCGCCATGCGGACGAGCGTCCCGGCCAACGCCTCTCCCGAACGGGGCTGGAACAGCCGCATCGACGGGAACCAGGGGCGGACGCCGCTGCCGAGCTGCGTCCAGTCCCGATGGCCGAAGCGCCAGACCGGCGTGCCCAGCGCGCCCGCCAGTTCCCCCACCGACATCGCCGGCGAGATCACGAGGTCGAGCGCGGCGATCAGCGCCGCCACGCCGTCGAAATCATCCTTGCGGTCCAGATCGTCCCAGCGGTGCAGGCGGATGCCGAAGCGTCGCTCCGCCTCGGCGATCTCGGCTTCGCAGTCGCCATATTGCAGAACCACCCAGGTGACGCCCGGCACGGCGAACAGCGCCCCCCACCACTCCAGCCCGACATAGGCGGCGCTCCGCTCCATCGTCAGAAGCTGGCTGCGCCAGCCGATCCCGACCATCAGCCCGGAGCCCAGCCCAGCCAGCCGGTCCCGCCATCCGGCGACCCGCGCCGGATCGGGAACCAGCCAGGAGGCGCCGGCGGGAAAGGACGACAGCTTCCCGCGCAGCACGCGCGGCAGCGATCCCATCGGGACGTGGCGGTCATAATCGGGAACCGCCATCGTCTCGCGGCCCTGCGCATCGATGGCTTCGGCCCGCACGGTCAATCCGGGGAAGGAACGCGCGAACAGCGGCACCAGCCGGTGGTCGACCTCCAGGATGGCGGACCGGGTGCGCACGGCGATCTCCGGGACGAGGGCGGAAAACAGGATGCTGTCGCCGACCCCCTGCTCGCCCCAGACCAGCAGGCGGCGCCCGGCCAGATCCTCGCCGCGCCACGCCGGCGCGCGCGGCTGGCGGCCGGCCCCGACCTGCCCCGCCGCGAAACGCCACGCATAGCCCGGCCAGCCGGCCGTCAGGTCGCCAGCCTCCAGGCGCAGCAGCCCCTTGTTGAAATGGGCCAGCGGCAGGTCCGGACGCAACCGCAAGGAACGGTCGTAGCAACGCTCCGCCAGGGCGTCGCCCAGCCGCTGCCGCGCCAGACCGAGGTTGCTCCATGCCTCGGCGTAGGCCGGGTCGAGCGCCAGGGCGCGGCGAAACCAGCCTGCGGCCTCGGCGAAGAGAAGCCGGCCCTGCAAGGCGTGCCCATGGTTGTTGTTGGGAACCGCCTCGCCGGGGGCCAGTCGGACGGCACGGCGGTGGCAGAGGTCCGCTTCCGCGAAACGCTCGTCCTCCCGCAGGCCGTTGCCGAGGTTGGACTGGAACTCGGCCCGTCCGGGCTCCAGGGCGATGGCGGCGCGCCATGCCGGAAACGCGGCCGGCCTCCGCCCCAGCGCCTTGCGGGCGTTGCCCAGATTGTTCCAGGCGCCGGCCAGATCCGGCTTGTGGCGAAGCGCCGCGCAATGCAGCGCCTCGGCCTCGGCCAAACGCCCCTGCTTGGCGCGCAACGTGCCGAGATTGTCGCGGGGCTCCGCGAAATCGGGCTTCAGGGCAAAGGCCGCCTCGAAGCAGACGGCGGCCCGATCAGGTTCGTTCAATTCCTGAAGAAGAATCCCAAAATTATTGAGAACAATCGGATTTCCCTGATCGATCCGCAAGGATTCGCCATAATGCGCCGCCGCCTCGTGCAGGCGTCCCTGCGCGTGCAGATTCGCGGCGAGCATGGCGAGGGCCGCCGCGTCGCCATCCTCCCGGCCCCCGAACGCCGCGGCCTGCCGGGCTGCTGCGGCGGCCTCGTCCAGACGCCCCAACTGCCGCAGGCTGATGGCGCGGTTCATCCAAGGACGCGGGTCGCCGGGCAGCAGGGCCGCCGCGCGCTCATGGGCGACGAGGGCCTCGTCCGCCCGCCCGAGGTCCTGAAGGATGGCGCCGAGATTGAGATGGGCATCCGCGAGGCTGGGGGACAGGCGCGCCGCTTCGGCGTAATGGACCGCCGCCCGCTCGCGCTTTCCATCGGCGACCAGCGCCAGCGCAAGGTTGAAATGGGCACCGGCGTGATCGGGGTTGCGGGCGATGGCGCGTTCCTGGGCGGCGACGGCATCCTCCACTCGTCCCAGCGCCTGCAACGCAAGTCCCAGATTGCCGTGGAAATCGGCGGGCGTGTCGTCGATCGCCAACGCCTTTTCAATCAATTCAACAGCTTCCTGGCTTTCTCCAATCTGATGCTTGAGGACGCCAAGCAGATGAAGCGCGTCGGCGTGCGCCGGCTCGGCGTCAAGGACCATCCGGTACAGCGGTTCGGCCTCAGCGAGATTTCCCTCCTGATGGTGGCGCAGAGCGTCGGCGAATTGACCCTGAACGCTCACCTGGAATCTCCGGATAATCCCATAATCATTTGAGAAACCTGAATAAGAGCATCGCCCAACGACTCCCCGGTGCGAGGATGGACGCAGCGCATGCTGGGAAACCAGGGCCGGGTCGGGGCACCCAGATGGGTCCAGTCCGGCCAGCCGAGCCGCCAGACCGGAACCCCGAGCGCGCCAGCCAGTTCGCCCGACGAGGAGGCCACGGTGACCGCCAGATCCAGGCTGGCGACCAGGGCCGCGGTGGCCTCGAGATCGACCATTTGATCGAGATCGTCCCAGCGATGGATGCGCAGGCCGAAGCGTTCCTCGGCGGCGGCGATCTCCTCGCCGCGCCCGTCATATTGCAGGCTGATCACATGAATGTTGGGCAGGCGGAGAATGGGCTCCCATTGGTCGAGCGTGGTGTAGGCGGACCGCCGCTCCGTGGTGATCCGCCGGCTGGTCCAGGCGATGCCGACGGTCAGGCCGGGGCCGAGCGCCGTCAGCCGCTCGCGCCACAGGTCCGCCCGCACCGGATCCGGGCGCAGCCAGCCGGACCGGACCGGGAAGTCGGCCAGCCGGCCGCGCAACCGGCGCGGCAGCGACCCGAAGGGCGCGTGGCAGTCGGCGTCACGCGGCCCCTCCGTCGGCGGGCGCACCGTGGCGGTCGGAAAGGAGCGCTGGAACAGCGGAACGAGGCGGGCGTCACACTCCACGATCACCGATCCGGCCCGCGCGATCACGTCGGGCAGGACGGAACCGAACATCAACTCGTCGCCCAAACCCTGCTCCGCCCACAGCAGGATCCGGCGACCCGACAGATCCTCGCCGTTCCACTCCGGAATCGGCAGACTGCGGGGGCGGCCCAACCGGCCGGAGGCGAAGCGGTCGGCGTAGTCGGCCCAGCCCTCCGCCAGCCGCCCCCGGCGCAGCCGCAGGATGGCGCGGTTGAAGCGCGCGACCGATTCCCTGGGATCGAACTCCAGCGCCCGGGTGAAGCTGGCCTCGGCGCCCCGGTCGTCGCCCAGATCCTGCAACGCCTGCCCGAGGTTGGCGTGGGCCGCCGCGTAGTCGGGCCGCAGATCGAGCGCCCGGCGCTGCAAGGCCGCCGCCTCGGCGCCGCGCCCTTGCAGGCGGCGCGCGTTGCCGAGGTTGGTCAGCGCCTCGGTCATCAGCGGGGCGAGCCGCACCGCGCGGGCGTAGGCGGCGGCGGCGGCGTCGATGCGGTCGGCCTTCTGCAAGCCGAGGCCGTAACCGTTCCACGCCTCGGCGTCCGCCGGTTCCACCGCGCAATAGCGGGCGTAGATCAGCCGCGCGTCGTCGCCCCGGCGCTGGACCACCCCGGCCAGCGCCAGCCAGGCGCCCGCGTGGTCGGGGCGCTGGGCCACCACCATCTTCAGCGTCGTCACCCCCTCCTCCACCCGGTCCAGGTCGAGCAGGGCGAGGCCGAGCGCCGCGCGCGCCTCGACCAGATGCGGGTTGCCGGCCAGCGCCTGGCGCAGCAGCGGTTCGGCCTCGCCCGAGCGTTCCAGGGTGCGCAGGACGGCGCCGAGATTGCCCTTGGCCTCCGCGTAATCGGGACGGGCGCGCAGGGCGTCGCGGTAGGCGGCGGCGGCCTCGGCGAACCTTCCCTGGGCGTTCAAGGCGTTGCCCAGCGTGTTCGCGGCCTCCGGAAAGGCGGCGCGCAGGCGCAGCGCGGCACGGGCCGCCGCTTCCGCCTCCGCCGAGCGCCCGAGCGCCTGGAGGGCGAAGGCCAGATTGGCGTGGTAGTCGGGAACGTTGCGGTTGGCGCCGACCGCCTGCCCGATCAACGCGGCGGCGTCGGCGAAGCGCCCGGTCTGGCAGGCGATCATGCCAAGCAGATGCAGCGCGTCGGGGTGGCGCGGCTGGGCGGCCAGCGCCTGCCGGTAGAGCGCCTCGGCCTCGGCCAGCCGCCCAGCCTGATGCAGGGGGACCGCCTGCGCCAGAAGGTTGGCCGCCGCCGTCGCGGCGGCGGCGTTGCCCTTCGCGCTGGTGGCACCGGCGGTCCTGCGCTGGTTCCGGTTCATCATGCCGCCCCGTCTGCCCGTTCCGGCTTCAGGGAATAGCACGAATCGCAGGCGGGAACAGCGCCCCGCCGGCCCCTTGGCGGATCAGATCTCCCCGGCCACCGGCGGGCGGGGGGCGGCGTTGACCGGCTCGGCGAGCTGGGCGTCGACCACCGCGACCGCCGTCATGTTGACCAGGCCGCGCGTCGTCACCGACGGGGTGACGATGTGGACCGGACGCTCCACCCCCAGCAGGATCGGCCCGACATTCTGCGCCTCGCCCAGGATCTTCATCATGTTGAAGGCGATGTTGGCGGCGTCCAGCGTCGGCATGACCAGCAGGTTCGCCTCCCCCTTCAGGCGGCTGTCGGGCAGCACCTCCTTGCGGATCGCCTCGGCGAGCGCCGCGTCGGCGTGCATCTCGCCGTCGATCTCCAGGTCGGGCATCTCGGCCGAGGCCAGCTCGTAGGCTTGGCGCATCTTGCGCGCCGACGGGGTGTCGGCGCTGCCGAAGTTGGAGTGGGAGAGCAGCGCCACCTTCGGCTCGATGCCGAAACGCTTGACCTCGTCGGCGGCCAGCCGGGCGATCTCGGCCACCTGCTCGGCGGTCGGGTCGGGATTGACGTAGGTGTCGGTGATGAAGTGCACGCCCTTCTGCGAGATCAGCGCGTTCATCGTCGCCGCGACCTTCACCCCCTCGCGCAGCCCGATCAGGCCGGCGATGTGGGCGAAATGCTCGTTGAAGCGGCCCGACGTGCCGCAGACCAGCGCGTCGGCCTCGCCCCGGCGGACCATCAGGGCGCCGAAGACGGTCGGCTGGGTGCGCACGACGTTGGCCGCGTGGCTCGGCGCCACGCCGCGCCGGCCCATCAGCTTGCGGTACAGCTCGGCGTAATTGTGGGTGCGCAGGTCGCGGACGGTCTCGATCACCTCGACATCGCGGCCGATCTTCAGGCGCAGGCCCATCTCGCCGATGACCCGCTCGATCACCTCGCGGCGGCCGAGCAGGATCGGCTGGGCGATGCCGTCGTCGACCACCACCTGGGCGCAGCGGATGACGCGCGCGTCCTCGCCCTCGGCGTAGACGACGCGCTTGGGCGCGGTCTTGGCCTTGGTGATGACCGGCTTCATGAACAGGCCGGAGCGGATGACGTACTGGTTCAACTGGTCGCGGTAGGCGCGGAAATCGGCGATCGGCCGGGTGGCGACGCCGGATTCCATGGCGGCCTTTGCGACCGCCGACGACACCTCGACGATCAGGCGCGGGTCGAAGGGCTTGGGCAGGATGTAGTCGGCGCCGAAGCGCAAGGATTCGCCGACATAGGCCGCCGCCACCACGTCCGACGGCTCGGCCCGGGCGAGGTTGGCGACGGCGTGGGTCGCGGCGATCTTCATCGCCTCGTTCACCGTCGTGGCGCCGACGTCGAGCGCGCCGCGGAAGATGAAGGGGAAGCACAGCACGTTGTTGACCTGGTTCGGGAAGTCCGACCGGCCGGTGGCGATGATGGCGTCGGCCCGCGCCTCGCGCGCCAGATCGGGCATGATCTCCGGCTCGGGGTTGGCGAGCGCCAGGATCAGCGGCTTCTCGGCCATGCGGGCCAGCAGCTCCGGCTTCAGCACCTTGGCGCCCGACAGGCCGAGGAAGATGTCGGCGCCGTCGATGACGTCGGCCAGCGTGCGGGCGTCGGTCGCTTGCGCGTAGGCGTCCTTGTACTCGTTCATCTGCTCGTTGCGGCCCTTGTGGACCACGCCGGCGATGTCGACCAGCCAGACATTCTCGCGGCGGACGCCGAGGCTCAGCATCAGGTCGAGGCAGGCGATGCCCGCCGCCCCGCCGCCGGTGGAGACGACCTTCACCGTCGAGATGTCCTTGCCGACCAGGGCGAGGCCGTTGAGGACGGCGGCGCCCACCACGATGGCGGTGCCGTGCTGGTCGTCGTGGAAGACCGGGATCTTCATCCGCTCGCGGCAGCGGCGCTCGATCTCGAAGCAGGCCGGGGCGGCGATGTCCTCCAGGTTGATGGCGCCGAAGGTCGGCTCCAGCCGGACGATGGTCTCGACCAGCGCGTCGACGTCCAGCTCGTTCAGCTCCAGGTCGAAGCAGTCGATCCCGGCGAATTTCTTGAAGAGGACGGCCTTGCCCTCCATCACCGGCTTGGCGGCCAGCGGGCCGATGTTGCCCAGCCCCAGCACGGCGGTGCCGTTGGTCACCACGGCGACGAGGTTGGCCCGCGCCGTCAGCGAGGCGGCCTGGGCCGGATCGTTGGCGATGGCGGTGCTGGCGACGGCGACGCCCGGCGAATAGGCCAGCGCCAGATCGCGCTGGTTCGCCATCGGCTTGGTCGCGACGACCGCCAGCTTACCCGGGCGCGGGTTGCGGTGATACTCAAGCGCCATCGCGTCGAAATCGCCGGACATGGGCCTCTTCCTCCGATTAACGTGATTCCGGTTAATTCGCTGAACCGGCTTTGGACTGGTGGTTGGTTATAGCCGAAGACATACCCCGATCCAAAGGGAAAGGGGGCGATTCGAACCCTGCCGAACCGTCCCCCTTACCTTACATGACCCGGAAGCCGCCGGTGCGGATCACTTTCGCTTTTTCCGAAAACGGGCCTTCGGGCCTTCGTCAGGCGCCTCGCGTCAGATGCGGGCGAGCGCCGGCTCCTTGAAGTGCTCCTGGTACTCGGCGACCGCCTTGCTCTCGTCGAACTCGCCTTCCATCTTGGCGACGACGACGGTGGCGACGCCGTTGCCGACGAGGTTGGTCAGGGCGCGGGCCTCCGACATGAAGCGGTCGACGCCGAGCAGCAGGGCCAGCCCCTCGATCGGCAGCACGCCGGTGGCCGACAGGGTGGCGGCCAGCGTCACGAAGCCGCCGCCGGTCACCGCCGCCGCGCCCTTCGAGGTCAGCATCAGGATGACCAGGATGTAGAGCTGCTGCCAGATCGTCAGGTCGACGTTGAAGGCCTGGGCGATGAAGATCGCCGCCATCGACAGGTAGATCGAGGTGCCGTCGAGGTTGAAGGAGTAGCCGGTGGGGATGACGAGGCCGACGACGTGCTTGGAGCAGCCGAACTTCTGCATCTTCTCCATCATGCGCGGCAGCACGGACTCGGACGACGAGGTGCCGAGCACGATCAGCAGTTCCTGGCGGATGTAGCGGATGAAGCTCCAGATGCTGAAGCCGTAGGCCTTGGCGATGCCGCCCAGCACGACGAAGACGAAGATCGCCATGGTGATGTAGACCGACGCCATCAGCTGGCCCAGCGCGGTCAGCGACGAGATGCCGTACTTGCCGATGGTGAAGGACATGGCGCCGAAGGCGCCGACCGGGGCGACGCGCATCAGGATGCCGATGACGCCGAACAGGGCGTGGCCGACCTTGTCGAAGATGTCCTCGACCAGCTTGCCCTTCTGGCCCATCGCCGACAGGGCGACGCCGAAGACCACGGCGAAGAACAGGATCTGGAGCATGTCGCCCTGGACGAAGGCGCCGACCACGTTGTCGGGCACGATGCCGACGACGAAGTCCATGAAGCCGTGCTCCTTCGCCGTGGTGGCGTATTTCTGCACGGAATCGGCCTTGAGCTGGCCGGGGACGATGTTCATCCCGGCGCCCGGACGCACGAGGTTGACGACCAGCAGCCCGATGCCGAGCGCGAAGGTGGTCACGATCTCGAAATAGAGCAGCGCCTTGCCGCCGACCTTGCCGACCTTCTTCAGATTGCCGATCGAGGAGATTCCGGTGACGACCGTCAGAAAGACGATCGGGCCGATGACCATCTTCACCATCTTGATGAACAGATCGCCCAGCGGCTTCATCTCCACCGCGAGCGACGGGTAGAAGTGGCCGAGCAGAATGCCGAAGCTGATGGCGGTCAGAACCTGGAAGGTCAGGTTGGTGTAGAAGGGCTTCTTCACCGGCCCGTGCTGGGCGGTGGCGGTCGCGTTGCTCATCGACGGTCTCCTCGTGGCGTTCCTGCCGGGGCATCCGTTCTGTTGACCGACGATGCGGATGACCCCGTACTTGGTTGCCTGTGAAAGCAAGCGATGGGCCAATTGCTGAATCCAGCAACATCAAGGATTTGACGAATCCACATGCGCGAAAATCCACACGACAGGACCTGTTGCGATGTGCGAAAATCCACACACTCCCCGGACCACCGCAGCAATGTTGCGGCGCAGCATGGTGTTTCGTGACGTTGCCGAAGCCCTTTGACGGCACAAGGACAGATTCGATCGCCCAGGGGGCCGCGCGGGGAGCCGCGCGGCTGGCGGCGCTCGCGCTCGAACGGCCGCGCCGGCTGCTTCTCGCGCTGCTGCTGCTGGGGGTGCCGCTGGCCGCGGCGCTGGCCGCCGGCTGGGCCGCCGGGCAGGCGGAGACGGACCTGCACGCGCACGCGCACGCGCAATTGGCGCTCTACGACGCCAATTTGCGGGCCGAGCTGGAGCGCCACGCCGCCGTCCCCCTGGCGCTGGCACAGGATTCCGAGGTCACGGCGCTCCTGGGCGACCCGACGCCCGAGCGCATCGACCGGATGAACCGCAAGCTGGAAGGCATCGGGAAGGCGCTCGGCGCCTCGGCGCTCTACATCATGGACACCAGCGGGCTGACGCTGACCGCGAGCAACTGGAACGGAAGCTCCAGCTTCGTCGGGCAGAACTTCGCCTACCGGCCCTATTTCCGAATGGCCATCGAGCGCGGGGAGGGCCACCATTTCGCGCTGGGCACCACCTCCTTCATCCCCGGCTATTACACCGCCCACCGGGTGGTGGCGGAAAACCGCACACTGGGCGCGGTGGTGCTGAAGGTCGGCTTCGACCGGCTGGAACGGGCCTGGGTGCCCAGCCCGGAAAAGCTGCTGGTGACCGACCGCGACGGCATGGTCTTCATCACCAACGTCGAGGACTGGC
This sequence comes from Azospirillum agricola, assembly GCF_017876095.1. Taxonomy (GTDB): domain Bacteria; phylum Pseudomonadota; class Alphaproteobacteria; order Azospirillales; family Azospirillaceae; genus Azospirillum; species Azospirillum agricola. The sequence goes on from NZ_JAGINM010000023.1 coordinate 54,353, forward strand.
GCTACCACGCCCTGCCCCGCCGCCTGCCGATCGCCCTGCCGGTCGTGCCGGAGGGCACCAGCGAGGGGCTGGACGTGCTGCCCTGGGCCTTCGGCGGGGCCGCCGACCGCATCGCCATCGCCGAGAACGGGGTGGAGCGGCGCTATCTGCTGGCCTCGGTCGCCGTGCCCGGCGGCGACTGGACCCTGCACAGCCTGACCAGCCGCGAGCCGGTCTCGGGCCGCGCCCAGGTCGCCGGCCTGCTCGCCGCCGCCGCGATGGCGCTGGCCGCCGTCGCCGCCTACGCGCTGGCCCTGCGCCGCGCCGCCTTCGCCGAGCGTCTGGCGGTTCAGGAGGAGGCGCGGGCCGAGCTGGAGCGCCGCGTCGCCGAAGCGACGGCGGAGTTGCGGGAGCGGGAGAACGAGCTGACCCAGGCGGCCAAGCTGGCGGCGCTGGGGCAGATGTCGGCGGGCATCGCCCACGAGATCAACCAGCCGCTGGCCGCCATGCGCAGCTTCGCCGACAACGCGGTCGTGCTGCTGGAGCGCGGACGGACGGAGTCGGTGCGCGACAATCTTGGCGAGATCGCCGGCCTGACCGACCGCATGGCCGCGATCACCCGCCAGCTGAAGGGCTTCGCCCGGCGCGCCTCGGGCCGGCTGGGGCCGGTGTCGGCCAACGGCGCCGTCGGTCAGGCGCTGTCGCTGCTGGAGGCGCGGCTGCGGCGCGACGACGTGACGGTCGAGACCGACCTGCCCGCCCACACCGTCTGGGTGACCGGCGAGGATGTGCGGTTGCAGCAGGTGCTGGTCAACCTGATCGGCAACGCCGCCGACGCCGTGCGCGGCGCTCCGGTGCGCCGGCTGCGCATCACCCTGACGACGGCGGACGACGTGGCGCTGCTCAGCGTCGCCGACAGCGGAACCGGCATCCGCGACGCCGACCTGCCCCGGATGTTCGTGCCCTTCTTCACCACCAAGGAGGCGGGCGAGGGGCTCGGGCTCGGGCTGTCGATCAGCCACGGCATCGTCGAGGATTTCGGCGGCAGCCTGACCGCCGCCAACGGCCGCTCCGGCCTGCTGGGCGGCGCCGTCTTCACCATGCGGCTCAAGGTCGCCGAGCAGAAAACAATGGAACAGCCATCATGACCGTGAACGACACCGGCAGCGGCACGGGCGGCGGCGGCGCCGGCAGCGTGCTTTTCGTGGACGACGAGCGCGCCGTCCGGCTGGCCGGGCAGCAGACGCTGGAACTCGCCGGCTTCGAGGTGACCGCCTGCGACGGGGCGGAGCGCGCCCTGCGCCATCTCGGGCGCGACTGGCCGGGCTGTCTGGTGACCGACGTGCGGATGCCGCAGATGGACGGGCTGGCCCTGATGGAGCGGGTGCGGACCATCGACCCCGACCTGCCGGTCATCCTCATCACCGGCCACGGCGACGTGCCGATGGCGGTGCAGGCGATGCGCGACGGGGCCTACGACTTCCTGGAAAAGCCCTTCCCCTCCGACCGGCTGGTCGAGACCGTGCGGCGCGCCGTCGACAAACGCCGGCTGGTGCTGGAGAACCGCCGCCTGCGCGCCGCCCTGTCGGGGGGCGGCGAATCCACCCAGGGCATCGTCGGCCGCACCGCCGGCATCGAGCGGCTGCGCGCGACCATCGCGGCGGTGGCCGACACCGACGCCGACGTTCTGGTGTTCGGCGAGACCGGCACCGGCAAGGAGATGGTCGCCCGCGCCCTGCACGGCGCCAGCGCCCGGCGCAAGCACCCCTTCGTCGCCCTGAACTGCGGCGCCATGCCCGAGGCGATCTTCGAAAGCGAACTGTTCGGCCACGAGGCCGGAGCCTTCACCGGCGCCGCCAAGCGCCGCGTCGGCCGCATCGAGCACGCCAGCGGCGGCACCCTGTTCCTCGACGAGATCGAGAGCATGCCGCTGTCGCTCCAGGTCAAGCTTCTGCGCGTCATCCAGGAACGGGTGGTCGAGCCGCTGGGATCGAACGAGCTGGTTCCGGTCGACCTGCGCGTGGTGGCGGCGACCAAGGTCGACCTCAAGCAGGCGGCGGCGGCCGGGAAATTCCGCGAGGATCTCTATTACCGGTTGAACGTGGTGGTGGTGAGCATCCCGCCGCTGCGCGAGCGGCGCGACGACGTTCCGCTGCTGTTCCAGCATTTCGTCGTCCAGGCGGCCGGCCGCTACAACCGCGAGCCGCGCGTCGCCTCGCCGACCCAGATGCAGAGGCTGGTCGCCCAGGACTGGCCGGGCAACGTCCGTGAACTGCGCAACGCCGCCGACCGCTTCGTGCTGGGGCTGGAGGATGTGGCGGCGGAACCCGCCGCCCCCGCCCAGGCCCCGGCCCTGTCCCTGGCCGAACGGGTCGACCATTTCGAGAAGGGGCTGATCCAGAGCGAGCTGGCCCGCCAGAAGGGCAGCGTGAAGGCCGCCATCGAGGCGCTGAACATTCCGCGCAAGACCTTCTACGACAAGCTCAAGCGCTACGGGCTGAGCCGCGAGGATTTCGTGGAGTGACGCGGTCATGAAGGGCAACGCGACGCCGGACGGCCCCAACCGCCTGTTCGTCCTGACGGGTGGACCGGGGTCGGGAAAGAGCACGCTGATCCGCGCGCTGGAACAGGCCGGCCACGCCTGCGCCGAGGAGGCCGGGCGCGGCGTGATCCGCGACCAGACCGCCATCGGCGGTTCCGCCCTGCCCTGGATCGACCCGGCGGCCTTCGCCGAGCAGATGCTGGGCTGGGACATGCGCTCCCATCGCAACGCCCTCGGCCATCCGGGGGCCGTCTTCTTCGACCGCGGCGTGCCCGACACCGTCGGCTATCTGCGGCTGCACGGCCTGCCGGTGCCACCGCACCTGGAAAGGGCGGTCGACCTGTTCCGTTATGAAAAACGGGTGTTCATCACCCCGCCCTGGCCCGAGATCTACGAGCGGGACGCCGAGCGCCGGCAGTCGCCGGAGGAGGCGGAGCGCACCCACCGTTCCATGGTGGAGACCTACGGCGACTGCGGCTACGAGCTGGTCGAGCTTCCCCGCCGTCCCGTGCCGGAGCGCGTGACGTTCATCCTCGAACAGGCCGGACTCCGCTAGAGCGCTGGAAAACCGCCGAGCCTCGCCCCATGTCACCACGACAACCAGGATTTGGCCGCCTTGTCGATCGCATTTCCGGATTTCAAAGCCCAGGCGACCGCGCTCGCCTCCTTCATCGAGACGCACGCGGAGTGGGCCGGAGCCATCATCTTCCTGGTGGCCTTCACCGAGGGGATCACGATCGTCGGTCTTCTGGTTCCCGGCGTCCTCATGCTGACCGCGGCCGGGGCGCTGGTGGCCGCCGGCATCCTCGATTTCTGGACCGTCTATCTGGCGATCGTGGGCGGCGCCGTTCTCGGCGATGCCGCCTCCTACTGGCTGGGCCGCCTTTACGGCGAGCGTCTGTTCCAACTCTGGCCGTTCAGCCGGCGGCCGGAGCTGCGCGGCCGGGGCGAGGCCTTCTTCCATCGGCATGGCGGCAAGAGCGTGTTCCTGGCGCGCTTCGTCGGCCCCCTGCGCGCCGTGGTGCCGACCACCGCCGGCATGATGGCGATGCCTCACCGGCAGTTCCAGACCTTCAACCTGCTGTCGGCGGCGATCTGGGCTCCCCTGCTGATGTCGCCCGGTCACCTCGCCTGGACCGGCTACGACCTGAGCAGCCTCGGCAACCGCAACGCACCGGCGGCCGGGAGCGCGGAAAGCGCGCCGGGGCCGTGCAGGATCACTCCCCCCGTCGCCGGCTCGCCGCAGAACCCGGCCTGCTGATCCCGCCAGCCCATCCCGGACGCCCCGCCGGACGCCACGGTCAGCGCTTCAGCAGATCGGCGACGTTCAGCACCGCCTCCGCCACCTCGACCAACCGCCTGTTCTGGTCCATCGCCATCCTGCGCAGCGTCTTGTAGGCCTGATCCTCGCTGAGGTCGCGGTGCGCCATCAACAGCCCCTTGGCCCGCTCGACGATCTTTCGGTCGTTCAGCGCGGCGCGTGACTTCTCCAACTCCTCGTTGACCGTCTGGAAGCGGTGGAAATGCCCGGACACGGTTTCCATGATCGACCGCACCAGCTTGGCGCTCAACCCGTCCACCGCGTAGATGCTGACACCGGCCCTGACGGCGCGGGCCATCAGCGGGCGGTCCTCCTCGCCGACCAGAAGCGCGATCGGGCGCGGCGTCTCCCGGTTGATCGACATCAGATCCTCCAGATAGTCGCGGTAAGGGGAGGCCAGATCGACGATGATGACGTCGGGCCGGTGCACCTGGATGGCGGCGCGCAGGTCGGCGTCGATGCCGATCACCGCCGCGATCTCCGCACCGGACTCGCGCAGGCTGTCCTTCACCACCGCGGCGCGCTCGCCGTCATCATCGACCACCAGAACCCGCAAGTTCGCCGCCCCTCCGATGTCCGCGCTTCCCCATCGAAGCGAGCCGGTTGCGATGGCGTTCTGCACAGCAAAATCCGGACCACCTCAAAAACCAATCCAAAGGTTCCATATCGGCGCGACCGATGCCCATTCCTTGGGCTGACCGCCCACAGCCTGGACAGGACCGGAACGCTCCGCAACCGCCGGGCTCTCCGGAGGGAGTATGCCTTTGCCGGCCCCGCGCCGCGCCCTAGCTACTGTCCGGTTGGAAACCACCGTTCACGCGAGAACCAAGGAGACGACGATCATGGCGATGCGGCAATCCGACGCCGAATGGCGTGGCGACCTGAAATCGGGCAGCGGCAGGATGCGGCTCGGCAGCGGGGCGTTCGAAGGGTCCTACTCCTTCCCGTCGCGCTTCGAGAACGGCACCGGCACCAACCCCGAGGAGCTGATCGCCGCCGCCCACGCCGGCTGCTTCTCCATGGCGCTGTCGGCGGCGCTGTCGCAGGCCGGCCATCCGCCGACCCGCGTCCACACCAACGCCAAGGTCCATCTGGAGAAGGACGGCGCCGGTTTCTCGATCACCCGGATCGAGCTGGAATGCGAAGCCGAGGTTCCCGGCATCGACGCCGCCGCCTTCGCCCAGCAGGCCGACGGCGCCAAGGCCAACTGCCCGGTCTCCAAGGCGCTGGCCGGAACCGAGATCAGCCTGAACGCCAGGCTGCTCTGACGCGACACCCCTTGCGGGCGCCCCGACCCGCGATGCTACAGTGCGCGCCGCCCGCGACCGGGCGGCGCGCCGTCGCCGTGCCCGTCGCCGGCCAAGGGAAAGCGACGCGACGGGGGAAACGCGCCATGGCTCCGCAGGGGACCGCAGCAGACTTCACGGACGGCTTCATCGACATCGCCGGCGACCGGCTGGAATACCGCCGCATCCCGGCCGCGGGCGAGGGACGGCCGACGCTGGTCTTCCTGCATGAGGGCCTCGGCTGCATCGCCATCTGGAAGGATTTTCCCGACCGGCTGGCGGCGGCGACCGGCTGCGGCGCGTTGATCTACTCCCGGCGCGGCTACGGCGCCTCCTCCGCCGTCACCCCGCCCCGCCCCATCGATTATCTGCACCGCGAGGCCGACATCGTGCTGCCGGCGCTGCTCGACGCCTTCGGCCTGACCGACACGGTGCTGGTCGGGCACAGCGACGGCGCCTCCATCGCGCTGCTCGCCGCCGCCGGCCCCCTGGCTCCGCGCATCCGGCTGGCAATCGCCGAGGCTCCCCATGTCTTCGTCGAGGACGTCACCATCGCCGGCATCCGGGCGGCGGGCGACCTCTACCACAACGGCGGACTGCGCGAGCGGCTGAAGCGGCTGCACGGCGACAATGTCGACGGCGCCTTCCACGGCTGGCACGAGACGTGGCTGACCCCGGCCTTCCGGCATTGGAACATCGAGGATCGGCTGCCGTCGATCCGCACGCCGCTGCTCGTCATCCAGGGCGTCGGCGACGAGTACGCGACGGCGGCGCAGTATGACGCCATCGCCGCGCGCAGCGGCGGCCCGGTGTCGGTTCTGGTGCTGGAGGGTTGCGGCCACACCCCCCACCGCGACCGGGCGGAGGCCGTGCTCGCCGCCATGGCCGAGGCCATCGGCGTGGCGGCACGGCCGGCGGCATAAGCGCATCCACCTCATCCGGACGGGGTACTTCTAGCCAAAGGGCCGATTGACCGTACCCTTTTCATCAAACCATAGTGCCCAGCCCTGTGCCGAAGCCTGTTGTTCCGGCCGCTTCCTTCAGACGATGGACGATGCCGTTGCCTGTCTTTGTCCGGATCATGTTGCTTCTCGTGATGCTCGCCCTTCCCGGACGGGCGGCCGTCGCGGCGGCGGAGACCGCCGCCCGCGCGCCGGTGATCCTCGGGCTGGACGGCGAGTTCGGGCTGGCCAACAGCACCTCGGCGGAATCCATCGAGCGCGGCATCCGCACGGCCATCGACGAGATCAACCGGTCCGGCGGCGTGCTGGGCGGCCGCCCGCTGGATCTGGTGACGCGCGAGCACCGCTCCATCTCGGCGCGCGGCATCAAGAACATCCGCGAGCTGGCGGCCATCCCCAATCTGGTCGCCGTGTATGGCGGTCGCTTCAGCCCGGTGGTGATCGAGGAACTGCCGGTTCTGGAGGAGACCCGCACCCTGTTCCTCGCCCCATGGTCGTCGGCCGACGCCATCATCGACAACGGCATGAAGCCGAACTACATCTTCCGGTTGTCGTTGCGCGACAGCCTGGCGATGCCCTTCCTGCTGGCGCACGCCCAGCGCCGTGGCCTGACCCGCGTCGGGCTCCTGCTGACCAACACCGCCTGGGGGCGCTCCAACCTGGAGGCGGCCAACCGCTATTTCACGGAGGGCGGCGTGCCGCAGCCGGTGGGGACCGCGTGGTACAACTGGCGCGACCGCTCGCTGATCGAGAAGTACCGGACGCTGGCGCAGGCCGGCGCGCAGGCCATCGTGCTGGTCGCCAACGACGACGAGGCCGCGATCCTGGTGCGCGAGGTCGCCGCCCTGCCGGCGGCGGAGCGGCTGCCCATCCTCAGCCATTGGGGCATCACCGGCGGCGATTTCGTCGGACAGGCCGGGGCAGCCCTGCACGAGGTGGACTTCAGCGTCATCCAGACCGTCAGCCTGTTCCGCACGCCGCCCGACCGCCTCGCTCCCGTCCTGGAAACCACCCGGCGGCTGTTCGGCCTCTCGCGGATCGAGGAGATCGAGGCGCCCGTCGGTTTCATCCACGCCTACGACCTGACCCACATCCTGGCCCGCGCCATCGATCTCGCCGGCACCACCGACCGCGCCGCCGTGCGGGACGCCCTGGAACGGGTCGAGCATTACCAGGGACTCGCCCGGACCTTCGACCGCCCCTTCACCCCGGACCGTCACGAGGCGCTGACCGAGAAGGAGCTCCTGATGGCCCGCTTCACGCGAGACGGCGTTCTCGTGCCCGACGGCGAGTGAAAGGGCGTGCGATGACGACACCGGCGGATCCCGCACCGTCCCTCCTGCGCACCGTGCAGCGGCGCTTCACCAGCGGCCGGCTGGCCCGCCGCTTCGCCTTCGTGTCGCTGATGCTGGGCGTGCTGCTGGCCGTCCTGATCGGCGCCAGCCTCTATCTGGTGTCGAGCCGCCATCTGATCCGGCAGCACCACGGCAACATCGAGGCCAACGCGGCCCTGGTCGCCCGCCAGACCGAAGGGCTGCTGACCACGCTGGTCGACACGGTGCGCGAGCTGTCGGACAACAGCGTCCTGGCCAGCGCGCTGGTCGATTCCGCCGGCAAGGAAGCCTATCTGCTGCCCTTCCTGCGCAGCTTCAACCGGATCGCCAGCGTCCCCGTCGCGCTGGTCTTCACCGATTTCGAGGGCGTCCCGATCGCCGACAACGGGCAGCGGACCGGACAGTGGGCGGGCCGGCTGCGCATGACGCCGGAGGACATGGCCTGGCTGGTCCGCAGCATGGCCACCGGTCAGCCCGCCGCCACGGTGGTGTGGGAGAACGGCGTCCCGTTCCTGCTGGCGGCGGAGATGCTGATCTATTCGCGCACCGCCTCGCCGGAGGGCGCCCTGCTCTACAAGGTGCCGCTCAGCACGCTGGTCCTGCACCCGGAGGCCGAGCTGCGCCCGACCGGCGCGCCGCCGCCGCCGATGGCCGAAGGCGCCATGGCGGTGGAGGTGCCGCTGTCGCTGCCCGAGCATCTGCGGCCGCTGCGCCTGACCCTGCGGCTGGAGGCCCCGGCGACGCCGTCCGCCGCCTTCCAGTCCTGGGTGCTGCCCTTCTACGGGCTGGTCGCCCTGCTGTCCCTGGTGGCGCTCTATTTCGGCAGCCGGGCGGTGGGCAACCACATGACCCGGTCGCTGCGCGATCTGGAGCAGTTGGCCGGCGCCATCGCCAGCGACGGCTTCACCGGGCAGCGCGCCCGCGTGCGCGGCAACGACGAGGTCAGCGGGCTGGCCCGCACCTTCAACGCCATGCTCGACCACATCGGGGCCATCCAGCACGAGCGCGAGATGCGCGCGGTGGAGGAGATCACCGTCCAGCGCACGCTCGCCGAACGGGCGGAGCAGGCCCGCAACGAGGCCGAAAGCTCCAAGAACGAGGCGGAGCGCGCCCGCCAGGAAGCGGTCATGGCGCTGATGGTCGCCGAGCGCGCCAACGCCGCGAAGACCCATTTCCTGGCGGCGGCCAGCCACGACCTGCGCCAGCCGGTGCAGTCGCTGGTCCTGCTGACCTCGGCGCTGGCCGCAAGGCTGGGCGACCACCCGGCCTCCTCGCTGGTCGGCAGCATCGAGACCTCGATGGAGGCGCTCTGCCGCCTGCTCGACGCCATCCTCGACGTGTCGAAGCTCGACGCCGGCACGGTGTCGCCCAACGTGCAGGCGGTCTCGCTCGGCGCCATCTTCGAGCGGCTGGACGCCGAGTACCGGCTGCGCGCCGCCGAGAAGGGCATCGGCTTCCGCAGCGTGCCGAACAGCCTGACGCTCTGCGCCGACCCGGCCCTGCTGGAACGGATCATCCGCAATCTGGTGGAGAACGCGCTCCGCTACACCGACAGCGGGCGCATCCTGCTCGGCTGCCGGCGCGGCCCGTCGGGGCTGCGCATCCAGGTCTTCGACACCGGCATCGGCATCCCGCCGGAGCATCTGGAGCGCATCTTCCACGAGTTCTATCAGGTCTCCAACCCGGCGCGCGACCGTGGCAAGGGGCTGGGACTCGGGCTTGCCATCGTCGACCGGCTCGCCCGGCTGCTCGGCTACCGGGTCCATGTCGCCTCCTGGCCCGGCAAGGGGTCCTGCTTCACGCTGGAGATCGGCGACCTCATGGCACCGCCGCTGGAGGCCGAGATGGCGGTTTCGGCCGATCCGGTCGCCCCGGACCCCAGCGGCGGAACCGCCCTGGTCATCGACGACGACCCGCTGGTGCGCGAGGGGCTGAGCCTGCTGATCGAGGGGTTCGGCTGGCGCGTCCTGGCCGCCGACGGCGCGTCGGGCGCCCTGCGGGTGCTGGCCGAATCCGGCCGCCTTCCCGATCTCGTGATCGCCGATTACCGGCTGGCGGACCATGAGACCGGCCTGGACGTCATCCGCGCGGTGGAATCGGCCATGGCCGGCCGGCCGCCGCTCTGCGTCGTGCTGACCGGCGACACCGCGCCGGAACGGATCGCCGACGCGGAGGCCAGCGGCTACCGCATCCTGCACAAGCCGATCGGCGCCAAGGACATCGCCCTGCTTCTGAACGAGGCGGCGATTCCCACGACGACCCAGGGCCGTCCGGAGCGGCGGAGCCGGGGACCCGCCCTGATCGGCGGCTGATTCCGGGCGACGGGTGCCCGGCGGCTGTCGGTTCTCACCCGCCCCCGTCACGCCCCCGCACCGAAGCCTGCACCACCACGCTGACCTGATCCACCAGCCGTTCGATGATCTGCGCCGGAAGCCCCCCCTCGTGGTGGGCGGCGGCGGCATCCTCCAGGGTCCCCCGCGCCTCATCGACGGTGAGAAGCCCTTTTTCGACCATCGCAATCATCAGCGACTCACAAATCGAGAGCGCGGCCAACCCTGCCGCCTCCTCCTGCGCAGCCATGTCTCGCCCCCGTCGTTTACCACGGTTCCGGCATCATCCTGTCCCGAACCTCTTGAACAACAGGCCGAAATCGGCCCCGTCACACCCGTTCGGGGAAAAATTCTTATGCCCTTAACCTATGTTGTAGCCGTACCGGCCGAAAGGTTGAATCGTTCGTGGCTGCCCTTAATCGGGGTAGAGGCACGACCGGCATTCAGGCGACAAATATTCTATCAAAGAAAGCAAAGAGACGACCATGACTCGCGCCTCGGCGAGATCCGTGCCGGAAGCCACTCCATTGTGGCTCAAACTCAGCAGCTACCTAATCCTTACGGATGAGGAGAAAGCTTATCTTTCTGAGCTTGAAAGGAACATCTTACGTCAGCCGCCGCGCAGCGATCTTCTCCAGCAGGGAGAGAAGTACCGCGATGTTCGCGTTATGCGTGAAGGCTGGGCGATCCGTCACAAGGCCTTGCCGGACGGCCGCCGCCAGGTCGTCAACTTTGTTCTCCCCGGCGATATCATCGGGATGTATTCGACCTTGTTCGAGTCCGCCGACCACAGCGTCACCACGCTGACGGCGGTCGAAGTCGCGTGTTTCCCCCCCGACCGGATCGTCGAGCTGTTCCGCGGCTTTCCCCGTCTGGCCGCCGCGCTCGCCTGGTCGGGGGCGCGCGAGGAGGCCATCGTCGCCGAGCGGCTGCTCAGCCTCGGCCGGCGCACCGCGCTGGAACGCACCGCCCACCTGATCGTCGAGCTGCTGCGCCGGCTCACCACCGTCAACATGGCGGACAACGGGCATTTCACGCTGCCGGTGACCCAGGAGATCCTGGCCGACGCCCTTGGCCTCAGCATCGTCCACATCAACCGAACCCTGCGCCGGCTGCGCGACAGCGGCCTGATCGAGCTGAACGGCCAGCGGATCACCGTCAACGACGTCCGCCAGCTCGCCTCGGTCGGGCAGTTCGACGAGTTGTACCTCCACCTGATCCGTGCCCCGAAACGGTTGGAGCGCGCCTTTTCCGGAGAGGAGCGCCGCCCCCATGCCGGCGGCGCCGGCGAGGGCAGGCGGAAGATGTAGGATTCGGCCCGCGCGCCGGGGAGCGGCGCTCCCCGCCCCTCATCTCCGACCATCCGAAAAGACGAACGCCTTGACCCAAGCCTCCGACCAGGGTGTCCCCCCGAACCTCGACCAGCGGCTCGCCGCCCCCGCCCCCGGCGATCAGCCGGCACAGGTGCGGCGGATGGTGCGCCGGCTGGGCATCGGCGCCGCCCTGCTCGCCGTCACCGTGGCGCTGCTGCTCACCTTCGCCGGCTACCGCGCCTATCGGGAGACGAACACCGAGGTCCTGCGCGAAACCGAACTTCTGGTGGAGACGCTGTCCGGTCACGCGGCCCGCTTCATCGAGGCCGCGGACCTGATGCTCGACCGGCTGCGCCAGCTGGGCGAGGAAACCGGCTGGAGCGACCCGGCCCAATCGGCCCGCCTGTCGGCCGAGCTGCGGAGGCTGCGCGGCCTCATGCCGGCCGTCATGCGACTGGGAATCTGGGATGCCGAGGGGCGCCGGCTGGCCTCGACGGAGGACGATCTGCCGGCCGGCTTCTCGGTCGCCGACCGGCCCTATTTCGCCGCCCATCGCCCCGGTCCCGGAGGCGCGGCGCCGGAGGCGGCCAACGCCCTGGCGATCAGCGAACCGCTGGCGTCGCAGGTGGACGGCTCGACGATCATCGTGCTGAGCCGCCGGATGAGCCGGCCCGACGGCGGTTTCGCCGGAATCGTGACGCTGTCCTTCAAACCCATGGAATTGACCCTGCCTCCGGCGCGGCTGCCTCCGGGCGGCCCCGCGTCGGTCTTCTGGACCCTAGGCGACCAGCGGACGCTGGCGGTCAAGGGGCCGCCGGCCGAGTTGGCGGCCAAAACCGGGCAGGAACCGGCCCGCCGCAGGGTCGGTACCTATCCGCTGTTCGTCGAGGCGATTCCGCCCAAGGGGGCGGAGTTCGACCGCTGGCTCGCCCTGATGCTGCCGCAGTTGGCTCTGGGGCTGGTCGTGCTGTTCGGTTTCGGGGCGGGCGCCTGGATCCTCCTGCGCTGGGCGTCGGCCGAGGATGCGCACCGCAGCACCCTGGCCACGCTGGCGACCCGGCTGCGCCGCTCCAACGCCGACCTGGAGGAGCGCGTCGCCGAGCGCACCAGGGAATTGTCCGAAGCGGTGGCCCAGCGCGACCTGCTGATGAAGGAGGTCAACCACCGGCTGAAGAACAGCCTTCAACTGGCCTGCGCGCTGGTGCAGATGCAGGGGCAGACCGGCTCCACCCCGGAGGTCCGGCAGCAGCTCGCCGACACGGTGGCGCGCCTTCAGGCGATCGCCCGCGTCCATGACCAGCTCTACCAGACCGACGATGTCCGCCGGGTGGCGGCCGCCCCCTATCTGCGGACGCTGTGCGCCGACCTGGAGCAGTCGACGCTGGCGAGTCAGCGCTTCTGGCGCATCGTCGTGACCGCCGATCCGGTCGATCTGCCGACCGACCAGGCGGTGCCGGTCGGGCTGATGGTCAATGAACTCGTCACCAACGCCCTGAAGCACGGGCAGCCGGCCGAGGCGGATGGAGGCAACTGGATCGTCGAGGTCGGGTTTTCCCAGCTCGCCGACGGGCGGCTCCGCCTCACGGTGCGCGACCATGGCGCCGGGCTGCCCGACGACACGCTGCCCCGGAGGGACGGAAGCCTGGGCATGAAGCTGCTCAACGGCCTGACCCGGCAGTTGAACGCCACCCTGGCCGTCGAGAACGCCGCGCCAGGGGCACGGTTCATCATGACCTTCCGTCCCCAGGACGTGGCGTGAGGCGGGAACGCATCGCAGGACCGCAATCCTGATCACGCCGCCATTGCTTGGGGCGACGCGCCGGCAGGCGCAAGGATTCGGATAAAACGCATCCGGTTGCGCCCACGGTTCGGAATATAAACCCTTCAGTTGCATCAAACGGGAAATTCACTTCCCATTTCGGGAATAATGAAAGGTTGTCCCAGGGCCAGTCTGTGAAGGACGCCGCGACCAGCGGCGAATTCAATAAAATTTGAATCGGATCTTATTGTCTCTGCCGTTTTTTTGAACACGAACGCATGAAATTCTTCGCCACGCAGAGCACATCCTAAGATTGATTTGAGCACCCAGGCTCCGGATGGAGTGGTGGCGCGTCGGATGATGTCCCGACGAGATGCCTTGCCGGCCATGCCGTTCGGGCAACCGCGTGTCCGGAAACGCCGTCTTTCCTCGCCACCCGCGATTTGCGTCGCAGCAATCCGCGATCCGGCCTCCGATCTGTATCGGACATCGCATCGTCGGCGTCGCCCGTCTCGTCGCACGGCACCGCCCCCGTGCCAACCGCAGAAAGACGGCAATCCAGGGCGGCCGCCGATTCGACGCCCCCATGGAGCGATTCCAATATGACACATAATCGCGCTTTACATGGATTGATCTGTATCATATTTTCCTTCGAGACAGTTCGTTGGACGCGCAATCAATCGCAGGGACGCCGATGTACACGCAAGGTTTGGACAGCAAGACCGAGCATGGCACCCAGCCGCCGCCCCGGTTGGTGACCGCCGAGGACAACCGCTTCCAGGAACGCGTCGACGCCGAGGAGAAGATCGAGCCGCGCGACTGGATGCCCGAGGGCTACCGGCGCACCCTGGTCCGCCAGATCTCGCAGCACGCCCATTCGGAGATCGTCGGCATGCTGCCGGAGGGCAACTGGATCACCCGCGCGCCCAGCCTGCGCCGCAAGGTCGCCCTGCTGGCCAAGGTGCAGGACGAGGGCGGGCACGGCCTCTACCTCTACAGCGCCGCCGAGACGCTGGGCGTGTCGCGCGACGAGCTGGTCGAGCAGCTCCTGTCCGGCAAGGCCAAATATTCCAGCATCTTCAACTACCCGACGCCGACCTGGGCCGACATCGGCGCCATCGGCTGGCTGGTCGACGGTGCCGCCATCATGAACCAGGTGCCGCTCTGCCGCTGCTCCTACGGCCCCTACGCCCGCGCCATGGTGCGCATCTGCCGGGAGGAGAGCTTCCACCAGCGCCAGGGCTACGAGCTGATGCTGGCGCTCGCCACCGGCACGGCGGAGCAGAAGCGGATGGCGCAGGATGCGCTGAACCGCTGGTGGTGGCCGGCCCTGATGATGTTCGGCCCGTCCGATGACCAGTCGGCCCACTCCGCCCAGAACATGGCCTGGAAGATCAAGCGCTTCTCCAACGACGAGCTGCGCCAGCGCTTCGTCGACGCCACCGTCCCGCAGGCCGAGTTCCTGGGTCTGACCATCCCCGACCCGGACCTGCGCCTCGACCCCGAGAGCGGCCATCACCGCTTCGGCGCCATCGACTGGACCGAATTCAACGAAATCCTGAAGGGCAACGGCCCCTGCAACCGCGAGCGCATCGAGGCCCGCCGCAAGGCGTGGGACGAGGGCGCCTGGGTGCGCGAGGCCGCCAGCGCCCACGCCGCCAAGCGCGCCGCCCGCGCGCTGAAGAAGGCCGGCTGACAAGAGACACGAGGGAAAGAGACCATGGCCCCGCCAAACACCGATCGCAAGGACTGGCCGCTGTTCGAGATCTTCATCCGCCCGAAGAACGGCCTCAGCCACAAGCATGTCGGCAGCCTGCACGCCGCCGACGCCCGCATGGCGCTCGACAACGCCCGCGACGTCTACACCCGCCGCGGCGAGGGCGTCAGCATCTGGGCGGTGCCGGCGGCCAGCATCGCCGCCTCCGACCCATCCGAGAAGGCCAGCCTGTTCGAGCCGGCGGACGACAAGATCTACCGCCATCCGACCTTCTACGACATCCCCGCCGCCGTGAAGAACATCTGACATGAAGACCATCTGACCCGGAAGGCCATCGCATGAGCACGGATCGCCAACAGGCCCTCTTCGGCTACGCGTTGCGGCTGGGCGACACCAGCCTGGTGCTCGGGCACCGGCTGTCGGAATGGTGCGGCCACGCACCGGAGCTGGAGGAGGACATCGCGCTGACCAACGTCGCGCTGGACCTCGTCGGCCACGCCCGCCTGCTGCTGAGTTACGCGGGCGAGATCGAGGGGAAGGGCCGCGACGAGGATCGCCTCGCCTACCGGCGCGACGTCTTCGACTACCGCAACCATCTGCTGGCCGAGCAGCCCAACCGCGACTTCGGCCACACCATCGTGCGCCAGTTCCTGCATGATTCCTGGGCGGTCGAGCTGTACGGCCGCCTCGCCGCCTCGGCCGACCCCACGCTGGCCGGCATCGCCGCCAAGGCGGTGAAGGAGGTGCGCTACCACGTCCGCCACAGCGCCGACTGGCTGATCCGGCTCGGCGACGGCACCGATGTCAGCCGCGCCAGGGTCGCGGACGCGCTGGAGCGCCTGTGGTCCTACACCGGCGAGATGTTCGAGCGCGACGCCGCCGAGGACACGCTGGTGGCCGCCGGCATCGCCCCCGATCCGGCCGAGCTGCGGACCGCCTGGAACACCCGCGTCGCCGCGGTGCTGGAGGAGGCCACGCTGGACCGCCCGACCGACGGCTGGATGCAGAAGGGCGGCCGGCGCGGCGAGCACAGCGAGCATCTCGGCTATCTGCTGGCCGAAATGCAGTTCCTGCCGCGCGCCTACCCCGACGCGGTGTGGTGAGGCGACCATGCCCGACGCAGCAGGCTGCTGGGGACCGGAGCCGGGAGCCGATGCGGCGGTGACGGCCGCGTGGGATGCCCTGGCCACGGTCATGGACCCGGAAATCCCCGTGCTGAGCGTGGTCGAGCTCGGGATCGTCCGCTCGGTGGCGCGCGACGCGTCCGGCCGGCTGGCGGTGACGGTGACGCCGACCTACTCCGGCTGCCCGGCCACCGGCGTGATCGTGCTGGAGGTGGAGACCGCGCTGGCACGCGCCGGGCTCGACGCGCGGGTGTCGGTGGTGATCGCCCCGCCCTGGACGACCGATTGGATCAGCGACAGCGGCCGCGCCAGGCTGGCCGAGGTCGGCATCGTTCCGCCGCCGAAATCCGGCAAGCGCGCGTTGACCGCGCCCGACGAGACCGTCGCCTGCCCGCTCTGCGGCTCCGCCGATACCATGCAGATCAGCCGCTTCGGCTCGACCGCCTGCAAGGCGCTGCACCGCTGCAACGCCTGCCTCGAACCGTTCGACGTCTTCAAATGCCATTGAGCGGCCCCGACCGAGCGGCCGTACGCCCGACAAGGAATCCCGTCCCCATGAGCGCCCCCAGCTTCCACCCGCTGACCATCCGCGAGTGCCGCCGGGAAACCGCCGACACCGTGTCGATCCTCTTCGACGTCCCTCCCGACCTCGCCGACCGTTACCGCTTCGTCCAGGGCCAGCACCTCACCTTGAAGACGACGCTGGGAGGCGAGGAGGTCCGCCGCTCCTACTCCATCTGCTCCGGGGTGGACGAAGGCGAACTGCGCGTCGCGGTGAAGCGGGTGGAGGGCGGCCTGTTCTCCACCCACGCCAACCAGTCGCTGGCGCCGGGTGCCGTGATCGACGTGATGACGCCGATGGGCCGCTTCACCACGCCGCTCGACCCGGAGGCGGCGCGAACCTACGTCGCCTTCGCGGCCGGCAGCGGCATCACCCCGATCCTGTCGATCCTGAAGACGGCGCTGACCCGCGAGCCCCGGAGCCGCTTCCTGCTGGTCTACGGCAACCGCACGGTTTCCTCGATCATCTTCCGCGAGGAACTGGAGGATCTGAAGAACCGCTTCATGGACCGGCTGGTCATCCACCATCTGCTCAGCCGCGAGCCGGAGGAGGCCGGGCTGCTGTCCGGCCGCATCGACGCCGCCCTGGTGCGTGAACTGTGCGACGGGGCGATCGACGCCGGATCGCTCGACGCCGCCTTCCTGTGCGGCCCGCAGCCGATGGTCGAGGCGGTGCGCGACGCCCTGGCGGCGGCCGGCACCCCGCCCGGGCGCATCCATCTGGAGCTGTTCGGCACCACCCCCGGTCCGCGCGCGGCCCGGCCGAAGACCGCCGCCGACAGCCACAGCCCGGCCGACGCCGCGACCGTCGCCATTCTCCAGGACGGCAAGCGCAAGGAATTCGCGCTCGCCTATGACGGCGAGAGCATCCTCGACGCCGCCCACCGGCACGGCGCCGACCTGCCCTATTCCTGCAAGTCCGGCGTCTGCTGCACCTGCCGCGCCAAGCTGCGCGAGGGCAAGGTCGAGATGGCCGAGAACTACTCCCTGGAACCGTGGGAGGTCGAGGCCGGCTACGTCCTGACCTGCCAGTCGCGCCCGCTGACCGAGCGGGTCGTCATCGACTTCGACGCCGCCTGACGAGCCCTGCTGCCCGCGCACCACGATAAAAGAACGAGGAAACGCCCGATGACCACGACCCCGCAGACCCTGTTCGCCACCCACGAGGCCACGCTGCGCCAAGCCGTCGAGGCCAGCCGCAGCCGGGCCTACTGGTCGGCCTTCCCCGAGATGCCGAGCCCGCGCGCCTATGGCGAGACGGCGGCGGCGGACGGCGAGGCGGCCTTCGCGGCCTATCAGGGCAAGCCCTTCGTCCTGGACCAGCCCGGAGCCACCGGAACGGCCGGCGGGGAGCGCTCGCCCTTCGGCATCGATCTCGGCATCAGCTACCCGGTGTCGGACATCGACGCGCTCCTGACGGCCGCCAAGGCGGCGATGCCGGGCTGGCGCAAGGCCGGGCCGGACGGCCGCGCCGGAGTCTGCGTGGAAATCCTGAAAAGGCTGAACGCCCGCAGCTTCGAAATCGCCAACGCGGTGATGCACACCACGGGGCAGGCCTTCATGATGGCCTTCCAGGCCGGCGGCCCGCACGCCCAGGATCGCGGGCTGGAGGCCGTCGCCTATGGCTGGGCGGCGATGACCGCCCAGGCGCCCGCCGCCCGCTGGGAGAAGCCGCAGGGCAAGAACCCGCCGCTGGTGATGGACAAGCGCTTCGAGGTGGTCGGGCGTGGCGTCGCCCTGGTCATCGGCTGCGCCACCTTCCCGACCTGGAACGGCTATCCGGGCCTGTTCGCCAGCCTCGTCACCGGCAACGCGGTGATCGTCAAGCCGGGGCCGACGGCCGTCCTGCCGCTCGCCATCACCGTCAAGATCGCCCGCGAGGTGCTGGCCGAGGCCGGGCTGGACCCCAACCTCGTGACGCTCGCCGTCGGCGACACCATCGCCAAGGATCTGGCGCTGAGGCCGGAAGTGGCGATCATCGACTACACCGGCTCGACCGGCTTCGGCGACTGGCTGGAGCGGAACGCCCGCCAGGCCCAGGTCTACACCGAGAAGGCCGGCGTCAACACGGTGGTGATCGATGGCACCGACGATCCCAAGGGCATGGTCCGCAACCTTGCCTTCACGCTCAGCCTCTATTCGGGGCAGATGTGCACGACGACGCAGGTGATCTTCGTGCCGAAGGACGGCATCCAGGCCGGCACCGAGCGGATGGGCTTCGATCAGGTGGTGGCGGCGCTGGCCGGCGGGGTGGACAAGTTCCTGTCCGACCCGGAACGCGCCGTCGAGGTGCTGGGCGCCATCCAGTCCGACGCCACGCTGGCCCGCATCGAGGAGGCATCCAAGCTCGGCACGGTCGCCCTGCCGTCGCGCGCCATCGCCCACCCGAGATTTCCCGAGGCCCGCGTCCGCACGCCGCTGATCCTGACCATGGATGCCGCCGACGAGGACAAGTACGGCCATGAGCTGTTCGGCCCGATCGCCATCGTCGTGAAGACCGACTCCACCGCCGACAGCCTGGAGCGCGCCGCCCGCCTGACCCGCACCAGGGGAGCCCTGACCGCCGGCCTCTATTCGACCGACCCGGCCCTGATCGAACAGGCGACCGACGCCTTCGTCGAGGCCGGCGTCGCCCTGTCGGTCAACCTGACCGGCGGCGTCTTCGTCAATCAGTCGGCGGCCTTCAGCGACTTCCACGGCACCGGCGCCAACCCGGCCGCCAACGCGGCGCTGTGCGACCTCGCCTTCGTCGCCAACCGCTTCCGCGTCGTGCAGAGCCGCGTCCCCGTCGTGGCGGAGGCCGCCCAATGAGCGCCTCGGAGACCGAAAAGACCATCCTTCTGACCATCGCCGACGGCGTCGCCACCGTCACCCTGAACCGCCCCGACCGGCTGAACAGCTTCACCGCCGCCATGCACGACGAGCTTCGCCAAGCGCTGGCCGAGGTGCGGGAGGACCGCTCCGTCCGCTGCCTGCTGCTGACCGGCGCCGGGCGCGGCTTCTGCGCCGGGCAGGATCTGTCCGACCGGGCCGTCGCACCCGGCTCCAAGGGGCCGGATCTCGGCGTCTCGATCGAGACCAACTACAACCCGCTGATCCGCACGTTGCGCGACCTGCCGATGCCGGTGGTCTGCGCGGTCAACGGCGTCGCGGCGGGGGCCGGGGCCAACATCGCGCTGGCCTGCGACATCGTGCTGGCCGCCCGCTCGGCCAGCTTCATCCAGGCCTTCTGCAAGATCGGGCTGATCCCCGATTCCGGCGGCACCTGGACCCTGCCGCGCTTGGTCGGCCAGGCCCGCGCCATGGCGCTCGCCATGCTCGGCGACAAGGTTCCGGCCGAGCAGGCCGAAGCCTGGGGCATGATCTGGAAGGCGGTGGACGACGAGCGGCTGATGGAGGAGGCCGGTGTCCTGGCCCGCCACCTCGCCACCCAGCCAACCCACGGGCTGGCGCTGATCAAGCGGGCGATTCACGCCTCCTCCACCAACGACCTCGACACCCAGCTCGACCTGGAGCGCGATTTCCAGCGGGAGGCCGGCCAGTCCAGCGACTACCGGGAGGGCGTTGCCGCCTTCATCGAGAAGCGCGCGCCGAACTTCGAGGGCCGATGATGGCGGCCCTGTCCCCCTCCGTCACCGTGGCCGTGGTCGGCAGCGGCGCCATGGGCCAGGGCATCGCCCAGGTCGCGGCGCAAGCCGGCCATCCGGTCCTGCTGTTCGATTCCCGCCCCGGCGCCGCCGGGGCCGCCATCGAGGCCATCGCCAAGGCCCTGACCGCGCTGGTCGAAAAGGGCAAGCGCAGCCCCGCCGAGCGCGACGCCACGCTGGACCGGCTGCGCGCCGTGGATGGCCTTGCCGACCTCGCCCCGGCCGGGCTGCTCGTCGAGGCGATCGTCGAGGATCTCGACGTCAAGCGCCGCCTGTTCGCCGGGATCGAGGCCGTCGTCGCCCCCGACGCCATCCTGACGACCAACACCTCGTCCCTGTCGGTGACCGCCATCGGGGCCGGAGTGGCGCGGCCGGAGCGACTGGCCGGCCTGCATTTCTTCAACCCGGCGCCGCTGATGGCGCTGGTCGAGGTGGTCAGCGGGCTGGCGACCGCCGCCGATGTTCTCGATACCCTGGCCGACACGGCCCGTGCCTGGGGCAAGAGTCCGGTGCGCTGCCGTTCCACCCCCGGCTTCATCGTCAACCGGGTCGCCCGCCCCTTCTACGCCGAGGGGCTGCGGCTGCTCCAGGAGGGCGCCGCCGACCCCGCCACCCTCGACGCGGTGATGCGCGAGGCTGGCGGCTTCCGCATGGGGCCGTTCGAGCTGATGGACCTGATCGGCCATGACGTGAACTTCGCGGTGACGCGCTCGGTCCACGCCGCCTATTTCGGCGACCCGCGCTTCCAGCCCTCGCTGATCCAGCAGGAGCTGGTCGAGGCCGGACGGCTCGGCCGCAAGAGCGGACGCGGCTTCTACGACCACAGCCCCGGTGCCGCCCGGCCAGCGACGAGCGAGGCCGCCGCCGGCCCGCGCCCGTCGCGCGTCACGGTCGAGGGCGACCTCGGTCCCGCCGCCGCCCTGCCCGGCCTGCTGCGGGACGCCGGGGCGACGGTCGAGGAACGGCCCGGCGACGGCGTCCTCGTGGTGGACGGTGTCACGCTGGCCCTGACCGACGGACGCAGCGCCACCCAGCGCGCCGTCGAGGACGGCCGGACGCCCCTGGTCCTGTTCGATCTGGCGCTGGACTGGAGCAAGGCGACTCGCGTCGCCCTGGCCGCCGCCGACGGCACCCCGGCCGAGGCTCTCGCCAGCGCCGCCGGGCTGTTCCAGGCGCTCGGCAAGAACGTCTCGGTGATCGACGACGCGCCCGGCATGATCGTCCTGCGCACCGTCGCCATGCTCGCCAACGAGGCGGCGGACGCGGCGTTCCAGGGCGTCGCCTCCCCCGCCGACATCGACCTCGCGATGACCAAGGGTGTCAACTACCCGCTGGGACCGCTGAGCTGGGCCGACCGCATCGGCGGAACCCGCGTGCTGGCGGCGCTCGACGCGCTGGCCCGCGCCTACGGCGAGGACCGCTACCGCGCCTCGGCGCTGCTGCGCCGCAAGATCTGGGGAGGAACCCGCTTCCATGAGTGAGACCAACGCCGCCGCCTCCACCGAGGCCCAGGCCGTCGCCGAGGCGGTCGGGCGCGGCATGTACGAGCGCGACCATTGCGCCCGGGCCCACGGCATCGAACTGCTGGCGATCGCCCCCGGCTACGCCCGCATGACCATGATCGTGCGCAAGGACATGGTGAACGGCCATGACATCGGCCATGGCGGCATGACCTTCACGCTGGCCGACACCGCCTTCGCCTACGCCTGCAACGCCGCCAACGAGGCGACGGTGGCGGCCGGCTGCTCCATCACCTTCCCCGCCCCGGCGAAGCTCGGCGACCAGCTCACGGCGGAATGCCGCGAGGTCCACCGGCGCGGCCGGTCGGGCGTCTACGACGTCACCGTCACCAACCAGGACGGCGCGGTCGTCGGCCTGTTCCGTGGCCAATCGGCGCGCATCAAGGGAAACGTGGTCGAACTCGGCTGAGTCGGCCACCATCTGTTCGTTGGTGGAGCAAATCATGAGCGAAGCCTTTCTCTGCGACGCCGTCCGCACCCCGTTCGGCCGCTATGGCGGCGGGCTGGCCCCGGTGCGCCCCGACGACCTCGCCGCCGTGCCGCTGAAGGCGCTGATGGAGCGCAACCCCGGCGTCGAATGGTCGGCGGTGGACGACGTGATCCTCGGCTGCGCCAACCAGGCCGGCGAGGACAACCGCAACGTCGCCCGCATGGCGGCCTTGCTGGCCGGCCTGCCCGACAGCGTGCCGGGCACCACCATCAACCGGCTGTGCGGGTCCGGCATGGACAGCATCGCCATCGCCGCCCGCGCCATCAAGGCCGGCGAGGCCGACCTGATCGTCGCCGGCGGCGTCGAGAGCATGACCCGCGCGCCCTTCGTGATGGGCAAGGCCGACAGCGCCTTCTCACGCTCGGCCGAGATCGCCGACACGACCATCGGCTGGCGCTTCGTCAACCCGCTGATGAAGGCCAGGTTCGGCATCGACAGCATGCCGGAGACCGCCGAGAACGTCGCCGCCGATTACAACGTCAGCCGCGCCGACCAGGACGCCTTCGCCCTGCGCAGCCAGCAGCGCGCCGCCCGCGCCCAGGAAGCCGGACGCTTTGCCCGCGAGATCGTCCCGGTCCGCATCCCCCGCCGCAAGGGCGACCCGGTTGTCGTCGCCGAGGACGAGCATCCGCGCCCCGACACCACGCTGGAGGCGCTGGCCAAGCTCGGCACCCCCTTCCGCAAGGAGGGCGGCAGCGTCACCGCCGGCAACGCGTCGGGGGTCAACGATGGCGCCGCCGCTGTGATCGTCGCCTCGGAGGCGGCGGTGAAGCGCTACGGCCTGACGCCGCGCGCCCGCGTCGCCGGCACGGCCGTGGCCGGCGTGGCGCCGCGCGTTATGGGCATCGGCCCGGCCCCGGCCTCGCAGAAGCTGCTGGCCCGCCTCGGCCTGACCATCGCCGACATGGACGTGATCGAGCTGAACGAGGCCTTTGCCGCGCAGGGCCTCGCGGTGCTGCGGATGCTGGGCCTGCCCGACGATGCCGCGCATGTGAACCCCAACGGCGGCGCCATCGCGCTGGGCCACCCGCTGGGCGCCAGCGGCACCCGCCTGGTCGCCACCGCCGTGATGGAGCTGGAGGACCGCAAGGCGTCCCGCGCGCTCTGCACCATGTGCATCGGCGTCGGCCAGGGCATCGCCATGATCGTCGAACGCGTCTGAACAACCAAGAACCGGCCACCAAAAGCGCCGGACCCGAAGAACGATCCAGGAAACGGGAGAAACGCACCATGCCGACCACCCTGACCGAGACCGCCCCCGTCGCGCCGCCATCGGCCGTTTCCCCGTCCGGTCTCGACCGCTACGAGATGGCCAGCCGCGACGAGATCACGGCGATGCAGACCGAACGGCTGGCCTGGTCGCTGCGCCACAGCCACGCCAACGTTCCCGCCTTCCGCGCCAAATGCGAGGCGAAGGGCGTCCATCCCGACGACTTCAGGGAACTGAAGGATCTGGCGCTGTTCCCCTTCACCGTGAAGGACGACCTGCGCCAGAACTATCCCTTCGGCATGTTCGCCGTGCCGATGGATGAGATCGTCCGCGTCCACGCTTCCAGCGGGACGACCGGACGGCCGACGGTGGTCGGCTACACCAAGGGCGACATCGACGTCTGGGCGGAATGCGTCGCCCGCTCGATCCGCGCCGCCGGCGGCAAGCGCGGCGACATGGTGCACATCGCCTACGGCTACGGCCTGTTCACCGGAGGCCTGGGCGCCCATTACGGGGCGGAACGGCTCGGCTGCACCGTCGTGCCGATGTCGGGCGGCCAGACCGAGAAGCAGGTCCAGCTCATCATGGACTTCAAGCCCTCGATCATCATGGTGACGCCCTCCTACATGCTGAACATCGCCGAGGAGATGCGCCGCCAGGGCATCGACCCGCGCGCCACCAGCCTGCGCGTCGGCATCTTCGGGGCCGAGCCCTGGACCGGCGCCATGCGCGGCGAGATCGAGAAGACCTTCGACATCCACGCCGTCGACATCTACGGCCTGTCGGAGGTCATGGGACCGGGCGTCGCCTCGGAATGCGTCGAGACCAAGGACGGTCCGGTCATCTGGGAGGATCATTTCTACCCGGAGATCATCGACCCCGACAGCGGCGAGGTCCTGCCCGACGGCTCCTACGGCGAGTTGGTCTTCACCACCCTGACCAAGCAGGGCATGCCCGTCATCCGCTACCGCACGCGGGATCTGACCCGCCTGCTGTCGTCCACCGCGCGGGGGATGCGGCGGATGGACAAGATCACCGGGCGCTCCGACGACATGCTCATCATTCGCGGCGTGAACGTCTTCCCGACCCAGATCGAGGAGCTGATCTGCCGGGATCCGGCGCTGGCCCCGCATTACGAGCTGGTCGTCACCCGCGAGGGGCACATGGATTGCCTCGCCGTCCGCGTCGAGATGGATCCGGACACCCGCCCGTCGGACTGGGACCGCCACGCCAGGAACTTGCAGCACGCCATCAAGTCGCGGGTCGGCATCAGCACCACGGTCGAGCCGGTCGAACAGGGCGGCGTCGCCCGCTCCATCGGGAAGGCCAAGCGGGTGCGCGACCTGCGCCCCAAGTCCTGACGGCTACGGACGCTGCGCCAGCAGCGGTGTGGCGGCGTCGATGACGCCGTTCAACAGGATCTGCACGCCGACGCAGAACAGCAGGAAGGCGAACAGCCGCGTCAGCACCCGCGCGCCCGTCGGCCCCAGCAGGGCGACCAGCCGGTCGGCCGAGCGGTAGGACAGCCAGATCAGCACGGCGATGGCCAGCGCCGCCGCCGAAACGCCGATGAAGAAGCCGGTGAGCGCCCCGCTGTCCGCCGGCCGGGTGGAGCCCAGCGCGATGGCGACGGAGATCGTTCCCGGCCCGGTGGTGAAGGGCATGGTCAGCGGGAAGAAGGCGGATTCCTCGGCGGTCTCCGCCGGGGCCGCCTGCTCCTGCTTCCTGGCCTCGTGCGTCTCGGGAGCGGTCAGCAGGACCCAGGCGCGCTCGGCCACCACGAAGCCGCCGGCGATGCGCAGCGCCGCCAGCGAGATGCCGAAGAAGTTCAGCACATAGGCCCCGGCCCAGAGCGCGGTCAGCATCACCACGGCGGAGTAGAGGCCGACCAGCCCGGCCAGCCGGGCGCGCTCCCGCTCGCTGCGCTCGGCGGTGACCTGGCTGAAGATCAGCGCCATGGCGATCGGGTTGACGATCGAGAACAGCGCCGTGAAGGCGAGCAGGAAGCTGTCGAGCATGCGGGCTGGTCGTCCGGCGGATGGGCGTCATCCCTGATACAGACGCCCCCGGCCGCTGGCAACTCCGCGCTTCGTCGGAGGGGTCAGGGCGTCGCACCCTTCCGACGCGGCCCGCCACCCGGACGGCCCGGCGGCTTGCCGCGCCCCTTGCCCCGGCCCCCCGGCTGGGCGTGGTGGAAATGCGGATGGCTCGGCGGCTTGTCGCCGCCATTGGCCGCAGCCGGCGCACCACCGTCCCTTGGCGCCCCGCCGTCCCGGCCGCGCCCCTCGCGACGTCCGCCGCCGCCACCGCGCCGCTCCTCCAGCCGGTTGCCATAGCAGCTGTCGCAGACGCGGAAGCGGTGGTTGGCCTTCAGCCGCGTGCCGCAGACCGGGCAGGCCCGCGCCAGCGAGCGTTCGGCCAGCGTCCGCTCGATGAAGGCGTTCAGGTGCGCCCGGCGCTCCTGGCACAGATCCATCTCGGGATAGGCCTCCGGAAAACGGTAGGCGAGCCACGCGTAGGCGGTCAGCTCCTTCACCGCGCGCTCGGCCTTCTCCAGCTCCACGTCGGTGCCGACATTGTGGCGGAAGCGCTCGGCGGCGTCGGGAGCGCCGTTGGGGATCCCCTTGCCCTGGTTCATCGCCCAGTTGCCGAGCAGGCGCAGGTTGTTCTGGTCGCGCGTGTCGATCGGGCAACGGGCCAGGATGTCGCGCACCGCCAGCGGCAGCTTGGCCCGGTCGACGGCCGCCGCCGCCTGGATGCGCTGCTCCAGGTCGGTCATGCGGAAGGTCTGGTTGGCGCGCAGCAGCTCCTGCCCGGCCGTGCGCAGCACCTTGGCGAGGCTGTCGGTGTCCAGCTCGCGGGCGATGGCCTCGACATGGCTGAGGTTGGGCGAGATCCACGAACGCGGATCCTCCGGCGGGACCGGCGGCGAGGTCAGCGCCCGGCGCACCGGGTTGATGTTCTCGCCCTCCAGCACGGCGACCCGCCCGTCCTCCTGCATGCCGAAGCGGCCAGCGCGCCCGCCGATCTGGCGGATCTCCGAATGGTTCAGGTCGCGCTCCTCGCGCCCGTCGTATTTGCGGGTGGTGGAGAGCACGACACGGGCGACCGGCAGGTTCAGCCCCATGCCGATGGCGTCGGTCGCCACCAGCACGTCGGCCGAGCCGTCACGGAAGCGCCGCGCCTCGGCCCGCCGGACCTCCGGCGACAAGGCGCCGTAGATCACCGCCACCGTGTGGCCACGCCCGAGCAGATCATGGCGCAGCGCCATCACGTCCTTGCGCGAGAAGGCGATCACCGCGTCGCTGCGGCGGACATTCTCCAGCGAGACCTTCTCCTCCTGCACGCGCAGCGGCGACTTGCGGGTGAACTCGACGACCTCCAGCTCCTCGCCCATCGCGTCGGCCAGCCGCTTGACGTAGGGGATGGCGTCGGCCGAGCCGGTCATCAGGATCTCGGGCGCCGCCACGCCGGCCACCGCCTGGGTCCAGGCCCAGCCGCGGTCGGCGTCGCCGATCATCTGGATCTCGTCGATGACGCAGGCGCCCCAGATCTTGGACGTGTTCACCATCTCGATGGTGGAGGAGGTGAAGGAGGCTCCCGGCCGCACGTCGCGCTCCTCGCCGGTGACGAGGCTGCACGGACGGCCGCGCGTCTCCAGCGCCTCCTGCCCCTCCAGCGCCAGCAGGCGCAGCGGCGCCAGATAGCAGCCGCTCTCCGCCTCGGCCAGCCGGTCCATCGCCGCGTGGGTCTTGCCGGAGTTGGTCGGGCCGACGAAGAGGCGCAGCTTGCGGATCATCGCGCGGGCGGTGGTGAAGCTGTCGAGATAGACGCCCATGCCGGACGCGTTCTCCAGCCGCTCGCGCCGCACCTTCAGGCCGGCGCGCGAGGCGGCGGTGGAGAAAGCCTCCTCCAGCGCGTCGAGCAGGGTCTGCAAGCGGGGAATGCGGCCGCCGAAGCCGATGACGCGCCCCAGCTCCTCCGCGAAGCCCTTGGGCCGCCACGCGTCGCCGAAGCCGGCGGCGCGCTGCTGCATCGACTGGAACCAGGAATCGACCCGACCCTTGGCCTTCTCGATGGCCGAGGAGGACAGGCAGGCGGCCTTGACCTTCTTGCCCAGCGTCTTGGCCTGGGGACGCCCGAACTCCTCCTCCGCCGTCAGCAGGCCCCACAGCTCGGCCTCGATGTCCGGCAGCGGGCCCAGCGCGATCTTGAAGCGCAGCTTCAGGCTGCGGTCGGTTCCGGGGATGGCGACCGGGTGGACGACCGCGATGCTCCAGCGGGCCGGCGTGCTGTCCGCGTCCACCTCGATGCCGTCGCCGCGCACGACGGCGGCGATGGCGCGCAGGGCCTCGCGGCGGTCGTATTCGTCGGCGGTGCCGGGGGTCTTGCCCGTCTCGGGGGCGGAGCGGTCGTCGGTCATGAATCCAGTGTCTTTTTTCTTGAGCGGCCGGTCCCTGAAAAGGCTCAAGGCGCGCGCGTGGAGACGCGCCGGCGCGGCACACCCGTGCGCCCGCGTCGGACCGGGTTCCCTATATGGGCTGAACCGCTTGCCCCGGCAAGCCGATTCCACCCCGGACGGCGAGGCCGGGCTAATTCGAATCCGCCCCGGCTTCACCAATCTCGCCCGTGCGAAAAGGGGGCAGGACCGGCCACATAGAGCCACGAGCGGTTCCCGGGCGGCGCTCCAACGGAGTAGTCGCCCACCCGCCCCAGCATCATCGACCGGCCGGAGCGGTCCGTCCCCGCTCCCGCCCCTCTTTCCTCAGGAGATGCGCATGCCGAGCCCTCGTGACGTCCTGGAACTCGTCGAGCGAATGCGGTGCGTGTCCAACGACGCCGAACGCCGCGCTCTGCTGGCGTCCCTGGGCGCGGTGGAACGGCCGACCATCCTGTCCTTCCTGAACGCCCATGGCGTGAACGTCTGCATGGCGTCCGATCAGGCGCTGGCCGCCTTCCGGGCGTCCGACATCCTGCTGCGCGACGGGGTCGGCCTCCAGTCCGTGCTGCCCTTCCTGGGCTTGCAGCCCGGCCTGAACATGAACGGCACCGACTTCATTCCGCTGCTGCTCCGCACGCTGCCGGCCCGCAAGGTCGCCGTCTACGGCACCGCCACCCCCTGGCTGGAGCGCGCCCGCGCCGTGCTGGAGACGAACACGCCCCACCAGTACGCCGACCTCCAGCACGGCTTCCATCCGGTGGAGCATTACGTCGCCCAGGCCCGCGCCTCGCGGCCCGACGTGATCCTGCTCGCCATGGGGATGCCGCGGCAGGAGGAGGTGGCCGCGCTGCTCAAGCGCTCGCTCGATTATCCGGTCCTGATCGTCAACGGCGGGGCCATCGTCGATTTCCTGGCCGGCCGCTTCAAGCGCGCGCCGGAGGCCGTCCAGCGCTCCGGCCTGGAATGGGCCTTCCGGCTGGCGCAGGAACCGAAGCGCCTGTTCAACCGCTACTGCGTCGGTGCGTTCGGCTTCGCCCGCACCGTCCTGCTTCTCCGCCGTGCCGCCTCGCTGCGGTCCACGCCCCTTCGTCCCGCCCCCATCCAGTCCACCGGGTCCGCCTCGGCCGCGCCCCGCACGCCCATGCACAAGGAGCTTTGAGACGTGGAAAACCTTCCCCAGATCAATCGCGGCGGCCCGCCGGCTCCGGCTTGGCCCACCAGCGTCGGCCATCACATGCCGCGCAACGAGTTCGAGGGACAGGCCCCCGCCATGGGCCCCGACTTCCGTTTCATCCTGCGCGTGCTCGGCGCCCACAAGATGCTGATCGCCGTCATCGTCGTGCTGCTGACGGCGCTCACCGCCTTCGGCGTCTCGCTGCTGAAGGACCAGTACACGTCGGAAGCCCTGCTGCTGGTCGACAACCGGCAGGTCCGCGTGGTGCGGGCGGAGGATCAGGCGCTGGGCTCCATCCCGGCCGAGGACGCCGCCATCCTCTCCGAGATCGAGATCCTGAAATCCACCGCCGTGCTGTCCCGCGCGGTGGAGGACCTGAAGCTCGCCACCAACCCGGAATTCAACCCGCCGGTCCAGGCCGACGAGACCAAGCCCTTCGTGGAGCGGGCCACCGCCTTCCTCCGCGACAAGGCCCACATCGTCTGGGGTGAGGAGCTGCCCGGCCCGGTCACCGCCATCCTCGCCCACGGCGACGGCATGACCAAGGACACGCTGGCCCGCGAGGCCCACGCCTCGGCCGGCATCGACGGGATCCTCGACCGCCTGCGCCGCAAGCTGGACGTCGCCATCGTCGGCCGCTCGCGCGTCATCCAGGTGCGCTACACCGCCAAGAACCCGGAGCTGGCGCAGGACGTCGTCGACACCATCGTCCGCCGCTACATGGAAACCCGCCAGCAGATGGACCGCGACCTGTCGACCAGCGCCGTGGCCTGGTTGCAGGACCGCATCGACACCCTGCGCAAGGAGGTCGCCGAGGCCGACCAGCGCGTCGAATCCATCCGCTTCAAGGCCGGGCTGGTCAAGGGCGGCAACGGCCTGATGGCCACCGGCGAGCTTGAGCAGGCCCGCCTGCGCCTGGCCGAAGCCTCGGCCCTGCGCGCCCGCGCCGTCGCCCAGGCCGAGACGCTGGAGCGTCGCGGCGGCAACGGCGCCAGCATCGCCTCGCCGGTCGTCGCCCAGCTCCGCGCCACCGTCGCCGCCATCTCCACGGAAATGGCGCAGCTCTCCCGCCAGTATGGTCCGAAGCACCCGCGCATCCTGGAGCTCCAGGCCCGCCTGTCCGAGGCCAACTCCTCGATGCAGACGGAAATGCGCCGCGAGATCACCGGCGTCCGCGAGGCGGCCAACGTCGCCATCGAGCAGGAAAACGCCCTGAAGGCGATGATCGCCAAGCTCGAGTCCGGCTACCAGACGATGGCGGAAGAGGCCGTGCCGCTGCGCACCCTGGAGTCCGAAGCCACCGCCAAGCGCACCCTGCTCGACAGCCTGATGGCCCGCCTGGAGGAGGTTTCGGCCCAGCAGGACAACCGCGCCTTCCCGACCGCCGTCAAGCTGGTCTCGGCGCCGCAGGTCCCGCATGAGCCGTCGGGTCCCTTCCGCGTCCTTCTGCTGATCGCCGGTTTCGCCGCCTCGGTCTTCATCGCCATCTTCACCGTCTTCGGCATCGAGCTGCTCCAGCGCCGCATCCGCACGCCGGAGACCGTCCGCCGCATCCTCGGTGTCGGCAACGTCCACATCGTCCCGCACCACTCGACCCGCGGCGCCCGCGGCCGGCTCTACCAGATCTTCCAGAACCACCCCTTCTCGCTGTTCAGCGAATCCCTGCGCGCCCTGTTCCGCAACCACCTGTCGGATCTGGGTCCGGTCGGCTCGATCGCCGTCACCTCGGCCCGCCCGCAGGACGGCAAGACCTCGATGAGCCTCGCCGTCGCCCAGGTCGCCGCCCAGGCCGGCCGCCGCGTGGTGGTCGTGGACACCGACTTCCGCCGCTCGCGCATCGACGGCCTGTTCAACCTGTCGGCCAAGAAGGGCCTGTCGGACTGGATCGCCGGCACCGCCACGCTCGACGAGATCGTCCACAGCAGCGACGACGTGCCCTTCGCCATGGTCCCGGCCGGCCGCCTGATGCCGGAGACGCTCGACCGCTTCAACGTCGACGGCCTCGTCCACCTGATGGCCGGCCTGTCGCCGCACTTCGACCTGGTGGTGTTCGACACCGCCCCGGCGCTGGCCGTGTCGGACGCCCGCATCGTCTGCGGCGCCGCCTCCAAGGTGCTGTTCGTCAGCCGCTGGGGCCACACCACGGCCAGCGACCTCCAGGCGGTCGCCGACCTCGGCCCGATCGACCACGAGAAGTTCGTCGCGGTGATGACCGACGTGAACCTGAAGAAGGCCGCCTCGCGCGGGTATGAAGGGCCGTACAACAGCTACATGGCGACCCGGAAATACTACGGCGACAGCAGCCTGCGGGCCGCCCCGTAAGGCCTGCGGACCAAGCCTTCGGCACTCCCTCTCCCCTGACCGGGAGAGGGAGTTTTTTCATTCCTTCCGTCGAAAACAGCACGTGGACTGGCCCTTATGACCAAGCTCACGCTTCCATCCCCCCGCCGTCGCGACGTCCTGCGCGTGGCGGCCTGCGCCGCCGTCCTGGCGAGCTGCCGCGCCGCCACCGACCCGACCGCCGCCATCGCCGCCGCCTCCCACCCGGACCGGCCGGACGAGCCGGCGGTGACGCTGCGCGACGTCTGCCGCGCCGCGAAGATCCGCCACGGCGCCGCGCGCGACCATTTCATCGATCCCGAGGATCCGGCTCTCGACCGTCTGATGGCCCGCGAATGCGACGTCGTCACGCCGGAGAATGGCGGGAAATGGGCGGTCTTCCAACCCGAGGAGGGGTATTTCGACTGGCGCCGGATGGACGCCAGCGTCGAGCTGGCGCGCGGCATCGGCGCCATGCCCAACTGGCACACGATCATCTGGCAGCACATGGGCATGCCGCCCTACATGAAGCTGCCGGTCGAGCGGCAGCCCGAGCTGGGCATCGCCGAGAACGCCTATTTCTCGCCCGACGGCACGCTCGGCCCCGACACGGTGCAGACGCGCTTCGCCGACACGGTCGCCCGCGTCAAGGCCCGCTACGGCGACAATTTCTACCGGATCGACGTCGCCAACGAGGTCTTCTTCTGGGAGACCGCCGACAGCCACCCGCAGGAGCAGGACCGCTTCGGCTTCCGGCGCGGCATGTGGTGGGTCGCCGCCGGCGGGGCCGAGGCCGGGCCGGAATGGCTCGACCCCTTCTTCCACCAGGCCCGCGCCGCCTTCCCCAACGCCAAGCTGGTGATCAACGAGTTCGGCATCGAGCTGAACGAGGGCTGGCAGCAGCGCAAGCGCGCCTATCTGCTCGACTGGCTGACCGGCGCGGTCAAGCGCGGCGTGCCGCTCGACGGCATCGGGCTGCAAAGCCATCTGATCGCCGGCAAGCCCTACGACCGCGAGGGCATGCGCCGCTTCCTGCGCGCGGTCGACCGGCTGGGGCTGGCCGTCCACATCACCGAGATGGACGTCGACGAGACACGCCTGCCGCGTTCCTGGTCGCGGGCGGAGAAGGACCGCACGCTGGCCCTGCTCGCCGGCCAGTATCTGAGCGACGTGGCCGCCAATTCCCGGCTGGAGGAACTGGTCTGGTGGCACCTGCGCTCCGACCTGAACTTCATCGCGCGCGAGAACGCCGGCATGGATCCGCAACCCTCGCCCTACGACCGCCACTCCCGCCCGCTTCCCATGTACGAGGCGGCGGTCCAGGCGCTGCGCGGCAAGACCCGTGCCGGTTGAGCGTCGTACGGGGTAACGCCATCCGAGGCGCTAGCCCGCCCGATCGCGCCGCGCCACCGCCCGTCCGCACCAGGGCAGTCCGGCGGCCGCGACCCCACATCCCGGTGGTGTCGCGGTTCACCGAACGAGGTCGATCTTGGATCAGCCAACCACCCCCCTGGATGCTCAAGACCTGATCACCCGTTACAAGCGGAAGTTCCATCTGGCCCCGTCCTATCCGTTGAGCGAGGCGATGGTGCGGCAGCATTGGGACCTGGAGCGCCAGCTCGCCCGCGAGCTGCTCGATTCCAGCCGGGAGAACCGCTGGGACACCTTCGAGCGCGCCTACACGACGCTCTACTCCGGCTGCCCCTGGCTGAACGAGGCCGAGGACGACGCGGCCACCCGTGACGACGATCTCGACTTCCGCCATTTCCTCACCCTGCTCGGCGGGCCGCAGGATGTCTACGAGGTCGGGTCGGGCAAGGCGCGGCTGCTGCGCTACCTCGCCCGCCACGGCTACCGCTGCGTCGCCACCGAGGTGACGCGGGAGCGCGGCGAGCGCTGGATCGAGGAGGATCCCAACATCACATGGCGCTGCTGCGACGGCGTCAACCTCGCCCGCTTCGAGCCGGCCAACCGCTACGATTCGGTGATCTCGACCCACGTCATCGAGCATTTCCATCCCGAGGACGTCTCCCTCCACATGGAGAACGTCCTCGCCATCCTGAAGCCGGGCGGCCGCTACGTCCTGAACATGCCGCACAAGTTCGCGGGCCCGATGGATCTGTCGGAGGTGTTCGGCTTGGACGAGCCGATTTGCATGCATCTGCGCGAATACACCTGGGCGGAGACGGCGGATCTGCTGGCCCGAGCCGGCTTCGACCGGATCGAGGCGGTCTATGTCGCGCCGATGGCGTTGCGGCGGCGCTGGAACCTCCACTTCGCCGGACGCGGCTATCTCGCCTATGTGCGGGGGGCGGAGGCATTTTTGGGACGCTTGCCGTTAACCCTAAAGCGCAAGCTCGGAAGGGTTGGTCAGCTCTATCTGTTCCGTCCCGAGGTGTTCATGGTTGCTCGCAAGCCCGATTGAGGCAAGGCGACTCGGAAAAATATTGTTTGAATTCATCTATTTAGAGACGCACATACCCCTTTGTTGCGCTTGCGCATCACAAAAGGGGTATTTTCGCGTCTCTTTCTTTTCACAGCCCTGCGTGGCATTCGGGCCGCATTTCCCTAAAATGCGAAATACCTCGTTAACCTTTTCCGTCCAATCTGGGCTCCAGCGAAACACGGAAAAGAGGTTACTTCCAATGGCAACGAACCCCGTCGATACGACCTTCGTCGTCAACGCTTCGGGTCTGGCTGCCGGAGGGGTCTGGCCGCATTTCAAGTTCCTCGTCGACGGCGTGACCGTTGGCCAGGCGACGGTCAATTCCACCAACGCCGGCCGATACAGCTTCACCACCAAGGTTGCGCCCGACGCCGCGCACAAGATTCAGATCGTGTATGACAACGACTGGCTGTCCACGGACAAGGCCGGCATGTACCGCGATCTCATCGTCAAGTCGATCGAAGTGAACGGCAAGACCCTTGCCTCCACCAACTCGGCCGTCTCCTACGCCGCCGATGGCCAGGGCACCCTGGCCGGCCAGGAGGGCATGTGGTGGAACGGGTCGCTGAACTTCAACATGGCCAAGGATTTCTTCCCCGGCTCGACCACCCCGACGACGCCGAC
This sequence comes from Azospirillum agricola, assembly GCF_017876095.1. GTDB lineage: Bacteria > Pseudomonadota > Alphaproteobacteria > Azospirillales > Azospirillaceae > Azospirillum > Azospirillum agricola. Next base: position 88,452 of record NZ_JAGINM010000023.1, read on the forward strand.
CAACCCCACCAACCCGACCAACCCCACCACCGGCACGACGCCGATCATCGTCAACGCCCAGGGCACGCCCGCCGGCGGCGTGAACGCCCACTTCAAGGTGATGGTCGACGGCAAGGTGATCGGTGAGGCGACCGCCACGACCGGCGCGAAGGACTACACCTTCAACGCGAACGTCACCGCCGATCAGGCCCACAAGGTCCAGATCCAGTACGACAACGACGCCTACATCAACGGCCAGGACCGCAACCTGACCGTCAACAAGATCACCATCGGCGGCAAGGCCGTCGCCCCCACCGACAGCATCGTCACCTATGACAAGGGCGCGCTCGACGGCAAGGACGTCGCCGCCGGTCAGAAGGACATGTGGTGGAACGGCACGCTGGTCGTGAACGCCGACAAGTCGTTCTTCGCCAACGGCGGCACGACGACGCCGACCAACCCGACGAACCCGACCAATCCCACGAACCCGACGCAGCCGAGCCTGTCGGTCAACGACGTGACGGTGACCGAGCCGACCGCCGGCACCAGCACGGGCTCCAAGGGCATCGCGCCGGGCTTCCTGCACACCGATGGCGGGCAGATCGTCGACAGCGCCGGCAACAGCGTCAAGCTGACGGGCGTCAACTGGTTCGGTGCCGAGGGCTACGCCTTCGCGCCGCAGGGGCTGTGGATGGACAGCTACCAGAACCACATGAACAAGATGCAGGAACTTGGCTTCAACGTCATCCGCCTGCCCTTCTCCGACGCCATGCTCGACAACGGCCGCATGCCGACCGGAATCGACTATTCGAAGAACCCGGATCTGAAGGGCCTGACCTCGCTCCAGGTCTTCGACAAGATCATCGACTACGCCCAGAAGACGGGCATGAAGATCATCCTCGACCACCACCGCTCCGGCGACGGCGCGTCGGCGAACGAGAACGGCCTCTGGTACACCAGCCAGTATCCGGAATCGAAGATGATCGAGAACTGGAAGATGCTGGCCCAGCGCTACGCCGGCAACGACGCGGTCATCGCCGCCGATCTGCACAACGAGCCGCACGGCGCCGCCACCTGGGGTGACGGCAACATGTCCACCGACTGGGCGCGCGCCGCCGAGCGGATCGGCAACGCCATCCAGTCCGTGAACAAGGACTGGCTGATGATCGTCGAGGGCGTCGAGATCGTCAACAACAACTGGTACTGGTGGGGCGGCAACCTGCTCGGCCAGAAGAACTACGACGTCAACTTCAACGTCGACAACAAGCTCGTCTACTCGGTGCACGACTACGGTCCGTCGCTGCACATGATGGACTGGTTCAAGGCGTCCGACTTCCCGAACAACATGCCGGCGAAGTGGGACCAGATGTGGGGCAACCTCATCAAGAACGACCAGTACCCGGTCCTGATCGGCGAGTTCGGCAGCCGCATGGAGACCGCCATCGACAAGGTCTGGATGCCCAAGCTGATCCAGTACATGAACGGCGACTGGGACGGCAACGGCACCATCGACCTCGCCAAGGGCGACCAGGGTGCGAGCTGGACCTACTGGGCCTGGAGCCCGGGTTCGGGCGACACCGGCGGCATCATGACCGACAGCTGGCAGGTGGACTACAACAAGTACAACGCCATCAAGCCCGGCCTGTTCAGCGGCTCGACCGGCGGTTCGACCACCACCACGACCGACGCGGTCTTCACCGTGAAGCTGTCCTCGGCCGCCACCCAGGCGGTGACCGTTGACTACGCCACGGTGGACGGCACGGCCAAGGCCGGCTCGGACTACACCGCGACCAGCGGCAAGCTGACCTTCGCCGCCGGCGAGATCAGCAAGACCGTCACGGTCAAGGTGCTGAGCGACAGCGTCACCGAGGGCAACGAGACCTTCAGCCTGAAGCTGTCGAACTCGACCCAGGCGACGATCGCCGACGGCACCGGTGTCGGCACCATCATCGACGCCGCCGCCAAGGCTGCCGCCGCTGCCGCTCCGGCCGCCGAAGCCGCCGCCGCGACGAACGTGTACAATGCGTTGGCCACCCCGCCGAACATCGACACGGTTCTGACCACCGCCGGCATCGATCTGGCCCACGTCACCCATGCCGACCTCGTGGCGGCCGAGGCGATCGTGAGCTACTACGACTCGCTGCACCAGGACCTGTTGCAGCACGCGGCCTGATCGTCCGCTCGGATCGAAGGTCTAAAGGAAAGGGCCGGCAGCGCACGCTGCCGGCCCTTTCCTTGTCCGCTCCCCGTCACCGTCAGGGGGTCGAGGGCGCCCGACGCGGCAGGCGCGGCAGCATCTTGACCAGCACCGCGCGTCCCGCCGACCCGATGCCGGGACCGAACAGAACCACCCCCAGGAAGGCCAGGGTCAGCAGAACCTTCTCCGCCGTGAAGGTCGGATCGACCGCGTCGCCGAACAGATAGGCCCCGGCGGCGTAGGCGACGGCGGCCGGAGCCAGGATCCAGCCGATGCGCGCCGCGTTCAGCGGCACGTCGCCCTCGGCAATCCGGCGGCGCACCGCCTCGGTCAGCACGAGCTGGAAGACCTCGCGCCCGAGATTGGCGAGCGCCGCGCCGAACACGCCCCAGCGCCACACCAGCGCCACCGCCAGCGCCGTGCCGACCGCGAGGCTGGCCGCCGAGATCCAGGGCAGCACCCCGACCCGCCGCGCCTTCAGGATGGCGACCTCCGGGTTCATGCGGACGCCGTGCAGCACGAAGGCCAGCACCAGCAGCGGCATGCAGGGCAGCACCGGCGCGTAGGCGTCCGACGCGATCAGCCAGAGGATTTCCGGCGCGGTCAGCGCCATCCCCAGAGCGGCGGCGGTCAGCAGCGTCACGAACAGGTGGAAGACGAAATCGGCCTGGGTGCCGTCGCTCTCCCGCCCGGCCTCCAGCCGGCTGACCGACCAGATTTGCAGGAAGGACGCGGTCAGGAACATGTAGAGGATCTGCGCCAGCCGCATGCCGAAGGCGAAGATGCCGACGGCGGCGGTGGAGAGCAGGATGTTCAGCAACCAGCGCGCCACGAAGTTGTTGGCGATGTCGAGCAGCGACTGCGGCATGTAGGGCAGCCCGAGCGTCGCCACCCGCTTCAGCACCGGCCAGGAGAAGCCGGCGCCGTTCTCGCGCAGGATCACCACCATCAGCCCGAGCCCGAGCACCGCGAAGGATCCGCCGTTGGCCAGGAAGATGCCCTCGACGCCCAGCCCCATGCCCCAGAGGAACAGCAGGTTGAAGCCGAGCAGCGCCACCACCTTGGCCACCGACACCAGCAGGCACAGGCCCGACCGCTTGCGCACCCGGTAATAGGCGAGCGCCAGCTCGAACAGCGTGGTCAGCGCCACGCCGGCCAGCGCCAGCGCCATCACCGGCGCGTGCTCGCCCGATCCGAACATCGCCCAGCTTCCCGCCAGCCCGGCCGGATAGGCCAGCCCCAGCATCGACACCGACACGGCGAACAGGGCGATCAGGCAGGTCGACACCACGCGCTGCCGGTCGCGGCCCTCCTCATGCTCGAAATAGACCGCGGTGAAGGCGTTGCTCATGCCGATCATCAGCATGACCGCCAGCAGGTCGCTGACCACGACGACCAGCGCGTAGACGCCGAACTCGGGCGGCGCCAGCAGTTTGGTGTAGAGAGGCAGCAAGAGCAGGCCGGCCGCCCGGTTGACCACGTTGGCCACCATGAACAGCCAGCCATGCCTGATGATGTTTCCAGCTTCCGAAGCCATGCGTCTCCCCGCACCAACGCCTGAGCGCGGCCGTGCTCTCGCGGCCGCACAAGAAGAGTGGCCCCAATCATTGGGAGTGGTCGGAGCACCGTCAATTCGGCCTTGAAGCCGGTCGGAGCACTCTTCGGGGCTATTCTCTCCCGCTCCGGGCGAGGGGGCGCGCGGGGGCACCCCCTTGCGAGTACACATTCCGTCCTGGCCGACTCTGCCGCCGCGCAACCGAAACTCGCAAGGGGGCGTTCGCGCCGGCGCCTTGTCCGGAATTGCTGGCGAACCCCGTTCGGAGCCGCCCGCCCCCACCTCTTCGGCGGGCCGTCCGGCGGCGCCCGTCGGGACGGACCTGAAAGCCCGACCGAAAGGATGAGCGCCGGCACCCCTCTACCCACAATTCGCGGATAGCGGAAGGTGCCGACCGGGGTGGACAGGCCCGGTCCGCCCACCCGTTGCGCTATCCCCTCTGGAGGCGGCACCACCAAAGCATCGTCTTTAATATTTCATGGTCCGCACCGTTCGAAGCCCTGGGGTTATCGCCGACGCGGAAGCAAAACCCCTATGATCTGTTGCTGAACGGCGTTTCTCATCCTAATTCGTACTTCAACAAGACGCGGCCCTGCTTCCACGTCGCATAAAGAGCGCAGTTCTCATAAATACGCCGACGGCGAATTTCGTGATGGGCGCTTTGCGGCGGGAGAATGTTGAGGCCGGTCGAAAGGCTGATGACGAGCGACCACCCGCACGGCGGGCGTGCGGGCTGGCTGGCATTCCCTTCAAACTCACGGGACCTGCGATGAGCAAATTGGACCCCGAAGTGGTCATCGATCTGACCCCGGCCAAGAAGGCGGCCATTCCGCCGCTGGCCCCCGGACTTCTGCTGGCCCTATCCGACGGTTTCGTGCTCGCTCTGGTCGGATGGGCGCTGAACCACTTCTTCGCGCCCGACACGGCACCCGTCGAGGCGGAAGCCTGGCAGCGTTCCCTGGTCACCGGCCTGATGCTGGTGCCGCTGGTCAAGTCGGTCTTCGGGATCTACACGCTGGGCCGCTTCGACTACATGGAACGGACCCGCCGCACCTTCCAGGCGGCCTTCCTGTGCTGCGCCGTGCTGGCGGTTCCCTTCATCGTGATGGACGGCTTCCGCTCCTTCTTCGTCGAGGCGCTGTCGATCGCGCTGCTCGGCTTCGCCACCACCTACGTCGCCGACCTCCTGCTCATCCAGGGGCTGCTGGCGAGCGCGCTCGACTGGCGGACCCCGGTCGTCATCGTCGGCGCCGGCGCCCAGGGCGCCGCCATCGCCGAGAAGCTCCAGCGCCTGCCCTGGCTCGGCATGCGCCCGGTCGGCTTCGTCGACAACGACGACTCCCTCTGGCAGACCCGCGTCTCCGGCCTGCCGGTGATCGGCCCGGTCGACCTGCTGGCGAAGTCTCCGGCCATGGCCAGCCAGGCCCACGCCGCCATCGTCGCCGACATGGGCCGCCACGGCTGCGAAGTGACCGAACTGGTCCGCAAGCTGCCCTTCAAGCAGGTCTACTGCGTGCTGGGCGAGGGCAACGTCAGTGCCGTCGACGCCACCTACCACAACCTGCACGGCTCGCTGGCCCTGCGCGTCAGCGTCCGCCCGCCGACCGGCTACCTGCGCATCCGCCGCGCCATGGACATCGTGCTGTCCAGCATCCTGCTGGTCCTGGTCGCCCCGCTGATGCTCGGCCTCGCCGTGGCGATCAAGCTCGACAGCCCCGGCCCGGTGATGTTCCGGCAGAAGCGCTGGGCCGGCGGCAAGCAGACCTTCGACCTGCTGAAGTTCCGCTCGATGCACATCAACGCCGAGGAGCATCTCCAGCAGCTTCTGGAAAACGATCCGGTCGCCCGCGAAGAGTACATGACCTACCACAAGCTGACGGTCGATCCGCGCATCACCCCGCTGGGCCGTTTCCTGCGCAAGACCTCGCTCGACGAGCTGCCGCAGCTGTGGAACATCCTGATGGGCGACATGAGCCTGATCGGTCCGCGCGCCTACATGCCGAAGGAACTGCCGGAGGTCGGCGCCTCGGCCGAGGTGATCGGCACCGTCCGCCCCGGACTGACCGGCTACTGGCAGGTGTCGGGCCGCCACCGCACCACCTTCCAGGAACGCGTGTCGATGGACGTCTTCTACGTCCGCAACTGCGGCCTGCTCTTCGACTTCTTCATCCTGTGCAAGACGGCGGTGATGGTTCTGAAGGGCGACGGGTCGTAAGGCCGCCCCACCCCGCCTCGAGGCCCTTCGCGCTTCCCCCGGCGCGAAGGGCCTCGAGGCGTTTTGGGGGGAACAGCCTCACGGACCGCCAATCGGAGCGCGGGAAAAGGAGGGGACACGGCGGTTGCGGGTACCCCGGACGGGGAAAGCCTCCTTCGGTCTAACGCCTCCGCCTGTCTACGCGGGCGCGGCATCGGTGGGCATCTTCTTGTTGCACAGCCAAAAGCGGAACGGCAGCTCATGAGAATCCTCGAATTTCTGGAAAAGAGCATCACCGTGGTGTGCATCATGGCCTTCGGCGGCACGGTGCTCCCGGTTCTGCTGACCGGCGGCAGCGTCGTCGCCGCCGATCAGGAATCGTCGGGCGCCATGATGTTCTTCGCCGGCATCTACGTGCTGATCCTGCTGCTGATCGCGCTGCGCCCCAGCCTGGCCTTCCGCATCCCCACCGCCAGCCCGGCGGTGACGGTGCTGCTGGTGCTGGCCTTCGTGTCGGCGCTGTGGTCGCTCTACCCGGACGTCACGCTGCGGCGCTCGCTCGCCTTCCTGTTCACCACGGTGTTCGGGATCTACATGGCGCTCCGCTTCACCTTCCCGGAGATCATGCGCCTGCTGGCGACCGGCCTGTCGGCGCTGATGTTCCTCTCCTTCGCCTCGGTCGTCGCCATGCCGGCGGTCGGGCTGGACAGCGCCCAGCATGTCGGCGCCTGGAAGGGCATCTTCTTCCAGAAGAACGTGACCGGCCGCATGATGGTCTGGCTGGTTCTGTGCCTGCTCTGGCTCGACTGGCAGCGCGAGGCCAAGCGCTGGGTGACGCGCTCGCTGCTGGCGCTGGCGCTGCTGCTGATCGTCATGTCGCGCTCGGGCACCGGCCTCGTCACCTCGGTGCTGGTGGCCGCCGCCCTGCTCGCCACCGGGCTGGTGCGCGGCAACATCCGCAGCTTCGCGCCGACCATGGCGCTGATGCTGGTCGCGCTCATCCTCGCCGGCACCGCCACCGCCTCCTTCTGGCACGACGCGCTCTACGCTCTGGGCCGCGATCCCACCCTGACCGGCCGCACCGTGCTGTGGGAGCATGTGCTGGGCTCGATCTCCGACCGCTCGCTGCTCGGCTACGGCTACGCCGCCTACTGGTACGGCGCCTACGGGCCGGGAAGCGCCTTCGTCGAGAGCTGGGGCATCAACTCCGCCCACAACGGCTGGCTGGAGGCGACGCTCGACCTCGGCGTTCCCGGCGTCATCATCCTGATCGTCATCATGGGCCGCCTGCTGTTCCAGGGCTTTTTCGCCGCCCGCTACGGCGCCAGCCGGGCCGAGCCGGCCTGGGCCTTCGCGGTGGGCTGCGCGCTGGTCGCCATCTCGATCTCCGAAAGCGTGTTCCTGGAGCGCCACTCCATGAACTGGATCGTCCTGGTGATCGGCGTCGTCCGCCTGATGGAGCACAGCCGCCGCCAGCGCTTCCTGCAAGCCCAGCACCACGCCCGCGCGCAGAGGCAGGCGCGCGAGCAGGCCGCCTACGCCGCCAACGCCCCGATCTATGCCGGACCCGGCCGCCCATTTTGAGGCCACTCCCCATTCCCCTTCGACCGAAGGCACAATCATGAAGTCCTCGAAAGAGCTGGTAACCGTCGTCATACCGACCCGCAACCGCCCCGACATGGTGATGCGGGCCGTGCAGAGCGCACTGGCGCAGACCCACAAGGCCCTGGAGGTGATCGTCGTCATCGACGGCCCCGACCCGGCCACCGCCGCGCATCTGGCGACGCTGGCCGACCCGCGCCTGACCGTCCTGGAGCTCGAGAAGAACCAGGGCGCCGCCGAGGCCCGCAACATCGGCGTGCGCCGGGGCAAGGGCCAGTGGATCGCCTTCCTCGACGACGACGATCATTGGATGCCGGAGAAGGTGGCCTTGCAGATGGCGGCCCGTCCGCCCGGCGTGCGCTACCCGATCATCAGCTGCCGCTGCCAGGTGGTGACGGCGCGCGGCAACTTCGCCTGGCCGCGCCGGCTGGCGACGGTGAACGACTCCATCGGCGACTATCTCTTCGTCCGCCGGGGCCTGTTCAAGGGCGAGACCTTCGCGCCGACCACCACGCTGCTGGCGCCCAAGGCCCTGCTGGAGCAGGTTCCCATCCCGGAATCACGCTTCGACGACTGGGAGTGGCTGATCACCTGCGGCACGCTGGACGGCGTGGCGCTGGTCCACATCCCGCAGGTGATGGCGGTGCACTACACCGAGAACAACCGCGTCACCCTGTCGACCTGCCGCAACATCGACCTCGCCATCGAATGGGCGGAATCGATGCGCGAACGGCTGTCGCCGCGCGCCTACGCCAGCCTGCTGTTGCAGGCCACCGGCGGCGAGCAGGCGGCGCGGACCGCCGGGGTGCGCTGGCGGATCCTGAACTCGGCGCTGCGCGACGGGCGGCCGACGCCGATGGCGCTCGCCACCTTCACCATGCACTCGTTGATGCCGGTCGGTCTCCGGCGGCGTCTGCGCCAAGCCCTGTTCTCCGCGCCCGGCGCGGCCTGATGACGACGTCGGAAGGACCGGACTCCATGCAGAAATTCCGCGCCCCGCGCACCGACCAGACCCAGCCGGGCCATAGCAAACCGGCGGCGGCCCGTTCCGCCAAGGAACGGGTGGCCATCGTCTTCGCCACCCCCGGAGCCCTCGACGGCGGCGGCGGCATCGGCCGCATGACCGGCTACGTCGTCGACCAGTTCGCCGCCAGCCCCGGCGCGCCCAGCACGATCGTGCTCGACACGCGCGGCACCGGCAGCGTGCTGTGGTCCCCCTTCTTCCTCGCCGGCACGATGGCCCGGCTGGCTTGGTTCCTGGCCCGGCGCCGGGTGTCGGTGGTCCACATCAACGTGTCGGAGAAGGGCAGCTTCCTGCGCAAGGCGGCGATCCAGGCGGTGGCCGGGCTGTTCTCCTGCCCGACCGTGGTCCATCTGCACGGGGCCTCCTTCGTCGAGTATTTCGAGAGCGGCGCCTTCCCCCGCGCCATCAGCCGCTGGCTGTTCAACCGCTGCGGCCGCGCCGTGGTGCTGGGCGACAACTGGCGCGACTATCTGGTGCAGTCGGTCGGCACCGACCCGCACAAGGTCCGGGTGCTCTACAACGCCGTTCCCGACATCGGCGCCGACCTGGCCCCGCGCGATCCGCCGCCGCCGGGGGCGGAGCTGTCGCTGCTGGTGCTGGCCAACCTGTCGGAGCGCAAGGGCATCGGCACGCTGCTGCGCGCCTGCCAGCGCCTGAAGGAGCGGGGCCTGCGCTTCCACGTCACCATCGGCGGCGGCGGCGACGTCGACGGCTACCGCCGGATGGCCGAATCCCTGGGGGTGGCCGAGGAATGCCGCTTCCTCGGCTGGGTGTCGCGCGAGGACGCGCACGCCCACATCAAGTCGCATGACCTGCTGCTGCTGCCCTCGACCCACGAGGGGCTGCCGATGGTCATCCTGGAGGCGCTGTCGGCGCAACTGCCGGTCATCACCACCCCGGTCGGCTCGATCCCCGAGGTGCTGACCGACGGCGAGACCGCCCGGATCATCCCGGTGAACGACCCGGCGGCCCTGGCCGACGCCATCGCCGGGCTGGCCGCCGACCCGGCCCTGCACCGCAAGCTGGCGGAGCAGGGACGGCGGCTGTTCCTGAAGCAGTTCGTGATCGACGCCTACGGCAAGTCGCTGCTCGCCATCTACCAGGAGCTGGACCGGCCGGGAGCCGAGCTCGACCCCCGTCTGGAACCGCTGGCCGAAGCGGCGAGCGCGTCCCCCAAGGCGACGGTACCCCGCATGGGCGGACGCTGACCGAACGAGGTAATCGCCCCGGCATAGATGTTCTTCCGGTTGCTCCAAAACAGGTCCGTCGGACATGGCCTCGGCAAAGGCGCCTAACACCCTCGGACCGTTGCTGTCGCGTTATTCTCGACGGTATTTTCAAATACCTGCTTTGGAGTGGATAGCGCCGGACTCTTCTTTGGAACTTCGCCGGGATCAATACAGATCGCTTCCCCCTCCGGATGGAGACCGACCGTTCGGGTCGGGGGAAACAGCGAGCGGGCACAAGGACCAGGAGCGGACATGATCTACATCGTCTCCCCCGGCGGCACTCAGGAAAAGGGCGGCATGGGACGGGTCGTCGACAACTTCACCACCGATCTGCGGGAAAACTGCCCGGAGGTGCGGTTCGAGGTGGTCGACAGCTATGGTCCCGGCAAATTCCGGCTGATGCCCTTCTACTTCGCCCGCGCGACGGCCCATCTGACCGGCTGTTTCGCCTCGGGCAAGGCGCAGCTCGTCCACATCCACATGGCCGAATACGGCAGCGTGCTGCGCAAGGGCATCCTGATCGGGCTCGCCCGCGCCTTTGGCGTGCCGGTGGTGCTGCATCTGCACGGCGGCCGCTTCCCCAAGCATTACAAGGACGCCAACCCGCTGATCCGCTGGGGGATCCGCCGCATGATGGCGATGACCAGCGAGATCGTCGTGCTCGGCGAGTTCTGGCGCGACTGGGTCGCCGACGCCTTCGGCCCCGACGCGCGGCGGCGCACCACGCTGCTGCACAACGCCGTGCCGGGGCCGGCGCAGCCGCCGCGCCGCGCGGCGGAGGATGACGGGGCGGAGGCCGGCCCGGTGCGGCTGCTGTTCCTCGGCCGGCTCATCAAGCTGAAGGGCATCGACGTGCTGCTGAACGCGCTGGCCTCCCCCGCCTGCCGCGACAAGCCGTGGCATGTGACCATCGCCGGCGACGGCGACCTCTGCACCTACCGGGCGCTCGCCCAGGATCTGGGGATCGCCGACCGTGTGCGCTTCACCGGCTGGCTCGACCAGCAGGGCTGCCGGCGCGAACTGGCCGCCGCCCAGGTGCTGGTACAGCCCTCGATGTTCGAGGGGCTGCCGATGTCGGTGCTGGAGGCCATGGCCGAGGGGCTGACCATCGTCGCCACCCCGGTCGGCAGCGTTCCCGACGCCATCGCCGACGGCGAGACCGGCCTGCTGGTGCCGCCCGGCGACACCGACGCACTCGCCGCCGCGCTGGCCCGCGTCATCGACGACCCCACCCTGCGCCGCAACCTCAGCGTCGGCGCCCGCTCGCGCTGGGAACGGCAGTTCGACATCGCCGTGTACCGCGAGCGGATTCTCGACATCTACCGGCGCAACGCGCGGGCCTGGAGGACCGAGACCGAGACTCCGCCCACCGCCGGGCCCATGGCGGCCCGCGGGCCCGCAGAACGCACCGGATGACGCCCCCGGCTCCGCGCGCCCCGCTCCGCAAGGAAAGGGGTGCGCGGAGCCGGTCATGTCTTGAGCGGCGCCGCCCGGACCATGTCTTGAGCGGCGCCACGGAAAAAGGAACGGACACCATGAAGCAGCAAACCATTGCCGCCATGGTGCGCTGGTCGGGATTTGGCGCCTTGCAGCGCTTCCTGATGGCGCGCCGGGGCGTGACCATCGTGGTCTACCACAACCCCGAACCCGAGGTGATGCGCCAGCATCTGGAGTGGTACGCGAAGCGCTACAACTTCACCACGCTGGACGCCGTCGCGACGGCGATGGAAACCGGGCGCTGGGACGCACTGCCGCCCTACCCGCTGGTGGTGACCTTCGACGACGGGCATCGGAACAACACGGCGCTGGCCCCCCTGTTCCGCGAATACGACCTGCGGCCGACCGTCTATCTGTGCAGCCGGATCGTCGGCACCGCGCGGCCCTACTGGTGGAAGACCGCGGCGGCCGACCGCATCGGGGTGGAGACGCTGAAGCGTGTCCCCGACGCCGAGCGACGCCGCCTGCTGGCGGAGGCCGGCAACGACCCCGACCGCGACGGCGCCGACCTCCAGGCGATGAGCTGGGACGAGGTCGCCCGCATGACCGACGTCGCCGATTTCGGCGCCCACACCCGCACCCACCCGATCCTTCTGCAATGCGACGACCGGCTGTGCGCCGAGGAGATCGGCCTGTGCCGGACGGAGCTGGAGGAGGCGGTCGGCCTGCCCTGCCGCCATTTCGCCTTCCCCAACGGCGACTTCAGCGAGCGCGAGGTGGAGGAGATCCACAAGGCCGGCTACCGCACCGCCCGCACCATCGATCCCGGCTGGAACGGCGCCGGCAGCGATCCGCTGCGGCTGAAGGCCTTTCCGCTCTCCGACGACGCGTCGGTCGAGTGGCTGAGCGTCCAGCTCACCGGAATTCCGGCCTGGCTGCGCAAATGGAAGTCGCCGGCCACCCCCGCGCAGCCGGCGGCCGGCTGGAAGCCGGACAGCGCCACCCCGTCGGCCCATCAGCCGGCCGGCGTATGACCGCCTACCCTCGGCCTGGAGGCCGATGCGGAAGTCAAGCACTTCGAGTTCTAAGATCTATGCCGACCGTTTCAAGCTCTACATCCCGGAACAGAGTGGCTAACCACAGTCTTCGACCCACCCCTATCCTTTGCTCTCTCGCCAAACCAGGAATTTGACACAATAAAAGTACTGTATCACGCGGATGCGAAACGCGGTGACCGGGCCAGGGAAGGCTCAACCGCCAGATGAGACCAGCCACCGTTTCACGCCCGAACCTACGAGGAGTTTTCAGCGACATGCGGACCGCCACCCTGACCGAAACGACCCTGAACGCTCCCGCCCTGCCGGAGATCCGCGCCTTCATCGTGGAGAACTTCCTGCTCGGCAAGGACTCCGGCTTCGACAACGGCGAATCCCTGCTGGAATCCGGCATCATCGACTCCACCGGCATCATGCATGTCGTCGCCTTCCTGGAGGAACGCTTCGGCATCGCCGTCGACGACGAGGACATGATCGCCGACAACCTGGAATCGGTGAACCGCATCACCGCCTTCGTCGAGCGCAAGCAGACCCTGCGCACCGCCGCCTGACGGCGGCACCGGACGCGCCGCGGAACCGGAAACCGGTTCGGCCCGCCGGCTCTGTTGATTGACGGGGACGATCATGGCCCATCTGCTTCATCAGTTCCTGACCGAGACCGCCGCCCGCACCCCCGCGCACACCGCGCTGATCGCGGGCGACGCCCGCCGCTCCTTCGCCGAGCTGGACCGTGACAGCGACGCCGTCGCCTGCGCGCTCCAGTCGGCGGGGATCGGACGCGGCGACCGCGTCGCGGTGATGCTGGAGAACTCCATCGAGTATGTCGCCGGCCTGTTCGGCGCGCTGAAGGCCGGCGCCGTCTTCGTCCCCGTCAATCCCTCCACCAAGTCCGACAAGCTGGGCTATCTGCTGGCGGACTGCGGCGTCCGCGCCCTGCTGGCTCCGTCGGCGCTCGCCCGCCAGGTCCTGCCCGCCCTGTCCGACCTGCCGACCCCGCCGGCCGTCCTGTGGGTGGGCGCCGCCCTTCCCCCGGAGACGGAGGGGCTGCTCTACGCCGACGCGCTGTCGGCCCCGCACCGGGTCCCCGCCGCCCCCGGCCTGATCGACCAGGATCTGGCGGCGATCATGTACACCTCCGGCACCACCGGCCGCCCCAAGGGCGTGATGCTGACCCACGCCAACTTCGTCAACACGAGCTGGGCGATCTCCAGCTACCTCGAAAACACACCCGACGACGTCGTGATGTGCGTCCTGCCGCTGACCTTCGGCTATGGCCTGTCGCAGATCCTCACCGGCGCCCGCGTCGGCTTCACCGTCGTGCTGGAGCGCTCCTTCGCCTTCCCGCTGGAGACGCTGAAGCGCATGGTCCAGCACCGCATCACCGGCCTGCCGGGGGTGCCGACCTTCTTCTCGACCCTGCTGAACCTTGAGGCGCTGAAGACCGCCGACCTGTCGTCGCTGCGCTACGTCACCAACGCCGCCGCCCCGCTGCCGGCCGCCCATCTGCGCCGCGTGCGCGAACTGTTCCCGCAGGCCGTCTTCCATTCCATGTACGGCATGACCGAGTGCTGCACCCGCATCTGCACGCTCGACCCGGCCGACCTCGACAGCAAGCCGGCCTCCGTCGGCCGCGCCATCCCCAACTGCGAGACCTTCATAGCCGACGAGGACGGCAACCGCCTGCCCCCCGGCACGGTGGGCGAGCTGGTGGTGCGCGGCGCCAACGTGATGCGCGGCTACTGGAACCGTCCGGAGGAAACCGCCAAGCGCCTGCGCAGCGGCCCGCTGGGCGAGACGCTGCTGTTCTCCGGCGACCTCTTCACCCAGGATTCCGACGGGCATCTCTACTTCGTCAGCCGCAAGGACGACGTCTTCAAGTGCCGTGGCGAGAAGGTCAGCCCCAAGGAGGTCGAGAACGTCCTCTACGAGCTGGAGGCCGTCGCCGAGGCCTGCGTCGTCGGCGTCCCCGACGCCGCCGACGGCCTCGCGGTGAAGGCCTATCTGGTGCCGCGCGACGGCGCCATCCTGTCGGAGCCGGCGATCCGCCAGCACTGCCGGGGCCGGCTGGAAAGCCATCTCGTGCCCAAGTTCCTGGAAATCCGCGACGCCCTGCCGAAAACCGAAACCGGCAAGATCCGGCGGGCCGACCTCGCCCAGACGGCCTGATCGGGGCCGCCTGACCTCCCCTCCGCCCCGCCCCTCCCTTCCGCAAAGAGAGAGCAATCCCATGTGTGGTGTCGCCGGAGTTCTCGCCGGACCGCGCGCCGAACCGGCCGATCTGGACGAGCTGAAGCGGATGATCGCCATGCTGGGCCATCGCGGCCCGGACGGCTACGGCTTCTACCGCGACGAGCGGGTCGGGCTGGCCCACGCCCGCCTCAGCATCGTCGGCCTCGCCGGCGGTTTCCAGCCGATCCACAACGAGGACCGCACGCTCTGGGTCAGCTACAACGGCGAGATCTTCAACCACGTCGAGCTGCGGCGCGACCTTGAGGGGCGCGGCCACCGCTTCTACACCCAGACCGACACCGAGGTGATCGTCCACGGCTTCGAGGAGTACGGGCCGGCCCTGTGGTCCAAGCTGAACGGCCAGTTCGCCATCGCCCTGTGGGACGCGCGCCGCCACGACCTCTGGCTGGTCCGCGACCGGCTCGGAATCCTGCCGCTGTTCCATGCCCGGCGCGGCGACCATCTGGTCTTCGCCTCGGAGGCCAAGGCCCTGTTCGGCGGCGGCCGCGTCACGCCGGAGTTCGACCCGGCCCGCCTCGCCCAGGTCTTCACCCACTGGAGCGCCGCCCCCCACGGCAGCGTCTTCGCCGGGGTCGAGAGCGTGCCGGCGGCGACCGCCATCCGCATCGACGCCAACCTCGTGCCGCACGCCGAGCGCTACTGGCAGCCCGATCTGTCCGGCGACGCCTCCCTGTCGGACATCTCGCTCGACGAGGCCGCCGACCGGCTGGAGGAGAAGCTGCTCGACGCCATCCGCCTGCGGCTGCGCGCCGACGTGCCGGTCGGCGTCTACATCAGCGGCGGGCTCGACAGCTCGGTGATCGCGGCGCTGGCCCGCAAGCTCGACACCACGACCATGCACAGCTTCGGCGTGCGCTTCACCGACGCCGGCTTCGACGAGACCCCGCAGCAGCGCCTCGTCGCCGCCCATGTCGGCACCGAGCATCACGACATCCTCTGCGGCCCGCAGGACATCCAGGCCGCCCTGCCCGACGTGATCTGGCACGGCGAGTCGCCGCTGGTCCGCACCGCGCCCGCCCCGCTCTTCCTGCTCTCCCGCCTCGTGCGCGACAGCGGCATCCGCGTCGTGCTGTCCGGCGAGGGCGCCGACGAGTGGCTGGCCGGCTACGACATCTTCAAGGAGGACAAGGTCCGCCGTTTCTGGGCGCGCCAGCCGGATTCCAAGGCGCGTCCGAAGCTGCTCGGCCGCGTCCACCCCTTCGCCGCCGTCACCGGCCAGAAGGACAGCCCGCTGTGGCAGGCCTTCTTCAAGCGCGGCATGATGGAGACCGACGAGCCCTTCTACGCCCACCGCACCCGCTGGCAGAACACCGCCTGGTCGCAGCGCCTTCTGAACGGCGACGTCCAGGCCACCGCCGACGCCGCCACCTTCGAGGAACGGATCGCCGCCCACCTGCCCGACGGCTGGTCGCGCTGGTCGCCGCTCGCCCGCACCCAGTGGGCGGAGATCGCCTCCTTCATGACCCCTTACCTGCTGGCCAGCCAGGGTGACCGCGTCGCCATGGCCAACAGCATCGAGGTCCGTTATCCCTTCCTCGACCCGGGCGTCGACGATCTCTGCGCCGCCCTGCCCGACCGGGTCAAGATGCTGGGCCTGCGCGACAAGCTGGCGCTGCGCCGCCTCGCCGCCCGCCATCTGCCGGCGGAGATCGGCCACCGACCCAAGCGCCCCTACCGCGCGCCGATGACCAGCGCGCTGTTCGGCGCCGACGCGCCCGCCTATGTCCGCGACCTCCTCTCGCCCGAGGCTCTGTCGCGCTACGGCCTCGCCGACGCCACGGCGGTGTCGGCGCTGGCCGAGAAGGCCCACCGCCAGAACGGCCACATGGCCGGCGAGCGCGAGGAGATGGCGCTGGTCGGCGTGCTGACCCTGCAAATGCTGGCCAAATCCATGCTCGACGACCTGCCCCAGCGCGTCCGCCAGCAGCGCGACGCCCTGGAGCGCGCCGACATCCATGTCCTGGAGGACCGCCTCGCCACCGCCCGCTCCACGGCGGCGGCCTGACGCCTCTGTCCACTCCTACCGACGATGCTTCAACCGCGAACCGGGAAATCTGACGCCATGCTGAACGCCCTTCACTCGTTCGACTCCAAGGCCCTCGATCTGGACTACGAGGCCGCGGCGCGTGAGATCGAGCAAGCCATCCAGCGCATCGTCGCCCATGATCTGCGCCGCCAGGGCATCGTGCTCGGTGTGTCCGGCGGCATCGACAGCTCGGTCTGCGCGGCGCTCGCCGTCCGCGCCCTGGGGCCGGAGCGCGTCTGCGCCATCCTGATGCCGGAGAAGGAGAATTCGCCGAAGAGCACCCGCCTCGGCACCCTGCTCTGCGAGCATCTCGGCGTCACGCCGATCATGGAGAACATCACCGCCCCGCTGACCGCGCTCGGCTGCTACGAGCGGCGCGACAACGCCATCCGCCGCCTGTTCCCGGAGTTCGGCCCCGGCTGGAAGCAGAAGATCGGCCTCGCCGCCGGCCTGCTCGACGCCGACCGCGTCAACTACTTCACCCTGACCGTCGAATCGCCGGACGGCGAGCGCCAGAGCAGCCGCATGCCGGTTGACGTCTATCTCGACGTCGTCGCGGCGACCAACCTGAAGCAGCGCATCCGCAAGACGGTCGAATACACCCACGCCGACCGCCTGAACTACGCCGTGCTCGGCACGCCGAACCGGCTGGAATACGAGCTGGGCTTCTTCGTGCGCGGCGGCGACGGTCTGGCCGACCTCAAGCCGATCGCTCACCTCTACAAGTCGCAGGTCTACGGGATGGCGGCCCATCTCGGCCTGCCCGCCGAGATCCAGGGCCAGTCGCCGAGCACCGACACCTACACCCTGCCCCAGTCGCAGGAGGAGTTCTACTACGCCCTGCCCTACGACCAGCTCGATCTGGCGCTCTGCGCCTACGGTCGCGGCGCGTCGGAGGAGGAGGCCGCCGCTGCCCTCGGCATTCCGGTCGAGCAGGTCCACCGCGTCTACAAGGACATCACCGCCAAGCGCCGCACCTCGGCCCGCATCCTGCGCCACGCCGCGCTGGTGCAGCCGGTTGACATCGGGAGCGACGCATGAGCGTCATCGACTGGAAGCAGCGTGGGGTCGTCCGGTATGAGCCGGAGGACCGCCCTCTTCTGGAAACCTTCCAACGGGAGACTTTCGGCGCCGACGCCATGCAGCTGGCGCCCGACCACTTCCACTGGCTGTTCGAGGAACCGCCGGAGCGCGACGACGAGGGCGTCCAGCTCTGGGTGTGCAAGCGGAACGGCGCGATCGTCGGCCAGCAGGGCGGAATCCCCTTCGCCCTGAAGGTCGGCGAACGGACCCGCAAGGCGTCCTGGGCCATCGACCTGATGGTCGCGGCCGAATGGCGCCTGCGCGGGGTCGGTCCGGCCCTGTCGGAAAGCCACATGGCGGCCAGCGACCTCGCCGTGTCGCTGTCGATGACCGACGCCGCCTACAAGTCCTACAAGCGCGCCGGCTGGACCGACCTCGGCAACATTCCGACCTACCTGCGCGTCCTCGACCCGCCGCGCTGCCTGCGGGTCAGCCCCTACGGCGGCGGCTTGGCGAAGCTGGTGGCCAAGGTCGGCAAGCCGGCCCTGACCACCGCCTCCTTCGGCTACGCGATGGGCAGCCGCGCCTTCGGGGCCAAGCTGGTCGAGATCGGCAGCTTCGACCACCGGGTCGACGAGCTGTGGGAGGCGGCCTCGCCCCAGCATCCGGTGATCGCCCGGCGCGACTGGGCCTTCCTGAACTGGCGGTTCGACGCCTCGCCCAAGGCGGACCGGCACCGGCGCTTCTACGTCACGCGCGGCGAGACCGTGCTGGCCTACGTCGTGCTGCGCGTCGACCACTGGAAGGGCGAGCCGGTGGCGGTGGTGTGCGACTATCTGGCCCGGCCGGGCTGGCTGATGCCCGCCTTCGCCCTGGTGGTCGATCAGGCGCGGCGCGAGGGGATGGCGGCGCTGATGTGCCGGACCCTGAACGCCCAGGCGGCGCGGCCGCTGTCGTTGATGGGCTTCCTGTGCCTGAAGAACGGGCTGCGCACGCCGACCCGCATGATGGTCCGGCCGGCGCTCGACCAGCCGGAGCTGAAACCGCTGACCGGCGATCCCAAGGCTTGGTTCGTCACGACCGCCGACAGCGACATGGGCTTCAAGAGCCTGGGCGAATAGAAAGGCAAGGGCCAGAATGCGAAAAGGGCGCCTTCCAACGGAAGGCGCCCTTTTTCGATCAGGATCGCGATAAAGCCGAGTTTCGTGACGGGTCGTGAATTCTGAGGATGCAATCCTCTCGGCGTCCATGAGCGGCTTACCGCTGTGCATGGCGCTCGGAGGAGATCAAGCCGATCGAGCGATTAGTAAGGCTTAGCTTCGGGCGTTGCCGCCCTTCCACACGCCTCCTATCGACGTGATGGTCTGTCACGGCTC
>NZ_JAGINM010000024.1 GCF_017876095.1 Azospirillum agricola
ACGCCTGGAACGCGCTCATCGCCGAAACCGGCCGCATCAAATCCCTCTGCTTCCCGCCTTGGCTCCAGAAGGTCATTTCATAGGAGAGGCGGTATGAGGGCCGGCTTGATTGGGACGGTGCCCCGGAGATGGCCGTTCTCAGACCAACTGGCATTTCCCTTTTCGTCATGCCCGGCCTTGTGCCGGGCATCCACGGCCGCGAATCGTGACGAAAGGGTTGCGCGTGGATGACCGGGACAAGCCCGGTCATGACGAAGCTTGGAGAAGACCAAGCGACGCGGATAAAACCAGTTTCAGAATGCGGACACGACGAAACGCGCGATGCTCTTGCGAACATCGCGCGCGGCTCTCGACCGGGAGTCGGATTCGTCGTGCAGGCGTCCTGGAAATCTTACCGGCGGAACGGCGATGCGTTCCGCCTTTTTCAGCACACCGAACGTGGAGAGATCAGGCCGCGGCGGCCTGGGCCTTCTCCGTGGCCTTGGCGATGCGGCGCTTCACGCGGCGGGCGTCGTCGCTCAGCACCGCGTCCTTGGCGTCGAGCAGGAAGGCGTCGAGGCCACCCTTGTGCTCGATCGAGCGGATCGCGTGCACCGAGAGGCGCAGACGCACCAGCGAACCCAGCGCGTCGCTCAGCAGCGAGGTGTCCTGGAGGTTCGGCTGGAAGCGACGACGATTCTTGTTGTTGGCATGGCTGACGTTGTTGCCAAACTGCGTGCCTTTGCCAGTCACGGAGCACCGACGTGCCATCGGACTAATCCTTTACTTTAGAGCAAATGAAACCCGGTAACGGACGGAGAGCCGCCCGAAGGAGGCCGCTATATAGTCGAACAAAAGAGGAGCCGTCAAGGACGGATCCGCGAGAACAATCCACGAAAACCGGAGTCCCCGCGGAGTCGAGCCGGGCGCCGTCTCTCTCCTGCGAAAGGAGACGGCGCGCCGGCCCGAGTCTCACTCGACGGTCGAGGCGGCCTTGATCGCGGACTTGGACGCCGCCGTCTTGGGACCGCGACGCAGCGGGGCCTTGGCCGCCGGCGCCACCACCGCCTCGGGCGGCTTCACCACGGCCGGCGCCGCCTCGGCGACGGGGGCCGGCGCCAGCTCCTCGACGACGGCCGCGATGACGGCGGCCTCCGGAGCGGCGGCCTCCGGAACGGCGGCCTCGGCCACCGGCTTGGGCGCCTCGACGGCCGGAGCGGCTTCGGGCACCGGGGCAGCGACGGGTTCGGGAGCCGGCGCCACGGCCTTCGCCACGACCGGCGTGGGCGCCGCCACGGGAGCTGCGACCGGAGCCGCCAGCGGAGCCGGGACCGGCGCGGCGGCGGGCTTGACCGGCAGCGGAACAGCCGACACCTCGGCGGCGATCTTGCTGGAGACGTCGAGGAAGCCCTGGACGCCTTCGGTGACGCGGGCCTGGGTGGCGCTCAGCCACTCGCGCTGCAAGGCGGCGAGATCGGCCGGCGAACGGACCTTGCCGAACCCGGCGGCCAGGCGGCCGGCGTCGCTCACCGAGGCGGTGACCCCGTCGAACCAGCGGCGGTAGCCGTCCTGCACCAGCCCGGCGACGCGGGCGGACTTGGCGGCGCCGGTCTCGGCGTTGGACTTGGCGAGGCTGCCGGCTTGCGCGAAGAGGTCGAGGAAATTGACGGTCATGGCGTTTTGTCTCCCGTAGACGGACACAGGCTTGGCGGAAACGGAAAGGCCGCTCCGGCGAACCCCAGGAGACCGCGGGCAACCGTCGCCCAAGCGTCTTCGCAGACGCTCCTTTCCCGCCCATGACAGACTACCCATGCGAGTGCTGCAAGGCAACCGAATTGTTGCGGTGCAACATAAGCGTTACGGTCTAGTCGGTTAGGGTCCCGTTCGCCGATTCGCCGAGAAAGCGCGCCAGCAGGGCGCGCGCCGCCGTGGTCGGGATGGCGTCGCCGCCGGTCACGCCGGCCTCGATGCGGGCGAGGTCGGCGCGCACCGCCGGGTGGGCGCGGAAGCGGTCGATCAGCGTCTCGCGGATCTCGCTCCACAGCCAGGCGCGGGCCTGTTCGGCGCGGCGGCCGGCGCGCTGGCCGTTGGCCTCGGTGACCGCCTTGTGCTCGCCGATGGTGTTCCAGATCGAATCGATGCCGATCTTGTGGACCGCCGAGCAGCTCAGCACCGGCACCCGCCAGTCGCCGTGGCGCAGCAGGGTCAGGGCGTGGCGGTAGTCCGCGACCGTATGCCGCGCCGTGGCGGCGAGGTCGCCGTCGGCCTTGTTGACGACGACGAGGTCGGCCAGCTCGACGATGCCTTTCTTGATGCCCTGCAACTCGTCGCCGCCCGCCGGCAGCAGCAGCAGCATGAACAGGTCGACCATGTCGGCGACGGCGGTTTCCGACTGCCCGACCCCGACCGTCTCGACGATGATGACGTCGAAACCGGCGGCCTCGCAGATCAGCATCGCCTCGCGGGTGCGGCGCGCCACCCCGCCCAGGGTGGAACCGGCCGGCGAGGGGCGGATGAAGGCGTCGGGATCGCGCGACAGATCGACCATCCGCGTCTTGTCGCCGAGGATCGAGCCGCCGGTGCGCTGCGACGACGGATCGACCGCCAGCACCGCGACCTTGTGGCCCAACCCGATGACGTGCAGCCCGAACGCTTCGATGAAGGTGGATTTCCCCACCCCCGGCACGCCGGAAATGCCGAGCCGCACCGAGTTGCCGGTGTGCGGCAGCAGCTCCGCCAGCAGCGCGTCGGCGGTGTCCCGGTGGTCGGGGCGGGTCGATTCGATCAGCGTGATGGCGCGGGCCAGCGCGCGGCGGTCCCCGGCGCGCACCGCGGCGGCGAGCTGGGCCGCCGTGGGTTGGGTGAGGTTTGGCATGGTCGCGGCGGTCATCGTCGTCATCGTCGGGACCGCCACCCTACCCGCGCGCCGGCTTCGGAGAAAGCCCCGGAGAGGCGTCCGGGGAAAGCCCGTGCCCGGCGTTCCCCGTCCAGCGCTCCAGCGCGGCGAACAGGGCCACCGCCGTGCCGCAGGCGACACGGAGCGCCGCCGGATCCGCCAGCTCCTCCTCCAGCCGGACCAGCAGCGCCTTCCAGGCGCCCGCCATGTCCAGCCCGTCGGAGGCGAGGAAGCGCGCGCCACGCCCGGCGTCGTACCCCAGCGCGCGGGTGATCCCCGGCAGCATCGCCCGCCCGCCATGGGCCGAGCCGTCCAGCACGTAGCGCGCGGCCAGCCGCGCCGGGGCGCCGTCGAGCGGCGGCAGGCCCGTCATCAGCGGCAGCGCGTCCGGGTCGGCGCCCAGCACCGCCAGATCGTCGCGCAGCCGTTCCAGCCGCGCCGCGCCGCCGTCGCCGAGCGCGCGCTCCACCGGGGCGTGGAAACCGTAGAGGACTCCCAGCGCCGCGCGGTACTGCGCCGCCGTGATGTCCGGCCGCAGCAGCGGCTGGAGGATCGCCGCCCGGTCGAGCCGGTCATGGATGTCCTTCGTCGATTCGCGCAACGCCTGCCGTGCCGGCCCCATGCGGAAGAACTCCTTGGATATCCTCAGGTGGGGGCGAGGACGCCGGGGATCGGCGCCGGCCCCGAATCGGGCCCCTGGCCAAACCCCTGGCCGGATTCCTGCTGGCGCGACCACAGGGCCGCGTAGGCGCCGCCGGCCGCCAGCAGCTCCAAATGGCGCCCGCGCTCGATCACCCGCCCGGCCTCCAGCACCAGGATCTCGTCGGCGTCGATCACGGTGGACAGCCGGTGGGCGATCACCAGCGTGGTGCGGCCGCGGCTGACCTCGCGCAGGTTGGCCTGGATTTCCCGCTCGGTGTGGGTGTCGAGCGCGCTGGTCGCCTCGTCGAACAGCAGGATCGCCGGATTCTTCAGGATGGTGCGGGCGATGGCGACCCGCTGCTTCTCGCCGCCCGACAGCTTCAGCCCGCGCTCCCCCACCATGGTCTGGTAACCGTCGGGCAGCGCCATGATGAAGTCGTGGATGTGGGCGAGCCGCGCCGCCCGCTCGACCTCCGCCGGGCTGGCGCCGGCCCGCCCGTAGGCGATGTTGTAGAAGACGGTGTCGTTGAACAGCACCGTGTCCTGCGGGACGATGCCGACGGAGGCGCGCAGCGACGCCTGCGTCACGTCGCGGATGTCCTGGCCGTCGATCAGCACCCGCCCGGCGCTCACGTCGTAGAAGCGGAACAGCAGCCGGCTGATGGTGGATTTCCCCGCCCCCGACGGTCCGACGATGGCGACCGTCCTGCCCGCCGGCACGGTGAAATCGACCCCCTTCAGGATCGGCCGGCGCGGGTCGTAGCCGAACTCGACCCCCTCGAAGCGCAGCTCCGCCCCGGCGATCGCCAGCGGCGCGGCGCCCGGCCGGTCGGCGACCTCGCGGTCGACCGCCAGCAGCTTGACCATCGCTTCCAGGTCGGTCAGCGACTGCTTGATCTCGCGGTAGACCACGCCGAAGAAGTTCAGCGGCTGGTAGAGCTGCAACAGATAGGTGTTCACCAGCACGAAATCGCCGAGCGACATGGTTCCCCGCACGATGCCGCTGGCGGCCATGCCCATCACGACCGCCAGCCCGAGCGAGATGATCGCCGACTGCCCGACGTTCAGCAGCGACAGGCTCTGCTGGCTGCGCACGGCCGCCTTTTCATAGGATTGCAGCGCGCCGTCGTAGCGCCTGGCCTCATGCTCCTCGTTGCCGAAATACTTGACGGTCTCGTAGTTCAGCAGGCTGTCGATCGCCTTGGTGTTGGCCACGCTGTCGGTGTCGTTCATCACCCGGCGGAACTGGATGCGCCATTCCGACACGAAGAAGGTGTAGAGGATGTAGCCCGCCACCGTGACGAAGGTGGCCAGCGCGAACCAGCCGTCGAACAGCGCCCACAGCACGCCGCAGACCAGCGCGATCTCGACCAGCGTCGGCACGATGGAGAACAGGGCGTAGCGCAGCAGCGCCTCGATGGCGCGGGTGCCGCGCTCCAGAGAGCGGGTCAGGCCGCCGGTCTGGCGCTCCAGGTGGAAGCGCAGCGACAGCGCGTGCAGATGGCGGAACACCGACAGGGCGACCCGGCGGATGGTGCGCTGCGCCACCGTGGCGAAGACCGCGTCGCGCAGTTCGGCGAAGACCAGCGAGGTGACGCGGGCGAGGCCGTAGGCGATGATCAGCCCGAGCGGGATCGTCACCGCGGCGCCGGAGGCGCCCCCCGAGGCGATCGGCGTCAGCGCGTCGATGGCGTGCTTGTAGAAGATCGGCACATAGACGTTGGCGACCTTGGCCCCGACCAGCAGCAGCATGGCGACGACCACGCGCACCCGCGTCTCCAGCGAATCGCGCGGCCACACATAGGGAAGCAGCGAGCGGATCGCAGCGAGATCGCCGCCGGGCCGGGGCTGGAACGGGCCGTCGCCGGCGGAGGGGGGAAGGGATCGGCGCATGGCTGGGGACAATCGCGGCTTGGATGCGGAACGGGAAACGGAGGCACGAGAAGGCGTAACCTAGGCGCCGCAGGGCGTCCGTCAAAGGGCGGGCCATCAAATCGTCTTCATTCCTGCCCTGAAAAAATCATCACGGCGTCGCGCCGCACCACCGGGATCCCGATTTTTCCGCGCGATTTGGCAACGGAATGGAAACCATATCGGCCTATTCTGCCCGCGCGTCGCAGCGCGACCCGAACCGCAGATCAAGGCTTTTCGACCATGCAGAACGCCAGTTTCGCCGGCCGCTTCAAAGTGGGCACCCGCATCCATTTCGGCTTCCTGCTGATCCTCGCCCTCCTCGGGCTGGTCGCGGTCTTCGGGGTCCGCGCGCTGACCGGGGTCGAGGCCGGCTTCAACCGCTACGCGGCGATCTCCGACAACTCCCTGAACATCAGCGAGCTGGACGGCGACGTGTCGGACATGCGGCGCAACGTCGTGAACTACTCCTTCTCCGGCAACAACGCGCTGATCGAGGCGGTCCGCACCCAGCAGGCCAAGCTGGCCCAGACCCTGCGCACCGTCCGCGAAGCGATCCAGGATCCCGGCCGCCGCGCCAACCTCGACCGGATGATCCAGCTCTTCGACAGCTACATGGCCAACTTCGTCAAGCTGACCGAGATGCGCGAGCGCCGCGACCGGCTGTACGACCAGGATCTCCTGCCCATCGGCAACAAGGCGCGCGAGAACATCAGCCAGATCGTCGCCGCCGGCCTCGCCGACGGCGACTTCGAGTCGGCCGCCGCCGCCGGCGTGGTGATGGAAAAGCTGATGGTGTCGCGCATCAGCGCCCTGCACTTCGTGTCCAACCCGTCGGACAAGGCACTCGACGAGGTCAAGACCCGCAACGCCGATTTCCGCAGCGCCATCGCCGCCTTCGCCGAGCGCCAGACCAACCCGGCCCGCAAGCGGCTGGCGGAGGAGACGGCGCAGCTCGGCGTGCGCTACCTCGACACCGTCAACGGCCTGTCGAACGTGGTGACCGAGTCGCAGTTCCTCGCCTTCACCACCATGGTCAACGAGGCGGAGCAGTTCGCCGAGCTCGTCAACCGCACCGTCGCCTCGCAGAACGAGGCGCGGCTCCAGGTCCAGAACACCATGAAGGCGGACACCGCCGACACGGTGACGCTGGTCACCGGGCTGGCGGTCGGCGCCTTCGTGATCGGCCTGCTGATCGCCTACTTCACCGCCCGCTCGATCGTGAAGCCGGTGGTCAGCATGACCCACACCATGACCGACCTCGCCGCCGGCAACCTGACCGTGATCGTCCCCGCCCTGTCCAACCAGGACGAGATCGGCGAGATGGCCAAGGCGGTGCAGGTGTTCAAGGACAACGCCATCGAGAAGAAGCGGATGGACGAGGCCGAGCGCGACCGGCTGGAGGCCGAGCGCCGCGCCGCCGAGGCCCAGCGCGCCCGCGAGCACGCCATCGGCGAGGAGATCGCCAACCTGATCGACGCCGTGTCGAAGGGCGACCTGGAGCGCCGCATCGACCTGGCCGGCAAGGACGGCTTCTACAAGACCATGTCGGAGGGCATCAACCGCCTGACCGACACGGTGGAGAGCGTCATCGCCGACCTGGGCGAGGTGCTGAGCGCGCTGGCCCAGGGCGACCTGAACCGCCGCGTCACCCGCGACTACCAGGGCGCCTTCCAGCAGGTGAAGACCGACGTCAACGCCACCTCGGTCAAGCTGGCGGAGATCGTCGGCCAGATCACCCAGGCCGCCGACACCATCGCGTCCGCCGCCGCCGAGGTCTCGCTGGGGTCGAGCGACCTCGCCGACCGCACCGAGCAGCAGGCCTCCTCGCTGGAGGAGACCGCCGCCAGCATGGAGGAGCTGGGCGCCACCGTCCGTTCCAACGCCGACAACGCCCAGCGCGCCAACGTCATGGCGGCCGAGGCCCGCACCGCCGCCGAATCGGGCAACGGCGTCACCGGCTCGGCGATCGACGCGATGCGGCGGATCGAGGAGTCCAGCCGCAAGATCACCGACATCATCGGGGTGATCGACGAGATCGCCTTCCAGACCAACCTGCTGGCGCTGAACGCGGCGGTCGAGGCGGCGCGGGCCGGCGACGCCGGGCGCGGCTTCGCGGTGGTCGCCCAGGAGGTCCGCCAGCTCGCCCAGCGCTCCGCCCAGGCGTCCAAGGAGATCAAGGGCCTGATCCTCGACAGCGACGCCCAGGTGAAGGACGGCGTCGATCTGGTCCGCAAGGCCGGCAGCGCCCTGGAGGGCATCGTGTCGGGCGTCCATCAGGTCGCCTCGCTGATCGCCGAGATGGCTTCCGCCTCGGCCGAGCAGGCGACCGCGCTGGACGAGATCAACTCGACCGTCGCCAGCATGGACGAGATGACCCAGAAGAACGCCGCCCTGGTCGAGGAGACCACCGCCGCCGCCCAGGCGATGAGCGGTCAGGCCGGCGACCTGAAGGGGCTGATCGGCTTCTTCAAGCTGGAGCAGACCGGCGAGTACCGTCCGGTCGCGGCCCAGGCCGCCCACGCCTCGGCCGCGTCGGCCAGCCAGTTCCGCCGCGCCGTCGCCCCGACCCGCCCGGCTCCGGCCAAGGCGGCGGCCAAGCCCGCCGCGAAGCCGGCCCTGCGCCCGGTGACGGCCTCCCGTCCGCCGGTCCAGACCGCCGCGCCGGCCAGCGTGCTGAAGCACAGCGTCAACGACGACGACGATTGGAAGGAATTCTGAGCGCCGCCCTCCCCCATTACGGAAGCGGCCATTAACGAAACGGTGGCGATTGGCGTGGTCCAATCGCCACCGTTTTCGTTTGAGCCTTCATCCTGCTTGGGGAGTCACCATGATGACGCGTTGGGTCCTGCTTGTGTGCGTCTCCACCCTGCTGGCCGGCTGCGGCGTGGTCAGCGGCGCCGCCAGCGTCGCCGGCACGGCGGTAAGCCTGGCCGGCACGGCGGTCGAGACCACCGCCGACGTCGTCACCGCCCCGATTCGCTGAGCGTCTTTTTAGAGCGCCGAACAGAATTCCGTTCTCGCCATCGGTGCCCAATGGAACCGCCATCCCCGCGAAGGCGGGGATGACGAGTCGAGAGACGACTCAAGCTTCTGTTAGGCGCTTTTAGGGAAGACCGCCGGTCATGCTCATCGTCGCCATGGTGACGACCGTGCAACCCGGCGGTTGGGAGAAATTGTCAAAAGACACGGATGAACACGTGGGCCGGCGCAGCCGGCATCCGCGTTCATCCGTGTCAAAATCCTCCTGCGGGAGGCATCGCGTCGATCTGACGTCGCCGTCCTGGCCGCGGCTGGCGCTCACCGAGCGCCGAGCGCTCCCCGCAGGCCCGCTCAGTCGATCAAATCCTCGACCTCGCGGATGCGGCCGTTGTCGATCATGAACTGGACCAGCTCCGGCCGCTGCTTGCCCAGCGTGTGGTGACGCTGGCGCGCCGCCGCGACCAGATCGCCGTTGCGGCCGAGAAGCTCGTCGGCGAATTCGATCATGCGCAGGTTGGGCCACGCCTTGGCCCGGATGGCCGCGACGGCGGCCATCGCCTCGGCGGCCGGGCGCCGGGGCCGGGCCTGGGCCAGGATCATGGTCAGGGCGGCGGTGGAGCGCGAAATCCCGGCGTGGCAATGCACCAGCAGATGCCGGCACTCCACCGGCTCGGACAGCAGGTCGCGGCCGAAGGCGAGGATGCGCTCGACATCGGCCTTCTGCGGGGCGACCTGGCCGCGCGTCGGCTCGATGACGTCGTGGAAGCGCAGCTCCAGCCGTTCATGCTCGCCGTAGTCGCCGAAGGCGGTCGGCTCGGGATGGTCGGGGTCGAGGATCGAGAGGACGTGGCTGACGCGCCCGCCGCCGAACTCGCACAGCTCCTCGATGCCGCAGACGGTCAGGCCGAAGGGGACGAAATCGCTGGCCATGATGCCCTCTTTCCAAGGATCGGCCCAAAGGCCGGTTCGGAGCGCGGACGCGCTCCGGCCGGCGCATTTGGCACGCCGCTCCCCGTCCCCGTCAACCATTCGTGAGCGAAATGTCAGCCCAGCTCACAATGACCGGCTCACGGCGGTCAGAGCACGTTGAACAGATACAGAAGGATGATGATCGGAATCGGCAGGCCGACGAGCCACAGCAGAATGCCCTTCATGACATGGTCCTCCGTTGCGTGGGCGACCGGCCGGCGGGTTGCGCCGGCCACTCTCATCCGAAACAACGGCGCCGGTGCCGGTTGGTTGCACGGCGTTTCCCGATCCGGGGGAGATCGGAAGGGGTAGCGCGCAGGATGCGCCTCAGCCCTCGTCGCGTTCCTCGTCCATCCCGTTCCCGTCCTCGGCCGGCCGGGGCGGCGGAACCGGGCGCGGGCGCGGCGCGCGGATCTTCTTCAGCAGCAGCGCGAAGGGCTTCAGCGCGCGGTCCAGGATGGCCGGGTCGCCCTCCAGCCGGGACAGCACGAAGGCGCCGGCCTCCAGGGTCGAGACGCTCTCGCGCCGGGGCTCCTTGCGCGCCTGCCCATAGAGCGAGCGGAAATTCGGATGCAGCACGATGCGCCGGCATTTCAGCAGCCACGCGTTGCGCCACCACAGGGTCTTGGCCTGGCTCCAGGTGCCGTCCAGCACGATGATGCCCTCCAGGTCGCCCAGCACCAGCTCGCTGTCCTTCTGGGGGACGCCGTTCCGGTCGACCACCGCGATCTCGCTCCTGGCGGCGGGATTGTCCGGCTTGACCGGGCCGAGATACAGCACGCCCCAGCGCTTGTAATCGACCTCGCGGCCCAGGATGCGCTTCAGGTTCGGCCAGCTCAACCCGACCTTCAGCGCCGAGTTGGCGAACTGAAGATGGGCGATCTGCGCGGTTCCCAGATTTTCGCGCTTCTCCTGCGGATGCTGGAGGATGAGCAGGAAGACGCCGTTCTCGACCGGCTCCACTGCCTCGCAAATGCACAGGTGACTGGGTTTCAGGCAGGTGGGGCAGGCTTCGGGGGCGGGGGCGCTGTGCATGGGAGGTACGCAATCCTTGAACGGAGATAACCGCGAATATGGGTTGGAACGGCGCGGAAGGGAACATATCTCGTCAGAGCCGGGTCCGGGAAGGATCCGGCCCTGATGGCCGCGGGGGTGCCCCCTCGTCCGCATAAACCTTTTGTAGAGGTTCATCGTGTGAGATGGACCGGAATGTGACGCATCTCACGGCTGGCCTGGAACTTGCGTGATAGGGTCCAGGCAATCAGGACGGAGAAAGCCAAGGATGGCCAAAGGGCCGTTCCCGACTTGCTCCGGTGCTCAGAAGGAGACCTGCCATGCTGCCCGCACATTTGGCCGACCGCTTGCTGAAGCAGCGCCGCGACGCGGAAAGCGCGGAATTCGCCCGCCAACTGCCGCTGCATGTGGACGATCCCCGCTGGATGACGGATCCGGACGAGGCGCCGGAAGGCAGCCGGGAACCCGACTGGATGTCCAACTACTGATCGCCGCCGGCCCACCATCGCCGCCGGCTGAACGAAAGCCGACACGGGTTTCGTGACACAGCCACTGCCGGCATGGCCGTTACCGGCATGACCGTTGTCCAATTCCCGACAGCGGCCGGCAGGCCGGGTTCAACCGGCACCGCTCGTGACCGCCGCCCCCCGTCATCGACGGGCAGGGGCGGGCTTCACGCCACCAGCGGATTCACCGCGCACTCCACGGCCCGCTCCGGCGCCGGCGGGGTTGCGGATCCGGTGTCCTCCCCCGCACTCTCCACCCATCCGCCATCGGTCCATTCCAGGATCCAGGCCCCGGGACGCCCGCCCCGGCAGCGTTCGAGCGCGACACGCCAGCGCGGCGCGCCGACGCCCGGCTCATCGCCGGGACGGCTCGGGGCCGGCGCCAGACGCCAGCGCGTGACCGCCGCGCTCGCCGCCTCCCCCTGCCGC
Source organism: Azospirillum agricola (assembly GCF_017876095.1). Taxonomy (GTDB): domain Bacteria; phylum Pseudomonadota; class Alphaproteobacteria; order Azospirillales; family Azospirillaceae; genus Azospirillum; species Azospirillum agricola. The sequence goes on from NZ_JAGINM010000024.1 coordinate 11,329, forward strand.
GCTTTCCGGCTCGCCCCGTCCAGCAGGACGCCGGTGACTCCCGACGATTCGGCGGCGAGCTGGAGCCGCCGGCTTTCGGTCAGATCCAGCGCGCCGACCTCCCCCAGCACCACCGACAGGGCGGAGCAGCGCAGCGCCTCCTCCATCGCCCACAGGGCGTCCCTGCGCTCCACCGCGCGCACGGCGATCAGCCGGTCCGGCGTCAGCCCGTAGGCCGCCAGCCCCGCCGCGTGCAGGTCCCGCCCGCGCACGATCCACAGGGCCGGCGCCCGCGCCGTCGCCAGACGCGCCAGCAGGGCCGCCGCGAAGGCGGTCCCCGCCCCGCTCTCTTCCCCCGCCAGCGCGTGCAGACACCCCAGGGGCAGGCCGCCCTCCGGCAGCGCCGCGTCGATGGCCGCCACCCCGAAGGGCATCACCCGCACGCCATCGCCGCCGATCCCCTCGATGCGGCGGACGCGCAGGCGCAACGCCGCCAGCGCCGCCGCCCGCTCACCGCCTGGACGCTCACCGCTCAAGCAGGCGGAGGATGAGGGCAGCGCAGACCGAGGCATGACTTCACTCCGCTCGACAGGTATTTGTTCCTTATATGTTCCATCATGGCGCATCGCCAAGGGGAGAGTCGAGGCGGAGCGGTCCAAACGAAAACGCCCCGGCACAGGGCCGGGGCGCTCGCTGCTCAAACCCGTCGGGGATCAAGCCGGTCGGGATCGGCGGAACGGTCAGCGGGTCTGCTGGATCGCCGACAACTGCCACTGGCCGCCGCGCGGGCGGACGAAGGTCCACAGCTCGGTCGCCTCGACCGGGGTGCCGGGGGTGCCGTCCACGACCCGGCCGCTGGCACGCTCCACCGTCGTGTCGATCAGCGAGAAGCGCATCGCGACGGTGGCGTATTCGGCGTTGCCCTCGCGCCATGCCTCCGACAGGTCGCCTTGCAGCAGGGTGACGTCGCTCACCTTGTTCACCACGCCGCGGCTGCTGTTCTCCGACAGGTCGCTGGTGAAGTAGGACAGCATCTCCGGCGTCGTCACGCCGCGCAGCGTGTCGATGTCCTCACGCCCGTAGGCGGTCTGGACAGTGACGAGCAGACGCTCGAACGACTGGTAGTCGGCCGGCTGGACGCCGATCTCGTCGGGCTGCTGCCGGCGCTTGGCGCCGCCCATCAGGCCGCCCAGACCCGAACCGCCGCCCGAACCGCCGCCCAGACCGCCGCCGGGACCGCCCATCGGGTTGTGGCCGGCGTCGGCCGCCTCGCGGTTCAGCGGGCCGCCGGCGTAAGCCGGGTTCGCCCCGCCGCCGAGCGGCGAGCCCATGCGGGCCGTGGCCGGCTGCTGCTGCTGCGAGCGGTTGCGGAAGAAGCGCATCGCCAGACGGACCAGGAAGACGACCAGCAGGATCTGGAGGATGAAGCCCAGGATGCCCGCGAAGCTGCCCAGCCCCTCGAAGAAGCCGCCGCCGAACAGCATGGCGCCGATGCCGGCGCCGATCAGGCCGCCCATCAGGCCGGACATGAAGCCGCCGCCACGGAAGAAGCCGCCCTGCTGCGCCGGGGCCGCGGCGGCCGGGCGCTGCATGCCGGGGGACGGGGCGGCCGACCGCTCCATCGGCGCGGCCGTGTTCGGCGCGGTGGAGGTCGCGGCGGGGGCCTCGGTGGTGCGGGCGCCACGGCTGCCCGACGAACCGCTCTTGCCGGCACGGGCGTCGGCGGTGCCAGCGGAGAGGGCCATCATCAAGGCGACCGCCACGGCGGTCACGGTGCGGGTGGTGCTTTTCGCCGGCACGGTGGTAGGTCGGGTGTTCTCGTTCATGATCGCCATCAGCCGTCAGATCCTAGGGAGCCTCACCACATGGGGGTACGGGCTGCCCGGTTGTAGAGGGGGCTTGGCCAGTTTTTTCAAAAAAACACGGAACCAGCCGCAATCCGTCACGCCATCATAACGGCCGCCTCAACCATCCGGCACCGATCCCGAACGGTCCTGAAGACCGGATCAGCGCAGGGCGGACAGCCCGGCAGACCGGGACGCCGCCCCGTCGGTCCGGGTCCATTCGCTGCGCATCCGGTCCCACAGGGCGCCGTCCCGTTCCACCAGGGTCCAGGCCCGGCGGCGCGTCGCCATCTGCACGCGGCAATCCCGCGAACAATAGAGCGGAACCGGCCCCCGCGATGATGCACGTGCGAAGGGGCGCCCGCAGCAGGCACAGTAAAGCTTTGGCATTGGGGTCCTCCCCTGGAAGGCAACCGCTTGCTGCGGTTGCTCAGAACGCGCTCGGACAACAGCCGCCGCCGCGTTCTTCTTGGGTTTGATCGGTATTCTTGCCGGAATTCTTGACGCTGACCAGACAACAAAAGACATACCCCCTGCGCCACTGCCCGCCAAGCCAAGCGAAAGCGTCGTGAAAGCAACCGCTTGCCGCAGGCGGCGCGTCAATTCGCCGCTGCGTGCGGCGCCTCCGCCTTTGAACGGAGGCCGGGCGCTCCTACATCCTTCGATGCCTGCCCATCCGCCGGAAAAACAGCCCCGCAAGGACAGGTCCGAACAGACAGGCCCGGACGGACAGGAGCGGCGGGCCGCCGCGCGCGCCTTATTTCGTGAAAACCGGACGCGGCGGCGGGGAACCCCCGGCCGCCGCGCGGGTTGTTCCTGTCGCGGGACCGTTCCCCCGACGGAAAGAACCGGCGGGACACGCGCCGCATATGGGGGGACACCGACGATGGACGACACCCGCACCCGCCGCCGCGCCTTCGCCGCAGACCCGCCGCCCGCCAGCGCGGACGCGTCCGTCTCCATCGACTTCCAGCGGCTGGAGCGGCTGCGCCGGCTGTCGCGCCTGATGGACACGCGCTGGCGCATTCCCGGCACCCGCATCCCCATCGGGCTGGACGGCATCGCCAGCCTGCTGCCCGTCGCCGGCGACACGGCGACCGCCATCGTCTCGGCCTACATCATCCTGGAGGCGGCGCGCTTCGACCTGCCGAAGTCGCTGCTGGCGCGGATGGCGCTGAACGTCGGGGTCGACTGGCTGTTCGGCTCCGTCCCGGTGGTGGGAACGGTCTTCGACATCGCCTTCAAGGCCAACCGGATGAACGTCGATCTGCTGCACGAGCATCTGGAGCAGCGGCTGGCCAGGCAGGCGGCGGACAAACAGGCGGCGGGGTGGTGACAAGACGCGGCCCTCCCGGAGCTTGACGTGGATCAAGGCACGGCGGAGGCCCCTGCGGCACTCTGTCGCCCATGGACGCACCGACCCTCTCCCCCGCCTCCACCGCCCCGTCGCCTTGCGCGGGGACCGTCGATCCCGCCCTGCTCGCCAAGTATGACGGGCTGCGGGTCCCCCGCTACACCAGCTACCCGACGGCGCCGCACTTCACCCCCGCGGTGGACGCGTCGGTCTATGGCGGCTGGCTGGAGGCGATGGACCTCACCCGATCCGGCTCGCTCTACCTCCACGTCCCCTTCTGCCACCAGATGTGCTGGTACTGCGGCTGCCACACCAAGATCGTCGCGCGCTACGCGCCGATCGCCGAGTATCTCGACCATCTGCGGCGCGAGATCGCCATGGTCGCCGACCGCATCCCCGGCCGGCTGACGGTCCGCCACATCCATTTCGGCGGCGGCACCCCGACCATGATGGCGCCCGCCGACTTCGAATCGCTGATCGCCCTGCTGCGCGAGCGCTTCGACGTCGCCACCGACGCCGAACTCGCCATCGAGATCGACCCGCGCACCCTGACGGCGGAGATGGCGGCGGCGCTCGGCCGATCCGGCGTCAACCGCGCCTCGCTCGGCGTGCAGGACTTCGACCCAACCGTCCAGGCGGCGATCAACCGCATCCAGCCGCGCGAGACCACCGAGCGCACGCTGGAGTGGCTGCGCGAGGCCGGCATCGCCAACGTCAACCTCGACCTGATGTACGGCCTGCCCCACCAATCGGTGGAGAGCGTCGCCCGCTCCGCCCGCATCGCGCTGGAGATGGCGCCCGACCGGCTGTCGGTCTTCGGCTACGCCCATGTGCCGTGGATGAAGACCCATCAGAAGAAGATCGACGAGTCCGTCCTGGCCGACACGCTGGGCCGCTGGGAGCAGTTCGCCGCCATCGCCGACACGCTGGCCGAGGCCGGCTACCGCGCCATCGGGCTCGACCATTTCGCCCGCCCCGGCGACGAGCTGGCGGTCCAGCAGGAGGAGGGGCGGCTCGGCCGCAACTTCCAGGGCTACACCACCGACGACGCCGACGCGCTGATCGGCTTCGGCGCCTCCTCCATCGGGGCGCTGCCGCAGGGCTACATCCAGAACGCCGTTCCCTTCGACCAGTACGCCACCGCCATCGACGAGGGACGCCTGCCGACCGGCAAGGGCATCGCCCTGACCGACGACGACCGGCTGCGCCGCGACCTGATCATGCGGCTGATGTGCGACCTGTCGGTCGATGCCGGCGCGGTCGCCGAGGCGCATGGACGGGACGCGGGGGTCTTCGACGCCGACCTCGCGGCGATGGACGATCTGGTGGCCGACGGGGTCGCCGCGATCGAGGGCCGGCGGGTGTCGGTTCCCGAGGCTGCCCGCCCGCTGATGCGGATCGTCGCCGCCCGCTTCGACACCCACCTCGCCAGCGGCGCCGGGCGCCACAGCCGCGCGGTCTAAGCGCTCAAAAAAGCCGACGAAGGAACGGGCGGCGCGCCGGACATCCCCGGCGCGCCGCCTTTTTGCTTACTTGGTGCCGAACATCCGGTCGCCAGCGTCGCCCAGGCCCGGCACGATGTAGGCGTTCTCGTCCAGATGGCTGTCGAGGGCGGCGGTGAAGACCTTCACGTCCGGGTGCGCCTCGTGGAAGCGGCGGACGCCCTCGGGTGCCGCGACCAGCGCCATGAAGCGGATGTTCTCGTCCTCCACCCCGTGCCGGTTCAGAACGTCGCAGGCGTGGGCGGCCGAGTTGCCGGTCGCCAGCATCGGGTCGACCACGATGAACAGGCGGCCATCGGCCGGCGGCAGCTTCACCAGATACTCGTGCGGCTGCTTGGTGTCGTGGTCGCGGTAGAGGCCGATGTGCCCCTCGCGGGCCGACGGCACCAGCTCCAGCAACCCGGCCGACATGCCGAGCCCGGCCCGCAGCACCGGCACCACCGCCAGCTTCTTGCCCAGGATCACCGGCGCGTCCATCGGCTGCAACGGCGTGTCGATCCGCTCGGTGGTCAGCGGGATGTCGCGGGTCAGTTCGTAACCCATCAGCAGCGAGATCTCGCGCAGCAGGGTGCGGAAGCCGCCGGTCGAGCGCTTCTTGTCCCGCATGTGGGTCAGCTTGTGCTGGATCAGCGGGTGATCGAGGATGAACAGGTTGGGGTATTCGGGCTGGGTGCGCATGAAATCCGGCTTCCGGCTGGCGGGAGGTTGGACCCGATCCTAACCGCCCACCGCCCTGGAATCCAAGATGAGGAATCCGGGGCGCGCTTACGCCCGCGGCCGCGCCGGCTTCGACGGAGCGGGATTCGCGGCGGCAGGCGGGCGGTCGACGCCGTGGCGGATCACGCGGTTGCGCCCGGCGTTCTTCGCCTGGTAGAGCGCGCGGTCGGCGCAGACGATCAGCTCGTCCACCGACAGGTCCGGCTGCGCCTCGACCAGCCCGAAGGAGGCGGTGACCGGGATCGCCCGCCCGTCCGGCAGCAGCACCGGCGATTCCATCAGGTCGATCCGCAGCCTCTCGATGACGGCGAAGCCCTCCGCCATCTCGGTTTCCTTCAGGCAGACCAGGAACTCCTCGCCGCCCATGCGGAAGGCCTCGTCGAAGCTGCGCACGCCCCGGCTGATGACGGCGGCGGTGGCGGCCAGCACGCGGTCGCCGATGTCGTGGCCGTAGGTGTCGTTGATGCCCTTGAACTTGTCGATGTCGGCGAGCGCGAGGCAGAAGCTCTGCCCGGTGCGGCGGTAGCGGCTGTGCTCGCGCTCCAGCGCCTCCAGCATGCCGCGCCGGGTGCGCAGGCCGGTCAGCGGGTCGAGCCCGGAGGCGGCGGCCCCGAAGGCGCGCTCCATCCGGCGCAGATGCAGGACGAACTCCTCGAAGCGGCCGACCACCGCCTCGTACTCCGCCTCGGTCGGGGTGTCGCCGTTGCCGGCCTTCAGCAGCACCAGCCGGGCCTGCCGGTGCATCTGCTCGTGCATCGTGGCCAGCTTCTGCACCGCCGGCTGGTGGACCAGATCGTCGCGGCTGGCCGCCGCGCACCAGGCGGCGAAGGAGGCCGGGGCCGAGGCCCGGTCGCCGCCCTGGCCGCCACGGTAGAAGGCGGCGCGGTGCCACTGGCCGATCCAGCGCAGATGCTCGTCGAGGATGACGCCCAGCATCTCGGTCGCGGGCGGGGAAGAGGTCGTTTCGCTCATGGACGCCATCCTAGCCGACGCGGCGGGTCAAGACCATGCAACCAAGATAAGCCAAACAATTCGCCTCAAATCCTACATCGTCTCGCGTTCCGGCTGGATCAGGACCAGCAGGACGATGCCGATGAAGGTGAAGAAGATGTGGGCGCTGCGCTGTCCGTTCCAGGTGGCGGACTGCCACATGGCGAACCATTCGCCGCCGATCGTCACGAAACCGACGGTGTAAAGCAGGAAACCCGCCGTCAGCCCGAGGATGGCCAGCCCCTTGGCGCGGTCCTGCGCGACGCCGGTGTCGCGCAGCGCCCGCCCCAGCCGCCACACCCCGCCCCAGCACAGCGCCGCCGTCAGCATCTGCCAGCCGATGATCAGCCAGTAGGCGGCGTGGTGCAGCGCCGGGGATTCGATGGCGCGGCCCATCAGGGCCGGGCTCTTGAAGGTCGTGTCCATGGTCAGGACATGCTGGACGAAGGCGAGGTTCGATCCGTAATCGGCGATGTTGCCCCACGCCACCAGCGTGAAGAACAGCGCCACCGCGGCGACCAGCGACAGGCGGGCCAGCCGCAGCGGCGTCACAGCGCGGCGGCCGCGCTCAGGAAGGCGCGGACCAGCGCCGGATCCTTGTGGCCCGGCCGGTCCTCGACCCCGGAGGAGACGTCGAGTTCGGTGGCCCCGGTGACGCGCACCGCCTCGGCGACATTCTCGGGCGTCAGCCCGCCCGACAGCATCCAGGGCTTGGGCCAGGAGCGTCCGGCCAGCAGCGTCCAGTCGAAGGCGATGCCGTTGCCGCCCGGCAGCGCCGACACCTTGGCCGGCGGCTTGGCGTCGAACAGCAGGCGGTCGGCGACCTCGGCGAACTCCAGCGCGGCCGTCAGATCCTCCGGCCCGCCGACCTTGACCGCCTTCATCACCGGGATCTGGTAGCGCGCCCTGACCTCGGCGATGCGGCGGGGGTTCTCCTTGCCGTGAAGCTGGATCAGGTCGAGCGGCACCTGGGAGACGACATGCTCCAGGAACTCGTCGTCGGGATCGACGAACAGCCCGACCGAGCGCACGCCGGTCGGCACCAGCCGCGCCAGCTCCGCCGCCAGCGACGGCGCCACCGCGCGCGGGCTCGGCGGGTAGAAGACGAAACCGACGTAGCGCGCCCCGCCGGTGACGGCGGCGCGCAGGCTTTCCGGCTCGCTCAGTCCGCAAATCTTGGTGAGGACGGTCATGCGGCTCCCTCGATTTCGGACAGGATGCGGCGGGCGGCGGCGGCGGGATCGGCGTCGCCGGTGATCGGGCGGCCGATGACCAGATGGTCGGCGCCGGCGGCGACCGCCTCGGCCGGGGTCATGAAGCGCTTCTGGTCGTTGGTGGCGGCCCAGACCGGACGGATGCCCGGCACCATCAGGATGAAGTCCGGCCCGCAGGCCGCGCGCAGCAGCGCCACCTCGGCGGGCGAGCAGACGACGCCGTCGATGCCCGACTCCCTGGCCAGCAGGGCCAGCCGCTTGACCTGCTCGGCGACCGGGGTCGCCTGCCCCACCGTCTCCAGGTCGCCCTCGTCGAGGCTGGTCAGCACGGTGACGGCGAGGATCTTCGGGCGGTTCGCCCCGCCGCTGGCCGCCGCCTCGGCCGCCGCGCGCATCATGGCGCCGCCGCCCGACGTGTGGATGGTCATGAAGGCCGGCTTCAGCGGCAGCGCCGAGCGGATGCCCGACGCCACCGTGTTGGGGATGTCGTGCAGCTTGAGGTCGAGGAACAGCGGCGGCCCGTCCTCCCCGATCACGGCGCGGACCCCGGCGGGCCCCTGGGCGATGAAGAATTCGAGCCCCAGCTTGATGCCGCCGACGGAGCCGTTCACCTGCGCGGCGATCCGGCGGGCGCTGTCGATCTCGGTGGTGTCCACGGCGCAGAAGATGCGCGAGGCGGGCGACGTCATGGGGCTGCGGTCTCCAAACCCTGAAATATCACGGTCCGGCACCCTAGCAAGGGGGAGGTCGTTTCACCAGAGGGCTGAGCTGGCCTCACATCCTCCCGCCAATGTTCGTCAGGGGGTGGAATATTTTTTGACACAGATGAACACAGATGGACACAGATGAAGATGATAGAAAAATATCAAAATAACATTTTCCGCCACACACACTTAACCAGCATGGATCAGCGCATCTTATTTCATCTGTGTCTATCTGTGTTCATCTGTGTCAAAAAAACAAACCATCGCGATCACCGGATCGAGTCGTTGTGCAGCACCATCTCCACCGCCAACTGCGCGGCGCAGAGGTCTTCCAGCGCGGTGCCGACCGACTTGAACAGCGTGATCTGGTCGTAATAGCGCCGCCCCGCCCGCTCGCCGCGCGTCAGGTCGTAGAGATCGCCGGCGATGTCGTCCTCCGACAAAATACCCGACCGCATCGGCTGCACGATGTCGCCGGCCTCCTTGCAGGCGCCCTCGCGGGTGTCGACGAAGACGCGGGAGCGGCGGATGCACTCGTCGTCGGCCTCGCGCATCTCCGGCGTGAAGCCGCCGATCAGGTCGAGATGCTGGCCGGGCTGAAGCCACTCCCCCTTGATGATCGGATCCTTGGCCAGCGTGGCGCAGGTGATGATGTGGGCGCCGCCGACCGCGCCCTGCAAATCGTCGGTCGCCTCGATCTTGAACTTCGGCCGGTGGAAGCGGGAGACGACCTTCTTCGCCTTCTCCAGGCTGCGCCCCCAGACCAGCACCTGCTTGATCGGCCGCACCGCGACATAGGCCTCGATCAACTCCGGGGCGAGCGCCCCGGTACCGACGACCAGCAGGCGCGAGGCGTCGGGCTGGGCGAGGTAGGAGGCCGCCAGCGCCGAGGCCGCCGCCGTGCGCCGCTTGGTCAGGGCCGAGCCGTCGAGCAGCGCCTGCGGGATGCCGGTCTTGCCGTCCATCAGCAGATAGACGCCCTGCACCGCCGGCAGGTCCTGCGCGCCGTTGTCGGGAAAGACGGTGACGATCTTGACGCCGATCGACTGGTTGACCTGCCACGCCGGCATCAGCAGCAAGGTGGCGTCGTGCTGACCATAGGTCTCGACCGTGTGGTGATGGCGCATCGGCACCTCCACCCCGGCCCGGAAGGTCTGCCGCATGCGCTCGATCAGCATGCGGTGGTGGAGAACGGACCTCAACTCGGCACCGGTGATGGTGCGCATGGGCGCCTCCCGACGGTGGACACCGCCGCCCGCGGCTGGGCGGCGGTGGGAGACCGGTCAATCCATGGCGATCAGTGAACCGTGGGCGCGCTCCCCGTGGCGGCGGCCGGAACCGGCAGTCCGGCACCGCCGCCAACGGCGGGGCCGGAAACCGGGCGCGACAGCTCGGCCAGGCGCTTCTCGGCGGCGGCGGCGCGGGCCTGCGCCTCCTTCACCTCGCGCTCCAGGAACAGGACGCGGTTGCCCTCGCGCCGCGCGCGGCGGCGGTGGCGGCGCTGGGCGTTCCACACGACGAAGCCGCCGGCCAGGAAGCCGGCCAGCAGCGCCAGCAGGGCCGCCAGATAGAGGGGGGCCTCCAGCGTGAAGGGCAACGGCCACAGCGCCCAGGTCACGACGTCGCGGTTGGACACCGCGAAGAGAACCGCGACCAGGGCGATGGGCAGGGTGACGATCCAGGACAGGTAACGCAAAGCGACGATTCCTCCACAAGGGCGGGCGGAGCGGCGGCCATGGGGAGGCTGGCGCTCAGTCCGTGTTCAACCGTTCCCGGAGCTGCTTGCCGGTCTTGAAGAAAGGGATGCATTTCTCGCCCACGTCAACCGATTCCCCGGTGCGGGGGTTGCGGCCGGTGCGCGCGTCGCGCCGCTTGATCGAGAAGGCGCCGAATCCCCGCAGCTCCACCCGGTCGCCGCGGGCCAGCGCCTCGGTGATCTCGTCGAAGATGGTGCCGACGATCTTCTCGATGTCGCGCTGGTAGAGGTGCGGATTCCGTTCCGCCAGCCGTTGGATCAATTCCGACTTGGTCATGGCCGTCGACGTTTCCCCTTGCTTGCGGACGCGTTGATTGCCGATGCGCCGCTTGCGGCCAAGCGTGCCACCACGCCCCCGAACCGTCAAGCTAAGCCGTTATGGTAAAACATTTATTCCACGACGCGGCAAGGGTCGGGACGGAAGGCCCCCGCCGCGTCACGCCCGCGACGCGGCCCAGTGTCCGCAATTTCCGCCATGAATATCAACGGATTCTTGAAAGCAATCGCTGGATTGCCGCAAAGGAAAACCGAAAAGGTCCGCCGGGCGCGGCTCTACGCGGCGCCCAGCCGGGTCCCCTCCAGGATGGCGTCGTCCAGCACCGCGGTGGAGCGGTCGCAGCCGGTCAGGTCGGCCATGGTCAGGTCGCTGCCCGCCATGTTCGTGCGCAGCAGCGACGCCCCGGCCAGCCGCGCCCGCACCAGCGAGGCGCGCATCATCTTGGCTCCGGCGCTGATCAGCAGCATCCCCAGATTGGCGCCGTCGAGCTGGCAGTCGATCAGGATCGCCCGGTCGAGCTTGACGCCGCGCAGGTCGGCGCTGCGCAGGTCGGCGCTGCGCAGGTCGGCCCCGTCGAACTGCGCCGCCTGGAGCTGGGCGCCGCCGAGGCGGGCGTTGCGCAGCCGGGCGTTGGAGCCCTTGGCCAGCGTCAGGACCTTCCCCGACAGATCGGCCCCCTCCAGGTTCAGCCCGGTCAGGTCGAGCTGGTTGCCTTGCTTGCCGCCGGTGCCGAGCCAGAGCATGTGCTGCTTCAGCATGATGGCGAGCTGTTCGGCGGGCAGCGCCGGCATCTCGACGGCGGCCGGCTCCTCCTCCTCCGGTGCCGGCGGCGGCGGGGGCGGCGGCGGCTGGACGGCGGCGCGGGCGGCGTCCGCGTCGGTGCGGATGGCCTGCTCCAGGGCCTCCGCCTCGACCTGCGCGCCCTCCAGCTTGGCGCCGCGCAGGTCGGACCCGTTCAGGTCGGCGCCGCGCAGATCGGCGCCCGAGAAGTTGGCGCCGCGCAGGTCGGTGCGGTCGAGCCGGGCGCCCGACAGCCTGGTGTTGGTGAAGTCGGCCGATTTCGCGAAGCTGCCCGACAGCTTGGCCCGCGCCATGTCGGCGTTGGTCAGCCGGGCCGACGCCATGTCGGCCGGGCCGGGCTCGAAGCCGACCACCTTCAGCTCGCCGTCGCTGCTGCGGTTGACCATGCTGCCGTCGCGCAGGTCGACTTCGACCATGGCGGCGCCGTCCAGCGTGGCGCCGCGCACGTTGGCGCCGCGCAGGTCGGTGCGGAACAGCCGCGCCCCCGACAGGTCGGCCCCGCGCAGGTCGGCGCCGTAGAGGTCGGCGTGGTCGAGGATGGTGCCCATCAGGTTGGCGTCGCGCAGGATGGCGCCCGACAGATGCGCGCCGGTCAGGTCACGCCCCGCCAGGCTGAGGCCGGACAGGTCGAAGAAGGGCAGGTTGGCGCGGGCGCCGTTCGGCCGCCCCTCGGTGAAGCGGACGTGCCGCTCGCACACGCGGTCGAGCTGTTCCTGATTCAAGCGGACACGGGATTTGCCGTCTTGCGCCATCGGCCGTCACGCGAACAGGGCGTCGATGTCGGATTGCGAGATCTGTCCGCCGCCGTCCGACGGCTCCGGCGGAGGGGGTGGCGGAGGCGGCGCCTTCACAGGCGTCTTCGCGGGCGGCGGCGGGGGTGGAGGCGGCGCAGGCGGCGGGGCGGCGAAGGCCGGCTCCGCCCGCTCCAGCACGTCGGGCACGCTGTCGAACAGCGCGTCGATGGCGTCCTGGCTCACCTCCGGCCCGCCGAGCTGCGGCCCGTTCAGCAGATGCGCGTCGGGACGGGTGTCGCCGCTCTTGCGGTGCGAGGTGACGCCGTCCCCCGCCCCGCTGGCGGCGAGCCGCTCGACGCCCCAGATCTCGATCATCGTGTTCACGCGCTCCTCGATGTAGCGCAGCGTGTTCACGACCTTGGTGGTCCGCTGACCGGTGATGTCCTGGAAGGAGCAGGCGGTCATCACCTCGATGCACCACGCCTCGATCGCGTCGATCTGCTCGGCCAGATCGGGATCGGTGCGCGGCATCGACATGGTGATTTCCTGAATCTTCTCCGTCGCGTTCAGGATGTCGGTGGTGGCGCGCTCGGTCGCCGCGACGATCTCGTCCAGTTCGCCGGTGGCGGCCTCGATGCGGTTCGACCCGGTGTCGGTCGCCTTCAAGGCGGCGATGTCGCTGCGCGCCTCCTGCACCACCTGGGTGATGGCGGTCAGCTCCTGCTGGAAGCGCGAGTCGCCGCCGAAGGCGGACGGCGCCATGGGTGCCGCCCCGCCCAGCCGGTCGACCTGCCGTTCGAGCTGCTCGACCAGGCGCTGGAAATCGTCCGACGCGACGACCCGGCAGCGCCGGTCGCGCATGCGCAGGAAGGCGCGGCCGCGCGCCGACTGCGACAGCGCCTCCTCCATTTGCAGATACTCGTGCTCGGTCAATTCGAGCAGTGACCCGCCGCTCATCACCGTCAACCCGCCCAGCTCAATCCCGGCCGAAGGTCATAGCACCGACCATCGCGAGTCGCCATCATGCCGCGAAATGGTTGACCGGACCTTTCCGCGCATCGCGTTTCCGCCCTTCGCAGCGGTGGCGGCGGTCGGTTATGATCGCGGCCAACGGGCTTGAACGGCTTCTGTTTTTCTCCCAGATCAGCCCGGCCCACAACGGAGAGGACACATTCATGAAGGCGGTTGCGCGCGTGGCGGCGGTTGGTGTGGTGGCGGCGCTGGCGGCGGGCGCCCTGTTCGGCCCGGCCTTCGGTCCCGCCGCGTCCCCGGCGGCGGCCGCCCTGCCGGCGGGAGCGACCGGCGTCACCACCATCGCCCCGATGCTGGAGCAGGTGACACCGGCGGTGGTCAACATCGCCGTGCTGTCGCGCGCGCCGCAGGCGGAGAACCCGCTGCTGCGCGACCCCTTCTTCCGCCGCTTCTTCAACATCCCCGACCAGCAGCCGCAGGCCAGGCCCCAGGTCAGCGCCGGGTCGGGGGTGATCGTCGACGCCGCGCGCGGCTACGTCATCACCAACAACCATGTGGTGGAGAACGCGCAGGAGATCGCCGTCACCCTGAAGGACCGCCGCCGCCTGCGCGCCAAGCTGGTCGGGCGCGACGCCGCCACCGACATCGCCCTGCTGAAGATCGAGGCGAAGGGGCTGACCGCCCTGCCGATGGGCGATTCGGACCGGCTGAAGGTCGGCGACTTCGTCGTCGCCATCGGCAACCCGTTCGGGCTGGGCCAGACGGTGACGTCGGGCATCATCTCGGCGCTCGGGCGCAGCGGGCTGAAGATCGAGGGCTACGAGGACTTCATCCAGACCGACGCCTCGATCAACCCCGGCAACTCCGGCGGCGCGCTGGTCAACTTCAACGGCGAGCTGATCGGCATCAACACCGCCATCATCGGCCCGGCCGGCGGCTCGGTCGGCATCGGCTTCGCGGTGCCGGTCGGCATCGTCCGCTCGGTGATCGAGCAATTGGGCGAGTTCGGCGAGGTGCGGCGCGGCCGGCTCGGCGTCGCCATCCAGGATCTGACGCCCGACCTCGCCGAGAGCCTGAACCTGAGCGGCGACGAGGGCGCGCTGATCGCCAAGATCGAATCCGGCTCGCCGGCCGACGGCGCCGGCCTGCGCAGCGGCGACGTGGTGATCGCGGTGGACGGCCGGCCGGTGCGCAGCGCCACCGACTTCCGCAACCGCATCGGCCTGCTGCGCGTCGGCACGCCGGTGCAGGTGACCGTGGTGCGCAACGGCGGGCAGAGGTCGCTGACCGTCCGCACCGCCAAGTAAGGGACCCGAGCCGACTCCATGGCCCGTCCCGGCACTCCCCGCCGCCCCGCCCCGGCGCCCGCGAAAAGCCCGGCCCAGCGCCAGCGCGAGATCGCCACGCTGCTGATGCGCCTCGACTCCATGCTGAAGCAGACGGGCGAGCTGGCGGTGGCGGCGCGCGAGCGGGTGTCGGTCGGCGGTCTGACCCGCTACCGGCGCTTCAGCCGGCGGGTGCGCGACTTCTTCGCGCTGGCGGCGCTGGCCCAGGAGCGACTCGACGCCGCGCCCGAGGAGCTGGAGGATCTGATCGGTCCGCTGACCACCGCGCTGGAGCGCCTGCACACCCGCATGGTGGTGCTGTTCGTCGAGGGCAGCGCCGCCTTCTTCGCCAGCTTCGCGCGGGTCAAGGCGCTGCCCATCGGCACCCACGAGATGTGCGGGGTGGAACTGCGCGGCGTGCTGGAGATCCGCAAGTTCCTCGACGACCCGCTCTACGAGGGGGAGCGCGGGCTGGCCCTGCGCGCCGAGGCCGACCGCGTCGTGGCGCGGATCCGCTCGGTGATGGACCGCATCCCGCCGCTGCCCGATTTCGGCGAGGAGCCCAGCATCGGGCCGAAGGGCACGGTGAACAGCCCGCTGAAGGGACCGGGGGCGGGGCTGCCGCCAGGGCGGCGGACGGGTCGCCCGCAGGCCCTTCCGGTCGAACCGCCGAGGCCGCCACCGGAGGTCCGGTCGCTCAGCCTCGACCAGTTCGAGGAGGATGGGGAGGATTAGCGCCGGCGCTTGCCGCCATGGTCGTCGGCGGTGAGCGCCCCCACCGCGGCACCCGCCGCACCGCCCAGCAGGCCGCCATAGACGGCGCTACCGCCGGTGACGGCGCCGATCGCGGCGCCGCCCGCGGCGCCGATGGCGCCTCCGGTCAGGGCGCGGTTCTCGCGATGGTTCAGGTTGGAGCAGCCGGCCAGCGCACCCGCCCCGATCACCAGGGCGGCAAGCGCCACCTTCTTCCGGCCCGCCGTCTTCCGCATCGTCTTAATCATGGTCATCTTCCCTCACGTCGTAGGCGTGGCCGTCCGGGTTTGTCGAACGGCCACGCTTATGATTGGGAAGAGTCGGCTGTGGCTGCTGTGACGATTTCGGGGTAAAGCACCCCTTCGGATGGGGAGCCCCTGGCGCCTCAGCCCTTCTTCAGGCCGGGGTCCTCCCCCTTGGCGTGGCGCTTGCCCTCCGCCTCGGCGCGGCGCAGTTCGTCGCCCTCCGGGCCGTCCACCGCCTTGCGGGCGCGGTCGGCGTCGCCCTGGACATCGTGGTGGCGGACATGCTCCTCGACGCCGCGCCGGTATTGGGCGTCGGCGGTGCGGTTGCCCTCGCCTTCGTTCTGGGAAGCCGGTTTCGGGGTGTCGGCGATCATGGCGTCCTCCGGTTCTGTGACAGCGATTGCCGCCGGGCCCGCGCCCGGCATTCCGTCAACCGCGCCACGGCGCCAAAGTTTCCATCACAGCCGCCGCCTTAACCCACACAATGTTTAATGTTTACTGAAGGGCACGCAGACAAACAGCGTCTCCCCGCCCGGTTGCATGGAATGACTGGCATGCATAATATGATTGTCGAACGGAATGGAATTATCCTGCGCGGCTCCGGTACAAGTCTTGTGACAATTTTGTAAGAATCGAACGTTTTCGAACGTTCTGGCCCTGCCCAGGCGTGCGGAAAGTCGAGACGCAGGAAGCCAGCCATGTCCTTCTCGCTACGCCCGCCTCCTCTGCTCTCGCCTGCCCCTTGCGGGCCGAGCGAACGGCGCGACCGCAGCCCGCAATCCCCCAGCGCGACCCTCGGCCATGTTCCGTTCTTCGAACGGGATCCGGCGGCCCCGCATCCGGCGGCCAGCCACCGGCCGGCGCCCGTCGCCGTCCTTCCCCTGGCCCAGCCCATCGAACTGGCGGCGACCGGACTGTGGGTGGTGAAGCGGGGCGGCGCGCTGATCGGCATCGGCGGACGCGACCACTGGTGCAGCCGGGAGGCGCTGGTCGCGGCCGCCGACAAGGCCGGCATTCCGATGTCCGACCTGCCGATCCACACCGGGGCGCTGTTCTGAAAGGCGTGACCTTCCGCGGTACGGCGCAGGCCCCCGACGAAGGAGTTGTTGCGCGGCACACCCCGCTCACTCACTATCACCGGTGCTGGATCAACCTCCGGTGCGAGTCGCGGTTGCCCGCCCCATGAAGGGGCCGGAGCACGGCGTCCCACCGACACCGCGCGGGCCATGGAAGACATCGACCGCCAAAGAACGCTGGCGTATTTCGAACGGCTGGGAAAGAAGCGCGTGCGCCTCTACGCCGCCATCGACTGCGAGCGTTTTCTGGGCGGCTGGCAGGTGCGGGAACTGGCCGACCAATGGCTGGCCGCCCAGGAGGCCGAGGACGCCTCCACGCCGCTGTGGCGCCGCCTGGGCCGGCGCCGCACCTCCCCCTGAGGCTTCCTTCACCCCCGTTCCGGGAACAGGCCGAGCAGACCGGCGCGGCTCGCCGGGCAGACGCCGCGTTCGGTGATCAGGCCGGTGACGAGGCGGGCCGGCGTCACGTCGAAGCCGAAATTGGCGACCGGGCTGCCGTCGGGCGTCAGACGGACCGTCTCGATCCGGCCGTCGGCGGTCCGCCCGGTCAGGTCGGTGACCTCGCGGCCGTCGCGCTCCTCGATCGGGATTTCGCGCACGCCGTCGCTCATTCCCCAGTCGATGGTCGGCGAGGGCAGCCCGACATAGAAGGGCACGCCGTTGTCGTGGGCGGCCAGCGCCTTCAGGTAGGTGCCGATCTTGTTGCAGACGTCGCCGGTCGCCGTCGTCCGGTCGGTGCCGACGATGCAGAGATCGACCTTGCCGTGCTGCATCAGATGGCCGCCGACATTGTCGGCGATGATCGTGTGCGGCACGCCGTGGCGGTTCAGTTCCCAGGCGGTCAGGCTGGCGCCCTGGTTGCGCGGCCGGGTCTCGTCCACCCAGACATGCAGGGGAATGCCCTCCTCGACGGCCACATAGACCGGGGCCAGCGCGGTGCCCCAGTCGACGGTGGCGAGCCAGCCGGCGTTGCAGTGGGTCAGGATGTTGACCGGCCCGCCGCCGCCCTTCCTTTCGAAGGCCGCGCGGATCAGGGCGGCGCCATGGCCGCCGATGGCGCGGTTGATGGCGACGTCCTCGTCGGCGACGGCCGCCGCCTCGCCGGCCGCCACGGCGGCGCGCTCCGATTCGGGCAGCCCGGCCAGCCGGGCGCGCAGCCGGTCCAGCGCCCAGCGCAGGTTGACCGCCGTCGGCCGGGTCGCCAGCAGGGTGGCGCAGGCGCGCTCCAGACCGGAATCGCTCGGGTCGGCGCGCATCGCCAGGGCGACGCCCCAGGCGGCGGTGGCGCCGATCAGCGGGGCGCCGCGCACCAGCATGGCACGGATGGCGTGCGCCGCGTCCTCCAGGGTCGTCAGCCGGGCAACCGCGAAGTCGTGCGGCAGGCGGGTCTGGTCGATGATCGCGACCGCGCCGTCTTCCGCCCCATCCTCCGTCTGCCAGATGGTCCGGTAAGCCCTGCCGTCGATGCGCATAGAACCCTCCCCCCAAACACCCGATGCCGGAATCGGCACCCCACAATAGGCGGTGGCCGGGGCCGCTTCAACGCGGGTAGCGTCGCCTGGAACAGCCACCCCCGGCCGGTGTTACCGTTTCCGGCCTAAGCCCGAATGGCCGTACCCCTCCATGGTTGTCCAGACGATGCCGCTGCGTGCCCTGCGCTCCCACCCCTCCCCCCTGTACCGGCTGCCCGGCACGGCGCTGGTCCTGATCGCCTGCGTGGCGGCGGTCCTGCTGACGGTCGGCCTGTCCGGCATGTTCGCGTGGCGCGACCGCAACGAGGCGGTGCGGCAGGCGGCCGGGGTCGCCGGCAACGTCGGGCTGCTGGTGGCGGAGCACACGGCGCGGGTGATCGAGTCGGGCGACCTGCTGCTGACCCAGATCGCGGCGCTGGCCGGCCCGCCCGACCAGCCGCTGCCGGCCGGCGAGGCCGCCCGCGAGCGGCTGTCGATGCTGGTCGAGAGCGCGCCGCATGTGGTGGCGCTGGAGATCCGCGACCCGGCCGGCGCGCCGCTGCTGTCGAGTCTCGCCGAGGGCGCCCCCGAGGAAAATGCGGGCCGGCTCGACCCGGCCGGGCGCGTCATCGCCGACGGCTCCATGAGCGGGCGGCCGGTGCTGCGGTTAACGCGTCCGATCGCCGGCCCCGGCGGGCAGCCGCGCGGCTACGCCGTCGCCGGCATCGACGCCCGGTCGCTGCACGCGGTCTACGGCGCGCTCGACGTCGGCTATGGGCACAGCATCGCGCTGAAGGCCGCCGACGGCGCCACCCTGCTGCGCGAGCCGGAGGGCGAAGGCACCGGCGGCAACCCGGCCAGCGCCGACGACATCGCCGCGACCCGCCCGGTCGGCGACACCGGCCTCAGCGCCGAGGTCACCATCGCCACCGGCAGCGTGCTGAAGCGCTGGCGCGACCAGCTCTGGACCTACGCCGCCTTCGCGCTCGCCGCCTGCGCGACGGTCGGCGGGATCGGCGCGCTCGCCATCGAGCGGGCGCGGCGCGAGCGCGAGGCCGAGGACGCGCTCCAGCACGCCTACGACACGCTGGAGGAGCATGTCCACCAGCGCACCGCCCAGCTGGAGACCGCCAACGCCCGGCTGGAAGGCGCGCTCACCGACAAGGAGGTCCTGCTGAAGGAGGTGCAGCACCGGGTGAAGAACAACCTCCAGGTCATTTGCAGCCTGCTGCGGCTCCAGGCCGCCCGCATCGACGACCGGGCGCGCCGCGGCTTCGACGAGAGCCTGCGCCGCATCCAGACCATGAGCCTGCTGCACGAGCTGCTGCACCGCTCGGCCGAACCGGCGCACCTGAACTTCGCCGACGCGCTGCGGCAGATGTGCGACGGGCTGGTGCGCTCCGACAACCCGACCGCCGCCCGGCTGGAGGTGGAGGCGCAGGACTGGATCCTCGACGCCGACCGCGCCACCCCGCTGGCCATCGCCACCAGCGAGCTGGTGTCCAACGCCCTGCTCCACGCCTTCCCCGACGGCCATCCCGGCACCGTCCGCGTCATCCTGGAGCCGGTGGACGGCCACATGCGCCTGATCGTCCGCGACGACGGCTGCGGCCTGCCCGCCGACATGCCGGCGCCGAGCCGGCGGACGGCGGCCAGCAGCGGCGGCGCCCGCAGCGGGCTGGGGCTCGGGCTGGTCCAGGCGCTGTCCCACCAGGCCGGCGCCACGCTCGCCATCGAGCGGCAGGGCGGCACCATCTTCACCCTGACCATCCCGACCCAGCCGGCGCGGCGGACCAAGCAGGCAGCGTAGGGGGCAGGCGGCGTAGGGGGCAGGCGGCGTCCGGGGAACGGAAACGGCGAACAGCAGGCTTTGCACGGCGCATGGAGTGTGATTCCCTCTGACCTCCCCCTGTTCCGTCCGGAACGGTCCGCCCCGGAGCCTCCTTGCGCACGCTGAAACGCTGTCTCGGCCTGATCGCCTCGGTCGCCTTCACCCTGTTCGGCCTGCTGCTGGTCACCTTCCTGATCGGCCGCGTCGTGCCCATCGACCCGGTGCTGGCCGCCATCGGCGACCGCGCCGGCGCCGACGCCTACGCCCGGATGCGCGCCGAGCTGGGGCTGGATCTGCCGCTGTGGCAGCAGTTCCTGCGCTATCTCGGCGCGGTGCTCCAGGGCGATCTCGGCGACTCGGTGCTGACCTCCCGCCCGGTGCTGGAGGACGTGCTGCGCGTCTTCCCGGCGACGCTGGAGCTGGCGACCGTCGCCGTCGCCGTCGGCGCCGCGCTCGGCGTGCCGGCCGGGGTGGTCGCCGCCACCCACCGCGGGCGCTGGCCCGACCACGTCATCCGCCTGCTCGGGCTGTTCGGCCATTCGGTGCCGATCTTCTGGCTCGGGCTGATGGGGCTGCTGCTGTTCTACGCCCGGCTCGACTGGGTGCCGGGGCCGGGCCGGGTGGACATCTTCTATGAAGGCATGGTCGAGGCGCGGACCGGCATCGTCACCATCGACGCGCTGCTGGCCGGCGAGACCGACATCTTCTGGAACGCGCTGCACCACCTGCTGCTGCCGACGGCGATCCTCGGGCTCTACAGCGTCGCCTACATCGCGCGGATGACGCGCAGCTTCATGCTCGACCAGCTCCGCCAGGAATACATCGTCACCGCCCGCGTGAAGGGCCTGTCGGAAGCGCGCGTCGTCTGGCGCCACGCGCTGGGCAACATCGCGGTGCCGCTGACCACCGTCATCGCCCTGTCCTACGCCGGCCTGCTGGAGGGCTCTGTGCTGACCGAGACGGTCTTCGCCTGGCCGGGGCTGGGGCTCTACATCACCAACTCGCTGCTCAGCGCCGACATGAACGCGGTGCTGGGCGGGACGCTGGTCGTCGGCACGGTCTTCATCGGGCTGAACCTGCTGTCCGACCTGCTCTACCGTCTGCTCGATCCGAGGGCACGATGAACGGGCGCGCGATGAACGGCGGATCGACATGGCGCGCGTGGCTGTCCACCGACACGCCGCAGTCGCGCATGCAGGCCCGGCTGGGGCGGGCGTGGTCCGGCTGGCTGGCCTTCCGGCGCAACCGGCTGGCGATGGCCGGGCTGCTGATCGTGCTGGGGCTGGTCGTCGTCGCCGCGCTGGCCCCGCTGCTGGCGCCCTATCATCCCTACGAGCAGGATCTCGCCAACCGGCTGCAACCGCCGGGCGCCCTGCACTGGCTGGGCACCGACAGCTTCGGGCGCGACATCCTGTCCCGGCTGATCCATGGCGCGCGGCTGACGCTGATGATCGTGGCGCTGGTGGCCGCGACGGCGCCGGTGGTCGGGCTGCTGATCGGCACGGTCGCCGGCTATCTCGGCGGCTGGGTCGACGCGGTGTTGATGCGGATCACCGACATCTTCCTGGCCTTCCCCAAGCTGATCCTGGCGCTGGCCTTCGTCGCGGCGCTCGGCCCCGGCATCGAGAACGCGGTGATCGCCATCGCCATCACCTCCTGGCCTCCCTACGCCCGCATCGCGCGGGCCGAGACGCTGACCATCCGCCGCGCCGACTTCATCAGCGCCGCCCGACTCCAGGGGGCGTCGAGCGCGCGCATCATCCTCGGCCACATCGTGCCGCTCTGCGTCGCCTCGCTGATCGTGCGGGTGACGCTGGACATGGCCGGCGTGATCCTGACCGCCGCCGGGCTGGGTTTCCTCGGGCTGGGGGCGCAGCCGCCGCTGCCGGAATGGGGCGCCATGATCGCCGCCGGCCGGCAGAACGTGCTGGAGCAATGGTGGGTCGCCGCCATGCCCGGCCTCGCCATCTTCGTCGTCAGCCTGGGCTTCAACCTGCTGGGCGACGGCCTGCGCGACGTGCTCGACCCGAAAGGCGACTGAGGCGATGAGCGACTCTCCCCTGCTGGAGGTGTCGAACCTCCGCGTCTCCTTCCCCACCCGCCAGGGCGTGACCGAGGCGGTGCGCGGCGTCTCCTTCACCGTCGGGCGGGAAAAGCTCGGCATCGTCGGCGAATCGGGGTCGGGCAAGTCGATGACCGGCCGCTCGGTCCTGCGGCTCGTGCCGGCGCCCGGCGTGGTCGGCGCCGACCGGCTGGCCTTCCGGGGCGAGGATCTGCTGGGCGCGTCGGACAAGCGGCTGCGCGCCATCCGCGGCCGGCGCATCGCCATGGTGATGCAGGACCCGAAATTCTCGCTGAACCCGGTGATGACGGTCGGCCGGCAGATCGCCGAGGCCTACCGCGTCCACAGCGACGCCGGCCCGGCCGAGGCGAGGCGCCGCGCCCTGGAGATGCTGGAGGCCGTGCGGATCCGCGACCCGGAGCGGGTCTACGGCCGCTACCCGCACGAGGTGTCGGGCGGCATGGGCCAGCGCATCATGATCGCCATGATGCTGATCCCCGAGCCCGAGCTGCTGATCGCCGACGAGCCGACCTCGGCCCTCGACGTCACCGTGCAGATGCAGGTTCTGGCGATCCTCGACGATCTGTGCGGGCGGCGCGGCATGGGCATGATCTTCATCAGCCACGATCTGAACCTCGTGGCCTCCTTCTGCGACCGCATCCTCATCATGTACGCCGGCCGGGTGGTCGAGAGCTGCCGCGCGTCGGAGCTGCGCAACGCGACGCATCCCTACACGCGCGGCCTCCTCGACAGCCTGCCACGGCTCGACGACCCGCGCGCCGAACTGCCGGTGCTGACCCGCGACCCGGCCTGGCTGACGGAGGGCGGCCAATGACGGAACAAGGGATGATCGGGATCGAGAACCTCCGGGTCGCCTTCGGGCAGGGCGCGGATTCGGTCGTCGCGGTGGACGGCGTCTCGCTGTCGGTGCGGGACGGCGAGAGCTTCGGCCTCGTCGGCGAGTCGGGTTCCGGCAAATCCACCGTGCTGCGCGCGGTCAGCGGGCTGAACCACGACTGGAGCGGCCGGGTGGCGGTCGCCGGGGTCGAGCAGTCGCGCCGGCGCGCCAAGGGCTTCTTCAAGACCTGCCAGATGGTCTTCCAGGATCCCTACGGCTCGCTCCACCCGCGCCATCCGGTGGACCGCATCCTCGCCGAGCCGATCGCCATCCATGGGCTGGGCGACACCGACGGGCGGATCGACCGGGTGCTGCTCGAGGTCGGGCTGGGGCCGTCCTTCCGCTTCCGCTATCCGCACCAGCTCTCCGGCGGCCAGCGCCAGCGCGTCGCCATCGCCCGCGCCCTGGTGCTGGAGCCGCGCCTGCTGCTGCTCGACGAGCCGACCTCGGCGCTCGACGTCTCGGTGCAGGCGGAGATCCTGAACCTGCTGCGCCGCCTGCGCGCCGAGCGCGGGCTGACGCTGGTGCTGGTCAGTCACAATCTCGCCGTCGTCGCCAACCTGTGCGACCGGCTGGCGGTGATGAACCGCGGCCGGATCGTCGAGGAGATGACCGTGGAGGATCTGCGCCGGGGCGAGGCGGCGCAGCCCTACACCCGCCAGCTCCTGCGCGCCAGCCAGGGCTACGACCGCGCGGCGGCGGAGAGCTTCCGCGACTTCGCCTGACGGCCGCCCATCCACGGAAAAGGCCGCTCACGCGCGGCGCTCGGTGAGCGTGACCAGCGCCGACAGCAGGGCCGCCGCCGCCCCGGCCAGGAAGACCGCCGGGTAGCCCCAGCTCCCGACCAGCGCCCCGGCGACCGGGGCGGCGAAGGCGATGGACAGGTCGAAGAAGGCGACGAAGGCGGCCAGCGCCACGCCACGGTTGTGCGGCGGCACGCGCTTGACCGCCTCCACCCCCAGCGACGGCAGCACCAGCGAGAAGCCGAGCCCGGTCACCGCCGCCCCCGCCACCGCGACCCACGGCGAGCCGGCTCCCCAGACCATCGCCTGCCCGACCGCCTCGACCAGCAGCGACACCGCCGCGACCCGGCGTCCGCCCAGCTTGTCCGGCAGCCCGCCGGCCACCAGCCGCAGCGCGATGTAGCAACCGCCAAAGGCCGTCAACGCGAAGCCGGCGCCGTCCCAGCCGCGCGCCGCGAACAGAAGCGGCGCGAAGGAGGCCAGCACCGCGAAGCCGACGGTACCGAAGGCCAGCCCGAGCCCCGGCCGCAGCACCCGGCCGATCACCGCGGTGAAGGGCATGCGCACGCCGCCCGGCACCGGCACCGCCGGCACGCCGGCCGCCACCGCCAGCCCGGCCAGCGGAGCCAGTGCCGCCGCCATCGCCAGCGCCGCGAAGCCGCCGGCCTCCAGGATCGCCAGCCCGGCCGGCGCCCCGACGGCGATGGCGCTGTACATGGCGATGCCGTTCCACGACATCACCTTGCCGGCGTTCTGCGGCCCGGCGACGGCGATCGCCCAGGACAGCGCCCCGGTCATGAACAGGCTCTCGCCGAAGCCGAGCACCACCCGGCCGCAGAGAATCGCCGCCAGCCCGCCGCCGCTCCCCGGCGCCAGCAGCGACAGGCCGTAGCAGACCCCGGCCAACGCCGAGGCCGCCAGCCCGGTCAGCACCGCGCGTTTCGGCCCGCGCGTGTCGGACAGGATGCCGGCGTGGCGGCGGGTCAGGACGGTCGCCACCGATTGCAGCCCGACCACCGCCCCGACCAGCACCGCGCCGAAACCGAGCGCGCCGTGGACATGCAGCGGCAGCACCGACAGCGGCAGGCCGATGGCGAGGAAGCCGAGGAAGACGGTCAGGACGAAGGGAAGCAGCCGGGGCAGGACGGACGCCCCGGCGGGCGGGGCGGTGGGACCGGGCGGCGCGAGCGTGTCGCTCATCGAATTCTCACTCCAGGAATGGGGCATGCCCCATCCTTCGCCCCATCCAACCATGATTTACAGTGCAACGATCCGAACTTATAAGTGCAGGGAACGCAATCCAGGGAGTGTCCGCCGATGGAACTCGGCCTGCTGGCGGCGCTCGACGCCCTGCTGACCGAGGGCAGCGTGACCAGGGCGGCGGAGCGGATGAATCTCAGCCCGCCGGCGATGAGCCGCACCCTGGCCCGCATCCGCGAGGCGGTCGGCGACCCGATCCTGGTGCGCGCCGGGCGCGGCATGGTGCCGCCCCCGCGCGCCGAGGCGATGCGCGAGCGTGTCCGTTCCCTGGTGGCGGAGGCCCAGACCCTGCTGCGCCCCGATCATGTCGACCTGCCGGCGCTGGAGCGGCGCTTCACCGTGCGCTCGGGCTCCGCCGGCTTTCTCGCCGCGCCGCTGCTGGCCGGGTTGCGGGCGCGGGCGCCGCGCGTCGCGCTGCGCTTCGTCGGCGAGGGGAACGAGACGGTGGACGCCCTGCGCGACAACCACATCGACCTCGACATCGGCGTCATCGGCCCGATGGGGCCGGAGGTGCGGGTGCAGACCCTCTACCGCGAGCGCTTCGTCGGGGTGGTGCGCCTCGGCCACCCGTTGCTGGCCGGGCCGGTCACGGCGGAACGCTTCGCCGCCTGCGGCCATGCCGGCGCCTCGCGCCGCGGCAAGGAGCGCGGTCCGGTCGACGAGGCGCTGGCGGCGCTGGGGCTGGAACGCCGGGTCGATCTGGTGGCGCCGGACGTCTCCACCGCGCTGTCCGCCGCCGTGCAGTCCGATCTCGTCGCCACCGTGCCACGGGGCGCGGCGCGGCACGCGATGGCACTGGGGATGCCGGTGACTTTCTTCGCCCTGCCGGTGGAGACGCCGTCGGTCGCCGTGGCGCAGGCGTGGCACCCGCGCCAGGACGGCGACCCGGCTCACCGTTTCCTGCGCGAGACGGTCCTCGCCGTCGCCCGCCGCCTCAGCGCGGAGCCGGGTCCGCCGGCAGCCTGACGACGCACAGCTTGTCGGCGGCGCCCTTGGCGTGGGCCTTGTTGTCGGCAATGGCCGCGTTGACGGCGTCCGACGTCAGCCCGTGCGGGCCGGGACGCAGGACCACCACCACGCCGCTGGCCGACAGCAGCGGAAAGCTGCGCAGGGCGCCGTAGCGGTCCTTGGCCAGGAAGCCGCCGGCCTCGCGGGTCTGCGCGTCGTAGAGGCTTTCCGCGTCGGAGCGGAACCGCGCCACCAGATCGGCGAGCCGTGCCAGCACCTCGGCCTCGTCACCGCCGCTGACGCCCAGGAAGAAGTCGTCGCCGCCGATGTGCCCGGCAAAACAATCGCCCGCATCGGCCGCCAAGGCCGCCGGGGAGGCGGCCGCCGCCCAGGCCTTCATCCGTTCGCTGAACATCAGGATGGCGCGGTCGCCCTGGCGGAAGCCGAAATTGTCGTTGAACGGCTTGAAGTTGTCGAAATCCAGATAGGCCAGCACATGGCCGCGCGACGGGTCGGCCAGGGCGCCCTCGATGTGGCGGACGATGGCGGCGTTGCCGGGCAGCCGGGTCAGAGGGTTCTGGTCGGTCGCCATGGCGAGGTTGCGCTCGTGCACCAGCCGCAGCAGCGCGCCGCTCGACAGCACCCCGGCGTAGGCGCCGCCCTCGACGATGATGATGCCGTCGCTGGCCGACTCGGCCGAGAAGGCTTCGATCACCTGGTCGAGCGGGGTCGAGATGTCGCAGACCGGCGTCTTGATCACCAGATCGTCCAGCCGATCGCCCAGGCCGCGGTTGCGCAGCAGCTCGCCGCCGAAACGGGAATAGACGAAGCGCTTCAGGTCGCGCTCGCGGATCAGGCCGAGCGGGCGGTCGTGTTCATCGACGATCGGGGCGATGGAGGCGCTGCCGTCGCCCTTGAAATAGTCGAGCAGCTCGGTCTTGCGCGACTCGACGCGCAGCGGCGGCAGCCGCTCGATGACCTCGGACAGCCGGCGGTGCGCCTCGCTGGGCTGGCGGCGGTCGCGCCGGTTCAACTCCTCGACGATGCCGTAGCGGGTGGAGACGCCCGCGAGGTCGGCGCTCGGGCGGGCGATCAGGAAGCCCTGCGCGAAGTCGCAGCCGAGGTCACGGCAGACGTAGAACTCGCCGGCCGTCTCGATCCCCTCGGCGACGATCTGGATGCCGAGCGCATGGGCGTGGCCGACCACCGCCCCGACCAGCGCCCGCTTGCGCGCATCGCGGTCGATGCCGTGGATGAAGTAGTGGTCGAGCTTCACATAATCCGGCCGCGCCTCGAACAGCAGGCGCAGGCCGGCGTGGCCGACGCCGAAATCGTCGATGGCGATGCCCAGCCCGCCGCGCCGGTAGAGGTCGACGGCGGTTTCCACCGCGACCTCGGCCGGGATCGGGCGCCGCTCGGAAATCTCCAGCGTGATGCCGCTGTACCGCCGCCCGCCGGGCTCATGGGCCAGCCAGGGCGAGCCGGGCCGGCCGACCAGACGGGCGTCGAGGTTGAGGAACAGCTTGGCCTCGGCCCAGCCGGCCAGCCCGCGGTAAGCGGCGACCGCCTTGGCATGCAGCGCGGTCTCCACCTCGGCCAGCGCGCCCGCCGCGTCGGCGGCGTCGAGCAGCTCCGCCGCGTCGGCGAAGGGCGTGCGGTCGAAGCCGCGCAGCAGCGCCTCGTAACCGTGGCAGCGCCCGTTGCGCAGCTGGACGATGGGCTGGAAGGCGTAGCCCAGGGCGGCGACCGCCACCGGCCAGTCGAAGCGGGGCTTGGATGGCGAGTCGACCAAGCCGCCCGGCCCCGCCGGGTGGCCGCCTTTCGCCGCATCCATGGAAAGCAAGGTCATTGGAAGACCGCCACCCGCTCGTGTCGCACGTGCCCGTCACGCGCCGGAACCACAGGTTCAGCGAACATTCGTATCAAATGATCTTTGCGGTTTCGTGACTCCCGCGTGGGTTTTTTCATCAAACCCCGCGCGGGCGAGTGCCCAGCAAGAAAAGCCCTCAAGGATTGACGCAAGGCAGGAAAAGGCGCCGAAAAGTGGAAGTTCCGTTGCCCGGCCGCCCGTTCGCCTCCATGCGTCTGGAGCGTGGAAACCGGGCGGCGGAGTGGCCACCGCCCGCGTTCCACCGACAAGGGAGAGCGAGGATGATGAAGATCCTCAAACTCCTGGTCCTTATCGTGCAGCTGATCAAGGAAATCCTCGATCTGATGCCGTAAGGGCCGGACCTGGGGGCGCGGTCGCGAGCTGCGCCCCCTTGGTCCCCACAGGATATGGGACAGATCCCACGCCGCGCAAGCGCCTCCCGCCCCCTTCCGCAAACTCCGGTGGCAACAGTGGCGGGCAAAAGGCTGACCCGCGAATCGCATCCTCGTATCGGCGGGGCCGGCTGCGCTATAGGAGGGCGCTTCACGGGATGGTTCGGGTCTGCGGGAGGCGAGCGGGATGAAGGTCGGCATCGACATGGGGCGGACGAACGCGGGCGGCGCCGCGACGCTCGACCTGGAGGAACTGCTGGCGACCCGCCTCCTGGTGCAGGGCAATTCCGGCTCCGGCAAGTCGCACCTGCTGCGCCGCCTGATCGAGCAGAGCGCCCAGTGGGTCCAGCAGGCGATCATCGACCCGGAGGGCGACTTCGTCACGCTGGCCGAGCGCTTCGGCCATGTCGTGGTGGAGGCCGACGAGCACACCGAAGCCTCCCTGCAATCCATCGCCGCCCGCGTCCGCCAGCACCGCGTCTCCGTCGTCCTGAACCTGGAGGGGCTGGATTCCGAGATGCAGATGCGGGCCGCCGCCGCCTTCCTGGGCGGGCTGTTCGACGCCGACCGCGACTGCTGGTACCCGATGCTGGTGGTGGTGGACGAGGCGCAGCTCTTCGCCCCCTCGGCGGCCGGCGAGGTGTCGGACGAGGCGCGCAAGGTCTCGCTCGGCGCCATGACCAACCTGATGTGCCGGGGCCGCAAGCGCGGGCTGGCCGGGGTGATCGCCACCCAGCGCCTCGCCAAGCTGGCGAAGAACGTCGCGGCGGAGGCCTCCAATTTTCTGATGGGCCGCACCTTCCTCGACATCGACATGGCGCGCGCCGCCGACCTGCTGGGCATGGAGCGCCGGCAGGCCGAGATGTTCCGCGACCTGGAGCGCGGCCATTTCATCGCGCTCGGCCCCGCTTTGTCGCGCCGGCCGCTGCCGCTGCGCATCGGCACGGTGGAGACGCAAGGCCGCACCGGCAGCCCGACCCTGATCCCGCCGCCCGCCACCCCGACCGAGAACGCCCGCGACCTGATCTTCACCGCCACCGACGACGAGCCGGCCCGCTACCCGGTGCGCCGCCCCTCGACCTCGGCCAGCGCCGACCTGATGGCGCAGCTTGCGCGCGGCCGCGCCGCAGCACCACCGCCGGCCGCCATGGAGGAGGAAACCCCGCTGCCGCTCCCGGAACCGGAGGAGACGGCCGAACAGGCGGCCGAGCGCGAGGCCCGGTACGAGGAGGTGCTGCGCGAGGTGCTGGCCGATCCGGAAGCGCCCTACCGCCCGATCGCCGTGCTGTACCAGGATTTCCTGGTGCGCTGCCGGGGACGCGGGGTTGACGGCGACCGTCTGGCCCTGCCCGCCTTCCGCCGCAAGCTGACCGCCGCGCGCGCCGGGGCGGCGGGCGGGACCGGCGACGATCCCGCCTGGGGCAGGGCGCTGGCCGTCGCCGCCACCCTGACCGAGGACATCCAGCCGGTCTTCCTGCTGCTGGCCCGCGCCGCGCTCGACCACACGCCCTGCCCGTCCGATGCCGAGGTGGCGCGGGCCTGCGGCAGCCGGTCGAAGGGGCGCGGGCGCCGGCTGCTGACCTACATGGAGCAGCGCGGTTTCATCGCGACGCGCAGCGGGTTGGGCAACACCCGCGCCATCGGCCTGCCGGCGCTGGGCTGGGAAACCGCGCTGGGCGATCCCAACGCCGATCCCCACGCCAACTCCGATGGGGGCGACGCGACCGGCGGCCCGTCCGAAGGCGACCTGTTCGCCGCCGGCTGAATTCCGGCCGACCTCGTCACTCCCCCAGAATCCGCTGCATGAGCACGAGGTCGAGCCAGCGGTCGAATTTCCGGCCGACCTGCCGCAGCCGCCCGGTCTCGACGAAGCCGAAGGCGGCGTGCAGGCGGATCGACGCCTCGTTCCCCGCCTCGATTCCGGCGACCATCACGTGCTTGCCCTGGCGCGCCGCCTCGTCCAGCAGGGCACCCAGCAGCGCCCGGCCAAGGCCGCGCCCACGCTGCCCGGCGGCGATGTAGATCGAGTTCTCGACGCTGTGCCGATACCCCTCCCAGGGCCGGAAATCACCGAAGGAGGCGAAGCCGAGAACCGCCCCGCCTCCTTCGGCGACGAGGACGGGGAAGCCCTTCGAGCGCCGTTCCTCCAGCCAGGCCCGGCGAGTCTCCAGGGTGGCGGGCGTCAGGCTCCACACGGCGGTGGTGTTGAGGATGGCGTCGTTGGTGATGGCGAGGATGGTTGGGAGATCGGCCTCTTCGGCGGGACGGATGCGGATGCTCATGATGCGGACTTCCGAAGGCGGGGAAGAGATGGCGTTCGCCCCATGAATCCATTATAGTGGACGAATGTCCACTGAATTTGACAACCTCGAACGGCGTCTGGCGGAGCGGATCCGGATCGAGCGGGAAAGGCGCGGCTGGTCGCTCGCCGACCTGTCCAACCGGTCGGGCGTCTCGCGCGCCATGATCAGCAAGATCGAGCGGGAGGAGAGCAGCCCGACGGCCGCCCTGCTCGGCCGCCTCTCCGCCGCGTTCGGCGTCACCCTGTCGCAACTGCTGGCCAGCGCCGAAGGGGGCGGGGGGCGACTCGCGCGGCTGGCGGAGCAGGAGCGCTGGACCGACCCGGCGACCGGCTTCCAGCGGCGCGCCCTGACCCCGCCGGTTCCCGGCGGCGGACCGCTGGAGCTGGTCTGGGGCGACCTGCCGGCGGGGGCGGAGGTCGCCTATCCGGCGGCGGCCTACCGCATGATCGGCGACCAGCAGATCCTGGTCGTCGAAGGGACGCTGCACTTCCATCAGGGAACGGCGCTCTACGCGATGGCCCCCGGCGACTGCCTGCGGCTGGGGCCGCCCGAGGATTGCGTCTTCGCCAACCCCGGCCCCGGCCCCTGCCGCTACGTCGTCGCCATCGTCCGGCGCGACCCGTGACGGGCGCTCAGCTTCCCGTGGTCGGGTCGTTCACCGGCTTGCCCGGAATGCCCCAGCTGCCGACGAAATCCCGCACCCCCGGCACGGCGCCGAGATGGGCGTCCTTCACATAGAGGAACCGCTTCGGCCCCAGGTCGTATTCGCTGACGGTGATGCCCTTGGCGCGGCAGCGCTTGATCTCCGCCGCCGTCGCCGGACGGTCCGCCGCCACCATGTCGGGATGCTCCAGCCCGACCCCGGCGCAGAAGGCGCGGAAACCCGCTGCCGTGCCGCCCGCCACCAGCCGGGGCCGCGTGTCCGGCCCGCCGCCGAACTTCGCCGCCGCGTCCTGGACCGGGCCGCGCAGGGCCGGGCTGCCGACGATCCAGATGCCACGCTCCTCCGGCGGCGGGCGCGGGGCCGGGGGCGGGGTCAGCGCGGCGGTCTGGCGCGGGCTCTCGACGCCGGGAAACTGGCAGCCGCCCAGCAGGGCGGCGGCGGCCAGAGCGGAGGCGAGGAACAGTCTGTGGGTCACGCCGTGGGTCATGGTGGAACCTCCCGAACCGATGTGTTGGCACGTGTCTTGGGGAGCGCCGGGCTCCCTGCCCATACCGTAACGTCCACCAACACCGGTCGGACCGCTCGCCATCCATGCGAACTCCGGATAGACTGCCCATTATCAATTCAAGCATGGAATGGTTGGCGATGCCGCTTCCCGATCTCGACATCGACGCGCTGCGGGCCTTCGTGACGGTGGCCGAGGCCGGCGGCTTCACCGCGGCGGCCGACCGGCTGGGCCGCACCCAGTCGGCGATCAGCGTCAAGATCAAGAAGCTGGAGGACATGCTGGGCCGCCGGGTCTTCGACCGCACCAGCCGCTCGCTCGCCATCACCCATGACGGGGAGCTGCTGCTGGGCTACGCCCGCCGGATGCTGGAGCTGAACGACGAAACGGTGCGCCGCTTCACCGAACCGGCGGCGGAGGGCGAGCTGCGGCTCGGCGTCGCCGAATATTTCCTGTCGGACCATCTGCCGCGCGTGCTGCGCCAGTTCGCCAAAATCCACCCGCGCCTGCACATCGACGTGCGCGTCGGCTTGTGCGGCGATCTGGTCGAGGGGCTGGAGTCCGGCGACCTCGACCTCGTGATCTCGCGCCGCGACGCCGGAGAGACGCGCGGCCGGGCGATCTGGCGGGAACCGCTGCGCTGGGTCGCCGCCCCGACGCTGGAGCTGTCCCCCGACGCGCCGCTGCCCTTCTGCGCCCTGCCGGCGCCCTGCGTCTTCCGCAACCGTGGGCTGGCGGCGCTCGGCGAGGCCGGCCGGCCCTGGCGGGTGGTCTACACCAGCGCCAGCGTCATGGGGGTGCAGGCCGCCGTCCGCGCCGGGCTGGGGGTGGCGGTGCTGAGCGAATCCTCGGTGCCCGAGGACGCCCGCCGGCTCGGCCCCGAGGATGGCCTGCCCGAGCTGGGCGAGGTCGAGATGGCCATCTTCGGCGAGACCCCCCGCAACCGCCGGCTGGCCGAACCGCTGGTCGGCTTCATCACCGACAGCCTGTCGGCGATGAAACCGCCCCGCTCCTCCCAGGGCCCTTCCCAGGGCCCGACGCTGGTCGCGTCGTCCCAGGAAGCGGCCTGAGCGCGGACTCCGGGCTCAGAAGCCGGCGAGGACGATCTTGCCGCGCGCCGTGCCGCTCTCGATCAGCGCGTGCGCCCGGCGCAGGGTCGCCGCGTCGATCCGGCCGAGCGTCTCGGTCAGCGTCGTGCGCAGCGTCCCGTCATCGACCAGCCGCGACACCTCGGCCAGCAGCGCGCGCTGCTCGGCGATGTCGGCGGTCTGGAACAGCGAGCGGGTGAACATCAGCTCCCAGTGCAGCGAGACGCTCTTGCGCTTCAGCAGCCGGACATCGATGGGAGCCGGGTCGTCGATCAGGCCGATGCGGCCCTGCGGCGCCACGATCTCGACCAGGGCGGGGAAATGCCGGTCGGTCGCGTTGGTCGAGAAGACCGCCTCGACACCGCTCAAGCCCAGGGCGCGGATCTGCTCGGGCATCGCGCCGTTGTGGTCGATCACGTCGTGCGCGCCCAGCTCGCGCACCCAGGCCGCCGTCTCCGGGCGAGACGCGGTGGCGATGACGCGGATGTTGGTCAGCTTTCGCGCGAGCTGGATCGCCATCGAGCCGACGCCGCCGGCCCCGCCGACGATCAGCAGCGACCGCCCGTCCTCGCCGCCGCGCACCAGCCCCAACCGGTCGAACAGCATTTCCCAGGCGGTGATGGCGGTCAGCGGCAGGGCGGCCGCCTCGGCGAAGCCCAGGCTCCTGGGCTTCGGGCCGGCGATGCGCTCGTCGACCAGATGGAACTCGCTGTTGGTGCCGGGCCGGTCGATGGCGCCGGCATAGAACACCGCGTCGCCCGGCCGGAAGCCGGTGACCTCCGGCCCGACCGCCTCGACCGTGCCGGCGGCGTCGAAGCCGAGCACCCGCAGGGCACCGTCGGCGGGGGCGACGCCGCCGCGCAGCTTGACGTCGACCGGGTTGACCGACACCGCCTCCACCCGCACCAGCAGGTCGCGGCCGGTCGGGGTCGGCGTGTCGACAACAATGTCGATCAGGGAATCGGCCTCGGCGATGGGCAGGGGCCGGTGGTATCCGATGGCCTTCATGGAACGGAACCTTCCTTCTGTTGAACGGGACGTGCCGATCCGCAGGATGGACCGCTCCACCGGATATCGGAAATTCATAGTTCTTGTTTCATCGATCCGATTCAACGATCGATCCATTCGGGAAGAGGCGTGGAATAAGCGGGGCGGCGGACGTGTTGTCTCCTGCATGGCGCTTCCGCCCTTTCAAGGTCCACGACCATGAGCACCGTCCGCGTCGCCCTCCTGTCCTCCCTGCTGCTGTCCCTGACCGGCTGCGTCGCCTACGATCCCTACGCGGCCTATCCCGCCTACCCGACCTACAGCGCGCCGGTCGTGGTCGCTCCGCCGGTGTACGCGCCGCCGCCGACCGTGGTTTTCCGCGGCCGTTACGGCTATGGCGGCCCCGGATATGGCCGCGGCTACGGCTATGGACACCGGCATGGCTGGGGCGGACCGCACGGAGGCCACGGCGGACGCTGGCGCTGACGCTCCGCCCGGCGCTCGGGGTGTCATAAATCTATAAACCCACAAGACTGTGTGGAAATGATTCCGCGCAGCATCTTGCGTTTTCCGTCCGGACGCTCCACAGTTGGCGCGCGCTCCACGCCTGTGGTAAAGATCCGCTTAACAAGCGGAACGAGCAGACACGCGGCCGACGCGCCCCTCTCGACGCCAGCGGGACGCCAACGGCCGGTCTTTTTCCCGAACCCTCGTGGAAGGACGGATGACCGTGATGCCTGCACAGCCCCACCGTGCCCATCCTCTCGCAGCGCCAGCCGAGCGCAGGATCGCGATCATCGGCGCCGGCTTCACCGGCAGCGTTCTGGCCGCCCATCTGCTGCGCAACGCCGAGACGCCGACCGCCGTCCATCTGATCGAGTGCGGCGGCTGCCACGGCACCGGCCTCGCCTATTCGACATCCAACAGCACGCATCTGTTGAACGTGCGCGCCTACAACATGAGCGCCTACCCCGACGACCCGCGCCATTTCCTGCGCTGGCTGTGGAGCCGCGAGGGCGACGGCCATGTCCCGCCGAGCGGGCACGCCTTCGTCTCGCGCGCGCTGTACGGCGCCTACATCAAGGACGTGCTGGCCGAGGCCGAGGCGAACGCCTCCCCCCAGGCCCGGCTGCGCCTGATCCGCGGCGAAGCGGTGGATCTGCGGCCCGACGGCGGGCGCGTCCATGTCCAGCTCGGCGACGGCCGCCGGTTGACGGTGGACGATGCCGTGCTGTGCATCGGCAACTTCCCGCCCTCGCCGCCCGGACTCGAATCGGAAACCGCCAACGCCGCCTTCGCGTCGGAGCGCTTCATCGGCGACCCCTGGGATCTCGGCGCCATCGCCCGCATCGACCGCGACGCCCCGGTGGTCATCCTCGGCACCGGCCTGACCATGGTGGACACGGTGTCGACCCTGCTCGACCAGGGGCACCGGGGTCCGATCACCG
The DNA here is from genome assembly GCF_017876095.1 of Azospirillum agricola. Classification (GTDB taxonomy): domain Bacteria; phylum Pseudomonadota; class Alphaproteobacteria; order Azospirillales; family Azospirillaceae; genus Azospirillum; species Azospirillum agricola. Next base: position 46,022 of record NZ_JAGINM010000024.1, read on the forward strand.
CGGTGTCGCGCCGCGGCCTGCTGCCGCACCGCCACCAGGAGGCGCAGCCCTACAAGTCCTTCCTCCACCCGGACGTGCTGCCCAGCACCGTGCTCGACGTGCTGATCGCGCTGAAGGGCGACGCCCGGCGCGCCGAGGCGGCCGGCTTCGACTGGCGGGCGGCCTTCGACGCGCTGCGTCCGCACCACCACCGCATCTGGGCGCATCTGCCGATGGAGGAGCGCCGCCGCTTCCTGCGGCACGCCCGCCCCTTCTGGGAGGTCCACCGCCACCGCATGGCGCCGGAGGTGGCCGACCGCATCGACGCCGCGCGGGCCGACGGCCGCCTGCGCATCCTGGCCGGCCGCCTGCGCGACATCGCGCTGACCGACGACCAACAGGGGCTGGACATCCAGGTGGCGGCGCGCGGCGGCGAGACGCTGCACCATCTGCCGGCGGCGGCGCTGATCAACGCCACCGGCACAAACTGCGATTATGGCCGGATCCGACACCCGCTGGTGCGGGCGCTGCTCGACCATGGGCTGGCGCGGCCGGATCCGCTGCGGCTGGGGCTCGACGTGACGATCGACGGGGCGGTGATCGGCGCCGACGGGCAGGCCGTCCCGCGGCTCTTCGCGCTCGGGCCGGTCAGCAAGGCGCCCTTCTGGGAAATGACGGCGGTGCCGGAACTGCGCAGCCAATGCGCCCAGGCGGCCGAACGGCTGCTGGGTTTGGGCGGCGGCGCGCTCGCCGGGCCGATGGCCACGGTCGCGCCGGCGGCGCCGGGGGGCTGGACCAACGTTGCCCCGGGCCTGAACGCCCGGTCCGACTGAGGCCCGGAAGCGCCCAACCCCGCCGCCCGGCCCCCGCCGCCCGGCCCCGCCGCTCAATCCCGCTGGACGGCTCCGGCGATGTTGCGCAGGACAATGACGGTGCGGTCGTCGTCCTGCGTCGCGCCGTCGCGCAGCAGGACGGCCGCCGCCAGGGTCGGATCGACGTCGTGCAGGCCGCGCTCGATGAACAGGACCGGCAGGCGGGCGCAGCCGTCGCTGTGCAGGACGACATGGTCGCCCGGCTGCCACAGCAGATGCACGCTGGCCGGCATTTGCGGGTTGTAGCCCACCATCGCCCAGCGCGCCGCCAGCGAGGTGACGTGGTGGCGCCGCACCACCGCGCCGGCCACCGTGCCGAGCGCGGTGTAATCCACCGAATCGGCGTCGAACCTCAGGACCGCCGCCGTCACGTCCGCGCCCTCGCCGGCGTCCCGCCGGATGGCGCCGATCACCATCTGCGGCGACAGGCCGGGCGCCGTCGCGGCAACCACCGCCTCGGCGCGGCGGGCCAGGGCGCCGGCCCCTTCCGCGCCGTCCACCAGCAGGGCGACCCCGCTGCCGGTCCCATCCGCGCCGGCCGTGCTGCGCAAGACCCAGCCATCGGCGCAGGCCGCGGCACCCGGCTTCGGCAGCATCGCGACCCCGGCGATGGCCGGAGCGCCGACCGCCGGCTCGTCGGAGCAGCCCGGCCGCAGCACCCGCGCCAGAATGGTCAGGCCGACGCCGGGCGTGGCGTGGGCGGCGAAACGGTCGGCGCACGCGCGGGCCAGCGTCACGCCATCGCTGTCGGGGGAGGCGTCCGCCCCGGTGTCGCGGTCGCAGGCGAGGCATTCCACCCCCTCCCGCCGGCCCCAGCGGCGCAGCAGCAGCATCCCGCCGGACCGCGCCAGGACATGGCCGGCCAGCGCACCGACCATGGCGTCGAGACGCTCCGCGTCCGCCGCCGACAGCACGCTTTCGGCCAGCGCCGCGGCGAGATCCCGCACCGCCACGGCATCGGCGGCCGAGGCGACGTCGATTCGACGATGGCAATGGTCGGGCAGCATGGAAAGAACGCTCCTGGAGACGCGGCGTGGGTCAACGGGAAGGGAGTGTACGTCCACCCGCCGTCCGAACCCAAGCGATAGCCGGCTCCCGGATGCGGCAAAGCCGCAAGCGGTCTGATTTCCCTCCCTCCCGCCCGGCCGAGAGCGCCGGGCGCGGGAAGGACCGCAACTCAGGGCGCGCCCATCTCGACCATGGCGGCCATCGACGGCAGGCTGGACGGAACCGGCCAGGGAAGGTTGCGGGCGCGCAGCATCTCCGCCGCCTCCCAGAGCCGCCCCAGCCCGACGATCGACCGGCAGCCGGTCTTCTCCATGATGCGGGCGCGGTGGACCTCGACGGTCTTGATGCTGATGCCGAGCTCCCAGGCGATGGTCTTGCTCTGCTTGCCCTCGACGATCAGGCGCAGCACCTCGGACTCGCGGCGGCTCAGCAGGGCCAGCCGGCGCGAGGCGTCGCGGCCGCGGTCGCGCTGCTGGGCCTGCGGGTTCTCGCTGGCGAGGCAGGCGCGCACCCGCTCCAGGAAGGTGCCCGTGGTGAAGGGGTGGGCGAGGCAGTCGAGGGCGCCGGCCTTCATCGCGCCGACCGCCGCCTCGACGTCGCCCTGGTCGGTGACGACCAGCACCGGCAGGTCGTGGCCCTGCAAGGCGGCTTCGGCCATCAGTTCCCGCGCGGTCATGTCGGGCAGGCTGCTGCGGATGACCAGGCAGGCGGAGGCGGTGCCCAGCACCGTCAGCGCGTCGGCGCCCGTGCTGTGGACCCGGCAGGCGATGCCGGCGGCGCCCAGCGCCCGCGCCAGGGTGCTGCGGGTCGGGAGATCGCCGTCGACGATGTGAACGAGGCAAGCGGTTTGCGTGAGCATCAGAACGGCCCTCCACCACACAAGGGGCATCCGGCGCAGGGCCGGGTTGAGGTCTTGGTGGTTCTCCGGTTCATCGAACCACCGTCATGCCCACAGTCTAGTGGCGTTGCCCGTGTCTTGGCTTCCTGAAGGAGGGATAGCGCGGGTGGCAAATGGGATATCGGGGATAATATCCGTGAGGGTGGTGATCCAAGATCCCCGTCCGATAGTACGCGCGTCACAAAACGGCCAAGTCACCACCTGACGCCCAACCAAACTGTTCCTGTATCCTTAACGAAATCCGAAGAAAAGACCAGAAGATAAATGGTGGTTATCAAGGGAGAGGGTTGGCAAATCCATGTCTGAACTTGCCGATCCGGCGCAAGGGTCGGACCGCATCGCGATTACAAAATGTCGTCCGGCAAGCACAAATATCTGGAAGGAAAGGAAAGTCTCAAGCACGGCGCCGGGTGGCGAGCGCGATGCCGGTGGCGATCAGCGCGATGCCGATCCCGTGATAAAGATGCGGCTGTTCGCCGAGGAACAGCACCGCCAGCAGGCTGCCGAAGACCGGCACCAGATGAATGGTGAGCCCGGCGCTGTTGGCGCCGACCAGCTCGACCACGCGGTTGAAGCAGAGATAGGCGACGATGGACGGGAACAGCGCGACGTAGCCGACCGCCAGGAACGTCGTCGCCGTCGCCTCCACCGGGCGCTGGGTCAGGCTTTCCCAGATGTAGAAGGGCAGCAGCTCCACCGCGCCGATGGCGAAGGTGACCAGGATGAAGCTGAAGCCGTGCACCACCGGCTTGCGGCGCAGCAGCGTGGTGTAGGCGGCGTAGACGGCGATGGCGGTCAGCATCCACAGGTCGCCGGCGTTCAGGCTCAAGCCCAGCAGGGCCGCCGGGTCGCCGTAGGAGATCAGCGTCAGGGCGCCGGCCAGCGAGACGACGATGCCAAGCCCCTGCGCCGGCCGCACGCGGTCGCGGAACAGGAGGAAGCTCATCAGCACGATCATCACCGGCATCGAGGACTGGAGCATCACGGCGTTGAGCGCCGTCGTCGAGTTCAGCGCGATGTACTGGAAGGTGTTGAACATGCCGATGCCGAGCGTGCCCAGCAGCAGCACGGCCGGCCAGCGCGCCCGCAGCGCCGCCGCGTCCCGGCGCAGATGCGGCCAGGCGAAGGGCAGCACGATCAGCGTGCCGAGCACCCAGCGCCAGAAGGCCAGGCCGATCGGAGGAACGGCGCCGGCGACCGCCCGCCCCATGACCGCGTTGCTCGCCCAGAACAGGGGCGGCAGCATCATCAGCAGCCAGGCCTGGTCGATCAGGCGGCGTGCGGCGGTCGGCGGGACGGCGCGGTCGGTGCTCATGGCAGGGTCAGCTGCGGCGGCGCGGCGAGGCGAAGACGGAGGCGGCGGTGGGGCCGCCCGACGCACCGCCCGACTGGGCACCCGGCCCGGTGTCGTCGCTGCGGTACACGCTGGCGCGTGTCTCGCGGCGGGGACGCGGGCTGTCCTCGCGGCTTTCGCGCGGCGGCTTGGGGGGCTGGCGCAGTTCGGCGTCGAGTTCGGCGACGCGCTTCACCAGCGCTTCGCGGATGGCGGGGGCCGCGTGGGACTTCAGCGTCGCAAGCTGCTCCTTGAGCTGCGCCAGCTGGCGCTGCTTCTCCTCGCGGGTGCGCTTGATGGCGACGTTGTCGGAATGCTGGCCCTCGAAGGAGCGCATGAAAAGGCCCTCGTAAAAAACAGTCTAGCGACCGCGGCCCCGATCCGGGACCCGGCGTGGAGGCGGGATTATTGGGAGGCGCCCCCGTCAAAGCAAGCCGGAGTTCGGCTTGACTTTCGGGAAAGGCGGCTGGGAAAGGCAGCCGTGAAACCGCGGTCCGGCATGGAAAAGGGGCGCCCCCTCGCGAGGGCGCCCCCTTCCGAACCACAGCGTCGGAACGCCGGACTTCCTGTTAGAAGCCCATGTCGTCCATGCCGCCCATGCCGCCCGGCATGCCGGCCGGAGCAGCCTTCTTCTCCGGCTTCTCGGCGATCATCGCCTCGGTGGTGATCAGCAGGCCGGCGATCGAGGCCGCGTCCTGAAGGGCGGTGCGGACCACCTTCACCGGATCGATGATGCCGGCGGCGACCAGATCGGTGAACTCACCCTTCTGGGCGTCGTAGCCGTAGTTGGTGTCGGCCTGCTCGAGCAGCTTGCCGACGACGATCGAACCGTCGGTGCCGGCGTTGTAGGCGATCTGACGGACCGGCGCCTGGAGGGCGCGGCGGATGATGTCGATGCCGACGCGCTGCTCGTCGTTGACCGGGACCAGCTTGTCCAGCGCCTTGCCGGCGTACAGCAGGGCCGAACCGCCACCGGCGACCACGCCCTCTTCCACCGCGGCGCGGGTGGCGTGCATGGCGTCGTCAACGCGGTCCTTGCGCTCCTTCACCTCGACCTCGGTCGCGCCGCCGACGCGGATGACCGCGACGCCGCCGGCCAGCTTGGCCAGACGCTCCTGGAGCTTCTCGCGGTCGTAGTCCGAGGTGGTCTCCTCGACCTGGGCGCGGATCTGGCCGCAACGGGCCTCGATGTCGGCCTTCTGGCCGGCGCCGTCGACGATGGTGGTGTTCTCCTTGGAGATCACGACCTTCTTGGCGGTGCCCAGCATGTCGAGCGTGACGTTCTCGAGCTTGATGCCGAGGTCTTCCGAGATGACCTGGCCGCCGGTGAGGATGGCCATGTCCTCCAGCATCGCCTTGCGGCGATCACCGAAGCCCGGAGCCTTGACGGCGGCGATCTTCAGGCCGCCGCGCAGCTTGTTGACCACCAGCGTGGCCAGCGCCTCGCCCTCGATGTCCTCGGCGATGATCAGCAGCGGACGCGAGGACTGGACGACGGCCTCCAGAACCGGCAGCAGCGGCTGCAGGCCCGACAGCTTCTTCTCGTGCAGCAGGATGTACGGATTCTCGAGATCCGCGATCATCTTGTCGGCGTTGGTGATGAAGTACGGCGACAGGTAGCCGCGGTCGAACTGCATGCCCTCGACGACGTCCAGCTCGGTGTCCAGGCTCTTGGCCTCTTCCACCGTGATGACGCCCTCGTTGCCGACGCGCTCCATGGCCTGGGCGATCATCTTGCCGATCTCGGCCTCGCCGTTGGCGGAGATGGTGCCGACCTGGGCGATCTCGTCGTTGGTCGTGACCTTCTTGGCGCGGGCCTGGATGTCGGCGACGACGGTGGCGACGGCGATGTCGATGCCGCGCTTCAGGTCCATCGGGTTCAGGCCGGCGGCGACCTTGGTCACGCCTTCGCGGACGATGGCCTGGGCCAGCACGGTGGCGGTGGTGGTGCCGTCACCGGCCAGATCGTTGGTCTTCGAGGCGACCTCGCGGACCATCTGGGCGCCCATGTTCTCGAACTTGTCGGCCAGCTCGATTTCCTTGGCGACCGACACGCCGTCCTTGGTGATGCGCGGGGCGCCGAAGGACTTCTCGATCACGACGTTGCGGCCCTTGGGGCCGAGCGTGACCTTCACCGCGTCGGCCAGGATGTCGACGCCACGCAGCAGCTTTTCGCGCGCGGAGGGGCCGAACTTAACGTCTTTGGCAGCCATGTCTCGATTCCTCTGAATGTCGGATGTTGAAGAGAAGGATGGGCGGAGGTCTTCAGGCCTCGATGACGCCCATGATGTCGGATTCCTTCATGATCAGGTAATCGACGCCTTCGATCTTCACTTCGGTGCCGGACCACTTGCCGAACAGGATGCGGTCGCCGGCCTTGACGTCCAGCGCCACGACCTTGCCGGCCTCGTCACGGGCACCCGGACCGACGGCGATGATCTCGCCTTCCTGCGGCTTTTCCTTGGCCGTGTCGGGGATGATGATCCCACCCTTGGTCTTGGTGTCGGACTCCAGACGCTTGACGACGACACGGTCGTGCAGCGGGCGGAACTTCATGGGATGGCTCCTTGAATCAAGGCTTGGTCTTGGGAACGGTTGGCCGGCGGGATTGTGTTAGCACTCCCCCTCGGCGAGTGCCAGACAGCTAATCGAACCCCGTTTTGGATTCAAGAGGCTCGTTTCGAATTTTGACGCGAATGCCGGGAAATATCCCGTCATCTCCCGGCCAAGCCCTTGCGTTCCTTGGCATTTTTAGCCGACGGCGGTGGCTGCCGATGACCGGGCTTCTGAAAAGAATCACAGTCTCCCGCCCCTCGGGCCGGCGGATGGGCCGGCCTTCGACGGGCAACCGTCCCTGCGCGCGCCCCTGTGACCGCCCCCTGTGACCGCCCCTGTGACCGCCGTCACAGCGAAATGATCTGCAATTTCCTAAAATTTTATCATCCAACCGGCGTTACGGCGTGGAGGCGCCATCGATGAGCAACGACCAAACCGATCCCCAGGAGCGCGCGCTGTGGCTGACCGAGGCGTTGCTGGAATTCACCACCATCGCCGGGTTGGTCGCGCTGCTCTTCGCCCTGTTCCTCCTGTTCGGGATCATCCAGGACCCACCCCGGTAGGACCGCGCCCCATCGACGGACGGCACTCGCTTCATTGAATGGAATTCGGCGGAAATTCTCTCCAATTCCGACGCGCCATCGTATGATCGCCTCCCAAAGCGGGTGAGCGGCCACGCCCTTCCCGCAAGAACCATTGGGAGGCCGGAACATGACCATCACGCCCGTGTGCCAAGCCGCCGTCGATCTGGTGAAGCATTTCGAGGGACTCCGCCTGACCGCCTACCGCTGTCCGGCCGGGGTGGCGACCATCGGCTACGGCCACACCGCCGGCGTCGTCATGGGCGAGACCATCACCACCGCGCAGGCGGAGGCTTTCCTGTCCGCCGACCTGACCGCCGCCGCCGGACAGGTGGACGGGTTGGTCAGGGTGGCCTTGAATCCCGACCAGCGCGGCGCGCTCGCCTCTTTCGTGTTCAACCTCGGCAGCGGCAGTCTGGCGTCCTCCACCCTGCTCAAGCTGCTGAACGCGGGCGACTATGATGGAGCCGCCGGCCAGTTCGGCCGCTGGGTCTACGCCACCGTCGACGGGGTGCACACCACGTTGCCCGGCCTCGTCGCCCGCCGCGCCGCCGAATCGGCGCTGTTCCAAGGGCAGGTCGATCCGCAGGCCCGCGGCGGCGTCACCACCGAGGACGGCACCGCCTGAACGAGGCCCCGGTCCGCCACTGTAGACCGGAGGGCCGGGCGATCCGGATGCGATGCGGGGATTTGACGCGGGCGCCGCTTGGCCCCACAGTGGCGAACGTCCCACCGCTGCGCTCCGGATTGCCGCCTTGACCGCGTTCGCCTCCGACCTCGCCCGCACCCCGGCCCATTCCCCGCCCTCCGACCGCCCCATCGCCTGGTGGCTCGTCGTCTGCGCCGCCATGGTGCTGGCGATGGCGGTGATCGGCGCCATCACCCGGCTGACCGAGTCCGGCCTGTCGATGGTCGAATGGAAGCCGCTGATCGGCATTCTGCCGCCGCTGTCGGAAGCGGAATGGAACCGCGTGTTCGACCTGTACAAGGGCACGCCGGAATTCCGCATCTTCAACAACCGCATGGATCTGGCCGGCTTCCAGGAAATCTTCTGGTGGGAGTGGTTCCACCGGCTGTGGGGCCAACTGATCGGCTTCGTCTTCCTGATCCCCTTCCTGCGCTTCTGGATCCAGGGCCGCATCGCCCCCGGCCTGTGGCCGAAGCTGGCCGGACTGTTCCTGCTGGGCGGCCTCCAGGGCGTCGTCGGCTGGTTCATGGTCAAGAGCGGGCTGGTCGACCAGCCCAACGTCAGCCATTACCGGCTGGCCCTGCATCTCGGCATGGCGATCCTGATCTACGGGCTGCTGCTGCGCACGGCGCTCGGGCTGTTCGACCCGCTGCCGCTGGCCGGCTGGCGCCCCGAGGCGGCCGGCTTGCGCCGCCATGCCCGCTGGGCGCTGGGGCTGGTCGCCGTCACCATCGTCTGGGGCGCCTTCGTCGCCGGCTCGCGCGCCGGCTACGCCTACAACAGCTTTCCGCTGATGGAGGGGCACGTCATCCCGCCGGAGATCGGCACGCTGACGCCCTGGTGGCACAACCCGTTCGAGAACACCGCGGCGATCCAGCTCATCCACCGGGCGCTGGCGCTGCTGAGCGGGCTGGCGGTGCTGCTGCTGACGGCCCGCGTGCTGCTGACCCGCCTGCCCGGCCGCGCCGGTGCGGCGGCGCTGGCGGCCGGCGCGATGGTTCTCGCGCAGATCGGGCTCGGCATCGCGACCCTGCTGACGGTGGTGTGGATTCCGGTCGCCGCCGCCCATCAGGCCGGCGCGATCCTGGTCGTCTCGACCCTGGTGTGGCTGCTGCACGAACTGCGCCCCGTGCGGCGGTAAGGGCGCGCGCAAAGACAACCATACACAGCCGCTCGCGCGTCATGCCCGGCCTTGTGCCGGGCATGACGAATATTAAAAGCAGGCACCCAGCCGGACGCCTCTTCCGGATGAACTCAGCTTCCCTCGGCCAGATCGTACATGGCGTCGAGGTCGGCGATCAGCACCTTGTTGCCTTCCTGGAGCGAGATGACGCCAGCGGTCTTCAGCTGGGTGAAGGTGCGGCTGACCGTCTCGGTCGTCAGCCCCAGGTAATCGGCGATGTCGGCCCGGCTCATCGGCACGAAGACCGGGTTCTCCTTGTGGCCGCGCCGCGCCGCGCGCTGCGACAGCATCAGCAGGAAGGAGCAGATCTTCTCCTTCGCCGTCTTGCGGCCGAGCAGCAGCATCTGGTCCTGCGCCGCCGCCAGCTCGTTCGACGCCATGGAGAACAGGCGGCGCTGCATCTTGGGGAACTCGTCCATCAGCGCGTCGATCTTCTTGCGCGGGAAGCGGCAGAGCGACGAGCTGGTGACGGTTTCGGCGGTGTAGGCGTAGCTGTCGTTGACCGCAAGCCCAAGGAAATCCCCGGTGACGAGGAAGCCGGTGATCTGGCGGCGCCCGTCGGGCAGCAGCTTGTAGAGCTTCACCGTGCCCGACGTGACGTTGTAGAGCGCGTCGGCGCCGTCCCCCTCGCTGAACAGCGTGTGGCCGGCGTCGTGGCGCACCGTCTGGAGGATGTCGGCCAGACGGCGCAGCTCCTCGGGGTCCAGCGCGGCGCAGACGGTCAGGCTGCGCACGGGACAGGCCCCGCAGGGGTTCATTTCCGTCGCGGCGCCCTTGTCCCGGGCGCGGCCCATATCGAACGGTGGCATGGATGCACCCAGCCTCTCATCGTGCATGGAGGTCATATTGGGTGCAATCGTACGGAATCGCAACCTTCGTTCGATCCGGCCCTTCCTTTGCCCATACGGACGAAAGGCTTATTGACGCTCGGGCGTGCTCTTGGACGTCGGGGCCGCCGCGTCGTCGTCGAACAGGGCACGGTGGGCCGCCCCGTCGAGATCCTCAAACTGGCCGGACTTCAGCGCCCACAGAAACGCCGCCAGACCCAGACCGCCCAGGCTGACCGCGATCCCGATCAGATAGAGAAGCTCGTCCATCACCCAAATCCTTGACCACGGCGCCGCGGGCCAGCCGCAGCGCGTTGAGAATGACGATAAGCGACGACGACGACATCGCCAAGGCCGCCAGGAGGGGAGTCAGCAGGCCGGCCACCGCCAGCGGCACCGCGAACAGATTGTAGACCAGGGCGATGGCGAAATTCTGGCGCACCAGCCGGCCGGAGCGCCGCGCCACCTCGACCGATTCCACGATCGGCCGCAGCAGCCGGCCCTGGAACACCACGTCGGCGGCGGTCTGGCTGACGTCCACCGCGGTCGAGGGCGACATCGACACCGCCGCCGCCGCCAGCGCCGGGGCGTCGTTCAGCCCGTCGCCGACCATCAGCACGGTGCGGCCCTGCCCGGCCAGCTCGGCCAGGACGGCGGTCTTGTCGGCCGGGGTCTGCTCCGCCCGCCAGTCGGCGATGCCGAGCCGCTCGGCGACCGAGGCCACCGCGCCGCGCCGGTCGCCCGACAGCAGCCGGATCTCCAGCCCGCGCGCCTTCAGCGCCGCGACCACCGCCGCCGCGTCCGGACGCGGGGCGTCGAGGAAGACGAAGCGCCGCGGCTCGGCGCCGGGCCGCGCCAGCCACATCTCCGGCCCGGCCCCGTCCTCGGCGTCCAGGGGCGCGCCGGTGAAGCGGCGGCTGCCCAGCCGCACCTCGCCATCGGCGGTGTCGCAGGCCAGACCGGCGCCAGGGATCTCGCGCACCCCCGCCGCGACCGGCACGCCCGGCACCGCCGCGGCCAGCGCGCGCGCCAGCGGGTGGCGGCTCGCCCCGGCCAGCGCGGCGGCCAGACGCAACTCCGGCTCGGGGATGCCGTCGAGCTGCGGCACCGGCCGCCCCTCGGTCAGCGTGCCGGTCTTGTCGAACACCACGGTGTCGACGGTGGCCAGCCGCTCCAGCGCGGTGGCGCTCTTCAGCAGGGTTCCCTGCCGCATCAGCCGGCCGCTGGCGATCACCTGGACCACCGGCACCGCCAAAGCCAGCGCGCAGGGGCAGGTGATGATCAGCACGGCGACCGCGTTCATCATCGCGACCTGCCAGGGCGCGTCCATCAGCAGGGTCCAGCCGACGAAGGTGCCGAGCGCCGTCACATGCACCACCGGGGCGTAGTGGCGCGACACCCGGTCGGCGATGGCGACGTATTTGGCGCGGCCCTGCTCGGCCACCTCCATCAGGCGGACGATCTCGGCCAGCAGCGTGCCCTCGCCGACCGCCGAGACGGTCAGCCGCAGCGGCGCGGTCAGGTTCAGCATGCCGGCGAAGACCCGGTCGCCGGGCCGCGCGGTGCCGGGCACCGTCTCGCCGGTGATCAGGCCGGTGTCGAGGTCGGAGACGCCCTCCACCACCTGCCCGTCCACCGGAATGCGCTCGCCGACCGCGACGAGGATGCTGGTGCCGGGCGCCACCTGCTCGGGCGTCACCACGGCGCTGGTGCCGTCGGCGCGCAGCACGGTGACCGCGTTGGCGCGCAGCCCCAGCAGCTGTTCCCCCGCCGAGCGCGCCCGGCCCCGCGCGCGCTGGTCGAGGTAGCGCCCGATCAGCAGGAAGAACAGCAGCATCACCGAGCCGTCGAAATAGGCGTGCGGCCCGCTGTTGATCGTCTCGAACAGGCTCATGCCCGTCGTCATGATGACGCCGATGGTGATCGGCACGTCCATGTTGGTGCGCCCGCGCCGCAGCGCCGCGAAGGCCGAGCGCGCGAAGGGCCGCAACGCGTAGGCGATGGCCGGCATGCAGATCAGCGCCGAGATCCAGTGCATCAGGTCGCGGGTGGCGGTGCCCATGCCCTGGCTGTGGCCGGCCCACACCGACACCGACAGCAGCATGACGTTGCCCATGGCGAAGCCGGCCACCGCCATCGAGCGCAGAAGCTCCTTCTCGGTCTTCTGCTGGGCGGTGCCGAGCCGTTCGGGGTCGAAGGGCACCGCGCGGTAGCCGAGACGGCTCACCGTGCCGACCACGGCGTTGGCGTCGGTCTCCTCCGGGTTCCAGCGGACGGTCAGGCGCCGCGTCGTCATGTTCAGCCGCGCCTGCGCCACGCCGGGCTGACGGCCGAGCGCCGTCTCGATCAGCCAGACGCAGGCCGCGCATTGCAGCCCGTCGATCATCAGATGCAGGCTGCGGCCGCCGTTCTCCGCCTCGCGCGCGTGCTGGGTGTAGTCGATGGACGGGGCGTCGTCGTCGGGGCGCAGCGGCCGCGCGGCGGGATCGACGCTGCGGCGGTCGTAGTAGCGCTCCAGCCCGAGCCCGCGCACGAGGTCGTAGGCGGCGGCGCAGCCGGTGCAGCAGAAGGGGCCGGCGCCGTCGGACGCGGTGGTGCCCGCGGCCTCGGCGTGCTCCTGCCCGCAATGGAGGCAGACGGTCATGTCACATCACCCGGAAAAAACAGCGCCCGGAAAAGCAGCGCCAATAAAATCGCGGAGCGCGGAGATCGGCGGCCGGGTCACTGCACCCAGACGCGCTTCTGGCTCTGGTAGTCGCCGGTCGCGTGCTGGATCACCACCCGCAGATCCCATTGCCCCTCCAGCGCGACCTCGACCGGCGCCGCGTAGCGGCCCTCGCCCAGATAGGGCAGTTCCATCGTCACGTCATGCCCCTGGCTGGTCGGGCGGATCAGCGCGATGCTGACCTTGGCGTCCTTCAGCAGGTTGCCGAACTTGTCGTGCAGGGTCAGGGCGACCAGCGCCTTGCGCGGCTCGGTGCTGGTGAACTCGGTGTCGACCTTCCAGCCGCGCTCTTCCTGGGCGCGGGCACCGGCAATGTCGTCGTTGTAGTTCAGGCCCTTGATGAAGTGGCCCTCGGTCTCCACCCCGGTCCAGGAGGAGAAGGCGAAATGCAGCATCACGCCGTTCACCGCGATCACCACCCCGAAGAAGGCGACGAACAGCCAGGGGATGTACCAGCCCGGCTGGCGGGGCATGCGGGTGGGGCGGTTTCCGGTGGTCGAGGTCATGGTCATGCTCGCTTGGGCCTTCGGTGCGCGGGACCGTATCACGAATCGGTCAGTTGGTCGGCCCCATGAAGACCGTCCGGTAGGACGCGGTCTCCCCGTTGGCCGAGGTGAGGGTGAGGGTGAGCGGCTGCGACGGCGCCTGCAAGGCGGTGCGCGGCGCTGTCACGAAAATGCGATAGGTGGCGACCATGTCGGGGGCGGCGCTCAGCCGCCGGCTGGCGGCCCGCTCCTCCTGCCCCTCCCCGGCGACGGCGAGGGTGGCGCCGGCCGGCCCCTCCACGGTCAGCGCGTAGTCGCGCGGGTCGCGGGTCATGTTGGCGATCTTGAAGGTGTAGGCGTTGCGCACCGACCCGTCGGCCAGCGCGACATAAAGCGGCGCGCGGTCGCGCAGGACGCTGATGTCCAGCCCCGGCTTCAGGGCCAGCCCGACGACGATGGCGCCGCCCACCACCAGCATGCCGAGCGCATAGACGATCACCCGCGGGCGCAGCAGCCGGTGGGCCGGCGGCGTGTCGCCGGCGGCCAGCGCGCTCTGCCGGGTCTGGGTGTCGAAGGTGACCAGCCCGGTCGGGCGGCCGATCCTCGTCATGATCTCGTCGCAGGCGTCGACGCACAGCCCGCAGCCGATGCACTGCATCTGCAACCCGTCGCGGATGTCGATCCCCGCCGGGCAGACCTGGACGCAGTTGAAGCAGTCGATGCAGTCGCCCAGGCCGGCGGCCTCGCGTTCCTCCCAGCCCTGCGACTTGCGCAGCGGCGCGCGGCCCTCGCCGCGCCACTCCTGGTAGGTGACGATCAGGCTGTCCTCGTCGATCATCGCCGACTGGAAGCGCGGCCACGGGCACATGTAGGTGCAGACCTGCTCGCGCGCGAAGCCGGCCAGCAGCCAGGTGGTGCCGGTGAACAGCGCGATGAAGCCGACGGCGGTCGAGGACGCCTCGAAGCGGACCAGCTGGCCGAGCAGCGTCGGCGCGTCGGTGAAGTAGAAGATCCAGGCGCCGCCGGTGGCCAGCGCGATGCCGAGCCAGATGGCGTTCTTCGCCAGCTTGCGGCCCAGCTTCCGCGCCGTCCATTTGCCCTGGTCGAGCCGGATGCGCTCGCCGCGCTCCCCCTCCACCAGATGCTCGACCCAGACGAACAGATCGGTCCAGACGGTCTGCGGGCAGGCGTAGCCGCACCACACCCGCCCGGCCAGCGAGGTCGCCAGGAACAGGGCCAGCGCCGCCAGGATCAGGGCGCCGGTCAGGTAGTAGATCTGCTGCGGCCACAGCTCGATGAAGAACAGGTAGAAGCGCCGGTGCTCGATGTCGAGCAGCACGGCCTGGTCGGGCGCGCCCGGCCCGCGGTCCCAGCGGATCCAGGGCAGGACGTAGTAGAGCGCCAGCATGGCGGCCAGCGCCGCCCATTTGATCCGGCGGAAGCGGCCATGGACGGATTTCGGGTAGACCTTGGACTGCTTGAGAAACAGCGACTGCGCGGTGCGTTTCTTGACCTTCGGTGTTTCCGTGACCGTGCTCATTCCCTCGCCTTCCCGTCGGGTACCTGCGGCGGCCGGTTGGGGGCCGGTTGGGCGCAGACGCCCGCAGCAACATGGGAGGGGCGCGTGGGGCCACTATGGCGGCGGAATGCCGCAGGAGCATTGCGCTGGATCAAGCCGCGCCCCCGGCCCGCGATTCGGTGGCCGGAAGGAGTGCTCCTGACACGGATGAACACGGATGCGGGCTTCGCCCGCCCACGGATGACGGAGGGGCGCCGGCCGGCCGTCATCCGTGTTCATCCGTGTCAAAAACCCTCTTTTCCCAACAGGATCCGGCCAAAGAAAAACGCCGGGGAGTGTCCTCCCCGGCGCTTTCACGATCATCCAAAACCCTGGACCGGCTTACTTGCCGCCGCCCAGGTTGTGGACGTAGACGGCCAGCGACTTGATCGTCGCGTCGTCCAGACGCTTCGACCAGGCCGGCATCACGCCGGCGCGGCCGTTGGTGACCGTCTCCACCAGCGTGGCCTTGTCGCCGCCGAACAGCCAGTTGGCCTGCTTCAGCGGCGGAGCGCCGACACCGTCGAGACCGGCCGCGACCGAGCCCTGGGCCTGGTCGCCATGGCACGCCGCGCAATTCTCGTCATAGACGGTTTTGCCCTTGTCGGCCTTGCCGGCGTCGGCCTGCTTCCCGTTCACCGACAGGATGTAGTCCGTCACCTGATCGATCTGCTCGCGGTTCAGGATGCCGTCCTTGCCGAAGGCGGTCATGCCGGTGCCCGGCACGCCACGGGTGGCGCTGTCGTCCGAGCGGATGCCGTGCTGGATGGTCTGGTAGATGTCGGCGGTGGTGCCGCCCCACAGCCAGACGTCGTCCGCCAGCGTCGGGAAGCCCTTGGCCCCCTGGCCGCCGGCGCCGTGGCAGGCCGCGCAGTTCTCGTTGAAGTAGGACCGGCCGCCCGCCATGGCGAAGCTCAGCAGATCCTTGTCCTTCTGGATCTCGTCGACCGACTTGGCCGCGATGGCGGTCAGGTACTTGGCCTGGCCGGCCTTGGCGTCGGCCAGCTTGGTGACGAGCTCCTCGCGCTGCGAATAGCCCAGCAGGCCCTTGGTGTAGGTCTTGCCCAGCGGCCACGCCGGGTAGAGGACGTAATACACCAGCGACCAGGCGATGCAGACGTAGAAGATGTACAGCCACCACTTGGGCAGCGGGTTGTTCAGCTCGCGAAGCCCGTCCCACTCGTGGCCGGTGGTCTCGACGCCGGACAGTTCGTCCTTGATTTTCTGTGCCATGGCCTAAAACTCCTGACCATCATCCTTGAGCGGGATCCGGGAGGCGTCGTCGAAGGAGCGGCGGTTGCCGGGCCACATGGCGTAAACCAGGATGCCCGTCAGCAGCAGCATCAACCACACCGTCCAGAACGACCGAAGCATCACCGTGATTGAATCCAAGTCCATGGATTCCTCCCCCGATTACTGCTGGAGCTGCTTCGGCGACTGGTACTTGGTGAAGTCCACCAGGGTGCCCAGCACCTGCAGGTAGGCCACGAGAGCGTCCATTTCGGTGACGGTCTTGTTGCCGGTGAAGTTCGCCACGACGGCCTTCGGGTAGCGCTTGGCCAGGCCCGCCGTGTCGGCGTCCGGGTTCTTCTGCGCCTCGAGGTCGGCCTTGGCGTTGGCGATCTGCTCGTCCGTGTAGGGGACGCCGACGATCCGCAGCGTCTTCAGGACGTCGCCGATGTCGGTGTACTGCAGCGGACGCTCCTTCATCCAGGCGTAGCCCGGCATGATGGATTCCGGCACGACGGCGCGCGGATCGACCAGATGGGCGACCTGCCAGTCGTTGGAGTACTTGCCGCCGACGCGGGCCAGATCCGGGCCGGTGCGCTTGGAGCCCCACTGGAACGGGTGGTCGTACATCGACTCCGCCGCCAGCGAGTAGTGGCCATAGCGCTCGACCTCGTCGCGGAACGGACGGATCTGCTGGCTGTGGCAGTTGTAGCAGCCTTCACGGATATAGATCGACTGGCCGGCCACCTCGAGCGGCGAATAGGGACGCACCCCATCCACCTTCTCGATGGTCGATTCGATCGTGAACAGCGGGACGATCTGCACCAGACCGCCGATCGAGATGGTGATCAGCGTCAACACGATGAGCAGAAGCGTGTTCCGCTCGATCAGGTCGTGGCTGAAGCCCTTTTTTTCCTGAGCCATTTCTCTCGCATCCTTCCTGGGCTTTAGGCCGCGCCGACCGCCGCCTTGTGCGGGGTGGAGGCGTAGGGCTTCTCGATGCGGACATCACCCTTCGCCGTGCGCCACAGGTTGTAGACCATGATCAGGGCGCCGGCGACGAACAGGACACCGCCCATCGCGCGGATCACGTAGAACGGATGCATGGCCGCGACGGTCTCGACGAAGGAGTACTGGAGGAAGCCCAGGTTGTCGTAGGCGCGCCACATCAGGCCCTGCATGATGCCCGACACCCACATGGCGGTGATGTACAGCACGATGCCGATGGTGGCGGTCCAGAAATGGTAGCTGACCAGACGCAGGCTGTAGAGCTGCGAGCGCTTCCACAGGACCGGAACCAGGAAGTAGATGGCGCCGAAGGAGATGAAGGCGACCCAGCCGAGCGCGCCGGAGTGCACGTGGCCGACCGTCCAGTCGGTGTAGTGCGACAGGGCGTTGACCGGCTTCACCGACATCAGCGGGCCCTCGAAGGTCGACATGCCGTAGAAGGCCACCGACGTGACGAGGAAACGCAGGACCGGGTCGGTGCGCAGCTTATCCCAGGCGCCCGACAGGGTCATGATGCCGTTGATCATGCCACCCCAGGACGGCATCCACAGCATGACCGAGAAGGTCATGCCCAGCGTCTGCGCCCAGTCCGGCAGCGAGGTGTAGTGCAGGTGGTGCGGGCCGGCCCAGATGTAGAGGAAGATCAGGGTCCAGAAGTGCACGATCGACAGGCGGTACGAGTAGACCGGACGCTCGGCGCGCTTCGGGACGAAGTAGTACATGATCCCGAGGAAGCCGGCGGTCAGGAAGAAGCCGACGGCGTTGTGGCCGTACCACCACTGGACCATGGCGCTCTGGACGCCCGAGACGAACGGGTAGGACTTCATGCCCGTCAGCGACACCGGCACGTTGACGTTGTTGCCGATGTGCAGGACCGCGACGGTCAGGATGAAGGCCAGGAAGAACCAGTTCGCCACGTAGATGTGCGACTCGCGCCGCGTCATCACCGTGCCGACGAACTGGATGGCGTAGAGCACCCAGATGACCGTCAGGTAGAGGTCGAGGATCCACTCCGGCTCGGCGTATTCCTTGCCCTGGGTGTAGCCCAGGACGTAGCTCAGCGCCGCGAGCACGATGAAGACGTTGTAGTTCCAGAAGATGAACTTGGCCAGCCCTTCGCCCCCGAAGAGGAACTGGCGGCAGGTGCGCTGCACCGAATAGAGCGAGGTGGCGAACAGAACGTTGCCGCCGAACGCGAAGATCACGGCCGAGGTGTGGACCGGCCGCAGGCGGCCGAAGCTGGTCCACTCCAGCCCGAGATTAAGTGCCGGAAACGCGAGCTGAAGCGCGATGAAGGTGCCGGCCAGGAAGCCGACCACGCCCCAGAACGTCGCAGCGATCACGAAGAGTCGGATGGCGTCCTCGTGGTAACGCACGTCTTCCGACACCCGCTGGCTGCCCAGGGTGGCCCCTGAAGTCAGAGTCGCTGATGTCATACAATCTCTCCCGTTTGCCCCGGGCGGCCGGAAACCGCGCCTTCTGGGTTGCACCACCGCTGGGTACGTACTGTTAAGGAGGGGGGCAGGTTACGCAGGCGTGCGCGTAGACCGACGCCGAGCGCGCCTGCCTCCAATATTCCCACTATGTGTAGGGGTGGCCGCAGCAACATTGATCCATGTCAACGACCCTTCCGCCCGGCGGCTGCCATCGTTCAGTGTCCTTGCAATCGGCCGGACGGAAATGGACGACAGTTTCATCGCGAAACCCCTTGGTCGACGTCAGATTGACCAGGCTTACCCGCTGGTCTGCGTGATCGCCCCCGGTCTCGCCGTGGAGCAATGGCGCGCATTTGCCGCAGCGGTCCTGGACGCCAATGGCCTGACCAATGGGGGAACCAATGGCGGGACCAACGACGCTGCGGGCGGCAGCCCCGTGTCGCGGACCGGCATCATGACGGTCCAGAACGCGCACGGCTACCTCCACGGGCTGTTCTCATACGCCATCGACGACGACCTCCGCCACGGTCGCGTTATGTCGGTCGAGAACTTTGTCGTGCTCGATCTGTTCGACGTCGCCGGGGTGGCCGCCACCCTGCTGCGGGCGATGGACGGCCTGGCGCGCGGGCTGGGCTGCACCGCCATCCACACCACGCTCCCCGAGCGTTATTCATCAGCTGGCACAACGAACAATCCGATCACGCAGAGCTTCATCGTCCAGGGACACCGGCACGAGACCATCCGGCTGTGCAAGGCGGTCGACGGCGTGAACGACAACCGCGTCGCGGCGGCCGGGCTGCGCGACGCCGAACGAACGGGCGCCGAATGAACGGGCGCCGGACCTGCGGGCGCCCGCACCCCGCCGGTGGCGCGCAGAACCGTTGCGCGGCGCCGATTTGCCGCTAGGATGCGGCGCCATGACCGACACCGTCTCCAAGCCCGTCAAATACCCGACGATCCATCTTCAGGCCAGCCGCCAGCGGCGCGTCCTGCAAGGCCACCCCTGGGTCTATTCCAACGAGGTCCAGATGGACACCGCCGCCAAGGCGGTGCCTCCGGGCAGCCCGGTGCGGCTGGTGGACGCCGGCGGCACGCCGCTGGGGATCGCCACCTTCAACCCGCACACGCTGATCGCCGCGCGCATGCTGTCGAACGACCCGGCGACGGTGGTCGATCACAACTTTGTCACGGGGCGGCTGAAGCGCGCGGTCGAACTGCGCGACCGGCTGTTCGACCGGCCCTACTACCGGGTCGTCCACGCCGAGGCCGACGGGCTGCCGGGGCTGATCGTCGACCGCTTCGGCGACGTGGTGACGGTGCAGGCCAACTCGGTCTTCATGGATCTGCGGATCGACGCCATCCTCGCCGCCATCGACGAGGTGCTGGCCCCGCGCGCGGTGATCCTGCGCAACGACAGCACCCAGCGCGCGCTGGAGGGGCTGCCGGAGGAGACCCGGCTGGTCAAGGGCGTGATCGACGGCCCGATCCGGCTGGAGGAGAACGGCGCGGTCTTCTTCGCCAACCCGCTCGACGGCCAGAAGACCGGCTGGTTCTACGACCAGCGCGACAACCGCGCCTTCATCGCCGCGCTGGCGAAGGGCGGCCGGGCCATCGACTTCTTCAGCTACAACGGCGGCTTCGGCATCCAGTGCGCGGTGGCCGGGGCGACGTCGGTGGTGTCGGTCGACCGCTCGGCGCTGGCGCTGGAGAACGCGGCCCGCGCCGCCGAGGCCAACGGCGTCGCCGACCGCTTCGAGGCGCGCCGCGCCGACGCCTTCCACGAGATGGAGCGGCTGGGTGCCGCCGGCGAGACCTTCCAGGTGGTGGTCGCCGACCCGCCGGCCTTCGTGAAGGCCAAGAAGGATCTGGCGGTCGGCTGCCGCGCCTACCGCAAGATGGCCAAGCTGGCCGCGCGCATCACGGCGCCGGGCGGCTATCTGCTGTGCGGGTCGTGCAGCCACAACGTCGATCCGCCGACCTTCGCGGAGCAGGTGGCGCGCGGGCTGACCGACGCCGGGCGGACCGGCCGCATCCTGCGCAGCGCCGGGGCCGGGCCGGACCATCCGGTGCACCCGAACCTGCCGGAATCGGCCTACCTCAAGGCCATCGTCCTGCAACTGGACTGAGCCAGCCCCCTCCCCCGCCCGGCGGGGGAGGATTGGGGGGCACGGGGCTCGCGCCTACCCCCGCTCGAACACGCCGACCAGCTCCACATGGGCGGACCACAGGAACTGGTCCACCGGGTGGACCCGCGCCAGCCGGTAGCCGCCGTCCACCAGGATCCGCGCGTCCCGCGCGAAGGTCGCCGGGTTGCAGGACACGCCGACCACCAGCGGCACCTTGCTCGCCGCCAGCGCCCCGGCCTGCGCCGAGGCCCCCGCGCGCGGCGGGTCGAACACCACGGCGTCGAAACGGTTCAGTTCCTTCGCGGTCAGCGGCTGCTCGAACAGGTCGCGCCGCTCCGCCGTCAGGCGCAGCCCCTGCACCGCCCGGCCGACCGCCGCCACCGCCGCCGCGTCGCCCTCCACCGCATGGACCGCCGCCTTCCGCGCCAGCGGGAAGGAGAAGGTGCCCAGTCCGGCGAACAGATCCGCGATCCGCGCCGCGTCGCCCACCGCCCCGACGACCGCTTCGACCAGCGCCGCCTCGCCCTCGGCGCTCGCCTGGAGGAAGGCGCCGGGCGGTGGCACGATGGGAACGCCGGCGAAACGCACGGCCGCCGGACGCCGGTTCGCCACCGGTTCCGACGCTCCGCGCTCGTCGGCCTGCCAGGCGATGCGGGCGACCGCTTCGGGTTCGAAGGCCACCAGCCTTTCCCGCGCGGCGCGGCCGAGGTCGCGCGGGCCGACCAGCAGCAGGTCGACGCCGCCCTCAAGGTCGGCCGCCACGACGTCGCACTCCCCACCCTCGGGCAGCACGTCCGCCAGCAGGGCGCGCAGCGGCCCGACGAGCGCAAGCAGGCGCGGCGCCAGCACCGGGCATTCCTCCAGATCGGCCAGCCGGTGGCTCTGCCGC
This sequence comes from Azospirillum agricola, assembly GCF_017876095.1. Taxonomy (GTDB): domain Bacteria; phylum Pseudomonadota; class Alphaproteobacteria; order Azospirillales; family Azospirillaceae; genus Azospirillum; species Azospirillum agricola. The sequence goes on from NZ_JAGINM010000024.1 coordinate 67,404, forward strand.
TCGTTGAAGCCGAACCACACGCGCTTGCCGCGCTTCAGCGCCGCGAAGCGGGCACGGCGGCGGGCGGCGGGCGGAGTCCGCGACAGCGGCACCAGCGGCGTGCCGCCCAGCCCGACCCGCGCCAGCGCGCCTTGCACCAGCGCGACGTTCCAGGCGGCGTACGCGCCGTCGTCCATATGCTGGAGCGTGCAGCCGCCGCAGCGCCCGAAATGGCGGCAGGCCGGATCGCCGCGGCCGGGTCCGGCCTCCAGCAGTTCCACCAGCTCGGCGCGCACGCCCTCCCCTTTTCCGGCCCCTTTTCCGGCCCCCTGCCCGGCGGGATCGGCGACGCGCACGCGCACCCGGTCGCCGGGCACGGTCAGCGGCACGAACAGCCGCGTCCCTTCCAATGGTCCGTCCGCCGACGCGATGCCGTCGCCCCGCGCGCCGACCTCCGCGATGGTGACGTCGAGGACGCGCGGCTCGGCGCGCGTCGCGGGGGCCGGGCGCCGTTTGGGGGCGGGACGCTTCATGGGACAGGACCTGGAATCAGAAGAAGAGGGACCGACCGGCCCCCTTTACGCCCTCGCCAGCGCCGCGCGCAACGATTCCGGAATCGGGGTCGGCCGGTGGGCCGCCTTGTCGACGGTGACGCAGACCGCCTCCTGGGTCGCGATGCAGCGGTCGCCGAGGAAGATGCCGGCCCCGATGGTCAGCGAGCTGTTGCCCACCCGCAAGGACCGGACGCCGACCCGGATGCTGTTGGGGAAGAGCAGCTCCGCCTTGTACTCGATCACGCTGCGGGCCAGCACGACCGTCCAGTCGTTCCCCTCGCGGAAGCCGCCGCCCTCGATCACCATCGCGATGCGGGCCTGCTCGAAATAGACCCCGATCGCGTTGTTGTTGACGTGGCCGAGCGCGTCCAGATCGCTGAAGCGCACGCGCTCCTCCCACCAGAAGCGGTAGGGCTCGGGCCGGGTCAGGTCGGGAAGCTCGCTCATGTCCGTCACATGCCGTTAAGGTCAATCGGGGGACTGTGACCGAGCGGGCCGGGCCTTGCAAGGGGCTGCGCAAGGGGGCCGCGCAAGGCCCCCCTGTATTTGCGCCCGCGCCCGCGAATTCCCGCGCCAAGCCGCGCGGGGGCGTGTTATTGGAGTCCGACCAACCCTTCGCAACGGACCGCAAGATGAGCAAGGACACCAACCAGACGGCCGAAGCGCTGTTCGAAAAGGCGCTGTCGATCGCCGAGAAGCATCTGGACGAGGCGATCAAGGAAGGCGGCCCGCTCGGCCCCTACATCGCCGTCGCCATGATCGAGGCCGCCGTCAACGCCGCCGTCGACGAGACGAGCCACCAGGACGTCATCGACATGCTGCGCGACCTCGCCTCGCAGATCGAGTCGGACGCCGACGAGGCCGACGAGGACTAACCTCCGCGTCGCTCAAGCGGCCATCGCTCGGGCGGCCATCGCTCAGGCGGCCAGGCTTGCGGACCCTGCCTGCCGGCGCGCCTCGCGCCGGCGCAGGATCTCGTAGGCGACCGCCCCCAGGATGGTCAGTCCGATCAGGATCAGCGACAGCGCGTTGACCGCGGGCGTCAGGCCGGTGCGCACCTTGGACGCGATGTAGACCGTCAGCGTGGTGTCCAGCCCGCGCACGAACAGCGTCGTGTTGTAGTTCTCGAAGCTCTGGAGGAAGGCCAGCAGGGCCGCCGACAGGATCGCCGGGGTCAGGTAGGGCAGCGTGATGCGCCGGAACACCTGCCCGTGCGTGGCGCCGAGGTCGAGCGCCGCCTCCTCCAGCGCCGTGTCGAACCGTTGCAGCCGCGCCGAGAACAGCAGCATCGCGTAGGCGGCGATGTAGCTGGACTGCGCGACGACGGTCAGGAAGATTCCCCCCGTCACCCCGAACCACTCCCGCCAGAACACCAGCGTCGAGATGCCGACGATCACCCCCGGCGTCAGCAGCGGCGACACCATCACGGCGTAGAGGAAGGTCTTCGAGCGGCTGTGCAGCCGGTCGAGCAGCAGCGCCGCCGCCAGCCCCAGCGGCACCGCCAGCGCGATGACCCCCGCCCCGACGATCAGGCTGGTGCCCAGCGCCGACCACATCCGCTGGTCCGCCCACAGGGCCGAGAACCAGGAGAGGGTGAAGCCCAGCCAGGGGGTCACGGTCGGGAAACGGCTGGTGTTGAAGGTCGCCGCCGCCATCACCGCCAGCGGCAGGAACAGGTAGCCGAAGAAGACCACGAGGTAGAAGCCGGTCAGGATGCGGCGGAAACGGTCGGCGCTCATCGGCGGCCCCTCACTTGGCGATGTCGGCGGGGCCGATCACGTGGCGATGTCTGCGGGGCCGGATCATTTGGCGATGTCGGCCAAGCCGACGCGGAACAGCCGCAGCGCCGCCAGGATGAAGCCGATGCACAGGACCAGCAGGATGAAGGCGTAGGCCGCCCCCTGGTTCCAGTTCCCGCCCTCGAAGAACCAGTTGTAGATGACCTCGGTGAACCAGCGGCTCTGCGGCCCGCCGAGCAGCGCCGGCACGGCGTAGCTGCCGGCGGCCAGCATGAAGGTCATGATGCAGCCGACCGCGATGCCCGGCTTGGCGTGGGGCAGCACCACCCGCCAATGGATGCGCAGCCAGCCGGCGCCGAGATCGCGCGCCGCCTCGATCTGGTTGCGGTCGAGCGATTCGATGGCGTTGTAGAGCGGGAACACCATGAACAGGATGTAGACGTAGACCATGCCGAGGATCACCCCGGCGTCGCCGCCGAGGAAGCGCTGCGGCTGGTCGATGATCCCCAGCCCCAGCAGCAGGGCGTTCAGCGGCCCGTTGAAGGCGAGGATGATGTACCAGGCGAAGGTGCGCAGCAGCTCGTTGATCCAGAAGGGCACCACCAGCATCAGCAGCAGCAGCGGCAGCCGCCGCCTCGGCGCCACCTGCGCCAGATAGAAGGCGACCGGGTAGCAGACCGCCAGCGTCACGGCGGTGACCAGCGCGCTGGCCCAGATCGTCTTCAGGAAGATCGCCAGATGGATCTGGTTGGTCCACAGCGTCGTGTAGTTGCGGAGCGTGTAGACGTCCTCCGGCCCGCCGAGCCTGGACGGCGGCAGCGACGGCCGGAAGGAGAAATCGACCATCATCAGCTGCGGCAGCACGACCAGCAGCGCCAGCCACAGCGCCACCGCCAGCAGGATCACGCCGGTCAGGACCGGGCCGTAGCGGCGAAGAACCTCCGTCATCGGCGACGCGTGCCTCCTGAAGCGGGCTGGATGGGCGGGGGCGGCCGTGCGGAACGCCCCGCCCGACGCCTATCATGGGGCTTTCGCGCGGCGCAAGCGCGGCCGTGTGACGGTTGCGCGATGCGGCGCGCATTTCGCCCTTTGCAGGCGAATGGTTGCCCGCCATAGTCACCGGCATGGAAACGCGCGGGTGGACGAAGGGACCGAATCCGGTCGCGGCGCTGGTCGCCGTGGCGGTCCTGCTCGCCCACGCGCTGGTCATGGGCTGGCATGTGCCGCCGTCGCTGCGGGTGCTCGCCGCGCTCGACGGCGGCCTCCAGGACGTCTTCGCCTCCGGCATCTGCCACGCCGACAGGGCGGGGCACGACAGGGCGGGGCACGACGCGCCGGACACGCCGTCCTCGCCCTCCGACCATCTCGCCCATTGCCCGATCTGCCTGTCGGTGGACGGAGGCAAGCTGCTCGGCCCGGTCACCGGACCGGCGGTTCCGCCGCCGGCCCGGACCGGCGTGGCCGCCGCATGGCCTCCCCGGACGCCGCTCCACCGTCCAGGCACCGCCGCCGGCTTCTCCGCCCGCGCGCCTCCGGCGACGGTCTGACTCTCTTCCAATCCCCATCGTCAGACCGTTTTTCCGGAGTTTCCCGCCATGACCGGCACGACCCGCGCCGCCCTTGCGGCCGCCCTTCTGCTCGCCCTGCCCGCCACCGCCCTCGCCCACGCCACGCTGGAAACCGCGCAGGCGCCGAGCGGCAGCTATTACAAGGCGGTGATCCGCATCGGCCACGGCTGCGACGGCAGCCCGACCACGACCGTCCGCGTCCGCGTTCCCGAGGGCGTCGTCGCGGTGAAGCCGATGCCCAAGTCCGGCTGGACCCTGTCCACCGTCGAGGGGACCTACGCCACCCCCTACGAGAACCACGGCCAGACCATCACCAAGGGCGTGACCGAGGTGGTGTGGACCGGCGGCACCCTGCCCGACGCCTGGTACGACGAGTTCGTCTTCCGGGCCAAGCTGCCGGAGAAGGCCGCCGGCACCGTGCTGCATTTCCCCATCGTGCAGGAGTGCGAGAAGGGCGTGCACCGCTGGATCGAGATCCCCGAGCCGGGCAGGAGCACCGACGACTACAAGGAGCCGGCACCGACCGTCACGCTGACGGCCAAGCCGTGAGGGCTCGGCCCCCCATTGCTCTCCCTCTCCCCCCGGGGAGAGGGGATCGGGCCGGGTGGAAGGGGAAGGGCAAGGGCAAGGGCATCTTGCGGCTGGTCGCCCTCCTCGCGCTGCTGCTTCTTCCCCACACCCTGCACGCCCACGCCGTGCTGCTGGACTCCAGCCCGGCCGACGGGGCGCGGGTGGAGCGCCTGCCGGCCGAAATCCGCTTGCGCTTCAACGAGGCGGTGTCGCCGGTCGCCGTCCGCGCCTTCGGGCCGGGCGGCGAGTTGGCGCTGCCCGGTCCGGCCAGGGTCGAGGACGATGGGTTGCGCATCCCCCTGCCGGCGGCTTCCCCCGCGCGGGGAACCTACACGGTCAGCTATCGCGTGACCTCCGGCGACGGCCACCCGGTGGCCGGATCGCTGCTGTTCGGCGTGGGCGTCACCCCCGAGCGTCCCGAACAGGCGGAGGAGCGGAGACGCGACGCCGCGCTGCTCGCCGCCGCGCTGGCCCGCGCGCTGCATTACGGCAGCCTGCTCGCCGCCGCCGGGGGTGCCCTGTTCGTCACCCTGGTGGCGCCCGGCCTGACGCTGCCCGCCGGGCGGTCGCGGATGCCGCTGGTTCGCCTGGTCCGGCTGCCCGCCCAGGTCGGAATCGCGGCGGCCGCCGTGCTGCTCAACCTCGGTCTGGCCGGGGTGGTGCTGACCGGCGGGCCGCCGACGGCCCTGTTCGATGCGGAGAGCTGGCGCGCCGCCCTGGCCAGCACCGGCGGCCCCAGCGCCGGCATCGCGCTCGCCGGCCTGACCCTGCTGGCGGTCGGGCTGCGGGGCGGTTGGCGCGCCGTGACGCTGACCGGCGCGCTGGTCGCGGTCGGTGCCCTGGCCGCCACCGGGCACGCCGCGACCGCGCCGCCGCGCGGGCTGGCCGCCCCGCTGGTGGCGCTGCACGGGCTGGCCGCCGCCTATTGGCTGGGCTCGCTGGTGCCGCTGCGGGCGGTGCTGCGCCACGCGCCAAGCGCGGAATCGGCGCGGCTGGTCCGGCGCTTTTCCCTCGGCGCCCTCGCCGCCGTCGCCGTCCTGACCATCGCCGGGGCGGGCCTGAGCCTGCTCCAGATCACGAGCCCGGCCGCCATCGGAACCACCGTGTACGGCCAGCTCTGGCTGGCGAAGATGGTCGGGGTGGCGCTGCTGCTGGGGCTGGCCTCGGTCAACCGGCTGCGGCTGACCCCGGCGCTGCGCGGCGGCAGCCGTTCCGAGCGCGACCGGGCGCAGCGGCTGCTGATGCTCAGCGTCGCGTCGGAGATGGCGCTGATGGCGGTCGTGCTGCTGCTGACCGCCGGGCTCGGCACCACCCCGCCGCCGCGCGCCCTGGTCCAGCCGGCGGCTGAAGCGGTGACCGGCTACAGCAGCGTGGCGACGGCGAAGGGGCGTCAGGCCGTCATCGAGCTGGATCCGGCGCGGACGGGGGCGAACCGCCTGACCCTGCACCTCGCGCAGGCCGACGGCACGCCCTTCGACCCGAAGGAGCTGACGGTGGAGTTGACGCAACCCGCCGCCGGAATCGAGCCGCTCGTCCGCAAGCCGGTCCGCGACGGCCCCGGAGCCTACCGGCTGGACGGGCTGGCGCTGCCGGTGGATGGCCGTTGGGAGTTGCGGATCGACGCCCTGATCGACGATTTCGAGAAGGCGATCTTCCGCTCGACGCTCCCGGTGGACAAGTAGACCCGGTCAGGACGCGGCCGGCAGCGCCACCGCGTCCTCCGCCCGGAAGCCAAGCCGGGCCGGCTGGCCGGGGACGAAGGCCGGCTCCTGGCCAAGATGCGGCACCTGCACGGTCAGCCCGCCCTCCAGGAAGGCGTTGACGAAGGCGCCCTCGAAATCGCTGTGGGTCACGCGGGCCTCCAGCGCGTTCTCGTCCCGCCCCAGCGCCAGCCGCTCCGGGCGGACGAACAGGGTGGCGCGCTCGCCCGCCGCGAGGTTGCGCGGGTTGCGCCCGCGCAGCCGCCCGAAACCGGTGTCGAGCACCGCCCAGCCTTCGGCGGTCTCGACGACCGTGCCGGCGAAGCGGTTGGTCTCGCCGACGAAGGAGGCGACGAAGGCGGTCTCCGGCCGGTCGTAGACGCTCGGCCCGTCGCCGACCTGCTCCAGCACGCCGCGCGACATCACGCCGATGCGGTCGGACATGGTCAGCGCCTCGCCCTGGTCGTGGGTGATGTAGATGAAGGTCACGCCGGTGCGGCGTTGCAGCTCGCGCAACTCGCCCCGCATGTGCTGGCGCAGCTTGAGGTCGAGCGCCGACAGCGGCTCGTCGAGCAGCAGCACCGCCGGCTCGACCGCCAGGGCGCGGGCGATGGCGATGCGCTGGCGCTGGCCGCCGGACAGGTCGGTGACGCGCTTCCCGGCGGTGTCGGGCAGCGCCACCAGCTCCAGCAGCTCGCGCACCCGCCGCTTGCGGTCGGCCGAGGGCACGCCGCGCACCTCCAGCCCGAAGCCGATGTTGTCGGCCACCGTCATCAGCGGGAACAGCGCCAGATTCTGGAAGATCAGCGCGGTCGGCCGCCTGTTCGGGCCGATGCCGCGCATGTCGGCGCCGCCGATGCGGATGGCGCCGCCCGTCGGCTCCATGAAGCCGGAAATCATCCGCAGGATGGTGGTCTTCCCGCAGCCCGACGGCCCGAGGAAGCTGAAGAACTCCCCGGCCCGGATGGTCAGCGAGACGTCGCGGACGGCGACGGTCTCGCCGAACCGCATGGTGACGGAGTCGAGTTGGACGTCCTGGCTCATGGATGAAGGGCGATCCGGCAGAGAGTGTTCAAATTCATCTGTGTTTATCTGTGTTCATCTGTGTCAAAGACCAAACTGAACGGCCTGTGAATTGAGACACAGATGAACACAGATGGACACAGATGAACAGGGATGCTTGAACCCGTTCACCCGTGTCCTGGAAACACTGACCTCACGCCGCCAGGAAGCGGTCCTGGTATTCGTTGCGGATCGAGACGTACCAGGCTTCCTGGATCGGCCACCACCACAGCTTCTGCAACGCGTCGCCCGGATAGGCGTCGGCGAAGAACTGCTTGTTCAGGTCGGTCAGATGCGCCTCGGCGCCGACCGCCGTGCTGGAGATGCCCGAGAAGTTGGTGTAGAGCGCGCCCGCCTCCGGCGTGTAGAACCAGTTGATCCAGGCGTAGGCGTTCTCCAGGTTCTCGGCCTTCTTCGGAATGGCGAAGCCTTCCATCCAGGCGAGCGCACCCTCCTTCGGGGCGACGAAGCGGACCGGCAGCCCCTCCTTGCGAAGCGCGACGGCGGTCGAGTCCCAGGTCTGGCCGATGACGCAGCCGTTGGTGCGGAAGGCGCCCTGCGCCTCGTTCTCGTTGGTCCAGAACTGGGCGACCGACTTCTTGTTGGCGGCGGCGACCTTGAGGATCGCGTCGAAGTTGGCGCGGGCCTTGGCCTCGTCCTTGAACTGGTCGCGGATCGGGTGCGGCAGCTTGCCCTGGCTTTCCAGCCACAGCCCGATGCCGATCAGCGAGGAATGGCCGCGCACCGTCACCTTGCCGGCGTTGGCCGGCGCCCACAGGTCGCCGTAGCTGGCGCTGCCGTAGGCCAGCGGGGCGGCCTTCGGGTCGTAGGCCAGCCCCTCGGTGCCCCAGTCGGCGGGCGCGAGGAAGCGCTTGCCGCCGACCACGCCGCCCATGCCGGCGGAGCCCTCGACCGACGACTTCAGGCAGCCGTCCCACTTGACCTTCGACTCGTCGAGCGGCTGGACGAGGTCGAACTCGACGTAGTTCGGCACGCGGTCGACCGTCGGGTGGATGATGTCGAAACCGGCGCCGCCGGTCGCCTTGAGCTGGTTCAGCAGCTCGTCGTTGGTGCCGTATTCGGTCAGGGTCGCCTTGACGCCGGTCTTCTTCTCGAAGTCGGCGAGCATGTCCGGGCTGATGTAGCCGGCCCAGGAGAAGATCTTCACCGAACCGGAGGCGGCGCGGCCCTCCCGCAGCACGAACGGCCCGACCGAGGCGACGCCGGCGACGGCGGCCGCGCTCTTCAGCAGCAGGCGGCGGGAGAAGCTCCTGGCGGCGCGCTGGGTCTCCGCGCTCGACCGCTGGGCCTCGGTCATGGTGGCAAGGCTGGTCGGGCCGATCTTGCTGTCGATCTTCGGCATGGCGCCGTTCTCCCTGTTCCTGGGCGTTGTCGCGTTCCACGGGGGGCGGCCTGGGTGCCGTCCCGCTCAAGTCCGCGAGTGTGCCCGAGAGAACCGGGGGCCGTCCATGTTCCACACGGGGGCCCCGCCAAACTTCATGCGTTCGTCATACGCGAACGGGACTGGAACCGCTCAGCTTTCCAGCATGCGGCGCAGCAGCTCGACGTCCTCGGCGAAGGAGGGGTCGGTGGCGCGCAGCTCGTCCACCTTCTTGACCGCGTGCATCACGGTGGTGTGGTCGCGCCCGCCGAACTTGCGGCCGATCTCCGGCAGCGAGCGGGCGGTGAGCTGCTTGGCAAGGTACATGGCGATCTGGCGCGGGCGCGCCACGGCGCGGGCGCGGCGGGCCGAATGCATGTCGGCGACGCGGATGTTGTAGTGCTCGGCGACGCGCTTCTGGATCTCGTCGATGGTGACGCGGCGGTCGTTGGCGCGCAGCAGGTCGTGCAGCACCTCCTGCGTCGTCTCCAGCGAGATGGAGCGGCCGACCAGCTCGGCGTGGGCGACGATGCGGTTCAGCGCCCCTTCCAGCTCGCGCACGTTCGACGTGATCTTGTGGGCGAGGAACTCCAGCACCTTCAGCGGGATGGTCGCCTGGAGCGCGTCCGCCTTGGCCTGGAGGATGCCGAGCCGCAGCTCGTAGGTGGTCGGGTGGATGTCGGCGACCAGCCCCCAGCCGAGACGGGAGCGCAGCCGCTCCTCCATGCCCTCCAGGTCGGACGGGCTCTTGTCGGCGGAGATGATGACCTGCCGGTTCTGATCGACCAGCGCGTTGAAGGTGTGGAAGAACTCCTCCTGGGTGGAGTCCTTGCCGCTGATGAACTGCACGTCGTCGATCATCAGCACGTCCACCGAGCGGAACTGCTGCTTGAAGGCCATCGTGTCCTTGAAGCGCAGCGCGCGGATGAACTGGTACATGAACTTCTCGGCCGACAGGTAGAGCACCTTGCGGTTCGGGTCGTTCTTGCGGATCTGCCAGGCCAGCGCGTGCATCAGGTGGGTCTTGCCCAGCCCGACGCCGCCGTAGAGGAACAGCGGGTTGAAGGTGACGGCGGTGGCGTCGGCGACCCGGCGGGCGGCGGCGTGGGCCAGCTCGTTCGGCTTGCCGACGACGAAATTCTCGAAGGTGAAGCGCGGGTCGAGCGCGGCGGACAGGTCGGAACGGTCCTCCAGGATCGCCGGCACGGCGTTCGGCGACTCGTCCGACGCCCCCCCGCCGTAGGAGGCGGAGGTGTAGGAGGCGGCCGGAGCCGTATCGCCGCCCGGTGCCGGACGGCGTTCGGCCGGCGGGGAAGCGAAGGAGGCACGGGACTCGGCCCGCTCGGCCGGACGACCGGGCGCCGGGTCGTCGCGGTCGTCGTTGTCGGCGACGAGGGCGGCGGGCGCGCTGGTCGAGGCGACGATGACGTCGATGGAATGGACCTCGGGATTCTCCCCGTTCCACAGGGCGCGGATGCGGTCGGCGTAGTGGGTCAGCACCCAGTCGCGCATGAAGCGCGTCGGCACGACGATGCACACCTCGCCGCCGGTCATGCTGGCGACGGACAGCGGCTGAAGCCAGCTGCGGTAGGCGATCTCGCCCACCTCATCCTTCAGGCGCCCGCGAATGCGCGCCCACTGCTGATCCAACGACACGCCGACCGACATGCTCCCCCTGCCCCTGCTCCCCGCCCCGGACGCACACGCCACGGGAGGCCGGGATCATCCCGCCACCGGAACCGGCCGGCGCTTGTTCCCGTGGCCGTTCGATCCCACGGCCGTTCCATACACATGGCTGTTCGACCGCCGGCTTGTTCCCCCCCGGAAGACTCCCAGGATGGATGCCCACGATCGGATCGGCCCAACGACACAAAAGGCGAAATTGTAAATCCCGCCATGAACGCAACGTGTTTAAGGAAAAGAAGATCCCGCTCCCCGCCGTGACTCCCTCATCACCGGCTGGTCCAAGACCTCCGCTTTCTTGTCATGTTCCCGAGCGGGGCGTAACGTGGCGAACACATCGTTTCGCACTCCCGAACGGAAGAAAACTTTAATCCCAGCCAAGATGTCTGGCAATGGGACAGATGGCGAACGGGCCAAAAAGACGAAATCGTTCGTGCCAGGCAAAAGACCGATAACAGAATCCATAGGCCAAATTATCGAAAATCCAGGACAGCGAGCGAACTTGCAAATCTTCACTTTAAACGCAAAAAGCCGCGCCCCGAGTCACGGGCGCGGCTTTTTGAAACCAGCGATGAAGACTCTAAATCACAGAGCCTTGATGCGGGCCGACAGGCGCGACAGCTTGCGCGACACCGTGTTCTGGTGCAGCACGCCCTTCGAGACGCCGCGCATCATTTCCGGCTGGGCGGACTTGAAGGCCTCGGCGGCGACGGCCTTGTCGCCGGCCTCGATGGCGCTCTCGACCTTCTTCACGAAGGAACGGATGCGGCTGACGCGGGCACGGTTGACTTCCGTGCGACGCTCGGTCTGACGAATGCGCTTTTCAGCGGACTTATGATTGGCCATGGAAACCCTACTCCGAACGACACGGCTGTCGTGATGCGAGCGCGCCTTATACGCGCCGAGGACATCCGAGTCAAGGCGCCCGCCGCCGTCCGTCTGTTCTTTCGGCGGCGCGACGACATCTTGACCGGATCTGTCCCTCCCCCACCAGATGCGGGGGAGGGCTCCGGTGTGGAATCAGCGATTCTTCCAGGTCGGCTGGCGCTTCTCGGCGAAGGCGGCCATGCCTTCCTTCTGGTCCTCGGTGGCGAAGGTCGAGTGGAACAGGCGGCGCTCGAAGCGCACGCCCTCGGCCAGCGTGGTCTCGTAGGCGGCGTTGACCGCCTCCTTGGCCATGGCGACGACCGGCTGCGACAGCGAGGCGATCTTGGTGGCGACCTTCACCGCCTCCTCGACCAGCTCGGCGGCCGGGACGACGCGGCTGACGAGGCCGCAGCGCTCGGCCTCGGCGGCGTCGATCATGCGGCCGGTCAGCACCATCTCCATCGCCTTGGACTTGCCGACGAAGCGGGTCAGGCGCTGGGTGCCGCCGGCGCCGGGGATGGTGCCGATGGTGATCTCCGGCTGGCCGAACTTGGCGGTGTCGGCGGCCAGGATGAAGTCGGCCATCATCGCCAGCTCGCAGCCGCCGCCGAGCGCGAAGCCCGCCACCGCGGCGATGGTCGGCTTGCGGGCCTTGGCCAGACGCTCCCACTTCGCGGTGATGAAGTTGGAGTTGTAGACGTCCATGTAGGAGAAGCCGGCCATCTCCTTGATGTCGGCGCCGGCGGCGAAGGCGCGCTCCGACCCGGTGATCACGATGGCGCCGATGGCGGAATCGGCCTCGAAGGCGTCGAGCGCCTGGCCCAGCTCGGTCACGAGCTGGTCGCACAGCGCGTTCAGCGCCTTCGGACGGTTCAGCGTGATCAGCCCGACGGGGCCACGGGTCTCGACGAGGATGGTTTCGTACGACATGGTTGCAGCACTCTCCCGATCTGGCGGAGGCCGGCGTCGCGGCGCCCCGGTTGGTTTCGCGTTTCGCGTGTTATGGTTGTCTGGCGACGGCCGCCTCAGCGCGGGTTCAGCGTGAAGCGGATGGTCGTCGGTTCGGCCCTCGCCGCGGCGGACTTCACCGTTCCGGTGAATTCCAGCCTCAATTCCTCGCCCTCGCGGACGAAGACCCGCTCGGCGGTGCGCCGCCAGCCGAGCTGCGGCAGGGTCTGGTCGTAGAAGGCCAGCACCGCGTTGCGCGGCACCGCCCCCGACAGCACCGCCTGGACGATGCGCCCGCCCGGCTTGTCGAAGACCAGCGGCTCGGCCTCCGCCGCCCTCAATCCGGGCATGGCCGGAACGTCGGGCAGTCCTGGAACGAAGGGGCCGGGAAGGACGGACCCGGAAGCGGAAGGCGCAGGGTCCGCCGCCTCGGCCGGAATGGAGGAAAAAGCGAGGCTCCCCAGGCCCGCGACCGCGGGGCCGGCAAGGAGGAGTGCGGCGACGAGCGCCGCCCGAGGCGTGGCCGGAAAAGCCGTCATGGATCCAGGTATATCAGCGTTGGCGCGCCGCACAATAGAAAGTCGAGCGCCCGGACTGTACAATGCGCCGCACGCCGCCGGTCGCGGCCACGTCGCAGGAGCAGCCGGGGCACGGCTCGCCCGCGCGATCGTAGACGGCGAACTGGTGCTGGAAATAACCCAGCTCCCCCGACGCCTGCCGATAGTCGCGCAGCGACGAGCCGCCGGCCTCGATGGCGCGGCCCAGCACCTCGCGGATCGCGGCGGCCAGCCGGTCGGCCTTGGCGCCGCTGACGGTCGAGGCGATGCGGGTCGGGCTGAGGCGCGACTGGAACAGCGCCTCCGACACATAGATGTTGCCAAGCCCGGCGACGACCGTCTGGTCGAGCAGCGCCGCCTTGATCGGCGTCATCCTGCCCGCCAGCCGCTCGGCCAGCACCGGGCCGGAGAAGGCGTTGCCGAGCGGCTCCGGCCCCAGCGTGCGCAGCATCGGGTGGTCGCCCAGCGCGTCGGCGCTCGCCAGATCCATGAAGCCGAAGCGGCGGGCGTCGTTGAAGGTGACGATGGTGCCGGCGTCGGTCTCGAACACCACATGATCGTGCTTGCCGGGGCTGTCGGGCCGTTCGGGCGTGATGATCATCCGGCCGGACATGCCGAGATGGGCGATCAGCACCGCCCCGTCGTCGAGATGCACCAGGATGTATTTGGCGCGCCGCCGCACCGACTCGACGCGGCGGCCGGTCAGCCGCTCGACGAAGCCGGGGGGAAAGGGCATGCGCAGGTTGGGGCGGCGCTGATCGACGCGGACCAGGACGCGGCCTTCGAGGTGCGGGGCGAGGCCCCGGCACACGGTTTCGACTTCGGGAAGCTCGGGCATGGGGCAGAGGGTGGGGTGAACGGGACCGGAACGCAAGAGGGGACGGCCGGGATGACGGCTGCGGCCGTCACACGGCCACGCTGACAGAGGCGGCCGTCACACGGCCACGGCCGGCTGCGGCGCCTCCCGCACGCCGTTCCGCGCGGCGGCCGGCACCGTCAGCGTGGCCCGGCAGCCGTCCCGCGTGTCGAAGGTCAGCCTTCCCCCGATCTGGACGACCAGCGCGTTGACCAGCGCGGTCCCGACGCCGCCCGACGGCGGCCCGCCGGCGCAGCCGGCCCCGTCGTCGGCCACCACCAGCCGCAGTCCGGCGGCGTCATGGGCGAGCGTGACCGAGACGCAGCCCGGCCTGCCGGCCGGGAAACCGTGCTTGAGCGCGTTGCTGACCAGTTCGTTGGCGATCAGGCCGAGCGGGGTCGCCGCCTCCAGCGAGCAGATGGTCGGTTCCGCCTCGACGCGGATCGCGACCGCCTCATGCGGCCGCAAGCCCGACAGCGCGTCGCAGAGCCGCCGCAGATGGTCGGCGAAATCGAGCCGGGCGAGGTCGTCGGACAGGCAGAGCTGCTCGTGCAGCCGCCCCATCGCGGTGATCCGCCGCGACAGCGCCTCCAGCCGGTCGCGGCCGGGATCGCCCTTGGGCAGCCTGCGCATCTCCATCATCATCAGGCCGTAGACGACCTGGAGGTTGTTCTTCACGCGGTGGTGGACCTCGTGGAGCAGGGTGGTCTTCTCCTCCAGCGACTCCTTGAGGCTCCTCTCGGCGCGCCACAGCTTCCCGACATAGCTCCGGATGGCGGCGGACAGGGTGGCGACCTCGGCGTAGCGGCTCGCGGCCGGCAGGGTCGGCAACGCCCCCTCCGGAGCCGCCCCCACGGCCCCGGCCATGGCGCGGAGCGGGGCGGCGATCCAGGTCGCCAGGAGGTACCCGACGACCACCGCGAGCAGGCTGCCCGCCACGCCCCAGGCGATCACGCGGTCGCGCAGCGCCGTCACGGGGGCCATGGCCAGCGCGGCCGGCTCGCGCAGCACCACCTTCCAGCCGAGGCCCGGATAGTCGCGGTATCCCTTCGTCACGGCCAGCCCGGTCATGTAGGCGGTGCCGTCCGGCCACACACGCAGGCCCGCCTCCGCCGACGGCGACGGCAGGTCGGCGAGGCGCTGCCCGACCAGCGGCTTCGGCCCGAGAAGGACGGTATCGTCGGCGGCGAGGATCATCGCCTCCAGCCGCCGCCCCTCCACGATCTCGCCCAGCACCGAGCGCTCGACCTCCGTCGCCCAGTCCCAGCTCAGATGCGCCGCCACCACGCCGAGGACGGCGCCGCCCTCGTCGCGGACCGGGGCGGCGAGATCGACGAAGCGGGGAACCTCCGGGCGGTCGGCGTAGAGCAGCTTGGCAAGGACGACCGCGTCGTGGACGTCGCCGACATAGGGACGCTCCAGCGCCTGCCGCCACCAGTCCCGCCCGTTGACGTCGCGCCCTTCGTTGACGCGGCCGGTCGCGGCCTGGAGGATGCCGCGCGGCTCGATGAAGCCGATCCAGGCGTAGTCCGGATAGGTGTCCTGAAGCTTCTGGAGCACCGCGCGGCGGGACTCGCGGGTCGCCTCGGCCGAGCGGATCGCCTCCAGGCTCGTCACCACCAGCAGGTCGCGGTAGCGCTCGAACATGCCACGGTCCAGCTTGTCGGCGACCTGCCCGGCGTACCCATGGAGCTGGACGCCGATCATCTGACGGATCCGGCCGCCGGCCTCGGCCTGGAGCAAGGCCGCCGTGCCGATGGTGAAGGCCAGCCCGACCCCTCCCAGACACGCCGCGAGCACCGTCCTCAGCCCTGCCCTCACGATCGCGCGCCCCTTGTCCTTGCGCGGGCTCCGGTCACAGGCCGGACGCCCAGCTCCGGGCATCATAGCCTGAAAGCGCGGGGGACGGCGAGGGCCGGGTGCACCACCCCAAAGTCCGGGTGCGCCACACCGAAGCCCGGGCGCGCCACACCAAAGGTTGTTCAGGGCTTTTCCCTATCGCCCTACCCCCT
This sequence comes from Azospirillum agricola, assembly GCF_017876095.1. Lineage (GTDB taxonomy): Bacteria > Pseudomonadota > Alphaproteobacteria > Azospirillales > Azospirillaceae > Azospirillum > Azospirillum agricola. The sequence goes on from NZ_JAGINM010000024.1 coordinate 82,880, forward strand.
CCCGTCGGGCTAGGATGCCGGACCGGTTCGATGCGGGAATCGGTTCCGCGCGGCGCGTGCGCCCCACCGTCCACGCGCGTCCCACCGCCATGGAAGAGCAGCCATGCCCGAAAGCCCCCACATCCTGCTGGTCGACGACGAGGTGCTCGCCATCATGGCGCTGGAGCAGGGGCTCGTCGAAGAGGGCTTTCGCGTCACGACCGCCTTCAACGGCAAGATGGCGCTGGAGCGCTGGCGCGGCGGCCGCTTCGACGCCGTGGTCACCGACCTGCGCATGCCGGTGATGGCGGGGGACGAGCTGATCCGGAACCTGCGCGGCGAGGCCCCCGACCTGCCCGTCGTCGTCGTCAGCGGCTACGCCACCCCCGATCTGGCCGAGCGGCTGAAGGCCAGCTTCCAGGCACCGATCCAGGTCATGAGCAAGCCCGTCCGCGTCGAGGAGATCATGGGCACCCTCCGCACGATGCTGCCCGCCCATTCCTGACGGGAGCGGGCGTGGGAAGGGGGCGGGCACGCAAATCGCCGCATCCTCCGCCCAAGCCCCCGCTGGCGTCGCCCCCCGCGCCGCGCTATGTTCCCGGCCATGAGCGACACGCCCCCCCGTCAGAGCAAGCCGGCCTCCGGCCCCGTCTCCGGTTCCGAAGGCAACTGGTTCGGCTTCACGCCCGTCGATCCCGACGCCAAGTCGGGGCTCGTCCGCGCCGTCTTCGGCAGCGTGGCGACCAACTACGACCTGATGAACGACCTGATGTCGGGCGGCATCCATCGGCTGTGGAAGGACACGCTGATGGCCATGGTGGCGCCCAAGCCCGACATGACGCTGCTCGACGTCGCCGGCGGCACCGGCGACATCGCCTTCCGCTTCCTGAACGGCGGCGGCGGGGCGGCGGTGGTCTGCGACATCACCGAGGCGATGGTCCGCGTCGGCCGCGACCGCGCCATCGACCGCAACATCCTGTCCGGCGTGCACTGGACCGTCGGCGACGCCGAGAGGCTGCCGGTGGCGTCGCGCTCGGTCGACGCCTACACCATCGCCTTCGGCCTGCGCAACGTCACCCGCATCGACGAGGCGATCAAGGAGGCGCACCGCGTCCTCAAGCCCGGTGGCAAGTTCTATTGCCTGGAGTTCAGCCACGTCGTGCTGCCGGTGCTGCGCGAGCTGTACGACCTCTATTCCTTCCAGGTGCTGCCGAAGATCGGCCGGATCGTCGCCAAGGACGAGGACAGCTACCGCTACCTCGCCGAGAGCATCCGCCGCTTCCCGCCCCAGGCGGATCTCGCCAAGCGGATCGAGGCCGCCGGCTTCGCGTCGGTGCGGGTGCGCAACCTGACGGGCGGGATCGCCGCCATCCATTCCGGCTGGCGCATCTAGAGGCGATTTCCCCGTGTTCCGCATCCTGCGCAATCTCGTCCGCCTCGCGGTCATCGGCCGCACGGCCGCCCGCCACGACGCGCTGCCCGCGACCCTGCTCGGCACCGCGCCCGGCCTGCTGTGGCTGTGGCGCCGCGTCGCCCGGCGCAACGTGCCCGGCCGCGACGGCGAACGGCTGGCCCGCGCGCTGGCCGAACTGGGGCCGACCTACATCAAGCTCGGGCAGCTCCTCTCCACCCGCTCCGACCTCGTCGGCGAGCGGATGGCGGTCGATCTCGCCGAGTTGCAGGACAAGCTGCCGCCCTTCCCGGGCGCCCAGGCCCGCGCCATCGTCGAGGCCGAGTTCGGACAGCCGATCCAGGCGCTGTTCCGGAGCTTCGAGGACCGGCCGGTCGCCGCCGCCTCCATCGCGCAGGTGCATTTCGCGGTGACGGCCGACGGCGAGGAGGTCGCGGTCAAGGTGCTGCGCCCCGGCATCGAGGCCGCCTTCGAACGCGACATCGACCTGTTCTACTGGCTGGCGGCGCTCGCCGAGTTCGTCCTGCCCAAGCTGCGCCGCCTGCGCCTGCGCGAGGTGGTCGACACCTTCGCCCGCACCTCGCGGCTGGAGATGGACCTGCGGATGGAGGCCGCCGCCGCGTCGGAGCTGGGCGGCAACTTCACCAACGACCCGACCTTCAACGTTCCCCGCATCGACTGGGAGCGCACCGGCGGCCGGGTGCTGACGCTGGAGCGCATCCGCGGCTTCAAGGTGGACGAGGCGGCGCGCATCGAGGACGCCGGCTTCGACCGCGACGAGATCCTGGCGATGGCGTCGGCCAGCTTCTTCAACCAGGTGTTCCGCGACGGTTTCTTCCACGCCGACCTGCACCCCGGCAACCTGTTCATCAACGAGCAGGGCACCATCACCGCGGTCGATTTCGGCATCATGGGCCGGCTCGACCGGGCGACGCGCACCTACCTCGCCGACATGCTGATCGGCTTCCTGACCGGCGACTACCGCCGCGTCGCCGTCGTGCATTTCGAGGCCGGCTACGTCCCCCGCCACCAGTCGATCGAGGTCTTCACCCAGGCCTGCCGCGCCATCGGCGAGCCGTTGCAGAACAAGCCGCTGAACGAGATCTCGGTCGGCCGGCTGCTCGCCCAGCTCTTCGCCGTCACCGAACAGTTCGAGATGGAGACGCAGCCGCAGCTCCTGCTGCTCCAGAAGAGCATGCTGACGGCCGAGGGGGTCGGGCGCCTGCTGAACCCGAACATCAACATGTGGGAGCTGGCGCGGCCGCTGATCGAGGAGTGGATGCGCGAGAACCGCGGACCGGAGGCCCAGTTCCTGGAGGACGCCAACGCGGCGCTGTCCACGGTCCGCCGCGTGCCCGCCCTGGTCCGCGAGGCCGAGCGTGTGGTCGCCGACATGGCCGACGGCGGCCTGCGCCTGCACCCGGCGACGGTGCGCCAGATGCTCCAGGGCTGGAACCGCCGCCGGCGCGGCGAGCGCGCCGCCCTGTGGGTCATCGCCGCGCTGCTCGCCGTGATCGCCGTCCGGCTCGTCTGATTTCCTGACCTTCGACCGATCGGCAGCCGCGTGACACCGCCGAAAGGCAGGGTTACGATGTTGCGTTGCCACGCTACCATCCTGACCCGGACCGAAGGGATCGTCAGACGACCGACCGCATGGATCTGCCCCAGCCACCGGCCGCCGTGCCTTCGACGGGAGCCCCCGCCTCGTTCCGGAAGCCGCGCCTGGAGGCGGCCATCGGCTGGCTCGCGGCCTGCGGTCTGGTCTTCCTCGCCAGCGTCACCGTCATCGTCGGCGTGCAGTCGCGCGAGCGCGCCCTGGCCAACGCCCAGGACCGCGCCCTGGCCGCCGTCCGCGTCCTGGCGGAACACGCCGCCCGCCTGTTCGACGCCGCCGACCTGCTGGTCGAATACGCGGTGCAGGAGACGACCGGGCTGGACTGGGACGGCATCGCCGGCTCGCGGACCCTGTGGGAGCGGCTGGACAGCCAGCGCGCCCGCCTGCCCTTCCTCGACGCCGTCTGGCTGAACGACCAGACCGGACAGCTGCGCCTGACCACCATCGCCTTCCCGTCGCCCCCGTCGGACGCCTCCGACCGCGAGATGTTCCATTTCCACCGCGCCAACCCGGACCGCCCCTACATCAGCGAGCGCATTGTCGGGCGGATCACCAACAAGGCGTCCTTCCTGCTGAGCCGCCGCCTGTCCGCCCCGGACGGCGCCTTTCGCGGCATGGCCTCCGTCACCATCGATCCCGCCTATCTGTCCGGCTTCTACAAGGAGCTGGAGCTGTCCTACGAGCCGGTGACGGCGATGGTCCGCGACCAGGACCTGAGCGTGCTGGTCCGCGAACCGGACCGTTCGGCCGGTGCTCCCACCCCCCTGTCCGAAACCGGGCGCCGCGCCATCCGTGCCACCCCCGCCGGCGGCATCGTCAGCGACGAGTCGATCATCTTCGCCCACCGCCAGGTGGAGAACTGGCCGGTCCACGTCGTCGTCCAGCACGACGTCGCCCCGGTGCTCGACGCCTGGAGCCGCGCCATCACGCCCTATGTCGGGCTGGCCGCCGCCGCCGCCCTGGCGCTGCTCGCCCTGTCGCTCTTCGGTTTCCGGCAGGCGCGGGCCGCCCGGCTGGTGCAGAGCGAGCTGGAGGCGCGGGTGCGCGACCGCACCGCCTCGCTGGAGCAGGCGGTCGGCGAGCGCGACAGCGCGCTGGCGGAAAAGGACCTGCTGATGCGCGAGGTCAACCACCGCATCAAGAACAGCCTCCAGGTCGTCTCCAGCCTGCTGAGCCTTCAGGCGCAATCAGCCGGCGACCTGCGGCTGCGCGCCCAGCTCGACGAGGCCGGGCGGCGGGTGCAGGCGATCAGCGACATCCACCGCCTCCTCTACCGGATCGACGACGTCCGCTTCATCCCCTTCCACGATTACCTGACCGCGCTGTGCCGCGACCTCGAACGCTCGGCCCTGTCGGAGGGCGGCGGCTGGCGGCTGGAGCTGGCGGTGGAGCCGGTCGAGGTGCCGACCGACCAGGCCGTCCCCCTTGGGCTGATCGCCAACGAGCTGGTGATGAACGCGATCAAGCACGCCTACCCGGACCGCCGCGCCGACGGGCCGCCGCACCCGATCGCCGTCGGGCTGGCGCGCGAGCCGTCGGGCGCGATCCGCCTGACGGTGTCCGACCATGGCGTCGGGCTGCCGGCCGGGTTCGACTGGCGCCGCAGCCGCAGCCTGGGCATGCGCCTGGTCCACACGCTGTCGGGCCAGCTCGGCGCGACGCTGGCGGTCGAACCGATCGCCCCCGGCACCCGCTTCACCGTCCGCATGCCCGCCGCGCGCCCGGCCTGACGAACGGGACGCCCCATGTTCGCGTCTCCGCACCGACGCGCCGGACGCCCGCAAGGAGCGGTGGCGGAGCCGGACGGCACACTCATACCGGGATATGATCTCCGAAAGAGACAATCATAGGGATGCGGTATCCCTTGCGGAACCCGCGGGCAAGGTGGAAGATGGGACGTCGGCGGGGTTGTTTTCCCGGATGGGAAACACACCGCCCTTCGCATCTCCCCGCACCGATGCCGGACCACGCGATCGTGTCAGCACCAGCCCCGAGCCTGACCATCCTCCCCTCGACCTCCAGCCGCATGGTCGAGGCGGTGTTCTGGATGCTCGGCTCGGCCCTGGTCTTCGCCGCCGGCAACGCGGCGATCCGGCACGTCACACTGGAGCTTCATCCCTTCCAGGTGGTGTTCTTCCGCAATCTGTTCAGCCTGATGATCATGCTGCCCTGGGCGCTGACCAGCGGCGCCGCCACCTTCCGCGCGGTGGCCTCGGGCGGGCGGATGGGGCTGTACGTGTCGCGGTCGCTGACCAGCCTCGTCGCGATGATGGCGTGGTTCTACGGCGTCGCCCACATTCCGCTCGCCACCGCGACGGCGGTCAGCTTCGCCACCCCGCTGTTCGTCGCCATCGGCGCCGCCCTGTTCCTGGGGGAGTCGGTCCGGATGCGCCGCTGGGGCGCCATCGGCGTCGGCTTCGCCGGGGTGCTGATCGTGCTGCGGCCCAGCGGCGGGGACGCCATCGGCGAAGGCGCGCTTCTCGCCCTCTCCATGCTGCTTCTGCATTGCATGACCGCCGCCGCCACCATCCTGCAAATGCGGACGCAGGCCAGGACGGACGGCACCGCCGTGGTGGTCACCTATCTCAGCCTGTTCGTCACGCCGATGGCGCTGGTTCCGGCCCTGTTCGTCTGGGTCTGGCCAAGCTGGACGATGCTCGGCTGGCTGGCGGCGCTGGGCGCGCTTCTGACGCTGGGCCAGCTCGCCATGACCCGCGCCATGGCGCTCGCCGAAGCCTCGACGATGATGCCCTACGATTACGCGCGGCTTCCCTTCAGCGCCGTGATCGCGTGGCTCGCCTTCGGCGAAACGATGGATGCGTGGGGATGGGCCGGCGCCACGGTCATCGCCGGCTCGGCGGTCTACACCATGCACCGGGACGCCACCCAGGGCCGGCGGGGCACCTGAGTGACTGGCCGCCGGCCAGTCAGCCGGCCGGCTGGGGTCCGTCTCCCATCCCAGCCTTGTCCAGGCCGGCCGTTTCCGCGCGCAGCGCCTTTTGCGCCCGCAGCCAGTGCTCCGGCGTCAGGTTGGTGCGCACCGCCTGGATGGCCGCCGCCAGCACCGCCGCGTCGTCGGTGAAGCCGGCGACCAGCAGCCAGTCCGGCAAGGCATCCACCGGCAGCACGAAATAGGCCAGCGCGCCCATCAGGACCGCCTTCACCTTGAACGGGGTTCCCGAATCGGTCGCGCAGAAATAGGCCGCCAGCAACTCCTCCAGGAACGGAATCCGGTGCAGGTTGGCCCGCAGCTTCCGCCAGAAATTGCGGCGGACGAAGCGCTCCTCACGCTCCACGCGGGCAGGGTCGTAGAGAACCAGATCGGTGCCGGTCGGCATGGACTCTCCCGGTGGGCTTGACCATACGGTAGGGTGTGGTGAAGGCTCGCATCGGCTATACAGGTGCGATCGCGCAGCGACACCCGCAAGGCCGGCGCAACGGTCCGCCGGCCGCAATTAAGGAGGAGACGCCATGAACATCGCAGGTTTGTCCGCCATCGTGACCGGCGGCGGTTCGGGCATGGGGGCGGCGACCGCCCGTCATCTCGCCAGCCTGGGCGCCAAGGTGACGGTGCTCGACGTCAACGAGGACGCGGTCCTGAAGACGGCGCACGAGATCGGCGGGCTGGGTCTGGTCTGCGACGTGACCGACAGCGGCTCGGCCGAGCGCGCCTTCGACCAGGCCCGCTCGGCGCACGGCCCGGCCCGCATCGCGGTGAACTGCGCCGGCATCGCCCCGGCCCAGCGCATCGTCGGCCGCGACGGCCCGATGCCGCTGGAATCCTTCCGCGCGGTGATCGAGGTCAACCTGATCGGCAGCTTCAACGTCCTGCGTCTGGCCGCGGCCGACATGGCGAAGCTGGAACCTCTCGATTCCGGCGAGCGCGGCGTGATCGTCAACACCGCCTCGGTCGCCGCCTATGAGGGGCAGATCGGGCAGGCCGCCTACGCCGCCTCCAAGGGCGGCATCGTCGCGCTGACCATCTGCGCCGCCCGCGACCTCGCCCGCAGCGCCATCCGCGTGATGACGGTGGCGCCCGGCCTGATCGGCACGCCGATGCTGCTGAACATGCCGCAGGAGGTCCAGGACAGCCTCGCCGCGACGGTCCCCTTCCCCAAGCGCTTCGGCAAGCCGGAGGAGTACGCCCGCCTCGTCCAGCACATCGTCGAGAACGAGATGCTGAACGGCGACGTCATCCGCCTGGACGGCGCCATCCGCATGGCCCCGCAGTAACAACGGCCTTTCCGTCGCCCCGGTCTCGGAGCGGCCCCGGACCGGGCGCCGCTCCGAGGCCGGAAGCGAATCCCTGTCCCGACCGACGCTGCGGGCAGGCTCAGGACATCGAGCGGGCCGCGGCGGCGACGGCGCGGCGGGCGTTGCCGGAGCCTATGCGCCCGCACATCGTCTCCAACTCCCGAATCCGGGCCTCGCACCGCTCGGCATCGGCGAGCAGCATCGCGACGCAGCCGGCAAAGCCGCGCCCCTTCATCCGGCGGGCATCGTCCCGGTTGCCCGCCGCGCGCTGGCGAAGCTGGGCGATGGACAGATGATCGATCTGGGGCAGATGGGCGGCCTCCTCCCGGCCGGCATCGGAAACCACGAAGGCGCCTTCCATCGGAGGCGTGTTGACGGGTGTCGTCACCGCGACCTCCTTCAATGCAGGGTCTGGATGTCGACGGCGGACAGGACCATGCGGCGTCCGCGATCCTCCCAGCCGTAAAGGGCGTGCGTGTAGACGAAAGGGCGGCCGACGCCGGACACGATCACCCGGCTGAAGGCGGTTTCGCCGGGGCCGACGCTCTCGGCGTATTCCGCCCCGACGTCCTGGGCGAACGCGACGAGCGGATCCGGCGTGACGGCGGCCGGCTCCTCTCCGTCCGGCTCCAGGACCACCTCGTCCCACGGCCCGCCGGAAACCGGCGGGGCCGTCCGTCCGGGACGGAACGGGGACAGCGGCTCGCCCGGCCCGGAACTGGACAGGAAGCTGCAACGGGACAACAGGCCGACGCGCTCCAGCCAGCCGGCCAGGGCCGGCGTCAGCGCCTTCCGCCGGCGGCATTCGGTCATGACGGCGACCTGCCAGTCCGCCGCGTCGGCCAGCGTCAGGTTCGTGATCTCGATCACCGGAAAGGTCGGGCTCTGGGCTCTCCGGTCACGGATGGGAAGACAGACGGGGCTCATGCTGCGCACCCCTCACTCATGCCCCTGCCCCCACGATACGCACGCAATGGCTTGCACTCGAACGGATAGCGCGTATTTTCATCATCGATCGTCATGGCTTCTTCCAAGTTCCCGTGAGGATCAGTTCACGGCTCGGTATCCCCGAGTCGCTGACAGGACGCCCGGCTGTTACCGCAGCCGGGCGTTCGTCGTTTCGACTTGCGCAAGATGGGCACCTTCCGACCTCTCCTCGTTGAGCACGGCCATCGGGCCGACAAGGACAGGCAACTCCGGCAGCACAAGACTGCCGGAGCTGAAACTCAGGCGACCGACCGGACGCTCAGCGGCCATTCGTCGCCTTCGCCCGGCTCGGCCGGACGGTTGCAGGCGGCGGCCATGTTCCATTGCTTGCCGCGAGCCGATTCGCGCGCTTCCGGATCGCGATCCAGGAAGATCCCGAAGTGCTTGGCAGCCAGTTCCACCGTCTTCGACCAGCCGGAGCGGAACTCGTCCGTTCCGTAGGCGTCGGGCCAATGATGCAGCATACGCCCGAACGCGTTGTGGCAGAAACGCGCGTATTCACGCGTGTCCAGAATGAACGCATGCCAAGCCGGCTCCATGCCTTCCCAGGCAACGAGGCAGGTCGGTGAGTCGAAATACATGACGTTCAGCGCCATGAAGGCGCGAAGTTGATCCGCCGACTTCGTTGCCTCCTCCAGCGAGGCTCCGTCACGCACCACATGGGCAATGACACGAGAGAAATCATAGGAATTCACATAGTCCAGACCAGTCATTGCATTTTCCTTCTTGATTCCGATGATGAAATACCACCGAAAAGAGCGGCAACTCGCGTCACGATATGGGCGAGGCCATGTTGACGTCCGGCGGCGATCTTGGCCTTGGATGTTGCGATCTGCCGCTTGACGGTGTCGTAAGGACGGTTGAGAGCTGCGGCGATGTCATCGGCGGTTTCGCCGCCGGCAACACGAACCACAACCTCTGCTTGACTTTTCTTCAACCCATAAGCGGCAACGAGAATGTCCTCGAGCGGCTCCGAACGGGCGATGTCCTGGACAACGACGATGGCTGTCCTGTCGGTCGGCGAAGCCGACATGACGGCGAGCGGTTGCACCCCGTCACCCATCGGAACGGGGATGAGCACCGCTTGTTCGCGACCGTCCGCAACCGCGGCGACGGCGCGGCGAAGCTGTGCAGTGCTGGCCTTGTCGCGGCATTCGAGGGCGTCGCCGCCGCTGAGGCTGATGAGGGTGCCGTCACGGAAGTGGCTCGCCATCAGGGGTGAGCAATCGATGACACGCCCATCGGCGGCGACGACGGCCATGGCGATCCCCATCCGGTCGAGCAGGGCAGTCATCCCGGCCAGCGCCCGGTTCTGCTCAACCTGTTCCTCCAGACCGGCAGACACGAACGCCAAGTCATCCGAGGCCTCCAGCCAGGACCGTGCCCTCACCCAAATTTGGGCATTCCATTCCCGGTCCAAGCCGACATGATGCCGGTGATAAAGCAGCCCATCATAGCGGCGCTGAAAGGAATGGTGGCTTTCACGCATCCTCACCATCTTCGCGTAAACAAGATGGCCGGGGGGATCGTCGAGGATGATGCGATCATCAATCCGCCCCAACTCGATCGCCTTACGGAAAATGCCATCGAAGGTCACAGGGGCGGACCAGTCCTGCTGAGCATGGATGCTTCGAGCCAACTCGTTGGCAAACACGACCACATCATTCCGATAGACGAGGATGGCTCCCTGCATCTCGGATGCCGTTCCGATCAAATCATCCAATTGCTTCGGAATTTGAGTTGCCGACACGGTGCACCAGACACTTTCTCAGTGGAGAAAGCATCATGGCGACTCCACCAAGGATACGCACGCAAAGAATCCCCAAAAGAGGATAGCGGCCCATTTTTCGGGACCAACTCAAGGACGTGTTGCACGCGCGCAACAAACAATTATCTGGAGCGGCACAATTGCATATTCAGGTATGGATAGAATGCGCGACTCGGTCACGACCGGGGAGACCTGAAGCCTCGCCCCCGCGTCACAGCAACAACCGCAGCCAGGACAAGCACTCCACCGGCCAGATCAAACCCAGTCGGGATCTCGCCGAAGAGAAGGAATCCAAGCGCTGCCGCAACTGGAACCGTCAGAAAATCAAACGGGGCGAGAAATCCCACGGAAGCCATGCTGAACGCCTTCGCGGCGGCAAATTGCGCGCCCAAGGCAAACAGACCAAGCGCGGCGAGCAGCACCCAGTCTGGAGCAGGCGGCACAACCCAATTGGCCATCGCAACAGGCGCGGTCGCGGCAAGCGATACGGTGGCGTACACCAGCACGATCAAACCGGCGGAATTGGTTGCCGTCAAGCGGCGCACCGCCGTCTGGGATCCGGCCGACGAAACCGAAGCCAGCAGGGCTGCAACCACGCCCCAGCGCTGTTCGGGTACCGCCAAGGCAGGCACGAAGGGAATTGCCGCTCCGACAAAGCCGATGATCACCGCGCCCCACACCAACGGTCCCGACCGCTCGCCCAGCATCATCTGAGCGGTCACCGGCAGCAGCAACACACGGGTGATGAACAGCAGGCTCGCAAGGGCGAGAGGAATTGCCGTGACGGCGTACATGAAGCTGTAGAGGGACACGATGCCCAACCCGCAACGGGTCACGTGCCCCCAAGGATCGCGCAGCTTCCCAAGGTCGGCAACGAACCGCCACACCCCGATCAGGAACACCGCACCGAAAGCGGCCCGGAAAAAGGTCAGTTCCGCGGCCGGCAGCTTTTCCCCGAGGAACTTCGCGGCCGCCGAACTGGCAGCGAAGGCAACCGCCGAAACGGTGGCCCAGACGAACGCATGACCGGGAGCGGACAGAAGGGGTCGAGTCATGCCGTGTTTCGAAGCCGGGTGAATTGCAACGCGCGCGTCAGTCAAAGCCGGCGGCTCCAACCAACGGCTCAAATATAACCAAGCCTCCAAGCCAAGGCTGCATGAATATGCGATTCATCAATTTTTTGAAGAAGCACGCAAGACCAACAATCTTTAGAGGAAATCAACTCGGCGGATACTTCCCATGGCGATGCATACATTCGGTTGAAAATCCATCAACATGGAAGCGTGCATCGCCAAAACCCATGGCTCCGCCGCGGCTGCAAAGCGCTTCCATGGGAACCGCCGCCCCGCTGTGGCATGGTCGTCTTTTTGGAAAGAGACCCTGATGGAACCTCGGATAAGCCTCGTCACCCTGGGTGTGGGCGATCTCGCCCGCGCCCGGCGCTTCTACGAACAGGGGTTGGGCTGGAAGCCGTCGCCGGGCGGCAGCGAGCAGGTCGCCTTCTACCAGTTGGGCGGCATGGCGCTGGGTCTGTACGGTCGCGCCGCGCTGGCCGAGGACGCCCATCTGCCGGACGCCGGCGATCCGGCGCGCTTCGGCGGCATCACGCTGGCCCACAACGTCCGCTCCAGGGCGGAGGTGGACGCCGTGCTGGCCCTGGCCGAACGGGCCGGCGCGCGGATCCTGAAACCGGGGCAGGACGTCTTCTGGGGCGGCTATTCGGGCTATTTCGCCGATCCGGACGGGCACCCGTGGGAGGTCGCCTGGAACCCCTTCTTCCCGCTCGACGAGGCGGGAAACCTGTCCCTGCCCACCGAATGACGGGTTCCAAGGGCCCCCTTCCCGACGATGGGCGGCCCTTGGCGGGTGGGTTGCGGGAGGGCGGCGCCCTCCCGCCTTTCCTTCCTTACTGGCCGAGCTTCTGCTTGGCCATGGCGCCGAGGCGCAGACGCAGCGCGTTCAGCTTGATGAAGCCTTCCGCGTCCTTCTGGTTGTAGACGCTGTCCTGCTCGAAGGTCACATAGTCCATGCGGTAGAGCGAGTTCGGCGACTTGCGGCCAACCACCGTCACGTTGCCCTTGTAGAGCTTCAGACGGACCGTGCCGTTCACCACGTCCTGGGTCTGGTCGATCAGCGACTGGATGGCGAGGCGCTCCGGGCTCCACCAGTAGCCGCAATAGATCAGCTCGGCGTAGCGCGGCATCAGCTCGTCCTTCAGGTGCGCGGCGCCGCGGTCGAGCGTGATGCTCTCCATGGCGCGGTGCGCGACCAGCAGGATGCTGCCGCCCGGCGTCTCGTAGACGCCGCGCGACTTCATGCCGACATAGCGGTTCTCGACGAGGTCGAGGCGGCCGATGCCGTTCTCGCCGCCCAGCCGGTTCAGTTCGGTCAGGATTTCGCGCGGAGTCATACCGACGCCGTTGATGGCGACCGCGTCGCCGTTCTTGAACTCGACCTCGATGTAGGTCGGGGTCTCCGGCGCCTTCTCCGGGGCGACCGAACGGGTGAACATGTCCTCGTCCGGCTCGACCCACGGGTCTTCCAGCGCCTTGCCTTCATAGGAGATGTGCAGCAGGTTGGCGTCGGTCGAATAGGGCGCCTCGCCGCGCTTGTCCTTGGCGATCGGAATCTGGTTCTTCTCGGCGTAGTCGAGCAGCGTGGTGCGGCTGTTCAGGTCCCACTCGCGCCACGGCGCGATGATGGTGATGTCCGGACGCAGCGCGTAGTAGCCCAGCTCGAAGCGGACCTGGTCGTTGCCCTTGCCGGTGGCGCCGTGCGAGACGGCGTCGGCGCCGACCATGTTGGCGATCTCGATCTGGCGCTTGGCGATCAGCGGCCGGGCGATCGAGGTGCCGAGCAGGTAGGTGCCCTCGTACAGCGTGTTGGCGCGGAACATCGGGAAGACGAAATCGCGAACGAACTCCTCGCGCAGATCGTCGATGAAGATGTTCTCCGGCTTGATGCCCAGAAGCTCGGCCTTCTTGCGGGCCGGCTCCAACTCCTCGCCCTGGCCGAGGTCGGCGGTGAAGGTCACCACCTCGCAGGAATAGGTCTCCTGAAGCCATTTCAGGATGACGGAGGTGTCGAGGCCGCCCGAATAGGCGAGCACCACTTTCTTGACCTGCTTTTTGGACGCGCCGCTCATGGGACTGCTCATGCGGATGGGAAGGGGAAAATACCGCCGCGACCGTACGGCCTTTCCCCCCCGCCTTCAAGTCCTCCGCCGTCGCACGCCCGGCCTTCGGCCCTTACCGGTCGCCCTTCGGCGGAACCGCGGGATCGACGAAGGGCCAGCGCATGTAGGCGAAGATCCAGACGGCCAGCACGTTGACGTAGGGGAACAGCAGCAGCAGCACCCACAGCGGGCTGCGCCCGGCCTTGGCCAGCACCCAGCCGCCGGCGACCATCGTGTAGGTCAGGACCAGCGAGATGATGAGGTAGAACTGCCAGGGCTCCAGATCGTTGATGAAGGCCATCACACGCTCCTGCGGGCCTTGACCGCGCGCGTCCGCCGCTCCGGCAGCACCGGCCAGCGGCTGTGGGCGAGCACGCCGATCACCGGCACCAGCCCGAAGGGGATGAGCACCAGCAGCGCCCACCAGGTCGGCAGCCCGGCCCGGCGCAGGATGCGCCAGAAGGGCCAGACGATCGCCACGTTGAACAGAAGCAGCCCGAACAGCGGGCTGTTGACGACGTCCTGAAGGAACTCCTGCACGAAACCTCTCCGGCTTGCGCGGTCCCAGCCGGTTGGGGGCTGGTTGAGGGCGCGGGTTGAGGGGGAGGCGGAACCGGGCGAGAGGTAAGCGCGGGCCGCCCCGTTTGTCGAGCAAAGTTTGCCGCCCCACAGCCTCCCCGGCCAAGCCCCCTCCTTGCCTCCAACCGGGCCCCCACCGGGGGAATCCCTGATCCGCCCCGGAAGCGGTGGATCGGGCGGGACCGCGTGCTACACTCCGGCCGCGGCGATCCGGCCCAGGGTCCCGGCGGCACCATCGGCGGACGATCTTGGCGGACACCTCAGAACACGGGCCTGGACAGGCCCGCGACACTCGGCCATCCGGCGGCCGGCACACCGAGGCGCGATGGAGCCTGCCGGGCCGGGTCGTCGGGCTGCGCATCGCGCTGGTCGCGGTGCTGATCGGCGGCTTCGCCTTCGTCGCCTACCAGGATTTGCAGCGCGCGCGCGACCGCGCGGTCGACGAGGCGCTGCGCCAGAGCCGCAACCTCGCCCTGACGCTGGAGGCCGACGCCCTCAACACCGTCCGCTCGGCCGACCAGGCCGTCCTGGCGCTGATCGACAGCGTGCCGTCCCCGTTCGCCCACATGGCCGGCACCGCCCAGCCGGCGACGGGACGGGCCGACGCCACCGACGCCCTGCCCGCCGTCCCCCTGCCCGCCGTCCGCTCCCTGCTGGTCGCCGACGCCGGGGGCCGCGTCCGCCACGTTTCGGGCGCCACCTCCCTCGCCTCGGTCGCCGGGCTGGACCTGTTCGAGGCGCACCGCTCCCCCCGCGTCCGGCAAAGCCGGGGCTTCCACATCTCCGCCCCCTTCCGCGACGGGCGGGAGGATGGCTGGCGCGTCGCCGTCAGCCGCCCCCTGACCGATTCCGACGGCGGTTTCGAAGGCGTCGCCGCCGCGGTGATCGACCTGCGGCGCTTCTCCGCCTTCTACGCCTCGGTCGACATCGGCCCCCACGGATTCATCGGCCTGTGGCACGACAACGGGGCGGTCCTCGCCAATTCGCGGGGCAGCACGAGGCTGGAGGCCGATCCCTACGCCTTCGCCGCCGCGCTCCCGCGCCACGACGACGGCGAGCCGGTCCACACCCTGACCGGCCTGTCCGCCTTCGACGGGGAGGAGCGCGTCGGCGTCATCCGCCGGATCGAAGGGCTGCCGCTCAACATCGTCGTCCGGCTGGGCGCCGCCGACTATCTGGAAAGCTGGCGCACCGACCTGTGGCAGCGCGGGCTGGAGACCGCCGCCCTGTCCGCCGTGCTGATCCTGCTGGCCACGCAGGTGCTGCGCCATCTGGGCCGGCTGGAACAGACCACCCGCGCGCTGCGCGCCAGCGAGCGCCAGTTCCAGGCCCTGTTCGACAGCAGCTTCCAGACCATGGGGCTGATCGCCCCCGACGGCACGGTGGTGGCGCTGAACCGCTCGGCCTGCGCGCTCGCCGGCCTGCCGCCGGACCGGGTGATCGGCCGGCCGGTCTGGAGCTTCCGCGGTTTCGCCCGCACCGACGCGATCGCCGCCCAGTTCCGCCAGTCCATCGAGACCGCCGCCACCGGCCGTTTCCTGCGCTACGAAACCGACCTCGCCACCGACGACGGCCTCCGCGTCATGGACGTGTCGATCAAGCCCATCCTCGACGAAACCGGGACCGTCGTTCTGCTGGTGGTGGAAGGGCGCGACATCACCGAGCGCAAGCGCATGGAGGACAGCCTGCGCGACAGCGAGGCGCGCCTGCGCTCCTACGTCGACGCCGCGATGGAGGGCTTCTTCATCAGCGGCGACGGCGGCGGCTTCATCGACGTCAACCCGGCCGCCTGCCAGACGCTCGGCTTCTCGCGGGACGAGCTGCTGGCGATGCGGGTGCCGGATCTGGTCGCCCGCGAGCATCCCCTGAGCGAGGCGAGCCTCGCCGGCTTCCTGGCGGTCAAGGAGACCGGCCTGTTCCGCGGCGAGATGGCGCTGCGCCGCAAGGACGGCGGCATCGTCCGCGCCGAGGTCAACGCGGTGCGGCTGGAGCACGGCCTCTATCTCGGCGTCGCGCGCGACGTTACCGAGCGCCGCCTCGCCGAGGAGGCGCTGCGCGCCAGCACCAGCCGCCTGTCGGCGCTGGTCCGCGCCCTGCCCGATCTGGTCTTCATCCTCGACGAGGAGGGCCGCTACCGCGAGGTGATCGCCAGCGAGGGCACCCTGCTGCCGCGTCCCGTCCGCGACACCGTCGGCCGCAAGCTGCACGAGCTTCTTCCGCCCGACATCGCAGACCGGCTGATGGAGACGCTGCGGCGGACGCTGGAAACCGGCCAGCCGCAGCGGGCCGAATACCCGCTGGCCGTCCAGGCCGGACAGCGCTGGTTCGAGGGGCGCACGCAGATGCTGGCGGCCGATTTCGGCAACCGCCCGATGGTGATGGTGCTGGCCCGCGACATCACCGACCGCGTCGAGACGGCCGAGCGGCTGGCCGCGGCCAGGGATCAGGCGGAGGCCGCCAACCGCGCCAAAAGCGCCTTCCTGGCGACCATGAGCCACGAGCTGCGCACGCCGCTGAACGCCATCATCGGCTTTTCCGACATCATGCTGCATGAGCTGTTCGGCCCGCTCGGCAGCCCGCGCTACCACGATTACGCGCGCCATGTGCAGAACAGCGGGCGCCATCTGCTGGAGCTGATCAACGACGTGCTCGACATGTCGAAGCTGGAGGCCGGCCGCCTGACGCTGGAGGAGGGCTGGGTCGACGTCGCCGACACGCTGGAATCCTGCCGCGCGCTGATGGCGGTGCCGGCCGAGCATGGCGGCCTGTCGCTGACCGTCGCCTGCCCGCCGGACCTGCCGGCCCTCCTCGCCGACGAGCGAGCGCTGCGCCAGGTCCTGCTGAACCTGTTCGCCAACGCCGTGAAGTTCACGCCCGAGGGCGGGCGGGTCGAGATCGAGGCCGGCGTCCGGCCGGACGGCGACGGCAAGGCGGGCGGCTTCGCCATCACCGTCCGCGACACCGGCATCGGCATCGCCCCGGACGCGCTCGCCCGCATCGCCGAGCCGTTCCAGCAGGCCGACAGCTCCATCACCCGGCGCTTCGGCGGCACCGGGCTCGGCCTGTCGATCAGCCGCAATCTGGTCGAGCTGCATGGCGGCAGCCTGGTCATCGACAGCGAGCTGGGGCGGGGAACCGCCGTCACCATCCTGTTCCCCGCCGCGCGGACCGGCAGCCCGACGATCGCCGAGGCTGCGGGATCGGCCTGAACCGCTCCGCTCCGATCCGCCCCCGACCCGCTTTGCAGACGGGCACGGAGTGGGGTAGAGGATGGAGCGTGCGCAATCCCGGCACCGTCGTCATGGGTCGATGAACAACCGGGAGCGGAAAGGCTCCATCCATGGCCACCATTTCCGAAGCCCTGCGGATCGCCGTCGACCTGCACCAGGGCAACCGCCTGCCGGAGGCGGCCAGCCTCTACGAACGCATCCTCGACGCCGATCCCACGGTGGCCGACACCTGGCACCTTCTGGGCGTGCCGCGCCTCCAGACGGGAGACCATTCCCGGGCCGCCGGCTTCATGGCGTTCAACCCCACCCTGGCCGGCCGCGCGTTCCTCGACCGGGTGGTCGCCTACATCGGCCGGTCCTTCGACCGGGGACGGGCGTTCTGGACCCTGGACCGGGCGGCGCCCCACTGCGTGCATGACTGGATGGCGCGGTGCGGTGCGGCCCCGTCGGTGGTCTGGCACGATTTCGAAGCGTTCCCCTATATGAGATTCCTGGCAAAATAGGCCCGGTCCCCGGAGACTTCGCCGCATCGACCATCACCGCCAGAAAGCCATCGCACCATGATCGGGAATGACGGAAAGCCGGTGTCCAAGGAGGCGCTGCGCCAGCACATCGCCCACTACAACAGCCAGTCGCGCGGCTCGAAGGAGTTCGCGGCGATCCCGCGCGCGCTGGTGACGATCCTCGACGGGCTGAAGCCGGGCAAGACCGGTTACGTCAAATGCCTGGACGGGCAGGTCCAACTGTCCCGCCGCAAGGACAACACGGTGTCGGCCGGCTGAGAGGATCGGCCGGGAGCAAGCGCCGCGCAACCAACAAGAATCACGAGGGAGAACGGTCCGATGAACGAGGTTTCCACCCAGCCCATTGCCCAACCCACGGCCCAGCCGAGCGCCTACGAACGCGATCTCGACCGCAACGCCGCGAACTTCGTGGCGCTGACGCCGCTGACCTATCTGGAGCGCGCCGCCGCCGTCTGGCCCGAGC
>NZ_JAGINM010000025.1 GCF_017876095.1 Azospirillum agricola
GACGTGCTCTACCGCCACCCCGAGGTGCTGGAGGCCGCCGTGGTCGCCCGCCACGACGAGAAGTGGGGCGAGACGCCCTGC
Organism: Azospirillum agricola; assembly: GCF_017876095.1. Taxonomy (GTDB): domain Bacteria; phylum Pseudomonadota; class Alphaproteobacteria; order Azospirillales; family Azospirillaceae; genus Azospirillum; species Azospirillum agricola. The sequence continues at coordinate 82 of NZ_JAGINM010000025.1, forward strand.
GCCTTCGTCACCCTCAAGGACGGCGCCACGGCGACGGAAGCCGACATCATCGCCTTCTGCCGCGCCCACATGGCGCATTTCAAATGCCCGCGCACCGTCGTCTTCGGACCCCTGCCCAAGACCTCCACCGGCAAGATCCAGAAGTTCGTCCTGCGCAAGCAGACCGAGGCGCTGTAGGGGCCGGGGGCGGGCCGGGGGCTCACGGCCCCCGGCGCACCCTTCCGCTTAAAGCAGCGTTTCCAGAACCCGGTCGGGCGGGGTGTGGCCGTCGGTGAAGGTCTTGACGTTGATGACGACCTTCTCGCCCATGTCGATGCGGCCCTCGATGGTGGCCGAGCCCATGTGCGGCAGCAGCACCACGTTGTCGAGCCGCAGCAGCTTCGGGTTCACCGCCGGCTCGTGCTCGAACACGTCGAGGCCGGCGCCGGCGATCTCGCCCTTGGACAGCATGCGGGTCAGCGCCACCTCGTCGATGACCTCGCCGCGCGAGGTGTTGACGATGTAGCAGTGCGGCCGCAGCAGCTTCAGCCGGCGTTCCGACAGCAGATGGTAGGTGGCCGGGGTGTGCGGGCAGTTGATCGACACCACGTCCATCCGCGCCAGCATCTGGTCGAGGCTGGACCAGTAGGTCGCCTCCAGCTCCTGCTCCAGTTCGGGGTGGACGCGGCGGCGGTTGTGGTAGTGGATCGACATGCCGAAGGCGCGCGCCCGGCGGGCCAGCGCCTGCCCGATCCGCCCCATGCCGAGGATGCCCAGCCGCTTGCCGGTGATGCGGTGGCCGAGCATCGTCGTCGGCCCCCAACCGGTCCACTGGCCGGAGCGGACCAGCCGCTCGCCCTCCGCCACGCGCCGCGCGGTGGCCAGCAGCAGCGCCATGGTCATGTCGGCGGTGTCCTCGGTCAGCACGCCCGGCGTGTTGGTGACGACGATGCCGCGCTCGCGCGCCGCCCGCAGGTCGATGTGATCGACGCCGGTGCCGAAGGAGGCGATCAGGCGGAGCTGCGGCCCGGCCTGCTCGATCAGCTCGCGGTCGACGCGGTCGGTGACGGTGGGGACCAGCACGTCGGCGGTGGCGACCGCGTCGCGCATCTGCACCGGCGTCAGCGGCACGTCGTCCGGATTGAGCCGTGTGTCGAACAGCTCCATCATCCGGGTCTCGATGACGTCCGGCAGCTTGCGGGTCACGACAACGAGCGGCTTCTTCTTGTCGGTCATCGAGCGGGGCCTCCCTAACCTCGGCCGTCCGCGCCGCGCGGCGTGGATCGGCCAGTCGTTGCCATACCAAGCGGTTGGGGCACTGTCCAGCCGACTGTGACGAATGACCGCCCTGTGGAAGCCGCCGCCCCTCCACCCTCCCCCCGGCCCGTGACAACCGCCCGCCGGCCCCGCTCCGGCGGCGGCGAGCCTTGCCCCGAAGGAGCACCCCTATCTATAGTGCCGTCCCGCCGTCGCACCCCCCGCTTGCCCCCGGTGTCGTCCATGCCCGTTCGCCGTTTCGCCTTCGCCGCGCTGGTCCTGCTTGCCGGGATGGGAGTCGGCCTGGCGTCCGGCACCGCCGACGCGCAGGCCCGCAAGGAGAAGGACCCGACCCACGCGTCCGGCCTGCCGATCCCGCGCTTCGTCACGATGCGCGTCGGCGAGGTCAACCTGCGCTCCGGCCCCAACGGCAGCTACCCGATCGACTGGGTGTTCACCCGCAAGGAGATGCCGGTGGAGATCATCCAGGAGTTCGACACCTGGCGCCGCATCCGCGACTGGGAGGGCAGCGAGGGCTGGGTCCACCAGAGCGCCCTGTCGGGAAAGCGCGGCGCCCTGGTCGTCGGCGGCGTCCGCGCCCTGCGCAAGGCGCCGCAGGCCGACGCCCCGGTCGTCGCCCGCGCCGAGACCGGCGTCATCGGCTCGCTGAAGAAGTGCCAGGGCGACTGGTGCGAGGTCGACATCAAGGGCTATCGCGGCTGGCTCCAGCGCGCCGATTTCTGGGGCACCTATCCGGGTGAAAAGGTGGAGTAAGGACGGAAAGGTTTTTCAGGCGAAATCCTTCGCCAGTTCCGCCCGCACCGCCTCCGGCATCACCGCCAGATGACCGTAGTTGGGATGCCCGATCCCGACCAGCACCTGGGCGCCCGGCTCGCGGAAGGCGGCGACCTGCTCGTCGGTGAAGTCGAAATGCAGGAAATGGACGGAGGAGGTCTTGCCGGCGGCGTTGGTCCGCTCGACGTCGCCCTCCGGCCGGCCGGCGATGGCCTGGCCGGCGAGCCGGATCGTCATGAAGCCCTCGACCCCGCCGAGCGCGCCCAGCACCCGGTCGCGGCGCTCGGGGTCGTCGATTTCGAACATCACCGTGGCGACCAGCTCGCGCCCCTTGGGAATCAGCGGATTGTAGGCGCGGAGCTCGTCGGCGATCTGCTCCTCCCCGCCCTTCTCGATGTGCAGCATCTCGTGGATCTGCTGCCACATCGTCTCGTAGCTCTCGAAATAGAAGGTCGCGTGCGGACCGACCGAAACGCGGCGGTTCCTCTTGACCGCGACCAGCGCCTTGCGGCGGGCCAGCCGCTCCTGGGCGTACCGCGCCATCGGCATGATGTCGGCGCGGGTGATCTCGGTCTTGGCGGCCATGGCGGCTCCTGCGTTCAGACGGTGATTCCGTAGGCGCGGGCGAACAGTTCGACCGGGTGCAGGTTCTCCGGCCTGGGACCGTCCGTCCCGCCGCCGTTCAGGCGGTCGATGCCCTGCATGATGTGCGGCCCGGCGATCGGGCATTCCGAGGCGACGTAGATCTTGCCGGCCTTCAAAGCCTGGGTGGCGACCGGCTTGCCGACCTTGAGCGCCACCGGGAAATTCCCGGTCAGCACGCCCCATGACCCGCCATGGCCGGAACAGCGCTCGATCACCTTCAGGTCGGCCCTGGGGATCAGCCGCAGCATCTCCGCCGCCTTCTGCCCCATGTTCTGGGCGCGGGCGTGGCAGGCGACATGCAGCGCGACCCCGCCCGGCAGTGGCTCCAGCCCCTCGGCCAGCCCGTCGCGCCGAGCGATGTCGACGATGTATTCGCTGACGTCGAAGGTCGCCTGCGCCAGCTTCTCCACCGCCGCGCGGTGCGGCGCGTCCCTCGGCACGATCAGCGGCCATTCCAGCTTCAGCATTAAAGCACAGCTCGGCACCAGGGCGATGACGTCGTAGCCCTTGTCGATCCAGGGGCCGAGCGCCGCCGCCACCGTCGCCGCCCGCGAATCGACCTTGGCGAGGTCGCCCTGCTCCAGCTGCGGCATGCCGCAACAGGCGGGATAGACCACCTCGCTCTCGACGCCGTTGCGCGCCAGGATGGCGCGGGCCGCCATGCCGATGGCCGGGTTGTTGTAGTTGGCGAAGCAGGTGGCGTAGAGCACCGCCTTGCGCTTGCCGAAGGCCGGGGCCGCGCGGTTGAGCTCCAGCGGCTCGGCCTTGGCCCGCATGACCAGGGTCTTGCCGTTGAACTTAGGCAGATGCGCCTCTTGATGGACGCCGGCGACCTTTTCCAGGAGCGGCCGGGTGATCCTGTTGGTCTCGGCCGAGGCCCAGTTGGCGATGGCCGCGACCGGCCGCGCCAGCTCGCCGTTGCGGTCGGTCTCAGTCAATTGCCTGAGGGCGAAGGGAACGCCGTGCTTTTGCGCCTCCACCGCCCGGTGGCGCACCATCAAATGCGGGAAATCGAGCGCCCAGGGGTGCGGCGGCACGTAGGGGCATTTGGTCATGAAGCACATGTCGCACAGCGTGCAGGCGTCGACGACGCCCTTGAACGCCTCGGACGGCACGCCGTGCAGTTCGGCCTCGCCCGCGTTGTCGACCAGATCGAACAGGCGGGGAAAGCTGTCGCACAGGTTGAAGCAGCGCCGGCAGCCGTGGCAGATGTCGAAGACCCGCCGCATCTCCGCGTCCAGCTTGGCCTCGTCGGAGAAGTCTGGGTTTTGCCAGTCGAGCGGGTGGCGGACGGGCGGCTCCAGGCTGCCTTCGCGCATGGGCGTGTCTCCCTTGGACGTCTCTTCTTTCGCGCTTTTCCGGAGAGCTTTTTTCAAAAGCGGCACAGCCCCTCCCCAACCCTCTCCGACGAAACGGGGAGGGAGGGACCGGCGCGCCCGTGTCGGTGCGGGAGAAGCCTCCCCTTACAGCGCGTCGAGCGCCTTCTGGAAACGGCCGGCGTGGCTCTTCTCGGCCTTGGCGAGGGTCTCGAACCAGTCGGCAACCTCGTCGAAGCCCTCGTCGCGGGCGGTCTTGGCCATGCCCGGATACATGTCGGTGTATTCGTGGGTCTCGCCGGCGATGGCCGCCTTGAGGTTGGCGTCGGTGGCGCCGATCGGCAGGCCGGTGGCCGGGTCGCCGACCTCCTCCAAAAATTCCAGATGGCCATGCGCGTGGCCGGTCTCGCCCTCCGCCGTGGAGCGGAAGACGCTGGCGACGTCGTTGAAGCCCTCGACGTCGGCCTTCTGGGCGAAATAGAGATAGCGGCGGTTGGCCTGGCTCTCGCCGGCGAAGGCGGCCTTCAGGTTCTCTTCGGTCCTGGTACCCTTCAGCGACATGACTGGTTCCTCCGGACGGTTGCGCCCGGCGTCGCCACGCCCACGGCGCGGCGCGCTGGCGTGGGCGGGATCTTCGCACCAACCGTTGGTCAGGTCAACAGTCTGGAGCCCCTCTAAAAACCCCGGCAAACCGCCGTGCACAAAAGGTTTTCTGAGAGTAAGTCGCAGTCGCTCCGGACGATCACTCGCCGTCTTCGACGAGACGGACGATCACATCGACGCGGGCGATTCGCGTTCCGGTCGGCGCGCTCGGCAGGTTCTGGATCGCCAGATGGTCGCCGGGGATGTCCTCCAGCCGGCCGGTGTTCTCCAGAAAGAAATGGTGATGGTCGCTGGTGTTGGTGTCGAAATAGGATTTTCCAGCCTCCACCACCACCTCGCGCAGCAGGCCGGCGGCGGTGAACTGGTTCAGCGTGTTGTAGACGGTCGCCAGCGACACCGGCAGGTCGGCCGACACCGCCTCGCCATGCAGCTGTTCCGCCGTGACATGGCGGTCGCAGCCTTCGAACAGCAGGCGGGCGAGCCCCAGGCGCTGGCGGGTCGGTCGCAGGCCCGCGCCGTGCAGGCGGTCGAGAGCGCGCTTGAAGGGGCGGTGGGCGGTCGTCATGGGCAGCAACCTGCTGAGACGTCGAGATCCGATACGGGGCACGACGTGAGGCACGATGACTTGCGGCGGAAGGCCGCAGATCGTTCCACTGTAGAACGAATCCGCCGCGCGACGCAAGAAACTGCGTCGCGCGGCGGTCATCGGGAATGCGCGCCGGACGGTGACGTCCGCTCAGTAGCCGCTGGCGATCCGCTCGATCAGCTGCTTCACCGTGGGGATGAAGCCGTCCTTGTAATAGGGATCGGAGGCGAAGCGGTAGGCGTTGTGGCCGGCGAACATGAGCTGGTTCTCGCAGTCGTCGGTGTGGCTGACCGCCTGGAGCGTCTTTTGGATGCAGAAGGAGCGCGGGTCGGCCTTCTTGCCGGTGGTGCCGGCCTCGTTCTGCATCCAGTTGGAGAAGCCGCAGGCCGACAGGCAGCCCATGCAGTCCACCTGGTCGCGCAGGATCTTCTCCGACTGCTCCGGCGTCACGAAGACCAGCGTGCTGTCCGGCGTCTTCAGCGCGGTGGTGAAGCCCTGGCTCAGCCAGCCCTCGGCGCGGGCCTTGTCGGTCTCGGTGACGTAGACCGGGCGGCCGCGCGGACCGACCGGGAATTCCGAGGAATGCTCGCCCACCGGCTTGGACAGATAGGCGATCTGCCGCTCCGACCGCGCCATCAGGTCGAGCAGGAACGGGTTCTTCACCGCCGACGAATAGAAGCCGGTCGGCGAGAAGCGGTTGAGGAAGACGTCGCCCGGCTTCAGGTTCAGCAGCCGGTTCTTCCACGCATCGGAGATCGGGCTTTCCTGGGTCAGCAGCGGGCGGGTGCCATACTGGAAGGCGACGGGGCCGAGATCGGGGTTGTCGATCCAGTCCTCCCACTCCGACAGCCACCAGACGCCGCCCGCCATGACGATGGGCGTGTCGTTCAGGCCGAAGCTGTTCATCATCTGGCGCAGCGCCAGGACGCGGGGGAACGGATCCTCCGGCTTCTGCGGATCCTCCGAGTTGGACAGGCCGTTGTGGCCGCCGGCCAGCCAAGGATCCTCGTAGACGACGCCGCCGAGGTTGTCGCGGAACTTGTGGTAGGCGCGCAGCCACAGGGCGCGGAAGGCGCGGGCCGACGAGACGATCGGGTAGTAGTGGACGCCGTAGCTGACGGCGATCTCGGCCACCTTGTAGGGCATGCCGGCGCCGCAGGTGACGCCGTGGATCATGCCCTTGGAGCCTTCCAGCACGCCGTGCAGGATGTGCTCGGCGCCGCCCATCTCCCACAGGACGTTCATGTGGATGCGGCCCTGGCCGTTCGACGCCTCATGGGCGATTCGGGCCTGTGAAATGCCGCCCTGGATGCCGAAGGCGATCAGTTCGTCATGGCGCTCGCGCCGGGTCTTGCCCTTGTAGATCTGCGGCAGCAGGTTGCCGTTCTCGTCGTAGCTGTCGGCGTTGACCCCCGAAAAGGTGCCGATGCCGCCGGCCGCCGCCCAGGCGCCGGAGCTTTCGCCGTTGGACACGGCAATCCCCTTGCCACCCTCGACGAGCGGCAGAACATCCCGGCCGGACATCGGCAACGGCTTCAACGCCTTCAACGAACCCTCCAAAAACCGTACGTGCACCCATGGGGGCGCCGGATCAAAGCGGCGGATACCAGACGACGAAAGACCCCGCCGGAAACGGACCGGTTCCGGCAGGGCGCGCCATGCGGTCCTATATATGAGGAAACGGCCCGTCCTACGAGTGGATTCGGCCCAGCACGCAAAAAACGTTCACACTTTTCCGCAACCGCGAACGGAAGGTTCCGCCAACTCCGCCGCCAGCCGCCCCGGCGCGTCGGTGAAGACCGCCGTGACGCCCCAGCCGAACAGCGTCCGCGCCCGCTCCGCGTCGTTGACGGTGTAGGCCAGCACCGGCCGCCCGGTGGCGCGGTAGGCGGCGACGCTCTCCGCCGTCTGCCACTCCTGGTTCACGTTGAGGCTCGCCGCCCCCACCCGGTCGGCGATGGCCGCCCAATCCGCCGGCTCCTCCCAGATCAGGTAGCCGCGCGGGATCTCCGGCCACAGGTCGCGGGCGACCTCCAGGCAGGGCACCTCGAAGCTGGAGAGCAGCAGCGGCCGGTCGGCCGGCCACAGCGGGCGCAGCACCTCCAGCGCCGCCCGGGCGGTCGCGACGTCCTGCCCCGGATAGGGCTTGATCTCCAGGTTGAGGCCGAGGCCGAGCTCGCGGATCAGCCCGACCGCCGCCTCCAGCGTCGGCACCCGCTCGTCGGCGAAGCGCGGGTCGAACCAGGAGCCGGCGTCGAGTTGACGCAACTGGTCGAGGTCGAGCAGCGGGACCGGCCCGCGCCCGGTGGTGGTGCGGTCGAGCGTGTCGTCGTGGATCAGCACCGGCCGCAGGTCGCGCGTCAGCATGACATCGACCTCGACCCAGCGGGCGCCCTGGCTGGCGGCCTCGCGGAGCGAGGCGAGCGTGTTCTCCGGCGCGCTTTCCTTGGCGCCGCGGTGGCCGATCAGACGGGGAAGAGTCGACAGCATGGGTCTCACGGGAGTAAGAGCGGACGCTTCCTTACATGACGGAATCCGCCGAGGCGGGAAAGAGCGATGAAGGCCCTTCACAACGTTTCCGATCTGGTGGCCGCCGGGCTGATGACCCCCGAGGCGGGCAAGGCCGTGGAAACGGTGGCCGGACGCTACGCCGTGGCGGTGACGCCGTACCTGCGCGACCAGCTGGCCGGGCGTACACCCGACGACCCGCTGTACGCGCAGTACATCCCCTCCCCCGAGGAGGCGTACACGGCGCCGGAGGAGCGCGAGGATCCGATCGGCGACGTGGCGCGCAGCCCGGTCAAGGGCATCGTCCACCGCTACCCGGACCGGGTGCTGCTGAAGCCGCTGCACGCCTGCGCGGTCTATTGCCGCTTCTGCTTCCGCCGCGAGATGGTCGGCCCCGGCGGCGAGGCGCTGACCGGCGAGGAGCTGGACGCGGCGCTCGCCTATGTCCGCGACCATGACGCGGTGTGGGAGGTGGTGGTCACCGGCGGCGACCCCTTCCTGCTGTCGCCGCGCCGGCTGCGCGGCATCGTCCAGGCTTTGTCGGCCATGCCGCATGTCGGCATCGTCCGCCTGCACACCCGCATCCCCGCCGCCGATCCCGAACGGGTGACCGCCGAGCTGGTCGAGGCGCTGACCGCCCCCGACCTCGCCACCTGGGTCGCCGTCCACGTCAACCACGCCGACGAGCTGACCCCGCCGGTCCGCGCCGCGCTGGCCCGGCTGGTCGAGGCCGGCATTCCGCTGGTCGGCCAGTCGGTGCTGCTGAAGGGAATCAACGACAGCCCGGCGGCGCTGGAAGCGCTGTTCCGCGGGCTGGTGCGCAACCGGGTCAAGCCCTACTACCTGCATCACCCCGATCTGGCGGCCGGCACCAGCCATTTCCGCAGCACGCTGGCCGAGGGGCGGGCGCTGGTGAAGGGGCTGCGCGGGCGGGTGTCGGGGCTCTGCCAGCCGACCTACGTGCTGGACATCCCCGGCGGCCACGGCAAGGCCCCCGCCGCCCCCGCCTGGATCGCGGATGAGGGAGAGGGGGAGTACAGGGTCGAGGACTTCACCGGGGCGACGCACCGCTACCGGGGGTGAGCGCTCAGTCCGGAATCAGGAACTGCACGCCCAGCCAGCGCCAACGGCCCTCCGGGGTCGGCAGGGTGCAGTTGACCCGCGCCCGGCCCGGCGGGAAGGGATCCTTGATGCGGACCTCGACGCGGTCCTCGGCGATGCGCTCCAGCACCGTGCGCCCCTGGCCGGCGGCGAAACAGGCCAGCTTGGCGCTGTCGCCGACGCTGTCGGCGATGGTGAAGCCCAGCGGCGGCGGATTCACCGTGATCAGCGGGTCGTCCGGCGTCAGGTCCGACACCGGCAGCGGCAGCGCGTTGGCAGCGAGCTGGAAGCGGTCGACGCTGCCGTAGGTCTCGTTCATCAGGAAGCGCGGCAGCCCCCACGGATCGGCCTGCGGGTGCAGCACGCCCGACTGCTGGCCGAAGGCGGCGACGAAGCCCTGCTCGGCCACCGCCTTGCGCACCGCCAGGGAATATTCACCCTGCGGGTAGGCGAACAGGGTCGGCCGCTGCCCGAGTTCCGTCTGGAAGCGGTCGGACATGCGGCGCAGCTCCGCCACCACCTCGGCCGGCGACCGCGGCACCAGCGACTGGGTCGAGCCGCCCAGCCCGCCGATGGTGACTCCGGCCGCCGCCATCTGGCGGATCTCCGACCAGCTCATGTGGGCGGGCGAGCCCCGGTCGACCGCGTCGGTGGCGACGAACAGGGTGAAGGGAAGGTTGGCGGCCTTCAGGCGCGGCCACGCCTCGGTGTAGGCGGAGCGGCTGGCCTCGTCGATGGTGATGGCCACCGCCCGGTCGGGCAGCGGCTTGCCGGTGCGCAGCGCGTCGAGGATCTTCGGAAGCGGCAGGACCTGATAGTCGCCGTCGGTCAGCTCGTCGAGATGCGCCTCGAACTGGTCGATGCGGATGCTGATCGACGGATTCTGGTCCTCGCCGAAGCGGTCGTAGGCGAACACCACCGCGCTGGCGCCGGTGTCCGCCGCCATGGCCCCGCGTCCCGCCGGAACCAGGGCGGTCCAGACGGTCAGAACGGCGGTGGCGAGCACCCTGACGGCACGGCGAAACGGCATGGCGTCCTGTGACAACGGGAAGCCGGATCAAAAATCCGGCTTGTGGCAAGAGATGTGCCACAGTCCCCCATGCCGGAACAAGGTCCGCCACGGCGTTTTTCCACCAAGGCCGGCGATGCGATGCGCGCATGCAACAACCGATGCGCGGCGGGCTTCGTTTCGTGCGCGGGCCCGCCCGCCTCGCCCTCACATCATCCGGCCGCCGGCGGCGGTGTCGGCCAGCAGCGGGTAGCGCTCGGCGTCGGGAAGCTGGTAGTGCCACCATTCCGACGCGTAATGGTCCCAGCCGGCGGCGCTCATGACGCCGAGCAGGAGGGCGCGGTTGCGCTGCTGCTCGGTGGTCAGGTCGGTGCGGCCGTGGTGCGAACGCTCGGTCATCGCGTCGAAGCCGGTCCCCATGTCGAGCGGCCGGCCGGACGCCGCGTCGGCCAGCGTCAGGTCGATGGCGACGCCGCGCGTGTGGTTGGAGCCCAGCCGGGGGTCGGCGATGTAGGTGGGGTCCGGAAAGGCATGCCAAAGCCTCCATTGCGCCTCGGCCGGCCGGAAGGCATCGTACACCCGCAGCCGGCAGCCGATGCCGCGCGCCAGCGCGATCGACGCGCGCAGCCGCCGCGCGGCCTCGGGGTGCAGCAGGCACACCGGCGCGCGGTAGATCGGCACGCCGGACAGATTGTCCGCCGTGGCGTAGAGAAGGTCCAGGTCGATGTCGTAATCCGGCGGCGCGATGTCGATCAGCATGGTGCGTAAAACCGTTTGTGTACGGATGGGAGGGCCGAGGGGTGCTGTCTAGCACGGGTTTGACGGGACGATGAAGGTTCTGGGACTGGACACGGCGACGTCGGGCTGTTCCGCCGCGCTGTGGGACGATGGCGCGCTGACGGTCCGCCGCAGCGCGCCGATGGCGCGCGGCCAGGCGGAGGTGCTGGTGCCGCTGGCCCAGGCGGTGCTGGCCGACGCCGGAATCGGCTTCTCCGGGATCGACCGCATCGCGGTGACGGTCGGGCCGGGCGCCTTCACCGGGCTGCGCATCGCGCTGGCCGCCGCGCGCGGCATCGCCGTGGCGCAGGATTTGCCGGTGATCGGCGTCACCACCTTCGACGCCGTCGCCCACGGCCTGCCGGAGGCGGAGCGCGCCGGGCGGGCCGTGCTGGTGGCGGTCGACAGCCGGCGGACGGAACCCTTCCTCCAGCTCTTCGACGCCGCCCTGGCCCCGCTCGGCGAGCCGGCGATGCTGGAGCCGGCGGCGGTGCCGGCCTGGCTGGACGCCCGCCTCCCCGCCGACGCCCCGCTCCTGCTCGCCGGCGACGGCGCCGGTCCGCTGCGCCCGGTTCTCGACGGGCGCCCGGACCTGTCCTGGGCGGCGGGCGACGGCGTGCCGGACGCCGCCGTGGTGGCGGCGCTGGGGGCCGCGCGGCCCGCCGGACTGCCGGCGGAGCCCTTCTACCTGCGCCCGCCCGACGTCACGCTGCCGAAGCCCAGATCATGACCGCCAGGCGGGACGATCCGCACCTCCACGCCGCCGGCCCGCTGGAAGCCGGCGTGGTGACGGCGCTCCAGCAGGCCTGCTTTCCCGACGATCCGTGGGACGTCGCGTCCGTCGCCGCGCTGATCGGCCCGCCCGGCGGCTTCGCCGCGCTGGCCCTGCGGGGAGAGGAGCCGGTCGGCTTCGTCATGACCCGGGTCGCGGCGGAGGACGCCGAGATCCTCGCCATCGGCGTGCTTCCCGCCGGCCGCCGGTCGGGGGTCGGGCGCCGCCTCGTGGAGGCGGCGCTGAGCGGGGCCCGGCATCTGGGCGCGACTGCGCTGTTTCTTGAAGTGGCCGAGGACAACGACGCGGCGCGCGCTCTATACAAGGCTTGCGGCTTTTTTTCCGTCGGCCGCCGCCCCGGTTACTACAGGCGGCGGGACGGGCGGGTGGCCGCCCTGGTGCTGCGCCACGACCTCGCCCCGGCCTTCCCGGGGCAGGGGGGTTAATTTTTCCGCACCACCAGGCGGTGAACGCCCGTCGGCTCCTCCGGCCGCTCGGGAACGACCGACAGAATGCTGTGCCCCAGTTCCGCCAAGGAACGGGGCACGTTTTCCAAGGGTTCGCCAGCATTCAGGCGGACTTCGAGGGTCTGACCCGCCGCCATCCGCTCCACCATCAACTTGGTCTTGACGAAGGTTAACGGGCAGAGCTGGGTGGTGATGTCGAGAAACAAGTCCCCGGAGATTTTTTCGCCCACTGCTTCCTCTTTATGATCAAAGGATGGATATTGCACCTCGGGTGAAACCTCTTTATATGGAGAGGAACGAATGCCGCGGAGCAAGCTTACATGAGCAACGGGTCCCCTTCCAACGCGCTGTTGTCTCTGACCACGGAGATCGTGGCGGCGCATGTCTCTAACAATACAGTCGCTCTCACCGATCTTCCGACGCTGATCGAGCAGGTCTACAAGTCGCTGGCCAATGTGGGCACCGAACCCGTGGTGGCGGAGGAGCGGCCGCAGCCCGCCGTTCCGATCAAGAAGTCGGTGACTCCCGATTACATCGTCTGCCTGGAAGACGGCAAGAAACTGAAGATGCTGAAGCGGCATCTGAAGACGGCGTACAATATGTCGCCCGAGGAATACCGCGACCGCTGGGGCCTGCCGACCGACTACCCGATGGTCGCCCCCAACTACGCCCGCCAGCGCAGCTCGCTGGCCAAGCAGATCGGCCTGGGCACGCGCGCCCGCCGCGGCGCCGCCTGACCGGGGCTGTGCCTGACCGGGGCGGCCCAGCCCGGCGTCATGCTGACGGATTTGTGACGGAGCGCGGCCCTTCCGGCCGCTGCCTGGCAAGCGGGGCGGGAAGTCGGACAGGAAGCCGGCAGCCCCGACGATGTCGGTTGACCGCCGCCCGCCGCTTCGTGTTATCCCTTGCGATGCGATCGCACCTTCGCGCATCGTCACCGGCCGCTTGTTCCCGGTGACGAAGGCCGGTGCGCCGCACCGTCGCGAACCACGGCAGCGAACCGTCGACATGGCTGATACGAGCGTTGACCAGGGCGAGGCGTCCGTCATTCGGACGGGATCCCTGGAAGTGCGGCTGGCCAAGACCGCCGCCGAGGTCGATTGGGCGCAGGCTCTGCGCTACCGCGTGTTCTACGAGGAAATGACGGCGATTCCGTCGGACGCGATGAAGGCGCAGCTCCGCGACTTCGACGAGTTCGACGCGCTGTGCGACCATCTGCTGGTCATCGACCACGCGCGCGGCAACGGCCCGGACATGGTGGTCGGCACCTACCGCCTGATCCGCCGCCCGGCCGCCGCCCGGGCCGGCCGCTTCTACTCCAGCGACGAATACGACATCTCCCCGCTGGTCGCCTGGCCCGGCGAGATCCTGGAGTTGGGGCGCTCCTGCGTCGACGCCGGCTACCGCACGCGCGGCAGCATGCAGCTTCTGTGGCAGGGCATCGCCGCCTATGTGTTCCAGCACGACATCGCCCTGATGTTCGGCTGCGCCAGCCTGCCGGGCACGGATCCCGGCGCCCTGGCCGAACCGCTGGCCTACCTGCACCACCATCATCTGGCCCCGCCGGAACTGCGCGCCACCGCGCTGCCGGAGCGCTACGTCTCCATGAACCTGATGGAGAAGGACGCGATCGACCCGCGCCGCGCGCTGAACATCCTGCCGCCGCTGATCAAGGGCTATCTGCGGCTGGGCGGCTTCATCGGCGACGGGGTGGTGATCGACCACCAGTTCAACACCACCGACGTCTGCATCGTGGTGAAGACCGACCTGATCACCGACAAGTATTTCAAGCATTACGAACGTCGCAGCCGCGACGGCCAACCCGGCTGAAGGTTTGAAGACAGCGATGACGGACACCGCGCGAGCGTTGGGATCGACCGGGCGCGGGGCGTTGCGTCTGACCTTGTACGCGGCGTGGACGCTGCTGCTGATCCCCCTTCAGGCGCTGGCCGTGGCCCGTGGCTGGCCGCTCCGGCACCGCCTGCCGGTCTTCTACCACCGGAGCTGCGCCCGCCTGCTGGGCATCGACGTGGTGGTCCGCGGGCGGCGCGTGGCCGACGGGCCGGTCCTGTTCGTGTCCAACCACTCGTCCTACCTGGACATCACGGTTCTCGGCTCGGTCATTCCCGGTTCCTTCGTCGCCAAGACCGAGGTGGCCGGCTGGCCCTTCTTCGGGCTGCTCGCCAAGCTGCAACGGACGGTCTTCGTCGAGCGCAAGGCGCGGACCGAGGTCGGCAAGCAGCGCGACGACATCGGCGGCCGCCTGGACGCCGGCGACAGCCTGATCCTGTTCCCCGAGGGGACGTCGAGCGACGGCAACCGCACCCTGCCCTTCAAGACCGCCCTGTTCGCGGTCGCCGCCCGGCGCATCGGCGACAAGCCGCTGACGGTGCAGCCGGTCAGCGTGACGCCGACGCGGCTCGACAACATTCCGATGGGCTTCGCCTTCCGCCCCTTCTACGCCTGGTACGGCGACATGGACCTCGCGCCGCATTTGTGGCAGGCGTTCAAGCTCGGCGGCATGACGGTGGAGGTGGAGTTCCATCCGCCGGTGACCATCGACGGCTTCTCCAGCCGCAAGGCTCTGGCCGAGCATTGCCACCGCACCGTCACCCTGGGCGTGGCCCGCGCCGTCTCCGGCCGCCACGAGCTTGCCGACCAGCCGCTCCCCGTCGCGCCGCCAGCTGCACCGGCACCGGCTGTCGCCGCCACCACGGCGACCTGAACGGACTTGGTTCGAAGGGGTGTGCCTGTGGGGGAGCGAACCGCCCAGTCAAGGCACGCCTGATGCCAGCCATGACGGACCAGACCGCTAACTAAACTCTAACGTTAGAGTTTGTGAAACTCTAACGGCGTGCTTGCCCCGGACATGGAAAGGCCCCGAAAGGCGTTACCTTTCAGGGCCTTAGAGTGGTGCCGCAACAGGGATTTGAACCCCGGACCTACTGATTACGAATCAGTTGCTCTACCCCTGAGCTACTGCGGCGTCGTCGTGGCGGGGAACATAGCGACGTGCTTTGCCGGATGCAAGCGAACAATTTCAGAAAATCGCTCGCTCAGCCATGCTGGCGGATCACCTCCAGAAACGCGTCGGCGTAGCGGTCCAGCTTGCGCCCGCCCACACCGGGAAGATGGCCAAAGGCCGCGTGGTCGCGCGGGCGCTGGCTGACCATCTCCAGCAAGGTGCTGTCGTGGAAGATCACGTAGGGCGGCACCCCCTGCGCCTTCGCAAGCGCCGTGCGGCAGTCGCGCAGCGCGTGCCACAGCGCGTCGTCGGCCGCCGACAGCGTCCCGCGCGCGCCGCCGCGCGACACCCCCTCGCCCGACGAACCGCCGCGCCCGCCCTGGCGGCGCAGCGCGTCCTTCACACCACGGCGGCGCTCCTGCACCGGATCCTTGCGGAGAGCCACCGTCCGCTGGCCCTTGATGACGGCGACCCCGGCGTCGGTCAGGCGGAAGCCACCATACTCCAGATCCACCGTCAGCAGGCCGTTGGCCACCAACTGCCGGTAGACCGACTGCCACTCCGCCTTCGACAGGTCCTTGCCGACGCCGAAGGTCTTCAGCGTGTCGTGCGCCTGCTGCGCCACCTTCTCCGTCGCGTTGCCGAGCAGCACGTCGATCAGATGGCCGGCGCCGTATCGCTGGCCGGTGCGGTAGACCGCCGACAGCGCCTTCTGCGCCGCGATGGTGCCGTCCCAGCGCTCGACCGGGTCCAGGCAGGTGTCGCAGTTGCCGCAGGGCTCGGCCAGCGTCTCGTTGAAGTAGTTCAGCAGCACCTGACGCCGGCAATGCGCGGTCTCGCAGAAGCCCAGCAGGGCCTCCAGCTTGCCGCGCTCGACCCGGCGGTGGCTGTCGCCGGCCTCCGACTGCTCCAGCATCTGGCGCAGCATCACCACGTCGGCCATGCCGTAGGACATCCAGGCGTTGGCCGGCAGGCCGTCGCGCCCGGCGCGGCCGGTCTCCTGATAGTAGGCCTCCAGGCTCTTGGGCGGGTCGAGGTGGCAGACGAAGCGCACGTTCGGCTTGTCGATGCCCATGCCGAAGGCCACGGTCGCCACCATGACCAAGCCCTCGCTCTTGATGAAGCGGTCCTGGTTGGCCTCGCGCACGTCGGCCGGCAGCCCGGCGTGGTAGGGCAGAGCCTCGCGCCCCTGGGCGTTCAGCCAGGCCGCCGTGTCCTCGACCTTCGCGCGCGACATGCAATAGACGATGCCGGCGTCCTCCGGGTGGTTCTCGTTCAGGAAGGCCAGCATCTGCTGGCGCTCGCTCTTCTTCGGGACCACGCGGTAGGTGATGTTGGGGCGGTCGAAGCTGGACAGGAAGACGCGGGCGTCGGTCAGGCCCAGCTTCTCCTTGATCTCGTTGCGGGTCTGGACGTCGGCGGTCGCGGTCAGCGCGATGCGCGGCACCAGCGGGTGGCGCTCGTGCAGGATCGAGAGCTGGAGATACTCGGGCCGGAAGTCGTGGCCCCACTGCGACACGCAATGCGCCTCGTCCAGCGCGAACAGCGCGAGCGTCGTGCGGTCGAGCAGGTCGAGGAAGCGCGGCGTCACCAGCCGTTCCGGCGCCACATAGACCAGATCGAGATCGCCGGCGACCATGTCGCGCTCGACCTCGCGCGCCTCGGCGGCGCCCAGCGAGGAGTTCAGGAAGGCGGCGCGCACGCCCAGTTCCCGCAGCGCCGTCACCTGGTCGCGCATCAGGGCGATCAGCGGCGACACCACCACGGTCACGCCGTCGCGGACCAGCGCCGGGATCTGGTAGCACAGCGACTTGCCGCCGCCGGTCGGCATCAGCACCAGCGCGTCGCCGCCATGGACGACATGGTCGATGATGTCCGCCTGCTGGCCGCGAAAGGAATCATAGCCGAACACCGCGCGCAGCGCGTTCAGCGCCGCGTCGGAGCCTTTGCCGAACCCCTCGTTGGGGTCACGGCCGGAAAGGGAAAACAACAAATCCACGCCGATGCGGTTCAGTTGGTGGGGCCGGAAACCGGCTTTGCGTTTCTGGGTCCATCATGTGGCACAGATCGCCCCACCGGCAAAGCCGCAATCGGAAGCCGCCGGGGCCGAGGGCTGGAACAAGCGTTGGGCTGCCACACAGGCGTGTGAAGCGATGGCGTCGCTCTTCTCCTGCGGGTAAACTGAAAACGGCGGGCGGAATGGACCACCCGCCGTTTCAGAAGGAAGAAAACGGCATGAAGAAGATGCCTTTCTTCCTGGTGCTCCAGTGGCGGAAATGGCGGATCGAAATCCGCCTGATCCGGCGCTAGGCGCATCAGGAGCGTGCCGGTGGGTGTTAGGAGCACCCATCGGCTACCTCCAAACAAGATACTCCCGACCAAGGCGCTTTTCAACGCAGGGTCTACAGAAGATCCCGCAGCATCGCCACCAGCGGCACGTCGGCCGGCGGCATTGGGTAATCGCCCATCCGGACCGGCCGGACCCAGGCCAGGGTCTGCCCCTCGCGCGCGGTCACCTCGCCTTCCCACACCCGGCAGACATAGAGCGGCATCAGCAGATGGAAGCTCTCGTAGCTGTGCGAGGCGAAGGTGAAGGGGGCGAGGCAGCTCGCCGCCGTGTCGATCCCCAACTCCTCCTTCAGCTCGCGCACCAGCGCCGCCTCGGGCGTCTCGCCCTCGTCGACCTTGCCGCCGGGAAATTCCCAGAGCCCGGCCAGCGACTTGCCGGGCGGGCGCTGGGCGAGCAGGACGCGGCCGTCGGCGTCGACCAGGGCGACCGCCACCACCAGCAGCGTCGGCAGCGAGCCTCGGGCCGGCGTCGAGCTGGGATCGAAACAGGCGGTCATGGCCGTGTCAGCTCCGGTAGCTGCCGTTGATGTCGATGTAGCCGTGGGTCAGGTCGCAGGTCCACACCTTGGCGGTGCCGCGGCCGAGCCCGAGGTCGATGTGGACGTCGATCTCCTTGCCCTTCATGTGGGCGGCGACCGGCGCCTCGTCGTAGCCGGGAACCTCCATCCCGTCGGCACAGATCAGCGTGCCGCCGACGGTGATCCTGATCAGGTCGCGGTCGGCGCGCTCGCCGGCCCGGCCGATGGCGGCGACGATGCGGCCCCAGTTGGCGTCCTCGCCGGCGATGGCGGTCTTGACCAGCGGCGAGTTGGCGACGGTCAGCGCGATGCGCTTGGCCGCCGGGTTGCTGTCGGCACCGTCCACCGTGATGGCGACGAACTTGGTCGCCCCCTCGCCGTCGCGCACGACCTGCAACGCCAGATCGAGCAGCAGATCCTCCAGCGCGGCGCGGAACTCCGCCAGTTCGGCGGCGTCGGCGCTGGCGACCGGAGCGTTCCCGGCCTTGCCGGTGGCGAACAGCAGCAGCGTGTCGCTGGTCGAGGTGTCGCCGTCCACCGTGATGGCGTTGAAGGTGCGCTCGGTGAACTCCGACAGCATGTCCTGCAACGCGGTCGGCGCGATGGCGGCGTCGGTGAAGACGAAGCCCAGCATCGTCGCCATGTCCGGCGCGATCATGCCCGAGCCCTTGGCGAAGCCGGAGATCGTCACCGTCGTGCCGCCGATGCTGGCGGTGCGGACCGCGCCCTTGGGAAAGGTGTCGGTGGTCATGATGGCGCGCGCCGCCTTCTCCCAGGCGGCCGAGTCGGTGGCGAGCGCCGGGACCATGCCCGGCAGGCACCTGCCGATGGCGTCGGCGGCGAGCGGGATGCCGATCACCCCGGTGGACGCGATGTAGACCTCGTCGGGCGCGCAGCCGGCGATGGCGGCCGCGGCCTGCACGGTGGCCTGCACGGTGGCGTCGCCCGCCTTGCCGGTGAAGGCGTTGGCGTTGCCGGCGTTGACCACGACCGCGCGGGCCGAGCCCTTGGGCAGGCTGTCGCGGCACCAGATCACCGGGGCCGAGCAGGTCAGCGAGCGGGTCAGCACGCCGGCGACGGCGGTGTCGGGATCCAGCACGGCCAGCAGCAGATCGTCGCGGCCCTTGTATCGGATGCCGCTGTTCGCCGTGGCGATGCGCACGCCGGCGATCGGGGGCAGCGTCGGAAAGCTGGCGGGAGCCAAGGGGGAGAGCGTCGTGGCCATGGGGCGATTCCCGTGATGGGCGCGTGGTGCGGGGTGTCGGGGAAGATGTGGTGGAGGCTGAGGGCACGTGCCCCCACCCTGCCCCTCCCCCGCTTCGCGGGGGAGGAAACTCCGCCGCTCCGCCACTGAACTCCCTCCCCCGCCCGTGCCGAGGCAGGGTCGGGGTGGGGGTTAGGCGAGCGGCGGCTTCGCGGGCGTCCTCAGTTCTTCTTCGGCTCGGCCGCCGGAGCGGGAGTCGCCGGGGCCGGCTCGGCGGCCTTCGGCTCCTCCTTGGGCATCGGCGAGCCGTCCATCTGGAAGGTCTCGACCTTGGCGCCGGCGCGCAGCTCGTCGACCAGGGCGGTCACGATGTCCTTGGACAGCGTCTGCTCCAGCTGCGGCTTCACCTCGTCGAGCGTCGGCGCCGGCTGGGTGCGCTTGTCCTCGACCTTGATGATGTGATAGCCGAACTGCGTCTTCACCGGCTCCTTGCTCACCTCGCCCTTCTTCATGGCGAAGGCGGCGTTGGCGAAGGGCTCGACCATCGCGTCCTTGGTGAAGTAGCCGAGATCGCCGCCCGACTGGGCCGCGACCGTGTCCTTCGACTTCTCCTTGGCGATCTTGGCGAAGTCGCCGCCCTTCTTCAGCTCGGCGAGGATGGCCTTGGCCTCGTCCTCCTTCTCCACCAGGATGTGGGCGGCCTTGACCTCCTCCTGCGGCGGGTTCTGCTTCAGGAAGGCCTGATAGGCGTCGTCGAGCGACTTCGCCGTGATGCGGGCCTTCACCTCCTTCTGGATGTAGGCGCGCTGCACGGCGCGCTCCTCGGCGCGCTTGATCTCGTCCTTGACCTCGGGGCTGTCGGCCAGCTTGTCCTTGTAGCCGGCCGCGGCGACCAGCTTGCCGCTGACCAGCTGGTCGAGGACGGCCGGGTAGATCATCTCGATCGGCATCTGCTGCACCTGCGGCGGCAGCTGCGACACCATGCGGGTGACGTCCGACTGGTGCAGCTCCTCACCGTTGACGCGGGCGACCACGGGGTCGGCGACGGCGGCGGTCGCCGGGGCGGGGGTAGCCGGAGCGGGAGTCTGGGCGTGCGCCGCCAGGGCGATGCCGCAGGCCGCCATCGAGAGAAGCGCGGTGCGGAACATACGATTGACCATGACCTGTCTTTTCCTTCCGGCGGATGTTATCGAAAGCAAGCCCCCGAGGCACCGGAGCCATCCGCCGCTCCGCGCCCGATTCCGCGTGGATTAAGCATGGGTCGCGCGCACGGGGCAAGGGTCCCATCGATCCGTCACACAACTGTGGCCGCCCGCCCGCCGATACCAGTCCCCCGCCGCCTTTTCCGGCGGGTTTCCGCCCGCTTTCCCGAAGGTTTCCGGCGCGGCAAAGGGGCGGGTCTCGTTGACAGGGCCTTGCCATAGTCCTATGTCAGACCCGTCGATAGGCTGGCCCAACTCCGCTTTACTTCCGAGGTTTTCATGTTCGGCGCTCTCGCCCGCAAGATTTTCGGCACCGCCAACACGCGCGCGGTCAAGGCGCTGCACAAGACCGTCCAGCAAATCAACGACTTGGAACCGTCGCTGATCACGCTGTCGGACGACGAGCTGAAGGCGCGCACCGGCTGGCTGCGCGAGCGCCTGGGCAAGGGCGAGTCGCTGGACGACATCCTGCCCGACGCCTTCGCCACCGTGCGCGAGGCGGCCAAGCGCGTGCTCGGCCAGCGGCATTTCGACGTGCAGCTTCTCGGCGGCATGGTGCTGCACCAGGGCAAGATCTCGGAGATGCGGACCGGCGAGGGCAAGACGCTGGTCGCCACGCTGGCCGTCTACCTGAACGCGCTGGAGGGCAAGGGCGTCCACGTCGTCACCGTCAACGACTATCTGGCGACCCGCGACAGCGGCTGGATGAGCCGGGTCTACGGGTTCCTGGGTCTCTCCACCGGCGTCATCGTCCACGGCCTCGACGACGAGGAGCGCCGCGCCGCCTACGCCTGCGACATCACCTACGGCACGAACAACGAGTTCGGCTTCGACTATCTGCGCGACAACATGAAGTTCCGGCTGGAGGAACTCGTCCAGCGGCCCTTCAACTACGCCATCGTCGACGAGGTCGACTCGATCCTGATCGACGAGGCGCGCACCCCGCTGATCATCTCCGGCCCGTCGACCGACGCGGGCGAGATGTACATGCAGGTCGACGCGCTGATCCCGGCGCTGACGCCCGAGGATTACGAGAAGGACGAGAAGCACCGCTCCGTCAGCTTCTCCGAGGTCGGGCAGGAGCACATGGAGCGGCTGCTGGCCGAGGCCGGGCTGCTGAAGTCGGGCGGGCTCTACGACATCCAGAACGTGGCGCTGGTCCACCACGCCCAGCAGGCGCTGCGCGCCCACACGCTGTTCCAGCGCGACAAGGACTACATCGTCAAGGATGACAAGGTCATCATCATCGACGAGTTCACCGGGCGCATGATGGACGGCCGCCGCTTCTCGGAAGGGCTGCACCAGGCGCTGGAGGCGAAGGAGAAGGTGACGATCCAGCGCGAGAACCAGACGCTCGCCTCGATCACCTTCCAGAACTACTTCCGCATCTACCCCAAGCTGGCCGGCATGACCGGCACCGCGCTGACCGAGGCCGCCGAGTTCGGCGAGATCTACGGGCTGGAAGTCGTCGACATCCCGACCAACGTCCCGGTCAAGCGCATCGACCATGACGACGAGGTCTACCGGACCGCGACCGAGAAATACCACGCGATGATCGACCTGATCGAGGAGGCCCGCAAGCGCGGCCAGCCGGTCCTGGTCGGCACCACCTCGATCGAGAAGTCGGAACTGCTGTCCGACCTGCTCAACAAGCGTGGGATTCCGCACAACGTGCTGAACGCCCGCCACCACGAGCAGGAGGCCTACATCGTCGCCCAGGCCGGCCGCGCCGGCGCCGTGACGGTCGCCACCAACATGGCCGGCCGCGGCACCGACATCCAGCTCGGCGGCAACGTGCAGATGCGCATCGAGGTGGAGCTGGCGAACCTGCCGGAGGGGCCGGAGCGCGAGGCCGCCATCAAGCGGATCGAGGCCGAGGTCGCCGAGGCCCGCGAGAGGGTGAAGGAGGCCGGCGGCCTCTACGTGATCGGCACCGAGCGGCACGAGAGCCGCCGCATCGACAACCAGCTGCGCGGCCGATCGGGGCGCCAGGGCGACCCCGGCACCTCGAAGTTCTTCCTGTCGCTGGAAGACGACCTGATGCGCATCTTCGGGTCGGAGCGGATGGACAGCATGCTCCAGCGCCTCGGCCTGAAGGAGGGCGAGGCGATCATCCACCCCTGGATCAACAAGGCGCTGGAGAAGGCGCAGCAGAAGGTCGAGGCGCATCACTTCGATGTCCGCAAGAACCTGCTGAAGTTCGACAACGTCATGAACGACCAGCGCAAGGTCGTCTACGAGCAGCGCCGCGAGGTGATGGAAAGCGCCGACATCGCCGAGGAAATCCAGGAGATGCGCCATCAGATCGTCGCCAACATGGTGGCGACGGCGATCCCGGCGAACAGCTATTCCGAGCAGTGGGACATCGACGGCCTGCACGAGGCCGCCAACCGCCTGCTGGGCATGGATCTGCCGGTCCACGAGTGGGCCAAGGAAGAAGGCATCGCCGAGCCGGAGATCGAGGAGCGCGTGCGGGAGGCCGCCGACCGCAAATACGCGGAGAAGGAGGAGTCCTACGGCGCCGAGACGATGCGCCACGTCGAGAAGAGCCTGCTGCTCCAGATCCTCGACCAGGAATGGAAGGACCACCTGCTCCAGCTCGACCATCTGCGCCAGGGCATTTCCCTGCGGGCCTACGCCCAGAAGGATCCGCTGAACGAGTACAAGCGCGAGGCGTTCGAGCTGTTCGACGGCATGCTGATGGCGCTGCGCGAGCAGGTCACCTCGGTGCTGATGCACGTCGAGATCCGCATGTCGCCCTCGCCGGAGGAGCTGTTCGCCCGCCAGATGCAGGAGATGCACGAGGGCCGCAACGATCCGGCGCTGGCGCTGGCCGGCGGCGAGGAGCTTCCCGACGGCATGGCCCGCGCGTCCGCCGCCGGGATTCCGGAAGACCAGCCGCTTCCGGCCGACGTGATGGCGACCACCCAGCGCAACGCCGCCTGCCCCTGCGGCTCGGGCAAGAAGTTCAAGCACTGCCACGGGCGCATCGCCTGAGGATCGCCTGAGGATCGAGGATCGGTTGAACGGCCCGACAGCCGGACACGCACGCGAAAGGCGGCTCTCCAATCGGGGAGCCGCCTTTTGTCAACCCGGCTTCTCGCTCCCGCGGATGATGGCGGCGAGCGCTGGGAGCC
Source organism: Azospirillum agricola (assembly GCF_017876095.1). Classification (GTDB taxonomy): domain Bacteria; phylum Pseudomonadota; class Alphaproteobacteria; order Azospirillales; family Azospirillaceae; genus Azospirillum; species Azospirillum agricola. The sequence continues at coordinate 23,272 of NZ_JAGINM010000025.1, forward strand.
GGTTTGGCCGCCGGCCCGTCCTGTTCACCAGCGGATCACATAATCGCCGGTCCACGGGCTGGAGCCCGGCCGCAGGTTCTTCGTGCCGAAACTGTCCTGCAAGGCGGGGAAATTGGCGTTCACCGTAACCCCGCGGGCGCTCCAGCCGCCGATGTCGCGGGTGACGGTGAACTCGTTCTCGGTCTGGATCAGGTTTGGATCGTTGACGGCCTGTATCCGCATCGTCCCCTGCTTGGCGGCGGCGAGTTCCGCCTCACGGCTGGAGATTATCTCATTCCAGCCGTCTTCCGCTTTCAGAGCGCCGGAGGCGAGGCCGCTCTTCATGCGGCCGATCTCGTCCGGATAGGCTTCGAGAACCACCTTCCTGTGATCGGCAAGGGCTTGGTCCAGCGTCTTGGGCATGCCGTCGTAGAGCCCTTGGAGGGAGCTGGCGGCGCCATGCACGTCCCGCTCCTCCTCGCTCGGTTGACTCCGCTGGCCTTCGTCGAGCGCGGGCAGCTTGGAAAGCTGGCCGTCGCGAAACAGCGCGGCGCTGCCCGCCTGCATGTGCGCCGCGAGTTGACCCGCCAGCGCGCGCCCCTGCTCCGCCTTCGACAGCAAAGCTTTGGCCCGGTCCGACAGATCGACCGTGAACGAAGGACCACGGTCGCCCGCTGCACCGCTTCCACCCTTTTTCACGAAGACTTCAGCGTTGGATCCGGAACCGGAACGAGCATACGGACCATTCCGTATCGAAGTATTTTCTGTGCCGATCACGCTCATGTTCCTCCCCCCTCCGCCGGAAGTCCTGATTTCCCCGACCATTTCACTATAGGGCAAACACTCCGGACGATGAACACTCGAAACTCCGACCGGCGGGCGTCCGGTCCCGCCGGATGACCGGCATCCATCGGGCCTTCTTGGCGTTCGCCAGCACCATGATCGCTTCAAGGCGCGTTGGCCAACTCCGCCGGCGCTCCTATGGGCAGGAAGAGGTCGGTGACCGCCGCGCCCTCCGGCACTTCGGGGAAGAAGGCGATCCGCTGGCAATAGAGTGGAAAGTCGCGCCGTTGCTCGCCGCTGCGCGGCAGCCAATCCATGCAGAGATGCAGGATCGCCGCGCAAAGCGACTCCTCGGACCCGGTGTGGCGCAGCACGGCACAGCGGCCGCCCGGAATGGTCTTGACGACGACGCCGGCGTCGTTCGGTTCGATCGCGCGATCGGTGGCGGCGCAGAGATCGAGGCGGAACGCGGCGGGCGGCGTGGTCAGGGGATCGTCGTACAGGATGTTGAAGGTGGCGCCGAGCCCGGGCGGCAGCGCCACCGCCTTGCGCCACGCGACGAAGCGCCGGGTCGACTCGCCGATCAGCGCCGGGTCGCCGCGATGCTCCAGCACGGCAACGCGCGTGTCAGGCACCGCGACGATCCGGACCTCGCCGTTTCGGAAACCCCGTTCGGCATCGACCATTCCATCTCCTCCGATCCGCTTGACGCAAGTCCTGCCCCACATGCACCCACCCTAACTCTCATACCGCCGAGCACAAGTCCTGACAGCCCCGTGACTCGTCATGCCCGGCCTTGAGCCGGGCATCCACGGCCGCAAATGATCGGAAGGAGACCGGGCGTGGATGACCGGGGCAAGCCCGGTCATGACGGAAAGGAAGCTGGGTGTGCCAGCGCTTCCGCTTGGCGGTACCACAGCCTCATCGTGGTACACCCGCCGCTCCACCCGGACGCAACGACGCGGCGACGGAAACCATGGTAGCCTGACACTGTTTCTTCGACCGAACGGTTCGGGGGCGAATTCCATGCTCAACGAGTTCAAGACATTCATCAGCCGCGGCAACGTCGTGGAACTGGCGGTCGGCATCATCATCGGCGCCGCCTTCACCGGCATCGTCAACTCGCTGGTCAAGGACATGCTGATGCCGCCGATCGGCTGGATCATGGGTGGCATCGACTTCTCCAACTACTTCATCAGCCTGTCCGGCGGCCGGTACGACAGCCTCGCCGCAGCCGAGGCCGCCGGGGCGGCGACCATCAACTACGGCCGCTTCATCAACGCGCTGATCAATTTCCTGATCGTCTCGGGCGCGCTGTTCCTGATCGTCCGGCAGGTCAACCGCCTGCACTTCATGCACAAGGCCGAGGCCGGGCCGTCGCGCCAGGAGGTGCTGCTGGAGGAGATCCGCGACGCGCTCCGCGCCCGCGCCGCCACTCCCGACACGGCGCCTCCCCCGAACCGTCCAGCCTGACCGGCGGGGCAACCCCGGCAAACGCATGGAGGGCCCGTGAAAGGCGCAGGGCTTCCCCTGGTGGAAAGATCTTGGTTTGTGCGCCGCAATAGACTATGTAGTGCGTCTTGATCGCTGGAGGCTCGCGCGTCTCTTGAGCGAGACGCGCTTAGATTTCGCAGGGCGTCCACCCCAAGGTGGGGACGGACGGTCCGTGCTTCGGATAGACGCCTCTCCCTCTCGACCTCCTCCCGGCGAAACCGCCGGCTTCTCCCACGTCCGCCATCCGGGCGCGCGTGGGCGTGCCGTCATGCTTTGAGAAGGTTGATACGCTTTGTCGTTTTCCGAACTCGGTCTGCACCCGCTCGTCCTGAAGGCCCTCGAGGCGTTCGAATACACCACCGCCACCCCCGTCCAGTCCGCCGCCATTCCGCCGGCGCTCGAAGGCCGCGACATCCTCGCCACCGCCGAGACCGGCACCGGCAAGACCGCCGCCTTCATGCTGCCGGCCCTGACCCGCATCGCCGAGCTGCCGCGCCTGGGCGTCGCCGCCCCGCGCGTGCTGGTGCTGGCCCCGACCCGCGAGCTGGCCAAGCAGGTCACCGACGCCGCCCGCAAATACGCGAAGTTCATGAAGCTGAACATCGTGGACGTGGTCGGCGGCATGCCCTACCGCGAGCAGCTCCGCCTGCTGTCGCGCCCGGTCGACGTGCTGGTCGCGACCCCGGGCCGCCTGCTCGACCATGTGTCGCGCCGCCGCATCGATCTCGAGGCCGTCGAGGTTCTGATCCTCGACGAGGCCGACCGCATGCTGGACATGGGCTTCCTCGACGACGTCGAGACCATCGCCAAGTGCTGCCCGCCGACCCGCCAGACGCTGCTGTTCACCGCCACGCTCGACCGCCGCATGGCCGGGCTGGCCGGCAACCTGCTGCGCAACCCGGAGCGCGTCGCCGTCGAGAGCCAGGCGACCTCGATCAACGTCGAGCAGCGCCTGCACCACGCCGACGACCTCGACCACAAGCGCCGCCTGCTCCAGCACATCGCCGCGACCCCGGAGGTCGGCAAGGCGATCATCTTCGCCGCGACCAAGCGCGACGCCGACACGCTGGCCGAGGAGCTGAGCCTCGCCGGCCACGCCGCCGCCGCCCTGCACGGCGACATGGACCAGGGCAAGCGCAACCGCACGCTCCAGCGCCTGCGCACCGGCCAGGTCCGCCTGCTGGTGGCGACCGACGTGGCGGCGCGCGGCATCGACGTCCGTGACATCACCCACGTCATCAACTTCGACCTGCCGCGTTCGGCGGAGGACTACGTCCACCGCATCGGCCGCACCGGCCGCGCCGGCGCCTCGGGCATCGCGATCTCCTTCGCCTCGCGCGCCGACCGCGAGACGCTGTTCCGCATCGAGCGCTACACCAACGCGACGCTGGCGATCCACACGATCCCCGGCCTGGAGCCGCAGCGTCCCTTCACCGCCGGCGGCCGTCCGCCGAGCCGCAACGGCCGCCCCAGCGGCGGTCCGAAGCCGTGGCAGCGCAACAACAGCCATGGCGGCGACAGCAAGGGCGGCCACCCGGCCCGCTCCGCCCGCCCGGACCATGCCCGGTCGGACAGCCACCATGGCCAGGGCCGCCCGGACCACAGCCACGCGCGGCGCGAGCCGCACGCCAACGGCAAGCCGGCGCACGCCCGCGCCAAATCCTGGTAAGACGACAGCGCCTTCACCGGCGTGACTGAGAACGGCGCGGCTCTCCGTGGAGGGCTGCGCCGTTTTCGTTTGTCTCCGCGAATCGGCGCGATCGGATTGGCGTGATCTTGACGGCCGCCGGCAATCCCGCCGATGTCGTGGCGGCGGCGTCTCCGCTATCCTTCCCGGCGCCACCCGCCAGAAGGACCGCGCGCCATGCTGCAACTCCGCCCCAACTGCGAATGCTGCGACCGGGACCTGCCGCCCGACTCCGTGGACGCCTACATCTGCTCGTTCGAATGCACCTTCTGCGGCGACTGCCGCAGCCGGCTGCCGGGCGAGCGCTGCCCCAACTGCGGCGGCGAACTGGTCCGCCGCCCGATCCGTCCGGCCGCCAAGCTGGCCGCCAACCCGCCGGCGGCCGAGCGCACCGTGAAGCCCGGCGGCTGCGGCCTCGCCTTCTGAGCGGCTGCGATCGCCGACGCTTCGGCCTTGACCGAAACGGGCGAGGGAGCTTCCCCTGTAAGCTCGGCCTGTAAGCTCGGGGCGAAAGGAGACCGTGATGCGGATCGCGGCGATCACCGCGCCGCCGGTGGCGAAGCCGCCGCGCACCGGGCCACGCGGCGCGGCGCGGCGCCACGCGCGCCTGTGCTACCACCACCTCGCCGGGGGACTCGGCGTGGCGATCACCGACGCCCTGCTGGCGCGCGGCGTCATCGAGTTCGACGACGGCGCCGTCGGCGCCGCGCTGTGCGCGCATCTTCTGGAGCGGGACGTCATCCGGCGCAGCGGGGAGAGCCGGACCCTGTCCACCACGCCGCGGGGGCGGGCCGTGCCGCGCGACCTGTTCGGCATCGGCGCGCCCGCCGACGCGGCGGCCTTCTGACGATCCCCGCGAGCGCCACCGTCCCAAAAAGCGCATACCCCATCCGGTTGCGCTGCGGTGGCGAAGAGCGGCGTTCCTCCTGTATGGTCGCGCCAACGGTTGAGCGATCCACAGGGTGTCCGATGATCCGGCGTGCGCGTCTCCTCCCCTTGGCCTTGGCCCTGACCACGCTGATGGTCCCCGGCTGCATGCCGCGCGAGCGCATTCCCAACCCGCCCGACGTGCGCTCCGCGCCGGAAGGCACGGGGCTGGAGCCCGTTTACGGCCAGTGGGAGGCCGACAAGGCGACGCAGCTGCGCAGCCAGCCCTCGGCCAGCGGCCCGGTGGTCGCCACCATCGGCGCCGGGCAGGCGGTCAGCGTGCTGGGTCGGGTGCGCAACAGCGACTGGATCGCGGTGAAGGCCGGCGGCTCCACCGCCTATGTCCGGCTGCATCTGCTGCGGCTGAAGGGCAGCGCCCCGGCCGGGTCGCGCGGCACGACCACCACCATCGCCAAGCCGGCCGACAACGCCGGCCCGTCGATCAAGGCCGCCCCCCGCCGCAAGATCGGCGCCTCGCCGATCGCGGAGTGAAGAAGGAGGGAGCGGCGGTCCGCCGCTCCCTTTGAAGCCGGTTTTTCAGCCCAGATTGTGCTTGGCCACCACGGCGGCGAAATCGTCGCCGAAATGCTCGCCGACGCGGATCACCGAGACGCCGTGCGGGATTTCCTTGAGCGACGGGTGGTCGAGGTTCAGCGAGGTCAGCAGCGCCATCGGCACGTTGTGGGTGACGCTCATCGCGCGCAGGCCACGGATCAGGTCGAGGCCGGACAAACCGTCCATCACCATCGAGGCGATGACCATGTCGGGCGGCACGCGGACCGCGAGGCTGATCGATTCGATGGGGTCGGTCACCGTCATGGTGCGGAAGCCGCAGGCGGCCAGTTCCGCCCCCAGCTTCTTGGCGATCACCTTGGACGGCGTCACCAGCATGATCTCGACGTTGCGGACCTCGATGTCGGTGACCTGGAACTCGTAGCGCACCGGCAGCGCGCGGATGATCTGGTTGGTCTCGGCCAGCCGTGGCTGCTCGGCGCGGTCCACCAGCTCGGCGATGCGGTCGATGAAGGTCTGGGCGTCGGTGAGCTGCCGGATGTCGAGCTGCTTCAGGCCGCTCAGGTAATCCTCCAGCCGGTGCGCCACGAGGCTGACCGTGGGATAACCGAAGCTGGTGCCCATGCCCTTGAAGTTGTGGGCCTCCAGCCGCAGCACGCCGATCGTCTCGGCATCGCTGCGGGCACCTTTCGTCCGTTCCGCCAACGCGCCGTTCATCAGCTCCAGCCGATCCCGCGCGTCATCGACGAATTCCATGCGAAGGCGGTCTTCAAGGTCGTCGGTCGACAGGATCGAGGCCATGGAGGGATCATTCCGGCAGGTTGATGTCGCCGCCAAGCTACACCAGAATCCGGCCCCAAAACAAACGCGGACGCGACCCCGGTCGAAAAGGTCGCGTCCGTGCAAGAATTCGGTAAATAAAAGGTTACAGACGGTTCAGCAGATCCTGGAACCACGCCAGCCGTTCTTCGGCCTGGGCGACGTCTTGCTCCAGCCACGCGGCGAAATGACCGGTGGAGGCGGTGTTGGCGCGCTTCAGGTCGCCCAGCCGCGCCAGTTCGGTCTCGTACAGGGCGACGAGATTGTCGACCTGCTCCTTCTGCGACTCGGTGTCGAGCAGATGCAGGAAGCGCAGCTTCAGCGCGATGACCAGCTTGTTCAGCCCGTCGGCCGAGGGGGCGCGGACGTTGGCGCGGATCAGCGTGTCGAACTCGGCGCGGCCGGCCGCGGTCGGGCCGAGCAGCGCGTTGTCCTCCATCCCGCTGCCGTCGAGCGCCTCGATCAGCCCTTCGTAGCGCAGCATCTCCAGCGAGGTGCCCATCAGGTCGAGCGACGGGCCGACGAGGCGGTCGAGGAAATGACGCACCGACCCGGCGAGGTCGGCGTAGCGCAGCGGCCCGCCCTGGATCAGCGTGCCCAGGACGACGAGGCGCACGGCCTCCTTCGGCATCAGCGAGTTGTCACGGTACATGGCAAACCCCTGGACAGGTTTAGGGACGGGCGGGCGCGAACAGGATGGCTGCGAGTCAATCGCAACCACCCTGTCAAGTTAGGGCCGCGCGCCCCGTCTGTCCAGAGGGGAAAATATTCGTACCACGGGAGAAGCACCCGCGACCGGAGTCCGCCCGTGGGTCCGGTCAGGCGGCCAGACGCAGGTCCAGCCGGCTCCACACGTCGAGCAGCGCCTCGACCAGCCGCTCCATCTCGGCGTCGCCGTGCAGCGGCGTCGGGGTGAAGCGCAGCCGCTCGGTGCCGCGCGGCACGGTCGGGTAGTTGATCGGCTGGACGTAGATGCCGTGCCGTTCCAGCAGTTCGTCCGACGCGCGCTTGCAGCGGTGGGCGTCGCCGACCATCAACGGGACGATGTGGCTGACCGAGGGCATCACCGGCAGGCCGGCGGCGGCGAACAGCCGCTTCAGCGTGGCGGCGCGCTCCTGGTGGCGCTCGCGCTCGGTCTGGCTGGTCTTCAGGTGGCGGATGCTGGCCAAGGCACCGGCCGCCAGCACGGGGGCCAGCGAGGTCGAGAAGATGAAGCCGGCGGCGAAGCTGCGCACGCAGTCGATCAGCGCCGCCGAGCCGGTGATGTAGCCGCCCTGCACGCCGAACGCCTTGCCCAGCGTCGCCTCGATGATGGTGAGACGGTCCATCGCGCCGTCGCGCTCGGCCACGCCGGCCCCGCGCGCGCCGTACATGCCGACCGCGTGCACCTCGTCGAGGTAGGTCATGGCGCCATGCTTCTCGGCGACGTCGCACAGGTCATGGATGGGGGCGATGTCGCCGTCCATCGAGTAGACGCTCTCGAAGGCGACCACCTTCGGCCGGCCGGGGGCGATGGCGGACAGCAGCTCGTCGAGATGCTTGGGGTCGTTGTGGCGGAAGATGTGCTTCTCGGCGCCCGAGTTGCGGATGCCGGTGATCATCGAGTTGTGGTTCAGCGCGTCCGACAGGATCACGCAGTTGGGCAGGATCTTGCCCAGCGTGGTCAGCGTCGCGTCGTTCGACACGTAGCCCGAGGTGAAGAGAAGGGCGGCGTCCTTGCCGTGCAGGTCGGCCAGCTCGCGTTCCAGCAGCACGTGGTAGCGGTTGGTGCCGGAGATGTTGCGGGTGCCGCCGGCCCCGGCGCCGACCTCGTCGAGCGCGTCGTGCATGGCCTTCAGCACGGTCGGGTGCTGGCCCATGCCGAGATAGTCGTTGGAGCACCAGACCGTCACGGTCCGCTCCCGCCCCTGCGAATCGCGGAAGGTGGCCGTCGGGAAGTTGCCGGCCTGCCGCGCCAGATCGGCGAAGAACCGGTAGCGGCCGTCCTGCTTCAGCGTTGCGATCTGGCTGCGGAAGAAGCTCTCGTAATCCATCGCGCGGGTTCCGTTCGCGGTCGTACCAACGATCTGCTGCGCCGGCCCGGAGGGGATAAACCCTTCGCTCCGTCCCTGCGCAACGGGAGGATGGCATCTTCATCATCAAAGTGCCATCCGGCATTGATCGAAATCAAGACCGCCCCACTGGGACATTCGCACGAGCCGACGGCTTCGGTTGCCGCCGGTTCCAGCGGGTCGCTCATACCAAAGTCTGGAAGAACGGTTTCCCCCTTCGCCATGGCCGGGCTTGGCCCGGCCATCCACGAGCGCACGTGAGACTTGCGCGTGGATGCCCGGCACAAGGCCGGGCATGAGGATGCTTGGAGGCGGCGAAGCGGGAAGGCCCGATCTCCTTACCCGCGCAGGACCGGGATCGCGGCGTCGAGCGCCGTGGTCAGGCGGTCGAACATGTCGTTGACCTCGGCCTCGGTGATGACCAGCGGCGGGCACAGCGCGATGGAATCGCCCATGGCGCGGATGATCAGGCCGTTCTCCTGGGTCAGGCCGTTGACCACGGCGCCGGCGCGGCCGACCGGCTCGAAGTTGGCCTTGGTCGCCTTGTCGGCGACCAGCTCGATGGCGCCGATCAGGCCGGTGCCGCGCGCCTCGCCGACCAGCGGGTGATCGGCCAGCGCCTTCAGCCGCTTCTGGAACGGCACGGCGACGTCGCGGACATGGGAAACGATGTCGCGCTCCTGGTAGATCGCCAGCGTCTCCAGCGCCACCGCCGCCGCCACCGGATGGGCGGAGTAGGTGTAGCCGTGGCCGAAGGTGCCGATCTTCTTGCTCTCGTCGACGCAGGCCTGATAGACGGCCTCCGACACCATCACCGCCGAGATCGGCAGGTAGCCGGACGACAGCTGCTTGGCGCAGGTCAGGATGTCCGGACGCATCCCCATGGTCTGGCTGCCCCAGAAGTTCCCGGTGCGGCCGAAGCCGCAGATGACCTCGTCGGCGACCAGCAGGATGTCGTATTTCTTCAACACCGCCTGGATTTTCTCATAGTAGGTCGCGGGCGGAACCACCACGCCGCCGGCCCCCATGATCGGCTCGGCGAACATCGCGGCGACGGTGTCCGGCCCCTCGGCCAGGATCTGCGCCTCCAGCTGCTCGGCCAGACGGGTCGCGAACTCCTCCTCGCTCTCGCCCGGATTGGCGTTGCGGTAATGGTGCGGACAGTCGGCGTGCAGGATGCGGGCGATCGGCAGGTCGAAGTCGCGGTGGTTGTTCGGCAGGCCGGTCAGGCTGGCGGTCGCCACCGTCACGCCGTGATAGCCGCGCGTCCGCGCCAGGATCTTCTTCTTCTCCGGCCGGCCGAGCGCGTTGTTGTAGTACCAGATCAGCTTGATGGCCGTGTCGTTGGCCTCCGAGCCGGAATTGGCGAAGAACACCTTCGACATCGGCACCGGAGCCAGCGCGATCAGCTTCTCGGCGAGGTCGATGCCCGGCTCGTGCGACTTGTGGCCGAAGATGTGATAGCTGGAGAGCTGGCGCATCTGCTTGGCGGCGGCCTGGACCAGACGCTCCTCCCCCCAGCCCAGCGAGACGCACCACAGGCTGGCCATGCCCTCGATGTAGGCGTTGCCGGCGTCGTCGAAAACGCGCACGCCCTCGCCGCGCTCGATGACGAGCGGACCCTGGGTCTCGTGGGCGTGCAGGTTGGTGTAGGGGTGGAGAACGAAGGCCTTGTCGCGGCTTGCCGCCGAGTTGCCGATCGCGGTCATCTTGCTCTTCCTGTTCGAGGAACGAACCCCCAATTCGTCGCGGGGTGTTCGATATGTTAAACAGCCTCGGGGATCATACGCACAGTTCGGTCTCGCGACAAACCCGCGCTTCGGGCAATCGTGCCATGCGCGGGCGCGGGAGAGGGCGATGACCGCTGGACCGGGGGCGGCATCCGGCGCTATTGCCCCGGTACGCTTCGCTCCACGGATCCGGAGGCCCCCTTGACCACCCTCTACGCCATGCCCAGCACCGCCGCGATGGCGCCGCACATCCTGCTGCGCGAGATCGGCGCGCCCTTCGATCTGGTGCTGCTCGACCGCGACAAGGCGGAGCACAAGCGCGCGGACTATCTGGCGCTGAATCCGCACGGCCGGGTCCCGACGCTGGTCGACGGCGATCTGGTGCTGTACGAGGCGGCGGCGATCTGCCTGCATCTGGCCGACGCGCACCCGGAGGCCCGCCTCGCCCCGGCCGTCGGCACGCCCGAGCGCGCGGCCTTCTACAAATGGCTGGTCTACCTGACCAACAGCGTCCAGGCCGACATGCTGCTGTACTTCTATCCGGAGCGCTACGTCGAGGGCGCCGACGCCCAGGCCGCCTTCAAGCGGGTGGCGGAGGCCCGGCTGAACGACCAGTTCGACGGGCTGGACCGGGCGCTGGGCGGGCGCGAGTGGATGCTGGACGGCGGCTACTCGGCGGTCGATCCGTATCTGTTCATGCTCTGCCGCTGGACCCGCTTCATGCGGCGTCCGGCCCGCAGCCTGCCCAATCTCGGCCCCTACCTCGCCCGCGTCCTGGAGCGCCCGGCGGTGAAGGCCGCCTTCGCGGCGGAAGGGCTGGCGGCTCCGTATGTCTGATCCGCAGTTCCGGGCGGAAGGGGCGGAAAAAGCGAAGGGCCGGTGCGCTGTGCGCGCCCGGCCCTTTGGTCTTCGCTGTGCTGTCCGGCCTGCGCTGTCCAGCTCGTGCCGTGCCCTGACGAACTGGAGCGGGCGAAGGGATTCGAACCCTCGACCCCAACCTTGGCAAGGTTGTGCTCTACCCCTGAGCTACGCCCGCGCTCCCGTCGTCCGGGTGCGGCTTTCTACGGAAATCCGGCCGGCTCCGCAACAGGGAATCTGACGCCGCGCCGAAAAATAATCGCCACGCGGCACAGGCTGGAAAACGGAGGCCGGAAAAGCGAAGGGCCGGTGCGCTGTGCGCGCCCGGCCCTTTGGTCTTCGCTGTGCTGTCCGGCTCGTGCTGTCCGGCACGCGCCGTGCCCTGACGAACTGGAGCGGGCGAAGGGATTCGAACCCTCGACCCCAACCTTGGCAAGGTTGTGCTCTACCCCTGAGCTACGCCCGCGTTCCCGTCGTCCGGGAGCGGCTTTCTACGGAAATCCGACCGCTCCCGCAAGCGGAAAAACGCGGTCGCCCGCATTTTTCCCAAAAGCCGCCCTCCCCGTCCCGTTGGCCGCTCACCAGTCGGTCGGGCAGCCCCGGCAATTGTCCATCAAGGCGCCCTGGAAGATGGCGAAGCGGATCTTGGTCCCCTCCATCACCGCGCCCGACAGGTTGGTGTTGGCGAGCTTGGCCTCCTGAAGGTCGGCCCCCTCCAGGTTGGCGCCGGTCAGGTCGGCCTTGTCGGCCTTGATCGCCTCCAGGCTGGCGGCGGTCAGGTCGGTGTGGCGGAAGTCGGCGCCGCTCGCCCGCGCCTGCTCCAGGTTGGCGCCGCGCATCCGCGCGCCCTCCAGCTTGGCGTTTTGCAGGAAGGCGGTGCGCAGGTCGGCGGCGTCGAGGATGGCGCCGCGCAGGTCGGCGTTGCGCAGGTTGGCGTGGCGCAGGTCGGCCCGCATCAGGTTGGCCCCGCGCAGGTCGGCGCCGCCGAGATCGATGTTGCGCAGGTTGCGGTGGCGCAGATCCAGGTTCGGGCAGACGGCCTTGGGCACCAGCTTGCAGCCGGCCACCTCGGTCGGCCTCGGTTCCTCGCCGCCGCCGACGAGGGCTTCGGTGGAGGTTTCGCTCGGCTCGCTCTCCGTCGCCAGCGCCAGCGCGCCGGTCCCGGACAAGGCGGCGGGCAGGACAAGAGCGCTCAACAGGCACAGCGCGCGCAGGCTCGCGTTCATCAACGTCTCCACGGTTCCGGCAAAAACGGAGGGCAAAGAAACGGAGGGACGGGGCGGTGGAACCGCCCCGCCCGTCACGGGCAGCGCCTCACTTGGCGCTGGACACCTTCACGTCGGCCAGCTTGAACACCCAGAAGGACCCGCCCTGGGTCACGCGGGTGGTCAGGTCGGCGAGGTCGCCGCCCCACAGCGGGACGGCGCCGCCGTAGCCGGTGGTGATGCCGACATACTGCACCCCGTCCTGCTCCCAGGTGACCGGGGAGGAGATGATGCCCGAGCCGGTCTGGAACTTCCAAAGCTCCTCGCCCGTCTTGGCGTTGAACGCCTTGACGTAGCCGTCGCCGGTGCCGGTGAAGACCAGGTTGCCGGCGGTCGCCAGCGTGCCGGACCACAGCGGCAGCTCCTCCTTGTGCTCCCAGGCGATCTTGCCGGTCTTGGGATCGAGCGCCCGCAGCGTGCCGACATGGTCGTCGAACAGCTTGTGGATGCGGAAGCCCATGCCGAGATAGGCCGAGCCGGGGTTGTAGCCGACATGCTCGGTCCAGTAGTCCTCCTTCCAGTGGTTGGCGGCGATGTAGAACAGGCCGGTGTCCTCGCTGTAGGACATCGGGTTCCAGTTCTTGCCGCCGAGGAAGGGCGGGGAGACCTCGACCGACTTGCCGCGCTTCTCGTCGCCCACGGGCAGCGGCGGACGCTGGCCCTCGTTCTCGATGGGGCGGCCGGTCTTCAGGTCGATGCCCTTGGCCCAGGTGATGCCGTCGACGAAGGGATAGGCCGCCAGCACGCTGTTCGGCTTGTTCGCCTCGCCGCCGGCGTTGGCCAGCTTGTTGCGGTCGGTGACGTAGAAGAAGCCGTTGCGGTCGGCGTGCGCCGTCGCCTTGACCGTCTTGCCCGACGAGTCGGTGAAGTCGAACAGCACCAGCTCGTTGTTGCCGGAGAAGTCCCAGGCGTCGTTCGGCGTGTGCTGGTAGAAGCCCTTCAGCTCGCCGGTGGTCGGATCGACGTAGGCCTGGCCCGAGGTGTAGAGGCTGTCGCCCGGCCAGCGTGCCCAGCCGTTCCACGGCGCCGGGTTGCCGGTGCCGATGACGATGGTGTTGGTCTCGACGTCGAAGGTGGCGCTCTGCCAGGGGGCGCCGCCGCCGTGGCTCCACGCCTCGACCAGCTTGCCGTCCTTGTCGCGCGGCCAGGACGGGGCTTCCTTGTTGCCGGTGACGGTGCTGTCCTTGCCGTTCAGCCGGCCCATGTGCCCCTCGACCATGGGGCGCATCCAAATCTCCTCGCCGGTGTCAGGATCGCGGGCGTAGAGCCGCCCGACGACGCCGAACTCGTCGCCCGAGGAGCCATGGATCAGCAGCATCTTGCCGGTCTTCTGGTCCTTCACGATGGTCGGCGCGCCGGTCATCGTGTAGCCGACCTTGTGGTCGGCGAACTTCTGCTTCCACACCACCTTGCCGGTGTTCTTGTTCAGCGCGACGATCGAGGCGTCGAGCGTGCCGAGGAACACCTTGTCGCCGTAGATGGCGGCGCCGCGGTTCACCACGTCGCAGCAGGGGCGGATATCGTCGGGCAGGCGGTGGGCGTAGGACCACAGCCGCTTGCCGGTCTTGGCGTCGAGCGCGAACATGCGCGAGTAGGAGGCGGTGACGTAGATCACCCCGTCATGCACCAGCGCCTGCGTCTCCTGCCCGCGCTGCTTCTCGTCGCCGAAGGAGAAGGACCAGGCCGGCACCAGGCGCGAGACGCTGGAGGTGTCGATCTGCTTCAGGGTGCTGAAACGCTTGCCTTCCACGCCCATGCCGTACATCAGCACGTCGTGGTTGGTCTTGCCGTCCTTGGCGATGTCGTCCCAGGTGACGTCGGCGGCCGAGGCCGGCGCGGCGGTCAGGGCGGTGCCGAGCAGACCGGCGACGATGGCGGCCACACTGGCGCCGAGCGTGAGGCGAGAGCGCGCCTTATGGGACCAAGCTGTCATGCGTTTCCCCCGAATGTTTGGCCCTTGGGGATTCGGGCGATCCGAATCCGGGTGGCCGGACTTTGAGCAGAATGGGCAATCGGACTTTCGGCGGAGCGGCCGGCGCCGGCCCGCGGCCGTCCATCGCCATCCGGCCGGAAGACGGGAGTGCGATGCCTCCCGGCCGGGAATGACGGAACGCGCGAAAGGGCGCCGCTTCCAAGAAAAAGCCCTGATCCGGCAAGATCCGCCTGAGACCGGCGAAAGCAGACCCCCGCACGGATCGGCCTTCGTCGTCTTGCCGTGTCCTATTGTTTCTCCGAAAGCCGGGGCGGCGACAATGGGACGTTGGACGGATGATGAATTCCCCCAACAAATAGGATGACTTCCTGTCGTGATCCGGGAAAATATCCTGCCCGCGGGAGCTTGATCGAAGGGCTCATGGCCGGACGGCCGGCGCGGTTGCTACCCTTCCGCACAGCCGCAATCCCTGCCAGCGAGGGCTTCCGATGACCGCGACCATCCTGCTGGTGGACGACCACCCCATCATCCGCGCCGGCTGCCGGCGGCTGTTCGGCGACGCCGGTCTGGGACGGGTCGTCGAGGCGGAGGATGCCGGCGGCGCGCTGGCGCTGTGGCGGTCGGAGCGGCCGGACATCGTCGTGCTCGACCCCGACCTTCCCGGTCCGGACGGCGGCATGGGGGTGATGAGGGCCATGCTGGCGGAAAACGCGGCGGCGCGCGTCCTGGTCTTCGGCGGGCGCGGGGATCCGGCGGTCGCGGCCGGCGCGCTGAAGGCGGGGGCGAAGGGCTACGTCGCCAAGAACAGCGCCCTGGACACCCTGCTGTCGGCGGTCGGTCAGGTTCTGGCCGGCGGCATCCACCTCGACCACGCGCTGGCGCGCGACCTCGCCTTGATGAGCCTGTCGCCACCGCCCGACCCGCTGGCCCCGCTGACCCTGCGGGAGCGCGAGATTCTCGGTCTGCTCGGCCGCGGGCTGACGGCGGCGGCGATCGCCGACTCGCTGGGAATCAGCCGGAAGACGGTCGCCAACGCCTGCACGCAGATCAAGGACAAGCTGGGAGCCGACGGCCCGCGCGCCCTGGTCCGCATCGCCATCGACGCCGGGCTCGCGGGGTAGGGCGCCGCCCGGCCGACACGCCCGGTCAATGACGGACCTGGAGCCCCTTGAGATAACCGCCATCCGTCCCGGTCAGGAGGTGGAAGGGGCGTTCCCGCGCGTCAGCGCGGCGCCTGCCAGGGAAGCTCGCCGCCGACCAGCTTGCCGGCCTCCTCGGGCGGCAGCGGCCGGGCGAAGTGGTAGCCCTGGCCGTAGTCGCAGGCCAGCGCCCGCAGCAGGTTGGCGTCGGCGCTGGTCTCGATGCCCTCGGCGATGACGTCGAAGCCGAGCAGGCGCGCCAGATCCATGATGATGCGGACGATGGCGCGGTTCTCCTCCGACTGGTGCATGGCCGAGACGAAGGAACGGTCCACCTTCAGGCTGTCGATCGGCAGCTTGTGCAGGTAGGAGAGCGAGGAATAGCCGGTGCCGAAATCGTCGATCGACAGCTTGATGCCGAGCGCCCGCAGATCCTGGAGCAGGCGGATCGACTGCTCCGCCTTGTCCATCACCGCGCTTTCGGTCAGCTCCAGCTTCAGCCAGGACGGCTCGACCCCGGTCTCGCGCAGCACCTCGCGCACCACCTCGACGAAGTTCGGGTCGGAGAGCTGGCGGGTCGACAGGTTGACGCTCATGAACAGCGGCGCCGACCCCGGCTCGCGGTGGTCCTGCCAGAGAGCGATCTGCCGGCAGGCCTCGCGCAGCACCCAGGTGCCGAGCGACACCACGAGGCCGGTGCTCTCGGCGATGGGGATGAAGACGCCGGGCGGGATGTTGCCGCGCTCCGGGTGGTTCCAGCGGACCAGCGCCTCGAAGCCGGCCAGGCCCCCCGTCACCATCTCGACGATCGGCTGGTAGGCGACCCACAGGTCGGTGCCGCGCTGGAGCGCGCCGCGCAGGTCGTTCTCCATCCGCACCTGCTCGACCACATGGGCGTGCATGGCCGGGTCGAACCAGCTCTGGCGGCCGCCGCCCTGCTCGCGGGCGCGGCCGGTGGCGATCTCGGCGTCGCGCAGCACGTCCTCGGGCCGCTCGTGGCTGGGCATCGCCACGGCGACGCCGATGCTGGCCGACAGGAACACCGTGCCGCCGGAGCTGGAGCGCGCCGAGCGCACGACGCCCGACAGCTCGTCGAGCGAGCGTTCGACCACCGGCCGGTCGCAGGGCCCGGCGACCAGCAGCGCGAAGGCGTGGTCGCTGACGCGCGCGATCAGGTCGAAGGCGGCCCCGTGCGCGCCCAGCCGGTGGGCGAGATCGTCCAGCAGCTCGTTGGCGAAGGCCTGGCCCAGGCTGGTGCGGATGTCGGCGAAGCGGTCGATGTCCATGATGACGAGCGTGAAGGGCTCGCCCATGTTGCGGTAGTCGGCCATGTGCTTGAGCAGCATCAGGCGGTTGGCCAGCCCGGTCACCGGGTCGTAGTAGGCGAGGCGGAACAGGTCGTCCTGCACCTGCCGCCGCTCCGTCATGTCCTGGATGATGACGAAATAGCCGGCGATGGCGCCGTCCGGCGTGCGGTGGGGAGCGTGGACGCGCAGGATGTAGCGCTGCTGCCCGTCGGCCTGGGTCATCCAGCCTTCCGAGCCGGCGACCTCGCCGTTCAGCGCGCGCTTGACCAGGCTGGTCGTGCTGCGCTGCACCTCCGGCCCGAGCAGGTCGCCGATGGTGGAGCCGAGCGCGCGATCCAGCGTGGCGCCCATCATCTCCAGATACGCGCGATTGGCGTAGATGTGGCGGCGCTCGCGATCGAGAAGCCCGACCTTGACCGGCATCGCGTCAAGAATCTGGCGCAGCGTGTCGAGCGCCGGAGCACCGGAGGCGGTCCCGGACAAAGCTTCGACCAGCGCGGAGATGTGGGGGTCCGGATTCATGGCGAGGAAAGAGCGGAGCAACCAGCAGGAAATCGTCGCCCAACACTTACGCGATGTGTTGCCTTCGCGTCAAAACCAAAGCCACCGAAACGAGCCTTATCTTTGCCGTTTCCACGAGATCGGAACCGACAATCAAGCTTCATACTCCAGTATTCACGCAAGCCGGGGTTGCGGCCGGGCAGGGAATCGAATTGTTTTTGCGATTGATCTTGCGTGCCCATGCGATTGCTCCTGCCGCGACGCCTGAGAAGTATCATTCTTCCACCCGTTACCGGGAAAAAATCCAAGGTTGCTCAATTCGCCAAACCAATCCGTTTTGGGAGAGTCGCGCGCAACGGGCATGCCTGCGCTTCCCATTCGAACGGTCGCCAGCACCGGCGCTTTCCCCCTATACTGCCAAGACAAATAGGGGCGTTGGCCCGGCCGGCGCCCCGGATCAACGGCATCAGGGGAGAACGACGCCATGGCTTTCAAGGATCTGCTGGTCGTTGTCGACAGCGGGGCCGCATCCGAGGCCCGCCTCGATCTGGCCGCCCGGCTGGCGACGCAGACCGACGCCCATCTGACCGCGCTCTACACCTTCACCGACGTGGCGCTTCCCGGCTACATCCAGGCCGAGCTTCCGGCCGAGCTGCGCGCGAACCGCCGCAAGGCGCTGGACGAGCAGGCCGCCGCCGCCGCCCGCCGCTTCGATGAGGCGATGCGCCGCCACGGCCGGACCGAGCGGTCGGAATGGGTCGCCATCGAGGGGGATCCGACCGCCGCCGCCGCGCTGCGCGGCCGCTACGCCGACCTGATCATCGTCGGCCAGCCCGACCCGCAACACGACCGCGAAACGCCGGTCGCCCAGCCCGCCGACCTGCTGTTCGAAACCGGCCGCCCGCTGCTGGTCGTGCCCTACGCCGGCCGCTTCGCCAGCATCGGCGAGCGGGTGCTGGTCGGCTGGAACGGCAGCCGCGAGGCCGCCCGCGCCATCGGCGACGCCATGCCGCTGCTGGAGCAGGCCCGCCGGGTGGTGGTGATGGCCGCCAATCCGAAGCCCGGCCCGAACGGCCTGGGCGACGAGCCCGGCGCCGACATCGCCCGCCACCTGTCCCGCCACGGCTGCAAGGTCGAGGCGGCGCACATCAGCACCGACGTGGTCGAGGCCGGCGACACGCTGCTGAACGTCGCGGCGGACGAGAGCTGCGACCTGCTGGTGATGGGCGCCTACGGCCGGTCGCGCCTGCGCGAGCTGGTGCTGGGCGGGATGACCCGCTTCATGCTCCAGCACATGACCGTGCCCGTGCTGATGAGCCACTGAGGCGCCCGTGGGGTTAAGCGACCGCTCCCGCCGGAGTCGCCCTGGTGTCGCCCTGGTGTCCCCGGCGAATTGCGCGGAGTCGGCCGTGGGGAGAAGCGACCGGCCCGCTTTTCCCCGTCCCCCGGCGTGGGGGAAAGCGGCCGGGCCGTGGGGGAAAGCGGCGCGACTCGGGGCTTTCCCCTGGGGAGAAGCGGCGAATCAACTAATAAGAAATCCAACTAGCCGCAAATAGCCCGGTCGCCTAACCCCACATTGACTCCCCCGCCGCCGGCTCACCAGGATGCCTCAACATTTTGGTGGGGCGGCGATGGGCGACATACACAGGCTGGTGATCGAGCATGGCCGCGACCGCGCGAGGGCGCTCGTCCGGCCGGAGGAACGCCCGCTGGTCGACATCGCCGCCGATATCCTGGCGGACGAGAACCAGCATCTCGGCATCACCTACAGCGGCTTCTGCCTGACCAGCCTGCCGCACAAGAAGCTGGCCGACGACGCCCCCTGGGAAAAGCGCGGCCATCAGGTGACGCTGCTGGTCGAGCCGGGCCGGCTGAAGGTGAACGGCAAGGTGAAGCTGTTCGGCGTGCCCTACGGCGCCCGCGCCCGCATGATCCTGATCTATCTGCAAACCCAGGCGGTGCGCACCGGCCGGCGCGAGGTGGAACTCGGCCGCTCGATGCGCGACTGGCTGACCCGCATGGGGATCAGCGTCGGCGGCGAGACCTTCAAGGGTTTCCGCGAACAGTCGCTGCGCATTTCCGCCTGCACGCTGAAGTTCTTCTGGGACGGCGAGAACGCCGACGTCTTCGAGAAGGGCGGCATCGTCAAGCGCGGCCTGATCTTCCACGACGATCTCGGCGACCAGCGGCAGGGCACGCTGTGGAACGACGTGGTGCAGCTGGACGAGACCTTCTTCCAGGCGCTCCAGGACCACCCGGTGCCGCTGCTGGAGGAGGCGGTGCGGCAGTTGAAGGACCGCTCGCTCAGCCTCGACCTCTATGTCTGGCTGGCCTACCGGCTGCATTCGCTGCAACGGCCGCAGCCGATCTCCTGGCCGTCGCTCTACGCCCAGTTCGGCGCCGGCTACGACCAGATGAAGCATTTCAAGCCGCGCTTCGTGCAGGCCCTGCAATACGCGCTGGCCGCCTACCCCGACGCCAAGGTCGAACCGGCCGACGACGGCGTCGTCCTGCACCCCAGCCGCCCGCCGATCGCCCGCCTGCTGGCCTGAGGCCGGTCCCGGCGGACGCCGTGGGGTGAGGCGACCGGTCGCTTAACCCCACGCCCTCCCCTCCCGGCCGGGCCCTCTCAGCTCGGCCCGGACTCCCCGCACCAGGGCTGGCGCCGCTCGCCATGATAGGGGCGGACCAGGCCGGTCTTCAGCAGGGCGTCGGTCAGGTCGGCGCCGCCGGCCACCCGCACGCGGGCGCGCACCCGGCCGCCGTACTTGTCGGGCTGCACGTCCAGCAGATGCACCAGCCCGACGCCGACCAGCCCGCGCACCGCCTCGCGCGCGGATTCCGCCAGCGCCTTCTCCTGCGGGCAGTGGGCGCGCATTTCGGGGGCGTCGACGCCGTCGAGCCGCACCTTGGTTTCCACCGACTGCCCGAGCCAGATGATGGCGCGGACGGTCAGGGTGTCGCCGTCCACCACCTCGACGACCTCCGCCGGGATCGGGCCAGGCAGCGTGGCGGGCGCACCGCCGGCCGACGACGTCCAAGCCACGGCCAAGGCGGCGGCCAGCGTGGCGCCCAGCATGGCGGTCGATGTCCAGCGGCGGGGCGCGTGCATGGGAGGAAGCCTCGGGCCAAGGTACGGAAAGCGTGTCCTTGGCGCAGAGACTACCGCGCCCGCCCGGCCGGAGCAAGGCGCGTAAGGGCTTTTATTCCTGAATACCTTTGTATTCTATTTGGATTCCGGCCCGATCCCAGACACAAATCCTATCATCCGGTCCGGATCAGAAGTCCGAGCAGCGCCCCTTGAACTCCCAGTCGCCGTAGCGGGTCGGTTCCGGCCCCTGCGGGCCGCCGATCTCGCCGGGCTTCTGCTCCGGCCCCGTCAGGGCGGAGGCGTCGGAGGCCGTCCCGGCGGGCGGCGTGGTGGCGTCCGCCTTCGGATCGACCGGAAGGGACGTCGGTGCAGCGGGGGCGGCGGCGGGATCGGAGGGGGTCTTGTCGGTCATGGCAACCTGCGTGCAACCATCTTGAACGGGGGCTTCGGCCAAGCCCATATCATCGGCGAGGCGGGGCGGAAAGCCCGCCGGCCCCATCCTGAACCGATGCGACTGCCATGACCAGCACCCTGAAGACCACCATCCTCCTCGCCGCCCTGACGGCCCTGTTCATGACGGTCGGCTTCCTGCTGGGCGGGAAGACCGGCCTGATCGTCGCCTTCGTCGTCGCGCTTGGCATGAATCTCTTCAGCTACTGGAACTCCGGCGACATGGTGCTGTCGATGTACGGCGCCCGCGAGGTCGACGCCTACTCCGCCCCCGAATATTACGGGATCGTCGCCCGGCTGGCCGAGCGCGCCGGCCTGCCGATGCCGCGCGTCTTCATCATCGAGAACGACCAGCCCAACGCCTTCGCCACCGGCCGCGACCCGGAGCACGCCGCCGTCGCCGCCACCACCGGCCTCCTGCGCATGCTGAGCCCGGAGGAGGTCGCCGGGGTGATGGCGCACGAGCTGGCCCATGTGAAGAACCGCGACACGCTGATCATGACCGTCACCGCGACCATCGCCGGCGCCGTGTCGATGCTGGCGAATTTCGGCCTGTTCTTCGGCGGCTCCAGCAACGACGAACGCGGCGGCAACCCGCTGGGCATGGTCGGCGCCATCCTGGCGGCGGTGCTGGCGCCCATCGCCGCCTCGCTGGTGCAGATGGCGATCAGCCGCACCCGCGAGTACGAGGCCGACCGCATCGGCGCCGAGATCTGCGGCCGTCCCCTGTGGCTGGCCGACGCGCTGACCAACATCCACAACGCCGCCAACCACATCCCCAATTATCAGGCCGCGGCCCATCCGGCGACCGCCCACCTGTTCATCGCCAACCCGCTGAGCGGCGCCAGCCTGTCCAACCTGTTCTCCACCCACCCCGACATGGGCGAGCGGGTGCGCCGCCTGCGGGCGATGGCGGTCCCCCCGGCGGGCCACGCCCAGCCGCGCGGCGGCTTCATGCCCCAGCGCCGGAACCGCCCCGGCCCCTGGGGCTGAGGGGGAGCCCCGGCGGTTAGGGGATTGCGCGCCGGAGGGGTTGGCGACTACCTTTCCGGCACCGCACAACCACCATGTCCGCCAGGGGTCGCCCGCATGTCCGTCGCCGAGAAATACCGGCTCGTCACCCGTTCCGACTTCGACGGTCTGGTCTGCGCCGTCCTGCTGAAGGAGCTGGGCATCCTGGACGAGATCAAGTTCGTCCACCCCAAGGACATGCAGGACGGCAAGATCGAGATCACCGACCGCGACATCACCACCAACCTGCCCTACGTCGACGGCGCCCATCTGGTCTTCGACCACCATCTGTCGGAAACCATCCGCGTCGGCGAGAAGCCGAACTACGTCATCGACCCCAAGGCGCCCTCGGCGGCGCGCGTCGTCTACGATTACTACGGCGGCAAGGAGCGTTTCCCGACCATCTCCGACGAGATGATGCGGGCGGTCGATCAGGCCGATTCCGCGCGCTACGACCGCGACGACATCCTGAACCCGACCGGCTGGACCCTGCTGAACTTCCTGATGGACGCGCGCACCGGGCTGGGCCGCTTCCGCGAGTTCCGCGTGTCGAACTACCAGTTGATGATGGACCTCATCGACTATTGCCGGAACCACAGCATCGACGAGATCCTGGCCCTGCCCGACGTCAGGGAGCGGGTCGAGCTGTACAGCCAGCACGCCGAACCGTTCGTCGACCAGCTCAAGCGCTGCTCGACCGTGCGCGGCAACGTCGTCGTCCTCGACCTGCGCAACGAGGAGACGATCTACGCCGGCAACCGCTTCATGATCTACGCGCTGTATCCCGACACCAACGTGTCGATCCACGTGCTGTGGGGCCTGAAGCAGCAGAACACCGTGCTGGCCTGCGGCAAGTCGATCATCAACCGCTCGTCGAAGACCGACATCGGCCCGCTGATGCTGGAGTATGGCGGCGGCGGCCACCAGGCGGCCGGCACCTGCCAGGTTCCCAACGACCAGGCCGAGGCGGCGCTCGACGCCATCGTCGCCCGCATGCGGGCGGACGGCTGACTCCACCCTTTCCCCCATCATGCTGACCACCCACCGCATCTTCTCCGAGGCGTGGCTGGCCGACCTGTCGGCCGACACGCCCCGCGAGCGGGCTCTCGACAGCGCCCGGCCGGTGATCGACGCGGCGCTGCGGCGGATCGCCGAGGCCCTCGGCCAGTGGCGCGCCCAGGCGGAGGCGCTGGGCGCCAGCGGCGACCCGGCCCACATCACCCCGCTGCTGCGCACGGAAACCGAGGGGCTGCCGCGGGCGGCCGAGGCGGCGGACAGCGCCGTCCACGACGTCATGCAGCGGGTCGCCTTCAAGCGGCGGGAGCTGATGCCTCTGTTCCCGCCGCTGCTCGACCGCATCCACCCGGCGCACGCGGAGGCCGCGCTCCATTGCGGCGCGGCGCGCTGGCGGCTGATGGCGCTGCGGGTCCTGGCCGATCCCGGTGGCCCGTCCAGCCCGATCCAGGGCTACGGCACCCGCTACGTGAAGAGCGACCGTTTCGACGCCCGCGCCCTCCAAAGCCTCAGCGCCGCCGACCGCGTCCGCGCCGACCGGGCGCTGAAGCGGCTGGGCGAGAGCCCCATCCCGGAGGAGCTGGATCTGCGCCCGCTGGAGGGGCACGACGGCCTGTGGACGATGAAGGCGGGTGGCCGAAACCGCTTCATCCTGCGCATCGGCCAGGACCGGCGCGGACCGCACTATGTGATCGAGGATGCCGGGCCGGCGGGTGGCGTGGAGGCGCCCTGAACAGGCGGTTGTTTGCATCGCCTTTTATTTTCTGACACAGATGAACACAGAGAGACACAGATAAAAAATATCGATTCTTTCTTCGGGACGGCGTTCACCCCGAAGAAAAATTCATCTGTGTCTCTCTGTGTTCATCTGTGTCCAAACATCCTTGCCTTCAAATCCCCGCCACGCCCCACAGCAGCAGGGCGACCAGCCCGACCAGGATCAGCGCGGCCACCGCGTAGAGCGCCAGCGCCCGCCCGATGTCGGCGGGGGTGACGCGGGCGCGGCCGTCGCCGATCCACGGCTCGGTGATGACCACGCCGCCGTCGCGGTGCGGACCGCCCAGCGACAGCCCGAGCGCCCCGGCCATCGCCGCGATCGGCCAGCCCATGTTCAGCGACGGGTGCTTGCGGGCGTCGCGCGCCAGGGCGCGGAAGGCGCCGCCGCCCTTGGCCGAGACGAAGGGGGCCGCCAGCGCCAGCAGCAGCGCCGCCAGCCGCGCCGGCAGCGCGTTCAGCGCGTCGTCCAGCGTCGCGGCGGTCGAGCCGAAGCGCCGGTGCCGCACGCCGGGGCTGCCCAGCGCCGCGTCGGCCCCGTCCATCGCCGTCCACACCAGCAGCCCCGGCACGCCGAGCAGCGCGTAGGCGAAGACCGGCGCCACCAGCTTGCGGTCGAAGGCGCGGGCGGCGGCCTCCACCGCGGCGCGGGCGACGCCATGCTCGTCCAGCCCGTAGGCGTGGCGCCGGGTCAGCCCCTGCACCGCCTCCTGGCCGGCGCTGACCCCGCCCGTCTCCAGGGCGCGCCGCACCGCGCGCACCCTGGTCCAGGCGGCGCGCCCGCGCAGGCCGCACAGCAGGACCAGCAGCTCCAGCAGCCAGCCGCGCCCGAACGAGCCGATCCACTCGACGGCCAGCCCGGTCCCGGCGGCCATCAGCACCAGCGCCAGCACCACCAGCGCGCCGCGCACCATCCGGTCGGTGTCGCCGCGCCCGGCCCGGTTCAGCCGGGCGTCGGCGGCGTTGCAGAAGCGGACGGCGAGCCGCGCCGGGTCGGGAAGAATCCGGTCCAGCCAGTCGCCGAAGACCGCCTCGATCGCCAGCGCCAGAAGCAGGATCAGCAGCGGGCCGGGACCGCCGAAGGCTGTGCCGAACATCGCCGCCTCTCCCGTGGCGTCAGCGCGCGCCGGCCTGGCGCAGCAGGCTGGTCACGCGGGCGTTGCGGCCGTCCTCGGCCCAGTTCATCGCCGTGCGCCCGGTGAAGTCGGAGCGGTCCACCTTGGCCCCGCCCTTCAGCAGCCGGTCGACGAGGTCGGCCCGGCCGCCGCGCGCGGCGGCCATCAGCGGGGTCATCCCCTCGCGGTTGTCCTGGTCGACCTTGGCGCCCTTCTTC
This sequence comes from Azospirillum agricola, assembly GCF_017876095.1. Lineage (GTDB taxonomy): Bacteria > Pseudomonadota > Alphaproteobacteria > Azospirillales > Azospirillaceae > Azospirillum > Azospirillum agricola. The sequence continues at coordinate 47,931 of NZ_JAGINM010000025.1, forward strand.
AGCAGCAGGTCGAGGATCTCGAAATGCCCGCCCTCCACCGCCGCCAGCAGCGGCGTGTTGCCGGCCTTGTCGGCGCGGTTGACGTTGGCGCCGCCGTCCAGCAGCGTGCCGACGATCGACGGGTTCCCCGCGATGACCGAGGTCAGCAGGGCGGTGCGCCCGTGGATGTCGGTCTGGTTGGGGTTGTCGCCCCGCAGCAGCGCCGACTTCAGCTTGGACAGGTCGCCCTGGTTCACCGCCTGCATGACGCCGGTGTCCTGGAACAGGCTGATCTGGGCATGGGCCGGGACATGGGCCGAAACGCTCAGCCCGGCGGCGAACAGGCACGCAATCAGCAGCCGTTTCATGGCGGGTGTCCTTCCTTGACAGCGAGATGGGCCGGATACTAGCCAAAAGGGCCGACCCTCAAAAGGATCTATGCTCGGCCGCCCGGTCTTTTCCACCCTCGCCCGACGGACATCATGCCGCGCAACCCGCTCGCCCGTCACATCGCGCTGTTCCTGCTGGTCAAGGCCGCGCTGATCGCGCTCGGCCTCTGGTGGTTCCTGGCCTCCATGCCGGAGCCGCGCGGCGCGGCACCGCCGCCGCCCGCCGCCGCCGGGAAGCCCTGACGGAACCTCCGTGCGTCCGGCGGGTTGGATTCGGGCCGTTGGATTCGGGCCGACGGAACGAGCACGCGAACGGAGGGGTGGAAGCATGGCCGACAGCACCGACACCAACCAGACGATCGATTCCAGCGCCTGGACGGGCGAGGCGGAGGCCGGCGGAGCGGCGCCGCGCGGCAGCGTCCGCGAGGCGGTCGCCGTCTTCGACAGCCGCGATTCCCTCCAGCAGGCCATCGACGACCTGACGATGGCCGGCTTCCAGCGCCACGAGCTGAGCCTGCTCGCCAACGACCAGACCATCCGCGACCGGCTGGGCCATGTCCCGCAACAGGTCGAGGATCTGGCCCACGACCCCGACGCCCCGCGCCAGTCCTTCGTCTCGCCGGAGGACATCGGCAGCGGCAAGGGCGTCGCCGTCGGCTTCCCCGCCTATGTCGGCGCCATCCTGGCGACCGGAGCCGTGCTGGCGACCGGCGGCACCGCGCTGGCCGCGGCGGCGGCGGCGGCGGCGGCCGGGGTGGGCAGCGGCGCGGCCGGCTCCTACCTGTCGCAATGGCTGACCGACAAGCGCAACGAGCCGATGCTCCAGCACCTCGACAAGGGCGGCATCCTGCTGTGGGTCAACATCGGCGACGCGGCGCGCGAGCGGGCGGCGGTCGAGATCCTGAACCGCCACGCCGTCCGCCCGGCCGAGGTCCACGAGGTCGCCCAGGCCGGGTCCGACTGAGTCCGCCAGCAGCCCTGCCGGGTGCCGGAGAAGCCCTGCGGAGCGCGCCGGGCAGCCCATTGACCCACGTCATGGGTGCGCGGCGCGCCCTTGCGCTATGGTCCGGGGATCGCATCCGGAGATCCCCCCTTGGACGCCCTGTCGCTGCTGCAAGACGGCCTCAACCACTGCGCCCTGGTCATCGACCGCGACGGCGGCTTCCTGCTGGCCCTGCTGTCGGCCGGGCTGGTCGGCGGCGCCACCCATTGCAGCGGCATGTGCGGCCCCTTCGTGCTGGCCCAGGTGTCCGCCCGGCTGGAGCATGTCCCGGCGGCGCGCATGTCGGAGCTCCACCGCCTGACCGGGGCGGCCGTTCTTCCCTACCATCTCGGGCGCGGGACGACCTACGCGCTGATCGGCGCGGTCGCCGCCTCGGTCGCCGGCCATGTCGGCGCCCTGCCCGGCCTGCGCTGGCTGTCGGTCGGGCTTCTGGCCTTCGCCGCGCTGTTCTTCCTCGGCTACGCGGCGAAGAGCCTGGCGGCGTGGCTGCCCCGGCTCCGGATCGCATCCGGCGCGCCGGTCCAGCGCTGGTGGGGCGACCGGGTGTCGCGCCTCGCCCGCCCGCTGTTCGGCAACCCGACGGGGTGGCGCGGCTACGGGCTGGGGGTGGCGCTCGGCTTCATCCCCTGCGGGCTTCTCTACGGCGCGGTCGCCGTCGCGGCGGCCAGCGGCAGCGCGCTGACCGGCGCGCTCGGCATGGCCGCCTTCGCCGTCGGCACGGTGCCGGGCCTGCTGGCGGTCGGTCTCGCCGGGCACCTCGCCGGGCGGACCTGGAGGACGGCGGTCGCCCGCGTCGCGCCGGCGATCATGCTGGTCAACGCGGGCGTGCTCGGCTGGATGGCCTGGAAGCTGGTCGCCTGACCCCTTTCCTCCGGACCCGGTGCGCAAAGCTTTGCCCTTGGTGAGCGGCGCTCCCCGGTGTACACCTGCCCCTCATGAAGGCGAGCCCAAGTACCACCTGCATCCCGCTCTCACGCGCCTGACGCGGAGAGCGTGAACGCGAGCGGCCTAGCAAGGTTGCCCGCGCTGGTCGCCTGCGCCCACGCGCAGGCGGGACGCCGCCGGTTCGGCGCCTCACACGCAGTGAGTGGCTCACATGGAAAACGTCTTCGAAAGCCCGTTCAAGGGCATCCCTCTGGAAAAGCAGGTTACCAACCCGAACATCATCGTCGGCCGGTACAGCTATTATTCCGGCTATTATCATGGCCACGGTTTCGATGACTGCGCCCGCTTCCTTCTGCCGGACGAAGGCGTCGACAGGCTGGTGATCGGCAGCTTCTGCTCGATCGGGTCCGGCGCGGCGTTCATCATGGCGGGCAACCAGGGCCACCGGAACGACTGGATCAGCACCTTTCCCTTCTTCTGGATGCCCGAGGCGCCGGCATTCGCCGGCGCGCGGAACGGCTATCGGCCGGCGGGCGACACGGTGGTCGGCAACGACGTCTGGATCGGCTCGGAGGCGATCGTCATGCCCGGCGTCACCATCGGCGACGGCGCCGTGATCGGCACGAGGTCGCTGGTGACGCGGGACGTCGAGCCCTACGCCATCGTGGGCGGCAACCCGGCCAGGGTGATCCGGAAACGCTTCGACGACGGCCTCGTCGCGTTGCTTCTCGAGATGAAATGGTGGGACTGGTCCGACGACCAGTTGCGGGGCGCCATGCCGATCCTGACCAGCGGCGACGTCGCGGCGCTTCACCGTCACTGGCAAGACGCGATCGAGCGCAGTTGACGCGGCCGTGCCCGCTCCGCTCCCGTTCGGCCGGGAGCCGGGCGGGCACAACCGGCACCGGCGGGCGTCCGCTGGGAAACGGAGCGGCCAAACGGAACGGTGGTTTCCGCCCGAATCCTCAGTGCGTCGCCCGCCCTCCCCTCAACGCCTGCCCGAGCGGGATTTCGCCGCTGCCCGGCTTGAGGGGCTGCTGCTGGCTTTCGTGCGGCGACCAGCCGGCCAGATAGAGGATCTGGAAGGTCACCGGGATGCGCCCGTCCGGCTCGGCGTACAGCTCGGCGTAGCGCCGCGCCGCGTCGAACAGCAGCCCGCGCGTCGCCGGAACCTTGCGGCGGGCCAGCACCGTGTTCGTCTCGCCCATGCCGCGCAGCTCGCGCATCAGGGCGAAGGCGTCGGAGTAGGTGACGGTCAGCGTGTCGCTGTCCACCACCGGCAGGGCGAAGCCGGCGCGCTGGAGCAGGCCGCCGGCGTCCTTGATCTCGGCGAAGGGCGACACGCGCGGCGACACGCCGCCGGCCTGTTCGAGTTCCGCCTCGTACAGGCAGCGGCGCAGCTCGAACAGGGTCTCCCCGCCCAGCATGGCGCCGCAGAAGAAACCGTCCGGCTTCAGCGCCTGACGGATCTGCACCAGCGCGCCCGGCAGGTCGTTGACCCAGTGAAGGCTGAGGTTGCTCACCACCAGATCGAAGCTGCCGGGGGCGAAGGGCAGGAACTCCTCGTCGGCGGCGATTCCGCGCGCCACCCGCGCGAAGCCCGGCGACAGGTCGCAGGCGACGAGACGCTCGATCCCCTTGCGCCCGGCCAGCGCCCGGCCGACCGCCCCGTCGTGGCAGCCGACGTCGAGCGCCATCGGGAAGGGACGCAGCACATCCTCCAGCCGGTCGGCCAGACGCTCCGCGACCTCGTCGAACAGGAAGGAATGGTTGGTGAATTCGGAGACGGCGCGGTCGCGGCGGCGGCGAACGAGCGCGCGGTCGAAGACGGTCATGCTGTCGGAACTGGCCATGGCCGCACTATACCCCAGCGCCGACGGGCGACAACCGTGCTACCATGGGACACCCCCACCTTCACCGACCGGCAGGGATGCGGATTCGCATGGGCATCGAGGAAGCCATCGGCGTCACCTACGAGGCGCTGATCGTCATCATCAAGATCACCTTCCCGGCGCTGGCGATCACCACCGCGCTCGCCGCGATCCTGACCATCTTCCAGTCGGTGACCAACATCAACGAGGCCTCGATCCAGCAGGATCTGAAGCTGTTCACGACGCTGGCCATCCTGTTCGTCACCGGCCCGGCGATCTTCATCGCGCTGCGCGACTACACGCTGCTGATCTTCGAACGCATCGCCATGCTGCAATAGCCGGCGCGGGCCCTCGCCCATGCCCATGCCGACCATGCCGGCGCTCCGCCGCCTCGCCGCCGCCGCGTCCGGCGCCCTGCTCGACGCGCTGCTGCCGCCGCGCTGCCTGTGCTGCGGCACGGCGGTGGACCGGCAGGGCGGCCTTTGCCCCGGCTGCTGGAGCGGCCTGAGCTTCATCGCCCCGCCCTTCTGCGCCCGCTGCGGCCTGCCCTTCGAGTACGCGGCGCAGGAGGGCAACGTCTGCGGCGCCTGTCTGGCCGCCCCGCCGGCCTTCGCCCGCGCCCGCGCCGTGCTGGTCTACGACGACGGCAGCCGCCCCCTGGTCCTGGGTTTCAAGCACGGCGACCGCATCCACGCCGCCGACGCCTATGGAGGCTGGCTCGCCCGCGCCGGCAAGGAGCTGCTGGCCGACGCCGACCTGCTGGCCCCGGTCCCGCTGCACCGGGGCCGCCTGTTCCGCCGCCGCTACAACCAGGCCGCCCTGCTGGCGCAGGCGCTCGCGAAGCGGTGCGGCGTCCCGGCCGTCCCCGACCTGCTGCTGCGCCAGCGCGCCACCCCGACCCAGGGCGGGCTGAACCGCGAGGGCCGGCACCGCAACGTCCGGGGCGCCTTCCGCCTGCGCTGCGGCCCGGCGTCGGTGGAAGGGAAGCGGGTGGTGCTGGTGGACGACGTGCTGACCACCGGGGCGACGCTGGCCGAATGCGCACGGGTTCTGGGGCGGGCGGGGGCGGCGCGGGTCGACGTCCTGACGCTCGCCCGCGTGGTCAAGGAGAGCTGAGAACGGGGTGGGAGGGCCGCGGCAACAAGGCGGCGGGACGGCATGGCAGACCGGCGGCGCGGCGTCCGGCGCGACGTCTGGTGCCCCGGGGGTGTTGATCCTATAGTTTGTTCCAACACCCCCCAGGAGCCAAGCCCATGGCCGAAATCGTCATCTACACCACGCCCTTCTGCCCCTACTGCTCGCGGGCCAAGAGCCTGTTGCAGAGCAAGGGCGTCCAGTACGAGGAGATCGACCTCTACGTCCAGCCCGGCCGCCGCAGCGAGATGATCGAGCGCGCCGAGGGCCGCACCACCGTCCCGCAGATCTTCATCGACGGCCGGCCCTACGGCGGCAGCGACGACATCCACGCGCTGGACCGCGCCGGCAAGCTCAACCCGCTGCTCGGCCTGCCGGCATGAGCGGCGTGCTGAAGGCCGCCTGCGTCCAGGTCAACGCGGGCACCGAGCTTGAGCCGAATCTGGCGGCGGCGGGCGATCTGGTCCGCCGGGCGCGCGACGCCGGCGCCGACTTCATCGCTCTGCCGGAAAATGTCGGCTGGATCGTCCAGGGCCGCGCCAAGACGATGGCGCGGGTGAAAAGCGAGGCCGAACACCCCGGCGTGCCCTTCTTCGCCGGTCTGGCGCGCGAGACCGGAGCGTGGCTGCTGTCCGGCACCCTGCACGTCCTGCTCGACGAGCAGCGGGTCGCCAACCGCAGCTATCTGTTCGACCCGCGTGGCCGCGCCGTCGCACACTACGACAAGATCCACATGTTCGACGTCGACCTGAAGGACGGCGAGAGCTACCGCGAATCGGCGACCTTCCGGCCCGGCGAGCGCGCGGTGGTCGCCGCCACCCCCTGGGGCGGCGTCGGCATGACCATCTGCTACGACGTGCGCTTTCCCTACCTGCACCGCGCGCTGGCCAAGGCCGGGGCCTCGATCCTGACCGCGCCGGCCGCCTTCACGGTGCCGACCGGCCGGGCGCACTGGCACACGCTGCTGCGCGCCCGCGCCATCGAGACCGGCTGCTTCGTGATCGCCCCGGCGCAGACCGGCACCCACGACGAGGGGCGCCAGACCTACGGCCACTCGCTGATCGTCGCCCCCTGGGGCGAGGTGCTGGCCGATGCCGGGGAGGAGGTCGGCTTCGTCGTCGCCGACCTCGACATGGCGCGGGTCGAGGAGGCCCGCCGCATGGTGCCGGCGCTGACCCACGACCGCGGCTTCGAGGTCGTGCGCGAGGGCTTCTGAGCCGGCGCGGGCGCTTACGATGCGGGCAGCGGCCTCGGTTCCGGATCGCCCCCGGACCCGGTGTCCAGACCGGCGCCGGGGGCGAGGTCGTTGACCGCGCAGAGCCGCTGCACCACCGCCGCCTTCGGCGACGCGACCTCCCCCTGCTCGAAACCGACGACCTGGAGCCGGCCGCGCGCCAGCTCCAGCAGTTCGCCGCTGCGCAGCAGGAAGGCCGGCGAGGACGGGCGGCCGAAGCGGGCGTTGCCGACCGCGAAGGTCTCGTAGAGCAGCACGCCGCCCGGCTCCAGCGCGTCGAGCAGGCGCGGCAGCAGGGGACGGTGCAGGTAGTTGGTGACGACGATCCCGGCGAAGCGGCGGTCCGCCGGCAGGGGCCAGGAATTCCCGGCCTCCGGATCGGCCTCCAGATCGGTTTCGAGCAGTTCGACCCCGGCGGCGCCGGCCAGATCGGCGACCCCGCGCAGGTCGCGATCGAGCCCGACCACCGGATGGCCAAGGCCATGGAACAGCCGCAGATGCCGGCCCGACCCGCAGGCCACATCCAGCACGGCGCCGCCCGCCGTCACCAGCGGCGCGAACCGGACCACCCAGGGCGAGGGCGGCGTCAGGGCGGCGTGCGGCGAAGGGGTCGGCATGGCGGCGGGGCGTCCTTAGTCGCGGTCCGTGGTCCATGGTCCATGGTCCATGGCCCGCAAGGATGTTTCGAAATCGAACGGCATGTCGTTTGACGGCGCGCGTCCGGCGTGCTGAATTAAGCCGTTTTCGGACCGGGCCGCAACCCGGCCCGGCTTTTTCGTGTGACCGTCAGGAAGTTGGGTGGGGACATGATCCTCTTCGCGTTGAAATGCACGGCCGAGCATCGCTTCGAAGCGTGGTTCCGCAACGGCGCCGCCTACGAGGAGCAGGCCGCATCCCACCAGATCGCCTGCCCGGTCTGCGGCGACACCCTCATCACCAAGGCCCCGATGGCGCCGCGCATCGCCAAGGGCGTCGCCAAGGCCGCCGACCGCAACCGCCCGCCGGAGGACGCAGCCCAGCCGACCGCCGAGTCGGCGCCGCCAGCCGCCCGGCCCGCCGCCCAGCTGCCGGTTCCGGCCCCCGCCGCGCTGCCCGCCCCGGCCGATGTCGTCGCCTCCCTGCCGCCCTCGCTGAACGACGCCCAGCGCGAGGCGGTGGCCGAGGTGATGCGCCAGCTCGCCGAGGTCCGCCGCACGGTGGAGAAGAACTGCGACTATGTCGGCGACCGTTTCGCCGAGGAGGCCCGCCGCATCCATTACGGCGAGACCGATCCGCGCGGCATCTACGGCGAGGCCTCGTCCGACGAGGTCGAGGAACTGCATGAGGAAGGTGTGGCATTTCACCGCATCCCCTGGCTGCCGCGCACCGATTCCTGACGCCCTCCCGCGTCGGCGCGGGTTGATTCCACCCGAAACCATTTGAAAAGCCGACTGTTTGCAAGGCGTCCCCGGGAACGGGGACGCCTTTCGCGCATCCGCGCCCGCCCATGCCGCCGGAGCCCGCCCACCGACCAAGGTCGGGGGTGCACCCAACAGTGATCTGTATCAAACAATTGGGTGGATCAAGGGCGTACGTAAGGACGGTACAGCCCGAGTGTCTTAAAGGACCGTCGAACAATCGCTCGGCACTCGCGAGGGGACGCACTATGAGTCAAAACGCACAACGGATTGTAAACAATCCAAAATTCCAGGAGCTGATCGCCAAGCGGTCGGCCTTCGCCTGGACGCTGTCGATCGCCATGCTTGTCATCTACTTTGGTTTCGTTCTGCTGGTGGCCTTCGGGAAGGGTTTTCTCGGCACGCCCATCGGTTCCGGCGTGACCACCTGGGGCATTCCCATCGGCGTCTTCACCATCGTCTCCGCCTTCATCCTGACCGGCATCTATGTCCGGCGGGCGAACGGCGAGTTCGACGAGCTGAACCGCCAGATCCTGGAGGAGTCGAAGTGATGCGCGCCATCAACCGCATCGCCGCCGCGACCGCAGCGGCCGGCGCCCTGCTTCCCGTCACCGCCTTCGCGGACGCCATCGGCGGCGCCGTGCAGAAGCAGGCGACGAACTGGGAAGCCATCATCATGTTCCTGATCTTCGTGGTGGCCACGCTGGGCATCACGTATTGGGCGGCGCGCCGGACGAAATCGGCGAAGGACTTCTACGCGGCCGGCGGCGGCATCACCGGCTTCCAGAACGGTCTGGCCATCGCCGGCGACTACATGTCGGCGGCCTCCTTCCTCGGCATCGCCGGCCTCGTCTACGCCTCGGGCTTCGACGGGCTGATCTACTCGGTGGGCTGGCTGGTCGGCTGGCCGATCATCCTGTTCCTGGTCGCGGAACGCCTGCGCAACCTCGGCAAGTACACCTTCGCCGACGTCGCCTCCTACCGCTTCCAGCAGATGCCGATCCGCACGATGGCGGCCTGCGGCTCGCTGGCGACCGTCACCTTCTACCTGATCGCCCAGATGGTCGGCGCCGGCAAGCTGATCCAGCTGCTGTTCGGCCTCGACTACATCGTCGCGGTGATCCTGGTCGGCGTGCTGATGATCGGCTACGTGACCTTCGGCGGCATGCTGGCGACGACCTGGGTGCAGATCATCAAGGCGGTGATGCTGCTGTCGGGCGCCTCCTTCATGGCCTTCATGATCCTGGCCCAGTTCAACTTCAGCCCCGAGGCGATGTTCAAGGCCGCCGTCGACGTCCACCCGAAGGGTCTGGCGATCATGTCGCCGGGCGCCCTCGTCACCGACCCGATCTCGGCGATCTCGCTGGGCATGGCGCTGATGTTCGGCACCGCCGGCCTGCCGCACATCCTGATGCGCTTCTTCACGGTGTCGGACGCCAAGGAGGCCCGCAAGTCGGTCTTCTACGCCACGGGCTTCATCGGCTACTTCTACATCCTGACCTTCATCATCGGCTTCGGCGCGATCCTGATGATCCTGCGCCCCGACGCCACCGGCGCCTATCCCTTCCTGACGGCGGCCCCGGCGGCCGGCGCCAAGGCGGTGGTCACCAGCATCATCGGCGGCACCAACATGGCGGCCATCCACACCGCCAACGCGGTCGGCGGCTCGCTGTTCTACGGCTTCATCTCGGCGGTCGCCTTCGCCACCATCCTGGCGGTGGTCGCCGGCCTGACGCTGGCCGGCGCCTCGGCGGTCTCCCATGACCTCTACGCCTCGGTCTTCGCCAAGGGCCGCGCCACCGAAGCGGACGAGATCCGCGTGTCGAAGATCACCACGGTGGTCATCGGCATCGTCTCGATCTTCCTCGGCGTCGCCTTCGAGAACCAGAACGTGGCCTTCATGGTCGGCCTCGCCTTCGTCATCGCGGCCTCGGCGAACTTCCCGATCCTGCTGATGTCGATGTTCTGGGGCAAGATGACCACGCGGGGCGCCGTCATCGGCGGTGCGCTCGGCCTGGTCTCGGCGGTCACGCTGCTGATCCTCGGCCCGACCGTGTGGAAGGCCGTGCTGGGTCACCCGGAAGCGATCTTCCCGTACGACAACCCCGGCTTCTTCACCATCCCGCTGTCCTTCATCGCGATCTGGTTCTTCTCGATCACCGACAACAGCGAGACCGCGAAGAACGAGCGCCGCGCCTTCGAGGCCCAGTACATCCGGTCGCAGACCGGCCTGGGCGCGGAGGGTGCCTCGGCCCACTAAGAAACCACGCGGCCCCCGCGCCGCACGCCAATTGTCGCACCCGCTTTCGCGCCCTGCGGGGCGGGTGTAGCCTGAAGCGCCCCTGGACCATCCGGGGGCGTCTTTTTTTGCCCGATCGCTTTCGCCCGACACTCGCGCAACCTCGCCACCGACGGAGCGGGCCGCTTGTCCGACACTTCTTCCGGCACCTCGTCCTCCACCGATCCGGCAGCCTTCGACTTCGGCCTGCCGCCCTTCGACCTGCTGACCGCCGGGGAGCGCGAGGGGCTGGCGTCGGCGCTCGACATCGGGATCTACGCCAAGGGGCGCCCCCTGCTGACCCGCGACGAGCCGGTCGACGCCCTGTTCGTCGTGCTGCGCGGGTCGGTGCTGGAGCGCCACGGCGGCGAGGTCGCGGCGCTGCACGGGCCGGGCGACCGCTTCGACCTGGCGGCGCTCTACGGCGCCGGTCCGGCGCGCGGCTTCGTCGCGGCGGAGGACACGGTCTGCCACCTGATCCCGCGCCCGGCGCTGGAGGCGGCGGCCCGCGACAACCCGGCCTTCGGCGCCGCCGTGCTCGGCGCCTTCGCCCAGCGCATGAGCGACCTCGCCGGCGAGCGCTCCAACCGCGAGATGGCGGCGCTGACCATGGCCCGCATCCGGCAGGCCTACCTGCACCCGCCGCTGTTCGTCCCCGGCACCGCCAGCCTGCGCGACGCCGCCGACGCCATGAAGCGCGGCAAGGCGAGCAGCGTGCTGGTCCGCGACTCCGGACCGGAGGGGGAACGCATCGGCATCCTGACCGGCACCGACCTGCGCGACCTCGTGGTGCTGGAGGGACGGCCGGTGGACGAGCCGGTCGGGCCGCTGGCCCGCTACGGGCTGCTGACGCTCGACCGCGACGACCTGCTGTTCAACGCGCTGGTGCTGATGACCAAGCACGCGGTGCGCCGAATCGTCGTGACCGAGAACGGCGCCGTCGTCGGCCTGCTGGGCCAAAGCGACCTGCTGGCGGTGCTGTCCAACCATTCCCAGGTCATCGGCCTCCAGGTCGAGCACGCCACCGATCCCGAGGATCTGCGCCGCGCCAGCCTGTCGACCGTCGAGCTGATCCGCGCGCTGCACGCCACCGGGGTGAAGGTCGCCTTCATCGCCGATCTGGTGACCGAGCTGAACCGCCGCATCTTCCGCAAGCTGTTCGAGCTGCTGGCCCCGCCCGACCTGCTGGCGAACTCCTGCCTGATCGTGATGGGCAGCGAGGGGCGCGGCGAGCAGCTGCTGAAGACCGACCAGGACAACGGGCTGATCCTGCGCGACGGCTACCATTGCCCCGATCTGCCACGCATCGCCGCCGACTTCAGCCGGCATCTCGTGGCCTTCGGCTACCCGCCCTGCCCCGGCGGCATCATGGTCTCCAACCCGGACTGGACCCGGCCGCTCGCCGCCTACAAGGACGCGATCTTCCACTGGATCCACCGCCCGGACGAGGCGGCGCAGATGAACCTCGCCATCTTCTACGACGCCGCCGCCGTGGCCGGCGATCCGGCGCTGCTCGACGAGGCCAAGGGCTACCTGCTGGGCCGTTTGCAGGACAACCAGATGTTCTTCACCCATTTCGCCCGGCCGACGCTGGCCTTCGACACGCCGTCGGGCCTGTTCGCCGCGCTGTTCGAGCGGCGCCGGGCCGAGCCGGTCGACATCAAGAAGGCCGGCATCTTCCCCATCGTCCACGGCGTCCGCGCCCTGGCGCTGGAAAAACGCATGACGGAGACCAACACGGTGGCCCGCATCTGGGCGCTGGCCGAGCTGGGCGCGCTCGACCGCAAGCTGGCCGGCGATCTGGCGGAGGCCTTCGCCATCCTCTCCACCATCCGCCTGAAGGCGCGGGTCGATTCCCCGGCCGACGGCGAAACGGGGACGGAACTCGCCATCGACAACCTCGTCCGCCTGGAAACCCTGGGCAAGCTCGACCGCGACCAGTTCAAGGACTGCCTGGCGCTGGTGAAGAGCTTCAAGGACACCATCGCCTATCACTTCCGCCTGAACCACTGAGGGGCCGGCGATGCCGACCACCGCCATTTCGGCCGCCGGCAGCGCCGCCGCCAGCACCGCCACGCGGCCCGAGGACCGCATCGCCCTCCATTGCGAGGCGACCAGCTTCGACGCCGCCAGCGCCCAGCCGCTGCGGGTCGTCGCCCTGCGCATCCGTGGCGAGCGCATCCTGACCGGGCAGGCCCTCGACCTGCGGCCCGGCGTGGACGGGTCCGCCGCCATGGTCGGCGAGCGGCTGCGGCGCTTCGTCGCCGACCGCCCGCTGGTCGGCTATTTCCTGGATTTCTCCGTCGCGATGGCGGAGCGGCTGACCGGCACGCCGCTGCCCAACGAGCGCGTCGAGGTGTCCGGCCTCTATTACGACCGCAAGGTCCGCAGCGCCTCGAAAAGCGCCGTCGATCTGCGGCTGGACAGCCTGATCCGCGACCTCGGCCTGCCGGTACGCGCCGAGGACGCGCGCGGCGCGGCGCTGGCCGCCGCAATGGCGTGGCTGACGCTGACCCGCGACGAGCGCTGACGGCGTCGCAGGGCGCGCCGCACACGAACGTCGGCACCAGACACATTTCCGCAAAGATTGCCGGGTACCATTCGCTCACAAAGATGGTGTGGCATACAATCCTTTATACGGATAGTTTCCGATTGCCGGCGCGACCCGTTCCGCCGCGCGCATCGGTGACGACGCCGAAACCGGCCAGAACACCGAACCGATTAAGAACACCGAACCGACAAGAACAACGAACTGGGAGTACACGCACATGCGCTTCAAGACCGCCCTGGCGCTGGGCGCCACCGCCGCCGCCCTGCTGGCCGGCGCCGCCACGGCGCAGGCACAGATTTCCGGCGACGCGGTGAAGATCGGCCTGCTGACCGACATGACCGGCGCCTATTCCGACGTCGCCGGGCCGGGCGCCATCGCCGCGGCGAAGCTCGCCATCGACGACATGGGCGGCAAGGTCGCCGGCAAGCCGATCGTGCTGCTGACCGCCGACCACCAGAACAAGGCCGACATCGCCGCCAACAAGGCCCGCGAATGGGCCGACACCGAGAAGGTCGACGTCTTCGCGGAGCTGGTGACGACCTCGGTCGCGCTGGCGGTCAACGAGATCGCCAAGACCAACAACAAAATCAGCCTGATCTCCGGAACCGCCTCTTCGCGCATCACCAACCAGGACTGCTTCAAGGGCGGCATCCACTGGACCTACGACACCTACGCCATGGCCATCGGCACCGGCAGCGCCGTGGTGCAGGAGGGTGGCAAGAGCTGGTACTTCCTGACCGCCGACTACGCCTTCGGCCAGAATTTGCAGGACGACGTGTCGAAGGTGGTGAAGGCCAGCGGCGGCACGGTGGTCGGTTCGGTCAAGCATCCCTTCCCGGCGTCCGACTTCTCGTCCTTCCTGCTCCAGGCCCAGGCGTCGAAGGCGAACGTCATCGGTCTCGCCAACGCCGGCGCCGACACCATCAACGCCATCAAGGCCGCCAAGGAGTTCGGCATCGTCGAGGCCGGGCAGCGGCTGGCCGGCCTGCTGGTCTTCATCTCCGACATCCACTCGCTGGGTCTGGAGACCGCCAAGGGGCTGAACCTGACGACCGGCTTCTACTGGGACTTCGACGACAAGACCCGCGCCTGGTCCAAGCGCTTCTTCGAGAAGACCGGCAAGATGCCGACCATGGTGCAGGCCGGTGTCTACTCCTCGCTGATGCATTACTTCAAGGCGGTCGAGGCGACCGGCACCGACGACACCGACACGGTGGTCGCCAAGATGAAGGAGACCAAGGTCGATGACTTCTTCGCCCGCAACGGCCGCATCCGCGAGGATGGCCGCATGGTCCACGACATGTATCTGGCCCAGGTGAAGAGCCCGGCGGACTCGAAGGCGCCGTGGGACTATTACAAGATCCTGCGCACCATCCCGGCCGAGGAGGCGTTCCTGCCCATCGCCGACAGCCAGTGCCCGCTGGTCAAGAAGTAAGGCGGACAAGCGGAAGCCGGAGGGGGGAAGCCGGAGGGGAGGAGCCTACTCCTCCCCGTCCTCCACCGGCTTCTGTTCGCCGCGGATGCGGCGGCGTCGGTCGGCGCTGCGCATGATCTGCCGGCCGTGCCGGTGCGCCGACGGGGCCTCCAGCGGGCCGCCCGGCCGCACCGGACGCTCGGCGAAGCGGCCCAGCGAGATCATGCGGTCGTACATCACCAGCGCCCCGGCGACGCCGACGTTGATGCAGAAGGCCATCGGGATCTTCACCACGAAGTCGCAGCGCTCGATCAGCGGCTGCGACAGGCTGGCGCGCTCCGGCCCCAGCACATAGGCGGCGCGGCTCGGGTGGCGGAAGCTGGGCAGCTCGATGGCGTCGTCGGTCAGCTCGACCCCGACCAGCGCGCAGTCCCTGGGCAGGGTGAGGTCGGCGACCCGGTCGTGAACGTAGAGCGGCAGGTGCATCGTCGCGCCCGAGGTGTCGACCAGCTTGGTTTCCCGCAGGTCGGGCTCCGGGTCGATGGCGAAGAAGAAGGAGGCGCCGAAGGCGTGGGCGGTGCGCATCAGGTTGCCGACATTGCCGGGCTTGCTGATGCGTTCGACGCCGATGGCGAAATAGCCGCGCATGAAGGGAACCGTGCAACAGAGGTAAGGATAGGGCGGGCGGGAGCTTGCCTCGCGGGACCGGCGGAGGCAAGCTTGCCGCCATGACCCACGATCATTCCTCCTGCTGCGGCGGCCACGACCACGGGCATGCCCACGGCCACGACCATGACCATACCCATCCCGCCACCGGCGCCGCCGACCTGTCGGGCCCGGCCGAAAGCCCCATCGTCGTCGAGGTGACGCGCGGCGCCATGGTGGAATCCGTCCACCGCGCCCGCGCCTGCATCGTCGACGCCGCCGGCCATGTGCTGGCCCGCTGGGGCGACATCGACGCGCCGGTCTACCCGCGCTCGGCCATCAAGTCGCTCCAGGCGATTCCGCTGGTGGAGAGCGGGGCGCTCGACGCCTTCGGGCTGGGCGA
This sequence comes from Azospirillum agricola, assembly GCF_017876095.1. GTDB lineage: Bacteria > Pseudomonadota > Alphaproteobacteria > Azospirillales > Azospirillaceae > Azospirillum > Azospirillum agricola. The sequence goes on from NZ_JAGINM010000025.1 coordinate 63,114, forward strand.
CGAGGAGCTGGCGCTCGCCTGCTCCTCGCACAACGGCGAGGTCGCGCACACCAGCCGGGTCGCGGCCTGGATCGCCCGCGTCGGGTTGAGCGTCGACGACTACGAGTGCGGGGCGCAGATCCCCTACGACCCCGACACCGCCGCCGCCCTGGTCCGCGCCGGCGAGGCGCCGACCGCCTTCCACAACAACTGCTCGGGCAAGCACGCCGGCTTCCTGACCACCGCCCGCCACAAGGGCGAGCCGACCAGGGGCTATGTCCGCTTCGACCACCCGGTGCAGCAGCGAATCCTCGGCGTGATGGAGCAGATGACCGGGCAGGATCTGTCGCGGGCCCCGTGGGGCGTCGACGGTTGCTCGATTCCGACCATCGGCATCCCGCTCGGCGCCATCGCCTACGCCATGGCGCGCATCGCCGATCCGGTCGACCTGCCCGACGCGCGGGCCGAGGCGGTGACCCGCATCGCCGCCGCCTGGGGCGCGCATCCCTACCTGATCAGCGGCAAGGACACCTTCGACACCGCGATGATGCAGGCGTCGGACGGCCGCGTCCTGGTCAAGGGCGGTGCCGAGGGCGTCGGCTGCGTCGTGTTTCCCCAGTCCGGAATCGGCATCGCGCTGAAGATCGAGGACGGCGGCGCCCGCGCCCGCGAGGTGGCGCTGGCGGCGCTGATCCGCTCGACCAACGCGCTGACCGAGGAGCAGTGGAAGCGCGCCGCCGGCCTGCTGGCGACGCCGATCACCAACCGCGCCGGGCTGGAGGTCGGGACGATCCGCGCCGCCGGGAACTGGCCGGCGGCGTCCTGACGGCAGCGTCCTGACGGCAACGTCCCCACGGCACTTCGGCCCTCTCCGGAACTCCGCAAGCGCGATCAAGCCGGACCGGGATAGGGTCGCGGGACTGGAGGCGCCCGACGATGAGCACGACGCTGACGAGCATGACATCGGCCGGCGGGCCGGCCAAACCCGACACGCGGCTGGACTATGGACGGCGGATCGAACGGGTGGCGGCGCACATCCCCGCCCATCTCGACGACCCGCTGGACCTGGAGCGGCTGTCGGAAATCGCCTGCTTCTCGCCCTACCACTTCCACCGCATCTACCGGGCGATGACTGGGGAGACGGTGGCGGACACCCTGCGCCGCCAGCGCCTGCACCGCGCGGCGGGGGAACTGGTCCAGGGCCGGGGGACAGGGATCACCGGCATCGCCCGGCGGGCCGGCTATGGCAGCGTTGCGGCCTTCACGCGCGCCTTCACCCAGGTCTACGGCGTTCCCCCGGCCGCCTACCGCCGCCGGGGGCATCTGACGCCGTTCGCCTGGCCCCACACCAGAACGGAGGATGCCATGCAGACCGTCACCATCGAGAACCAGCCGGCGCTCCACCTGACCGGCTTTGACCACCGCGGCCCCTATATGGAGATCAGCGCCGCCTTCGACCGCATGCTCGCCTGGGCGGCCGGGCGCGGCCTGATCGGGCCGGGCGCGCGCAGCGCCGCCATCTATTACGACGATCCGGAATCGGTGGCCCCGGAGGCGCTGCGCTCCTTCGCCGGGCTGGTGACGGCCCCCGACCGGATAGCCGACGGCGGAGCGCGCTCGGTGACGCTTCCCGCCGGCCGCTACGCCGTCCTCGTCCATAAGGGTCCCTACGCGGAGCTTGGGGGAGTCTACCGCCGCCTCTACCGCGACTGGCTCCCGGCCAGCGGCCATGTCCCGGCCGACCAGCCCTGCTACGAGGAATATCTCAACGACCCGCGCGGCCTGCCGCCGGAGGAGTGGCTGACGCGGATCTGCGTGCCGCTGGGGTAAGGCTGACGCTGGACGGGAGCGGCCTCCACCAATCCCAGGCGTCGAAGGACACGGATGAACACGGATGCGGGCTTCGCCCGCGCACCGATCGCGGATGGGCCACCGTCATCCGTGTTCATCCGATCCATCCGTGTCTTCCTTGCATGTCTCGTCCCACACGACACGGCGCCAGGACTGCCAACCAGCCGGGACGGGTGCTAAGGTCCCACCCGTCCGCCCCCTCCCGCGAGCCTCCGCCCATGAGCATCGACGACCTGCGCGCCCAGTACGAGGCCTACCCCTACCCGGCGCGCGACCCGGCCGACGAGAAGAAGCGCCTGATCACCGGCTCGCCCAGCCATCTCGACGAGGTTGTCCATTACGTCTTCGGCGGACGGCTCGACCGCTCGCGGCCGCTGCGCGCGCTGGTCGCCGGCGGCGGCACCGGCGACGGCGCGATCATGCTGGCCCAGCAGCTCGCCGACGCCGGCGACGCCGGCCACGTCACCTACCTCGACCTGTCCGACGCCAGCCGCGCCATCGCCGAGGCGCGGGCGGCGGCGCGCGGCCTGACCAACATCGCGTTCCGGCGCGGCTCCCTGCTGGAACTGGATGGCCTCGGGCCGTTCGACTACATCGACTGCTGCGGCGTGCTGCACCATCTGGACGATCCGGCGGCGGGGCTGCGCTCGCTGGCGGGCGCGCTGGCGCCGGGCGGCGGGATCGGCATGATGGTCTACGCGCCGCTCGGCCGCACCGGCGTCTACCCGATGCAGGAGGCGCTGCGCGGCATGACCGAGGGTCTGCCACCCGCGGAGAAGGTGGCGCTGGCCCGCCGGCTGATCCAGCATCTGCCGGCCTCCAACTGGCTGCTCAACAACCCCTTCGTCGGCGACCACCGGCAGGCCGACGCCAACCTCTACGATTTGCTGCTGCATTCCTGCGACCGGCCCTACAGCGTCGGCGAGCTGGCTGCCCTGGCCGACAGCGCCGGGCTCGCCGTCGGCGCGCTGATCGACCCGGCGCGCTACGAGCCCGCGACCTGGATCAAGGATCCGCGCATCCTCAAGCGGCTCGACGGGATGTCCTGGCTGGAGCGCGCGGCCTGGACCGAGCGGATCACCGGCGGCATGACCAAGCACATCGCCTATCTGCTGCGCCCGGCCGACCTCGCCGGAGCGATCGCCCGGCCCGACGGGCCCGACGTCGTGCCGGTGCTGCGCGACCTCGACGGCGCGGCGCTCGCCAGGTCCATGCCGCCCGGCGGCAGCCTGGAGGTGGAGTTGCAGGGCGTCTTCGTGGCGCTTCCCCTGCCCCGCCTCGCCGGTCCGATCCTGGCGCGGGCGGACGGCCGGACGACGCTGGGGGAGATCCACGCCGCCGTCGCCGCGACCGCCGGCGTCACCTGGGACGCCTTTCTCGTGCAGTTCCAGCAGCTCTTCAAGGCCCTGGGCGGGGTGGGAAAGATGCACCTGCGCCGCTGACGGCCGATCCCGAAAATCCCAAGGCCCAAAAGCGAAAGGCCGCCGGGGGAAGCCCCGGCGGCCTTTCGTCCGTCCAAGCCTTGCGGGCTTAGTGGATGCTCTCGCCGTGCAGGGCGAGGTCGAGACCGTCGCGCTCGACGTCCTCGTCGACGCGCAGGCCCATCACCACGTCGATCACCTTCAGGATGATGAAGCTGGCGATGCCCGAGTACACGATGGTGGCGACGATGCCGTAGAGCTGCGTCACGACCTGGCCGGCGTTGCCTTCCAGCAGACCGGCGGTGCCGCCGATGGCTTCCTGGGCGAAGACGCCGGTCAGGACGGCGCCGACGATGCCGCCGATGCCGTGCACGCCGAAAGCGTCCAGCGAGTCGTCATAGCCGAGAGCGCGCTTCAGGCCGGTGGCGCCCCAGTAGCAGACGATGCCGGCGACCACGCCGATGACCAGCGCGCCCATCGGACCGACGAAGCCCGAGGCCGGGGTGATGGCGACCAGACCGGCGACGGCGCCCGAGATGATGCCCAGCACCGAGGGCTTGCCCTTGATGACCCACTCGGCGAACAGCCAGCTGAGAGCGGCGGCGGAGGCGGCGATCTGCGTGACCAGCATGGCCATGCCCGCACGGCCGTCGGCGGCGGCGGCCGAACCGGCGTTGAAGCCGAACCAGCCGACCCACAGCATGGCGGCGCCGACGAGGCTCAGCACGAGGTTGTGCGGAGCGAAGTTCTCCTTCGGGTAGCCCTTGCGCTTGCCGAGCACGATGGCGGCGACCAGACCGGCGACGCCAGCGTTGATGTGCACCACGGTGCCGCCGGCGTAGTCGAGCACGCCGTCGCCCGCCAGATAGCCGCCCGGACCCCAGACCCAGTGGGTGATCGGCGCGTAGACCAGCAGCGACCAGACGGTCATGAACACCAGCATGGAGGAGAACTTCATGCGGTCGGCGAAGGCGCCGGTGATGAGCGCCGGGGTGATGATGGCGAAGGTCATCTGGAAGGTGATGAAGACCGTCTCCGGGATCACGCCGGTCAGGCTGTCCTTGGTCAGGCCGTTCAGCAGCACCTTGCTGAGGCCGCCGAAATACGGGGTGCCCTCGGTGAAGGCGATGCTGTAGCCGGCGACGATCCACAGGATCGACATCAGGCAGCAGATCGCGAAGCTCTGCATGACCGTGGACAGCACGTTCATCTTGCGGACCATGCCGCCGTAGAACAGGGCCAGACCCGGAATGGTCATGAACAGGACCAGGACCGTCGACATCAGCATCCAGGCGGTGTCACCGGGGCTGAGCGTCGGTGCCGGCGCGGCGGCGGCCGCGTCCTGGGCGAGGGCGTCGGTGGGCACGCCGGCCACCAGGCCCAGGGCAACCGCCATCATGGGTGCGGCCAGAAGGAACAGACGGTTCATCGAGGCTCCTCATTTCTTCAAAATCGCTCCCGCCCCTCGCGGCGTCCATCCGAAGCCTTGCCGAATGGACGCCGCGAGGGGCGACCCCGTCCCGGTCGCCCCGTCCCCGGCGAAGACGGGGCGGCGGACGGGACCAAGGACGTCCCAACCTCTACAAGAAGCGTGCCAGCCGAAAATGGCGGGGAATCGTCAGGGTTGTCGAAGCCCCGGCCCCCCGATCGGGCATCCCCTTTCGAGTCGCGGGGCTGCTTTGCCCAGAAAAAAGGCAGGCATCGCTCTGGCCAAAGGAAAGCAATTTTCGGGTTTTTGATCCTTGAAACACCGCCGCTGCGCCACGTCGCGTCCCGGTCAGGCTTCTTTTTCAGCGGATGGGCAAAAAATAGGCATTTGGTGCGCCGCACTCTTGCGCAGACGGCCGCCGGGAAACCATTCGATCTAGGACCTGTCCGGAGCTGCGGTCTATGCGCCCACCGTCCGCTGCGCCTATTGGCCGGGCGGCGCAGATGTGGCACCGTCGTTGCCCCATGCGGTCGTTCGCACACGACCGGTGGCACCAAGAACGGCCTCAAGACGAATAAGGCAGGGGGAGTGTCGGCCATGCTCGACAAACGGGATCTGCGTCTGGCGCCGCGCCGCGCGGTGGCGCTGGTGCTGGCCGGGGGACGGGGCAGCCGTCTGAAACAACTGACCGACCGCCGCGCCAAGCCGGCGACCTATTTCGGCGGCAAGTTCCGCATCATCGACTTCGCCCTGTCGAACTGCGTGAATTCCGGCTTCCGCCGCATCGGCGTGATCACCCAGTACAAGTCGCACAGCCTGCTGCGCCACCTGCAACGCGGCTGGAACTTCTTCCGCGGCGAGATGAACGAGTTCTGCGACCTGCTGCCGGCGCAGCAGCGCATCGACGAGACCTCCTGGTACCAGGGCACCGCCGACGCGGTGTACCAGAACCTCGACATCCTGCGCGACCACGAGCCGGAATATGTCCTGATCCTGGCCGGCGACCACATCTACAAGATGGATTACGGCGCGCTGCTGCTCGACCACATCGCCCGGCAGGCCGACGTGACGGTGCCCTGCGTCGAGGTCCCGCGCGAGCAGGCGACCGGCTTCGGCGTCATGCACGTCGACGAGGAGCGCCGCATCATCGATTTCGTCGAGAAGCCGGCCGACCCGCCGCCGATGCCGGGCAAGCCCGACATGGCGCTGGCCAGCATGGGCATCTACGTCTTCAACGCCCAGTTCCTCTACGACCAGCTGGAGCGCGACGTCGCGACGCCGGGGTCGAGCCGCGATTTCGGCAAGGACATCATCCCGCATCTGGTCAAGAGCGGCGCCCGCATCATGGCGCACAACTACGCCGACAGCGCGGTGATCGACGCACCGGACGACGTGCCCTACTGGCGCGACGTCGGCACCATCGACGCCTATTGGGAGGCCAACCTCGACCTCTGCCACGTCACGCCGCAGTTGAACATGTACAACCGCGACTGGCCGATCTTCACCTACCAGGAGCAGCTTCCCCCCGCCAAGTTCGTCTTCGACGACGAGGACCGCCGCGGCATGGCCGTGGATTCGCTGGTCTCGGGCGGCTGCATCATCTCCGGCTCGACGGTGCGGCGCTCGCTGCTGTTCAGCTCGGTGCGCGTCAACTCCTACAGCGAGCTGCACGAGGCGGTGGTGCTGCCGGAGTGCGACATCGGCCGCCATTGCCGCCTGAAGAAGGTGGTCATCGACCGCGGGGTCAACATCCCCAACGGGCTGGTCGTCGGCGAGGACGCCGAGCTGGACGCCAAGCGCTTCTTCCGCAGCGAGGGCGGTGTCGTGCTGATCACCCGCGAGATGATCGAGGCGCTGCCGAAGGAGTGAGCTCCCCTTCGCTTTTCCGTCCTCCCGCCATTCCCGCCCGCGCGGGAATGGCGCTATAAGGGTGCGGCCTTCCCGGCCGCTTCCCTCCCGCCGCCGAGTGCCTCCCCGATGCGCGTCCTCTACGTCACGTCCGAATGCTACCCGCTGGTCAAGACGGGGGGGCTGGCGGACGTGTCCGCCGCCCTGCCGCCGGCGCTGAACGCCGCCGGGGCCGACGTCCGCCTGCTGCTGCCCGGCTATCCGGCGGTGCTGAACGGCCTGTCGAACCTGCACGAGGTCGGCGACCTGATCACCGACCTGCCCGGCTGCGACCGCGCCCGGCTGCTGATCGGCCGCACGGCGGACGGGGTGATGGCCTACGCGCTGGACGCGCCGTCGCACTACAACCGTCCCGGCAACCCCTATCTGGGGCCGGACGGACAGGACTGGCCGGACAACGCCCTGCGCTTCGCGGCGCTCGCCTGGGCCGCCGCCGGCTTCGCCGCCGAGGACAGCTACGATCCCTGGTGGCGGCCCGACGTGCTGCACGGGCACGACTGGCAGGCCGGGCTGATCCCCGCCTACCTCGCGCTGCGCCCCGACCGCTTCGCCGGCCCCTTCCGCCCCGGCACCGCGCTGACCATCCACAACATCGCCTACCAGGGCCTTGTCGGGCCGTGGATGATGGGCGACCTCGGCCTGCCCTCCGCCGCCTTCCGCGTCGACGGCGTCGAGTATTACGGCAACATCGGCTACCTGAAGGCCGGTTGCTACTACGCCGACCGCCTGACCACGGTCAGCCCGACCTACGCCCACGAGATCCAGACTCCCGAGCACGGCACCGGGTTGCAGGGGCTGCTCGCCACCCGCTCCGACGACCTGACCGGGATCCTGAACGGCGTCGATTACGGCATCTGGGACCCGTCGCGCGACCCGCACATCGCCGCCCGCTACACCCCCGACGATCTCGGCGGGAAAGACGCCTGCAAGGCCGACCTGCAATCCGCCTTCGGTCTGGAGCGCCGCCCCGACGCGCCGCTCGCCGCCGTGGTCAGCCGGCTGACCTGGCACAAGGGGTTGGATTTGGTGCTGGAGGCGGCGGCGCAATGGGTCGCCTGGGGCGGGCAGCTCGTGGTGCTGGGAAGCGGCGACGCGGCGAGCGAAGCCGGTTTCCGCCACCTCGCGCAATGGCACTCCCATTCGGTCGGCGTCCGCATCGGCTACGACGAGCCGCTGTCGCACCGCATCCAGGCGGGCTCCGACCTGTTCCTGGTGCCGTCGCGGTCGGAGCCCTGCGGCCTGACCCAGATGTACGCGCTGAAGTACGGCACGCTGCCGCTGGTCCGCCGCACCGGCGGTCTCGCCGACACGGTGATCGACGCCAACCCGGCGGCCAGCAACGACGGTAGCGCCACCGGCTTCCAGTTCGTCAACGCCAGCGCCCAGGAACTGCTGTGGTCGCTGCGCCGGGCGATGAACCTCTACCGCAAGCCGGAGCGCTGGCAGGCCATGCAGCGCCGCGCCATGACGAGGGACTTCGGCTGGCACGGCCCGGCGGAGGAATACATGGAGCTGTACCGGAGCATCGCCGGCAATTCGTAACGAATTGAAGAATCGACCGCCAAGCCACGATCAATCATGCCGTTCATCTGTGTTCATCTGTGTCTAAAATTCTCCTGCCCGACCAGAACCTGTCCGGGACGGCTGTTTTGTTTGACACAGATGAACACAGATAGACACAGATGAACGGGGATGACCGCCGGCTCTGCCCGTCCCTTCTTCTCCCGCATATCCGTATGGCCGTGCCGAAGCGCACCCCGCCCGTACACACCATCGTTGCGCCCATCCCGCGTCCGCCCTATGTTCCCCGGCAAACTCTTAAAGTCCCGGGCCCCGATGACTGACCTCTCGCACATCCGCAATTTCTCGATCATCGCCCACATCGACCACGGCAAGTCGACGCTTGCCGACCGGTTGATCCAGCAGTGCGGCGGCCTCGACGCGCGCGAGATGCGCGAGCAGGTGCTCGACAGCATGGACATCGAGCGCGAGCGCGGGATCACCATCAAGGCCCAGACCGTCCGCCTGCTCTACAAGGCCGAGGACGGCAAGCAGTACACCCTGAACCTGATGGACACCCCCGGCCACGTCGACTTCGCCTACGAGGTCAGCCGGTCCTTGTCGGCCTGCGAGGGCTCGATCCTGGTGGTCGACGCCTCCCAGGGGGTCGAGGCGCAGACGCTCGCCAACGTCTATCAGGCGATCGACAACAACCACGAGATCATCCCGGTCCTCAACAAGATCGACCTGCCCGCCGCCGAGCCGGACCGCATCAAGCAGCAGATCGAGGACGTGATCGGGCTGGACGCGACCGACGCGGTGGAGATCTCGGCCAAGACCGGCCTGAACATCGCCGCCGTGCTGGAGGCCGTCGTCAAGCGCCTGCCGGCGCCCAAGGGCGACGCCGACGCCCCGCTGAAGGCGCTGCTGGTCGATTCCTGGTACGACCCCTACCTCGGCGTCGTCATTCTGGTGCGCGTGGTCGACGGCGTCCTCAAGGTGAACCAGAAGGTCCGCTTCATGGCGGCCGGCAGCTCCCACGACGTCGAGCGCGTCGGCGTCTTCACGCCGAAGGCGCTGCTGACCGGCGAGCTGCGGCCCGGCGAGATGGGCTTCATCACCGCCGCGATCAAGGACATCACCCAGACCAAGGTCGGCGACACCATCACCGAGGAGCGCAAGCCCGCCGCCGAGCCGCTGGCCGGCTTCAAGCCGTCGGTGCCCGTGGTGTGGTGCGGCCTGTTCCCGGTCGACGCCGCCGATTTCGAGCGGCTGCGCGATTCCTTGGGCAAGCTGAAGCTGAACGATGCCAGCTTCCATTACGAGGCCGAGACCTCGGCGGCGCTGGGCTTCGGCTTCCGCTGCGGCTTCCTCGGGCTGCTGCATCTGGAGATCATCCAGGAGCGGCTGGAGCGCGAGTTCAACCTCGACCTGATCACCACCGCCCCCTCGGTGGTCTACAAGCTGACCATGACCGACGGGACGGTGCAGGATCTGCACAACCCGGCCGACATGCCCGACGTGGTCAAGATCGACCACATCGACGAGCCGTGGATCAAGGCGACCATCATGCTGCCCGACGAGTATCTCGGCGGCATCCTCCAGCTCTGCACCGAGCGTCGCGGCCAGCAGATCGAGCTGACCTACGCCGGCGCCCGCGCCATGCTGGTCTACCGCCTGCCGCTGAACGAGGTGGTCTTCGACTTCTACGACCGGCTGAAGTCGATCAGCCGAGGCTACGCCAGCTTCGACTACCAGATGGACAGCTACGAGGAAGGCGACCTCGTGAAGCTGGCGATCATGGTCAACGCCGAGCCGGTCGACGCCCTGTCGATGATCGTCCACCGCAGCCAGGCCGAGCGGCGCGGCCGCCAGCTCTGCGAGCGGCTGAAGGAGCTGATCCCGCGCCAGCTCTTCAAGATCGCGGTGCAGGCCGCCATCGGCGGCCGGGTCATCGCCCGCGAGACCATCAGCGCCATGCGCAAGGACGTGCTGGCCAAGTGCTACGGCGGCGACATCAGCCGCAAGCGCAAGCTGCTGGACAAGCAGAAGGAAGGCAAGAAGCGCATGCGCCAGTTCGGCCAGGTGGAGATCCCGCAGAGCGCCTTCATCGCCGCGCTCAAGATGGGCGACGAATGACCGGATGGGGATGATCGGATGACGGGAAGGCGGGCTTCGGCCCGCCTTTTTTGTTTGTGTGCAAGCGCAAAAGAAAATCCATAACCCTTTCGCATCTGCGAGATGAAAGTCCGGACGCCCTGTTCTCGGGTGCAGGGATGCGGGCGCCGCGGCGCCGCCCCCGCCGACGCTTCCGACCATCATCGTGGCAGGGACCATCATGGAAACCGGATCGACCGGGGAACGGGTGATCGTTCCCCTTGCCGAAGAAATCGCGACCGTCCACAAGACCGCCCGCGCCTCCGGCGGCGTGCGGGTGCGCAAGACGGTCCAGGAAACCTTCCAGGACATCGACGAAACGGTGAGGACCCAGGAGGTCACCGTCCGCCGCGTCCCGGCCGGCCGCTGGATCGACGAGGCTCCCCGCCAGCGCCAGGAGGGCGACACGACGATCATCCCCATCGTCGAGGAGGTCGCCGTCATCGAGACCCGACTGCGGCTGGTCGAGGAAATCCATGTGACCCGGCGATCCTCCATCCGCCCCCTGCGCACCGCCGTTCCCGTGCGCCGCGAACGGGCCGAGATCGAGGCCATCGCCGCCGACGGCACCGCCATCAAAGCCCACCACCACACCAACGACGACACCAATCACGACACCGACGACGACACCCGTGACGGCGCGGCCGCCGCGCCCGTCCCCGCCCTCAGGAGAACAGCCATGACGACGATCATCGGTCTTTTCACCGACGCCACCGCCGCCGCCACCACCGCCCAGCAGGCCCGGACGGCGCTTCACGCCCTCGGCGACAGCGGGGCGGACATCCGGGTTTTCGGCTCCGGCGGCGATGGGACGGCGGCCGATCTGCGGGCCGCGCTGTCCGGCCTGGAAATCGACGATGCGGACATCCAGGCCCTCGCCGGCTCTCTGGAGCGGCGGGCCTTGATCGTCACCGCGCGGGTGTCCGCCGACCGGACCGAGGCGGTTGTTGAAATCATGACGGAGAACGGCGCGGAAGGGACCGACGTCTTCGACGGCCCGGACGAGGAACGGCTGGTCCTGCCCGAAGCCGAGGAGAGCATCGACGTGGCGAAGACGAGCGTGACCACCGGCGTCCGCGCCCGCAGCACGGTCACCGAGCGCCCGGTCCACAAGACCGTGACCCTGAAGGACGAGACGGTCCAGGCCCGCCGCCGCGACGCCGACCGCGACCTCAGCCCGGAGGAGGCCGAGGCCGCCTTCCAGGAGCGGACTGTCGAAGTGACCGGCGTCTCGGAAGAGGCCGAGATCCGCAAGGCCGCCCGCCTGATCGGCGAGGTCGAGATCACCAAGGACAGCCAGGAACGCCAGGAAGTCATCCGCGACACCGTCCGCCGGACCGAGGTCGAGACGCAGCGGATCGAGCGTCACCGCTGATCCCCCGTCGCTGAGGAAGCGTGGGTGGGGACGGTGCGTCGCGACCGGCGTGCCCACCCCCCACCCACCGCTTTTCCGGCCCTTCTTCGGACCGGACGGACTTAGAGCGCCGAACAGAAGCTTGAGTCGTCTCTCGACACGTCATCCCCGCGAAGGCGGGGATCCAGAGTTTTCCGAGCGGAACCAATGGGAAAAGCCTGGATCCCCGCCTTCGCGGGGATGACGGTTCCATTGGGCACCGATGGCGAAAACGGAATTCTGTTCGGCGCTCTTATCGCGTCGCGCCGCCCCGCCGGTCGAGTCGGTTCCGCATCCTCTCCACCCGTTCCCGCAGATCGTTGACGCAGGTGGTTCGAACCCAGCGGGCCAGGGCCGCCGGGTTGCGGGTCGGCGCATTCCGTTCGACGTAGCGGTCCGCCGACAGCCCGTCCCGCGCGCTCCGAGCCTGGAGCAGTTCCCAGTAGACCGGCTCCAGATTCACCGTGACGGGCGTGCCGTCGAGGGTCAACACGCGGTTCACCATGCAGCGCCTCCTTCAAGCGATGGGTGGGTTTACCACAGCGTGTGCATTCTTCATAACTACGTAGTTTGATATTTACTATCTTTTAGTTATACGTATTTACTTATTAAGCTAATTAATTGCTTTCGAAAATTCGCTGATGCATCGTCTCCGCATGGCGGAAGACCTTGTTGCCCTGACCGTGAAGCTCGAACGTGACGACTGGCGCGTTGTCCATGAGCATGCCCTCGCCCTGAAGATGAGCGGCGACCCCGCGCGCGGGTCCATACAAGGGGTGCTGACATCGGCCCTCGCCGATTATTTTCAGGCCCATGGCTTGGGTGAGCTCAAGACGAAGCCGACCGGACGCGGTGGGCCGCGCAACCGCACGCGCGGCTGAGCTTTTCGAGGGAAAAACGCCGCCCGCATGCAACGAATCGGGCGCTGGCGTGTCAATGCGTGGACAAGCGCCGCCACCGCGCGGCCCGTTCCATCCGCCATGGGAGCATGACATGCGCACGCTTTTCACCGCCGCCGTCCCGGCCCTTCTGCTGCTGGCGGCGGCCACGCCGGGCCAGGCCCAGACCGCCACGCCCCCCGGCAAGGCCGAGGCCGTGGCAGCCGGCACCATGGACACCGGCGCCCGCGACCTCGTGCCCTCGCGCGACCTGATCGGCAAGCCGGTGGTCCATCGTCACGGCGGCCCGGTCGCCGGCACCATCCAGGACGTCACCACCGGTTCCGACGGCCAGCCGGTCATCGCGCTGAAGCGGCCGAACGACGACCGCCCGCTGATGCTCGGCGCCTCCGACTTCGAGCGGCGCGGCGACAGCGTCGTCATCATGCACGACCCGAGCGCGCTCGACCAGCGCGCCCAGTACGAGCGTCAGGGCGCCACCGGTTCCGGCAGTTCCTCGGGCGGCGCGGCGGCGACGGGCGCGGGAAGCGCGGGCACCGTCAAGTAAGAGAGCCTCGTTCCGCAGCGGCGGCACAGCGCCAGGACGAAAAACATCCACGCTTTTCGCCCGCAGGAGGCGAGCCGTTTCGTCAGATTGAGGGGGCGGTCGGGGCGGTGGATCGGCCACCGCCCGCGCCGCACTGACGGAGGGCAAGAGGATGGACAAAATCCTCACTCTCCTGATCCTGGTGCTGGAGATCGTCAAGCGTCTGCTTGACCTTCTGCACTAAGATCGGGCGGGCGTGCCGGAGGATACGAGCCCCCGGCACGCCTACCCCCGATATTGCGCTTCCCTATCCGCCGGTCAAGGCTTCAATAGGATCCAGGCGCCTGCGCAATCGCCGGCTGCACGGGGGGAACGCTCAGCCCTCCGCCGCTTCACCCTCGTCATCGCCCAGTGCGGCGTTGATCTGGTCGAGAGTTCGGCCGCAGCCGGTGCAGACATCGCCGTCGATGGCGCACATGCCCAGGCAATCGGGATCGTCGCTCATTCCGTAGACACCTCAAGCCCTGTGGGAACCGCTGGACAGCCGTCATTGTGCCGACGCGCCAACCCCGAATCCACCATCAAGCGTCGATGACGGTCAGCTCACCGGCGATCGGCGTCGCCATCAGCCCCTTGACCGCGACCGGATCGAGACCGGCGGCGAGCAGGCAGACCAGCTTGGCGTAGGACGCCTCGGGCGTCATGTCATAGGCGCCGACCGCCCCGACCGCGCCCAGCCCGGTGGCGTAGGCGCCGGGCAGCACCGCGCCGGCCTGGACCTGGGTGTTGTCCATCACCACCACGCCGGACCGGTCGGCGCCGGCCAGCGCCGCGAGGAAGGCCGGATCGGTCGGGCCGTTGCCCTCGCCGAAGGCCAGCAGCACCAGCCCCTTCGCCGCCGGGACGGTGCCCGACAGCATGGCGGACACCGTCGAGGCCCGGATGCCCGGATGGAGCCAAAGCATCGGCACGGAGAACCCATCCAGCGCCGCCGCCTGGGCGTCCAATTCCTCCCGGCGCCCGGCGCGGTTCGCCGGCACCGACAGCGAGCTGTCCTCGCCGGGCATCGGCAGCCACAGCGCGCTGTTCCGGTCGACGAAACTCCCCACCGTCGCCAGCGGCGGGAAGTTGGGCGACCCGAAGCCGGCGAAGCGGTTGGCGTCGATTTTCCGCGCCCGGTTGCCGCGCAGCAGCCGCGTGTCGAAGAAGACGCAGACCTCCGGCACCGGCAGGGTTCCGGCCAGCGCCAGGGCGCCGACCAGATTGGGCAGCGCGTCGCTGAGCGCGACGGTCAGCGGCACCTGGGAACCGCCGAGGATCACCGGCTTGGACAGGCCGGGCAGCAGGAAGGACAGGGCCGAGGCCGTGTAGGCCATGCTGTCGGTGCCGTGCAGCACGACGAAGCCGTCATGCTCGTCGTAGACGTCCAGGATGCGGCGGGCGATGACGATCCAGTCGGCCGGGGTCATCGCCGAACTGTCGAGCGTCCGGTCGAGCCAGCCCATCGTCCAGGTCAGGCCGGGATGATCGGCCACCCGGTGTCCGGACAGGCCGGGCATCGAGAGCACGAGCCGTTCGAACTCCGGACCGGGAACCGGGGCCAGCGCCCCCTGCGCGTCGGGAACGCAGCCGATGGTGCCGCCGGTGTACAGGACATGGACCTTCGCCATCGCTCGCCCCCCTTGCCGCCTGTCCCTCGCGAGCGCGAACGATACGACGGAGCGGTTCAGTCCTCAACAAGCACGCGGCCGTAAACCCGGGCCGGGACCGCCAGCGCCGGCATGACGGCGGAGCGGAAGGAAAGGCCCGGCGTGTCGTCGGCGACGCCGTTCGGGACGCAGCCCGCAACGCCCTTCGGAACGATGACGGGGGCGTAGGCCAGCCGGAAGGGTTCGCGCCCGGCCGCCGGGCGCGCGGGGGGATCGCGCGGGCGGTCGAGGCGGGCGGCCTCCAGCACCACGCTGGTCAGGGCCATGGTCAGCAGCATGATCGTCTCGCAGGTCTCGGGGGATGTCTTGGAGACGGAACATGGGGCGGCGCGCATTCCCCTGGAAACGAATAGGCATTATGAGGTCATTACGATTCGTGATGACCAGCCGTTGCGGCGGCGGGGCGCCTCTGCTTGAATGGGAGGCAACTTCCGGTGCCACGGCCATGCTCGCGAATCTCGACACCGACCTGCTGCGCGCCTTCGTCGCCGTCGCCGAACAGCTCAGCTTCACCCGCGCGGGCGAACGGCTCGGCCGCACCCAGGCGGCGGTCAGCCAGCAGGTCCGCCGGCTGGAGGACACCGTCGCCAAGCGCGTGTTCGAGCGCGACACCCACGGCGTCCGCCTGACCCGCGACGGCGAGGTGCTGCTGGCCTACGCCCGGCGCATGCTGACCCTGAACGACGAGGTGATGGCGCTGATGCGCCGGACCACCACCGTCGCCAGCGTCCGCATCGGCACGCCCGACGACTACGCCACCATGCTGCTGCCCGAGGTGCTGGCCCGCTTCAACGCCAGCTACCCCGACGTGATGGTCGAGGTGGTCTGCGACAACAGCCCCGATCTGGTCGCCGAGATCGACAAGGGCCGCTACGATCTGGCGCTGGTCACCCGCCGCTCCGACGACCCCGGCGGCGAATTGGTGCGGCGCGAGCCGGTCGCCTGGGTGGCGCCGCCGCTCGATCCCGCCACGGGCCCAGGCGTACGGCCGGTGGAGCGGTGCGATCCCCTGCCGCTGGCGCTGTTTCCCAAGGGCTGCGTCGTGCGCGACCTCGCCGTCGACGCGCTCGACCGCATCGGCCGCGACTGGCGCGTCGCCTTCACCAGCAAGAGCGTCGTCGCCGTGCACGGCGCCATCCTCGGCGGGCTGGGGGTGACGGCGATGGAGGAGTGCACGGTGCCGCCCTCGCTGCGGCGGATCGGCCCGGCCGACGGCTTTCCGGAGCTGCCCGACATCCACATCGCCCTGCACCGGGCGCCCGGACAGCTGGCGAAGCCGGTCCGGCTGCTGGCCGACGCCATTCACGATCTGGTGGGGGAGACCGCGCGATGAGACGCCGCGCGACGCTCCCGCGGATCGCCCTGCTGGCTGCCCTGCTCCTGCCCGCGTCCTTGCCGGCGCGGTCGCAGAGCCCGGTCGCCACCGGCGCCCCGCTGACCGGCGAGGTCATCCTGAACCGCGACATCGAGGTGCGGATCGGCCCCAACGAGGATGCCCGCATCGTCATGACCCTGAAGCAGGGCAAGGCGCTGAACGCGCTGGGCACGCCGCGCGGCACCTACTGGACCGAGGTCGCCATCGGCGGCCAGCCGATCGGCTATGTCCCGGCCGACAGCCTGGACCCGGCCCTGATGGTCACCGGCCGCCCCGCCGTCGGCGGCGAGGGGCCGCGCCCGGCCAGGCCCGCCGCCGGCAAGCCGGCCGAGCCGGCGACCAGCGGCCGAACCGCCGCCGTCGTCCCGCGCGAGGCGTGGGACAAGGCGGCGCAGGCTCCCGCCCAGGGCTACGTCGTCGCCGCCAAGCCGGTCGGCGCCACCGAATTCCTCAGCAACAAGAAGCGGCGCGGCTTCACCCTGCGCAAGGGCGACGTCGTCGGCGTCATCAGCGTCGCCAGCGGGCAGGCGACGCTGGCGCTTCCCGCCGGAACCCGCGCGACGGCGCCGGTGGACGGGCTGGTCGGGGTGGTCGCCCCCTACCCGCTGCCCGGCATGCCGCCGATCGAGCCGGGGATGCTCTACGCCGCCAAGCTCGGCGAGTATGTCAGCTACGGCGAGGGGCTGCGCGCCTGGCAGGAGTTCACCGCCGGCCCCGGCAGCGCCTACCGCGACCTGCCGCCGATGGTCTGGCCGGTCTTCAAGGGCGCCCGCACGCTTTACGACATCGGGGTCGGTCCTTTCACACGCTTGCAGGTCGACACCGCCTGCGGCACCTTGGCGCAGCGCGGACTGGATTGCACGGTGATCGAGTTGGACACGTTTTGAGATTCGTTAAACCATGATTCCTTAAGATTTGGCGGCCATTGTGTTGCGGCCCTGCCCTCCGGACGGTTCGTCATGCCCCACGCCGACACGCCTGCCCCCGATGACGCCGCCGACGACGATCTCTTCTTCCTGGACGATGGGGACGGTGCCTCCTCCACGGATGAACCGGGGACGGCGCCGCCGGGCATCGGCAACCGCTGGAAGATGCTGATCGTCGACGACGAGCCGGAGGTCCATTCGATCACCAAGCTCGTGCTGTCCGACTTCTCCTACAAGGGGCGCCCGGCGCACTTCATCTCCGCCCATTCGGCGGCGGAGGCGCGGGAGATCCTGGCGCGCGAGACCGACATCGCCATGATCCTGCTGGACGTGGTGATGGAGACCGAGGACGCCGGCCTCCAGCTCGTCCACCACATCCGCGAGGAGCTGAAGAACCGCCACGTCCGCATCATCCTGCGCACCGGCCAGCCGGGACAGGCGCCGGAGCGGGCGGTCATCCTCGACTACGACATCAACGACTACAAGGCGAAGACGCAGCTCACCGCCCAGCAGCTCTTCACCACCACGGTCGCGGCGCTGCGGTCCTACGAGGACATCATGGCCATCGAGGCCAACCGCCGCGGCCTGGAGAAAATCATCGAGGCGTCCTCCTCCCTGTTCCAGGCGCGTTCGATGAAGCTGTTCGCGGCGGGGGTGTTGACGCAACTCTCCGGCCTGCTGGCCGTCGGTCCCGACGCCATCCTCTGCGTGCAGCGCGGGTCCGTGCTGGGCGCCGCCAGCGACGGGCTGTATGTGCTGGCCGGGTCCGGCCGCTTCGAGACGGTCATCAACGAGCCGGCCTGCGAGCATGTCGAACCCGCGGTCCTGGCGGCGGTGGTGGCCTGCCTGGAAAGCCACGCCAACCAGTACGCCGCCGACCACTGCACCCTCTACATCCGCACCCCCAACGACCGCGAGAACGTGGTCTATCTGCGCTCCGACCGGCCGCTGTCCGACCTCGACCGCGAACTGATCGAGGTGTTCTGCGGCCGGATTTCCGTCGGCTTCGACAATCTGCACCTCTACGAGCAGCTCCACCGCGCCCAGCAGGGCACGCTGGCGGCGCTCGCCGATCTGGCCGAGCGCCAGCGGGGCGGGGAGCCGGACTGGGAGGGGGACGGCGGGCCGGAGGACGATGGGGCCGGCGAGGAGTCCCGTTTCGCCCGCTCGCTGCGCATCGCCACCATCACGGAACGCATCGCCCGGCGCCTCCAGGAGGAGAACCGCTTCCCCGGCCTCGTCGACGACGCCTTCCTGGCGATCATCGGGCTGGCCGCGGTGCTGCACGATGTCGGCAACGCCACCGTCGATCCGGCCATACTGGGCAAACCGGGCCCCTTGACCGAGGCGGAGCGCACCGCCATGCAGCGGCACACCATCGCCGGCTCCCTGCTGCTGGACCGCGCCAGCCGTCTGGCCGAGGGGCATACCCACCTGCATCTGGGCGCCGAGGTGGCGCGCTGGCATCACGAGAACTGGGATGGCACCGGCTATCCCGACCGGCTGGGCGGGGAGTCGATCCCGGTCGCCGCCCGCATCGTCGCGGTGGCCGACGCCTACGACGCGATGACCCGCGACCGGCCCTACCGCGCCGCGCTGGGCCATGAGCGGGCCGTCGCCGAAATTCGGAAGCAGGCGGGCAGCCGCTTCGACCCCGCCGTGGTCGATGCCTTCCTGATCATCGCGCCGGACTTGGCGGCGTCCTGAGGCGGCGTCCTGACCGCACCGGCACGGCCAGGACTTGGACGGGGCGCTCAGTGGCGGGCCAGCCGCTCCACCGCGTCGCGCAGGGGAGCGACCTGCACCGGCTTGTGCAGCAGCGTGCAGCGGTGCTGGCGTGCCTCGTCCTGGCGCTCGGGCGTGGTGTCGCCGGTCAGGATGATCGCGGGCACCTGGATTCCGGTAAATTCGCGCAGCCGCTCGACCGCCTCTGCCCCGGTGCGTCCGGCGGGCAGGAAATGGTCGGCGATGATCAGCCCCGGCGGACGGTGCAGGCCGGGCAACGCGTGCTCCAGCGCGTCGAAGCTCAGGGCCGCCAACACCTCGTAGCCCCAGCCGTCGAGAAGCAGGGACAGACCCTCGACGATCGCCCGGTCGTCGTCCACCACGACAACCAAAGACGGTAAATCCGCTCGAGAATCACCATCACCCGCCGCCCGCTCTTTCGCGTCGTCCGCCATCGTCCGGTTCCCCCGATCCATTCGACACTTTTTAGGCTAAAACAAGGAAAGATGAGCAATCAGATCAATGGCTGT
Organism: Azospirillum agricola; assembly: GCF_017876095.1. GTDB lineage: Bacteria > Pseudomonadota > Alphaproteobacteria > Azospirillales > Azospirillaceae > Azospirillum > Azospirillum agricola. The sequence continues at coordinate 82,442 of NZ_JAGINM010000025.1, forward strand.
GGCTTTTTCGTGATTTGACTGATTTGTACGTTTGGAAGAAAAAACATATCAAAGGTTTGAAAATTTTAATCCAATGATTCAGAAACGCCTTTCATGCCAATTCGCAAAACTTCAAGCATCATCCCTTATAATCTCATGGCGAAGACTCTCAATTCTGAAAAATTGCATATGCGTGCATTCTCAGAAACGATGACTATGCAACTGAAAGCGGCATGAAAAAGGCCCCTGCCGAAGCAGAGGCCTTTTGCAAACAAATGGATAGACGGATCAGGCGCGCAAGGAGCCGCCCGTCGCCTTTACCACCGACGCGACAATCTTTTGCCCGACCGCCTCGATCGCCTCGTCGGTCAGGGTGGCGGTGGTCGGCTGGTAGGTGACGGACACCGCGACGGACTTCTGCCCCTCGCCGACGCCGGGCCCCTGGTAGACGTCGAACACCGTGACGTCCTTGACCAGCGCCTTGTCGGCGGCCTTCACCGCGCGCAGGATCTTGTCGGCCTCGACCTGGCGGCCGACCAGGAAGGCGAAGTCGCGCTCGACCGGCTGGAAGGCCGAGAGCTGGACCATCGGCTTGGCGGTGCCGCCCTTCTTCTTGGGCAGCGGGATGGCGTCGAGCGTCACCTCGAAGCCGACGACCGGCCCCTTGACGCCCAGCGTCTCCAGCACCGACGGGTGGATCTCGCCGAAGCGGGCCATCACCGTGGGGCCGAGCCGCAGCACCCCCGAACGGCCGGGGTGGTACCAGCCCGGCGCGTCGGTGGTGACCTGGAGGTTGGCGGTCGGGGCACCGGCCGCCTCCAGCACCGCCAGGGCGTCGGCCTTGGCGTCGAAGACGTCGACGACGCGCGCCTTCTCGGCCCAGTGGCGCGGCACGGCGTTGCCGGCGCGGATGCCGGCGGCGACCGTGTCCTGGCCGTCGGGGGCCGGGCTGCGGAAGGCGGCGCCGACCTCGAACAGCCGGACGTCGGCGATGCCACGGTCGGCGTTGCGGCCGGCGGCCTGGATCAGGTTGGGCAGGATCGACGGGCGCATGACGTCGAGGTCGCTGCTGATCGGGTTGACCAGCCGCAGCCCCTCATTCTCAGCCCCGAACAGCGCCGCGACCGGCGACGCCAGGAAGGACCAGGTCACCGCCTCCGACAGGCCGCGCGACGCCAGCGCGCGCTTGGTCAGCGCGACACGGCGCTGCCTCAGCGTCAGGGCCGGGCGGGCCAGCACGGTCTCGCGCGGCAGCGGCGTCGCCGGGATGGCGTCGAAGCCGTGGACGCGCAGCACCTCCTCGACCAGATCGGCCTCGCCATGGACGTCGGCGCGCCAGGAGGGGACGCCGACATGCAGGGTGCCGTTGTCGTCCTCGCCCTCGATGGTGAAGCCGAGGTCGGTCAGGATGCGGACCTGTTCGCCCTGCTCCAGATCGACGCCGCCCAGGCTCTTCACCCGGCCGGGGCGCAGGGTCAGGGTGCGCCGCCACGCCGGCTCGGCGCCGGCGATCACCAGCTCCGACGCCTCGCCGCCGCAGATCTCCAGGATCAGGCGGGTGGCGCGCTCGACGCCGGAGACGACGGCCGCCGGATCGACGCCGCGTTCCAGCCGGTAGCGCGCGTCCGACTCGACGCCGAGGCGGCGGCCGGTCTGCGCGGTGCGGACGGTGTCGAAGATCGCCGCCTCGAGGAACAGGGTGGTGGTCGCCTCGGTGCAGCCCGACGCCTCGCCGCCGATGATGCCGGCCAGCGCCTCGGCCTTCTCATGGTCGGCGATGACCGTCATGGCGGGGTCGAGCGCGTACTCCTTGCCGTTCAGCGCGACCAGCGTCTCGCCCTCGCGCGCCATGCGCACGACGATGCCGCCCGTGACCTTGTCGGCGTCGAAGGCATGCAGCGGGCGCGACAGGTCGAAGGTGATGTAGTTGGTCACGTCGACCAGCGCCGAGATCGGGCGCAGGCCGATGGCGGTCAGCTTGTCCTGCATCCACTGCGGCGACGGGCCGTTCCTCACGCCGCGGATGGTGCGGCCGACATACATCGGGCAGGCGTCCGGGGCCTCGATGGTCACGCCGATCGGGCTGGGGAAGGCGCCCGGCACCGGCGTGGCGTCGATGCGCCCCCCGGTCTGCGGCTTCAACCTGCCGAGCCCGGCCGCCGCCAGATCGCGGGCGATGCCGCGCACGCCGGCGCAGTCGGCGCGGTCGGGCGTCAGGTTGATGTCGATGACCGGGTCGTTCAGCCCGGCATACTCGGCGAAGCTGGCGCCGACCGGCGCGTCCTCGGGCAGCTCGATGATGCCGTCATGCTCGTCGGACAGCTTCAGCTCGCGCTTCGAGCACATCATGCCGTTGGATTCGACGCCGCGGATGACGCCCTTCTTCAGCGTGATGTCGGAGCCGGGGATGTAGGCGCCCTCGGCGGCGAAGACGCCCTTCAGGCCGGCGCGCGCGTTGGGCGCGCCGCAGACGACCTGGAGCTTCTCGGTGCCGGTGTCGACGACCAGCACGCGCAGCTTGTCGGCGTCCGGGTGCTTCTCCGCCGAGACGACGTGGGCGACGCGGAAGGGAGCCAGCTCCTTGGAGCGGTCGTGGACGCCTTCGACCTCCAGCCCGAGAGCGGTCAGCGTCTCGGTGATCCGGTCGAGCGTGGCGTCGGTGTCGAGATGGTCCTTCAGCCAGGACAGCGTGAACTTCATGGCTTTGGCTCCTTACCGCGTCAGGCCTTGGGCGATGTTGGGGATGTCGAGCGGCACGAAGCCGTAATGCTTCAGCCAGCGCAGGTCGGCTTCGAAGAAGGTGCGCAGGTCGGGGATGCCGTATTTCAGCATCGCCACGCGCTCCACCCCCATGCCGAAGGCGAAGCCCTGGTACTTCGTGCTGTCGATGCCGCAGGCCTCCAGCACGTTGGGGTGCACCATGCCGCAGCCGAGGATCTCCAGCCAGTCGCCGTAATTGCCGAGCTTCAGCTCGCCGCCCTTGCGCGAGCAGCCGATGTCGACCTCCGCCGAGGGTTCGGTGAAGGGGAAGAAGCTGGGACGGAAGCGCAGCGGCAGGTCGTCCACGTCGAAGAAGGCGCGGCAGAACTCCACGAGGCAGCCCTTCAGGTGCCCCATGTTGGTCGCCTCGTCGATGACCAGCCCCTCGATCTGGTGGAACATCGGGGTGTGGGTCATGTCATAGTCGGACCGGTAGGTCCGGCCCGGCGCGATGATGCGGATCGGCGGCTTCTGGTTCAGCATGGTGCGGACCTGCACCGGGCTGGTGTGGGTGCGCAGCAGCATCTTCTTGTCGCCGGCATCCGGCAGATAGAAGGTGTCGTGCATGTCGCGCGCCGGATGGCCGGGCGGGAAGTTCAGGGCCGTGAAGTTGTGGAAGTCGTCCTCGATGTCCGGCCCTTCCGCGACCGCGAAGCCCATCTCGGCGAAGATGGCGACCATCTCGTCCATGGTCTGGCTGATCGGGTGGATGCGGCCCTCGGTCTCCGGACGGACCGGCAGGGTGACGTCCACGCGTTCCGCCTCCAGCCGCGCCTTCAGATGGGCGCTGGCGAGGTCGGCCTTGCGGGCGTCGAGGGCGGCGGCGATCTCGTCCTTCAGCGCGTTCAGCGCCTGGCCGCGCTCCTTGCGCTCCTCGGGGCTGAGGCCGCCGAGTTCCTTCATGAAGCCGGTGATGCGCCCCTTCTTGCCGAGCGCGTTGACGCGCACCTCGTCCAGCGCCGGCAGATCGGCGGCGGCGTTGACCATCGACAGGAGTTCGTCTTTCAGCGCGTCGAGCATGGCGGTTCCCGGCAAACGTGGGGACGGAAGAGCAAAAACACAAAAAAGGGAGCCGGACCCAGCGGCCCGGCTCCCTTCTTCTTATCTGGCGCCTTGTGGAAAGCGTCCGCGCGATCGCGGAAGCCTTACGCGGCGGCCTTGGAGGCGAGCGCGGCCTGGGCCTGATCCACCAAGGTCTTAAAGGCCTCCGGCTCGCGCGCGGCCAGATCGGAGAGGACCTTGCGGTCGATCTCGATGCCGGCGAGCTTGATGCCGTTGATGAAGCGCGAGTAGGTCAGGCCGTACTGGCGGACGCCGGCGTTGATGCGCTGGATCCACAGGCCGCGGAAATCGCGCTTCTTGTTGCGACGGTCGCGGTAGGCGTAGCGAAGCGCCTTTTCGACCTTCTCGATCGCAATGCGGAAGTTCTTGGAGTTGCGACCCCGGTAGCCCTTGGCGAGCTTCAGAATCTTGCGGTGACGGGCGTGCGTGGTGACGCCGCGCTTAACACGAGCCATAAGTCAGATCCTTCCCAGTATCAGGCGTTGCGCAGCCAGTTCTTCAACACCGTGCGCGCGTTGGCGTCGCACAGGGTCATCATGCCGCGCGCGTTGCGCTTCATGGTCGGAGACTTCTGCTCGAGGCAGTGGCGCTTGAAGGCCGCCTGGGCGCGGACCTTGCCGGTCGCGGTCACCTTGAAACGCTTCTTGGCGCCGCTCTTGGTCTTCAGCTTGGGCATTTTGGGTTCCTATCGGATAGGGTCGACTTCCAGCGGACGGTTGGGCATGCCCTGGGCCTTGCGGTCCAGCCTCGCCGCCCGTGGAAGGATCGCCTTATACGCGCGGGACCGCCGCAACGCAAGCGCCCGTTACGGGGCGCGGATCACGAGGAGGATTGCCGTCGGCCACGGATCAACACGGATATCCACGGATGAACACGGATTTTGTTTTTCCTTGATCCCGTTCATCCGTGAGCCGGCGCAGCCGGCATCCGTGTTCATCCGTGTCAAACATCGCTGGTGGCCCCGATCCCCGTCCCCGATCCCCGTCAGCGGGTGATCATTCCCGGCAGCCCGGCGAGCAGAGCCTCGCGCACGACCATGCCGGCGAACTTGTCGGACTGGATGGCGCCGGATTCCAGCCGGGCGAAGACGACGCGCCGGCCCTCGCGCTCGGCCCAGCCGACGAACCAGCCCAGTTGGAGGGTCGGATCCTTGACACCCGAGGCGTTGCGCAGCCAGCCGCTGCCGGTCTTGCCGCGCACCGCCCAGCCGTCGGCGGCGGCGAACTGCGGCAGGATCGCCATCGTCATCCGCTGCGCCCGCTCCGACACCGGCAGGGCGCCGTCCAGCAGCCGCTTCAGCAGCTGAGCCTGCTCGTCGGGCGACACCGCCAGCGAGGACATCAGCCAGGACCTGGTCAGGCCGTCCTTCTTGGCGGGATCGCCGGTCAGGTCGCGGTTGCCGTAGTCGAAACGGTCGATGTAGCCCTGGAAGCGCTTCATGCCGAGCCGGCGCGTGATCTCCTGCGAATACCAGACAATGGAGTCGCGTTCCCAGATCGTCGGGTCGGTGGTCTTCTTCTCGCGGTCGCTGGCGTTGAACTCCGGGCGGTAGTCCCAGACCGGACGGTGCTCGTCCTCCAGGATGCCGGAATCGTAGCCCATCAGCGCCAGCGGAACCTTGAAGGTCGAGGCCGGGCTGAAGCGCGTCTCGCACGGCCCCTCGCGGAACAGCACGGCCCCCGACGCCGCGTCGAGCACCACCGAGCAGGCGATCCTGCTGAAGGGCTTGGCCGACTTGCGGGTGGCCTCGGCCGCCAGCGCGCCAAGCGGCGCTCCCAGCGCCCCCATCCCCAGCCCGATGCAAATTCCCTTTGTGAGTTGACGCCGATCGATCACCGTTTTCCTCCTCGTTGGTGGCCCGGCACAGGGATACGAGGCTGGATGTGCACCGGCAAACGATGATAAATCGGGCGAGCCCCTAGAAAAATTTGGATCGGAGCATGGTCCGCCCCCATCTGCCGCTGAACGCCCTGCGGGCCTTCGAGGCCTCCGCCCGCCACCTCAGCTTCACCAAGGCCGCCATCGAGCTGTGCGTCACCCAGGCGGCGGTCAGCCATCAGGTGAAGACGCTGGAGCAGCGGCTGGGCGCGGTGCTGTTCCGCCGCCTGCCGCGCGGCCTCGCCCTGACCGACGAGGGGCTGGCGCTGCTGCCGGTGCTGCGCGACTCCTTCGACCGCATCGGCGACCTGCTGGAACGTTTCGAGACCGGGCATGTCCGCGAGGTGCTGACGGTGGGCGCGGTGGGGACCTTCGCGGTCGGCTGGCTGCTGCCGCGCCTGCGCGGGTTCACCGAGGCGCACCCCTTCATCGACCTGCGGCTGATGACCAACAACAACCGGGTCGACATCGCCGCCGAAGGACTTGATTACGCCATCCGCTTCGGCGACGGGGCGTGGCACGGGATGGACGCGGAGCCGCTGTTCGACGCCCCGCTGTCGCCGCTCTGCGCCCCGGCCATCGCCGGGCGGCTGACCGGCCCGGCCGATCTGCTGGGGGAGACGCTGCTGCGCTCCTACCGCTCCGACGAATGGCCGCGCTGGTTCGCGGCGGCCGGGCTGGAGGCGCCGCCGATCCGGGGAACCGTGTTCGATTCGTCCTGGATGATGGTGGAGACGGCGATCGAGGGCGACGGCGTCGCGCTGGCGCCGCCGCTGATGTTCGCCCGCCCGCTGGAGGCGGGGCGGATCGTCCGCCCCTTCGCCGTCGAGGTGTCGCTGGGCGCCTATTGGCTGACCTGGCTGAAGTCCCGGCACGTCACGCCCGCGATGCGCGCCTTCCGCGCCTGGATGCTGGCCCAGGCCAACGAGGTCAACGGTACTCCTTGAAGCGCTCCGTCGCCTGCACCAGCGCCGCGCGGATGCCCGGCTCCATCGCCGAATGGCCGGCGTCGGGGATGATCCGGTAATCGGCCTCCGGCCAGGCCCGGTGCAGCTCGTCGGCCGAAATCGGCGGGCAGACCACGTCGTAGCGCCCTTGCACGATGATGCCGGGGATGTGGCGGATGCGGTGGACGTCGCGCAGCAGCTTGTCCTCCGGCTCGAAGCGGTTGGAGCGGAAATAGTGCGCCTCGATCCGCGCCAGCCCCAGCGCGTGGGTGTCCTCGCCGCTGGCGGCGATCAGCTCGGGCGAGGGCAGCAGCGACGAGCAGCTCCCCTCATAGACGCTCCACACCCGCGCCGCCGCCATCCGCACCAGCCGGTCGGGCGAGTCGAGCCGCTTCCAGTAGGCCTCCAGCAGGTCGCCGCGCTCGCCCTCCGGGATGTGGGCGGTGAAGGCGGCCCAGGCCTCCGGGAACAGCACGCGCATCGAATAGAGGAACCAGTCGATCTCGCTCTTCCGCATCAGGAAGATGCCGCGCAGGATCAGCCCCAGGCAGCGCTCCGGATGGGTCTGGGCGTAGGCCAGCGCCAGGGTCGAGCCCCAGGAGCCGCCGAACAGGTGCCAGCGCTCGATCCCCAGATGGCGGCGCAGCGTCTCGACATCCTCGACCAGCCGTTCGGTGGTGTTCTCACGGATCTCGCCGAGCGGGGTGGAGCGGCCGGCGCCGCGCTGGTCCATCACCACGATGCGGTAATGGGCCGGGTCGAAGAAGCGGCGGTGGGTCGGCGAGGCGCCCGCCCCCGGCCCGCCATGCAGGAACATCACCGGCACGCCGCGCGGGTTGCCCGCCTGCTCCCAATAGACCGTGTGGAGGCCGTCCACGGCCAGCGTGCCAGTCTGGTACGGGTCGATGGGCGGGTAGAATTCGCTGCGGGGCATGGGGGTCGGTCCTGTGATGCGGAGGTCGAGTGTAAAGGAGCGGCCGCGCCTTGCGCCAGAGTGGAAAACCCTGGCCGGCCGTCTGGCCGGCGGCGCTTAGGGGAGCTTCCGTCCGGCCATGTGCCCGAGATAGGCGATCACCCGCTCCAGGTCGGCGTCGCTCAGCATCGCCGGGTCGAAGCCGGGCATCCGCTGCTCCGGCCAGCTCCGCACCGAGCGCGGGTCGCGGATCAGCCGGGCCAGCCCGGCCGGGGTCAGATACTCGGTCGGGTTCATCGGCCGGTTCAGGTCCGGCCCGACCTCGGCGCTCCCGGCGCCGCTCAGCCGGTGGCAGGCCATGCATTGCGTGACGAACACCGCCTGCCCGGCGCGGGCGGCCGAGTCGGACGGCAGCGCCGCGTCCACCGCGAGTTGCGGCCAGCGCTTCAGCGGGTCGTCGACGCTGACGAGGCGGGCGAGCTGGTAGGGCCACTGCTCGCTGCGGACGCCCGACGCCTCCGGCCGCACCCAGACCAGATAGAAGGGGCCGGCCGACACCGTCTTGCCGGGCAGCGGCGGCCAGGGCCGGTCGGCCGGCTCCACCGCCAGGAAGGCGACCGCCCCCTGGTCATCCGTTCGCAGGCACAGCTCGGGCGGCAGGGTCGCGGCGAAACCGTCGCTCGCCACCCCCTCCAGCACCGCGTCGGCCGGAAAACGGTCGAGGCCGATCAGGCTGGCCAGCGGCACCGCGCGGTAGCGCATGGGACCGCCATAGGCGACGTCGGCCGGTATGTCCACCGTCACCGCATCGGGGCGGGCCAGCAGCGCGTCGCGGTCGAACCTGCGCTCGATTCCGCCGACGGCGATGGTCAGTTCCGGCCCGCCGGCCAATGCCGGGGCCGAGGCCGGGACCATTGCCGCGAAGAGCAGCCAGCAGGCGGCCAGCAGGCGTGCGATCATTCGGAATCCTCCTCTTCGATGTCGGCGTCCGCGGCGGCATCCACAGGCGGCGAAGGCCGCGCCGGCGCCGCGCCACCCTCCAGCCGCTCGATCTGCTCCGGGTGCGTGATGTCGATCATGGGGCCGCTGCGCAGGCCGATCCAGCCGCGAACGCGGACGCGCCGCCCCTCGTAGGACAGCGGATCGATGCCGGCCTTGGCGAAATCGCGCATCACCGGGCGCGAAATGTGGACCGTCACGTCGGTGCGCCAGTCCTCGCCGAAATCGAGATAGGCCTCGCCGCCGGTCTTGGAGACCCGGAGTACGCGCCCCTCGACGATCTGGAAGCTGTCGCGGTCGCGGGCCAGCGCTCCGGGATCGGCGTCGCGCACGGCGTAGACGCGGGTCCGCCACAGCCCGCGCCGCGCGCCGCGCGCGCCGTCCTCCGTCGCCAGCATCTCGCGGGCGTAGGCGCGCGCGTCCGGCCGCGTGTGGACGCGGGCATGGCCGCGCGCCAGCATCTCCGCCTGGAGCCACAGCCCGTCGTCGCGCAGCAGATGCGCCATCGTCCGGCCGTGACGGTCGGGCGCGGTCTCGCCGTGCGTCGTCACCAGCCGGCCGAGCGCCAGCTCCGACAGGGCCGCCGCCGCCGCCTCGGCCAGCGGCCAGCGCCGTTCCTCGTCGGAAGGCGCGTTGCGCGGCGGCTTGGCGGCCTCGATGCCGGCGAGCCGGATCCGGCGCCCGTCCTCCAGCTCCAGCGTGTCGCCGTCGAGAACAGCGGTCACGCGCCAGCGCTCCACCGGCGCGGCGGCCGCCAGCAACAGGCTGAGCGCGAGCAGGCAGAAGCGGCGCATGGCGGTCGATCGGGAGCCACGGTGTCGGTGGGAACAACCGCCGGCCGGCGGGGTTCTGACCGGTATGCCGAGCTTCCCGCCCAACCGCAACCTCCGCCGCTGCCTCGCCAGCATCCTGGCCACCGGCCTGACCGCGCTGTGGCTGGTCGCGGCCCCGCCATCCCCCGCCCAGGCCGGCCTGTTCGACGGAAACGAGCAGGCCGTCGGCGCCCAGGAGCACCCGAAGATCCTGGCGCAGTTCGGCGGCGCCGTGAAGGACGCCCGGCTCCAGGGCTACGTCGACCAGCTCGGCCGCCGGCTGGCCGCCACCACCGAACGCGCCCGCGACCCCTGGACCTTCACCGTGCTGGACAGCGAGGTGGTGAACGCCTTCGCCTTGCCCGGCGGCTACATCTACGTCACCCGCGGCCTGCTGGCGCTCGCCAAGGACGAGGCCGAGGTCGCCGGCGTGCTGGCCCACGAGATCGGCCACGTCACCGCCCATCATTCCGCCCAGCGCCAGACCCGCGAGACCATCGCCGGGCTGCTGGCCGCCGGGGCCGGGCTTCTGTTCGGCAACGAAACGGCTGCCCAGCTCGCCGGGCTCGGCGGCACCGCGCTGGTCGCCAGCTACTCGCGCGAGCAGGAGACCGAGGCCGACGAGCTGGGCGTCGCCACGCTGGAGCGCGCCGGCTACGATCCCTTCGCCATGGCGACCTTCCTGGAGACGCTGCGGCGCGACAGCCAGTACGCGGGCCTGCGGGAAGGCCGGAGGACCGACGGCGGCTTCGACTTCTTCGCCAGCCATCCGCAGACCGAGGACCGAGTCCGCCACGCCGCCGACCTGGCCCGCGCCCGCCCGCCCGGCGGCGTCCGGCCGCGCGAGCCCTACCTCGCCGCCGTCGACGGCATGATCTACGGCGACAGCCCGGAGAACGGCTTCGTCCGTGGCCGGACCTTCGCCCATCCAGGCCTTGGAATTTCCTTTTCGGTTCCGGAAGGATACAGCCTGCTGAACGGAGCCGAGCAGGTCATCGCCAAGAGCAGGAGCGGTGCCGCGCTCGCCTTCGACGGCGGCCCGGCGGGTGGTGTGCGCGACCCGGCCGATTATCTGGCCCGCGTCTGGGGCAAGGGCGCCAGTCTCCAGGGCCTCCAGGCGACCACCATCGGCGGCCTGCCCGCCGCGACCGCCGTGACGCGCGGGGAGACCGGCGGGGAAGCCGCCGACATCCGTCTGGTCGCCATCCGTTTCGACAACGACACGTTCTATCGCTTCACCTTCCTGGCCCCGGCCGGGGGGCTGGCGCGCGCCGATCGCGATTTCCAGGCCACCGCCAACAGCTTCCACCGGCTGACCCGGCAGGAGGCGGCGCAGCTTCAGCCACGCCGCCTCCGGGTCGTCGCCGTCCAGCCGGGCGACAGCATCGAGGGCTTCGTCCGCCGCATGCCGCAGGAGCCCTACGCCGAGGAATTGTTCCGGATCATCAACGATCTTCCGCCGGGAGCACCGCTGACTCCCGGACAGGCGGTGAAGCTGATCGAAAGCCGCTGACGGGTTTCCCTGTCACAGATTTCGCGTCGCACGATAACGGATTTCGCGCCGCGCGATGGTTGCTCCCGCCGGTGCGCCTGGGTACCCTGCCGGCCATGGTCGACGCCCCAACAGCACCCCCGGCGGACAGCGCGCGGGCAGCCAGGATGGCGGCCGGAGCGGGAGCCGGCCGGGCCGCCCGCAAACGGCTGCGGCTGCCCATAGCGGCGGTCCTGGTCGCCGGCTTCGGCTCGCTGATGCTGCTGGCGGTGGCCAGCGTGCTGGTGCTGGGGCTGGTCAGCGCCGGAACCAACACCTTCGCCCTGCTGAACGACAAGGCCGATCTGGCTCTGGCCGGGGTCGAGGTGCGGGTCCGCCACCAGCTCGACCCGGCGCGTGACATGGCGCGCTTCCTCGCCGGCCTGATCGAGCGCGCCGACCTCGACCCCGCCGACTCGAACGCGATGCTCATGACGCTGCGCGGCGCCCTGGCGGCGGCCCCCGACGTGACCGGCGTCGCCTTCCTGCGCCCCGACCTGACCGGCTTGCGGGCCGGGCGGCTGAACGGCGGGCTGGTCGCCGGCCCCTTCGACATGCAGGGGGAACCCGACATCCCGCCGGAAATGCTGGACGGCCCCAACCGCAGCGCCGCCACCTGGGTCGATCCGCGCTGGTCGAAGGAGGCGTCGAACAGCTTCGTCTCGCTCTACCAGCCGGTGCGGCGCGATGGGCGCTATCTGGGGCAGCTCGCGGTCGCCGTGTCGCTCGGCGACCTGTCGCGCTTCCTGTCTCTGCTCTATGTCGAGCAGGGGCTGAACGCCTTCGTCCTCTACGACCACTCCCATGTGCTGGCCCACCCGGCGCTGGTCGGCCGCAGCTTCGACTTCTCCAACAAGCCGGACGGCCCGCCGCTGCCGCGCACCGACCAGGTCGACGACCCGGCCCTGGCGGCGCTGTGGACCAGCGGCACCCCGGTGCAGGCGCTGAAGAAGCGGGTCGAGGGCAAGGCCGTCAGCGTCATGGGCGACGACTACCTGTTCCTGATGCGCGCCATGTCCGGCTATGGCCAGCAGGACTGGATCATCGGCATCGGTTTCCGTGAAAGCGAGATGAACGGCGAGGTCCGGCGGCTCTACAAGACCGGGCTGGTCGGGCTCGCCATCCTGCTGGTCTCGGTCGGGGTGGCGCTGTATGTCGGGCGCAAGATCAGCCGGCAGGTCGCCCGGCTGGCCGAGGCCGCCGACCGCGTCCGCGCCTTCGAGTTCCGCGCCATTCCGGAGCTCCCCGATTCCCGTCTGCGCGAGATGGCCCGCGCCGCGAGCGCCTTCAACGCCATGGTCGCCGGCCTGCGCTGGTTCGAGACCTACGTCCCGAAGGCCCTGGTGCTGCGGCTGATGCGCCAGCGCGAGGGGCTGCCCGGCGACGCCGGGGGAGGCGGGTTGGCCTCGGTGCAGCGCGAGGTGACGGTGATGTTCACCGACATCCGCGGCTTTTCCCGCATGGCCGAGCGCATGGCCGCCGCCGACACCGCCGCCCTGCTGAACGAGCATTTCACCCTGCTCGCCGCCTGCATCGAGGCGGAGGGCGGCACGGTGGACAAGTTCATCGGCGATTCGCTGATGGCCTTCTGGGGCGCGCCCGAGGCGCAGGAGGACCACGCCGCCCGCGCGCTGCGCGCCGCCCACGCCATCCACCAAGCGGTGAGCGCCGACAACCGCCGCCGGACCGCCGCCGGGCAGGCGCCGATCCAGATGCGGATCGGGCTGCACAGCGGCCCGGTGGTGGTCGGCAACATCGGCTCGGACAGCCGGATGAACTACACCATCATCGGCGACACGGTGAACGTCGCGGCGCGCATCGAGGAGTTGTCCGCCGCCCTCCAGGGCGAGGCGGAGGTGATCATCCTGACCAGCGGCGTCACCGCGGCCAAGGGCGGCGGCGCGGCCCCGCTGGTGCGCCAGGGCGGGCGTTCCCTGCGCGGCCGCACCGGGATGACCGAGCTGTGGCGGCTGGTCGCGACCGGCGCCGACTCGCCGGGGACGCCCCCACCGATGGACACGGCCGCCGCCGTCCCGTCCCCCGAGACGGCCGGAATCACACCGGCGGCCCGATAATTCCCGCTGCGGGATGGCAGCCGGGACGCACCGGTGCCATAGTGCGCGTTACAACCCCTTCCATTGCCCATCGGATGAGGACACCGCCGTGACGCTCGAACTTTGGATCGTCTACGCGCTCGCGGCCATCGGCCTGTCGCTGACGCCGGGACCGAACGGCCTGCTGTCGCTGACCCATGGCGTGCGTTTCGGCTTCGCCCGCACCGTCTTCACGGTGCTCGGCGGCGTCTGCGGTTTCCTGGTGCTGGTCGCGGCGTCGCTGGCCGGGATGGGCGCGCTGCTTGCTGCCTCCGAAACCGCCTTCACCATCGCCAAATGGATCGGCGCCGCCTATCTGGTCTATCTCGGCATCCGCTTGTGGCGGGCGCCGGCTGCCACCGTCAGCGCCGACGCCGATGCGGGAACCGCGAGGCACGCCGCCAGCCCGCTGCGGCTGTTCGCCCAGGGCTTCCTGGTCGCCGCGTCGAACCCGAAGGCGATGATCTTCTTCGCCGCCTTCCTGCCCCAGTTCATGGTTCCGGGCGCATCCTTCTGGCTGCAATTCGCCGTTCTCGGTGGCACCTTCGCCCTGACGGAATTCTGTTACGAACTGGTGCTGGCCGGCATGGCCCAGCGCATCGCCCCCTGGCTCGGCCGCCATGGGCGCTGGTTCAACCGCGTCACCGGCGGCACCTTCGTCGGCATCGGCGGGCTGATGGCGACGGCACACCGGGTCTGACGCCCGGTCCCACCGCCTACCGGACAGGCTACGCGCGTTCGCGCACCTCCGCGATCCGCCCCCGGAAGTGATCGACCTCCCGGCGCCGTTCCCGCTTGTCGGCATACATCAGCGCATCGGCGTCGCGCAGCGCCTGCTCGGGCGATGTCGAGAAGGGGTCGGCGTGGAGCACGCCGAAGCTCGCCCCCGGATACGCGAAGCTGCACGGGCCGAGAGCGAACTCGCCTTCGATCAGGGACGCCAGCCTCCGCCGCGTCGCCTCGGCCACCGACGCTCCCGCCATCTCGCCCGACGGCACCAGACCGACGACGATGAACTCGTCGCCCCCGAGCCGCCCGAGCACGTCACCGGTGCGCAGCCCGCCGGACAGGCGATGCCCGACCTCGATGAGGAACGCATCGCCGGCGTCATGCCCATAGGTGTCGTTGATGCTCTTGAACCCGTCGAGATCGATGAAGACGATCAGCACCCGCTGCCCCGTCCTCTCCGCCAGAGTGAACATGCGCCCCAGCGCCATGAGGGCGAAGCGCCGGTTCGGCAGCCCCGTCAGGGCATCGGTGGAGGATTCCGCCTCCAGCGCCGCGTTCGCCTTCTGCAACTGTTCCAGCAGCTGCTCCCGCTGGATGTGCTGGGCGATCAGCGTCGAGAAGAGCGTCAGGACCTGCCGTCCTTCCCGTGAAAAAGGCCGGCTCTCCGTGCTCGCGGCACACAGCGTCCCATACAGCCGGTTGTCGTCGAGATAGACCGGCGTGCTGGCGTAGGTCCGGATGCCGAGGCTTCGGGCGGCTTCCGAGTCCCCCCAGCAGGCGGAAACGTCTTCCGTGTAGGAACGCCCTTCGTCCAGCGCCCGCTTGCACAGCGTATCGTCCCAAGGAACCGACAGCCCTTCTGGAATTTGCATCGTCTTGCTGTTGCGGGAAAAGATGATGGTCTGGACACCGGCGTCCGCGTCGATGCGGGTCAGATAGGTGCTCTCCAATCCGGTGATCAGTTCCAGCAACTCCAGCAAAGGGTGGGTCAGCTGCCCAACGGTGCGGGCCGACACCAACGTGCTGGAAACCCGCTCCAGAAACTCCTGAGGGACCATTGCGTTGATCTGATTCATGGATGGCACGCCCCTATGCTGTGAACCACACCCAATTTCCGCGAGCTTATCGCCTTGAGTTTCCATCACCATCGCGCTTCCCACAGCCGATGCGTGTTCGCGCGATTCGACGCTGGCGGTTCGGCCTTTCTGTCTGGAGACGAGGAAAAGCCCCTGAAAGCGAAGCTTTCAGGGGCTTTGATTTGGTTGCGGGGGCAGGATTTGAACCTGCGGCCTTCAGGTTATGAGCCTGACGAGCTACCGGGCTGCTCCACCCCGCGGTTGCCGGTGTGCGTGA